>CAVQKS010000021.1:0-988723 GCA_963713155.1 uncultured Thermoleophilia bacterium
TCAGCAACCCTCGCAGTCGTCCGGCGCGTTGTGCGCGACGACCGTGTTCGTCAGCGTGACCGGGAACCCACCGTGTAGATCCCTCCGCCGGAAAGCGTTGCTCCGGTGGAGCCGGAGAGGACGTTGTTCGTCACGCGGCTGTTCTGCATGGTCAGCGGTGCAGGCCCGCCGAAGAGGCCGTTGGCGATACCGCCGCCCGTGCCGACGGCGCTCCGCCCGTTGCGATACCGCGATTGCCGCTGATCGTCGAGCTGTCGACCACCAGTGGACCGTTGTTGAACAGCCCGGCCCCGTCGACTTCGGCCGCGCCGTTCGGGGCGTTCGCGGTCATCGTGTTGTTGCTGATCGAGCTGTTCGTGAGCAGCGTCGGAACGTCGCCGCCCGGGAAGAAGGCGACCGCCCCGATGAGCCCTCCGCTGTCGCCGCTCGTCGTCACCGCGCCCGTGTTGCCGTCGATGTGTGTGTTCGTGATGTTCGTGCCGTCCCCGTCCGCTTCGAAGATCGCCGGGCCGTTGGGGCCGTAGTCGTTCGCCAGTGCGGTGACGAGCAGCTTGTTGCCGTCGACCTGGGCGTTGGCCACGGTGAGGGAACGCCGCCGCACGCGCACAGCGCCGCGTCGGCGCCGAACGACTGGTTGGACGGCGTGTTGACGGACACGGTATTGCCGTTGAGCGTCGAGTTGCGGATCGTGGCCGTCGAGCCGTCGTTGAGGAAGATCCCGCCGCCGATCGAGTTCGAGGAGTCAGGGTTTCCGTCCTGGATCGGATACGGGGTGGCCAGCGAGTTGGCCAGCAGAGCCGAGTTGCCGTCGACAGAGCTGTCGTCCATGGTCAGGGTCGCATCGCCGTTGACGAAGATCCCGCCGCCCGAGACGAAGCGTCCGGCCGGTGCCGTGGCCGCGGCGGAATTGCCGACGACGCGCGACCCCTGCAGCGAGAGTGACGCCCCGAGTGGACCGCGATCCCGCCGCCGTTCGACTGCGCCGGCGCGGACGCATGATTGTCACTGACCGTCGAGTCGATCAGCGTCATCGTGCCCCAGACGTCGATGCCGCCCGCGTCGCCGAAGGCTGCGGGACAAGGCCCGTTCGCGCACGTCGCCTTGACGCTGTTCGTCGTCAGGGCCGGCGTCGCCCGGTTGCCGGTGACGATGCTGTGCGAGAGCGTCACCGTCGTCCCGGCGAATGTCTCGATGCCGCCGCCGATCGCTGTCGCTTCGGCGTAGCCGGGCCCGCACACAGGCACGTCCAGTCCGCATTCAGGGGCATGGGGATTCGAGGTCGTCAGGCCGCCGCTGATCGTCAGGTTCGTGAGCGTGACCGTCGGCACGCTCGTCGTCGATCCGATCGTCACGACCGGTCCACCGCCCGAGATCTTCGATGCGTGAGCGTTGACGCCGGCGAGCGTGAGGCTTTTCGTGATCGTCACCCCGCCCGTGAAGGTGCCCGGGCCGACGCGGATCGTGTCGCCGTCGCTCGCCGCGTCGACCGCCGCCTGCACGGTCGAGTAGCAGTGCGGGCCGCCGACGCAGAGACTGCCTTTCGGCGCAGATTCGCCGGCCGTCGCGGTCGCTAGGGCGACGGTGACGGCGAAGACGAGGAGTGAAACGATCTCATGACTTCCCTCTCGTTGGCTCAGCACCCGGAGCAGTCGTCCGGCTTGTTGCCGGCGATCAGCGTGCGAGTGCGCGCGATGCCCGAGGTGGTGAAGACGCCGCCGCCGTTCACGAGGAAGCCGGCGCTCCCGCTGAGACGGTTCGCGCTGATGACGCTGTCGCTCACCGTCAGCGTCGCCGACGGGATGCCCGGGCCGCCGTTCGAGACCCCGCCACCGAAAGCGCTCGAGACGCCTCCGAACGGGAGCGGCGCGGCAGCCCGCTCGCCGATGCCGAGTTGCCGACGACGACAGTGTGGTCGAGCGTGAGGTCACCGCCGAACATCGCGATCCCGCCGCCGAAGGCGATGGCGCCACTCGGCCCGGTCGCAACGACGGAATTGCGGGCGACGAGGCTGTTGCTGACAGTCATCGGAGCGTCGACCTCCATGCCGCCGCCGTCGCCCCCTGCAAAGCCGGCTCCGGTGACCTGCACCGTGTTGTCGGTCAACAAGACGTGGTCGAGCAGCGCGGGCGCGAACGCCCCAATCCCTCCAGCGAACCCCGCGGGTGTCGAGTTCGGATTCGTGTTGACAGCCGTGACGTGGTTGCCGCTGATCTGCGTGTTACGGATGGTCACGGTCGGATGCGGGACGTTGCAGCACTGGTCGAGCTTGATGCCGCCGGCCAGCGCCGCTTGATCGTCGAAGTCCATCGAGCCGGTGTACTGGACGGTGTTGTCGTTGACCACGCTGTTCTCGATGTCGAGCGCGCCAAGATTGCCAATCCCACCGGAGTCGGCGCTGTTCGCGATCGCGTTGTTCGCGACGGCGTGGTTGCCGCTGACGACGCTGTTGCGCAGCACCAGCGTGCTGGCGAAGCGGTTGTCGATGCCGCCAGAGCCGGCGTCGCTCGCCGCCGTCGCCAGTGTCGAGGTCGAGCCGGCGGTGTTGTTCGTAACGCGCGTGTTGGTAAGCGTGAGCACGCCGCCGTTGTCGATCCCGCCGCCGGTGTTGAAACCGCACGCGCGGTCGGAGCAGAAGGCGCCCGCCGGGATGGACGAGTTCGACATCACCGTGTTGCCGGTGATCGTGCTGTTCGAGATCGACACGGTCGCGCCAGTGCCGTTGAACGGCGGCTGGTCGAGCTGAGAGGTCGGGATCAGGACGCCGCCCCCGAACGTCACTTCCGGGTCGGGTTGTGTGTTGTTGACCCCGCCGGTGATCGTGACACCGTCGATCGACACACTCAGTGCGGTGGGGACGGTTGCGCGAAAGATGGTGACCACCGGACCGCCGCCCTCGATGGTCGTCCTGTTCGAGCCCGCGCCCAACACGCGCACGCTCTTGTCGATCGTGATCCCGCCGGAGAAGGTGCCCGCAGCGATCGTGATCGTGTCGCCGTCGTGCGCGGCGTTCACCGCCGGCTGGATCTGCGGGAAGCATCCCGCCCGTTGAGCGACGCACAACGTCGCAGCGGATGCCGGGCGGGCGGCAGCGCCGAGCAGGACCGCGACGATCGCGGCGATCAGCAACGATCGCGTCGCTGTGTTTCTGCCGATGGTCATGGTTCGTCTCCTCTCGCCTTCGGGCCGACCCAGACGGTGTCGATGACGCGCTCGCACGGCATGCCGGCCCGCTCGCTGGCGCGCTTCACCGACGCACGCGACGCGGAGTCGAACAGGCAGAGCACGAGCTCGTCGCCCGGGAGGTAGAGCGCCCCCCGGAAAACCGTCGGCGGCCGTCCCTCGGTATCGCCCCCGGCCCGCGCGACGGCGAGACGGAGCTCGTCCTCCGTCACGCCGGGCCAGAAGCACTTGGCCGTGTAGAGCATTCGGCGCGATCGTCCCGCCAGCGTGTCCCAAGGTTGTCCCAACGGTGTCCCGCCCCCTGGAATCGCAGAGCCCGGAGGAGGAGGATGGCGGCGCCATGCCAGTCGGCAGGCTCGAATTCCGGATCCTCGGCCCTCTCTCCGTGCGGGTCGAAGGCAGCCCCGTCCCGGTGGGCGGGCCGAAGCAGCGTGCGCTGCTCGCCCTCTTGCTCCTGAGCGCGAACCGCGTGGTCTCACGCGAACGGTTGATCGAGGAGCTCTTCGCGGAGCAGAGCCTGGCCTCCGCAGACCACGCGTTGCGCAATCACGTCTCGCGCCTGCGCAAAGTGCTCGCACCTGCCGGCGCGGACGAGCCGCGGCTCGTTGCGCGTGCGCCCGGCTACTTGCTCCGCGTCGAGCGCGGCGAGCTCGACCTCGAACGCTTCGAGCAGTTCGTCGCGGCCGGGCGGGTATCGCTCGCAGCCGGCGACGCGGCCGCGGCCGTCGACGCTCTGCGCGCCGCGGAGGGCCTTTGGGAAGGGCGGCCGCTCGCCGACCTTGAGCTCGAGCCGTTCGCACGGATCGAGGTCGAGCGACTCGAGGAGCTGCTCCTCGCGGCGGTCGAGGAACGAATCGACGCGGAGCTCGCACTCGGTCGCCAGCTCGCGCTCGTCCCGGAGCTGGAGGGACTCGCCGGGGAACATCCCTACCGCGAACGGTTCCGCGCCCAACTCATGCTCGCGCTCTACCGGTCGGGCCGGCAGGCCGAGGGCCTCGACGTCTACCGTCGAACCCGCTCGCTCCTGCATGACGAGCTCGGGCTCGAGCCGGGTGTCGAGCTGCAGAAGCTCGAGCACGCGATCCTCGTCCAGGACCCGGCCCTGCGACCGAAGGACGACGACCATGCACGTGCGAGCGGCCGGCTTCGCGACGTCTGCCCGTACAAGGGGTTGGCACCGTTCGAGACCGAGGACGCGGAGTTCTTCTGCGGACGCGAGCGGCTCGTCGCCGAGCTCGTCGCGCGACTTGTGGACGCGCCGCTGTTTGCGCTCGTCGGGCCTTCCGGCAGCGGCAAGTCGTCCCTGCTGCGGGCGGGCCTCCTTCCGGCGCTCGCCGGGCCCGCCGTCGTCATCCGCCCCGGTGAGCGTTCAGCCGCCGAGCTCGTCGACCAGCTGGATCGCGTCGTCCCGGGCGAGCGGCTCGTGGTCGCCGTCGACCAGTTCGAGGAGCTGTTCGCCTCGTCGATCACCGAGGGCGAGCGTCGTGCCTTTGTCGGCGCTTTAGTGGAGGCGGCCTGGGACCCGGAACGGCACGCGCTCGTCCTGCTCGCGCTGCGCGCGGACTTCTTCGGCCACCTCGCGTCCTACGCGGAGCTCGCAGATCTTGTGGGCCCGAACCACGCCCTGCTCGGGCCGATGAGCCGGGCGGAGCTTCGCCGCGCGATCGAGGGGCCCGCCGAACACGTCGGCCTGGGGGTCGAGCCGGCGCTCGCCGACTCGCTCGTCGACGACGTCGCAGGCGAGCCCGGCGGCCTTTCCCTGCTCGAGACCGCGCTGCTCGATCTCTGGCGGGAGCGCGACGGACGGACGCTCACCGCAGGCGCCTACGAACGGACGGACGGCGTCCGCGGCGCCGTGGGCAGGCACGCCGAGGCGGCCTTTCAGGCGCTCGAGGCCGGCGATCAGATCGTCGCTCGCCGGATTCTGCTCCGGCTCGTCGCGGGCGGGGACGGCGAGGCGCTCACCCGCCGCCGAGCGACGCGCGCCGAGCTCGACGCCGATGAGAACGAGCGCGTGGCGCGCGTACTCGGGAGGCTCGTCGAGCAGCGGCTACTCGTCGCCGGCGAGGCAACGGTCGAGCTCACGCATGAGGCACTGCTCGAGCGGTGGGAGCGGCTCGCGCGCTGGGTGGAGGAGGATGCGCAGGGTCGCCGCCTGCATCGGCACCTGACGCAGGCGGCGACGGAGTGGGAAGAAGCCGGCCGGGAGCCAAGCGAGCTCTTCCGCGGCGCCCGCCTGGCGGCGACCCTCGAGTGGGCCGACGCGGGCGGCGATGCCGCCGGGCTGAACAGGGTCGAGCGCGACTTCCTCAAGGAGAGCCGCACGGCGTTCGCTCGCGCGAACCGACGCCTGCGGGTGGCGCTCGCAGCGACGCTGGCCCTCCTCGGCGTCGCGCTCGCCGCGGGGGCAATTGCGCTCGTGGCGCGCGACTCGGCGAAGCGCCAGGCCACCGCGGCGACCGCGGAGCGGCTGGGTGCACAGGCACTCGCCGAGCCGCGGATCGACCGCGCCCTGCTGCTCGCCCGCGAGGGTGTCGCGCTCGACGACGACGCCGCGACGCGGAGCAATCTCCTGGCGACGCTGTTGCGGAGCCCTGCGGCGATCGCGGTCCTGCGCGGCGGCGGCACACAGGTCCTCGACGACGCACTCAGCCACAACGGGCGTCTGCTAGCAGAGCGCAGCGACGACGGAAGCGTCACCGTCTTCGACACGCGATCGCTCCGGGAGGTCGGTCCGCGCGTTCAGTCGGTCGGCCAGCTCATCTACTTCGGCGCGATCGTGCGCCCGGTCAGGGCGCTCGCCTTCAGCCCCGACGGCCATCTGCTCGCGGTCGGCGACAGCGACGGGCTCCACGCGACGCTCTCACTCGTCGACACCCGTACCGACAGCTCGTCGTCCTTTCTGACCGACCATGCGACGGCGGCGACGGCGGACGTGGCGTTCTCCCCGGACGGGCAGACGCTCGTGACCGGGGAGGCAGTCTCCGGGCGCCACTCACCACCTGCGGAGCGGCTGGTCGCACGGGACGCCTCGGATGGAGTTCCGAGGCAGCACTCGCGGCCGATCGCCGGCGGACGGCTCATCGGTTTCGCGCAGGGCGGCCGCGCGTTGCTCGTTACGAGCGGCGAGGAGACCTCGTATCTCCTCGACCCGCACACATTCGCGCGGCTCGCGACGTTTCACCTTGCGGGCGCCGCGGCTCTCGCGCCCGGAGGAACGGCCGCCGCCTTCGGGCAGAACGACGGCAGCGTCAGGCTCCTGTCGCTCGAGTCCCGAAAGGTGCGTACGCTCGGACGCGCGAGCGGCCGGGTGGTCGCGCTCGCGTTCGACGCAAGCGGGAAGGTGCTCGCGACGGCGTCGGACGACGGGACGGTCGACGTCTGGGACGTGCCGACGGCGAGTCTGCGCGAGACGTTCAAGGGGCACGCCGGCGCTGCGCGCGGGGTGGTCTTCAGCCCGGACGGCAAGACGCTCTACTCGGCCTCCAAGGACGGAAGCATTCTTCTCTGGGACGTGCACGGCGCGCGGCGCCTCGGGCGGCCGTTCCGATTCGACCCGGTCCCCGAGTCGGGCATGGGTGCGCACGAGCCGGCATCGGGAGCCGGCGCGGTCGCGGTGAGCCCCGACAGCTCGCGCTTCGTCACCACTCCGGGGCCGGACCGGGTGACGCTGTGGCGGGCGCGCGACCTGACCGTGCTCGGCGAGCTCCGCGGCCCGTGCGGCGTCCTCGATTCCCTCGCGTGGAGCCACGACGGGCGTCTCGTCGCGGGGACAGGCGACCGGAAGACCGTCGTCTGGGACGTCGCAACCCGGCGGATCGTGCGGGAGTTCACCAGAACCGGGACGGGGGGAAACGCGGGCGTCAACTTCTCGCCGAACGACCGGACGCTCGGTACGGCCGGCATCGACGGCGGCCTCCGGCTGTACGACCTGCGCACGGGAAGGCGAATCGCGCACGTGCACGTGAAAGGCTCGCTCCAGGACCTCGACTTCAGCTCGAACGGGAAGCTGGTTGCGGCGGCCTCGCTGAGCGGCGACCTCCCGATCTGGAACCTCGCCCGCCACAGGCTCGCCAGAGTGATCCACCATCGCGGCGGCCTCCAGTCGATTCGCTTCTCGCCCGACGGCCGGACGATCGCGACCGGAGACTTCCGCGGCGACGTCGAGTTCTGGGACGGCGCTACTGGCCAGCACGTCGGGCGGACGCTCGGCGGGCAGAACGGGGACGTGCTCAGCGTCACCTACTCCCCGAGCGGCGCGCAGGTCGTGACGACGAGCACCGATGGTCAGTTCAGGCTCTGGGACCTCGCGTCCGGCAAGCTCGTCGGCTCGCCTCTGCCGGGAGCAAACGTCGGTGGCTGGGGGACGTTCTTCCCGGACGGCAAGCGCGTGATCGCTGTGTTCTGGTCGGGCATCGGGATAGTCTGGGACGTCGATCCGAACGCATGGGCCCGGCAGGCGTGCCAGATCGCCCACCGGAACCTGACCCGCGCGGAATGGCACGACGTCGTGCCCGAGCGTCCCTACCGTCACGTATGCGGTTGAGTCTCTAGCGCCGATTAGTGAATCGGCCTGAGGTGCAACTGGAACTCGCGCCGCGGTGATGTTACGCTGACGGTTCGTTGGCGACGCCCGGCGCGGAGGCGGTTTGGAAGAATCGCCATGCGGCAAGCATCTCGTTTCCAGAGCGACGAAAGGGGAGGATCGAATGCAGCCGATGGACTCGTTCGACAGGCGCAGGCGAAACGGTCGAGGCCGGCGACAGGTCTCGAAGATCGGCGCGATCGTCGCGGGCGCTGCACTGCTCGCGGCCGTCGTGGCCGTGGGTGCGGGCGCGACGGCAACCCGTCACGGCGGGACGAAATCCAGTGCTTCGTCCACCTCGTGCCAGCTCGGCAACGGGGTCAAGCACGTGATCGAGCTCACGTTCGACAACGTGCATTTCTTCCGGGACAACCCGAACGTCCCGTCGGACCTGCAGATGATGCCGAACCTGCTCAACTTCATCGAGGGCAACGGAACGATGCTCTCGAACAACCACACGCCGTTGATCGCGCATACGGCGGACGACATCCTGACAACGCTGACCGGTCTTTACGGCGACCGCCAGGGGATGCCGATCTCGAACGGCTTCCGGACGTTCAACCCGGACGGGACTTCGGATCCGGCTAGCTCGTTCGCCTACTGGACCGACCCGATCTTCAACACGGCGAGCACGCCGAGCCCGGGCCACGACACCAATCCGTCGATGGTCTACTCGCCGACGCCGCCGGCGACGACGAGCCCGGCTCCGAAGCCGAACACGACGACGCCCGCCCCGTGGGTGCCGTTCACGCGAGCCGGGTGCGACGTCGGCGCGGTCGGCACGGCGAACATCGAGCTCGAGAACACGGCGGTCGACATCCCGAAGGTCTTCGGCGCCGACTCGCCTGAGGCGCAACAGCTCGCCGCCGACCCCGACACCTTCAAGGACGCGGAAACCGCGGACTACGTCGGCGTGGCGGTGCACTGCGCGTCGGGCAGCGGCGTCTGCACGACGGCGCAGGGCGTGAAGTTCGGCCAGAACAGCCCGTCGCCGACGGCCGTCACCGATTCCCTGCCCGACGAGCCGGGCGGATACAACGGCTTCGACGCGCTCTTCGGCCACCGCTACGTCGCGCCGCAGATCGGAGCCGGAACCCCCAACGTGTCGCACAACGGCTTCCAGGTCACCAACGCCGCGGGCAACCTCGTCGACGAGAACGGCAACCAGCTCAACGGAGCGTTCCTGACGAACCACCCGGGCTTCCCCGGGTTCAGCACGATCAACGCGTCCCAGAGCCTGGCCTATGTCGCCGACATGCAGGAGGCGGGCGTTCCGGTGACGTACGCGTATATCTCGGACATTCACGGGAACGAGCACATCCCGGGTGTGACGGCGTGCATCGGCGCGCCGGCGGCGCTCGGCAGCGGCTCGGCCTGCTACATCGCCCAGGCGCAGTACTACAACCAGGCCTTCGGGACCTTCTTCCAGCGTCTCGAGGCCGACGGCATCACGCCGGCGAACACGCTCTTCGTCGTCAGCTCCGACGAGGGCGACCACGAAGCGGGAGCGAACGTGGGCCGGGCGATCCAGCCGACACCGGCGAACTGCGACGGCGAGGTAGCGGACGACGTGACCCGACGCCTGCACCTACCCGCCCGGCAGCTTCGGCGAGCTGGCGGGCAACCTCACCGGCCTGCTGGCGACACAGCGGAACAACACGACGCCGTTCATGGTCGAGGCCGACAGCGCGCCGGAGTTCTACCTGAACGGCAACCCGTCACCGTCCTCACCGGTCGTGCGCACCTTCGACCGGGACGTCGGCGCGTTGACGGCCGCGAACCCGTACACGGGGACGACACAGGCGATCACCAACTACCTTGCCGACCCGACGGAGGAAGCGATCTTGCACATGGTCAACGCGGACCCGGCGCGCACGCCGACGCTCGCCATGTTCGCGCGGCCGGACTACTTCCTCTCCACCGGACCGGCGAACTGCACGTCGCCGTGCGTGAGCGTGAACCCGGGGTTCGCGTACAACCACGGCGACTACGCAGCCGAGATCGACACGAACTTCCTCGGGCTCGTCGGCCCCGGGGTCGCGAACCTCGGCGTGGACGGCTCCGCGCCCGACGCTGGTCCGAACTCGGCCGGCCCGAACAGCGGCCAGACGACCGTGCCCGACAGCGGCACGACCGGAACCTGGGTGGACGAGACCGATATCCGGCCAACGCTCCTCTACCTCGCCGGCCTGCACGACGACTACCAGTCGGACGGCCGCGTGATCAGCGAGGTCCTGTCGTCGCCCGGCGCGACGCTCGGTTCCTCGAAGGTCGAGGCGGTCGGCCAGTGCTACAAGCAGCTCAACTCGAGCGTCGGCATTGTCGGCACGTCGACGCTGCAGGCGTCGACCCGCGCACTCGAGAGCACGAGCCCCGGCGACCAGACGTACCTGAACACCGAGCAGCAGCTGGCCGGCCTGGAGCAGAACCGCGATGTTCAGGCGGAGCGGATCAAGAAGGCGCTCGACGCGTCCGAGTTCTCAGGCGCCTCGATGCCGAACGCCAACGGCCTCCTGAACAGCTGCGAGGCGGTGGTCGCCCAGGCGCAGCGCCTCGGCCGCTGACGCAAATCACGAGTGTGGGCGGCGATGCAGCCGCCGCCCACACTCGATTCACTCGACACATCGGTTTTTTCGGTCGGGTATAAGGCAGATACTGATGGAGGGGGAGCAAGCAGTGACCGGTCCCGACCCGCGCCGCTGGAAGGCGCTCGCAGTCCTGGGCGTCGCGTACCTGATGGTCGTGCTCGACGTCTCGATCGTGAACGTCGCACTGCCGTCGATCCAGAAGGACCTCAACTTCTCTCCCGAGAACCTCCAGTGGGTGATCAGTGCCTACGGACTGACGTTCGGCGGCTTGCTCTTGCTCGGCGGGCGCGCCGGTGACATTCTCGGCCGGCGGCGCCTCTTCATGGCCGGCCTCGGCCTCTTCGCGCTGTTCTCGCTGCTGTGCGGGCTCGCGACGTCGTCGGGGATGCTGATCGCGTTCCGCGCGGTTCAGGGCGCGGCCGGGGCGATCCTTTCGCCGTCCGTGTTCTCGATCGTCACCGTGACGTTCGAGGAGGGCAAGGAGCGCAACACCGCACTCGGCATCCTCGGTGGCATCGCCGGCTCAGGCGCGGCGATCGGCGTGCTTCTCGGCGGCGTCCTCACCGAGTTCGCGGGCTGGCAGTGGATCTTCTTCGTCAACGTGCCGATCGGCGTGCTGACGCTCTTCCTCGTGCGCCGCTTCGTCCGGGAGAGCCGCGCGGAGGGGATTGCGCGCTCGTTCGACGCCGGCGGCGCGTTCGCCGTCACCGCGAGCCTGATGGTGCTGGTCTACGCCCTGACCCAGGCGAGCACCAAGGGTTGGGGCTCGACGCAGACGATCGTCCTGTTGCTCGTCTCGGCAGCGCTCATGGCCGCCTTCATCCTGATCGAGTCGCGCGTCTCGCACCCGCTGCTCCCGCTCGGGTTCTTCCGCCGGCGAACGCCGACCGGGGCGAACATCATCGGCTTCGGGCTCGGGACGATGGTCTTCGGGATGTTCTTCCTGCTCTCGCTCTACATGCAGGAGGTGCTCGGTTTCTCGGCGCTCCAGACCGGCGTCGCGTACCTCGCTGTCGCGCTGACGGCGGTGGTCGCCTCCGGCGTATCCCAGGCCCTCGTCACGAGGCTCGGTGTAAAGCCGGTCCTGACGATCGGGATGATCACGCTCACGATCGGGCTCCTCCTGTTCGCCCAGATCTCGGCCAACGGCTCCTACTTCTCGGATCTCTTCCCGGGCTTCATCACGGTCGGCGTCGGCCTCGGCTTCTCATTCGTGCCGATCTCGATCGCGGCGCTCGCAGGGATCGAGCCACAAGAGGCGGGGCTCGCATCGGGTCTCATCAACACGAGCCAGCAGATCGGCGGCGCGCTCGGCGTCGCGATCCTGACCACGGTCGCGATCAGCCGCGCGAACCACGAGCTCGCCTCTGGCGCCTCGCGGGCCGTGGCGAACACGGCGGGCTACCAGCTTGCGTTCTACGTGGCGGCCGCGTTCGCCGTCGCGAGCCTCGTCGCAACCCTCGTGATCGTGCGGCGCAACGAGCTCGAACCGTCCCCCGCAAGCGCCGTCGCCTGAGCGAGGAAGGTGCGTAGTCAGGCGACGACCGCTGTGAGTTCGGGGCTCCGCGCCTCCCGCGAACGATCGGCGTGGACGATGAGCACCGGGACGGGGCTGTGGTGCAGGACGTAGTGGCTCACGCTGCCGAGCAGCGCGGCCCGAACGGCACCGCGGCCGCGGGAGCCCATCACGACCAGATCGTGGTGGCCGTCTGCGATCTGACGCATCAGCGTGGCTCGGATCGGCTGTTCGCTCAGCACCGTGGTCACGGCTATGCCGTCGGGGATGCGTTCGCGAGCGCGTCGGAGGATCGCTTCGGCCTCCATACGAGCGTCTTCGAACAGCTGCGCAACCGGCGCGGCGGCCACGCCGTACGCGGTCGCCGGGACCTGAGCCACTGCGGTGATCAACGTCAGGCGCGTGTGCTCGCTTTGGGCGAGGTCGATCGCCTCCGTCAGCGCTTGCTCGGCGTCCGGCGCGCCGTCGACCGCGACCAGGATGTTGTGAAACATGACGCCTCCTAGATCGGTGTTGCTGCTTGGAAAGTATAGTTAAACAATATAGTCTGACAATATGAAGGCGCGCACGATTCCCGCCCGCTCGGAGCAGATCGACTACGTCTCGCGCGAGCTGCTCGGGCGGGCCGCGCTGCTCACCCGGTTGCTCGTCAGACAGCTCGGCGGCGAGCTCTCGCGAACCGAGGTGGGTCTGCTGAAGACTCTCGACGGCGGCTCGCGGCGGATCACCGAGCTCGCCGAGCTCGAGAGCTTGGCGCAGCCAACGATCACGATCCTGATCACGCAACTCGAAGAGAAAGAACTGGTGACGCGGACACGCCTGTCCGGCGACGGACGCGTCGTCCACGTCAACTTGACCGAGAACGGGAAAGTCGCGCTCGAGGATTACCGCGGAAGGATTCGCGCTGTTCTCGGCGGGTACCTCGCCGAGATCGCAGACGAGCAGGTCGAGGCGCTCGCCACCGCCACCGAGACGCTGGCGCAGCTCGTCGAGGTCATGCAGCAGCAACGACCGACATAGCCGCGCGGAATCGCCTCAGACGGTTCGGAGGGCTTCGGTCGGTGAGAGCCGTGCGGCACGGATCGCGGGAAGGAGTCCGGCGATCGCGCCGATGAGGATGGCCGCGGTGAGACCGCCTGCCCATGCGCTGACGGGAACGACCGCGGTCCAGTGTTTGGTCGACGCGTAGACAACCGTCGAGATCACTCCGGCTGCGACACCGGCCGCTCCTCCGAGCAGGGCGAGCAGGATGGCCTCGGCAAGGAACTGTGTTCGGATCTGGCCTCTGGTCGCGCCGAGCGAGCGGCGCAGGCCGATCTCGGAGCGCCGCTCGAGCACGCCGATGAGCATGATGTTCGCGACGCCGACGGCGCCGACAAGCAGGGAGACGGCGCCGAGCCCGAGGAAGAGCCCGTTGAGAGCGCCCTGCGCTTCGGCGCGTGCGGTGAGCGCGGCAGAGGGTTGGCTGACGTCGACTTCATTCGGGGATTCGGGGTTGGCGGTGGCACCAAGGATGGATTGAACGGCGGCGGTTTGGCTGGTGACGGTGCGGACGTAGATCGTGGTCGGGTGGCCGTCGAGGCCGAGGTACTTCTCGGCGGCGGGGAAGCCGACGAGGACGGAATCGTCGATTTCGGGGGCGAGGACGGCGGGGTCGAGGATGCCGGCAAGGTAGAACCACATGCCGCCGAGCCAGAACGCGTTCGCCTTGGTACAGGCGGTCGATACCGAGCCGTTGTGCGGCTTGGGCGCCGAGGACTGCGACGGGCTCGCGGGCGGTGGCCGCATTCAAATAGCTGCCCGTGGCGAGCGTCGTGCCGACCGTCGCGCGGCAGGTCGAGGCTTGCGGCCTGGACGGAGAGGGCGTTCGTGTTGACGGCCGGGATGAGCGGGCTCGGTAGACGTTGGCGTTGGTGGAGCCGGTGTACTTGCACCTGCTGGACCGGGCCGATTCGGGCGATCATCCCCGGGGCGGCGACCGGGAGCTCGGCGGTCTGCCCGAACAGGGTCTGGCCGTTGGTGACGGTGAGCAGGTTGGTTCCGAGCTTGTCGATCTCGGCGAGCAGGCCCGCTTGTGACGAGGCGGAGAGGCCGAGGACGGCGACGATCGCGGCGACGCCGATCGCGATGCCGAGCGCGGACAGGGCGGCGCGGACGCGGCGCGTGCGAATGCCGACGCTCGCGATGCGGGCGAGGTCGGTGAAGCCGAGGCGCGGCGAGTCGAGTGTGGTCATTCGCCTCGGGTGTTGACAAGCGCGAAGGAAGCGCGGGCGGTGCCGCCTTTGACGGTGGCTCTGACGATGTAGCCCCCGGTGGTGTCGTTCGCGATGAAGGGTGGAGCGACGGCGATTCCGTTTGTGTTCGTCTCGACGTGGACGACGCGCGCACCGCGCCTGCGCCGAACGGCGAAGTAGCCGCTTGCGCCTCGGCCCGGGGCGACGAACGCGACGGTCGCCCGCGCGACGGGGTTGCCGTAGCGGTCGCTGACGGTGACGACGAGCGGGACCGGGAACTGCTGCGTGAGCGGAGTTGACTCGCCCGAGGCGACACCGGCGGTGACGGCGGCCGGTCGGCCGGCAAGGTTTCGGAGCGTCGAGCTGGCGAGACTGGCGGTGCCGCTGATCGCTGCCGTGGCGGTGAAGCTGCCGGCGGTTGTGTTTGCCAGGAGAGGCGGCGACGCCGCCGCACCCCTCGCGTCGGTCTGGTCGATTGCCTGCTTGCTTCCATCCGGGAAGGTCGCGCCGGCGCCGCTGCCCGAGGATGAAATGGTGAAGGTGACGCTGACACCCTCGATCGGTTTCTTGCGCGCGTCACGAACCGTCGCGATGAGCCGTTGACCGTAGCCGGTGGCGACGGTCGCGTTTGCGTTGTGTCTGCTGAGGACGAGCTTGGCGGGAAGGTTGCGAAGCGCAAACGACAGCGGCGTTTCAACACCGGGCGAGACGGCGGTGGCGCTGAATGCGCCTGGCACGCCGTTGCCGGTGAATCGAGGTGACGTCGCGATGCCCTCGGCGTCGGTGAGGACAGGTCGACTCGCTCGTCGCCGCCGACGAAGGTCGCGCCGGGTGCGGCTGCACCGGCGGGGCCGGCGTTGCCTTGCGAGCCGAGTGTGAAGGTGACCGATGCGCCTTCGATCGGCTGCCCGCTCGAGTCGAGCAGCCGCGCCGTCAGCGGCTTGGGGTAGCGGCTGTCGATCGTCGCGCGCTGGGCGTTTCGCGTCGCGGCAGTGAGTGTCTCGGCGGCGGCGTGGTTGTCGAGCGCGTAAGTCGTGACGCTGGAGAGGCCGTCCGTAGAGGCGAACGACGGTGAAGTGGCCGGGGATGGCGTTGGCGACGAGCGGCGGCGAGGTTGCCAGTCCGTTCGAGTCGGTCGTCGCGCCGGTTTGTGGGCCGCCGAGGAAGCTTGCGCTTGCGCCGGTCGAGCCGGGAACGATCGAGAAGCTGACGGTGGCGCCTTGTACCGAGTTGCCGTCGGCGTCGGTGACGCGTGCTTGTAGCGGTTGTGCGTACCGGCCGTTGACTGTCGCATGCTGGTTGGCGCCGTTCGTGCCGGTGATCGCGGCGGCGAGTCCCTGACGCGGTGTTCGTGAGAGAGAACTCGACACTCCCGTAGTCGGAATGAGCGTCGACCGTGTAGCTGCCGGCGGTGTCGTTGGCGGTGAATGGGGGCGCTGTCAGCGATGCCCTGTGCGTCGGTGCCGACGACGGCGTCGTGGGAGCCGCTGCCGGCGAAGATGCCGCTCGGGCCGCTTCCGGGCGCCTCGAAGTCGACGTCGATACCGGCGAGGCTGCCGGTGACGGGGCAGCCGTTCGTGTTTGCGAGCTGCGACCCGCAGGTTGGCTTCGAACTGCGTTCCGAGCTGCGCCGTCTGGCCACTGCCCCCGGCGAGCACCAGCTCGTCCGGCGGGTTGGACGCGGGACACGCACCGCTTGCGGCAGCGCCGGCTCCGATGCCTGCGACGAGCACAAGCGCGACGACGACCACAGCCGCCGACGTGGCGGCGATGCGCCTGTTCATGCTGACCGGTCTCCTTTTGGTTCCCTGGGTGTCGGCGACGATGCGGCCGTCGAAGATCTGGATCCGGCGAGGGCAGCGCTCGGCGATTGCGTGCTCGTGCGTGATCACGACGATCGTCGCGCCGCGACGGTGCAGCTGTCGATCAGGGCCATGATCTGCGCCCCGGTGGCGCTGTCGAGGTTGCCGGTCGGCTCGTCGGCAAGCACGATCGCCGGCGCGCCGACCAGCGCTCGTGCGATCGCGACCCGCTGCCGCTCCCCGCCGGACAGCTGTGTCGGTCGCGCCTTCTGCCGATCGCCGAGACCGACTGCTGCGAGCGCGTCCGCCGCCTGCGCCCGGCGCTCACCCGCCGGAACGCCGGCGTAGAGGAGCCCGTCGGCGACGTTCTCGAGGACGCTCGAATGCTCGGCGAGGAAGAACTGCTGGAAGACGAAGCCGATCTGGGTTGCGCGCACCGCGGCAAGCTCGCGGTCGGTCAGCTGGGAGATGTCAGGCCCGTGATCGAGACACGACCCGACGTCGGCCGCTCGAGCGTGCCGATCAAGTGCAGCAGCGTCGACTTGCCCGAGCCGGAGGGGCCGACGATCGCGACCAGCTCGCCCGCCGTGACGGTGAAGCTGACCCCGCGCAGCGCGAGCACGGGCGGATCGATGCCGTAACTCTTCGTCACCGCATCGAGCTCCAGCACCGGCACACCGAGCGGCTTCGTCGCAGGCGGCGAGACCAGAGTCGTCGTCTCACTGCTCGTCACGACGCAGGTACCACTGCTCGCTGGCCGGCGGCAAGCTCGCTGCCGCTCACTTGCACAAGTCCCGCTTGGTCGTCGAACAGCCCTGGCGTCACCGGCGCGAGCCGATGCGTCCCGGCGGCGGTCACCTCCTCGAGTGCGTAGCCACCGCCGGCGAGCGCGACCAGCGCGTTCACCGGCACGACCAGCACGTTGCTGACACCGGCGGTCGTGATCGAGACGCTGACCGGCGCCTGATCGAGCGCCCCCGCAACCGCGGGATGCAGAAGTCGTACGTCGACCTCCACGGTCGGCATGCTCGGCGCACCGCCGCTGTTGCCCTGATTGCTCGGCGGAGTGGTTGCAACCTTGCCGACAGAGCTGACGACGCCAGGCGTCGTGTTGTTGTCGGGAAGCGTCACGAACACCCCGTCTCCGCGCTTCACCTGAGACTGCTGCGACGCGTCCAGCTCGATCGACACGTCAGGCCTCGTCGAGCTGAGCGTCATGATCGAGCCCGGCTGGACCGCCTGGCCAAGCGTCGGCGTCACGCCGGTCACGCGCACCGCAGCCGGCTCGAACACCACCGAACCGAGTGGGAACGTGCCGGTCACCCGGAGCCCGTGCGCGCGCTCCAACGCCCCGATCGCCTGCCCGGTGGCGCTCGTGAACGTGCCGCCGCGAGACGCTTCGTACCCGAGCGCCCGCAAATTCGCGTTCAGCTCCGCCACGTCACGACCGGGCGACATCCCTGCTGCGAAGCTGCGCCAGGCAGGCGTCGTGCCGTACAGCAGTAGCGTCGGCGAATCATTGGCCGCGTACAGCGGCTGCCCACGTCGGATCACCTCGCCGGCGCCCGGCAGCATCGTGTAACTCGCCGAGGTGCCATAGGACGATGCGGCAGAGCGCTCCGCGGCAAGGGCCTGCTGCGCGCTCGCTAGGGCGCCGCGAGCGCCCGCCAGTTGTGCCCCGTCGGTAGCAACCTTCTGCTGCGCGGTCGTCACAGTGGCCTGATCGGCCGTGGCAGTCTGCATCGAGCTCGCACAGGAACCGGAACTGGCACCGGCTCCGGAGCCGGCGCTCGGATTGCCTCCGGTCGATCCGGCCGACGAAGGGGCACTCCCGTCGCCGCCGCCCCCGCCGGCATTCCCAGCGCTCGCCGCGGCGTTCGCTCCGGCACAGTCGCCGGCCTCCTTCAACCGCGCAGCCTGCAAGCCGGCGCCGGCAGCCGCGAGCGTCTGCTCGTCAGCGGAGGCGGTCGTCCGCGCGACCCCATAGGAAGCCTGCGCGGAGGTCTCCTGCTGGGTGGCCTGCTGCAGGTCGGTCGCGGAGGTTCCGGCGGGGACCGCGACCGACCACGAGCCGGCATAGCCAAGCGTGCCACTCACCTCGGTCTCGGACGTGAGCGAACGGCGCATCACCGTCACCAGTCCAGTCGGTGTGCCGTTGTCGACGACACCGCTACCCCCGGACGCCTTGCCCGCGAACGGATCGACGACGGCGACCAGCACACCGATAGTGAGCAAGAGGACCGCAGTCACCGCCGCCAGCCGGCGAGGCGAATGTTGGAGGCGACCTCCGACAGCGGCGGCACCGTCGCGGATCACGCCCACCCCTCCTCGCGCGCCCGCACGCACTGGCCGACGTTCACGCCGTCGATGATCGCTCGGCCCGATAACAGCCGAAGGGGCCGGCGATGAAAAGTCGATGAAAGCCTTCGTGTCACGGAGTCGCTTGGTCCGCTCACGAGCCGCTGGGTTTGCTGTACGGCAGACCCGCCGGTATCAGCTTGGTGCAAGTTGTCGCCGCGCTCTTGAACTCGGAAGAGTCCTGGTCGATGCTCGACGGGATGTCGACCGTGACGTTGTCGTTCGGGAACGTCGGGTCGGGGAAACCGGAAAAGCCGTGCGAGCGCATGCAGGCCGCGGCCTTGAGGTAGTCGGTGCGATCGGCAGCGGTGATCGTCGGCCCGTTGCCGCCGTTCGGGAGCAGTTGGCTGCAGGCATTGTTGGCCGCGTCGAACCGGGAAGGGTTGCTCTTGCGTGCGTTTATGACCTGGAGCTTTGGAATCTGTCCGGTGCTGTCGGGGTCGGGGAATGCCGGAACCCCGTGGGAGCGCACGCAGCGAGCGAAGGCGAGCACTCCGTTCTGTGCCGTCGACGCGCCGGCGGTCGTGGAGGAAGCGACACTCGCGACCCCCGCAGAGCCCGCGCCGCCACAGCCGGCCGCGAGTAGCGAGAACGCAGCGACCGCAACGATCGAAGCAACGACGAGCGGATGGTGGCAACGCACCATGGTCGGTTCCTTTCAGTCGAGAACAGATGAAGCTCACCACTGCAACCTGAACGTGCCGGCGCTGAGGCTGAGAGGTTGCTGAGAGCTTCCTTAAGAAGCCGAAGCTTCGTTCTCCGGTTCGAAGTCGATGGTGACGAGCACGCCGCCACCGTCGGCATTCGCGACGGTGACGGTGCCGCCGTGGTCGTCAACGGTCTGCTTGACGATCGCGAGCCCGAGCCCCGAGCCGGGCAGGGCGCGAGCGGACGCGGCCCGGTAGAAGCGGTCGAAGACGTGCGGCAGGTCGTCCTCGGCGATGCCGGGGCCGTGGTCGCGGACCCGTAACGTTCCGCCGTCGAGCCGGATGTCGACCGTGCCGCCGGGCGGGCTCCACTTGATCGCGTTATCAAGAACATTGTCGACAGCGCGCTCCAGACGCGAGCGGGCGCCGACCAGCCGGTAGGGCTCCAGCCGGCTCTCGAAGCGCAGCCCCGACGCCCTATGGCGCGCTCGCTCGATCTCTGCCGCCGACGAGCTGGTCCAGCGCAAGCGGATCGCGTGCGTCGACGGACCTGCCGTCGCGGGCGGCCTGGATGAGATCGCCCACGAGCGCCGAGAGCTCCTCGATGCCGCGGACGGCCGCGCCCAGCACGCGCTGGCGCCGTTCCGCGGGCAGGTCCGACCGCGCCAGCAGCTCGATGTTCGCGCGGTGCGCCGTCAGCGGCGTCCGCAGCTCGTGCGAGGCGTCCGCGATCAGCTGCTGCTGAGCGCGCTGCGACTCGTCGAGGGCTGCGAGCATCGCGTTGAAGTCGCCCGCGAGGCTTGCCAGCTCGTCCCGGCCGCTCACCGGGATCCGCCGGTTGAGGTCACGCGTGGCGCTCACGTCGCGCACCGCACCGGCGAGCGCACGGACAGGGCGGAGCACCGCATTCGCGGCCAGTAGTCCGAGCAGGCCCGCCGCGAGCGCCCCGCCGAGCGTCAGGCCGATCAGCAGTCGGCGAACGCGGGCGATCGTCGAGTTCGCCTCGGTCAGCGGGCGCAGGGTCCGCACGAGGCCGTCACTCGAAGCAGGCAGTCGCATCGTGTACAACCGCATCGCCGTGACCATGCGAACGTCCCTGAAATAGGGGGGCGACAGCCCCCTCGCCACCGACTCGTCGTGACAGAGGATCCCTTTCGGTGCGTCCTCGCAGGCGCGGGTCGTCGAGTCTCGGCACGGTCTGTGGCGTTGCGACCGGTGCTCCGGTCGCCGACAGCCCTCCATTCGCAACGGCATCGACGCGCGGGATGACCTGGAAGAGGCCGGTTGCGTCCTTGCCGAACGAGCGTGCCGCGTTCGAGTGCGACTTCAGGGCCAGGCCGTCCGACTTCGCGGCCACGCCGTCCGCCGACTGGATCAGCGAGAAGTCGATCTGGTCGTGCAGCTTCGAGCGCACCTCGACGTAGATCACCAGCGATGCGATCGCGAGCGCGACGAACACGGCGCCGCCTCCGGCGAGCGTCAAGCGCGTACGCAGGCTCACGGCTCTCGCAGCGTGTAGCCGACCCCGCGCACGGTATGGATCAGCCGCGGTTCCCCGCCGGCCTCTGTCTTTCGCCGCAAGTAGCTGATGTACACCTCGAGCGGGTTCGACGTCGGTCCGAAGTCGTAGTTCCAGACCCGCTCCATGATCAGCGCCCGCGTCAGCACCTGACGCGCGTTGCGCATGAACAGCTCGAGCAGCGCGTACTCCGTGCGCGTCAACTCGATCGCGCGTCCGCCGCGGGAGGCCTCTCGTGTCTGCCGGTCGAGCGAGAGCCCCGCAAACCAGAGTGGCGCGTCCTCGCCCGCCGGACGCGTCCGCCGCAGCAACGCGCGCACGCGTGCCAGCAGCTCTCCGAGGGCGAACGGCTTCACCAGATAGTCGTCCGCGCCGAGATCCAGCCCGCGGATCGTGTCCTCCTCCGAGTCGCGCGCCGTCAGGATCAACACGGGCGTCCTGTTGCCGCCGGCGCGGAGTCGCCGACAGACCTCGAAGCCGTCGAGGTTCGGCATCAGCACGTCCAGCACCACCGCGTCGAACTCCGCCTGACCCAACCGCTTCAACGCCGCAAGACCGTCACCCGCGGTCGCGACGCTGTGGCCCTCCAGCTCGAGCGCCGTCTCGACGGCGTCGCGGACGTCCGGATCGTCGTCCACGACCAGCACGCGCCCGCCCCGAACCTCAGCCTCCTCCATCAGCACCCGTCCATCGCCGGGCTCCACACCTCGACCCGGCGGATCCACGAACCAAGCCTATGCGGCCTCCAGGGTAAGCCGGGTCAGGGGCCACCCCGCTAGTGGAGCACCGCAACCTGAACAACCCGCACTCGAAGCTGAGAACTTGCTTAACGCTTCGTGAGATGGCCGATCGCCCGGCTGCCGCGGCGCTCATCCCCCGTGTGTGTTGGCGTAGGCGTCGTAGGCGGCGTTCGAGGGCATGTACGGGGGACGGTCGGCGCGGCAGGCTTGGTTCGCGGCCTGGAACGCCGGCGAGCCCTGATCGATTCCGCGGGTGGCAGGGTCGGGTATGCGGCCGTCGCTGCCGGGGTCGGGAAAGTTCGGGACGCCGTGGCTGCGCACGCACCGGGAGAACCTCAGTGCTTGCGCTTTCACCTCCTGCACCTGGGCGGCGTTCGGTCCGCTGCCGCCGTTCGGGAGCAGGTGCCGACAGGCACTCTGAGCCGACTGGAACTGGGAGCTGCTGACCCCGAGCTGTTGCGGACTCTCCTTGACGAGCTGTCCGCTGCCGTTGGGGTCGGGGTAGTGGCTCACTCCGTTGGAGCGCATGCACCCGGAGAAGGCGAGCGCTGCGTTCTCGGGCCTCGACGCTGCGGAGGGGTTGGACGTGTCTCTGCGTCGTGGTCGAGCCGAGCGGCGGCACCTGACCACCCTTCGAGCCGCCGCAAGCCGCCGCCAGCAGAGCCAGCCCGGCCGCAGCGACGATCGCCGCCGCGGCGACGCGAGAAGAGCTCATGGGAGGCCGAGCGCCTTCCGCGCGTGCTGCTCACAGTTCGTCTCCGCGGTCTGGAACTGCGGCGACTTCGTGTCGATCCCGGTGCCGGCGAACCTGGTCCCGCTCCCCTGGCTCGAGGGGCTTGAGTTGGTCGGGTCGGGATAGGTCGGGAACCCGTGCGGGCGCATGCAACGGGCTACCGTCAAGGCGAAGGCGAGCTTCTGCTGGTCCCCCTTCGTCCCCGCGCCGCCACCGCCGCCGCTCGGGAGCAGGTGCTTGCAGGCGTCACCAGCGGCAGTCGAGGTTTGCTTCGAGACATCTGTCTGGAACGGAGGGAAGTTCCCCTGGGAATCGGGGTCGGGAAAGGTCGACACACCGTGCGCGCGCATGCAGCGCGAAAAATCCAGCGCCGCGTCGACAGGGCCCAACTGAGCCGGGCGCGTGGACGGCGGGCTGCTCTGCGTCGGCGTCGTGGAGTGGAGTTGCGCCACGTCGCTACCGGGAGAGCCGCCGCATGCCGCTGCCAACAAGGTCAACGAGGCACCGACGATGATGGCGGCGAGGATTCGCGCCGCCGGCGGCTGGTGGAGGCTGCGTGCGGGATCTGCGGACGGGCTCACGCGCTCGATGATCGCTCGGCCGAATAACAGCCACAGGAGCCGGCGATGAAAAGTTGTTGAAAGCGGCTGCGCGCGGCGCTCGGCGGGCAGGGTTTGGGTGACACTGAGCCGCGTGACCAGAGATCGAAGACACGGGGGCGCCGTCGATCCTGGTCGTCGAGGACGACGAGCAGATCGCGGAGCTGCTGCGCGATTTCCTGGAGGCGGAGGGCTTTCGGGTGCGGCATGCTGCAAGCGGGCGCGAGACGAGCGAGCACCTCGAGCGCGGCCGGCCGGACCTGGTGCTGCTGGACGTGATGCTGCCCGACGAGTCGGGCTTCGAGATCTGCCGCCGACTGCGTCGTGACTCGAACGTGCCGGTGCTTTTCCTGAGCGCTCGCGACAGCGACGCGGACAAGATCCGAGGGCTCGGTCTCGGTGGCGACGACTACATCGTCAAGTCGGCCACCCCGGCAGAGGTGGTTGCTCGCGTCAAGGCTGTCCTGCGGCGCACCTCCCCGCCCGGCGGGGTCAAGATACTTCGCTTCGGCGAGCTCGAGGTCGACCTGGCCGCGCACGAGGTCAGCTGCGAGGGACGGCGGGTCGAATTGACGGCACGGGAGTTTGCACTGCTGGGCGTGCTCGTCGAGCATCCGAGGCAAGTGTTCAGCCGCGACCAGCTGTTCGAACTGGTCTGGGGGACGTTCGGCGACCGTAGCGCCGTCGCGGTGTACATCGGTCGCCTGCGGCAGAAGATCGAGCCCGACCCGGCCAGGCCGCGCTTCATCGTCACCGTGTGGGGCGCCGGCTACCGGCTCGATCCCGGCAGCAGATGAGACGGGTGCCGATCCGCATCCGCACGTTCATCCTCGGCACAGTCCTCCTCTTGCTGCTCGTGCCGACGGTTGCCGCCGGCGCAGCGTGGTCGATCGAGCGCGATCACCAGCAGGCGAACATCGAGCGGCGGCTGAACACCGCCGTCGCGTACCTCACCTCCCATCGCGCCGAGATGCAGGAGCAGCCCTCGGTCCGATGGGTTCGCCCGGTTGCTCGGCCGGCTCGATCTGCTCGCGCAACTGGTGATCGCGAGGCCGGGTGAGAAGCGCCTGCTGTATGTCAGCCCGGCGCTCAGCGCGCCCCTCCAGAAGGAGGCGGCCGGCCGCCGGGCGAAGGCGGCCCAGTCCGGCACGACTCCCGGGAGCGCGTCGACCGAGGCGGGTGCGTCCTGGATCGATGGCGGCCGGCGGCTCATCCCGGCGGGCACGCGGAAATCGCCGGCCACGTTCACCCTCGACCTGTACCACCGGCCTGCCTCGCGTGCCACGCGGGCGCTCGTCGCGCTGATCAGCGGAATCATCATCCTGCTCGCCGGGGTCGCGGTCGCGGTCTGGCTCGCCGGCCGCTGGATGGTCACGCCACTCGCGAGGCTGAGCGCGCAGGTCGACAAGGTCGCCGGAGGCGACCTGATGATCGCGGTCCCGCGCAGCCGGATCCGCGAGATCGCGAACATCTCGCAGGCTGTCGAGGGCATGACGGCCGCCCTCGGGGAGACCGCGCACCAGCGGGCGGAGGCGGACGAGGCGAGACGGTTTCTCGTCACCAGCGTTGCCCACGACCTGCGCACGCCGCTCTTCGCGTTGCGCGGACACCTGCAGGCGATCGGCTCCCGGCTGGGCGACCCGGCCGTCCACCTCGAACGGGCGGAAGCGAGAGCGGACGCGCTCGAACGACTGGTCGGCAACCTCTTCGCCTACACCCGCGACGACTACGCCCAACCCGCGCCCCAGCTGGAAGCGGCGCGGGTGGCCGGCCTGATCCAGGAGGTGACGGCCGGCCTCGAGCACACGGCCCGCCTCCGAGAGAACACCTTCGATCTCGACGGCGACCAAGCGCTCGCCGTCATCGTCGACCGCGACCGCCTCAAACGCGCCCTCACCAACATCCTCGACAACGCACTCCGCCACAGTCCCCCGGGCGCTCCGATCCACCTCAGCTGGGCCACCGTGGACGAGTCGACCGTCCAGATCGTCGCCCAGGACCACGGACCCGGAATCGAGCCCGACCTCCTCCGACACGTCTTCGAACCTGGCATCCGCGGAACCCCGGCAGCCGGCAGTGCCGACGGCGGAGCCGGGCTCGGCCTCACGATTGCGAAACGCCTCCTCGAGCACCAGGGCGCCACCCTCACCATCGACAACCAACGAACGGGAGGCGCCGTAGTCACCCTCGATCTCCAACGAGCACCGTCGGCAAACGAGTTCTAGAAGCCGGTTGGCTTCACCACCATCTGCGTTCGAGTGCGCGGTCGGTGCCGCCGGTGCGGTCGAGCGCATCGAGCTCGGCGATGTCTTGCTCCGAGAGCCGGAAGTCGAAGAGCTGCGCGTTCTCGGCTATCCGCTCGCGATGGGTCGACTTCGGGATGATCGGGATGCCCTTCTCGATGCCCCAGCGCAGCAGCACCTGAGCGGGAGTCCGCGCCTGGCGCTGCGCGATCCGCGCGACCGTGTCGCTGGTGAGGTGGCGGCCGGTTCCAAGGGGGCTGTAGGCCTCCAGCACGATCCCGTTCTCACGGCACGAGCCGAGTAGGGCCGTGCGGTACTCGTACGGACTGAACTGCACCTGATCCACGACCGGCGGGATCGTCGCGGTTGCGAGCAGCTGCCGCACGTCGTCGACGCCGAAGTTGGAGACTCCGATCGACCGCGCATATCCGGCTTCACGCGCTCGTTCCATCCCCGGCCACGCCCAGGTCGGGCCGCCGGCCGGCCAATGAATGAGGTAGAGGTCGACGTACTCCACGCCGAGCCGCTGAAGGCTGCCCTCGAGCGCGGCGACCGGGTCTTTGTTTCGCGGAAAGAACTTCGTCGTGACGAAGATCTCCTCGCGTGGCACTCCGCTCTGGCGGAGACCGAGACCGACGCTCTCCTCGTTGCCGTACGCCTGGGCGGTGTCGATATGCCGGTACCCCTCCTCGAGCGCCCACCGAACCGCATCGACGCACTCCTGCGCGTTCTCGACCTGCCACACACCCAGCCCGAGCATCGGAATCGCGTACCCATCGGCAAGCTCGTGCGTTCTTTCGTCATTGGTGGAGCGTTGGGCCACTGTCAGCCGGCCTCCGAGAGGAATGCGTGCACGTCGGCAGCGAACTCGCTGTGGTGCTGGAAGAGGAAGCCGTGCGCGGAGTCCGGGTAGATCTTGACCCGTGCCTCCGGGAGGAGCCCGGCCAAGAGGTAGGAGTAACGGGGCAGGATCATCGGGTCGCTGTCGCCGTTGGCAACGAAGACCGGGACGTCGATCGCGGCGACTCGCTGCAGCAGCGAGTGGTCGGGAATGCCCCAGGCGCAGACGGCGTCGTACTGCGCCTGGCGTGTCTGCCATGTCGTCGGTTCGTCTCGATCGACCGTCCTGGCGCCGAAGATGCGTCCGGCGGCTTGCCGGCCCGCTTCGCGACTCGTGTCCGTGGGGGCGAAGAAGACGGAGATGTATCCCTGCGGAGTCGTCTCCGGCGTGCCGACGGCGCCGATCACCTCTGGTGCCCAGCCGTGCATCCCTGCTGCGCCCTGTGGTGCAGAAGAGGCGAGCACGACGCGCCGGAGCAGGTCGGGACGGACGAGTGCGATCTCCTGCGCGACGAAGCTGCCGATCGAAAAGCCGAGCAGATCGACTCGCTGAAAGCCCATCGCCTCGAGGAAGTCGATGGCCCCGTAGGCCATCGCCCCGACGCTGTTCGGCGTCGTGCCGGTCGTGGCGGCAACACCGACGTTGTCGAACGTGACCACGCGTCGATCGGCGGCGAGGGCGTCGATCAGAGCGGGGTCCCAGTTGTCGAGGTTGCCGCGGAAGTGCTGCAAGAGGACGAGCGGGACATCACCGTCACCGACGTCGCGGTACGCGTACTCGATCCCATTCTCGGCCGTGATCTGTTCCGTCACGGCGTCGACATATGTGCTCGGCGTGCCGGTCGTCTCCAGTTCACGAGTGCCTGCCATGGCCCCTCCTTTCACGCGGGTCCCTGCACGATCGTTGCTGATCTCAAACCCATGACGCCGCGAGAGCCGTCACCTCCCAGCTCAGACAAGGGCCTCGTTGCCGACTGCCTGGGCAGCCTTCTCGATCAGATCTGCGACCTCTTGCGGATGCGAGACCATCGCGACGTGGCTTGATGGCACCTCGACGGTGGTCGCGCCCATTCGAGATGCGAACAGCCGCTCGACGTCCGGCGGGATCGCCTCGTCGTCCTGGGCGACGAGATACCAGGACGGCAGCGACTTCCACGCAGGGACGCCGATGACGTCGGTGAACGCGGACGACGCGAGCGCCTGCTGAACCGCGTACAGGATTCGTGCCCGCGGCGGCTCGACGTCACCGGCGAAGTGATTGACGAAGTCGTCCTCGGAAAGCCAGCCGAAGCCGCGCGAGTCGGTGAAGAGATGCGCAAGCGCCGGTGTGACCGGCCCCTGGGAGAGAAGCGCTCCGAGCGACTCGCCCTCGTCGAGGCCGAACGCAGCGATGTAGACGAGCCCGACGACATTCGGCGCGTCCTGGCCGAGCGCCGTGATGATCTGGCCGCCGTACGAGTGTCCGACGACGATCGTCGGCCCGTCCTGGAAATCGAGCACCTGACGGAGCCGAGCGACGTCGTCCGACAGCGAGGTCAACGGGAACTGCGGCGCTCTCACCTGGAATCCGTCCGCCTGGAGGCGCCCGATGACGCCGCTCCAGCAGGACCCATCGGCCCAGGCGCCATGAACGAGAACGATGTTGGGCCGGCCGTTCACTTGTCGCCACTCCTTTCGTCGAGTTGTGGAAGACGAGTGTGCGCAGGCACGGCGTCCCTGCGCATCGCACGATCCCGCTATTTGAAAGCTGCTCGACGGGCCTCGGGTATGCTCGGCGGGAGAGGCGGATGCCGACAGTTCCAGCGCGGGAGTTCCATGGACGCGACGCGGAACTCGCGCTGGTTCGAGGCGAGCTCGAGCGGCTTTCCGGCGGCGCCGAGGCAGTGGTCATCGTCGAGGGCGCAGCGGGCATGGGCAAAAGCCGTCTGCTCGCCGAGGCCGTGGCGATCGCTCGCAGCCTCGGCATCAGAGTCGGCCGCAGCGCAGCCGATCCGAGCGAGACCATGGTCGAGCTTGCGGCACTGCTCGCAGCATTGTTCGACGGGGCCGACCCGCTGCTCGATCCGGCCACGCTTTCGACGCTTCACGCGCAACCGGAGCAACGCTTCTGGCTACTGCACGACCTGCAGCAGCTGCTCGAGCGAGCCGCTCTCGAGTCACCGCTCCTGATCGCCGTCGACGACGCCCACTGGGCCGACGCCGGAACGGTCGCGGCGATCCGCACGCTGCCGACGCGACTGATGGGACTTCCGATCGCCTGGGTGATCGCGCTCCGCCCGCCACGCGAGGCGACACCACTCGTGCATGCGCTCGAACAGCTGAAGCATGAAGGAGCGCGTTCGATCGCACTCGGCCCGCTGAATGACGACGCGGTCGTGGAGCTGGCGGCGGAGATGCTCGCCGCGCAACCTGATCAGTCGATCCTGAAGCAGCTGGCGGAAGCCGACGGGAGCCCGTTCCTTGTCGTCGAAACGCTGCTCGGGCTGCAAGAAGAGGAGCGGATCCGCGTCGTCGACGGTCGAGCCGAGCTCCTCGACAGCCGTCTGCCTCGGCGAGTCCAGGAGAAGATGCGCGAGCGCCTTGGCCGTCTCTCCGACGAGGCAAGCGACGCAGTGACCGTCGCCGCTTCGCTTGGCCGCACCTTCACCTTCGACGAGCTCGCGCGAACCCTCGGCCGGCCGGCGTCGGACCTGCTCGCGCCGGTCGGGGAGCTGCTCGAGGCGAATCTGCTCGTCGAGCGCGAAGAGAAGCTGGCGTTCTGGCACGACCTCACCCGCGAGGCCGTCCGCGCAAGCGTCCCGGTCACCGCACGCCGTGCACTCGACCGCCAAGCCGCGGTCGTCTTGCTCGAAGCCGGCGCCCTGCCGGTCGAAGTCGCCGCGCAGCTCGCCGCCAGCGCCGAGATCGGTGACGAGGTAGCGATCACCACGCTGCTCGAGGCAGCGAAGGCATTGTTCACCACCGATTCCGTCACGGCCGCGCAATTCGGGCGACGAGCGCTCGCGATCGCACCGGCCCATCATCCGCAGCGCGGGGAGATCGTCGCCACGACGGCGATCGCCCTGCACATCGCCGGCGACAGCGAGCAGGCAATCGCGTTTGCGGACCGCGCGCTCAGGGAGACCCTTCCTGCCCTCCAGGAGGCAGAAGTCCGACTCAGCATCGCCGGCATGTTCGCGATCTCGCCCGAGATCAGAATCGGGGCGGGACGCGTCGCCCTGAACCTCCCTGACCTCCCCGAGACCCTACGCGCACGCCACCTCGCCTGTCTCTTCCACAATCTCGTTACCGCCGGTCGCATCGACGAGGCGCGCGCAGTGCTCGAGGAGACACGGGCAACGGTCGAGTCCGCCGACGACGCGCGTGCGACGTTCACGCTCCGTGTCGCAGAGAGCGCGCTCGAGTACACCGATGACCGCTTCGGACCGTCACACGAGCTGATCACCGCAGCCCATCGCGACGGGATCTTCGCCGGCGACGACCAGCGACTGCGGCTGGCGCACATGTGGCATGGCGAGCTGCTGAGCATCGCCGACCGGTACGAGGAGGCGCTCGCGATCGCGGCCGACGGTGTCGCCGCAGCCCAGCGCGACCGGCAGGGCTGGGCCTACGACATGTTCGAGACGTGGCACGGTCGCATGCTCCTGCGGACCGGACGGCTCTCCGAGGCGCGCGCGGTGCTCGAAGGCCGCTTCGCGCTCGAGGACGGAACCCACGCGGCTGCAGTGCTCGAGGCGGCCGGCATCGTCGCGCTCGGGCGTCTGGCGATCCACACCGGCGACACACGCCAGGCCCGCCGCCTCGGCGACATCGCGCACGTCATGCACGAGCAGGGCACGCCCGGAGTGCGACGCCACGCAGGTTGGCTGCTCGCGATCTTCGCCATGGCCGAAGGTGATGCCGAAGCAGCGCGACGATGGCTCGCACCGACGGACCCGGGCGACCGGGCGATCCTGCCCCGGTTCCCGCTCGACATCACCGACGAAGTACTGCTCGCACGCATCGCACTCGCCACCCAGGACGACGAGCTCGCGCGCCTCGCCCTCTCCATCAGCAAGCGGCGAGCAGACCTGAACCCCGGCATCAACTGGATCGCCGCGACGGCAGCTCAAATCCGGGGTCTGCTCGAGCCGAACCAGGAAGATCTCCGAACCGCCGTCGATCTCTTCGACCGCGGTCCACTGCGGCTCGAGCTGGCTGCCGCACTCGAAGACCTCGGCGCCGAACTCACAGCGACCGACCGCGAATCCGCCATCGACGTGCTCGGCCGGACGCTCGCTCTCTACACCGAGGTGGGAGCGACCTGGGACGCCCGCCGCGTCCGCAGCCGCCTGCGCGAGCTCGGCGTCCGACGCCGCCTCGTCACCGTCGAGCCCGAGACGAGCGGTTGGGCCGCGATGACCGCTGCTGAGCTTGCGGTCGCGCGGCTCGTCGCCGAAGGGCTGACCAACCGGGAGGTCGCCGACCGCCTCTTCGTCTCGCCGCACACGGTGAACAGCCATCTCCGCCACGTGTTCTCGAAGCTCGGCATCAACTCGCGCGTCGAGCTGGCCCGGCTCGCCCGCGATTATGAGATGGCGTGATCGTGTGATGCCCCTGGCGCGCCGGCGTGACACTCTCGAGCGGTCGTGCCGATGATCGACGTGTACGCCGCTGAAGGCCTGTTCGCCGACAAGCACGCGCTCGCTCAGGACCTCGCGCAAGCCGTGATGCGCTGGGAGCAAGTCCCGGAGATCCCGCTCTTCTCCGACAACACGGCCGCCTTCATCCACGATCTCCCTGCCGAGGCCATCGCGAACGCAGCCGGCGCATCCGACTACGTTCGTGTCCAGGTCCTGACGCCGGTCGGCGTCCTCGACCGCGACAAGCAGCTCGGAGTCGTCAAGGAGCTGACCGAGATCGTCGCAGACGCGGCCGGCGACCCGGGCTACGCGGAACGAACCTGGGTACTGATCACCGAGTCGCCAGAAGGCGGCTGGGGCATCGCCGGCCGGGCGAACACGAACGCGGATATCGCCGCAGCCGCCCGATCCGCGCTCGCAGCAGACTGACACCCCGGCGCTCTGTCATCCTTTCCCGGAGGGCCGGCCCGTGGCTCTTGGAAGGAGGGAATAGTCACCGTGACCACGCTCCGCTTGGGCTTTGTCGGCCTCGGGCATATGGGCGGGAACATGGCCGTCCGCTTCCTGGATGCCGGATACAAGGTCTGCGGCGAGACGCGTCACCGCGAAGAGGTGCAGGACCTGGAACGCAAGGGGCTGATCTGGCGCGATACGCCGCGCGAGATCGCGGAGACAGCCGACGTCGTCTTCACGTCCGTTCCGACCGACAGCGCCCTCGAGGACGTCGCATCGGGGCCGGACGGGATCCTTGCAGGCCTCGCTCCGGGAAAGATCTGGGTCGAGATGAGCACGGTCAGCCCGGACGTGAGCCGCGGTCTTGCGCGGCGGGTGAGGGAACGTGGAGCTGCGATGCTCGACGCACCGGTGTCGGGAAGCGTTCCGCAGGTGCGAACCGGGACGCTGACCGTCATGGTCGGCGGCGACGAGCAGGCCTATTCGGTTGTCGAGCCGATGCTGCGCGAGCTCGGCACTCCCAACCACATCGGGGAGAACGGGCAGGGGCTGGTGCTGAAGCTCGCGATCAACATCAGCCTCGCCGTTCAGATGCTCGCCTTCGCCGAAGGCCTTCTGCTCGCCGAACGGTCGGGCATCGATCGCAAAAAGGCGGTCGAGGTGATGACGCAGAGCCCGATCGGATCGCCGATGCTGAAGGCGCGCGCCGATCTCGTCCTCGACCTACCTGACGAGGCCTGGTTCGACATCGGCCTGATGCAGAAGGACGTCGTGCTCGCCCTCGACACCGCGCGGCAATTGCGTCTTCCGCTCCCCTCCGCCGCGACGGCCGACGAGATGCTCACCCTGGCGCGGGCGGCAGGCTATGAGCACCGCGACATCGCAGCGCTCGTCGAGGTGCTCGAGCAATTGACGAGCGACACGACCCGCCTGCCGACGTGACCGGGGCATCTCACCGACCGGCGCCGTCAGCCACGCGAAAGGAGCCTGCAACCATGCCAGCCCACCTGAAGGAAGTGCTCTACACCGCAGAGGCGGTCGTCGAGGGCGGTCGCAAAGGTCACGGCCGAACCAGTGACGGCAGACTCGAAGTGGATCTCTCCGTTCCGGCGACGATGAGCGGCGATGACGGCCCGGGAACGAACCCGGAGCAACTGTTCGCCGTCGGCTTCGCTGCCTGCTTCCAGTCGGCGCTCCTTGGAGTCGCGCGAGGGCGCAACCTCGATGCGACCGGCTCGCAAATCACCTCACGCGTCGGAATCGGCCCGCTCGACACGGGCGGCTTCGGGCTTCAAGCCTCACTCGACCTCCACGCACCGAACATCGCCACCGAAGACGCGCACGATTTGATGCTGCGAGCTGACAGGCGCTGTCCCTACTCGAACGCGACCCGCGGAAACATCACCGTCGCCCTTTCCGTCGACGGGCAGCCGGTCCGGCAAACCGCGCCGCTCGCCGTGTCGCGATCGGAACACCGGCCGTAGCTATCTCACTCGGGGATGAACTCGTGGAGAGCGTCGTCAGTGTCATAGATTCCGCCCATGGCAACGCATCCGTCGCCACACCCAGGAAGCCCGGCGCTGGCGAGCATCGGCCGCGACATCGCCCAGACGCTGAAGCCGCACCCGACAGAAGGGCTGCTGCCTCCCCTCTTCCTGGTGCTGACATTCGTCACGGGCGTCGTCGATGCGACCAGCTACCTGAGCCTCGGCCACGTCTTTGTGGCGAACATGACCGGCAACGTCGTCTTCCTCGGCTTCGGGATCGCCGGCGCCGGCGGAATCTCGGTCTGGGCTTCGTTGACCGCACTGGCCTCGTTCCTGGCCGGCGGTGTCGTCGGTGGGCGGGTTGCCAACGCGCTGCCCGGTGGCAGAGAGCGACACCTCAGAGTGGCGATCGGAATCCAGACGGTTCTCGTCGCAGGAGCATTGGTGGTCGCCGCCGTGGCCGGGGACGATGCCGGAGAGGCCTCTCGCTATTCGCTCATCGCGCTTCTTGCGGCCGGGATGGGAATCCAAAACGCAGCGGCACGGAAGCTCGCGGTCCCCGATCTGACCACGACCGTCTTGACGTTGACCTTGACGGGCGTCGCTTCGGACTCGCGCCTTGCCGGCGGCTCAGGAGCGAGAATCGGCCGCCGCGGTCTCTCCGTTGTCTCGATGCTGATCGGCGCCCTCATCGGAGGCATTCTCGTACTTCACGTAGACGACGCAGCGCCGCTCGGGCTCGCAACGACCTTGCTTCTCCTGGTCGTGCTCGCGCTCGCCGAGCCGGTGAGGTCTCGCCTGCTACCGCCCGCGACGACGGCGACCGAATCATGAGCTCGGCTGCGCGTCGTCCAGCCCCCATTGCGCCGATGAAGTCCCCGGTCGCCCGTGCGCGAGATGATCACATCTCGGTTTGGAGCCCGAGGACCCCGCGCAGGTCGACGCACGTGATGTCGCGGATCGTCACGAGCACGAACAGCAGCTCGCCGCACCGGCGGCAGCGCGCAACGCGCCCCGGGCCGCCCACGTAGACGACCGCCTCGGCGACGACCAGCGACGTTCCACAGGAAGCGCACTTGCACGTCGCCGCGGTGAGATCGACGCCGAAGACCTCGAGCAGGTCACCGGCGATCGCGTTGCCGTCGACCGCGATCATCCAACCAGACTCCGGTCCGCGCTCACGACGGACCGAACCTCTCCGTTCGGATGTGAGCAGGGTCGTGTCCGAGCGCAACGAGCGCGTCAGCCACGGCCTCCACGAATCCCGTCGGGCCGCAGACGTAGACGAGCGGACGCTCAGCCGGCGGCCAGGCGATCTCCGCCAACAACTCGCGACCGACGCGCCCGGAATGGCCCGTCCACCCCTCCGGCTGCTCGCGCGTCAACGTGATCTCCGTGTCGAAGCCGCCCAGTTCCTCGCCGTAGATGAGATCCTCCCGTCTACGTGCCGAGTACAGGAGCCGCGCCGGGACGGCGCTTCCGATCGCGCGGTGGTGGCGGAGTATCGCCCGGAGCGGGACGACGCCCGAGCCGCCACCGACCAGGAGGAGCGGGCCGCCGAACGCCTCCCGCCAGACGAAGTAGCCGCCAATCGGTCCGCGCAGCTCGAGCTCGTCTTCGGGCCGGAGCGTCTCCGTCAGGTACGGCGACACCTCGCCGTCGTCGAGCCGTTCAACGGTGAGGACGAGATGCTCGTCCTCCGGCGCGGACGCGAGCGAGTAGCTGCGTTGTGCCTGGTAGCCGTCCTCGGCGGTGAGGCGGACGTCCACGTGCTGGCCCGCGAAATGACCCGGCCAGTCGGCGGCGTCGAGCACGATGCTCGTCGTGCGCGCGGTTTCCGTCCGTACCTCGACAACGCGCGTGAGCTGCCACGCGATGCGCGGGCTGCTCAGTCGCCGGCGTACCGCTGTTCTTTCCACGGGTCCCCGTAGTTGTGATACCCGTAGCCCTCCCAGAACCCCGGCTGGTCGTCCTGCCGGAGCTCGATCCCGCGCACCCACTTCGCACTCTTCCAGAAGTACAGATGGGGGATGAGCAGCCGCGCCGGCCCGCCGTGCTCGGGGTCGAGCGGCTCGTCCTCGTACTCGTAGGCAACCCACGCTTTGCCCTCGAGGATGTCGTCGAGCGGGAGGTTCGTGGTGTAGCCGCCGTCGCTGAACGCGAGGACGTACTCGCCGCTCGTGTCGACGCCGTCGAGCAGGATGTCGAGGGAGACGCCTGTCCACGACGTGTCGAGCTTCGTCCATTTCGTCACGCAGCTGATGTCGACCGTGACGCGCTCGCTCGGCAGCGCCCTGAATTGCTCCCACGTCCACGACCTCGGCTCGTCGACCTCGCCTCGGATCTCGAAGCTCCACGCCCCGATCGAGTAGTGCGGGGTCGGCCCGGCCGAGAGGACCGGGAAGTCTCGCGTGACGTACTGGCCCGGTGGGACGCGCACCGCCTCGGCGGAGTCGCTGCGACGCCCGTGGAACCCACGCGAGATCGGCGACATCAGGCGACCATGCTTGGCACGCTTGCAGTCACGCTTCGCGAATGACATCTGCGACGACGTCCGGGCTCGACAGCGCGGGCGCGTCGGGGCAGAAGATGTCGCGGAAGCGCTTGGGGTCGACCGACAACTCGACACCTCCGTCAGGCAATGGCCTCGGTTCGAGGAAGTCGTCCATGATAAGCGACGGATAGCGCGTCTGCAGGTCGGTGATCGATTCCCGCTCGTCTCGCGCGAATCCGGCCACGTACACGGTCAGTGCCCGGCGGCCTGGCCACCGTCGATGTGCAGGATCTCGCCCGTGACGAAGGTGGCCTGCTCCAGGTAGAGGATCCCGCCGACGACATCGCCGATCTCGCCCAACCGGCCGAGTGGGTGAACGGCGGCCAGGCCGTCGTAGGAAGCGGGGTCGTGCATCGGCGTCCTGATCACTCCGAGGGAGACCGCGTTGACGCGGATGCCGCGTGCCGCGTACTCGATCGCCAGCGAGCGAGTGACCGCATTCAGCCCACCTTTGGTCAGGGACGCGAGAGCCGACGGCGATGCGCTCCTCGCGTGGTCGACCAGACTGGTCGTCACGTTGACGATGTGACCACTGCCCTGATCGACCATCTGTCGGATGACGCGCTGAGTGATGTGGAAGAAGCCGGCCAGGTTGACCGCGGTCATCGCGGCGTAGTCGTCGGACGTGTAGTCGATGAACGGCTTGCCGACGAAGATTCCGGCGTCGTTGATCAGCGTGTCGATGCGCCCGAACCGATCGAGTGCCTGCGCCACCACGCGCTGAGCGGTCTCCGCCTCGGCGATGTCACCCGGTACGGCAAGGAGGTTGGGCTCGCCGGAGGAGCGGATCGAGCGAGAGGTGGCGACAACCGCGTAGCCGGCTCGAACGAACGCCTGTGCGATGCCTGCGCCGATGCCTTTCGAGCCGCCGGTGACGATCGCGACCTTCCCCGGCTCGGAGGACGGCGCCGTCATGCGACCAGGTAGGTCTCGTAGATCACGCTTCCCTGTCGGCGGCCGCCGACACGGACGAAGACGCCTTTGTTCAGCCAGTCGAGCCGGGCAGAAGCAGTCTCGATCTGGGTGGAGGTGCGGAAGGTGTACTCGCTCGCGTCGACGTCCTCGCCCCGGGCGAGAAGTGCGAGAACCTCCGCGCTGCCGTGGCGCACTCCCCGCGACTGCACGTAGAGGAGCGCGCCGTCGTCGGTCTGCAACGTGTAACGGATGTCGCCGAGTGCGGTGCCGTCCGGCAGAAGGATCTGCCAGTCGGCGCTCGCGCCCGGCAGCAGCTTCCCGTTGAGCTCAGGGCCGGCGAAGGTGCCGCCGGTCAGGGGGACGATCCGACGGTGCCCCTGGCTAACGTCGCCCAGGTCGAGCGGCTCGCCGAGCACGGCTTCCAAACGGTAGATCCGCGTCAGCCGAGGTTCGGGAAGCGCGGCTCATGACGGGACCGGATGCGGATCGTTCGGATGGGACGCGAGTGGAATGACCGCGACCTGCAGCCAGTCGGCCAGAGGCAATGCACGCAGCAGAAGATCGAGCTCGGCCCGGCTGTCTGCGCGGTAGAGGCCGATGGCGGTCGTGTCGTCCGCGACAGCAGCCCGTCTCCAGAGCGGACGACATGGCCTTCGTCTGCGAGTCTGGCCACCGCGGTCGACTCCGCGCGCGTGCGCTGCTCGACCTCGCTCTCGGGCGTTCCTCGGGGAACCTCGAGCTCGAACTCCACCAGGAACTCCACGACGTCCTCCTTCTCGTCACCGGGCAAGCGTGCCATGGCTTCGACGTGATATCAGCGCAGGCATCAGGCTCGCCTCGTTCGCCGCCGGTTGCGCCCGTTGCAACCCGGGTCGTAGCCCTGGTCTTTCGGCGCGACCGCCCGAGCACTTCTGCACGGACGCCCAGTGCGAATCGAGCGACACACGACGGCTCGCTCGCCCGCGTGCGCCGCTCGCGGGCGGTTGGAGAGCTTGCTGAACCCGGCGACGAGTCGGCGAAGTTGCGTCGGTCATGCCTGCGCAGATCTGGCTGTCGATCACCTGCACCAGCACGAGCTCTGCTTGACGCTCAACTGGAGAGCCCGGTCCACCTGGACGGCGAAGTCGTGGAGCTCATGACCGGCCGCCTCCGGCGCGCTTTCTCCACTCGCCATTTTGGCGTTGTGCCCCTTGATCGCTGGATTCAGCGCAAGGAGCCGCGAGTAGACGCTGCGGACGGCAGGGCTCGTGCCCGTCGCCCATGAGCTGTCTTGTGCTTCGCGGAACGGGTGAGCAGGATCAGCTCGCCAGCAGGTCGCTGTCGGCGTACCGAGGACGGCAATCGAGCTCGGGTACTTGGCTGTGTGGCGGGTGCTCGCGGAGGCGAAAGCGGTACGCCGAGGAGTGCGGCAAGGACGGCGGCGACCAGCAGCCTTCTCATCGTGGATCTCCTTTCGAGCCGACGGTTCGAGACCCCGTTCCCATGGAAGCTCGATGATCGGAGGCCCCGCTACCGAAGCGCTATCAGACAGCTACCGTCCATGACCATGCGTTGCGAGGCTCATGACGCTGCCGGCCGAACCCTGGGACGCGGACCGTGAGAGTCTGCATCGTCGGAGCTTCCGGAAAGCTCGGGCGCTACATGGTCCAACAGTCGCTCGATCGCGGCTACGACGTGGCCGGCGTGTGTCGCGAAGAGAGCGTGGGGAAACTCGACGCGTTCAACGGGCGCATCACTGTCGTTCCCGGACCTACGAGCGACCGCGAGGTGATCAAAGGCGCGGTCGCGGGATGCGACGGGGTGCTCGTGGTGCTCGTACCGCGCGGGGTGCACGGGTACGCCACGGAGACCGCCCAGGCAGTGCTCGACTTCGCGCCTTCCGCGCGCCTCGTTTTCTCGTGTGGCTGGCACATCACGCGCGACGGCCAAGACGTGTACTCGTGGAAGCTGAAGGCGATCGTGAAGATCGGCGGTCCGATCGGGCGCCTCACACGCTTCGCCGACCTCGACGACCAAGTCGAGGCGTGCCGACGCGTCTTCGCCAGCGACACACGCTGGACCGTGGTACGCGGCAGCGACCTCGAAGAGGGCGACAGCCAGGGCCTACCCGTGTGGAGCAGGCACGTCGGTGACCCGATTCTCGAGAGCAACCTCACCCGCCGTGTCGACTTCGCCTTGTTCATGGTCGAAGCGCTCGAGAACGATGACCTCATCCACGAGGCTCCGGCGATCGTCGGCCGAGAGACACCGTCGGCGCTTGCCCACCCAAACGCTCAGTAGGTCCGTCTCGGTCAGCGGACGTTCTGCAAGTTGCTGCGCATGCCGCCTGCTCGGCCGCCGGCGCCCGATCGGATCTGGGCGGCAAACACCTCGATTCCGTCGATGACGCTCGCGAAGCGGAGCGACTCGAAGAGGTCGAACGTGTGCTGGCCGCCGGGCAGCTCGGCGTAGACGGTCGGGCTCGACGAAGTCGAGGGCAAGGTCTGGACGAAGGCTCGTGCGTCCTCGGGAAGCACGATCGTGTCGTGGTCGCCGTGCGCGATGAAGAACGGCGGCTCGTTGAGCAGGTAGCCGAACTAGTAGCTCCGGTTGGACGGGCTCGAGAGACGCGGCCTCCGCGGCGCCACCGCGGAGAACGTCCACACGGCAAGGAAGAACGTCGTTACGAGATAGCCGACCGGCGCATGCATCCCGTCATGATTGTCGGCCACGGCCGCTGTGCCGCGCCGGTGCCGACGCAGTTAGGCTGGAGCGAAGTCGGTGCAGGCCCGGCGTCGATTGAGCGTGCTTCGTCCTTCAAACCGAGTCAATCCGTGCCGAGCCTGACCGCGAGACCGTGGTTCCGTCGCCGTCGTACCGGCCTCGGTTGGCGGCCGGTCAGCTGGCAGGGCTGGCTGATCACCGCCGTCGCGCTTGCGTGCGTGATCGGCGCGGCGACACAAATCGGCAGGTCGGCGGAACGCATTCCGCTCGTGATTCTGATCTTCGTCGTATATGCGATCGTCGCGCTCCTGACCGGCGGTCGAAGGCCGGCAACCGCCGCACCTGCAGCAGAGGGTGGCTCCGCCACGCGGAGCGAGGGCCCGGCGACCGCGCCACCACCACGCGTTCGCGACACGCGGCCGCCGCGAACGACCGCGACGGGCGAGACCGTGCTCGTCGTCGAGCAGTTGACGAAGCGGTTCGGGGAGCGCATTGCGGTCGACGAGCTCTCCTTCAGCGTTGCGGCTGGCGAGGTGTTCGGCTTCCTCGGGCCCAACGGCGCCGGCAAGACGACAACGGTACGGATGCTGGGGACGCTGATCAGCCCCACGTCGGGATCGGCCGCCGTCGCCGGCATCCCGCTCGTACCGGCGAACGGTGTCGAGATCCGGCAACAGATCGCCGTGATGCCCGAGAACCCCGGCCTCTACCTCCGCCTCACCGTGGCCGAGAACCTCGAGTTCTTCGCCGGCCTGTACGGATTGAGGCGACCCGCGGCACGGATCGAGCGTTCGCTCGACGGCGGTGAACCTCGCCGCACGCGCGAACGATCTCTGCGGCAGCCTCTCCAAGGGGCTGAGGCAGCGAGTCGGCCTCGCTCGAGCGTTGCTCAGCGACCCGGCTATCCTCTTCCTCGACGAACCGACCTCCGGTCTGGACCCGGTCGCCACACGCGAAGTGCACGGCCTGATCGATCAGCTACGCGAGCGCGGCGTCACGGTCTTCCTCACCACGCACCGCCTCGAGGAGGCAGAGCGGCTCTGCGACCGCGTCGCCATCCTGAACACGAGCCTGCGCACGATCGGCCGGCCCGACGAGCTCCGCGACCGCCTGTTCACGAAGACCCTTCTGGTCAAGACCGGAGCGCCGCTGTCCGCGCCCGACGCAGCTCTTCGCCGGTGTGGCCGGCGTGGAGGACTGGCGAGGCGACTGCTCTGCCGGCTACGAGCTCCACGTGACGGAACCGCGGCTCGCCGCCCCCGCCGTCGCGCGCGCGCTCGTGGCAGCCGGCGCGGACATCCTCGCGCTGACCGAGGAACGGCACTCGCTCGAGGACGTCTACCTCGAGCTGATCGACGACGACGTCGAGGCAAGACGGTGAGCCTCGCGCGGGTCGCTCCGGTCGTCCGCAAGGAGGTGCGCGAGTTCAGGCGCAACCGGTTCGTCATCTCGACCATGGCCGTGCTGCCGCTCGTCTTCCTGATCACGCCGATGATCACGCTCTTCAAGATTCCCGACTCGGCCTCGGGGCCGCAGGTCGAGCACGCCGTCGGCTTCATCTCGCTCTTGCTCCTGATCGTGCCGATCGTGATCCCACCGGTGATCTCGAGCTACTCGGTCGTCGGCGAGCGAGTGCAGGGAACGCTCGAGCCGGTGCTGACCACGCCGGTGCGGCGCGACGAGCTCTTGCTGGGGAAGGCCACGGCGGCGTTCGTCCCGTCGGTCCTGATCGCGTACACGATCTACTTCATCGCCGCGATCAGCGTCCGCCTCTGGGCCGCTCCCGTCGTGCGGGCGGTCGTCTGGCATGCACCGCAGATGGTCGCGCAGCTCCTGTTCATCCCGCTGCTCGCAGCCTGGTCGATCTGGGTCGGGATCGGGATCTCGGCGCGCGCGAGCGACGTCCGCGTTGCCCAGCAGCTCGCGACCCTCGCCGGCCTGCCCCTGCTGGCGTTCACGGCGCTCATCTCCTTCCAGGTGATCACCCCCACCGTCCCACTCGCAATCGGGCTCGCCCTCTCCCTGCTCGTCGCCGACATCGCTGCCTGGCGCGTCGTCTCGCGAATGTTCGATCGCGAACGCCTCATCACCGGCGCCAGCGCACAGCACCCCACGGACTCCGAGCCCGCGCACGAAAGCACACTGGACTAACGAAACTCGCCTGCAAGAGAACGACGACGATCACCGGCGCATCCTCGCCATACTCGCCTACAACGAACTAAGCGGCGGAATACATATGACGTCTTCAACTTATGTCGTCGAGGACCTCGCACCGACTGGCGCCCTGCGAGCGTCCATCAACCTCGGCAATCCGGTCCTCGCTCAGGGCACCGTGACCGCTCCCACCGGCGTCACAGTCGAGATCGCACGCGAGCTCGCCTCTCGCCTCGACGTGATGCTCGAGCTGCTCTGCTTCGACGCGGCGCGCAAGTCGTTCGAGGCCCTCACTTCCGGAGCGGCCGACATCGGCTTCCTGGCGATCGAGCCGGAGCGCGAAGCGGTGGTCGCGTTCACCGCACCGTACGCGGTGATCGAAGGCGTGTTCGCCGTATCCCAGGGCTCGAACATCACCACCATCGCCGACGTCGACCGCGACGCCGTCCGTGTCGGCGTCAAGAACGGGTCTGCCTACGACCTCTTCCTCACGCGCACTCTTCAGCGCGCCAAGGTGGTGCGCGTGGACGAAGGCGTCGACGTGTTCCGCGAGCTCGGACTCGAGGTCGCCGCCGGGATCAGACAGCCGATGGCCGAGTTCGTCCGTAGCAACCGGGGATTCCGTCTCCTCGAGGGCCGCTTCATGGAGATCCGGCAGGCGCTGGGCACACCGAAGAACCGCAGTTCTGAGAGCTTGCGCTTCCTCCGCAGCTTCATCGAGGAGCTCAAGGCAAACGGCTTCATCGCCGACGCCCTGCGCCGCGCGAACCAGACCGGCGTAACCGTCGCTCCACGCGAATAGCTCCGTGCGGCCGGCCTCGCCCGGTCAGCGAGGTGCGGGGCCGGTCGAGACTCCGGCGTCGGGACGCAACGCGACGCGCGGGCACGCGCCCCAAAGCCCGAGGCCGGCAACGCGCGCCGTGCGCGCTGATCGCAGCAACGCGCCCGCATACTCACCCCGGGCACCCTCGAAGAAGTACGGCGCCGCTGCGCCGTCGGCGACGAGGCGAGAGATTCACGTTCAGCCCATCGCGACGGACGACATAGCGGAGCAGCCTGCCGTAGATGTCGGTCGAGTCCGTGCGCGGGTCGCGGACGAGCCTGACGAGCGTGCCGGGCCGTAGCAGGCGCTTCGTCTCGGCGCTCGCCTGCTCGCCGAAGCACTCGGGAGCGAAGTACACCTCGGGCGTGTCGATCTGGACGAGGCGCACGGTGGCACCCCCGCGCAGCACGATCGTGTCGCCGTCCGAGACGTGGTCGACCGGGTCCCAGCCGGCGGTCGCCGTATCTCCCCCGAGCCAGCCGAGCCGGACGATCGTGGCAGCCGCCGTCGCCGGAGCAACGATGCAGACTGCGGCGACCGCGATCCGCCTCGATCCCAGATGCACGGCGCGACGCTAGTGCGTGGCGCACGACTCCGAAAGTGGCTTTGATCGACACGCCCGGACCGGCCCTGGCCCGGTTGCGCGGGCGTCAGTGCGCGCTTCCGAAGTCGACGTCCTTGGCGTCGACCGTCCCGGCCGTCCGCCCGGGCGCCGACTGGTCGGTCCAGTACAGGTTCGTGTGCGCGATCACCTGCTCCGGCGGCGGCGCCCCCACGCCGTCTGGTCCTCGGTCGTGTGGGCGTCGCTGACGAGCGTCGCGTCGTAGCCCCTGGCGAACGCGCCGTGGAGCGTCGAGCGGATGCACGCATCGGTCTGCGCGCCGACGACGACGAGGCGTCCGACGCCGAGGCCCGACAGCACGGTCTCGAGGCTCGTGTCCTCGAAGGAGTCGCCGTAGCTCTTCTCGACGAGCGGCTCGGCGTCGCCCGGAGTCAGCTCGGGGACGATCCGCCAGCCGTCGCTTCCCCGCTCGAGGCCGCTCGTCGGAGTGCTGGACCCAGACGACGGGGACTTGCTCCGTGCGCGCCTTCTCGACGAGGCCTGCCGATGTTCGCGACGACCGCGTCCCGCGCAGGAGCTCCTTCGACGACGTCGTTCTGCACGTCGACGACGAGCAGTGCGGTGTTCGGCCGGTTCTCGAGTGTGGTCATGGTCCCCCCACGGTCGATTCCTGTATTCCCGAACGTTAGACACTCCGCGTCCGATCAGCGGCCGGTCAACCTCCTCCGACGGTCGCCTCTGCAGGCTCGACCAGGATCCTCTGGAGCCGGCGGGCCGCGTCGAGGTGGTCGCCGGTCCAGACGATCCGCGTCGCCGTCTCGCGCGCCTCGCTCGTCGCCGTCGCGGAGCTCGGGGCCGACCGCGTCGACGAGCCGCGCGAGCCGGTCGGCGTCCGGCCCGAGCGGCTCGGGGACGCGGCCGGCCGCCGCCGAGCGCGGCGGCGAGCTCCTCGTACCAGCCGACCACGCCGGGCCGGCGAGCGCGAGCAGCTCGGGACGGCCCGCGGTCGACGTCGCCGCGGCCGTCGCGGCCCCAGAGGTCGACGACCGCGTCCGCGGCGAGCCGGAGCGCGACCACGCCGTTCACGAGCCCCGTCACCTCGGCGAGCGGCGCCGGCTTCGCGGCGCGCTCGGCGAGGAAGGTGCGGAACGCGTCGTCGAGGCGGCGCGCGCGGCGGCCGCGGCGCCTTCGGCCTCGGCGGCGAGCGATCGCGGCCCGTCGGCGTCCGCCGCGAACTCGACCGCCGCGCCGAGGTAGCGCGCGCTGCCGCGCGTAGGCCTCGGAGAGCTCGCGGCACAGCGCGGTGACGGCGCCGCGCGGCCAGAACAGGAGCCCGACGACGATGCTCACCGCGAAGCCGATCGCGACGTCCTCGATGCGGATCAGGCCGACGTGCCAGCCGGCCGGCTGGATCAGGTTGTAGAGGATCACGAGCGTCACGGTGAACGCCGCCTGGCCGGCCGCGAACGAGAGCGCCGCCGGCGCGAAGCCGGCGACGAGGACCGCCGGCGGCAGGAGCACCCAGAGCACGCTGGTGTTCGTCCCGATCGAGCGCGAGCAGCGCCGCGCCGACGAGGACGCCGAGCGCCGTGCCGACGAGGCCGCGGAGCGCGGTCTGCCCGGTGTTGAGCGCGCTCGACCGGAGCACCGCCAGCGCGCCGAGGATGACCCAGAACGAGTGCTGCACCCCGGTGAGGCTCGCGACGAGAACGGCGACGGAGAGCCCGGCCGCGCCGCGCAGGCTGTTGTGCAGCCAGACCGAGTGCGGCTCGAGGTGCGCGAGCGCGCGCTGCCGGGCGGCCGTGGCGACGCCGGGCAGGCCGGCCGGCGGCGCCGCCCGAGCATGCGCGCGTGCCACGGGCGCCGGTCGGCCGCCGCGGCGGCGTCGACGTTGGCGGCGATCTGCGAGACCGCGAACGCGAGCTCCTGCGCGCGGAACCCCGGGTCGAGCGCGGAGACGAGTCGGGCGGGTCGTCGCCTGCCCGCTCGCCGTCCGCCGGAGCCCGACCGCGACGGCGCTCTCGACGCGCGCCAGCGCGGCGCCGAGCTCGTCGACGGCCGCCGCGCAGCGCGTCCGGGATGCCCGCGGCCGCTCGAGCAGGTCCGCTCCGTCCTCGAGGACGTCGCCGCCGCCAGCTTGACCGCGCAGGCGGGCCGGTTCGTCGGCACGCCGCGCGGATGCGGCGGGGCCTGCGCGAGGATCGCGTGCAGCCACGCGATCTCGTCGACGAGGCGGACGATCGCGCGGGCGGCGGAGCTGAGGCCGGTCGGCCGGTACGGCGTCGCGAGGAACGTCCGGCGAGCGCCGCGGTTGCGGTCCGTCGGCGCGCCCGGCCGCCGCATCGCGGTCCGCGCGCAGCCGGTCGCCGCCCGCGAGCAGGTACTCCGCGTCCGCGCGGAGCCGGCGGCGAGCGCCCGGCAGGCGGCGGTCGCCGGCGCGCGCAGCCGGTCGGCGGCGGGCGCCGGCCAGAGCACGACGATCGCGACGAGCGACGCCGCGCCGGCCATCGCCCCAGCCGGCGAGGCGGTCGGGGATCTCCGAGACGGGCGCCCGCGATCGAGACCGAGAGGATGAACGCGAGCAGCATCGAGACGGTCGCCGCCGCGAGCACCGAGCTGACGACGCCGGCGAAGAGGACGCAGAACGCCGACGAGCGCCGTCGCGAGGGTCGCGAGCCACGTCGAGCGCGACGCCAGCGTCCCGACGCAGACGAGCGCCGCGCCGGCGAGCACGAGCGCTGCCTGCGAGCGCAGCCGCTCCGACGATCGGGCCGGAGAAGTCGACGAGCAGGAGCAGCGCGAACGAGCCGAACGCGGCGAACGTCGCGACCGCGGCATTGCCGATCACCTCGTCGCCGAGCGCGAACATCGCCGGCATCACGATCGCGCCGCGCGCCGCCCGCCGCAGCGCTGCGAGCGCAGGGTCCTTCGCCCGAATCCAGCCGAGCCCACGCCCGAGCGCGGTTCTCATGCTGCAGATCTATCAAGCATGGGGAACGTTCGACCGCCTCGACGCGGCTCAGCCTGCCAAACGACCTCGCTCGTTCGGCTCGACCGGTGTGACGGTGCGCCGCCAGCGTTGAGGCTGGGCGTGCACGGCCTCCATCGCCGGCCGCTGGTCCGGCGGATGCGCTCGGTACCAGGACGCGTAGCGGTCGGTGAGGACGTTCGACGTGAGGCCGTGCGCATACACCGACAGGACGACGGTGAAGACGGCGACCAGGGCGATGGTCGAGTCGTAGGGAAGCTTGGCCTCGTCGAGCACGATCACGGTGAACACGATCGAAGCGAGGCCCCGTGGACCGAACCAACCGGCGAATGCAACGGTCGGCAGTCGCGCGTGCGTCCCCGCCAACGCCACGGCGACGGGCAGCATGCGCACGACGGTCAGACTGAGCACGCCGTACAGCGCGGCGGTCCAGGTCATGCCCGCGAGGATCGGGCCGACGACGGCTGCTCCGAAGAGGATGAACGTGACAGCGTTCGCGAGGCCGCCCAGCTCCTCGAGCAGATGGCTCGAGTCGCGGTCATCCGTCCGAAGCACCACACCGAACGTGAAACCGGCGACGAAGGCGGCAATGAACCCACTGCCGCCGAGCGGCGCGGCGAGCCCGTAGGCGAGCGTCGCAGTCGCCCACCGGCACGACCTGCACCCACGACGGCTCGGTCAGCGCTCGAGCCCGCCCCAGCCGAAACAGGAACGCGCCGACGACACCGGAGACGACGCCGAAGAGAACGCCGTAGCCGATCGCCTTCGCGACGACTGCGAAAGCAGCCGTGCGCACTCAGCGAGTGCGCTTCGGAGCCACCGAGCGCAAGTGCGATGAAGAGCAGCGGGACGCAGATGCCGTCGTTCAGCCCGGACTCGACGTTGAGCCCTTGTCGGATTCGCGAAGGAACCCTGACGTCGGTGACGACCACCTGCCCGAGCGCGGCGTCGGTCGGCGCCAGGATGATCGCGAGCAGCAGCGCCTCGCCGAGGCTGAGCTTTCCGAAGAGGCCGGCTGCGAGCGCAAAGCCCGCGAGGATCGTGAGCGGGAGACCGATCCCGAGCAGCCTCGCGGGCACGAGGTACTCCCGCCGCAACGCGGGGAGGTCGATCCGCGAGGCGTCGGCGAACAGCACCAGCGTGAGAGTCGCCTCGGCCAGCAGGCGAATCGACTCGCTGCGAGCTCCGAGATCGATCCACCCGAGGCCCTTGTCGCCGAAGAGCAGCCCGCACGAGACGAAGAAGATCGCCGCCGTGACCGGCGTCCGGTCGAGCCGGCGCGAGACCGCCGCGTACACGACGACGACCCCTGCGACGACGGCGAGCGTCCAGCCCATCTACGACGCCGCGACCCGGCCGGATCGGGCAAGATCGTTCGATGACCGGCGTCACGACGACCGCGTTCTCGACCGCTTCGGAACTGCTGGACCAGCTCGAGCGCAAGGAGATCGGAGCCCTCGAACTGCTCGAGCTCGAACTCGCCCGGGTCGAGACGCACAACCCCACGTACAACATCGTCGTCGACCTGGCGGTCGACGATGCGCGAAGCGCGGCATCCGCGATCGACGATGCGCGAGCCCGCGGCGAGGCGGTGGGACGTCTCGCCGGCCTCCCGATGACGATCAAGGACGCGTTCGAGGTCGCGGGCATGAAGGCGACGTGCGGCATGACGGAGCTCGCCGCCCACGCTCCCGGCCGGGACGCAGACGCGGTCGCGCGCCTGCGCACAGCCGGCGCAATCCTCTTCGGCAAGACGAACGTTCCGGCAGGCGCCGCGGACTGGCAGACGTCGAACGCTGTCTTCGGGCTGACGCGCAACCCGTGGAACGCCGGATCGCACCGTGGGCGGGTCGTCGGGCGGCTCCGCGGCAGCGGTCGCGGCCGGGCTCACGACCCTCGAGCTCGGTAGCGACATCGCCGGCTCGATCCGCGTCCCCTCTCACTTCTGCGGGGTCTTCGGGCACAAGCCGAGTTACGGGATCGTGCCGGTAGCCGGGCACATTCCGCCACTTCCGGGCGGGCTCCTCACCGTGCCGCTCGGAGTCGCGGGCCCGATCGCGCGCAGTGCGGGCGACCTCGAGCTCGCACTCGACGTGCTCGCCGGGCCGAACGACCTCGACGCGACCGGCTGGACCCTGGCGCTACCGCCGAGCCGGCGCGATCGCCTCGCCGGGTTCCGCGCCGGGATCTGGCTCGGCGGAGGGAGCTACCGCGTCGACGATGGGTACCGGCAGGCGCTCGAGGGGTTCGCAGACGATCTCCGGGCCGCGGGCGCGCACGTCGCCGAGGTCGAGCCGCCGTTCGATCCCGCCGAGAGCTACGAGGTCTTCCTCCGAACGCTCTTCGCGATCGTCGGCGCACCGGACCCGGCAGAGGGCGCCGCGCTCGTGGCCCTCTCCGCAGACGACGAACCGGGTACGCGGCGCGCCTGGCCGACGCGATGGCGACCCCGCTCGGCGCATGGTTCGGCCTGCTCGAGCGGCGCGAGCATCTGTACCGCGCCTTCCGCGCGTTCTTCACCGACATCGACGTGCTGCTCTGCCCAGCGGCGATGGTCGTCGCGTTCCCACACGACATCGCCGAGAGCGACGGCCCACACTCGACGCAGCTCGCACGCCGCCTGACGGTGAGCGGCGAGCAAGTCCCCTACTTCGACAACTTCATGTGGCCCAGCGTCGCGACGTGCTCGAACTTGCCCGTCACGGTGATGCCGACGGGGCGCTTCGTCGACTCGATGCCCGCCGGCATCCAGATCATCGGGCCGTATCTCGAGGACCGCACCACGCTGCGCTTCGCACAGCTCGCCGAGGCTGAGCTCGGCGGGTTCACCGCTCCCCCGGCGCTCGAGACGAGGCTGAGTGGCCGGCACCGTCGAGACCGTTCGCGGGCCTGTCGATCTCGCCGACCTCGGGCGACGCTGATGCACGAGCACGTCTTCGTCCTCGACCCCGAGGCGCTGGAGAACTACGGCCGCGTGCTGGGGCACGAACTACTGGGACGAAGAGGTGCGCGTCGCGGACGCGATTGCGAAGCTGCGTCGGCTGCGCGACGGCGGCATCCACACGATCGTCGATCCGACGGCGATCGGTTGGGCCGCTCGATCCCGCGCATCCAGCGCATCAACGCCGAGGTCGACCTCAACATCGTCGTCTGCACCGGCGTCTACGCGTTCCTCGAGCTGCGCGGTTTCCTCGGATACCGCACTGACGATCAGCTCGTGGAGCTGTTCGTGCGCGAGATCCGCGAAGGGATCGACGACACCGGCGTGAAGGCGGCGTTCCTCAAGTGCGCCGTCGAGGAGCACGGTCTCGTCGGGGACATCCCGAGGATTCTCCGGTTGATCGCGGCGACGGCCGTGGAGACCGGCGTCCCGGTGATGGTGCACACGAACGCTGCCTTCCGGACCGGGCTGCTCGCTCTCGACTCGCTCACGAAGGCCGGTGTCGACCCGAAGCGAATCGTGATCGCGCACGCCGGCGACAGCAACGACCTCGACTACTTGCGCGAGCTGGCCGCATCCGGCGCCAGCCTCGGCTGCGACCGTTTCAACATCGAGCACTTCAATCCCGACGAGCGCAGGATCGAGACGCTGACGGCTCTCGTCGCGGAGGGATACACCGACCGCATCCACCTCGGGCACGACGCGGCGTGCTTCTACGACTTCATGGTCGCGAACCCGCCGTTCGCACACGAGCGGCCCGACTACCTCCACATCTCGAACACGATCATCCCGGCGCTGCTCGCAAACGGAGTGACGCGGGAGCAGATCGACACGATGCTCGTCGCGAATCCTCGGCGTTTCTTCGGCGGCTAGCTCGGGTCGAGCACGCGGGCGTCGTGGCCGTAGAGCCACGCCACGGCGCTGATCGACCAGTCGGTCGACCGTGCGACATCTCCGCGTCTCGCGCCTCCTGCTCGGGGCCGTCGGGCAGATGGAAGCGAATCTTGTTCGCCGCGGACAGCTCCTGGAGCCGCGTCGCGCGCGGGCGCCGCACGCGCTCGTAGGCGCAGCGCTTCGCCGACGTCGACGTCCGCGAGCCGCGTCAGGCACGCCGCAAGCGCAGCGCCGTCCTCGATCGCCTGCGCGGCGCCCTGCGCCATGAACGGCAGCATCGCGTGGCAGGCGTCGCCGAGCAGCGTCACGCGGCCCGCGGACCAGCGCTGCGAGCGGTGGCCGGTCGAAGAGCGCCCAGATGAAGATCTCGTCGACGGCGCCGAGGATCGATCGCACCTGCGGATGCCAGCCTTCGAATGCGGCCAGCGCGTCGTCGACATCGCCGCGGTCGGTCCACGACTCGCGCGTCCACGATCTCGCGGTCGACGATCGCGACGAAGTTGACGAGCCGTTCGCTCTGGACGAAGTAGTGGACGAAGTGTCCGCCCGGGCCCATGCAGAGCTGCGAGGTGACCTCGAGCTCGAGGTCGCGGAGCAGCTCGGCGGGGACGAGGCCGCGATACGCGGCACAGCCCGTGAAGTGCGGGCGCTGCGGCCCGAACAGCGCCTCGCGCACCGCCGAGTGGATGCCGTCGGCGCCGACCAGGACGTCGGCCTGGATGCGGTCGCCGTTCGCGAACTCGGCCTCGACGCGGTCGTCGAGCGGCCGAAACGAGACGAACCGGTGGCCGGCGTGAACGCGGTCGGGCGGAATCGTGCCGAGCAGCGCAGCGAGCAGGTCGGCACGGTGTGTCTGGTAGTGCGGGATAACCGAACGCCTCCACGATCGTGTCGCCGAGCGAGGTGCGGAGCAGCGTCCTGCCGTCGTCCCAACGGCGTTGATGCCAGGCGAGCGGACGCACGCCCATCGCAGCGAGCTCATCGGCGAGGCCGAGCCCGTGCAGGATGCGCGACGCGTTTGGACTGACCTGGATGCCGGCGCCGACCTCACTGAGCTCCGACGCCTGCTCGTACACGTCGACGTCGAAGCCGGCCTGGAGCAGCGAGAGGCCGCAGCGCAAAGACCGCCGATCCCTCCGCCGACGACGGCGACCGAGGTGCCCCTGCCTGCCATGCCCGCCGAGAGTCTCCCACACGGCCATGCGATCGGCACCTCTTCCTAGGTCGAAAGAGCCGGGTCGATCAGATCGGAGAGATCGGAGACCGTCCGATCTGCACCGTGCTCGACGAGGGTCGGTCCGCGGCCGGGCCGGTCGATCCCGATCACCCGATGGACACCGGCAGCGCGACCGGCGGCGACCCCTGCGACCGTCGTCTCGAACGTCGCCGCCGACTCGGGCCGGATGTCCAGCCGACGGCAGGCCGCCAACACGGAGTCCGGCGCCGGCTTGGCCTGGAGCCGTTCCGCAACGATCACGTCCCCGTCGACCACTTCGTCGACGAGGCTGCTGAGCCCGGCGCGCTCGAGGATCGCCTCCGCGTTGGCGCTCGCCGACACTACGGCGCAGCGAAGCCCCGCCTCATGTGCGATCTCGAGGAAGCGAATCGAACCGTCGAAGGCGCTGACCCCGTCGCTGTGAAGCGAGGCACTCGCGGTGAGCACCCCGTCGAGATCGAACACACATCCGGACACCGTTCGGTCGAGTCCGATGAGGTCACAGCTCGCGCGTGGACCGACGAGGCTCCGATGCGGCGCCGTGTGCAGCAGCCGGGCGAGTTGACCGAGCTCGGTCTCGGTCTCAGTGCGTTCGTTCATGAGCTCGCGTGTCTGCACCTGCATCGCGTGCAGATCGAATTGGAGCGCGTGACGGCTTCGGTTCACCGCGTCGAGCGCGTCCTCGGCAGCATCGAGTGCGCTTCGCCAGCGAATACTGAGCAAGTCCAGGCCGTCCATGGCGGGAAGGGCGAGATCTGCGGCCGCCGCGACCGCAGATCTCGTCTGCTCGATCACACCGCTCCGACCAGCTGGTCTTCGCGCGCGACGAGCTCGTGATCCGCTGCGACGGACCCCCAGCACAACCTTGAGCGCGTGCGTCTCCGCCGCGGCGCCGAACACGTCGTAGGCCTTCTCGGTCTCGCCGAGTGCGAAGTGGTGCGTCGCGAACGGGGTCGGATCGAGACGACCGCGCTCGATCAGCCGGAGCAGCTTCGGCGTCGTCGAGGTATCGACCAGGCCGGTCGTGATCAGCACGTCGCGGATCCACAGCTTCTCCAGATGCAGCGTCGCCGGATGCCCGTGGACACCGACGTTGGCCAGACGGCCGCCCGGTCGGATGAGCTCGGCGCAGAGCTCGAACGTCTCCGGCACACCGACCGCCTCGATCGCCGTGTCTGCTCCGAGGCCGCCGGTCAGGTCCATCAACTTCGCGATCGGCGTCCTCGCGCCCATTGTTGATCGACGACGTCGGCGCCGAACTCGCGCGCCTTCTCCAGCCGCGCATCCGCGAGATCAATCGCGACTATCCGCCCCGGCGAGTGCAGCTGCGCGGTCATGATCGCCGCGAGGCCGATCGGGCCGGCGCCGACGATAGCGACCGTGTCGCCCGGCTCGACGCGCCCGTTCAGCACGCCGACCTCGTACGCCGTCGGCAGGATGTCGGCGAGGAAGAGCACCTGCTCGTCGGAGAGTGCGTCCGGAACCTTGTAGACGGACGTGTCGACGAACGGCACGCGTGCGTATTCGGCCTGCAAGCCGTCGATCAGGTGGCCGAAGATCCAACCACCGCCGCCGGTGCAGAGGCCGTAGTGACCCTCCTTGCAGAATCGGCAGCGTCCGCACGAGCTGATGCAGGAGACCAGCACGCGGTCTCCGGTCTTCACGGTCGTCACCGCCGAGCCGACCTCGACGATCGTCCCGACCGCCTCGTGGCCGAGGATCGTCCCCGGCGTCGTCTCGGGGACGTCACCTTTGAGGATGTGCAGATCGGTGCCGCAGATCGTCGAGGCGTCGATGCGGACGATCGCGTCCGTCGGCTCGACGATCGTGGGGTCCGGAACCAGGTCCCAGGAGCGCTGACCCGGCCCGTGGTAGACGAGGGCTTTCATGTTCCACCTCCTATTGGTCGGCCTCAGTCTCGATCCGGGTGGCCCGAGCCGCATCGGCGGATGCGCGGACGAAGCCTGCGGACTTTCCGAACCAGGGCCGGTCGCTCAGACCGTCCAGGCCCAGCCGCTGATCGCGGGATCGTCCTCGCCGTGCTGACGGGTGTAGAGGCGTGCGTGCAGCCGTGCGTCGACCATCTCCTGCCGCAGTCGCCCGGCCGAGTCGGCCAGGCCGGGGACGCGGTCGATCACGTCGATCACGAGATGGAAGCGATCGAGGTCGTTCAGCATCACCATGTCGAACGGCGTCGTGGTGGTTCCTTCTTCCTTGTAGCCGCGCACGTGGAGGTTCGCGTGGTTCGTGCGCCGGTACGTCAGCCGGTGGATCAGCCACGGATAGCCGTGGTACGCGAAGATCACCGGCTTCGACGTGGTGAACAGGGCGTCGAACTCCGCGTCGGACAGTCCGTGCGGGTGCTCGCTCGCCGGCTGCAGGCGCATCAGGTCGACGACGTTGACGACGCGCACCTTGAGATTCGGAAGCCGCTCGCGAAGCAAGCGCGGTCGCAGCAAGCGTCTCGAGCGTCGGCACGTCGCCGCAGCAGCCGAGCACGACGTCCGGTTCCTCGTCGCCCTCGTTCGCTGGCCCAGTCCCAGATGCCGAGACCGCGCGAGCAGTGGGCGATCGCGTCGTCGATCGCCAGATAGTCGAGCGCGGGCTGCTTGCCGGCGACGATCACGTTGACGTAGTGCTGGCTGCGCAGGCAGTGGTCGGCGACCGAGAGCAGCGTGTTCGCGTCGGGCGGCAGGTAGACGCGGATGATCTCGGCCTTCTTGTTGACGACATGGTCGATGAAGCCCGGGTCCTGATGCGAGAAGCCGTTGTGGTCCTGGCGCCAGACGTGCGAGCTCAGCAGGTAGTTGAGCGACGCGACGGGCCGCCGCCACGGGATCCGCTGCGTCGCCTTCAGCCACTTCGCGTGCTGGTTGAACATCGAGTCGACGATGTGGATGAACGCCTCGTAGCAGTTGAAGAGCCCGTGACGGCCCGTCAGCAGGTAGCCCTCGAGCCAGCCCTGGCACAGGTGCTCGGAGAGCACCTCCATCACGCGGCCGTCCGGCGCCAGCGGATCGTCGGTCGGCAGCGTCTCGGCGTCCCACGCTCGCGACGGTGGCTTCGAACACCTCGCCGAGGCGGTTCGACGCGGTCTCGTCGGGCCCGAAGATGCGGAAGTTGTCGCGGTTGCCGCGGATGACGTCGCGCAGGAAGCCGCCGAGCACGCGCGTCGCCTCGCTGGTCGTCGTTCCGGGCTGCGCGACGTCGACGGCGTAGTCGCGAAAGTCGGGCAGGACGAGGTCGCGCAGCAGCAGGCCGCCGTTCGCGTGCGGGTTCGCGCTCATGCGCCGCTCGCCACGTGGCGCGCAGCGCCGCGAGCTCCTCGACTCAGCGCGCCGCGATCGTCGAAGAGCTCCTCCGGCCGATAGCTCTGCAACCACTGCTCGAGCTGCGCCAGGTGCTCGGGGTTCGTCCGCGAACCGCCGGCGAGCGGGACCTGATGCGAGCGCCAGGTGCCTTCGACCGGCAGGCCGTCGACGTACTTCGGGCCGGTCCAGCCCTTCGGCGTGCGCAGCACGATCATCGGCCAGCGGGGACGGCCCGTCGCGCCGGCGCGCCTGCGCAGCCGCTGGATGCCGTCGATGTCGTCGAGCGCCTCGTCGAGCGCGGCGGCCAGCGCTGGTGCACCTGCTCGGGATCGTCGCCGCGCACGAACAGCGGACGCCAGCCGTACCCCTCGAGCAGCGAGCGCGAGCTCGGCCTCGGGAATGCGCGCGAGCACGGTGGGGTTCGCGATCTTGTAGCCGTTCAGGTGCAGGACCGGCAGCACCGCGCCGTCGCCGCGCGCGCTCAGGAACTTCGTCCCGTGCCAGCCCGTCGCGAGCGGGCCCGTCTCGGCCTCGCCGTCGCCGACGACGCAGCAGACGAGGAGGTCGGGGTTGTCGAACGCAGCCCCGAACGCGTGCGAGAGCGCATAGCCGAGCTCGCCGCCCTCGTGAATCGATCCGGGCGTCTCGGGGGCGACGTGACTCGGGATCCCGCCGGGAAACGAGAACTGCCGGAACAGCTCCTTCAAGCCGGCCAGGTCGCGGCCGATGTGCGGGTACACCTCGCTGTACGTCCCTTCAAGGTACGCGTTGGCGACCAGACCGGGGCCGCCGTGCCCCGGGCCGGCGATGTAGATCGCGCTCAGGTCACGGGCCCGGATCGCCCGGTTCAGGTGCGCGTAAACGAGGTTCAATCCCGGAGTCGTGCCGAAGTGCCCGAGCAGGCGCGGCTTGATGTGCTCGCTCTCGAGCGGCTCGCGCAGTAGCGGATTGTCGAGGAGGTAGATCTGGCCGACTGAGAGGTAGTTGGCGGCACGCCAGTAGGCGTCGACCAGGGCGAGCTCGTCCAGCTTCACTGCGCCCGTCGTTCGAAGATCACGAGGACGCTCAGGCGCTCGTAGCCGACGAAGCGGTGATCGGCACCCGCCGGGACGAAGACCGCGTGGCCCTCGCGCAGCTCGACCGCCTTGCCCTCCACCTCGAGCGTCCCCATCCCCTCGAGCACGATGTAGATCTCGTCGTCCACGTGCGGCTGCTGACGATCAGGCTCGGGGGCCACGAGCACGTAGACGCCGATCTCGAGGCCGGGGGAGGCGTGGACGATCTCGTAGCCGCCGGTGCCCTCGGCAAGCCGATCCTTGACCGCCTCGATGTCGAACGGATGCGCCGCGGCGAGCGCGGCGCCCATCGACGTATCGGGTGTGTCCCCTCCGTCCACGGCGCGACCGAGTCTACTGTCGCGCACCGTCACCAGCCCTTGGTCGAGTGACTCGGCGGCGGGACCCTCACGCGAATCCGCGCGTCGACCGCGACGCAGCCGTCGGGCCGCCCGATCACCGGGTTCAGATCGAGCTCGGCGATCTCTGGAAAGTCGTCTGCGAGCCGCGAGAGGCGAACGAGCAGATCCGTGAGGAGGCCGGCGTCCGCTGCGGGGGCTCCACGGAAGCCGCGAACGAGCAAGCCGGCCTTCCCTTCGGAGACGAGCTCCTCCGCCTCCGCACGCGTCAACGGCGCGAGGCGCAACCCGGCGTCGCCGATCAGCTCCGCCAGGACGCCGCCGGGACCGAAGGCGACGAGTGGTCCGAACATGGGATCCTGGACGATGCCCGCCAACAGCTCGGTCCCCGTTCGGACGAACGGCTGGACGAGAACCGGAAGACCGATCGCCTCGACAGCCGCCCTGACGCTCTGCTCGTCGCCGAGGTCGAGCGCGACGCCGCCTCGTTCCGTCTTGTGCGCGCCCGGCTCGGCCGTCTTCACCACGACCGGGAACCGGAGCTCGACTGCCGCTGCGACGGCAGCCTCGACCGTCTCGGCTTCGCGCTCGGCGACGAGGGGGATCTCGTAGGCCTCGAGCAGCGAGCGTGTGCCGGCCGCATCGAGCCATGCGTCGTCGTTAGCGGCCAGCGCTTCGTCGATCACGCTTCTCGCACGCGCAGTGCCGACGGCGACCGGCTCGATCGCCGTTACCGGCGGTCGTCGCAGCCACTCGGCGCGCTCGGCTGCGATCCCGAGAGCTCGCGCCGCAGACTCGGGGTAGGCAAAGGTCGCAACCGCTCCGGGCCGTGCACGGAACGCGGCCGGCGTCCCGTCGCGGCTGATCACGCAGGCGAGAACCGGCTTGTCCGGCCTTGCCGCCTCGACGGTGCGGCTGATCGCGCCCGCGACCTCCTCGGCGCCCGCGACAACGGGCGGCACGAAGAGGACGATCAACGCGTCGATGCCTGGATCCGCGAGCAGCGGCGGGAGCGCGGCTTCATAGGTCATCTCCGTCGCGGAGCCGAGCAGGTCGACCGGGTTCGCCATGCTGGACTCGGCCGGGAGCACAGCGGCGAGGGCTTCACGTGTCTCCTGCGCGAGCTCGGGCAGTTCGAGCCCGGCCGCCGCGCAGGCATCGGCGCACAGGATCCCCAGTCCGCCAGCGTTCGTCACGACGGCGACCCTCCGACCGCGTGGGAGCGGCTGGCTCGACAGGAGCGCGGCGACGTCTACGAGCTCCTCGAGCGTCCTGGCGCGGATCACGCCCGCCTGCCGGAAGAGCGCATCGGCTGCCGCGTCCGACCCGGCGAGCGCCGCCGTATGCGAGCTGGCAGCGTGCGCACCTGCAGCCGTCGCGCCGGCCTTCAACGCGATGATCGGCTTGCGGCGCGCGACACGCCGCGCGATCCTCCCGAACTTGCGTGGATTGCCGAACGACTCGAGATAGAGGAGGATCGCGTCCGTCCCCTCGTCGTCCTCCCACCACTCGAGGAGATCGTTCGACGAGACATCGGCCTTGTTGCCGACCGACACGAAAGACGAGAAGCCGAGCTGCCGCTCTGCGGCCTGCTCGAGCAGCGCAAGCCCGAGCGCGCCGCTCTGCGAGGAAAAGCCGATCCTGCCCGGCGGCAGGGCGTTCGGAGCGAACGTCGCGTTCAGACCGACGGCGGCGGACGAGATGCCGAGGCAGTTCGGCCCGACGAGACGGGCACCATGCGCCCGGACGAGCGAGAGCAGCGCCTCCTGGCGAGCGCCCCCTGCGGCGCCGACCTCGGCGAATCCCGACGAGATCACGCACAGCGCACGAACGCCGGCCGCAAGTGCGTCTTCCGCCGCGTCCAGCACCTGCAGCGCCGGCACGCAGATCACCGCGAGCTCGACCCGATCCGGAATGTCCTCCACCGACCGGTAGCCGCGCACTCCGGCGACAGGATTCCCGCCACGGTTGACCGGATGGACGACTCCGGCGAACCCCGCATCGAGAACGTTCCGGAAGAGTTCGCCCCCGATCGACCCACGACGGGACGACGCACCCACCACGGCCACTATCTGCGGAGCGAAGAACGCACGCAGCGAGGCGACGACGGCGTCGTGGTCGCGCTTCTCGATTTCTGTGCGGAGCGCCTCGGTCGCCTCGATCGGGAAGCGCAGCTCGACCTCGCCACGCTCGAAGAGCTGCGTCACCTCGAACCCGGCATCCGCGAACACCGCGAGGGCCTGGCGGTTCTCCGCCATCACGTCGGCGATGAACCGGTGGATTCCGAACCGGCGCGCCCTGGTCGCGAGCTGTTCGAGCAACCGGGTCCCGATCCCCCGTCCCTGTTCCTCGTCGGCGACGGCGAAGGCCATCTCTGCCGTCCCGCCATCTTTCAGGCGCGCGAAACTCGCGAGTGCGACGATTCGTCCTTCGAGAGTTCCGACGAGTGTGCCGACCCGAGATCCGTCTGCGAGGAACGGATCGACGAGCTCACTGTCGACACGCCGGATGCCGTGAAAGCGAAGGTAGCGGCTCCGGTCCGAAAGCCGAGCGAAGAAGTCGACAAGCGCATCCTTGTCGGGTTGGCGAGCGGGCCGCAGACGAAGTGTCCCGCCGTCCTTGAGAACGACGTCGACGACTTCGTCCGCGGCTGCCACGCTCACGACCGGGCGGCCCCGACCGCTTCGTGCTCATGCTCGACTTCCTTCCGAGCTCGCGACGCCGGAACGGCGAGAACCGGGCACGGCGCAATATGGAGCAACCTCTGCGTCACGCTTCCGACCAACAGGCCGGCGACCGGGGCGTGACCGCGCGTCCCGACGACGATCACGTCGGCGTCGTGGCCGCGAGCAACCTCCGCGATCGCATGCGCCGCCTTGCCGGAATGCTCGGGAATGATCTCCAGCGTCGTGGCAATGCCCTCCGCTCGGAGCGCTGCGACCTGCGCGCGGATCTTCGCCTCCAGCTCATCCTCATCCGCGAACACCGTTTCACCCGACGCTCTTCCGCCGTAGAAGTGATCCTCGGCGTGGACGACGAGCAGCCTCCCTCTTCCGGGGGCGACGAGAGCCCTCGCGTAGGCGAGCGACGCATCGGCGGTCTCCGATCCGTCTGTCGCCCAGATCACGGTCTTGAACATCGCTTACCTCCCTGTGGGAACGCCCGTAGTCTCCGCATCGTCGGCCGGACGGCCATCGGAGCCGACGCGGAGCCGATTGCGGCTTTTCCACAACGTCGGCTGCTGCGCTAGGCTCGCGACAGTGGCCGCCGGCACCGAAGAGGGGCGCCTGCGCTCGTTGCTCGACGCGGGCATCGCTCTCACGTCGGAGCTTTCGCTCGACAGCGTGCTTCAGCACGTGGCCGAAGCAGCGGCAGCCCTGACGGGCGCCAGGTATTCCGCCCTCGGGGTGATCAGCGCGAACGGGAACGAGCTCGAGCGGTTCGTGACCCACGGGATCGATGCGGAGACCCAGCGCTCGATCGGCGAACTCCCGCGCGGACGGGGAATCCTGGGCGTCCTGATTCGCGAGGCCAAGCCGCTGCGGCTCCGGGATCTGAACGACGATTCGCGTGCCGTCGGGTTCCCTCCTCATCACCCACCGATGCAGTCCTTTCTCGGCGTGCCGATCCTGCTTCGAGGGGTCGCCTTCGGGAACCTGTACCTCACGGAGAAGGCAGGGGGCAGGAGTTCACATCCGAGGACGAAGAACTCGTAACGCTGCTCGCATCGCAGGCAGCCGTTGCGATCGAGAACGCGCGGCTGTACGAGGCGGCAACCAGCTGGTCGCGTCAGCTCGAGTCGCTGCACGAGGTCGTGCGATCGCTCGTTGAGGAGGCCGACCTCGACGTGATGCTCGACCTGATCTGCCGCCGGCTTCGCGAGCTGATCGACGCCCGGATCGCCTTCATCGCGCTGCCGGACGGGGCGTCACGCCTTCGCATCGCATCCGCCGACGGTGAGCGCGCAGACGAACTCGTCGGCTTCATGCTCGATCGTGCGCGCTCCAAGAGCGGCCACGTCCTCGCACGGCGTCAGAGCGCTCGCGTCGACTCGGTGCTCGACGATCCCGGAGTCGGATCAGGACGTATTGCGGAGGATGGGCGTGCGTACGGCGATGTACGTCCCGCTCGTAGCGCGCAGCCGCGCGATCGGGATCGTTGCAATCCACGACAAGCTGGGAGCCGACCCGCGTTTCTCCGACGCCGACCTTCGGCTCACCGAGATTTTCGCCGCCCGCGCAGCCGTCGCCGTCGACCTTCGGAGCGTGTTGCTCGGGAGACGGTTCGCCGGGTGGTGGAGGCGCAGGAACTCGAGCGCGGCCGGCTCGCGCGCGAACTGCACGACGAGACCGGGCAGGCCCTGACCTCGATCCTGCTCGGGCTGAAGTCGATTCGGCTGCGCGACAGCGAAGCCGACGCCGACCGCGCCGAGGCCGACCTGCGCGAGCTCATCGTGCAGGCGCTGCAGGATGTTCGTCGCCTCGCCGTCGAGCTCCGGCCGACGGCGCTCGACGACTTCGGGCTGGCGGCGGCGGTCGAGCGCCTGGCGAGCACTTTCGAGGAGCGCACTGCGATCGAGACGGCGCTCGAGACCGACCTCCCCGACGGACGGCTGCCGTCGGAGATCGAGACGACCTGTATCGCGTCATCCAGGAGGCGCTGACGAACGTCGTCAAGCACGCCGGCGCCGGACGCGTGAGCATCGTGCTCACGCAGCGCGGCGACAGCATCCGCGTGATCGTCGAGGACGACGGCGGCGGTTTCGAGGCCGGCGACGTTCGCGAAGACGCGCTCGGCGTCATCGGCATGCGTGAGCGAGTGGCTCTCGTCGGCGGGACGCTCGAGGTGGAGTCCGCACCCGGCGCCGGAACGACGCTCGCCGCTTACGTTCCGCTCGTCCCGACGGCACGTGACGCACCATCCACGAAGCGGGCGATCTCGTAGAGGGCGCCGGTGCCCTCGAGGCTCGCGATCCGCAGGTTGCCCGCGTCTCCGCAGTCGAGGGAGAGCACCGGCAGGCCCCGGAGCCGATCGTCGTCGCCTCGCGCCATCGCCGCCCGAGCCACCTGCTCGAACGGCACGGCCAGGAATGCGGTCTTGCCCTGCAGCTCAAAGCGATCGGCGAGCACCTCGAGCCGGCCCGATCCGTCGCACCCGTAGCCGCTCCAGAGCACCGCGTACCTGCGCCTAGCCAACTCCTTCATGGTGCGACTCGCCTCCATCGCCGCACCGTAGTGCGGCTCTCCTATTCGCCGCGTCCGCCGGGTGCCGCAGGACGGCTGCGGCTTTTCACTGATCTCGGCGTCCCCGTCCCTCGCTAACGTCCCGCGAATGGCAGACCCGATCCGCGTCCTGATCGTCGATGACCACGCCGTCGTACGCACCGGGATCCGGCTCCTGCTCGGCCGGGAGCCCGACATCGAGCCGGTCGGCGAGGCGGGAACCGGGCGCGAGGCGATCTTCCAGGCCCGCGCGCTCGAGCCGGACGTGGTGCTGATGGATGTCGTGATGCCGGACCAGACCGGGCTCGAGGCTCTGCCGACTCTCATCCACGAGAGCCCCGACGTGAAGGTGCTCCTGCTCTCCATGCAGGACGACCCGCGCTACGTTCGCGAGGCGTTCTCCGCCGGGGCGACCGGGTACGTGCTCAAGGAGGCCGCCGACACCGAGGTAGTCGCGGCCATCCGTGAGGTGGCGAAGGGCGGCCGCTACGTGAGCCCCGAGCTCGGCGCGCGATTGCTCGCGGCCGACGCCGACGCCGAGAAGCGCGCCGACGAGGACCCGCTCTCGGACCGCGAGCGTGAGGTCCTGCGGCTGCTCGCGCTCGGGCACACGAACCAGGAGATCGCGCAACAAGCTCTTCATCTCGGTGCGCACAGCGGAAACCCACCGTGCGCACATCATGCAGAAGCTTCGGCTGCAGAGCCGGGCCGAGCTCGTGCGCTACGCGCTCGACCAGAAGCTGCTCGACGAATAGCGATCCGGCTCACGCGGAGGCCGACTCGACGGGTACGCGCGAGGCCTGCACGATCAACACGGGTCGGCGCGTCTCGCGCAGGACGCCGAGCGAGACACTTCCGAGCAGCGCCCGCGCGACCGCTCCGTGCCCGCGCGAGCCAATCACGATGAGGTCGACATCGTGCGAGTCCGCGGCCGCGACGATCTCGTCGATCGCGACGCCGGTCAGCAGCTCCCCGGTGACCGGGATGCCGCGCGCCTCGGCGCGTGCGACTGCCTCGTCGAGCGGCGCTCGATCCTCGGCCGATGCGACGTGCGGCCAGCCGGCGCTCGTGCCGAATGCGGCCCACGGCGCAACGTCGACAGCCGGGATCACGTGGACCATGAATACAGTTGCATCGTCCTCGGAGGCGAGCCCGAGCCCCAGCTCGACCGCCTCGTCCGCGCTTGCCGAACCGTCGGTGGCGATCAGGATCCTCTTCATCTCATGCCTCCTTTGTTCTGGCATGTCGAGTGTCACAATCCAAGTCCGATGCCTTCGAAGGTCGGGTCCTCGATGCCACGAGTAGGCGACCGACGCCACTCGAGGTGAACCCGCGACGAGATCCCGCCACGCCGTCGCGGCGGCCCAGACGTCGAGCGCCCGCAGCATCGACTCGAGCGCAGCACCGGCCGTCGACTCGAAGACGAAGATGGCCTCGTTCGACCCCACGAACACCTCGTGCGACTCGAGCGGAAGATCGTCGGGGACGAACGGCGGCCCGGCCGCGGCCAGCCCGCGCGCATCGGCCTCGGCGCCGGGCCGGAGCGGCACGATCACGACTGCACGCCTCCGTGTGCCGAGCTTCAACTCTGCGATCCGGCCTGCGAGGTCCTGCAGGAGCCCGGAGTCCAGGGCTGCGCTGTGGATCAGCACGTCGCCCGATGTGGTCTCGACGAGGAGCGTACGGTCTGCCCCCGCTTGGCTTCCCTGCTGTACGAGCCGGACGGCACGGAGCTCGTCGTAGTCGATCGACCGCGCTACCCTCCGCCGCCGTTCGTCACGACCGTCGAATGCAACTGCCTGCGGCTCGACTCGCAGCCGGCCCGAGGCCTGCGGTGAGCCACCTCCTGCCAGGTCACCGGATACGAAGCGGCGGACATGCCATCACGATCGCCCACGCCGACGGATCCGTCGTGAGGGTTCACCCAGATCGCGCCTGCGGATAATCCCGCGATCGTGCCGAGACGAGAAACCGCCCGGTGGACGATCGCTCTAGTCGCTGCCGCCTTTCTGCGCCTCAATCCGCGCGGCCTTCTCGGCCTTCTTCTCCGCCCGCTTGCGCTTGCTCTCTTCGCGCCGCTCGGCGACCTCCTCCTTCGCGCCGGTGTACGACGTCGACACGAGCAGCCTTGCCGCCCGTCCAGCCGAACACGATCACGACGAGCACGATCGCGAAGAGGACGTTCCAGGCCGTCGTGACGAGTTGCTGCGCCGTCGAGTAGGCGATCGCCGTGTTGTTGGGGACATGGCAGCACGTCTTGAGCGCGAGCGCGTTGGTCGCCTGCGTGACGCCGACCGCGCCGGGTGTGAAGGACGCCACGTTGGCAAGCGATCCGGAGCCGACCACCCACGTGATCGACTCGAAGGTCACCGGGATCGCAAAGGCTGCGAGGAAGATTCCCACCACGAAGTACTTCGCCACATAGGAGAGGAACGACGGGAAGAACACACGCGCGAAGTAGCGCCTCGGTTGGGAGAGGATCACACCGCCCTGCTTCGCCTGAGACCAGAGCTTCTTCACCTGCTTCCAGAACGCGCGGACGAGGATCACGATCAGGAATCCGCCACCCACCGCGATGAGGACGCTCGCGCCCGGATGCGCTGAGAGGTTGCCCAGGTTGGCCGTGAACGAGCCCGGGACGGAGAGGAAGAGGTAGAGGTAGACGAACGTGCCCGCCACGGTGAAGAAGATCTTCTGCACGAGGTAGGCGGCAATCGACCCGGGGAGCGTCGCGCTCGGGATGATCGCCACGAACATGACGAGCGTCACGAACGTGCCGATGTTCGCCGGCAGGAAACTGTTTCCCGCGACGCCCACGGCGTAGGCGGTGACGATCGGCGCAACGGTCACTTCGCCCGGATACGCGGCGGCGAGGATGCCGTAGTACGAGAGACCGGCGAACACCGTCTGCGCGCTCTGCGCGATGACCCCGGCCACGACGTACTGAACCGGGATCGCCTTGATCTGATCCCAGAGATCCTTGAACCACCCGGTGACGTCGACGCCGAGCAGGTCGAGAATGCCGATGACGACTGCGATCCCGATCAGCCAGGCAGCGATCTCGGCGAAGCGTCGGGCGCGCGACTTCCCGCTCGGCCCGCTCTCGGGAACGACCGCCGCCTGCTCGCTCATCGGGGAGACCTTAAACGGCCCGGCGCGACGACGCGCGCCGTCAGGCCGGCTGCTCGGCGGGGGTGCCCGCCGCGTCGGCGCTCTGCGTCTGCCTGGCGACGCTCCGGACCCGGCCGAGGTCGGCCGAGACGTGAATCGCCGCCGAGGTCAAGGGCGCGGCGACGATCATGCCGACGGTGCCGAAGAACGCGCCCGCCGAGATGGTGACGACCAGGATCAGCAGCGGGTTCATGCGCAGGGTCGCCCCCATCGCGATCGGCTGGACGATGTTCTGCAGCGCTCCGTTGGCGAGGATCACGATCACGAGCATGATCACGGCGGTCGTCGTCCCCTGCGTTCCCAGCGCGAGGAGCACAGCGAATGCCCCTGCGACGACCGCTCCGATGAACGGGATGTAGGCCGTGACGAAGGTCACCACCGCGATCGTGCCGGCGAGCGGAACGCCGAGCACGACCGCCCCGACGCCGACGACGATCGCGTTGAACGATGCGACGATCGTCACGCCGAGGAAGTAGCGGCGCATCGCGGTGACGACACCACCGGTGATGGTGTTGGCGACCGCATGCGGGACGCCGAGGTGCCGGTTCACCCACGCTCGGAAAGCCGGGCCATCCTTGAGCAGGAAGAAGATTGCGAAGAGCGTGAACGAGATGCCGAAGGCGAGCGACGCGATTCCCCGGATTCCCGTCGCGACACCGTGGACGAGCGTCGAGATGATCGACGGCACCGAGGACGACGCGTTGGCGTTCGCGCTCGAGGCGGCGGACGAGTCGACGCCGAGGTCCTGCATCCAGCTCTGGATCTTGTCGGCGGCGACGCCGATCTGCGCGGAGATCTTGCCGCTCTCGCCCACGATGCCTCCCAGCACGAGCAGGAGGATCACCACACCGATGGCGGCGAGGCCGAGCAGGACGATGAGTGCGCCGAGCGCCCGCGGGACACGGTGCTGGTTGAGCCAGCTCACGATGGGCGACGCCACGATTGCCACGATCCCGCCCGTGACCACTGGCTCGACGATCGTCGACGTGATCCCGAGCACCCACGTCAGCCCGACGGCCAGTGCGGCGACGCCGACGAGGAACCACGACGCGAGCCCGAGGTCGCGCAGCCAGCGCGGAGCCGAGAAGACGGTCGAGAGCTCCTTCAGCTGGTCGGCATCGAGTTGCACGACGACCTGCTCGACCGGCGGCGACGCGTCAGGGGCGGGCTCGGACCCTCGCCGGCTCCAGAAGCTCAGTTTCATCGAAGTGCCTTGGCAGTCGTGCGTATGGTGCTAGCGAGGTTCACCGAGGAGGCCCGCATCTCCTGCACGGGCCTCGCTTGCAACACCCACCGACTCGGCGTCCCGGTCGCCCTGAAGCAGCCGGCGCCAGCCCGCGAGGAGCCCGTGGACGGCCGCCGCGCCGATCACGGGGTCTGGGGGCACCTGCAGACCGACCGGGTGCAGGATGAAGGGGCGTGTCTGCGGCCCTCCCATCCCGCCGTGGAACGAGATCAGCTCTTCGAACGCACACCCCTCTTCGAGCTGGGGGTCGTAGAAGCTGTTGACCATGATGTCGGCCACGTGCTCGAAGCCGTCGGTCCGCAGAAGATGCGACGCGGCGTTCGGCGAGAATCCGGCGAGCGGGTCGTCGCCGACCACACGGTCGTCGGCGAGGTAGCGCGTCCCTCTCGCGCCGAGCACGACGGGGCCGTGCTCGGACGAGCGAACGAGCAGGAAGCCGACGTGCGGATGCTCCCGCAGCGCCGGCAGCAGCTTCGGGTGCCGAGCATCGATCTCCTCGAGCGTCAGGCGCCGTTTCTCCTCCATCAGGTACACCAGCCCGAGGTTGCCGGAGCCGAGGACGACGACCTGCCGGTCCGACACGTCGTTCTTCGCCCGCTTGGTCTTGTGGCCGGTGGCCTCGCCGAGCGCGTTGCCGACCATCTTCGTCTGCTCGTCGCCGTTCGCGACCTCGGTCACGCGGCCCTGCGCGAGCGAGCGCTCGACGAGATCTCCGAGCCCGAAGCCGTTTCGCTGCTTGAACGTCGCGCCCTGGGTTTGCCCGTGATCGGAGAGCACGACGAGCTCGTAGGGCCGCGCGGCGTAGCGAAGCCCGCGCTCGATGCGACCGAACTGCTCATCGAGCTTCCTGAGCGCCTCCAGCGTGTCGGCGCGCTCGAGGCCCGAGTGATGCGCCACCTCGTCGTAGCTCGAGAACGTCGCATAGACGGCGGGGCGCCCTTCCATCATGTCGGTGATCACGCCGTGCACGATCAGATCACGGACGAAGATGCACATCGTCGCGCGCAGGAACGGATACACGCCACCCCGTTTGCCGCGTGGATTGACGTCGCGTCGGATCGCGCGAAGCGCTGCGAGCCACTCGAGGACCACTTCGCAACCGAAGAGCACGAGCACGCGCGTGACGTTGAAGCCGTTGGCGAGAAATGTGCGGTAGCCGGGGTTGGCGCCCTTCTCCTCCTCGATGCGGCTGACGGTGAGGATCACATGGTCTGCCTCGCCGGAGAGCAGGTTCCCGCGACTGGCGCCGCCGTTCGTCAGCAGACCGACTCCACTCGCGTGGCGCCGCTCGATCTCGGCGCAGTCGTCCGGCGCCGAGCAGGCGATCATCGTGCCGCTCTCTTTCTCGACCCAGCGGAAGGCCGGGATGTTGTCGTTCGACCCGAGCAGGATGCCCGCCTGGCTGGCCCCCGTCTGCGAGGAGAGGTCGGTCTCCCACTCGGCGAGGCGGTGCGAGCCCCGCTCGACCCATCTCGCCATCACCGGCGCGTTTCCGTCACGCATCGCCCGGCGCAGGATCGGGAGGCCGAGGCCGTCGATCTCGAGGAACACGATCCCGGGGACGTCGGTTCGGATCTGATCTTTCGACCGGCGCGCAATGCGTTGCACGACCCGGAACATGTAGGTGTCGTCGTCGTTCGTCCCGAAGAGGACGTCCAGCACCACGGTCACCGCCGAGGCGATCAACGCGGTGACGAGCGCCCATCCGAACGAGTCGACCTGGATCGCGCTCGGCGCGATGTCGGACGTGATCTTGAGCATGAGCGCGTCCAGCACGAGGACGAGCAGAAAGCCGGTGATCAACGCGAATGGAAGCCGCAATCCGGCGACGATCGGCGGGAGCAGCGCATTCAGGATCGCGATCAGGAGAGCGGCGACGATTGCGCCGGTGAGCCCGTTGACGTGGGTGTGCGGGACGATCGTCGCGGCGACGAACAACGCAACCGCCGAGACGAACCACGTCAGCACCAGGCGGAAAGGCCGGATCGGCGGACGCTCGGGCGCCCATGTCGGCCGCTCGCCGTACTGCGGAATCGCGGTTTCGTCCACCTGCGGCAACGTTAGAACAGGCGAACCGCTCGTGTCGGAGCTGTCAGCCAAGGTCGAGGGTCTCGCCGAGCGCCAGGACCCGCACGTCGACGGCCGGTGCGAGCTCGGCGGCGAGGCGGCGGAACTCGGCGGCCGGCTCACGTGCGGTCGCCGGGGCCGGTCGCCGTTTCGTGAGCAGCGAGTACGTCCCCCAATGGATCGGCACCGCGACACGCGGCTCGAGCAGTCGCAGTGCCTCCGCAGCCCGGCGCGCGTCGAGGTGGCCGGGCGGAAGGCGCGGCCCCCAGCCGGCGACCGGGAGCAGTGCCAGGTCGAGTGGGGCAAGCTCGGCCATGGCCGGGAACAGGTCGGTGTCGCCGGCGAAGTAGATGCGCCTCGACCCCGTCACGCGGTAGCCGAGCGCGGGGGCCTCGATCCCGAGCGGTCCGCGACCGGCGTCGTGCTCAGCGTACGTCGCCGTTACCGCGACGCCGCCGATATCGAGCGTGTCCCCGGCTTCGACCTCGACGAGATTTGCAAACCGGCGCCGCCGAAGAATGCGGCCCGAACCGCGCGGCACGACGACCTGCACGCCGCGCCCGAGCTGGATGAGCGACGGAACGTCGAGGTGATCCCAGTGCGCGTGCGAGATCAACACGGCATCGAGATCTCCCAGAGACCCTGCCGACACGGCCGCGTCGCGCCGCAGATGGAGCACGCGGCGGCGGATCAGGGGGTCGGTGAGGAGGCGGACGCCGTCGAGCTCGACGAGAACGGTCGCGTGCCCGATGTAGGTGACGCGCGCCACGTCCGCAGGAACCCTAAAGGCTAGACTCGGTCCCATGGCCTCTCTCGATGCGATGGACGCCGATGTCGAGCATGCGCTCGAGAACATCAATGTCCCGAGCTATGTGATCGACGACACCGGCATCATCCGCTGGACGAACCCGTCGGCACAGCGAATCGTCGGCGACGTCGTCGGGCGGCAGTTCACCTCGGTCGTCGCCCCGGAGGAGGTGCTGCGGGCGCGCGAGACGTTCGCACGCAAGGTGACCGGCAACGCACAGTCGACCGATCACCATGACGTCATCCTCATCGACGAGGACGGCGAGCGCGTGCAGGTCGACATCTGCTCGGTGCCGCTCTACCGCGGTGGGCGGGTCGTTGGCGTGTTCGGCCAGGTGCGTAACGAGGGAGAGCCCGAGACGCAGCCCCACCCTCACCTCACGCCGCGGCAGGCCGAGATACTGCGGCTGCTCGAGCACGGCCGGTCGACTCGGCAGATCGCCGAGGAGCTCCATCTCAGCCTCGAGACCGTCCGCAACCACGTCCGCCATCTGCTGCGGGCGCTCGGCGCCCATTCGCGCCTCGAGGCGGTGGCGATGGCGAGACAGGCCCAGGCGCTGACCGCGTGAGGCGACCGCGGGCGTAACCGCGAGGCGGCGATGAGATTCGCCGACGCGCGCACGAAGGGCGAGGAGCTGCGCGCGGTCGGGCTGCAGGCAGCGGAGACTGCGCGCACGCGCTTTCCGGGGGGCCCGGCGATCTTCGAGTCGCTCGAGCGCGAACACGCCGCGGGCTCCTCGCTGCTCGCCGGCGGGCTCGCGTACCGCCTCTTCCTCTGGCTCGTGCCGTTCGGGCTCGTCCTCGCCGCGATCGGCAGCTTCTGGGCCGAGTCGGACAGTCGCAGCGTCGTCAGCACAGCGCGGAGGTTCGGAATCGGCGGTGCCGCTGCCCGTAGCGCGCGAGCAGCCTTCACCGACGGCGCCCACAGCCGCTGGTACCTGCTCGCGTTCGGAATCGTCTTCCTGGAATGGTTCGGGATCGGCGCAGTCCGTGCGTTGCGCGTGACCCATCAGATCGCCTGGGCCGACCGAGGCGGGAAGCTCCGCAATCCGCTCGGGGCGAGCATCCTCTTCACGGCAACGGTGGCGGTCGTCTCGCTCCTCGGCGCCGGCTCGCAGTGGATTCGCCACAACAGCGACAGCTGGCTGGGCCTGCTCTCGCTGCTCGGCATGTTCGCCGTCTATGCCGTCGTTGCGGTGTGGGCGATGTCGCTGCTCCCTCACCGCACGGCTCCCCGCGTGGCGCTGCTTCCCGGAGCAGTGCTCGCCGGGGTCGGGATGATCCTCGTGCAGGCCTTCGTCTCCGTCTACCTCGCACCCAGGCTCGAACGCCAGCCGCAGATCTACGGAGCACTCGGCGGCGCCACTGTCGTCCTGCTCTGGCTCTACATCGTCGCGCGGCTGGTCGTCTCCGCAGCGTTTCTGAACGCCACGCTCTGGGACCGGCGGCAACGGGCAACCGACGCCGTCGACTGACCCGCACCTTCCTACTTCGACCTGTCGACGACGGAACGGCGCGAAGACGTGCCGCCGAGACCGAGGCCCGACCGAATGCCTCGCACTGAGCGGTGACGCCGGCGTCTCCCGCGAAGCGGCGGCAGAACTCGACCGCATCGGCGCCGCAGTAGTGGTACGTCCCGCCGCCGAGCACGCCGGCATGCGCGACGTCGATGCAGGCCGCGCCCTCGCGAGACGACGGCGTGGTTTCGTGGCGGCCGGCCAGGATGATCGCCGGTGTGGCGACGACCGCCACACAGGCGAGCGCGGCGAAGAAGCGACGGTCACGCCGACCGACTTGCCTCTTCAACCGCGCCGCCTCTGCCGGCACCGACGAGTCCCTCCTTTCGCCTAGTCGAACTCGAGCGCGACGCCGCGCGGAAGGACGACCACCGGACAGCGTGCGAGCTCGATCAGATACTCGGCCGCAGCGCTGATCGTCACCCGCCCGGTCACGGCTCCGGGCTTCGACCCGACGACGATCAGATCGACGTTCGCGGTCGCGCGTGGTGCGACCTCCGCTCCGAGACGTGACGCGAGCGTCTCGGCCGTCTCGAGCACGCACGGGTCGCCGTCCTCCCCGATCGCGCCGACCGCGCGGACCGCGCGGTCGGACACGTCGTGGAAGCCGGCCGTCGCGAGCCCGACCGCGATCGGCCCGCCGTCGAGCAGTCGGCGGGCCGAGGCCTGCGGGTCGATGTGGCCGCGAGCGGTGCGGTACTCGGAGCCGAACACGATCATGTCGGCGTCGAGTCGGAGCGCGAGGTCGCGGAGACCCGCAGCCGTCGAACCACTGAGCACGACGTGCGCCGGAAGATCGGGCTGACCGATCTCCGCGGCGCCCGCCGCGAGCAGCGCGCGAGCCTCGCTCTCGGCGAGCTGCTCGCGCCTGCTCTCGCTCTCGTGCGCGTGTCGCACGTAGGCGAGCTCGAGCGATGCGCCGGCTCCGGCAAGGAGACGACCGAAGGACAGCGCATCGCGATCCGAGCCCGTTCCGTCGTACGAGACGATGAGCTTCGTGCTCACGCCGGCGTTTCAGCTGCGGCCGCGGTTGCCCCGGCCGGGATCCCCGACGGGAATCCGAGCGAGGGGATGTCGGACGGGTAGACCTCGTGGCCGTGCACCGCGATGTCGCCCATCTCCATGTCCTCTTCGCTCATGCGGAGAGGCACGGCGAGCCCGACGAGCTTGAGCAGGATGAACGTCCCCACACCGGAGAACACGATCACCCAGAGCGCGGTCAACCCTTGCCACTTGAGCAGATGGAGGCTCCCGGTGACCGAGAAGCCGGGAACGACCTGCATCGCCGAGTCGGCCAGGATCCCGGTCAAGAGCCCACCGATGAGACCGGCGAAGCCGTGGGTGTAGACGACGCCGAGCGTGTCGTCGACGCCCCGGAAGGGACGCAGGAGCGCCAGGTAGTTGTACGCGATGTACACGAGCGACGAGGCGATCGACGCCGATCAGCATCGCGCCCCAGCCGTTCACGAAGCCGGCGGCGGGAGTGATCGCGACGAGACCCACGATCATGCCGTTGACGCTGCCGAGCAGTGACGGCTTGCGGCCGGTTGCGTAGTCCCATCCGACCCACACGAGGAACGCAACAGCGGTCGCGAGGTTCGTGTTCAGGACCGCGGCGGCTGCGTCTGCGCCCGCGTTGTACGGGTCGCCGCCGTTGAAGCCGTTCCAGCCGAGCCACAGCAGGCCGGCGCCGACCGCGACCATCGCGAGGTTGTTCGGCGCGTCGATCTCGCGATCGCGCGCGAGGCGTGGGCCGATCACCCAGGCCGCGACGAACCCCGAGACACCGGCGGAGAGATGGATCACGTAGCCGCCGCTGAAGTCGACAGCGCCGTGCTGCGCGAACCAGCCGCCGCCCCAGATCAGGAAGGCGTTGACCGTGTACACGAACGTCGTCCAGAGCACGACGAACGGGATCCACGCCTTGAAGTTCACACGCCCGAGCACGGAGCCGAGCATGAGGATCGGCGTGATCGCCGCGAAGACGAACTGGAAGTAGACGAGCGACGATTGCGGAAAGTCGAGGACACCCGACGCGCCCAGGTTGGGGATCTTCGCCTGACCCTGCTCTGCGTGAGCATTGAGCACGCTTCCCGGCTTGCCGAGGAAGTTGCTGAAGAAGCCGCCCTTCGAGCCGATGTGGAACGGCGTTCCGAAGCCCATCTTGAAGCCGTAGAGCACCCACACCACGAGCACGAGCGCGAAGGCGATGAACGCCAGCATCATGCTGTTCACCGACCAGCGCTTCTGCATGACACCGCCGTACAGCACGACCAGGCCGGGCACGCTCATCAAGCCGACCAGCGTCGCCGCCGTCAGCTGCCAGGCGTTGTCGCCAGGATTCAACCACTGGGGATACAGCATCGACCTCTCTCCTTGTTTTCGCCCAACAAAAAAAGCCCCAGGACTCGTCGGAGTCCTGAGGCGTCATTGCCTCCGTGCGCGACGTCGTCGCCGCGAACGTGCGCGTAACCATACCGACGGGGGCGGCTGCGTCAAGACCAAGACTTCATTCTTTGAAGCGCGGCCGACGCGTTCGCTATGCTCCGTTCGCGTCCGCAACGGTGTGGTCGTGTAGGCAAAGACGCCTTCAGTTGCCGCTCCGGCACCTGGAGGCTTTTTCTTTGGTCCAAGGAGGGGCACATGCTCGACGCTCACGACCACGACGACGACGCGACATGCCGACCCGCGTCCTCATCGCCGAGGACGAGACGATCATCCGGCTCGATCTCCGTCAGATGCTCGAGGAGCACGGCTTCGTCGTCTGCGGCGAAGCGCGAGACGGGAACGAGGCGATCGCACTCACGCGTGAGCTGCAGCCGGACCTCGCCCTCCTGGACGTGAGGATGCCGGAGGTCGACGGAATCGAGTGCGCACGCCGCATCCTCGCCGAGCGGCCGATGCCGATCGTGATGGTGACGGCGCATTCCGATCGCGCACTCGTCGAGCGGGCGCTGGCGGCCGGTGCCTTCTCCTACCTCTCCAAGCCGTTCCGCGCCTCCGACCTGATCCCGGCGGTTCGCGCGGCGCTGGTCCGGCACCGCGAGCTGCTCGAGGCTCGCCGGGCGCTCGGACGGTCGATCGAGGTCGAGGCCGCGCCCTTCGAGCTCGCTGTCAGCTCACCCGCAGGCCACGTCTGGCCCCTGCGCATCGAGCGTCGTGCGGACGGCACCCTCGAGGTGCGCGTCGTGGAGGAGTGACCGGAGAACCTGGCTACACGGATGCAGCTGCGCGCTCGAGCTCGCCGATCTCGATCTTCTTCATCTGCATCATCGCCCGCATGACCCGCTGCGACGTCTCGGCGTCGGGACTGCCGAGCAGCTCGACCAGCGCGGTGGGCACGATCTGCCACGACACTCCGAAGCGGTCCTTCAGCCAACCGCACGGGCCTTCTTCCCCACCCTCCGAGAGCTTGCTCCAGTACGCGTCGACCTCCTCCTGGTCACGGCAGCTCACCTGGAAGGAGATCGCCTCGCTGAAGGTGTACTCGGGCCCGCCGTTCAGGGCCGTGAACGGACGGCCGTCGAGCTCGAACTCGACGGTCATGACGCTGCCGGCCTCCCGTGGGCCTGAGTCTCCATAGCGGCTGACGTTCACGATTCTCGAGTTCGGGAAGACCGAGGTATAGAAGCGCGCGGCTTCTTCACCGTCGGTGTCGAACCACAGGCACGGAGTGATCCCGCTCATGGAGCTCCTCCTACTCGTCAGGGCCGCGCGGCGGCGTCGGCCGGGATCTGGGGCAGGCGCGGTGCCTCGTCTCGCTCGCCGGGCGGCTCGATCGTGATGTTGGGCAGTGCCTTGTCGAGCCAGCGCGGGATCCACCATGTGCGCTCGCGGAGGAGCGTCAACAGCGCCGGCACCAGCGTCAGGCGCATCAGGAACGCGTCGGTGAGGATCGCGACGCCGAGCAGCAGGCCGAACTCCTTCGATACGCGGTCCGGGGCGAGCAGGAACGAGAAGAACACGGACGACATGATCAGCGCTGCGGCCGCAATCACCCGGCCGACGCCCGCCACTCCGTCCTTCACCGCCTCGACGGTGGGGCTTCCCTGCACGTGTTCCTCACGGATCCGGCTCATCAGGAAGACCTCGTAGTCCATCGAGAGGCCGAAGAGAATCGCGAAGGCGATCGGCGGCACGAAGCTCTCGATCGGGCCGGTGCGATCGAGGCCGATCAGCCCCATTCCGTGGCCGTGCTGCACGACGAGCGTCAGGACGCCGAACCCGACGAGAGCCGACACGAGCGTCGTCAACGCGGCCTTGACCGCGACGACGGCCGACCGGAAGGCCATCGCCAGCACCAGGAACGTGACGCCGATGATGTAGAGCAGGAACCACGGCGCGCGGGAGAAGATGCGATTGCCGATGTCGGTGAAGGCCGCATTCGACCCGGAGACGTAGGCGTGTGCCGCCGATCCCGCGAGCGTCTGCGGAATGACCGTGTGGCGCAACGTCGAGACGAGGTCGTCGGTTCTCGAATCCTGCGGCTTGTATCTGCCATAGGTGTTCACGATCGCGACCGACGCCTTCTCGGGCGTCTTCGCGTTGTAGATCGGCGCGTTGACCTGCGTGATACCGGGCACCTTCCGAAGCGCCGTCTCGAGTTGCTTCGCGGCCGTGTGATCCGACTGCATGTCGACCACGATCGGAATCGGCTCGGTGAACCCCGGTCCGAACCCCTTCGTGAGCAGGTCGTAGGCCTTGCGCGACGTCTGGGCCTTGGGGGCTGTGCCTGCGTCGGCAAGCCCGAGGCGGACGGCGAGCACTGGCGAGGCCAGCAGCAGCAGGACAACGATCACCACGGGAAGCACGACCTTCGCGTTGCGCGAGACGAAGCGACCCCACGCTGCGATCGGAGTACGCGCCTGCCCCTCGCGTGACTCGTCGACCGGACGCATCCCGAGCCGCCCGCTGTCGATGCGCGGTCCGAGCAGAGACAGGACGGCGGGCAGCAGCGAGTTGGCGAGGAGCACAGCGGTGAGAACGCCGAGCGCGCTGCCGATGCCGAGCTTGGTGATGAAGTCGAGCCCGATGAACGCGAGCCCGGTGATCGAGATCGCCACGGTGACTCCCGCGAAGATCACGGCCCGCCCAGCGGTTGCACCGGCGGCCGCAGCAGCGTCCTGCGGAGAGAGCCCGTCGTGCAGGAACTGTCTGAACCGCGTGACGATGAAGAGCGTGTAGTCGATGCCGACGCCGAGGCCGATCATCGGCACCAGGATCTCGGTGATCGTGTTGAAGTGCGTGAGCCGCGCGGCCAGGAAGAGCAACAGGAACGCCCCAACCACGGCAACGATCGCGAAGAGCAATGGAATCACCGTCGGCACGAGAGCGCGGAACAGCACCATAAGAATCACGAACGCGGCGAGCAGCCCGATGAGGTCGCTGATTCCCTGGGTCGGCGGAGCATTCTCGGCATCGCCGGTGAACTCGACCTGGATCCCGGCGGGCTCGCCGATCGCGCGTAACTGATTCTCGACCGCGACGATGCCAGAGCGCGGCAACTCGAAGCCCGTCCGGTCGTACTGCACGTCGAAGTAGGCGATCTGGCCGCTGTCGGACACCTGCTTCGCGCCCTTTGCACCAAACGGGCTCGTGATCGCTGCGACGTCCTTCGGGTCCTGGGCGAGCGTCCGCTGCGAGGCCCGCGACGCGACGAGCATCTTGTCGACTGCGTCACTGCGCTCCGTCGTGTCGAGCCGCTCGCCGTGGGGTGCCGCGAGCACGACACGCAGCGCAGCGCCCTTCTGGCCGCCGAACTTCGCGTTGATCAGATCGGTCGCCTTCTGGGTGTCCGAGCCCGGGATCTTGAAGTCGTTGATCAGCTTCCCGTGGAACGCGGCGTTGAGACCGATCAGCACGACGAACACCGAGATCCAGCTCACGATCACGCGTCCCGGGTGACGCGCGCAGGCGCCGGCGAGGGCTGCGAGCCCACCGCTGTGCGCAATCCGTTCCTCTCGCTCGAGGACGTGCTCGTCCACGGGGTCGACCGTTCCCTGTTCGCTCATCTCCGACACCCTAGACGTCCCGAGCCGGCCGAAGTCATCGGTCACCACATCGCAACGAGTGAGGGCCGCTTTTGGCGGCCCTCACTCGTTCTCGTATGAATCGTCTCTTACGTGGTCGGTACCGCCTTGACTGCGCTTGGCTGGTCCTTCTTGAACCAGGTGAGCGCGGTCTCGGGGTTCCGCAGCGCACCGCCGATCGCGAGGATCGCGAAGCCGATTCCGGTGAGGAGCAGCGCGAACCCGACCACGATCCCGAACAGCGCGAGCTGGCTCGCCATATAGGAGCTGTTCAGAGCGGTCGTGAGTGCCGTGTAGGTGACCCAGACGTTCCGGGACCCATTGGACACCGGCTGCTTGGTCACGGAGTCGATCTGCGCGTACTGCGCGTTGTCGGTGCCGCCGCCGGGCATCAGCTGCGACTTCGGCGCGTTTGGCGCCGCGGTGTAAATGCCCATCTGCGAGTAGACGTAGCCGCCCGTCGCATCGAGCGTATGGATCCGCATGTACTGCGCGAAGCAGCGTGCCGACGCGCCGTCGGTGACCGCCTTGTTGGCGACGGTGCAGGTCGGGATCGGAAGCTTGCTCACGTTCAGCTTCGCCTTTGTCGCTTCGGCGGAGATCGCTGCCGGTGTCATGTCGGGCGTGCCGACGATCTGCTCCTGCTTGAGGCTGTTGTTGACCGTCGAGCGGCCGTTGAACCCCATCACGATGGCGACGACGCCGAACACGATCAGGACGGCTGCGGCGACGAGTCCACCGATCTCGAAGAACTTGCGCATCTCCTTCTCCTTCCGTGAGGGCCGAGGCTCGTCTCCGCGCGATCGACCTGTTGTTCGTTTTCAGCACTGTGGACGCGTGCGAACGCGCGGCCATCGTGGGCGACACGGAACCCGCTTCGGGTTTCCCGCACCGTCCTCAACGAAGCAGGCCACGTTCGAGGGCCCAACGAACGAGTTCGGCGCGGCGGCCAAGCCCGAGTTTGTGCATCAAGCGCGCGCGTTCGGCCTCGGCCGTCCGGACCGAAACCTGTAGCGCGGCCGCGACGTCGCGGTTCGTGTGACCGTAGGCGATCAGGACTGCGGTCGCCCGCTCGCGTTCCGTGAGCAGGTCCTCGGACATGTCCCCACGCTGTCCGACCGAATCGCGGCGAGCATCGGTCGACCCACTGAAAGAGTCTGCGGCGATGTACGCAGCTCGGAAGGCCGTAGAGTCGATTGGCGATGAATGGCGCAGTCCTCGTCGTCAACGCCGGCTCGACCAGCCTGAAGCTGAGCGTCGTCCGAGAGGACGACGACTCGGGGACGGTTGCGTCGCTCGACGCAGCTCCCGCGGTCGACGCGGTCGGCCACCGCATCGTGCACGGCGGAGAGCGGCTCGTCGCGCCGACCCGGATCGACGACGCGGTGGTCGCCGAGCTCGAGCGGCTCGTCGCGCTCGCCCCACTGCACAATGCACCCGCCGTCGACGCGATCCGGTCGGCGCAGCGGAAGCTTCCCGGCGTCCCGCACATCGCCGTCTTCGACACCGCGTTCCACCACACGTTGCCCGAGGTTGCGCGGACATACCTGCTGCCCGCTCGGTTCCGCGACCGCGGCATCCGCCGGTTCGGGTTTCACGGTCTGTCCGTGCAGTGGGTCGTCGAGCGCGTGCCGGTGTCACGGCTCGCCGTCTGCCATCTCGGCGGCGGCTCGTCGGTGACTGCGGTTCTCGACGGCCGGTCTGTCGACACGACGATGGGCTTCACGCCGCTCGAGGGCGTGCCGATGGCCACGCGGGCCGGCTCTGTCGACCCGGGCGTTCTGCTCTACATGCTGCGCGACGGCGTCACGCCTTCGGACCTCGAGCAGGCACTCGAGCACGAGTCCGGGCTGAAGGGCCTGGCGGGAACCGGAGACGTCGCGCTGCTCGAGCACGACGGTTCAGCGCCCGCAACGCTCGCGCTCGACATCTATGCCTATCGCGTCGCCCAGGCCGTCGCCGCAATGGCGAGCCCGCTCGCCGGCCTCGACGCACTGGCCTTCACGGGGGGCGTCGGCGAGCACTCGGCGCGCGTCCGCGCCGCGGTCTGCGGCCGGCTGGCGTTCCTCGGAGTCGAGCTCGACGAACACGCGAACGAGACCGTCGCCGGAGAGGCGAGGGTCTCCACAGCAGACTCCGCCGTGCGCGTCTGCGTCGTGCCGGCGCGAGAGGACGTCGTCATCGCACGCGCCGTCAGGGCGACAGTCAACTGACCGCTGGGGATACCAGCCGACGGGCGTTGAGCGCCGCATGACCGTCTAGCCTCCCCGCGGTGACCTTCGGCGTGCTCGCGCTCGTCGCCGCCGCCGGGCTCGGAGGGCCGCTGCTCTCCGCTGGCCGGAGCAGTTTCGTGCCGGTCGTCGTCGGCGAGCTCGCGGCCGGCGTCGTGATCGGCCAGACGGGGTTCCGTTGGCTCGACCCCGCCACACCCGGGCTCGCGTTCTTCGCCGACGTCGGCTTCGCGATGCTCATGTTCGGCGCAGGGATGCGCGTGCCCGTTCGGCAGCCGGGGATCTCACTGGGCGTGCGTCGCGGGTTGCTGGCCGCGATCGTCGTGGCGGCGCTCGCGGTGCCCGCCGGGATCGCCGTCGCGGCCGTCACGCCCGACGGGCACAGCGCCGTCTACGCGCTCCTGCTCGCAAGCGGATCGGCCGCAATCCTCTTGCCCGCGCTCGAGGAGCAGGGCCTGATGACCGATCCGCGGGCCCTCGTGGTGATGGCGCAGGTCGGGATCGCCGACGTCGCCGCGATCGTGGCGCTGCCGCTCGTCATCCAACCGAGCAAGGCGCTGCACGCGGCATTCGGCGGGCTGGTCGTGATCGCTGGAGTGATCGGAGCGTTCCTGATCGCACGGGCGATCCGCCACGCACGGCTCGTGCACCGGCTGCGACACGAGTCACATGCGCGCGCCTGGGCGCTCGACCTCCGCATCTCGCTGCTGATCCTCTTCACCCTGGCGTGGATCGCCGTGCGTGCCGGTACGAGCATCCTGATCGCCGGCTTTGCCGTCGGGCTGCTCGTCGCAGCCACGGGCGGGCCGAAGCGCCTCTCGACGCAGGTCACCGGGATCGCCGCCGGCTTCTTCGTCCCGCTGTTCTTCGTCGTCCTCGGCGCCAAGATCGACCTGCGGGCGGTGGTGGAGCATCCGTCGCTGCTCGAGCTCAGCGCGCTCCTGCTCGCCGCGAACGTCCTCGTGCACGTGCTCGGGGCGCTCGGAACGCGTCAATCGACGGGCGCCGGCCTCGCCGCCACCGCCCAGCTCGGGTTACCCGCCGCCGTCGTCACGCTGGGCCTCGAGCATCACACGATCACGTCATCGCAGGCGGCCGCGATCCTGATCGCCGCTCTCGGCACGATCGCGATCTGCCCGGTTGGGATCGCCCGGATTCGCGCGAGCCGACCGAACCGTGCGACGGACGAAGGCGCGTCCGCCCAGACCGACGGCGAGCACGACGAGACCGGCGACCACCGCCTGTACCGGTAACGCGGCGACAAGCACGACGCAGGCGACAAGCCCGACAACGTTCAACGGCCGCGGCCAGCGGCGATGCTGGGCGTCCTGCGTGTATGCCGCTGCATTCGCCACCGCGTAGTAGACGAGCACTCCGAACGACGAGAAGCCGATCGCACCGCGCAGATCGGTCGTCAGCACGAGGACGGTGACCGCCACCGCGACCGCGAGCTCGGCGTGATCGGGAATGCGATTGCGCTCGTGGACGGAGTCGAGCCACCGTGGCAGGTCGCGGTTCCTGGCCATCGCGAGTGCGGTGCGACCGATGCCTGCGATCAGGGCGAGCAGAGCGCCGAGACTTGCGATCGCCGCGCCCGCCCGGACAACGGGGAGCGCCCAGGACGCACCAACAGCATCCACCGCGGTAGCGAGCGGCGCGGTGCTTGCCGCGAGCGCATCGGGCCCTGCGGCAGCCAGCGCCGTCACGCCGACGACCAGGTAGAGGGCGACGACGATCACCAGTGCGAGCGGGATCGCACGCGGGATCGTCCGCTCCGGTTCGCGAACCTCTTCGCCCAGTGTCGCGATCCGCGCATAGCCCGCGAACGCGAAGAACAGCAGCCCGGAAGCCTGGAGCAGCCCGTAGAAGCCGTGCCCGCCGAGCGACGACAGGCTGCCGATCCGGCCCGAGTCGGCCTCGCCGCTCGCCACGATCGCACCGACCACGACGAGGAGCGCGACGATCGAACCTGCGACGAGCACGCGTGCGAGCCCCGCGGTCCTCGAGATTCCGTGGTAGTTCGCCGTCGTCAGTGCGACCACCGCGGCCGCGGCCGCGAGGCGTTGCACCCACGCGGGCCCGGGCACCGCGTATGCAGCGAACGTGAGCGCCATCGCAGCGCACGACGCGGTCTTGCCGACGACGAAGCCGAAGCCGGCCGTGAAGCCCCACCATTCCGAGAGCCGCTCGCGCCCGTAGACGTACGTTCCACCCGACGTCGGGTACTGCGCAGCCAGTTGCGCCGAAGCGACGGCATTGCAGAACGCCACGCCTGCGGCGATCGCAAGGCCGATCAACAGCCCGGCGCCGGCCGCCTTCGCCGCCGGCCCGAACGCCGAGAACACACCGGCGCCGATCATCGAGCCGAGCCCGATGATCACGGCATCCGTCGTGCCGAGCCGGCGCGCGAGAGCCGCTGTGGTCACGGGCTCAGCGGGTGATCGTGGAGTTGTCGAACATTCGCGTCCCGCCGGGGCTCGCGATCACCGAGTTGTGTGCAACGGTGGCCTGGGCGTAGTACTGCGCCTCGATCGCCACCCCCGCCCGCGCCGGGTCGCCTTCCGGGTCGACACGCGTGCCGGCAACGACGTTGTGCTTGATCTCGCACATCGAATGATCGAGGCAGAGGATGCCGACGCCCTGCGCGCTCTCGACGTCGTTGCCGCTCGCCATGTCCATCGACATCTCGCCGAGGACGATCCCGCGCAGCGTCGTGTCGAGCACATGGTTGTCCATGACGCCGACCGCGGCCGAGTGCGTGACGATTCCCTCACGCACACCCGCGATCGTGCAGCCGGAGACCATGCTCATCGGACGTCCCATCGAATACGAGATGTCCACGCCCTGCACCCACGGACCCGCCGGATCGGAGACCATGCAGCCGTCGATCATCACGCCCGAGTTACGCACGTGGATCCCGTCCGACGTTACGCGCAGGACGCGCACGTGGTCGAGCATCACGCGCGTCGCGCTCTCGACGTCGATCCCATTCACGCCGCCGATGGTCGTCACATGGCGGAGGGTCACGTGGCTCGAGCGGATGATGATCCCGCCCCGGACCGTGCCCCCTACCAGCGTCTCTGAGCGAGTGATCACGATCGGACCGCGAACGACACCGTGCAAGTGCACCGTCGGTGCTCTCGTCGCATAGGCGGCGCCGACGCCGACGAAGACGAGCGCCGGCACGGCGAGTGCGGCCAGCGCGCCCGAGCGCCCGAGCTCGCCGCCGGTCTCGGCGTAGGTGAGCTGCAGACGCGGCAAGGCAGCGAGCACGAACAGCTGGGCCGACAGCCAGGCGAGGGCGAACAGCGCGAGCGCGGCCGCGTGGGGCGCATGAAGCTGGATCGCATCCATGAGCCCGTAGAGGACCGCGAGCTCGAGCAGGCCGAGCGGCACCGCGAGCACCGCGGGCTGATACGCGATCAGCCGGTCGTAGACGAGCGCGTCGAGAGCGACGCCGACGACGAGCATGAGCGCGACGAGGTAGACAGCCCACCAGCGGTGGATCGCGAACCCGACCAACAGCGCCGGCAGCGTGGCGACGAGCCGCGACTCGACGCGCCCTTTCAGCGTGAACGACACACGCGCTCCAGGAAGCGGCGGGCCGCGTACTTCGCTCCCGCAATCGTGTCGGCCGCCGGGAACGCCCACTGACCGGCGACCCCTCCGATCGAAAGCGTGCGCCGCTCGTCGGTGAGCGCGGCGACGGTCGAATCGCCCTCGAGGACGAGCCAGCCGTCGTGCACCTCGAGCTCGTGCCGCTCGACGAGGCCTGCGAGGAGCTCGTCGTGGCGGAAGCCGCGGCGGAACCCGGTTGCCGCGATCACCTGCCCGGCGCCGTTCAGCTCGGCAGTGACGCGGTAGCGTCCCTCCGCGGCCGCCGCGGCGATCACAGCGTCGAACTCGGGATCGGGCGGAAAGGACGGCGTCGACAGTCGACGCAGCGTGGCGGCACGCTCCTCGCAGGGTGCCTGATGGTACGCGGCGAGCCCGCGCCTCGTGAACAGGGGACGCGGGACGTTCAGCGGCTGGCGCACCGGCTCGCGGCGACGGACCGAGACGACCTCCGAGCCGGCAGCGAGGGCGTTTCGCCACTCGGTGGCGGCGGCCATCCCGGCTCCGATGATCGCGACGCTCGACGCGTATTCGTGTGGCTCGTAGGCGTGGACGACTCGCGGATCGCCGACGAGCGCGCCGGGCACGGCCAGTCCGGGATGGCCGGTGGCAAGGAACACGTGCGCGAAAGGCCCTTCGCCGTCGAGCTCGAAGCCGCCGATGACGGCCTCGACCTTCGTGATCCGCCGCAGACGGAAACTCGTATCGAATCCGCTCCGTTCGCGCACGGCGGCGGCGTGCACCAGAAAGTCGTCGACCCGCGGGTTGTAGCCGCGGGACACGGTCTGGAGCAGCGGGCGAACCGACCGCCGCCGCCATGCGGCACGGAGCGCGAGCCCGGGAAAGTCGGCAGGCGCAAGATGCCCGTCCGATTCGGAGCGCATGCGCTGCTGCCGGATCGCGGCTGCCTGCTGCCGCCACTGCTCGGTCGGATCGGCGTGCGTCCCGAAGACGACGATCTCCTCCGGCGCGATGCCCCCGCGCCGAAGCGTCGCGAACGCAGCGAGCGCCGCGAGACCGCTGCCGACGATCGCGGCCCGCTCCGCCGTGGTGGACGGGGCCGGCCCCGTCCGGCTCATTTGACCGAGCCGGCGAGCAGGCCCTGGACGAAGTACCGCTGGAACGCGAAGAACACAGCCAGCGGCACGACCAGCGAGATGAACGACGCCGGGGCGATCAGATCGATGTTGGCGCCGAACTGTCGGAGGTTGCTGAAGATCGCAACCGTGATCGGCTGCACCGTCTGGCCGAAGGTGAGCGCGACGATCAGGTCGTTCCACGTCCAGAGGAACTGGAAGATCGCCAGCGAGGCGATCGCCGGCAGTCCGAGCGGCAGAACGAGTCGCACGAAGATCCGCAACTCGGAAGCGCCGTCGATGCGCGCCGACTCGAAAATGTCACGCGGGATCGCGATGAAGAAGTTGCGCAACAGGAAGATCGCGAACGGCAGCCCGAATGCGGTGTGGAAAAGGATGATCCCGAGCACCGTGTCGTAAAGGCTGAGATGGTTGTAGAGCGTGAACATCGGGATCAGCGCCATCTGCAACGGGACGACGAGGAGGGCGATCACGCAGACGAAGATCCAGTCGCGCCCCGGGAACTCGAGCCACGCGAACGCGTAGCCGGCCAGCGCGCCGATCACGACCACCAGGACGGTATTGCCGACGGCGATCTCCACCGTCGTCCAGAGAGCGTGCGTGATCGAGTGGTTGCGCAGGACCTCGTGGTAGTTGTGCCAGGTCGCGAGGCTCGGCTTCGAGAAGATCTGCCACCAGCCCTTCACCGTGAACGCCTGGGCCGGGAGGATCGAGGTCAGGAAGAGGCCAAGAGTCGGGATCAGCCAGAGCAGCCCGAGCACAACCAAGCCGATCTGGACCGGCACCTTCGCAGTGAAGCGCACGAGCTTCGCCGCGAACGAGTCGCGCTCGGACAGCTTCGTCGGCTGCGGGATGGCGAGGTCTGCCATTGGGTGCCTAGACCTCCCTCCGGAAACGCTTGATGTTCAGGAGCAGGATGGGCAGCACGAGGAGGAACAGGACGACTGCGATCGCGGAGCCGGTGCCGAAGTCGTTGACGCCTCCGAACGACGTGCGCCACATCGCGAGCGCGATCACGCTTGCTGCGTTCTGCGACGACCCCGGCGCCAGGGTGATCACAAGGTCGAAGATCTTGAGGACGTTGATGATCATCGTGATGAACACGACCGAGAGCACCGGTGCGAGCAGCGGCACCGTGACCCGCCGGAAGACCTGCCACTCGCTGGCGCCGTCCGTGCGCGCCGCCTCGAGGACGTCTCGAGGCATTGCCGACAGCCCGGCCGCGATCACGACCATCGCGAACCCGGCCCAGATCCAGATGTAGGCGATCATCAGCGCAGGCGTGATCAGCTTCGTGCCGAGCCAGGCAAAGCCGGCCCACGGTTTCGCGAAGGTGCCTGCGGAGATCCCCGTGTGGTACGTCCCCGGCGGAACGCCCTTGAAGACGATGCTCCCGTCGTCAGCCGACGGCGCCGTCTCGATCACGTGCCCGTCGCTGTTGATCAGCTGCACGGTCACGCCCGGTATCCCGAGCTCGCCCTTCTCGACCACGCCCGGCTTCCCGCCGCCGGGCTTGAAGTCGCGCCACACCGTGCCGACGATCTGGCCCGGTTTCTTCGGCGGCGTCACCGCCTGCTTCGCTGCAGCGGGAACGTCCTGCGGTGCGATGCCGGTCAGGCCGAGCAGCGCCACCCCACCCGGGTGAAGCGGGGTCGTCAACCTCATGCCGGTCTGCGCGGAGCCCACCAGCGTCGGCGTCGACGGCAACGCGTTCGAGAGCACTCCGGGAGGATTGAACGCATCGACGGCCACGCGACCGAGCGCATTCACCGCGCCCAGGTTCGGATCCTGGATGTACATGATCCGCCAGGTGACGCCGGTCGCAAACGCCGAGATCGCCATCGGCAGGAAGACGACCGTCTTGAACGCGACCGACCAACTGACGCGTTCCGTCAACACGGCGAAGATCAACCCGACCGCGGTCACGAACGCCGGCACGACTGCGACCCAGATCAGGTTGTTCTTGATCGAGTTCAGCAGGACGTTGCTGAGATTGAATGGGACGAACAGCGACTTGTAGTTGTCGATCCCGACGAAGTTGTTGAACCCGGACAGCCCGTAGAAGCTGCGGATGATCGTGTAGACGGTCGGATAGACCATCCAGACCCCGAGCAGCACCAGCGCAGGGAGCAGGAACAGGGTGCCCGTGAGGTAACGGCGCGCTCCGGGCCCTGCCTCCTCGGGCGGAGCCGCCCGAACGGGCGGCTCCGCCGTGATGCTGCCTGACGTCAAGCGGTACTACTCCCTACTTGCCCTTCTTGTAGGCCGCCGTGGCGGCCGACTCGAGCTGCTTCTGGATGCCACTGACGTTGGACGGGTTGCGGAGGAAGTTCTGGAACAGCCCCCACTCGCCCTGGCCGACCGTGGCACCGAACGATCCCGGCTGCTCGTCGGACATGTCGAAGACGATGCTCGTCGCCGACGACACGGCCGCGGCGTTCGACCGGGAGATCTTGTCCGGATAGATGCTGGCCGGGACGTTGTGATTCCCGGTTGCGAAACCACCGGCCTTCGCCCACGCCTCGGCAGCCTGCGGCGTCGCCAGGAATGTCTCGAACGCCTGGATCGCAGGGTTGGTGCGGAACGTGACGATCGAGTCGCCCGCGACCTCGACCGCCGGCCCGGAGCCCTTGATCGACGGGAACGGGAACACGTTGTAGTCGGTCCCCGCCTTCGCCTTCACGGTCGCCGATCCGGGGACGAAGTCGCCTTCCATCACCATCGCCGCCTTCGGCGGGTTCTGGAACACGTTGTTGACGGAGGTCGGGAAGTCCGTCTGCACGGCACCCGACGTCCCGCCGGCCATGTTCGCTGACTGGAGCACCTGCGCCATGGTCTTGAGCGCCGCAGCGACGGTCGGGTCGGTCCACTTCGTCTTGTGGGCGGACAACGACTCGTACTTCGCGAGCCCGGCCTGACGCAGGTAGATGTTCTCGAACAGGTCGGTGAGCGTCCAGCCGTCCGAGCCGCCGATCGAGAACGGCGGCGTGCCGGAGGCCTTCACCGTCGCCGCGTCCTTCATGAATTGCGGCCACGTCTTCGCGGGGCCAACTCCGGCCGTCTTGAAGGCGTGGACGTTGTACCAGACGAGCGACTTGTTGCTCGCCTTGAAGACCACGGCGTACAACTTGCCGTTGTAGGTACCGAGCTTCAGCCACGCCGGCGCGAAGTTCTTGGCCAACGTCGCCTTCGCGTACGGGATCGGCTTGACCGAGCCCTTGTTGACGAATTGCTGGATGAGGCCCGGTTGGGCGACGTCCGCCATGTCAGGTGGGCGACCGCCGGCGATGGCGGTCGCGAGCACCGTCGGCAGGTTGTCGCCGACCGGCTTGTACTGGACCTTCACGTTCGGGTAGGTCTTGTTGAAGACCTTGATCACGTTGGCGAAATTGGTCGCCTCCGCGCCGGTCCAGATCCCATCGAACGTGACGCTTCCGGACACCGCCTGCGGCGATGCCGGTCGAGCGCTCTGCTTGCCGAACGCCGTGCTCGTGCCGACCAGAACAGCCAGGGCGGCAATCGCAGCGACTCCGAACGTGGTGAGCGCGAATCGATGTGCCTTCACGCTTGAGCTCCTTTCCCGGGGGGTTCTTCATAGATTCCAAGGCCTGTTTCAGGGTCGAAGAAGTGGAGCGCTCGCGTGTCGACAGCCGCGCGGATCTCATCGCCCTTGCGCACGCGCGACCGGGCACCGAACCGGCCGACGATCACGGCCTCGTGCTCGGCGACACCCAGAACGGCGTCGCCGTCACCGGATCCGGCGTCGTGCGCCAGTTCTCGCGTCTCGTCCGTCTTCGCCACACTCCCGACGATCGCGAAGTGCGCCATGATCTCCGAGCCCAGCGCCTCGCGCAATTCGAGCCGGCCGGACAAGATGCGATCGGCCGGGGTGTCCGGCGCAAGCGCCACGTCCTCGAGATCCTCGGGGCGGATCCCGATGATCACCTCCTTGCCGGCGAACCGCTGCAGATCGGGACGCTGCGACATCGTCTCGTCGCCGAGCGCGATCCGCTGTTCGCCGATCACGGCCTCGAACGATCCGTTCTTGACGATCGTCGCGTCGAGCATGTTCATCGCAGGACTGCCGATGAACCCGCCGACGAACAGGTTCACGGGACGGTCGTACAGCGTCTGCGGATCATCGACCTGCTGCAGCTCGCCCTTGCGCATCACGGCGACACGGCTGCCCATGGTCATCGCCTCGATCTGGTCGTGGGTCACATAGATCGTTGTGACCCCGAGGTCGCTCTGAAGCTTCGCGATCTCGGCGCGCGTCTGCACACGCAGCTTGGCATCGAGGTTCGACAGCGGCTCGTCCATCAGGAAGGCCTGCGGCTCGCGCACGATCGCCCGTCCCATCGCAACGCGCTGGCGCTGACCGCCGGAGAGCGCCCGCGGCTTGCGTTTCAACAGATCTTCGAGACCGAGGACGTCGGCCGCCCGCTGCACCCGTTTGTTGATCTCGTCCTTCGACATCCCTTTGCGGAGTCGGAGGCCGAACGCGATGTTCTCGTACACGCTCAGGTGCGGATAGAGCGCATAGCTCTGGAACACCATCGCGATGTCGCGATCGCGCGACGGGACGTGGTTGACAACCCGCTCGCCGATCCGGAGCACGCCCTCCGAGATGTCCTCGAGGCCGGCAACCATCCGCAGGGCCGTCGTCTTCCCGCACCCCGACGGGCCGACAAGCACCATGAACTCGCCGTCCCTGACGTCGAGCGTGATTTCGTTCACGGCGCGCGTGCCGTCCGGATAGATCTTGCTCACACGATCGAACGTCACCTGGGCCACGGCAAACCCCTAGCTGTCGAAAGAGCGAACTTCTCGAGCCGCGATCTTACGCTACCGCGCGAGATCGAGCACAAGCTCGTTCCCCGACGGATCGACGACCGACGGCCGATCGCCCCCGCGGACCTCGACACCTGCGTGCGCGATCCGTCCCAGCAACAGGTCCCGCTCCGCCGCGTCGGGAAGCACGATCGTGGCGTGACGGAGCGCAGCCGACCCGACCGGCGGCGGGGCGCCGCCTGCGCTCTCCCAGGTGTTGGCGCCGAGGTGGTGGTGGTAGCCGCCGGCCGAGAGGAACGCCGCCTGCCCGCCGAGTTGCGCCATCAGGCCGAAGCCGATGACGTCGCGGTAGAAGACCACCGTGTCGGGGATCGACGCCACCCTCAGATGCACGTGACCCATTGTCGTCCCCGCGGAGAGGCCGTCGAAAGGCGCCGTCGCAGGATCCTCGAGCACGCTGAAGAGATCTGCGACGTCGAGGGGCAGCGTCGTGAGCCGCGCGGCCACCTGGCCGTCCCAAAGCTCGCGCGGACGGTCGCAGTAGATCTCGATCCCGTGCTGGTCGGGGTCGCTCAGGTAGAGCGCCTCGCTCACGAAGTGATCCGAGAGCCCGACAAGCCGCACCCGATCGCGACCTGCGTGCGCGAGCCAGCGGGCGAGATCGGCCCGCTCGGGAACCAGGAGCGCGAAGTGGTAGAGGCCGGTCCGGCCGAACGCGGGACGGGCCTCCGGCTCTTCGACGACCACGACGAGCTCGCGCCCGCCGGCTCCGAGTGACGCACGGCCGGCGGACCGGTCGAGCAGGTCGAGCCCGATCGCCGTACCGTAGTAGTCGAGCGACCGCTCGAGATCCGAGACGGTCAGGTGAACTGCGCCGACGGTGGTCGACGGCGAGAGCCTGGTGGCGACGGCACCGGCCGCCGCCTCGAGCTCCTCGGGATCCAGCGGCGCGCCCAACACCCACGATCGTCGCAGAAACCGCGACTCGTTCTCGTGGGCGCCGGGCGCGGCGCGGGGTCAATAGCCGTATCCGCGCGTCGTCGTGGGCGTCGTCGTGGTCGTGCCGCCGCCGTTCGACGTCGTCGTCGCAGGCTGCTTCGCAGCCGTCTTCACGAGCGAGCCGGCGGGCGAGATCGTGAACCACACGTGATCCTCGCCCTGCCCCTCCGCGTCGCCCTTCTTCGTGTCGTCGCCGTAGCGATACAGGGCGAACCCGTTGTAGGTGACCTGCATCGTCCCGTCGGGGCGCTTGATCGTCCCGAGCTTCGACTGGTTGATGCCGGTCCCTGCGCTCGGCTTCGAGCCCTTCTTGATCGTCAGCGGCGGCCAAGCCTTCGCGCACGTGGCCGTGCAGACGATCTTGCCGCGCTTCTCTGCGGTGAGGTGATACAGCGTCCGACCGGTCGAGCTCACGAGCACCGTCCCGTACTTGGTCGCGCCGGTGTTCACCGTGCCCGTGTGTTGCGCGGTCGCCGCGACGGCGACACCGGCGCCGATCGCGGCGAGCAATGCCAGCGGCACCACCCGCCTCAGGATGCGTGTCCCCATGTCGTACTCCTTCGGTTCGTTTGGTCCGTGTGCGTGGTGTACGACGAGGTGCCGCGATCGGTTTTGCGGCAAGAGGCCCTCACAGAACGAGCAGTGTGCCGCCCCGGAATGGGCGGCACACTGCTCATGAGAACTGCTTACGCCGCTGCGAGCTCGAGCTCGCTGAGCCTGGCACGCAGCCGTTCGATCTCGACGGCGTGCGCCTCGATCTCCGCGGACGATGCGCCGCGGAGATCGAGGAGTGCACGAACGTGGACGAGACCCGTCAGCTGCAGACGAAGCTCGTTCCGCTTCCGATCGAAACCGCTCATGCTGCCTCCAGCTCCAGCGCCCCGGCGTCGAATGCGGCCTCGGGTGCGACGGGCTTCGACTCGAGCATCACGGCGGAGAGCACCGCGCCAACCGCTGCGAGACCCGCGAGCACGTAGAACGCGATACCGAATCCATGCGTCAGCGCAGATGCGCCGAACGCATTGGAACCGGAGTGATCGCTCACGTAGTGAGCCGTGAAGGTGGTCGCAATCGTGGTCGCGAGTGCCACGCCGACTGCACCACCGATCTGCTGAGTGGTGTTGATCAACCCGGACGCGATGCCGGCATCGGCCTGCTGGACGCCCGTCAGTGCCCCGATCGACATCGGCACGAACGCGAGCGCCAGGCCGACACCGCTGATGATGAACGCCGGGAACAGGTCGGGCCAGTAGTGGCCGTCAACCGGCAGTCGTGCGAACAGCACGAGCGCAACGGAAGAGAGCGCGAGCCCGGCCGGCAGCACCCACCGGACGCCGAACCTTGTGACGAGCGCCTGCGACGCGGCGGAGAACGCGATGATCGTCAGCGTCAACCCGATGTACGCGACGCCGGTCCTGATCGCGGAGTAGTGAAGAACCTCCTGCATGTACAGGGTCAGCAGGAAGAACTGCGAGAAGATCGCGCCGCCCATCAGGAGGCCGCTCACGTTGGACGCCGTCAACGTCCGCAGCCGGAAGATCCGGAGCGGCAGGAGCGGTGCCTTGGAGCGGAGCTCGACGATGAAGAACGCGCCGATGAGCGCCGCCGAGGCAGCCAGGAGGCCGATCGTCTCCGTCGTTCCCCAGCCGTGCTGTGTCGCACGCGTCATCGCATACACGAGCAGCATCAGCCCGCTGGTGATCGTCGCGGCCCCAGCGAGGTCGAAGTTGCGGTGGTCGAGCTCGGCACGGCTCTCACGCAGCAGGAACGGGCTGACGGCGAACACGAGCACTCCGACCGGAACGTTGATGAAGAAGATCCACGACCAGCCGAGCGCACTCGTCAACGCGCCGCCGAGCAGCACGCCCGCAGCGCCACCGCTTCCCGACGCTGCGCCCCAGACACCGAGCGCGAGGTTTCGTTCACGTCCTTCGCGGAACGTGGTGGTGAGAATCGAGAGCGCAGCCGGTGACAGCAGCGCCGCTCCGATCCCCTGCAGCGACCGGAACGCGATCAACGATCCCTCCGACCAGGCGAGCCCGTCGAGCAGCGAGCTCACGGTGAAGATCACCAGGCCGATCATGAACAGCCGCCGGCGCCCGAGCAGGTCGGCGAGCCGTCCCCCCAGCAGGAGGACGCCGCCGAAGAAGATCGCGTAGGCGGTGATCACCCACTGCAGGCCTTCCTGGGAAAAGTTGAGATCGGTCCGGATCGACGGCAGCGCGACGTTGACGATCGCGACGTCCAGGACGACCATGAACTGTGCGGCGACGATCACCGCGAGCACGAGCCACTTCCTGCGTTCGGCCTGGTCGGCGGCCGCCGGCTCTGCGAGAATCTGAGTAGTCATTCGTTCCATCCCCCGATCGTTTACTGAATCAACGATAGCAACAGCCAACGCTGGAGCGCTACACTTATTCCCGGTGTCATCGATCGCCCCCGAACCGAAGGTCCAGCTGCCGCCCCGCGTACCGAGCGAGTTGCTCGCGAGCGGAGGCTTCCTGTTCGCCAAGCTCGGCCTGATGCTGAAGGTGAAGGCGCTCGGGGCGTTCGAGCAAGTCGGGTTCGAGGCCCACCAGTACAGCCTCCTGGCCCTGCTCGGAGAGGGCGACCGCGAGACCCAGGCGACGATCGCGGACGTTCTCGGCGTCGACCGCAGCCAGCTCGTCGGCATCCTCGACGACCTCGAAGCAAAGGGCCTCGTCGAGCGCAGGCGCGATCCGCAGGACCGCCGCCGACACGTGGTCAGCCTCACGGCCGACGGCCGGCGCCAGCTCGTCAAGCTGCGGGACGTCATCCGCCGGGTCGAGAACGAGTTCTTCGCTCCGCTCGACGCGGCGAGCCGCGAGGCGCTCTACGACGCACTCCTCTCGCTCGCGATCTACCACGACCCGCGCTGCAGCCCGGAGTAAGGGCGGCAGCGGCGCGGCGTGTCGCGTCTTCTACGCACCACGTTGATCGTCGCGGTCGCGCTCGCGGCCGCCGACTCCGCAATCGTCGTGCTCGCCGTTCCGCAGCTGCTTGCGCACTTCGGCCGGTCGATTCCGAGCACCGCCTGGGTCGTCACCGCCTACAACCTCGCCGCGGCGATCGCCGGTGCCGTCGTCGTCGTGACCGCCAGCCGCCTTCGCACGCGCAGGCTGCTCGTGACGGGTCTCGTCGTGTTCGCCGGCGCGACGATCGGCTGCGCCGGTCGCGACCTCGCTGTCGATGCTCGTCACGCTGCGCGCCCTGCAGGGCGTCGGGGGCGCGCTCGTGCTCGCGGGAGCGTTCGTCGAGCTCGGCCCTGCGGTGTGGGCGGCCGCGGCGGCGATCGGCGCTGCGGCCGGACCGGCGCTCGGCGGGACACTCACCCAGGTCTTCGACTGGCGCGCGATCTTCGTGGCGCAGGCGCCGGTCGCGCTTGCCGCGATCGTCGCGGCCGTCAAGGCCGAGGACCTCCCCCTGCGCGCGCGCGGTCTCGGGCGAGCCGACGCGACTGCCGCGGTCGCGCTGATCTCGGGGGCGCTCGTCGGCGCCCTCTTCCTCGCGGTCGTGCTGCTCGTGGAGGGGCACGGCTTCTCTCCGCTCGCGGCGGCGGGGATGGTCTCGATCCTCCCCGTCGCGGCGCTCGTCGTGCGGCGGTGGTTCCCGTCCGCATCCGTCGCCGCGGGGGTGGTCATGCTCGCCGGCGGGCTCGCACTGTTCTCGGTCGCGCCGGGCTCGATCGCGGTCAACGTCGCCGCGCTCGTCGCCTGCGGCGCCGGCCTCGGTGCCTGCCTGCCGCCGACGAGCGAGGACGCTGGAATCTCGGGCGTGGCGTCGCGGCACGCCGGCATCGTGCTCGGGCTGTTACTCCTCGCACCGATGCTCAACGACGACCTGTCGCACAACGCCGACTCGGCGAAGACGAAGGGCATCGTCCTGGTCCTCAAGGCTCCCGTGCCGCTGCTCGACAAGATCCCGCTGACGATCGACCTCTACCGGGCGCTGCGCGCGTCAGGGCACGGCAAGCTGCCGGATTTCACGGGTGCCTTCGAGAAGGCACGGCGCAACGACACAGGCGCCGTCCCGAAGCTCGATGCGCTGCAGCAGTCGCTCGATCGAGTCCAGCAGAACGCGATCTCGATGTCGTTCAGGCGCCCGTTCGCGGTCGCTGCACTCCTTGCCCTGCTCGCGCTTGTTCCGATCGCCGCGGGCAGAGTCGTCGCCGTCGCCCGGTTACCCGCGTAAATAGGATCATTCGATGGCGACGGTCCAGGCGGTCGAGCGGAAGATCTTTCGTGTGGAAGGATTCAAGGTGGTGATCAGGCACCTCGACGGACGAGACGTGCGCGGCGACCGCGAGCACCTGCCTGCGTACCCTTTCGGTCGTGCGATGAAGAACCGCAGCAACGTGAAGGACTGGAAGCGGCGCCGGTTCCAGGTCACCTACCCGGGGTTCGACGTCGACGTGATGGCCGAGCACGGCGGTCGCGTCCACGGTGGGACGCTGCTCGGCACGGTTCGAGACGGGTATCTGGACGCATGACTGACCGCGACGAGCTACGCGCGCTGCAGGAACCGCTGAAGCAGCGATACCGCGACGACCCCGAGTCGGCGCTCGTCACACTGGCGGCGACGGGCGAGCTCGACGCAGGAGTCGCCTGCTCCGTCCAGACGGGGCGCGCGCTCGCCGAGGCAGGGCTGCATCCTGCAAGCGGCGGCGACGGGACGCTCGTGTGCTCCGGCGACATGCTGCTGCAGGCACTCGTCGCCTGTGCGGGCGTGACGCTGCGGGCCGTGGCGACGTCCCTCGAAATCCCGGTTACGGGGTCGGTGCATGCCGAGGGCGACCTCGACTTTCGCGGCACGCTCGCCGTCGACCGGGAGGCTCCGGTCGGGTTCAGCGCGATTCGGCTCTGGTTCGAGCTCGAGAGCGACGCGAGTGAGGAGCAGCTCGAGACGCTGCTCCGCCTCACGCAGCGCTACTGCGTCGTTCTGCAGACGCTGACCGATCCGCCGGGCATGTCGGTCTCGCAGCGAACACCTCGCTGACGCGTCCCCCAAAAGGGGGAACCTGCCGATTGGGGCTAACGGTCGTCGCCGTCCGCGCCGATGTATCCCCCGTCATGGGGAAGCCGACCGTACTGGTCGTCGACGACGATCCACTGCTCTGCGAACTGCTTCGCGCGACCTTCGAGCTCGAAGGCATCGACATGCGGGAGGCGGGGCACGTGATCGAAGCCGAGAAGATCATCGCAGCGGAGCTGCCGGACGCGATCGTGCTCGACGTCGGGCTACCGGGCGTCGACGGACTGTTCTACTGCGAGCGGCTCCGCGAGAGCCCGCGCACGCGCACCGTGCCGATCGTCGTGATCAGCGGCTCGCGCGAGGCAGGTGTGTCCGCGCTCACCGTGGGGGCCCAGGGCTTCTTCGCCAAGCCGTTCGACCCGCTGCAACTGCTCGGCCTGCTGGAGCGACTGCTCGGGATCGATCCGCTGCGGCATGTCACGCAGACGAGCTCCGACGAGCCCGCCGTGCTCGGCGACCTCCAGCGCCTCCTCGCGATCGGCCAGCGCCAGCACGAGCTGCTCGAGGTCTCGTACCGCCAGACCGTCGAAGCACTCGCGGCCGCCCTCGAATCACGCGACTTCGGCACCAGCGCGCACTCGCAGCGCGTCACCTCTTACGCCACGCGCCTGACCGTCGAGCTGTTCCCGGCGCTGATCGACGACACCAGCCTGGAATGGGGTTTCCTGCTCCACGACGTCGGCAAGATCGGGGTCCCCGATCGGATCCTCCTCAAGCGCGGGCCGCTCGACGAGGCGGAGCGCAGCCAGATGGAGGAGCACACGACGATCGGCGAATCGCTGCTCGCGCACGTCCCGCTCTTGCACGGAGAGGGGCTCGGCGTTGTCCGCTCGCACCACGAGCGCTGGGACGGCACCGGGTACCCGGACGGGCTCGCCGAGGAGGCGATCCCGCTCGGCGCACGCATCTTCGCCGTCGCAGACGCACTCGATGCGATGACGAACGACCGCCCCTATCGCGATCGGATGGCGTGGGACAAGGCGGTCGACGAGCTGCAGGATTGTGCCGGGACGCACTTCGACCCGGCCGTGATCGACGCGCTGACGGTGTGCGAGCCCGATCTCTTCGCGACGCATACATCGGTGCTCGCGATCTCAGCTCGTCGCTGAGCGCGCGGCGGCGAACGCGAGGTTCGCCCGGTAGAGGAGCGACGCGGCGCCCTTGACCTCCCGCGACGCCGCGAGCAGCGCGTGCGCGTCGTCGCCCGATGTGGCACGCGTGAAGAGAACGGCGGCGTGTTCGAATCCGTGACAGGCTCGCTCGAGCCGCGTGACGACGAGCGCATACCGCCGCGGGGCTGTCCCGATCCCTCCGATCATCCGGGTGCAGCCGCCGAAGTCGGTGTAAGCGACGAGCAGGCCGTAGAGATCCGATAGGTCGTGGAGCGAACGCCTCGCGCCGGCGAGCCCGGATCCGGCAGGCGTCGCCGACGAAACGTCGGTCTGAAGCTGGTCGATCACGCCGGTGGCGTTCGCAACCCACTCGCGATCGGCCGCCCCGGCGTAGGGCTGTGCCGGCCGGGCCGGGCCCCCGCAGCCGGAGAGCACGATCGCCGCCACGACGGCGGCGGCCGCCTCCGCCCGGCGGGCGAGCCTCGGCTGCACCCGGTGATCGTCGCATACGTAGGGTGTCGGGATGACCAACGCAACCATGCAGACGAGTCACGGCGCGATCGAGATCGAGCTGTTCGAGGGAGACGCGCCCAAGACCGTCGAAAACTTCGTCAAGCTGTCGCGTGACGGCTTCTACGACGGCGTCATCTTCCACCGTGTGATCCCCGACTTCATGATCCAGGGCGGCGACCCGACCGGAACCGGCTCGGGTGGCCCGGGCTACCAGTTCGAAGACGAGTTCAACGACCGCCGGGTCGAGCGCGGCGCGCTCGCGATGGCGAACTCCGGCCCGAACACGAACGGGTCGCAGTTCTTCATCGTCACCGCTGACGCATGCCCCTGGCTCGACGGCAAGCACACTGTCTTCGGTCGCGTCACATCCGGCATGGATGTCGTCGACTCGATCTCACAACTCGACAAGGACGCGCGCGACCGGCCGCACGACGAGGTGTCGATCGAGTCCGTCTCCTTCGCGGAGGGCGGCTGATGCGCACGCACCAGGGGCAGGAGTCCGTCACGGTCATCTGCCCTCATTGCAAGAAGCGGTTCAGCGGCGAGCTGATCGAAGGCGCGGCAGAGCGCTATCGCGGCTTCAAGTGTCCGCACTGCCGGTTGTTCGTGCCGGCAGAGCGCACCGACACCTGACCTCCACGCTCAGACGCAGTCGCGGAGCGCCTGCGCCTCGGGGAGGCCTTCGAGCTTCTTGAGCGTGTTGTTCTCGATCTGGCGGATCCGCTCGCGCGTCACTCCGAACGCCTTGCCGACCTCTTCGAGCGTGCACGGCTGGCCGCCGGTGAGACCGAAGCGAAGCTCGATCACCTGCCGCTCGCGCTCGGGCAGCGCGTTGAGCGCATGCTCGATGTCGGAGCGGCGAAGGGTGAGTGACGCGGCCTCGTCCGGCGTCTCCGTGTTCTCGTCCTCGACGAAGTCGCCGAGCTCGGAGTCCTCCTCCTCGCCGATCGGCTTCTCGAGCGAAACCGGATGCTGCGCCATGCGCAGGATCTCGCGCACCTCGTCGGTGGTGATCTCGAGCTCCTCGGCGATCTCCTCGGGGCGAGGCTCACGACCGAGCCGCTGGACGAGCTGACGCTCGATGTGGACGACCTTGTTCAGCTTCTCGACCATGTGGACCGGGATGCGGATCGTGCGCGCCTTGTCGGCGATCGCACGCGTGACCGCCTGCCGGATCCACCAGGTGGCGTAGGTCGAGAACTTGTAGCCCTTCCGGTAGTCGAACTTCTCGACCGCGCGGATCAGGCCCAGCGAGCCCTCCTGGATCAGGTCGAGAAATGAGAGCCCGCGACCAAGGTAACCCTTGGCGATCGAGACGACCAGGCGCAGGTTGGCCTCGATCATCTGCGTCTTGGCGAGCATGTCGCCGCGCTCGATCCGCTTCGCCAGATAGACCTCCTGGTCGGCGGTCAGCAGCGGGACCTTGCCGATCTCGCGCAGATAGAGCCGCAGCGAATCGAGAGACGGCTCGACGGTCAGGTCGAGCTTCGGTGCGTTCTTCGGCTCTTCCTCGACGAGCGGCTGCTCGTGGGGAAGCCGCTTGTGCTCCTCGCCCTCGACCAGCTCGACACCGTGGTCGATCAGGTACGTCGTGAAGTCCTCGACTTGCTCCTTCGTGAGCTCGACCTCGTCGAGGCCCTTGACGATCTCGTCGTAGGTGAGGAACCCTTTCTCCTTGCCTGACTCGACGAGCTTCTGAAGTTCCTCTACATCGGGAAGAGCAATGTCGACAGTGAGCACCTGAGCACGACCTCCGGCCTTGACGCGGTTGACGGGGAACAACCAACGCTTGAGCCGGACGCGCTTCGACGCTCCGGCTCACCCTCTGACGCGCCTGACTCTACACAAGGATTCACCGGATCGGGATCGAATTTCGTCAGGTTGATCACCGACCGCCACACGCGCAGTAGGGTCGAGTCGATGGCCGTGCTGCTCGCTCTCGTCCTCGGCCTCTCACGGCCGCCCGGGGCGTACCTTGCGACCGGCTCCGGTCGGGTTCCGCTCGCGATCTCGTCGTGGTGCTGGGGCCTCAGGTGCGGGGCGCCGATCGCGTCGTCGACAAAGGTCGCCGTCGTGCGGCGCGGATCGACGATCCGCGCCGAGCTCGGCTTCACGCCGACGAAGGTCAACGTCATCATGGTGGGCCACCGGGTGGTGGCCACGACTCGCGGGCACGTGGTCAGCTGGCGCGCCACCAGTGCCGGCGGGCTGTCGCTCCGTGCAGCAACCTCGCACGGCTGGGTGATCTACGTCTGCCGCGTCGCTCTGCGCTAGCGCGTCGCGGCCCATGAAGACGAAACGGCCGGCACTTGGCCGGCCGTTCCAGCGTCTCGCCGCAAGGGTGATTGCCGTCAGCCCCCGGGCGCTCTGATCTTTCCTATCGGCAGAAGGAGCTGCCGACTTGAGGGGAATTCGTCCTCCGGGGGCCCCGCCGCATCGGGCCCTCGGATGACGGTCGAACTCTGGTCCGGCTGAAGCGGTTGATCCATCACCCGTTTCGTAGTTGACCGCCGTACTTGACTACGCTCGTCGCGGTGCCTTCCGGGCTTTCAGAACGCCTCGCCGACGGGCCGCCGCTGATCGCCGACGGCGGCACCGGCGTGCTTCTGTCCGCCGCGGTGCCGGGCCTCCGGGTGCCCGAGGAGGCGAATCTCCGTGCCCCGGAGAGCGTGATCTCGCTGCACCTGGGCTTCATCCGCGCGGGCGCCGACCTGATCGAGACGAACACGTTCGGGGCGAACCGGCGCAAGCTCCGCACGCACTTCCTCGAGAACGAGGTCGCCGCGATCAACCGTGCGGCCGTGAAGCTCGCCCGGGAGGCCCGCGAGATCTCCGGACGGGACGTCTTCATCGGCGGATCGATCGGCCCGCTCGGCGACGCCGACGACGACGGCGACCGGGCGGCACTCTTCGCCGAGCAGGCCGAGTTGCTCGAGGGCCGCGGGGTCGACCTGTTCATGGTCGAGACGTTCTACGACCTGGGCGAGCTGCTGATCGCGATCGACGCGGTCAGGTCGGTCTCGTCGCTCCCGATCGTGGCGTTGCTCTCCTTCGACCAGGACGGGGAGACGATCGGCGGTGTCAGGGCGGCCGACGCCGCGGCACGGCTGCGTCCGCTCGATCTCGCCGCGATCGGAGCGAATCACGGCGCCGGTTTGCAGGCAGCCCTCCGCGCGCTCGAGGCGATGGGCACCGGCGACACCCCGCTCGCCGCGTTGCCGAACGTCGGCCTGGCGTCGTTGTCCGCCGGGCGCGTCGTCTACCCGCACGCGACGCCCGAGTACTTCGCCGACTTCGCCGCCCACGCGGCCCGGCTCGGCGCCCGGCTGATCGGCGGCTGCTGCGGGACGACACCGGCGGAGATCTCGGCGATCCGCGACGCGATCGTCCAGCACCGCGAGCCGAGCGCACCGATCGTGGTGCGGCCGCGGAAGGAGCGCACGGCGCCGGCGTTTCAACCGGCGGACACGAGGCTCGAGCGGATGCTGCGCGCGCAGGAGTTCGTCGTCTCGGTGGAGCTCGACCCGCCGCGTGGCGGGAACGCCGACGGCATGCTCGACGTCGCGCGCCTGCTCGCGGCTTCCGGCGAGGTTCACGTCATCGACATCAACGACAACCCGATGGCGCGCGCGCGGATGAACTCGCTGATGGCGGCGGTCGCGATCGAGCGCGAGTGCGGCATCGAGACGATCCCGCACGTGACGCCGAGGGACACGAGCGTGATGGGCCTGCAGTCGGCGCTGCTCGGCGCTCACGCCGAGGGTGTCCGCAACGTGCTCGCAGTGACCGGCGACCCGCCCGAGGTCGGCGACTACCCCGGAGCGAGCGGCGTCTACGAGGTCGACTCGATCGGCCTCGCCCGCGTGATCGCGCATCTCAACGACGGCACGGACGCGAATGGGCGCGAGATCGACGCGCCGACCTCGTTCTTCACCGGCGTCGCCGTGAACCCGGCGGCGGACGACCTCGACGCCGAGCTCGGACGGTTCGCGGAAAAGATCGAGGCCGGCGCCCAGTTCGCAATGACGCAGGCGCTCTTCGACCTGTCGTACCTCGAGCGGATGCTCGAACGGCTCGGCGGGCGGAGCCCGATCCCGTTGCTCGTGGGTGTCTTCTACGTCCGCAGCCACCAGCTGGCGCTGCGGCTGCACAACGAGGTGCCGGGCATCGTCGTGCCGGAGCCGGTGCAAACGCGCCTGCAGCGTGCCGGCAAGGACGCGCCCGCGGTCGGGCGCGAGCTCGCCAAGGAGCTGATCGCGGGCTCGCGCTCCCTCGCCGCCGGCGTCTACGTGATCCCGCCGTTCAGACGTCCCGAGGCCGCACTCGAGCTGCTCTGACGTCTGACGCTCGTCTGACCTTCGTCAGACGTGCAGACACGTCCCGAATCGTCAGCAGCCGCCCGTCGAGACGGGGCCCGCGCGCGGGCGAGCGCTTCGCGAACCGGCGGATCGGGGACGCCGTAACCACCGCCTCCTCCCACGCGCGAGGCGAACACCGTGGCGACGACCTGCCCTGCAGCGTCGACGGCAGGGCCGCCGGAGTTGCCGTGGCGGATCAGTCCGCTCAGCGCGGTCACCTCGCGTAACGAGCCGTTCAGGAAGACATCGGCCGTCGTGCCGACTCGCCCCGCACGCGCATCGAACGGCCCATCCTCGGGATAGCCGAGGATCGCGACCGGGCTGCCCTGCTTCGGAACGGCGAGTGAGAGGGGCGGAGCCGACAGGCCGGGAACCGAGAGGACGGCGACGTCCTCGTGCCGGTCGACGACGAGCGCCTGCGCGGGAGCTCCTGCGACGACGATGTCGTCCGCGCCGGCGACGACGTGCGCGGCCGTGACCACCTCGTGCGGTCCCGCGACCCACCCCGAGCCCTCGACGTCGAGCCCACACGCGGTCGCCGTGATCCGGACGACGCTCGGACGGGCCCGCAGCACCCCGGCGGACTGCAGGACATGCCGGTCCGGTGGAAGCGTCGGCGGCGCCGGGCCGAGGAGCTGCTCGAACGGATCGAACCGCGCGAACGCTCGCAGAAGCTGGCTGGGCGAGGCGATCTCGTTCGCGTGCTGGAGGATCGTCGACCGCTGCACGTCCCGGCGCAACGCGGTCTGCCCGGGCAACTGCAGGAGGACCGCGCCGACGACCCAGACGGCACCGAGCCCGAGCGCGGCGCCCGCGACGAGACCGCCGATCGAGTCGAGCATCCGAAGCGGCGGGATCACGGACAGTCCGCCGCGCGCGAACGAGCCGGCGAACGAGGCGCCCGTCTGAAACAGCATCGCGCCGACGAGCGCTCCGGCGAGGGCGACCAGCGGCGTGTACGGCGACCGCGAGCCCTCGTGCAGCACGTGCGGCGCGACCCGCGAGCCCACGACCGCTCCCAGTGCGAGCGCCGCCAGTGAGAGCGCCGTCGCGACGAGCCCTCGCTTGAGGCCGGAGAGGGCGGCGATCGCGATCACACCGAGTGCGATCCAGTCGACGCGGTTCACCCTGACGGGTTAGGCGGGCGCCGAGTCTTCCCTGCCGGGGGTACACTCCGACCCAATCGGGGGCGTAGTTCAGTTGGTTAGAACGCCGGCCTGTCACGCCGGAGGTCGCGGGTTCGAGTCCCGTCGCTCCCGTTCTCTCAACCGCCTGAAATACGGCGGTTCTTCTCTTTCGACCAGCTTCTCTTCCCGCCCGAGTCGCTCCGGACGCTGACCGCGACACCCACGTCGCCGTGAACCCAGCACCGGACTGAACGGTTGGCAAGCCATTGGCAAGCAAAGACTGGCACTAAGGGGCATCGGGAACGTCTTCGACCACCTGGTGTCGGCTCTGGTGCGGCGAGTCGTGCCATCAATTCCCACCAGCACCGCCTCGCTCAGTTCTGCCACACCGGAGGTCGCGAGTTCGAGTCCCGTCGCTCACGCTCGAGATCCCGTGCGAACGATCCTCGCCCTGGCTTCCCGAAGCTGAAGGTGCTTCGCTGTCGTCCGTGAGCATCACAACCGAACGACGGCTCGTCAGCGTGCTCTTCTGCGACGTCGTCGGCTCGACCGAGCTCGGTGAACGGCTCGACCCTGAGGCGCTCCAGAGCGTGCAACAGGCCTACTTCGACCGGATGCGCGCCGTGGTGGAGCAGCACGCCGGGACGGTCGAGAAGTTTGCGGGTGACGCTGTCGTCGCCGTCTTCGGCGTGCCGACCCTGCACGAGGACGACGCCGAGCGCGCGGTTCGTTGTGCGCTCGAGATGCGCCAAGCTCTGCGTGGTCTCGACGACACTCTGCGCCCGCGGTTCGGCATCGAGCTCACCGTGCGGATCGGTGTGCAGACCGGCGAGGCGGTCGTCGGTGGCGGCGATGCGCTCGCGACGGGCGATGTGATGAACACGGCCGCTCGGCTGGAACAACGAGCGGCGCCTGGTCAGATCCTCGTCGGCCGCGAGGCCAGGGTCCTGACATCCGGCGCCGTCGAGTACGGCGAAGAGATTGCTGTCGAAGCGAAGGGCAAGGGCGAGCGCGTGCGCGCATCGGTGGCACTCCGCCTGCGTTCGCGGAGAACGCGTGTGCGTTCGCCGCTCGTCGGACGAGAGCGCGAGCTCGAGCTGCTCGCCGCAGCTCTCGAACGGGTAATCGAGCGGCGTCAGCCGAGTGCGATCCTCGTTGTCGGCGAACCCGGCATCGGCAAGACCCGCCTCGCCGAGGAGTTCGCGCACCGTGCGAGCGGGCGGGCGGCCGTCTTCCGCGGCGCCTGCCTTTCCTACGGCGAAGGAAGCATCTGGCGTCCGTTCGAGGACGTCGTCCGGAGGGACGCGGGCATCGGTGAGGCAGACAACCATGACCAGGCGGTCGAAAAGCTGACGCGAGCGCTGGGGGCGAGACATGACTCCGACGAGCTGCACCTCGTCGTCGCGCAGCTCGCGCCGCTCGTCGGAGCAGCGTCAGCCGTTGTCGGTTCGGAGAAAGAGCTTCTTTGGGGCTTGAGGCGCTACCTCGAGCGGCTCGCCTCGGACGGGCCCGTGGTCTTGATCCTGGACGATCTTCACTGGGCCGACGGTGCACTCCTCGAAGGTGTTCAAGAGCTGCTGCGAAAAATCGTGTCCGTTCCGCTCACGGTCGTCCTCCAGGGTCGCCCGGAGTTGCACGAGCGCGTGACCGAAATGCTCGCGGTCGACGACTTGGATGTGATTTCACTCGATGCGCTCTCCGACGAAACATCGTCCGCGCTGGTTGACAACCTGGCTACCGCCCTCGGAACGGCATGGACGGAGAGCATTCGAGAGGCGATCGTCGAGCGCGGCGAAGGAAGTCCCCTGTTCCTCGAGGAGATTGCTGCGATGGTGCGCGAACAGGGCCTCGACCCCGGTGTCCCGCACTCGCTGCGGGCACTCATCGCCGCCCGCCTCGACCTGCTTCCGCCCGATGCGAAACGCGTCGCACATGCCGCCGCCGTCGTGGGCGACATGTTCTGGGACGGTGCCGCCGCGGATCTTGCCGGGGTCAGCCCGGCATCGCCGGCCCTTCGCCTGCTCGGGACACGCGGGTTCATCGACGAGGAGGCCGAGAGCTTGTTCCGGAGCCTCCGGCAATTCCGGTTCCACCACGCTCTGATCCGCGAGGTGACGTACGCGTCGCTCCCGAAGCTCGATCGCTCAGAGCTGCACCAGAAGGCGGCCGCGTGGCTCCGACCGCACACGCAGGATCGTCCGGAGCTCCTAGTCGCGATCGCTCACCACCTCGACCAGGCGCTCTCGCTCCGCCGGGAGGTCTTTGTCGGCGAACCTGCAGCAGCGGAGCTCGCCGACGCCGCCGCCAACGCCCTCATCAGTGCGGCCGTGTGGACCTCGGCGAATACCGGCGTTCGCCAATCGATCGAGCTCTTGCGCCGGGGTGTGTCGATCGCCGAGGACAATCGGGAGCTGGGGCAGCTCGCGCGCGCCCAGCTTTCGGTCATGCTTGCGCGTTCCGGACGGAGCGTCGAGGCGGTCGAGCTTGCCGAAGCGGTTTTGGGCGGTCCACCGACACCGGAGGCGGAGGCGATTGCCTCACTCGCGCTCGCCGAGGATGCCCGAAGTCGCGCCGACGCCGCGACAATGACGGAGGCAGGAACACACGCACTCGATCTTTCCCGGTCGTTGCGTCTGTCGTCGCTCGAGGTCGAGGCGCTCGACATCGTCGGGATGGCGGACGCGTGGGCGGGGCGGCTCGCCGCCTCGGTCGAATGTCGTCGGCGGGCGACCGAGATCGCGCTCGAGCTCGGCGACCTGCCGCGGGCGGCATGGAGCATGGCCGGCTACAGCGCGATCTCGCTTCTGGGACTGGGAAAGCTGGACGAGGCCGAGCGGCAGGCGACAGAGGCGATGCGGCTCGCGACCGAGACCGGGAGCCTCCGAGCGCTCGAGAGTGCCCACACAGTCCTGGGTTTCGTGCGACGGGCCCAGGACCGGCTCGAAGACGCGGTGGCGCACGGGCGCGAACGACACGCTCTGGCGGAGAGGCTCGGCGAGCGAATCTGGCTGGTCAACTCTTTGATCGTCTCGCTTGCGCGGCCTCTGATCGAGCTTGGGCGTCTCGAGGAGGCTTGGGAGTGTCTCGAGCGCGCCCTGGCAGTCGTATGCGGCACAAGCGGCGGCTTCGAGAGCAGTGCGCGCGCCCTCCGTGTCGCGATCCTGCTTGCGCGGGGCCGCATAGACGAAGCTGCGACGGAGGCGGAGCTCGTCGATTCGGCCCGGGACGTCTACCCAGAGGTCGCCGAGCTGCGGGCAGCCGAGGGTCGTGTCGCCGAAGCCGACGAGATCTGGCACCGCCAGATCGACTGGTACGTCGGAGGCGAGGAGCGGCTCGACCGTGCGGAGACAGTGGTCGGCTACGCCCGCTTTCTCGCCCGCCAGGGGCGAACCGGGGAAGCCAAGGCCAGGCTCGCGGAAGCTCGCGAGCTTGTCGACGGCGCAGGGGCAAAGCTGCACGACCGGCTCATCCGAGAGGCTGAGGCGCTCATCGGGTGAATTGCCGGAGCGCCCGAACCGCTTACATACCGGCGTGCAGACACTCGAGGGGATGCACTGCGCTGCGTGTCGCCGCGACGCGCCGACGGCGACGGCGCAGGAGATCGCCGAGCTCCTGCCTCAAATCCCCGATTGGGAGCCGGTCGACGAGGACGGCATCGGGCGGTTGCGACGCGCCTTCGCCTTCGACGACTTCGCCTCCGCGCTCCAGTTCACGAACGAAGTCGGCCGGATCGCGGAGGAAGAGGCCCATCATCCGGCGGTGCTGACGGAATGGGGGCGCGTGACCGTGACCTGGTGGACACACAAGATCAAGGGCCTTCACCGCAATGACTTCATCATGGCCGCGAAGACAAACGAGTTGAGTCGCCGCCTGCCCGAGTGAGCTAACAGTCGCGCGAGCGTTGGCGAGTCGCACACCGCCGCCGCCGGGCTCGACCGCCCAACACGTCACGCGCAACGAGCCGAGCCAGTTGGCAAGTCATTGGCAGGTAGTTACGGGCATCCGCAGGCACATCGACCGCCTCCGTTGCGGATGTCAGCCCAAAACACAGCGGATCGTGCCTAGGACTTCCGGCCAGTTCCAAATGCACAGTTCTGTCACGCCGGAGGTCGCGGGTTCGAGTCCCGTCGCTCCCGTTCCTCAACCGCCTGAAATACGGCGGTTTTGTGTCTCAGGCTCGCGAGGCTCTCGCCCTTTGCGAAGCGCCACGAAGAGCTCCGTTGCGTCGACGACGCTCACTCCGTCGGCCCCAGGGCGGGCTCTGGCGCTTCGCAGTCGAAGCACGCGTCGCAGTCGTGAAGAGTGCTGCGTATCCTTCAGCCGGTTGAAGATGTCTCCGGCACGCGCTCGCGAGTACTTGTTCGGAGGCCTGCTTTGCCTGTCCCTGACGGTGGTGCTCGTCCCCGCGTCACAGGCGGCGAGCCCTGGCCATGTGAGGTTGCCGGCCGCGGGCGAGCTCGTCAGCTCGAAAGCCGCGGTCCGCTCCGCGCCGGATTCGCATGCGAGCCTGGTTCGGCTGCTGCATCAGTTCGGGTCGAACGGGCAGTTCCGTGTCGTGCTCGCTGTCGGAGCGCGGAGAGGGAGCGGCGGCGTCTGGTGGTACGAGTTGAGCCTGCCCGGTCGGCCGAACGGACAGCGAGGTTGGGTTCGTAGTGAATTGGTCGACCTTCATCCGGTGGCGAACCGAATCGTGGTCCACGTTACGACGCGACGGCTCGAGGTACGCCGAATCGTCGGCAATGCGCTGTTGCTCAGCACTACGGTGGCTGTCGGTCGGCCTGCCGCGCCGACGCCGCTCGGCCGCGATTTCTTCGTGCAGGGCCGCTACATCCCGGACGATCCGTTTTTCGGGCCGTTCGTGCTGGTGACGAGCGCGTACTCGAAGCTGAGCGACTGGCCGGGAGGCGGGCTCGCCGGGATTCATGGAACCGACCAGCCAGGGCTGCTCGGACAGGCGGTGTCGCATGGTTGCGTCCGCGTCGCGAACGCGGTGGCGCTGGAGTTGGAGCGGCTCGCGCCGCTCGGGACACCGGTCGACCTGTTGCGTTGAAGTTCTAGCCGGTGACGGAGTGTCTGCCGGAAGGCAGAGCGCCGAGGAGCGTCCGGCATTGCGACCCGGCCGCCGCGAGCGTCCGGCCGACGCGCTCGATCGAGACGACACCTATCCGTTGGGGCGTGACGGAGAAGCGGACGACTCCCTGCTTGTCGGTTCGCCCGCGCTCGTGGAGACCAAGCCCGTCCAAACGCACGCCCACGCCCGCCAGGGTTTGGCGAAAGCGATTCCGAGCGGTCGCAAGCACGATCGACGTGGTGCCCGCTCTCAGCGCGGCTGGTTGGGCGGTGAGCGTGTGGCAGGTGAAGCGTGCGACGGCGCCCTTGACCGCACGGACGAGGGTCTGCTTCTTGGGAGCCGTGATCCGGACCAGCGCCGAAGCGGTGTTGTCGAGGTAGTTCGACTCCTGCTCCTCCGAACCGACGCGGACGACGTTGAGAGCCCGGCCGATGCTCGTGGCCTTGGTGAGCACCTTGATGCTCGCAGATGCCCCCGGGGCGAGCCGGCCGAGATTGCAGCTTCCGACGTTGCAGGTGCCTTGCGAAGGCGTCAGAGAGATCACTTTCACGCGGAACGAAAGGTCGGATGCACGGACGACGTTGACGTCTGCCGCCGCGATCGTCGAGTTGTTCGTCACCCTGATCGTCCAGATGATCCTCTTGCCCAGCACTGCGCTGGTCGGTGACGCGGTCTTCACGACACTCAGGTCGCCCAGAGGCAACGGCGGCGCCGGCAGCGGCGGCTCGGGCGGTTGCGGCGGAGGAGGTTGAGGCATCGGCGGCGGCGCCGTCGGTTTGCGCGTGTTCGTGAAGGTGCAGACGACGACGTCGCCGTTCGCGACGGCTCCGTCAACCTTTGTCCCCGCGACAGAGACCTCTGGTGAGCCGTTGCGCGTGCAGGCCACGGTTGAGTCGTAGTTCGCAAGGTCGGTGCCGGGCCCGGCGGTTTCGCTGACTTCGCCCTCGCCGACCCCGACGGTGACCGGCCCGGTGGTCGTGCCGTTGCCGCCGACCGCGAGCAGCTGGTTGTTGACCAACAGGTTGAACAGGCCGGGGTCGTCGGCCGGGACGGTCACCTTGCGCAACTCGACCGTCGCCGTGCAACGTGGAGATCCACTGCCGGCCGTGACCGACTTCGTGCCGACCGTCCATGCGAGGGTGGCGGCGCCTGCGAAGGATGTCTGGAACGCCCCGACGAGCCGGCCGGGCTGGAAGACGATCGGCTGGCCGCGGTTCGCCGGGGCGGGCGAGAACCCGTTCGTCTCTCCCACGGGAACCGTGACCGGGAAAGCGTTCGGGTTCGAGTAGCCCCAGACCGCGAGATTCGGTTCGCCGGCACGCGAGACCACGCACTCGAGCTCGGGCGTGATCGTGTTCACGAGCTTGTGCGTGTTCGTGATCGTGCAGATGACCGCTTGCCCCAGCTGCACGGACACAGACAACTTCCCTCCACTCCCCTCGGCGGCAATTCCGGTGCTGCTCGAGCATGTGATCTGAACGTCGTAATCAGCGAGATCGGTGCCTGCGGCTGCCGACTCAGCCGACCGTGTGCCGGCCGGAGTCGACCGCGATCGTGCCCGTCGTGCCGCCGTCTCCGACGGCTGCGGCGCCACCAGCCGTCGCCCCGTCGATCTCGAGATTGAAGCGTCCCGGGTCGGACGCGGGGTTCAGGACCTTGACGATCGTGATCGAGCCTTGACAGTGAGCCGAGCTCGCGCTCGCCGTCGCTCGATTGCCGGTCAGCTTCCACGTCAGATCCTCTCCGTCCGAGTGCACCTGGAACGAATCGTCGACCCGGCCAGGCCCGAAGACCGTCGGCTGCTCGCCGTCTGCGCTGAGCGGGTCGAAGACGTTCTCGGGCGGATCGGTCACCGGGTCCGCGTTCGGGTTGATGTAGCCAAAATGCGCCAGGAAGCCCCCCGCCACGCCGGGTTCGATGCATTCCACGGTCGGCGTCAACGGGTCGGGTGCCGGGCCGCAGCCCGCCTGCCAGATCGCCTGCCCCTCTGGCGACCAGTTGTAGCCGGCGAACACCTGCTGCACCCCGGCGGCATCGACATAGGTGTACGGCGGGATGATGTCGCCCCATCCCTGTTGGCCGGAAACACCGGCCCGGTATGGTCGAGGTGCCCTCCCTTGAGATCGCCGTTGTTGGCGATCGCCGGTGCTTCCAAGACATACGGGTTCGTCTGCGAGCTCGTCGCGTGACAGATCTCCACCTTCTTCGCATTCGGTTGCGAAGCGGCAGGCTGAAGAAACGTCATCGCCGTCCCGACCAGAAGCACGGGAACAGCAGCGATGAATACCCTGCGCCGCAGACGCCAACCGTGACGTCCGAACATCGCTCTCCGAGACTACCCGGAAGTAGACGGGACCGCTTGAGAGACGGGAAGAAACCTGACACGATCTCCGTCTTGTGACTGCTGCATCAAGCAGCCAGCGGCACCAAAAAAGGAGGATCCGAAGTGGCATCAGTGGGCACAGCCCGCCTGACGGACCGGATCACGGCTGAACGGGCGGTCGCCGCAAGCATCTCGCGCCAGGAGATCAGGGACGTATTGCACGACGCAGACGCCACACCCGAGCTCACGCTCGACGTCGTGGCAGAGGACGGTTCCCGCGAGCAGAGGACGGTAAGCATGACGTGGAGCCGAGACGACCTCGAGAAACTCCTCGAAGGTGCGTCCGGCGACGACGTCGTGCTGACGTTCGACCGCAACGAGCTCGCTGCGGCCCTTGACGACGTCGAGGCGCATGGGCTGCGAACTCGTGCAGCCGTGTTCGCTGTCGCAGCAGTGGGAGCGCTCGGAAGCACGGCCGCCGTCGCGTACGCGGCGCCTGTATCGACCGGTGGCCCCGCGATGAGTCAGAGCCAGAGCTCGTCGGTCGCGAGCGACGCCATGGTGACCGACGCCTCGACGGGTGGCGGCTACGCAGCACCGAGTCAGAGTGACGCAGCGGCCCTGGCTGCGCTTCAGGCTCGCTCGGAGGCGATGGACGCCCAGCTGGCGACCGGCAGCGCATCGAGCGACAGGATGGTCACCGACGCCTCGACGAGCGGGAACGCAGCGCCGAGTCAGAGTGATGCAGCGGCCCTGGCTGCGCTTCAGGCTCGCTCGGAGGCGATGGACGCCCAGCTGGCGACCGGCAGCGCATCGAGTGACAGGATGGTGACCGACGCGTCCAGCGGCGGCTATGCAACTCCGGGCACGAGCGCTGAGGCGGCCGCACTCCAGGCGCGGTCGCAGGCACTCGACGAGCAGTACGGCCTGACGGCGGCCGACCAGAGCGCTACGAGTGCGCTCATCGCGCGTGGCGCGGCCATGAACGAGCAGTACGGGCTCGGCGATTCGGGGGCCACCGGAATCGTCACCGACGCCTCGACAGGCGGTGGTTACGCAACGCCGACCGCAACCGGTGGCGATGGCGGTTTCGCAATCCAGGCGCCGTCCACCGACGAAGCACTCCTCACGGGCGCGGCGCTGCTCGTGATCGCAGGCGCCGGATTCGCGGCGCGCCGCAGCGGAAGCTTGCGCCGCGCTTGAGCGCCTGACGGGATGTGGTCGAGCGGGGCGAGGCGTGTGCCTCGCCCCGCCGGCCGGGTGCGCAAACCGCGCGGAGCGACCTCCCAGGGCACCTCCACGTCCGTAGAATCGGGCCGCGTGAAGCCCCGTCTGGTCGGGATCAACCACGTTGCGCTCCAGGTGGATGACCTGGAGGAGGCGGGCGTGCAGATCCTGCCGGGACAGCGGGTCGACTTCCGCGACCCGAGCGGAAACCGCGTACAGGTCCAGTACGACCAGATCCAGTTCATCAAAGCCGACCAAGTGGTGCACCGGATGGGCCTCAAGGGCGAGAAGACCGAGGCGGCGCTCTACGAGCTGCGCGCGAAGGGACTCGCAGAATAGCGGGGGCGTCGTCGTTGAGCGCCCTTCGCGAAGGTGGCTGCGCCTGCGGATCGGTTCGCTATCGCCTTGGGTCCGATCCGCTCTTCATCCACTGCTGTCATTGCCTGAACTGCCAGCGGCAGACCGGAAGTGCGTTCGTCATCAACCTGATGATCGAGACAGACCGGGTGGAGCTGCTTGCTGCAATTCCGCAGCCGGTCGAGGTTCCGCGCGACGACGGCAGCGCGCAGCGGATCTTCCGCTGTCCGAGCTGCCAGGTGGCGGTCTTCAGCGAGTACGGACGGCCCGAAGTGCGGTATGTGCGCGCGGGGACGCTCGATCAGCCGTCAGGAGTTTCGCCTGACGTTCATATCTTCACGAGGTCGAAGGTGCCGTGGATCAGGATCCCGGAGGAGGTGCCGGCGTTCGAGGTCTTCTACGACCGGAAGGTGCTGTGGCCGACCCTCAGCCTCGAGCGGCTCGACGCGATCCTTGCGCCATCGGATTCCGCCACCTGAGTCGAGATCCCAGGCCGTCCGGCACCGCAGCCAGCTACGTCCCAATACACCGCGCCGCGCGCGCGCCGACATCGGCCGAGACTACGATCCCAGGCTTCATGACGCGCTCCGCCTCCGCCGCGGTGCTGCTCGCCGGGCTGTCGTTGACCCTCGCCGGCGCGACGCATGCGAAGACGTTCGCCTCCGGCGGCTGCTCGCCGGCGGGGGGCACGTCGAGCGTCAAGCGACCGCAATTCGTGCGCAACATCCCGACCGGCGAGACGGGCTGGTTCGCGTCGCCGAGCCTCGTCGACCTGAACGGCGACGGGAAGCTGGAGATCGTGGCCCCGTTCTCCTCGACGTTCGTGTTCGATGCAAAGGGGCATCTGCTCGGGAAAGGGACCGCGACGAAGGGCCGCGTGTACGCACCCGGCATCGTCGCCGACCTCGACGGCGACAAGATCCCCGACATCGTCGTCGGCGGGAACGAGGGCACCGTCGCCGCCTACGATCTGGTCGGGGGCCGACTCCGCCTGAAGCACGGCTGGCCGGCGTCAACTTGCAGCGGCGGACAATGCCCCGAGGTCCGCGGCATGGCAGCTGCCGACCTCGAGGGCGACGGGCACATCGAGGTCGTCGTCACGACGACGAACACATCATCGACGGGCTCGCAGGTGTTCGTCTTCGACGCGAACGGCCGCCTCTGGCATCCGAAGGGAGCCCCGTCGACGGCGTGGCCGCGATTCAACAGGCTCCGCGGATCGAGCAACGATGCGACGTTCAACGGAGTCGGCAATCACGGATACGGCGCCTACGGCGAGAACGTGGCGATCGGAAACCTCGACGATGACCCGCAGCTCGAGATCGTGGTCACCTTCGACAACCACCAGATCAACGTCTTCAACGATGACGGAACCTCCGTGCTTGCGGCGCCCTGGTTCACGAACCGGCAGAGTGGATACGCCGGGCGCCGGCTCGGCTGGGGGCAGTTCATCCGCTGGCTCGACCCGGCCGTCGAGCTCGACCAGTACCACCGGCACGTCGGCCCGTGGCCCGACGTCCGTAAGACCCCATGGTTGCAGTGGACCGCATCGCCGCCGGCCATAGCCGACCTCGACGGCGACGGCAAGAACGAGGTGATCGGGCTCCCCAACGTCGAGCGCGGCGAGCCGTACATCACGCGGGCATACGCGTTCATGGTCCTCGACGGCGCCCAGAACGGCGGCGTGCGCTCGGCGATGCGCCACGTGGGATTCGTCAGACCGACGGTCTCGGCGAAGCCGGCGTTTCGCCCGGACGGCGACTGGTATCCGCCGACCGGGATCCCCGCACCCACCGTCGTGAACATCTCGGGCGACGCCCGACCGGAGATCGTCGCGGCGGTGCCCGACGGCTACGTCTACGCGATCGGCCCGACCGGCAAGCGCCTGTGGCGATATGACTACGCCCACGGTGCTCAGAAGACGTTCGCGTCCGAGGTGGTCGCTGCCGACCTGAACCGAGATGGGAGGCCCGAGCTCGTCTTCGGGACGTACGGCCCGGCTCCGGGATCTGGTCGCTTGGTGGTCCTCTCGGACAACGGCAAGCTGCTCTACGACATCCGCCTGCCACACCAGGGGAACGACGGGAACGGGATCGGCGTCCCCGCAGCACCGTCGATCGGCGACCTCGACGGGGACGGGACGCTCGAGATCGTGTTGACCACGTTCGACCACGGGATCGACGTGTTCCATGTCCCAGGCTCGGGCACGAACTGCCTGCCGTGGCCGACCGGCCGCGGCAACCTGCTACGCAACGGGACGGGACCCGCGACTGCCCCTTAGGCCCCACCTCGACCGTCAGTCGGGGTACTCGTCCTTGCGGTAGTTGCGCGGCTCATCGGCTTGGGGCTTCGGGGCCCGGTCGAGCAAAAAGCTGAAGAACGGCGCGACGAACGGGTCGGGAGCCGTGACCGTATACGTGTGGTACACGGAGTCATTCTCGCGGGCGAATGCGATGTAGCCCGGCATCTCGCGCAGACCGTCCTCGAGTTCGGCGCCGACCTGCGTCGACCAGAACCGAAGCCATTCAGGCGGATCGTCGATCATCGTCTTGACCTCGGAGATCTGCTCGGCCTGCCCCTCGCGGAGCGCGAGGCCGAAGTCGAACGGAAACGCGGTCCCGTAGGTCGAGACGTACGGAAAGTGCCATCCCATCCGTTTCCTGTATGCGGCGAGCCGATCGATAGGCGCGCGCGAAAAGCAGACGAAGGTCACGTCGCGCTTGTTCATGTGCAGCAGCGTCCCATCGAAGCCGTCGGCCAGGTTCGTGCAACCCGGGCACGCTCCGCGCTCGTACTCAGGCCCGTACATGATGTTGTAGGCGAGCAGCTGCGAGCGTCCATCGAACAGCTCCGCAAGCGTCTTCGTGCCCTGCTCCGTCTCGAATGCATATTCCTCCTCGACCGGAACCCAAGGGAGCTCGCGCCGCTTTCGGTTGATCTCCTCCTCGCGCTTGGCTTGCTCCGCCTCGAGCGTCACGAGTTCGCCGCGCGCGATCTGCCACTCGTCACGAGTTCCGATCCTCTGCTCCGGCATCGTCTTCCCCTCTCGGCGCATCGCGGGTCAATCGAACGTACGGGTACCCAGTCAGACAGCACGCGGTGGTGAAAATCATCGCGACACCGATGCGATGATTCCCGGCAACCCCGCCAGTCCAACCGACGACACACCTCGATCGCCTCGAAAACCACCTGGATCGACGGAGGAAGAGATGACCGGCGCAAGGCTGCTCACCGACCGCGCACGGCCCGCAGTCCGGCTCGCCCGGCAGCGGCCGTGTCCCGACTCCGCATGACGGGCACCAGGACCGCTGCCGTGATGACTGCGGTGCTCGCGCTGTCCGCGACCGCCTGGATGGTCGCGGTTCGGCAGATGCGCGGGATGGACATGGGCGTCTCGACGGAGTTGGGCTCGTTCCAGTTCTTTCTCGCCGTCTGGGTCGCCATGATGGCGGCGATGATGCTGCCGGGTGCGCTGCCGGCGCTCGTCGACCGCGCACGCTCCGATCGGCCGGCTCTCACCGTGCCGTTGTTCGCCGTCTCGTACCTCGCCGTCTGGACACTCGTGGGGCTTGCGGTCTATGTGCTCTACCACCCGCACGGCACTGTGATCGCCGGCACGCTGACGGTTGCGGCGGGCTTGTACGAGCTCACGCCGCTGAAGCGCGCCTGCCGGCTCCGCTGTCGCCAGTACGTCCACTCGGGATCACGAGTTCGGGCTCTACTGCGTCGGCTCCAGCATCGGGCTGATGCTCGTCCTGCTCGCTACCGGCGCGATGAGCATCACCTGGATGTGCGTCATCGCCGTACTAGTGGTCGGTCAGAAGCTCGTGCCGCCGAGAGCCTTGCTCGACGTACCGTTGGCTCTGGCTCTCGTCGGGCTCGGGATCGCGATCGTCGTCGCGCCTTCGTCGATCCCCGGAATCACACCGGCGATGTGAACGAAAGGAGACAAGCCGATGACGGAACACACCGTTGGAACACGTGAGGAGTGGCTCGCCGCCCGGCTCGACCTGCTCGCCGCCGAGAAAGAGCTGACCCGCCGCGGCGACGAGCTCGCCCGACAGCGACGGGCACTGCCGTGGGTCGAGATCGAGAAGGACTATCGCTTCGAAACGGACGATGGGAGCGCCACGCTCGCCGAGCTCTTCCGGGCCGCTCTCAGCTGCTCGTCTATCACTTCATGTTCGGGCCTGACTACAGCGCCGGCTGTCCCGCCTGTTCGGCGATCGCGGACGGCTTCGACGGTTTCGCGATCCACCTGGCCAACCACGACGTGATGCTGTGGGCGGTGTCGCGCGCTCCGCTCGTGAAGCTGGAGGCTTATCGGCAGCGGATGGGCTGGAGCTTCCCCTGGGCGTCCGCGCTCGGAAGCGACTTCAACCGCGACTTCGACGTCTGCGTCACGGACGAGCAGGAGCGTGCTGGCGTCCTCGAGTACAACTTCCGCGAATCGCCCGTCTGGTCGCCGCCGGCGGATGCGAGCGGGCCGTTCGATGCGTGGGCCGCGACGACGGGCACGGACTGGGCGACCTACACGCTCGAGCGACCGGGCATGAGTGCGTTCGCGCAGGAGAACGGCGTCGTCTACCACACGTACTCGGCCTACGCGCGGGGGCTGGACGGGCTCTGGGGCATGTACCAGTGGCTCGACCGGACGCCACGAGGACGAAACGAGACGCGCGCGGCCGACGACCCTCTCAACTGGTTCCGCCGCCACGACGAGTACAGCCGAGCCTGAGCGTCCCACCTGAGCCTTAGCGCAACCGCCGCAACCCGGACGGTCGGTTTGGTAACGATTCCGCCCGGCAAAAGTGCCACTGGCAGGAGAAGCCCGATCCCTAAGGAGGGGGAGACTATGCGTCGGCGAGTTCCACGTCGTCTCGGCCTTACGGGAGCGATCATCTTCGTGATCGCCTCGTTTGGAGCCCTGATCGCATCGAGCGGCGCGGCGGTCACGCCCGCGGCCTCGAATAGGCCGCTGTGCGTGCAGCGTCCCGCACTATGCACGGAGCAGGTGAATCCGTGGACCTATCACGGATACAACTACGTCTCAGGTCACGACGAGCCGTCGGTCTTGTTCTACTCAACAGTCCCCGGCTCGGGCAACTCGGATCAGTATCGGGTGACCCTGCCGACCGATCCGGTCGCGCCGCCCAAGCAAGACGGGACCGGGAGCACCTGGAACTTCCAGCTCCGCCCGACCTTCTGGCTCGGCATGACCATGTGCGACGACCAGGACGCACCCAATCCCGGTGCGAGCTGTACGCCCGACAGCGACCAGAACATCCTCAAGAGCACGAACCCGAACTCGGCCAAGTACTTCGGCCTGACGCCGGGCCAGGCCTACATGGAGATGCAGTTCTATCCGCCGGGGTGGGGCCCAGTCAGCTGCACCGACGCCAACGGCGGCCAGGACGGCAAGTGGTGCTCGGCGCTGACGATCGACAGCGATCAGATGAACTCGAACACCGGCGTACCGAACAACGCCGCGTGCAACAACCTCGTCGGTCCCGAGCCGGTCAACTACGCGGTCGTCACGAAGAGCGGCGTCCCCGTGGCGCCCGCCAGGCCTGACACCGGCTTCGGCAGACAGGCCGTGGTGACGGCCGACACGCTGGAGTACAACAACGGCGATCAGTTGGTCGTCGACATGCACGACACTCCAGCCGGCTTCCAGATCGTCATCAAGGACCTGACGACTGGCCAAAGCGGCTCGATGACCGCCAGCGTCGCGAACGGCTTCGGGCATGCGCTCTTCCAGCCCAACGCCTCGTCGTGCACGGTGGTCCCGTACGCCTATCACCCGATGTTCGCCACGTCCAACGCCGATACGCGCACCCTGTGGGCCGCGCATACCTACAACGTCGCGTTCTCGGATGAGATCGGCCACTTCGAGTACTGCAATGCGGTCGACTCGTTCGGAGGGAACTGCACGGCGGCGGGCAACCCCGATACGACCGTGGATGACGACGACACGGTGTGCTTCCCGTATCCACTGGTCGGCCCGTTGGGGGCGGCGCTCGGCGCCTTGACCGGGTGCGTCCAGGCCGACGACGACTTCGACGGCCCCTCGTACCAGGGCAGTAGCTGGCCGGGCGGCCCGGGCGCGGTCGCGGGCAACGTCCCCACGCCGGTCCAGTTCAGCAGCCCGGTCTTCACAGGCCCGGGCAACAGCGGCCTGCGAAATTACAAGCAGGTCGCGTTCGAAGCCGACCTTCCGCGCATCGAGGGGACGGACTTCTCCACCACCAACGACTGCCAGCGACACGTCAGCAACCCGGCCGACCCCAATCCCGGGGCAGGCTGCGTGAATCCGCCGCTCGGCCCGGGTGGTGTTCCCGCGTTCTACCCGCTGTACAGCACGACGCTCGCAGGTGGGTCGTGCATGTGGCAGCAGGGCGGTGCAAACATCCCCGGCTCGACCAACACGTTCGGAGGCACCTCCACCGCCGAGTACGGCGGACTGTTGCTGTCGAACTACCCGGCTGCGGGATTCACCGTCACGCAGCGCTACAACAACTTCCAGAACGTCCTGGGCGGGAACCCGTGTCCCGCCACGGGCGGCAACTGAGCACCGAACATCCGCAGTGGGGCCGCCTTCGCGGCGGCCCCACTGTTTCTCTTTAGCCGGGACGGAGCTGCGAAGCGTCAGCCTGACGTCGGAACGACGAGCGGACGGACTATCGGCCGGTCGCCGCGAGCTGGCGCCGTCGCGTCCGTGGCCCCGGACGACGCGCCGGGAGCGGCTCCTCCGCATGAGGGCTCGGCCGGAGCACGAGCGTCTCGATCGGCGAGTGCGTCAGCAACCAGGCCAGCTCCTTCGGGTCGAATCCGTCGTGACCACCGGCGCGGGCAGGAACGACGAGCCGGTCGAACGTCTCTGTCTCCCACAACCGCCTCAGCGCATGAGTCGCGGTGCGGCCTTTCTCGATGCGCGCATCGACCGGGACCCCGGCGCGCAGCGCAGCATGCTCTGACCGCTTCGAGTGCTGGCATGGCAACCGCAACGTCCTTCGACACCGGCGAGTCCTCGGGATACTCGAGCGGCACGATCAGCAGGTACGCCGGAACGAGAACGGCCCCCTCGGCGTGTGCGATCCGGATCGCCGCGTTCAGCACGGTGGGATCGAGGCTGCCGGTGAACGGAACCAGGATGCGCCGACCGCCGTAAGGACGTCGCAGTGCCTCCGGCGTCCGGCTGCGATAGACGAGGGCCGCGACCAGGACGACGACCAGAACGGCGAGCAGCACGATGAGAGCCGTCATTGCTCGAGCCTCGAACGATCGGCGCGATTCGCGACGACTCGGATGTCGATCCCGGGGAGCTCCCGCACCATCCGCGAGAGCAGCGACCCGCCGAAGATCTCGCGACGACGCGACTCGTCGGGCGTGCCGACGAAGACGTAGGTGGAACCGCGCTCGCTCGCAACGCGACGGACGGCCGCGACGAGATCGTCACCTTCCTCTTCGAGCAGATGGATCCCGAGGATCGCCGCCAGCCGCCGCAACGCCGCCAGCTGTGTCATCTCCTCGTCGCTCGGCGAGCGTCCCGCAGGGTGAACCCAGAGCGCGTCGATGTCGCCGCCGAGGCGCTGGGCGGAGCGCCACGCGCGTCGCAGGATCCGCTGGGACTTCGGCTGGGGCTCGATCAGGGCGAGCACTCGTTCTGCGACAGCCTGCTGGCTCGATGCATCGAGCACGACCGCCTGACGCCGTGCCTCGACGTCCTCCGCGACCTCGCGCAGGGCGAGCTCGCGCAGCGCGCTCAGGTTCTCGAGGCGGAAGAAGTTGATCAACGCGACGTCGGCCCGATCCTTCGGGTACACCTTCCCCGCCTCCAGCCGGTGCTGGAGAGCCTCCGGTGTCAGATCGACGAGCACCACCTCGTCGGCCTCGTCGAGCACGTGATCCGGGAACGTCTCGCGCACGCGGACACCGGTCAGCTCGGAGACGGCGTCGTTGAGGCTCTCGAGGTGCTGGATGTTGACCGTCGAGATGACGTCGATCCCCGCGGCGATCACTTCCTCGATGTCCTGGTAGCGCTTCTCGTTGCGCATCCCGCGCGCGTTCGTATGGGCAAGCTCGTCGATCAGCGCGAGGTCCGGGCGGCGCGCGATCACCGCGTCGACGTCCATCTCCTCGAGCTCGAGCGCGCCGATCTCGCTCCTCAGTCGAGGCACGACCTCGATCCCGTCTGCGAGCTCGGACGTCTCAGGCCGGTCGTGCGGCTCGAGATAGCCGATCACGACGTCGCGTCCTTCTGCCTTCGCCTGCCGCCCCTCCTGCAGCATGCGGTAGGTCTTGCCGACCCCCGCCGCCATGCCGAGCAGGATGCGGTAACGCCCACGCACACCGACTCATGCGCCGAACACGTTGTGGACGATGAGGTCGATCAGCTTGATTCCCACGAACGGCAGGATGACACCGCCGAGCCCGTAGATCAGCAGGTTGCGCTGCAGGAGCGCCGTCGCGCCGATCGCCCGGTACTTCACGCCCTTCAGGGCGAGCGGGACGAGCGCGGGGATGATCAGGGCGTTGAAGATGATCGCCGAGATGATCGCGCTCTTCGGATCGCCGAGGTGCATGATGTTGAGGGAGTTGAGAGGTCCGCGCTGGCCCGGCTTCGTCGCATAGGTGAACGCGAACATCGCGGGCAGGATCGCGAAGTACTTCGCGACGTCGTTCGCGATCGAGAACGTCGTCAGCGCGCCCCTGGTGATCAGCTGCTGCTTCGCGACCTCGACGATCTCGATCAGCTTGGTCGGGTTCGAATCGAGGTCGACCATGTTGCCGGCCTCCTTCGCCGCCGACGTCCCCGTGTTCATCGCCACGCCGACGTCGGACTGCGCCAGAGCCGGTGCGTCGTTCGTGCCGTCGCCCGTCATGGCGACCATGCGGCCCTTTGCCTGCTCGTCCTTGATCAGCGACATCTTCGCCTCCGGAGTCGCCTCGGCGAGGAAGTCGTCGACGCCCGACTCCTGTGCGATCACCGCGGCAGTGACACGGTTGTCGCCTGTGATCATCACGGTGCGGATGCCCATCCTGCGAAGCTCGTCGAAGCGCTCGCTCATGCCGCCTTTGACGATGTCCTTCAGATGGATGACGCCAAGTGCGAAGTTGTCCTTCGCGACGACGAGGGGCGTTCCGCCCTGCTCGGCGATGCGCTGAACCGCGGCGTCGACCTCACTCGGCGTCTGACCGCCCTGCTCGGCGACGAAAGCCTTGATCGCATCCGCCGCACCCTTTCGAAGGCGCGTTCCGTTGTAGTCGACGCCGCTCATCCGCGTCATCGCTGTGAACGGGACGAACTCGGCACCGGTCTCGCCGAGCTGCCGCTCGCGCAGGCCGTAGCGCTCCTTGGCGAGCACGACGATCGAGCGCCCCTCGGGCGTCTCGTCGGCGAGTGAGGCGAACTGGGCCACCTCGGCGAGCTCCCGCTCGTCCACGCCGGGGGCCGGAACGAACTCCGAGGCCTGCCGGTTGCCGAGCGTGATCGTGCCGGTCTTGTCGAGCAGGAGGACGTCGACGTCGCCGGCAGCCTCCACCGCACGACCGGACATCGCAAGCACGTTTCGCTGCACGAGCCGGTCCATGCCCGCGATCCCGATCGCCGAGAGGAGCGCGCCGATCGTGGTCGGGATCAGCGCGACGAGCAGAGCGATCAACACCGTCTGCGACTGCGGAGAGCCCGCGTAGATCGCATAGGGCTCCAGCGTCACGACCGCCGCGAGGAACGTGATCGTGAGGCCGGCGAGCAGGATGTTGAGTGCGATCTCGTTCGGCGTCTTGCGCCGCGCGGCGCCCTCCACGAGCGCGATCATCCGGTCGAGGAACGACTTGCCCGGCTCCTGGGTCACCTCGATCACGAGCCGGTCGGACAGGAGGCGGGTGCCGCCGGTGACCGAGGAGAGGTCACCGCCCGATTCGCGGATCACGGGCGCCGACTCGCCGGTGATCGCCGACTCGTCGACCGAGCCGACGCCGTCGATCACGTCGCCGTCGGCCGGGATCACCTCTCCGGCCACCACGACCACGCGGTCGCCTCGCTGGAGCTCCGGCGCCGGAACCTCTTCGGTGGAATCGCCGACGAGGCGCCGGGCGACCGTCGTCGTACGCGTCGCCCGCAGCGCGTTCGCCTGCGCCTTGCCACGCCCTTCGGCGATCGCCTCGGCGAAGTTCGCGAAGAGGACGGTCAGCCACAGCCAGAAGGCGATGACGGCGACGAACCAGAGCTGGCCCGTGTCTCCGCGGACAAGTTCGAGGAAGAAGATCCCGGTCGTGATCACGCTCCCGAGCTCGACGATGAACATCACCGGGTTCTTGAGCTGGTTCCGCGGATCGAGCTTCGGGAACGAGTCGATCACCGCCTGGCGCACGAGCTCGCGCGAGAAGACACTCGCACGCCTCATCCTCGTGACCTCGGACGGCGCCGGCGGCGCAGACGGCGCAACGGTCGTCGACATCTACTTCCCTCCCAGCTTGTCGAGTGCAAGGTTGAGCTCGAGGACGTTCACGCCGGGCTCTCCGAAGAAGCCCCACGAGCGACCTGTCGTGTTCTGCTTGATCAACTGCTGAACCTGCTGCAGCGACAGTCCGCGAACCGCCGCGATCCGGCGCGATTGCAGCGCCGCGTACGCAGGCGAGATGTCGGGATCGATGCCCGACCCGGACGTCGTCACCGCGTCGACCGGGATGGCGCCGATCTTCAGACCCGGGTTGTACGGGCCTTCGAGCTCGAGGATCGCGTCGGCCGCCGCCTTCACGTTCTTCGCCAGATCGGGATTGGTGGGACCGAGGTTGGCGAACGTCGTGCCGCCCGCGTTGTACGCCGGCGACGTGGCCGAGGGGCGCTCGTGGAAGTACTGCTTGCCGGTGAATCCCTGCGCGGCCAGGCTCGAGCCGACGACCTTCCCGTTCTGCTTGATGAGACTGCCGTTCGCCTGGTGCGAGAAGGCGACCTGCGCGAAGGCGGTCATCACGAGCGGATAGCCGAAGCCGAAGAACGCAGTGATGACGACGATCGCGACGACGGAGCTGACGATGTTGCGCATCAGTGCATCAACCCTTCGACGATCGGACCGAGTGTGAGCGCCGGGAAGATCATCAGCCCGGCAGTGAGTGCGATCACGCCGACGAGCAGCACCACGAACGTCGCTCCGTCGGTGCGGAAGGTGCCGGCCGATGCGGGCACGATCTTCTTCTTCGCGAGCGCACCGCCGAGCGCAAGGGCGGCGAACAGCGGCACGAAGCGCCCGAAGAGCATCGCGATCGTCCCGAAGTCGGCGCTGAAGTTCGTCAGCCCGAAGCCCGCGAACGCACTTCCGTTGTTGTTGCCCTGCGAGTCGTACGCATACAGCGTCTCAGTGAAGCCGTGCACGCCGCTGTTGTAGATCGAGGCGAGGCCGCTCTTGGTGACGATCGAGAGCGCAGTGAGCGCGAGCACCATGGTCGGCACGAAGAGCGCACCGAGCGCCGCGTATTTGATCTCACGCGCCTCGATCTTCTTCCCTAACCACTCGGGTGTCCGGCCGACCATCAGCCCCGCCACGAACACCGCGATCACGATGTAGAAGAACATCCCGTAGAGGCCGGACCCGACTCCGCCGAAGATCACCTCGCCGAGGAACAGGTTGACGAGCGGCACGGCTCCGCCGGCCGGCGTCATCGCATCGAAGCCGCCGTTGACCGATCCGTTCGAGGCGTCACTCGTCGCGACCGTCCAGTTCGACGTTGCCGCTTGCCCGAAGCGGACTTCCTTGTCGGACATGTTGCCGCCCGACTGGCCGTTGCCCTGGGTGAGGTTCACCCCCGAGGCGCGCAGTACCGCCGAGCCGTGCTGCTCCGCCGGCAGGTTGACCGCGACCCCCAGCGCAAACACGAAGAACATCGCGATGAACACCATCAACGCGTGCCGCCGCGCGAGCACCATCCGCCCGAACATGAACACCTGGGCGGCGGGAATCAGCAGGATGGCCAGCAGCTCGATGAAGTTCGAGAGCCCGGTCGGGTTCTCGAACGGCACAGCCGAGTTGGAGTTGTAGAAGCCGCCGCCGTTGGTTCCGAGCTGCTTGATCGCGATCTGCGAGGCGACGGGCCCGCGTGCGATCGTCTGCGTCGAGCCCTGAAGGGTCGTCGCGGTTGCGTGACCGTGGAGCGTCTGCGGAACGCCCTGCCACATGAGGAGCACCGCGACGACGATCGAGAGTGGAAGCAGGATGTAGACGAGCGACCGATACAGATCGACCCAGAAGTTGCCGAGCGTGCTCGAGGAGCGGCGTGCGATCCCCCGCACGACCGCCACGAGCACAGCCATCCCGACCGCGGCGGAAACGAAGTTCTGCACCGCCAGGCCGGCCATCTGCGTGAGGTACGACATCGTGTACTCGCCGCCGTAGAACTGCCAGTTGGTGTTCGTGATGAAGCTGGCGGCCGTGTTCAGGGACAGGTGGGCCGGCACGCCCTTCATGTGATCGGGGTTCAGGAACAGGTGGCCCTGGACGCGCTGGATCGCATAGAGAAGGCGCCCAGAAGAAAACGCTGAAGACGAGCACCGTCGTGCCGTAGCTCTTCCAGTCCTGCTCTTTCTTCGCGTCGACGCCGAGGAGCCGGTAGAAACCGCCTTCGGTCCCCGCAAGCAGCCGCAGACGCCGACCGCCGACCCGTTCCGCCGAGTAGATCTGGGCCATGTACATCCCGAGCGGATAGCCGAGAACGATCAGGACGATCGAGTAGACGACGATCTGCGAGATCCCCTGCCCCGACATCTAGAACCGCTCTCCGCGAAACAGCGCGTACACGAGGTAGGCGAGCACGAGCAGCGAGACGATCAACCCGAAGAGATACGCAGCGGACATCACACGCGCTCCAAGACGTAGAGCAGACCGAACACCGCGGCAAAGCACGCCAGTGCGATCGCGATCGCGGCGAGATCGAACATCAGCGAAGTCCTCCTCCTGAAGTCATCGGACGGTCGAGAACGACGCTAGGCCGCGACGGCGAAAGGCGGACTAAAGAATCGGGTTCCCGGACTAAGTGCCGCCTAAAGACGCTCGCTCACGCGGCGTCGGGATCGACCAGGCGGTAGCCGGCGCCCGGCTCGTTCAACAGGTAGCGCGGCCTCGTCGGATCCGGCTCGATCTTGCTCCGCAGCTGGGAGATGTGGACATGGAGGTAGCTCGACTCGGTCTGGTAGGCCGGGCCCCAGAGCTCGCGCAGGATCGTCCGGTGCGTCAACAGCTTGCCCTCGTTCTGCGCGAACAAGCGCAGGAGATCGAACTCGCGCGGCGTCAGGTGGACGCGGCGGCCCGAGACCGAGACGTCGTGCTTCTCGAGGTCGACCCGGAGCTGCCCGATCTCGATCACCGGCGACGCGCTCGGGCCCGACCGGCGGAGCGCGGCTCGCAGGCGCGCGAGAAGCTCGCCGATCGCGAACGGCTTGGTGACGTAGTCGTCGGCACCCGCGTCGAGCGCGGCGATCTTCTCGGCCTCCTCGCCGTTCGCCGAGACGACGAGCACCGGAACGTCGCTCCAGGTGCGGAGCTCGCGGCAGATCTCGGTGCCCGTCGTGTCCGGCAGGACGAGATCGAGGATGATCCCGTCCGGCGGGCCGAGGCCGACACTGGTCAACGCCTCCGCACCCGTCGTCGCCGTGCTGACCTGGTAGCCCGCTGCGCGAAGGCTCGTGGTGAGAGCGCGCAGGAACTGTGGCTCGTCGTCGACGACCAGGACACGCTCGCCGCTCACGTCGAGACCAGAGCCGGCGCCGGCGTTCCGACGGCGGGCAGCACGACCACGAACGTCGCTCCCTGGTCCGGCCGTGACTCCGCCCAGATGCGGCCGCCGTTTGCCTCTGTGAAGCCCTTTGCGATCGCGAGCCCGAGGCCCGCGCCGCCCGTCCGCTCACCGGCGACCCGTTGGAAGGGCTCGAAGATCCGCCCCAGCTCGGCCTGCGGGATCCCGTGACCGTGGTTCGTCACGCGAATGACCACTTCCCCACGCGCTGGATTGGCGCGCAGCTGCACGGGATCGGCGGAAGAGGAGAACTTGAGCGCGTTCTCGAGCAGGTTGACAAGGACGCGCTGGATCTGCGCCGCATCGACACGCACGACCGGCAGGCCGTCCGCGAGGACGACCTGAATGCGCTCGGCGCCCTCCACCTCGTCGAGCGCATCCGCCACCAGCTGCTCGGCCGTCCAGAGCTCCGGCACCGGCCGCGCTGCGCCCGCCTGGAGGCGTGACAGGTCGAGCAGGTTCTCGACGAGCCGCTTCAGACGCTCGAGCTCGACGGCGATCGCGTCGAGGAGGTCCGCTCGGTCGTCGTCGGTCAAAGCCAGGGAGACGTTGCGCAGGCTTCCGAGCGCCGTCTCGATCGTTGCGAGCGGCGTCCGTAGGTCGTGTGACACCGCCTGGATCACGGCCGTCTTCACGGCATCGCTGCGCCGCAACGTCTCGGCGTCGTACGCCTCGCGGGCCAGCCGCTCGCGGTCGATCGCGACCGCGAGCAGGGAGGCGAGCGCCAGGACGACACGGCGCTGCGACCCCGTCGACCGTCCGCGTCCCGAGAGGAAGATCGTCCCGACGCGCCGACCGCCGGCGACCAGCGGTTCCCCCGTCTCACCGTGCGACGCCTGCTCGTCCGTGCCGAGCGTGATCCTTGCCCGGGCGACGCCCAGCGTGCGCGCCACGTCGGCGGCGATAGCGTCGAGCTGGTCTGTGACATCACCTCGCTCGAGCAGCGACGTCGCAACGGTCGCGAGCAGCGCCGACTCGTCTGCACGTCGCCGCGACCGGGCCGCGAGCTCGCTGACGACGACCGCGGTGACAAGGAACACTGCGAGCGCGAGCCAATTTCGCGAGTCCTCGATCGTCAGTGTGTAGAGCGGCGGCAAGAAGAAGAAGTTGAAGGCGAGCATCGACCCGATCGCCACGGCGACCGCGTACGTGAGGCCGAACGCGATCGCCACCGGCAGCACCGCGACGATGTAGAGCACGCCGAGGCTGAGCACCGGGATGTACGGCTTGGCGAGAGCGATCACGCCCGTCACGAGCGCGACCGAGGCAATGCTCCCCGCGATCCGGTACGGCGTGCTCCAGGCGTCGAGCGGCCGCATCAGGGCTCCCGCGATGCGAACGGCTCGAGCTGCGCTGCCAGCGCGAGAACGAGGTCGTCGCGACCGGGCGGCCCGACCAGTTGGACTCCAACCGGCACGCCGTCGGCCGTCTGGTGGAATGGCAGCGACAACGCAGGCTGTCCTGTGACGTTCCAGATGCGCACGAGCGCGCTGAAGCGCACGGCATCGTCGGTGACGCCGGCCTGCGCCCGCATCCCGCCGGCCGGCCCAGGCAGCCGCGTGAGCGTCGGCGTCACGAGGACGAAGTCCTCGGGCCAGTCGCGCAGCATGCGGCGCGAGAACGCCCACAGCCGCTCGCCGGCCTCGAGGTAGTCGATCAGGGAGATCGGCGTGCCGTCGACGAGCCAGGCGCGTGTCGCGGGCTCGAGCTTCGCCACATCGGCCGGCCGGCCGTGCAGACGCTCGACGACGCGGAGGACGTGCTGGGCTGCGCCGCCTGCATAGATCGCCCAGCTCTCGGGGAACGTCTCGTCGTCCCAGTTGGGCGCCTGCCGGCGGACGTCGTGGCCGAGGTCGGCGAGGAGGTCGGCCGTCCGCTCCGCGGCACGGCGCGGCTCCTCGTCCACGGGGATGCCGTGCGGTGCGGTCGTCGCAAGGCCGACCGTGAGGGGACCCGGAAGCGTCCAGGTCGGCGAAGGGCCGTGCGGGTGCGGGTGCGATGTAGAGCTCTCCGGGCTCGGAGCCCGAGATGACGTCGAGCGAGACGGCCACGTCGAGCACCGTTCGCGCGATGACGCCGTCGGCGGGCAACCCGCCGCCGAGCGCGCCGAAGTCCGGCCCGATCGACACCCGTCCCCGGCTGGGCTTGAGCCCGACGACGCCGCAGCACGCCGCGGGGATGCGGATGGAGCCGCCGAGATCGCTCGCGTCGGCGAGCGCGACCATCCCGCCCGCGACAGCCGCGGCGCTGCCGCCCGACGATCCGCCGGCGGTCAGCTCCGGGTGCAGCGGATTGCGGGTGATTCCGAAGCGCGCGTTCTCGGTCACGGGCCGGAGACCGAGCTCGGGCGTGTTCGTCTTGCCGACGATGATCGCGCCTGCCTCGCGGAGCCGGCGGACGTGGGCGGAGTCGTGGTCGGCGATCCAGTCGCCGAAGGCGTCGCTGCCCTCGCTCGTCGGCATCCCCTCGGTCGCCGAGAGCAGATCCTTCACTCCGATCGGGACGCCGCAGAGCGGCCGCGGGTCGCCTGGACGGACTTTGTCTGCTGCTTCGAGCGCCTGTTCTGCGAACACGGCGACGAACGCGTTCACCGTCGGGTTCTGCCGCTCGATCTCGAGCAGCGACGCTTCGACGAGCTCGCGCGCTGGGACGTCACCCGCACGCACTCGGGCCGCCTGGTCGACGGCGGAGAGGCCGAGCAACTCGTCCGTGGCCGGACCGCTCTTCACGGGCCGAAGCCTACGACGGCGTGTGGGGTCGCGGCGCCCGCCGCGACCCCACAGCTTCAGTTAGGCCGCGAACGCCTCGTTGAAGGCGTCGATGTACGCCTGCACGTTTCCGGACGGCCCCTTCAGCGTCATGCTGATCGGCCGTTCGGGCTGGTTGTAGAAGAAGCGGTCGGCGCGGGCCTTGTGCCCCTGGTTGACCAGGATCTTGTACGCCTTCTCGTTGAACAGCGGACGGCCGTTCACGAGGAAGTTGTGCGCGATCCAGGGCGCCTGCTCCATCTTGTTGATGAACGTCTCGAAGGAGCTCTGGTTCTTCGACTGCTTGAGCAGCATCTCGGCGTCCATCCAGCCGTAGAGCCCTTCCTTCGGATCGGCGACCTTGATCATCGGCCCCTTCGCGTCGGCGACGCGCTGGTCGGTGCCGATGTTCTCGATCGTCAGCCAGGCCGACTCGTCGGTCAGCGCGCGGACGACCTCGGTGTTCTCGGCGACGAGCTTCAGCACGTTCGGCTTCAGCTGCTTCAGGAACGCCTTCGCCCGCGAGATCTCCGCCGTCGTCATGTTGTAGGGCTGCTTGGCCCCGGTCGCCAGACCGGCCATCGCCATCAGGTCGGTCGGTTGGTTCTCGAGGACGATCTTCTTCTTGTACTTCGGGCTGAGCAGCGCGTGATAGCTGTCCGGCTTGGTCGTCACGAACTTCGGGTTGTAGTAGATCTGCAAGCTCGACCAGCCGAACGGGTACCCCATCTGGAGATTGCCGGTCTTCCAGAACGGCACGTTCAGCGCGATTGGATAGAGCTGCTTCGAGACCGGGAACGACTTGATGTCGAACGGGACGATCAGCCCTTCCTTGTAGAACTTGGGAACCCAGAGCGCGTCCTCCGACGACATGTCCCAGTGACCGCCGCCCTGCTTGACCTTGATGTACGCGTCGGAGTCGTCGCTGATCAGCTGCACGCGGCCGGCGATGTTGGTCGCCGTCTTCACCTGCTGCAGCTGATTCGGGAAGTAGTGGTCCGACCACGTCAGCCAGTTGAGCGTCACGCCGCCGGCCTCCACCTTCGTGGCGCCGAACGCGCGCCCGGCCGACCCGAGCGTGCGACCCGCGGCGAGCGTCGCCGCACCGACCGCACCAGCGCCGAGCAGTCCTCGACGCGTCATCGGCCGTTCGAGATGCTCCATGCTGCCTTCGCCTCCTCTGTCGTTCACGACCTGCCTGCCAGCAGTCCGTCTGCTGCCGGTTGCGCGGACCGCGGCGAACGTACCATGATGCGGACAACGTGTCCAGCCAACGGAACGAGCGGCTGCGGATCGGTGTGATCGGGGGCGGCATGGTCGCCCAGGCCGAGCACCTCCCTCACCTGAACGAGCTGCAGGACCGCTTCGAGATCGCCGGGCTCGCCGAGCCCTCGCAGACCGTGCGCGACGCGATGTGCGGGCGCTTCCACATCGCGGGCTCCCACGCCGACTGGCGCTCGCTGGTCGCCGCCGGGGGGCTCGACGCCGTCCTGATCGCGTCGCCCGCGGGCACCCACGTCGAGATCGTCTTGACCGCGCTCGAAGCTGGGCTCCACGTGTTCTGCGAGAAGCCCCTCGCGATCACTCTCGCCGACATCGACCGGATCGTCGAGACCCGCAACCGCGCGGGCCGGGTCGTTCAGGTCGGCTACATGAAGCGACACGATCCCGCTTTCCAGCGCGCGTTGGAGGAGATGCCCGCCGACGCGGCGGACTTGCGCTACGTGAGCATCGTCGTCAACGACCCCGAGTGGCTGCCGTACTTCCTGCCGGGTGACATCGTGAAGGGCAACGACGTGCCGCAGGACGTGATCGACGCCTCGCGGCGCGCCGAGAGCGAGCAGGTCGAGGAGGCAGTCGGACGCGGCGACCCCGAGGCGTGCTTCGCGTTCTCGGACGGTTACCTCGGGTCGCTCGTCCACCACGTCAACATCGTCAACGGGTTCCTCGAGCGGATGGGCGAGCCTCTGCCGGCGCGTGTGGTCGACGGCGCCTGGTGGAACGGCGGCAGTTCGGTGGCCGGCTACGCGGTGCTGGCCAACGGCTCACGCTGGGACAGCGCCTGGATCCAGTTGCTCGAGACACGCGAGTACCGCGAGCGGATCGAGCTCTACTTCGACACGACCGTCCGCTCGCTCACGTTCCCGTCGCCGTGGCTGAAGATGAGCCCGACAGTGTACGAGCGGCAGGATCCCGACGACTACGCGAACGCCGTCAGCCGCTACCGCTCGTTCGAGGAATCCTTCCGGCGCGAGCTCATCCACTTCCACGCGTGCTGCGTGGATGGTGTTCCGTGCCTGACACCGCCCGAGCAAGCGCGGATCGACACCGAGCTGCTCACGGCGATGTTCATCGCGGCCACGGGCTAAGGCAGCTCGAGCGCGGTCTTCGCGCGCTGCGCCGCTTCGAGGGCGGCAATCGCGTCGTCGATCGTCGTCCCGCCGCCGCCGCCCCGCGCGAAGTCCTCCGCCTGAGCCCGCAGTGCCGCGGCGATCGTGTCGTCGCCGTCGGGCGGGGCGACGAACTCGATTCGCTCGGCGCCGTCGAGCCCGACGACCTCGATGCGACAGGTCTCACCGGGTGGGTAACGGCGGGCCAGCGTGATCGCCGCTGCGATCCCGCCTTCGAGCTCGACGGCGAGCTCGACGAGCTCGGGATCGCCGTCGACCGGATCGTCGAAGCCGACGCCGCCCGTGACGCCCCTCACGGCCCGGAGCTCACGGCCGGTGAGCCAGCGGAGCTGGTCGAACTCGTGCACACCCATGTCGACGACGATGCCCCCGCTGGAAACCGGATCGCGGAACCCAGCCGGAGGCGGCGTCTCGTCGAGCTGGGCCGCCGAGACGAAGACGAGGCTGCCGAGGCTGCCCGCGACGATCCGCTCGCGGAGCTGCCGCAGTGCAGGGACGAAGCGACGCCAGTAGGCGACCTGGACGGGGACGCCGAGCGCCGCGATCGCACGGGTCTCCTCGACCGTCAGGCCGCAGGGCTTCTCGCAGAGGATCGGCAGGCCGTGCGATGCGAGTGCCTCGGTCACCGCTACGTGAAGCCGCGTCGGCACCGCGACGAGGAAGCCGTCGACCGCCGGGAGCGACTCCATCGTCGCCCGGGGGACGTCCACGCGCGCCGCCGCTTCGTCCGACGGGTCGACGACGCACGCGACCTCGACCGCGTTCGAGTGCGCGAGGGCACGGGCATGTGCCGCGCCCATGCGCCCCGCTCCGATCAGCGCCAGCCGAAACGGCGCGGGCGTCACGCGAGCCACTGGTCGACGAGCGCCCGGTTGCGCTCGTCGGAAGCGCGCACCACCGGCATGTCGCCGACCGTGACCGCGACGCGATCCTGCTCGATCACGCCGTAACCGTCGAGCGACCGGACCTCGGGCAGTGCGAGAAAGTCGCGCAGCGGCACGACTCCCGCCCCGAATTCGCAGAAGATCCCGAGCGGCCATGCCTCGTCCATGTCGACCTCGCCGCCGGCGAGCCGGCCGAGCAGCGCGCCGTCGACGTCCTTGAGGTGCACGTGACGCAGACGTGACGCGTGGCGCCGGGCGAGCGCGACCGGATCCCCGCCGCCGACGATCGTGTGGCCGGTGTCGACGCACAGTGCGATGTCCGTCCGCTCGAGGATCTGATCCGTCTCGCTCTCCGACTCGATGTGCGTCGCCGCGTGCGGATGCAGGGCCGCTTCGAGACCGCGCCCGCGCACGATGTCGGTCGCGCGCTGCAGCCGCTCGGCCGCCCGCTCGACCGTGTCGCCGGTCCACCCGGTCTCGCGCCGCCGCGCCTCGCTGCCGGCTGCCCGCGAACGGTCGGGCGTCTCCATGTCGGCGAGCAGGACGATGCCGCCTCCGGTCGCCTCGAGCACCTCGACTGTGCGGTCGAGCGCGGCGAGGTCCTCTTCGAACCCGTCCGGGTCGTCGAGCCGAAGCGGCAGGAAGGTGGCGACGAGCTCCACCCCCGCCCGGCCCGCACGGTCGGCGGCCTCGGCGGCGCTCGCCGCGAAGTAGCCGGGCGGGCCGGTCTCGGTCGCCGTGTAGCCCATGTCGACGATCGTGTCCAGGTAGGTCTGAGGCGGGATCAGGTCGGGACGGTCGATCGTCATCTCCCAGATCCCCCACGAGACCGGCGCGGTCGCGATTCTCATGAAGCGGCCCTCGTCCGTGCGCGCCGGACGAGCTGCGGCAGCAGGAACGCGAGTGCGAGCAGGAGCAGCGAGCCGGCGAGCAGCATCGACGCCACGGCATTCACCTCCGGTGTGATCCCAAATTTGATCTGGGTGTAGATGAAGATCGGCAGCGTGTTGTTCGCACCGATCAGGAAGTAGGTGATGATGAACTCGTCGAGCGACAGCGTGAAAGCGAACAGCGCGCCGGCGAGGATGGCCGGGAAGATCAGAGGCAGGATCACGCGTCGCAGCCGCTGGAACGCGTTCGCCCCGAGATCGGCCGCCGCTCGCTCGAGCGCGTTGTCGAACCCCTGCAGCCGCGCCGCCACCAGCAGGATCACGAACGGCGTCGTGTAGACCGCCTGGCCGATCACTGCCGTCTCGGGGGAGAGCGTGCGGTGGAACGTACTCGTGAAGAGCACCAGCAGGGAGACGCCGATCAGGATCCCGGGGATCATGATCGGCAGGATCAGGATGATGCGGAACCCCTCGCGGAACGGAAGCCGCGAGCGAACGAGAGGGAATGCCGCGGCGGTCCCCACGACCGCCGAGATGACGGTCACCTGCAGGGCGATCTTGATCGTCGTCCGGACGGCGTCCTGGACCTGATAGTCGCTGAACGCCTGCCGGTACCACGTCAGCGTCCAACCCGTGATCGGGAACGTGCCGTACCGGTTCGCGTTGAAGCTGAACAGCACGAGGAGCCCGATCGGGGCGAACAGGAACACGTAGATGAAGACCGCGTAGCAGCCGAGGAAGCCGCGGAAGATGCGCCCACGGCGCGAGAGGACCTCGACGTCATGCGCCATAGGCTTCTTTCGCAGACAGCGACTTGCGGAAGATCACGAGCAGCACGACGATGAATGCTGCGACGAGGAGCGAGATCGCGGCGCCGCGTGTGTATTCGGCCTCCTGGAAGAAGTTCGCGATCAGGTTCCCGATCATCACGCCGTTCGTACCGCCGACGATCTGCGGCGTGAGGTACTCCCCGAGGATCGGGATGAACACGAAGATGATCGCGGTGATGATCCCCGGCTTGATCTGCGGCACGAGGATGCGGAAGATCGCCTGCGCCGGCGACGCGCCGAGGTCCATCGCCGCCCGGAGCTGGTTCCAGTCGAAGTTGTCGATCGACGAGTAGAGCGTCAGCGCGCCGAACGGGAAGTAGAGGTACACGAGCACCAACACCACAGCCGGCCGGTCGTACAGGAACACCCCGAGCGGATGGTTCGTGATCCCGGACCACTGCAGGAACCGGTTGATCACGCCCTGCTCGCCGAGGATCGTCAGCCACGAGTAGACCCGCAGCAGGTAGCTGGACCAGAACGGGACGATCACGAGCACGAGCAGGACCGTGCGCAAACGCCGCGGCGAGTAGCGGGACAGCCAGTAGGCGAATGGGAATGCGAGCCCGATCGCGATCGCCGTCGCCGCGACGGCCACGACGAGCGTCCACCACATCGTGGAGACGTAGGCCGAGACGCTGAAGAAGTAGCGGTAGTTGTCGAGTGTCCAGTGGTGGACGACGGCGTAGTCGACGGTGTCCCAGAACGAGTAACAGACGATGATCCCGAACGGGACGAGGAAGCAGAGCCCGAGCAGGAGGATGGCCGGGACGAACCCGATGTACGAGGTGATCCCCGAGCCGATCCGCGCAGCACGCCCCCGAGCTGCCGGCGCAACCGCGCCCGTGTCCGCCGCAGCGCTCACTCGGGCGGCTCCAGCACGATCCCGTCCGCGGCGGGCCAGGTGAGCGAGACCTCGTCGCCGATCGACGGAACGTTCGCGGCCTCGTGCAGCGCCACCACGACCGGCGCCTCGGACGACGGGGTCTCGACGGCGACGCGCACGTAGCTGCCGAGAAACGACGTCTGCAGCACTCGCCCTGCGATCGAACCGGAGCCCGCACCAAGCGTGATCGCCTCCGGCCTCACCATCAGCGTGGCCGGCCCCGCGCGGCCGCCGGTGCACGCGACTCGACTGCCGTCCGTCAGCTGCGCGACGTCTCCGGTCACCGTGGCGTCGAAGAAGTTCGAGTCGCCGATGAAGTCGGCGACGAAGCGAGAGGCCGGGCGGCGATAGACCTCTTCCGGGGTGCCGAGGTGCTCGATCCGTCCGTCGTTCATGACGGCGATGCGATCGGCCATCGACATCGCCTCCTCCTGGTCGTGCGTGACGTAGACGAACGTCGTCCCGACGTCGCGATGGATCTGCGACAGCTCGATTTGCAGCCGCTGGCGCAACTTCAGGTCGAGCGCTCCGAGCGGCTCGTCGAGGAGGAGCACCGCCGGTCGCTTGACGAGTGCGCGGGCGACCGCGACACGCTGCTGCTGGCCGCCCGAGAGCTGGCTCGGCATCCGCTCGCCGAAGTCCTCGAGGCCGACCAGTCGAAGCGCCTCCGCCGCGCGCTGCTTCGCCTGGTCGCGCGGCACCCGGTCCATCTTGAGTCCGAAGCGCACGTTTTCCGCGACGTTCATGTGCGGGAACAGCGCATACGACTGGAAAACGGTGTTGACCGGGCGCTTGTGCGGGGGCAGCGTGTCGATGCGCCGGCCCTGGATCCAGATCTCGCCGTCGGTCGGAGCGACGAATCCGCCGATCAGGTTGAGCGTGGTCGTCTTGCCGCACCCCGAGGGACCGAGCAGGCAGAAGAACTCGCCGTCCCTGATCTCGAGGTCGAGCCCGCGCAGCGCGGTCTGGGCGCCGTAGCGCTTCACCACCGCCCGCAACTCGATGCCCGCAGCCACGGGCGGCGAAGCGTGCTCGGCGAGAGTCGGAACCGTCGTCACTCGAGAATCGTCGTTAGCGCCGCCGCCGCGGCGACCGTACCATCATGTGGACAGCCTGTCTAGGATGCGGAACAGGAGGTGGACAGCCTGGCGACGCAGGAACGGAAGGAACAGCTTCGCGAAAACCCTATCCGTGCACTGGCCAAGGCGGTCTTCCTGCTCGAGCAGCTCGCAGAGGAGCGCGAGGCGACACCACGCCGGCTCGCCGAGCTGATCGACGAGCCACGCACGACGACGTATCGACTGCTGCGCAGCCTCGAGGCGCTCGACCTGGTCGAGCCCGGCGCGCAGCCTCGCACCTACCGCCTCGGCTGGAAGCTGATGCGTCTCGGCGCTGCCGTCGTCGAGCGGCTCGACGAGCGGCAGGTTGCGCTGCCGGTGATGGAGCGGATCCACGAGCGCGTCGGCGAGACGGTCTTCCTGCTCGTGCGCCGCGGCCGGAATGCGGTGTGCATCGAACGCCTCGAGGGACTGCGCGTGCAGTCGCTCGCGCTCCGTCTCGGCGGATCGCTGCCGCTGTACGCCGGCGCAGGCCCGCGCGCGCTCCTCGCGTGGGAACCCGAGTCGGAGTGGGAGGAGTACGCGGCGGGAGGGCTCGATCCGGTCGGCGATTTGACGCCGCCGACGCCCGACGACCTGTTCGAGGAGCTCCACGTGACCCGCAGGCGAGGCTATGCGGTCAGCGACGAGGACGTCACCCCGGGTATCGCATCGCTCGGCGCGCCGATCCTCGACTACACCGGCGCCGTCCGGGCCGGGCTCTCGATCGGTGGAATGAAGTCGCTCGTGCTCGGCAAGGACCGCGATGAGTTCGTACGGCTGCTCGTCGACGGGGCACGCGACATCTCCCACGCGCTCGGCTACGACCGCGCCGACTAGATCAACGGGTCGAGGACGACTTTCATCGCGCCGTCCTGCTGGGAGACGGCGAGCGCGCCGGCGGCGTCCTCGAGCGGCAGCCGGTGGGTGACGATGCGGTCGACCGGAAGCGAGTCGCGGTTCGCCGCGAGCAGCGCGAGCGACGGACCGTACGACGTCGCCCGTTCGCCGCCGATGCCGATCACGGTCACGCTGCGTGTGCAGATGTCACGGTTCGGGTTGATCTCCACCGGCCCGAGGTCGACGAAGGCGCCCGACTCGACCACGACGCCGCCCGGTCGCGCCATGCGCAGTGCGCCGCCGAACGTGCCCGGCACGCCCGAGCAGTCGTGCACGACGTCAGCCCCACGCCGCGTGCGCTCGTGGACGCGCGCGACCAGCTCGTCCTCGTCCAGCACCGACGCGTTCAGCGTCATCGTCGCGCCGAGCGCACCTGCGGTGTCGAGCCGCGAGGCGAAGCGGTCGATCGCGATCAGCTCCCCGCAGCCGACGAGGCGCGACTTCAGCAAGTGGCACAGTCCGAGCGGCCCGACACCGACGACCACGACACTCTCGCCGCTGTCGACGCCGAGCAAGCTGCGCGCCGTCTCGACGCCGTGGGTGACCGCCATCGGCTCGGTCAGCACCGCCAGCTCGTCCTCGAGCTCGTCCGGGACCAGGAAGAGCGGCGTCCCCGGCAGCAGGTACATCAGCTCGGCCCAGCCGCCGAAGAGCGACGGTGGGCGCGTGACGTTGAGCGAGTTGCCGTAGTCCTCGAGGTGGTCGCAGAGGTAGTACGGCTCGTCGTTCGCGCAGTACCAACAGTGGCCGCAGGGCACGTTCGCGCCGGGGACGATCCGGTCGCCGGGCGAGAGCAGCCGGCCGTCGAACGCGCGCGCCTCACCGCCGACAGCCTCGACTACGCCCACGTTCTCGTGCCCGCAGATGAGCGGGTAGGAGAGCCTGCGTTCGTGCGGCGTCCCGGCGTACTGCATCGTCTCGCCGCGGAACGTGTGCTTGTCGGTGCCGCAGACGCCGGAGAGCCGGACTCGCAGCAGAACGGCACCCGGCTCGAGCTCAGGGACGTCGAAGCGCTCGACGCCGATCTCGCCCGGGCCGCGCATCACCGCAGCGCGGACCGTTCTCCGGGAGCTCAACCTGTGACTTCCTCGACGCTGACCCAGCGATGCTCCGACGCAGCGCGCTCCATCGCCTCGCAGACAGCCTGGACACGCGCTCCCTGCTCGAGGCCGGGCTCCCACCGGCCGTCCGGCCACTGCTCGAGCAGGTCGGCGGCCTGGTTGACGAAGCTGGCGTCGTAACCGACGCCCTGCCCGAGCGGCCAGCCGTCGGATGCATAGGGATGCGTCGGGTGCTCGGCGCGAATGCGGCGCAGGCCGTACAGGCGTCCATCGTCTCCCTGGTCGCCGAACCAGAGCTCGTTCAGCCTTGCGTAGTCGAAGCGCAGCGTCCCCTTGGTGCCGTTGACCTCGAGGACGAAGTCGGACGGCCGGCGGGCGCAGACCCGTGCGACCTCGAGCGTCCCACGGGCGCCGCCGGCGAAGCGCAGGAGCGCCGACGACGCCTCGTCGACGTCGACCTCGCGGGCGCTGCGCGCACGGGTGAACGTCTCAGACTGCGCGGCGACCTCGACGACGTCGCCGACCGTCCAGAGGGCGAGGTCGACGAGGTGCGAACCGAGATCGGCGAAGGTCGAAGCGCCGAGCCGGCGCTCGAACCGCCAGTCGAACGGGATCTCGGGGCTCAGGAACTCGTCCGAGAACCAGCTGCCGCGCCAGAGCAGCACCTCCCCCACCGCGCCCTCCTCGACGAGCTGCCTGAGCAGCGCGACGGCCGGCAGGCGGCGGTAGTTGAAGCCGATCGCGTTGAGCACACCGGCGGCGCCGACCGCATCTGCCGCGGCGCGCGCGGACAGGTAGTCGGCAGCGAGCGGTTTCTCGCAGACGACCGCCTTGCCCGCCGCCGCTGCAGCCTCGACCACCTCGGCGTGGGTGCCGGGCGGCGTGCACACGTCGACGATCTCCACGTCGTCGCGAGCGACGAGCTCGCGCCAGTCCATCGGTCCACTCGGCGACGCCGTATCGCCCCGCTGCAGACGCGACCTTCGCCGCGTCGCGGCCGCTGATCACCCGCAGCCGCGGGACGACTGCCAGCTCGCGAACGTGCGGGGCGACGGTGTACCCGTGTGCATGCGCTCGCCCCATCAGCCCGTAGCCGACGATGCCGATCCCGACCTCGTCCACCGTCACGATCTCCTGACGTCGATCACGATCTCGGCCACGAAGACGAGGATGACCATTGCACCGATCACCGGCGCGAGCCAGTCGGCGCCGGTCGCGGCGCTGACGGTCAGCGTCCCGCCGATGAGCAGCGCAAGCGCCACGCCGGCGGCGATCTTCCAGTCGTCCCCGACGATGAACTCCCACCAGAAACGGCCGAAGCCTCTGAGCGCGGACGAGAACGTCACGGCGCGGCGACGGCCGGCACTCCCCGGCTCGCGATCGAGGGAAGCCAGCGGATCAACACGCGGGAGAGAAGGAACCAGATCGCCAACAGGCCGAGGATCGACCAGTCGCCGCCCGGCCACTCGAGATCTGCGCGGCCCGGTTGGAAGACACCGAGCCCCGCGACCGACCAGAAGGTGCCGAAGGTCGCGAGCAGCACGCCGACCGTGTACTTGAGCGTGTTCTCGGGCACGCGCGCCAGCGGTCTGTGTGCGACTGCCCCGAGCGCCACGACCAGCGCCCCGGCCGCCGCCGCTCCGGCGGCGGCAAGCGGGACATCGTGGGCGTTGAGACCGAAGGTGATCACGATGAACACGACCTCTGCGCCCTCCAGAAACACACCTTTGAACGAGACCACGAAAGCGAACCAGTCGAGACCGATCCGGCGCTCGTCACCCGCGTCGCGTGCTGCCGCGACCTCGCGGCGATACACCTCGTCCTCGTCGTGGAGCGCCTTCAGCCCGGCCGAGCGCAGGATCGCCTTACGCAGCCACTGCAGGCCGAGAATCAGCAGCAGCGCGCCGACGACGAGCTCGAGCGCAGACCGCGGCAGCCAGGTCACGAGCGCGTAGCCCGCGACCAGCGTGAAGGTCGCGAGCGCCCCGAACGCCGCCGCCGCGCCGGCCAGCGCCGAACGCCAGCTCCGCGCCGCGCCCATCGCGACGACGATCGTCAACGCCTCGACGAACTCGACGAACGACGCCGTGAAGGTCGCTGCCACCAAGCCCCAGGTCGTGCTCGAGCCCATCTCTTCCCTCGACGTCGTGCGGAAACGATCGCCGCACGCTCGTTGTCAGCGTGTCTCGGCTACCTCGGCTGCCGCACGATCCGGATGTACGGCTTCGGCGACTTCCACTCTCCGAAGAGCTCCTTCGCCTCGTCGTCGGAGACCGACCCGGCGATGATCACGTCGTCGCCCTCTTTCCAGTTGACCGGGGTCGAGACCTTGTTCTTCGCAGTCAGCTGCAGCGAGTCGATCACGCGCAGGACCTCGTCGAAGTTCCGGCCCGTCGTCATCGGGTAGACGAGCACGAGCTTCACCTTCTTGTCGGGCCCGACCACGAACACGTTCCGCACCGTCGCGTTGTCGGCGGGCGTCCTGTCGGCCGGATCGCCGTCGACGTCGGCCGGCAGCATCCCGTACAGCTTCGAGACGTTGAAGTCGCTGTCGCCGATCAACGGGTAGTTCGGCGCCTGACCCTGCGTCTCCTCGATGTCCTTGGCCCACGCCACTTGCTTCTCGACCGGATCGACCGACAGGCCGATGATCTTGACGCCACGACGATCGAACTCCGGCTTGATCTTTGCCATGTAGCCGAGCTCGGTCGTGCACACCGGAGTGAAAACCTTCGGATGCGAGAACAACACGGCCCACGAGTCGCCCATCCAGTCGTGAAAGTGAATCGGGCCCTCGGTCGACTCGGCCTCGAAATCGGGTGCGGTTTCACCAAGCTGTAGCGCCATCAGTTTTTTCCTCCTCGAATGCGAACTTCCCGAAACCGGAAACTACCTATCGGATGCGTTCTGCCGCTCGATCGCGATCAGCTTCTCCGTTCGCGAGTGGTCGACCTGCAGGGTCGTGTGCTCGATACCGAACCGATCGACGAGCAGTCGCTCGAGGCCGCGGCGAACGCCGTGGCAATCGTCGTCGGGCGGGACCAACACGTGCGCCGAGAGTGCCGGGAAGCCCGACGACACCTCCCAGACGTGAAGGTCATGGACGCTCTCGACGTGCGGGAATGCCGCGATCGCCTCTCCGATCTCGGTGACGCTCATGCCCTCGGGCGCAGCCTCGAGCAGGACGCGCCCCGAGTCGCGCAGCAACCCGTACGCCGCCCAGAGCATGATCCCGGCGACGAGGAGCGAGGCGATCGGATCGGCGCGGTCGAAGCCGGTCGTGAGGATGATCAGGCCGGCGACGGCGGTCGCGACGAACGCGAACAGGTCGGTCACGAGATGCAGATACGAGCCGCGGATGTTGAGCGACGTCCGGTTCGCGCGCGCGAGCTGCCCGGCCGCGAGGAGGTTGACGCAGATCCCCAGCAAGGCGACGACGAGGACGACGCCACCGGCAGTCTGCGGTGGATCGATCAGCCGGCGTACGGCCTCGTAGACGATCAAGCCGGCGAGGACGAGCAACGTGACCCCGTTCGCCTGCGCCGAGAGGATCTCGGCGCGCCTGAGCCCGAAGGTCAGGTTCCCGCCGGCCGGCCGTCGGACGAGCCGGATCACGACCAGCGAGAGCACGAGCGCACCGGCGTCGGTGAGCATGTGCGCGGCGTCGGAGACGAGTGCCAGCGAGCCGGCCAGCACGCCCGCGACCACCTCCACGACCATCAGCCCCACGATCAGCCCGAGCGCGATCGTCAGCCGGCGCGAATCGGCGTCGGCCTCGACGTGGACGTGAGTGTGACCGTGATCGTCGGGCAAGGACTCTCCTCATCGTAGGAGGCCGAGCCGGACCTCACTCGTGCCGCTTCGGCGGCCGGAGGTGCGGCCGCGGAGGCGGTGGCTTCGGCGGCCGTGGCGAACGGCGCGGCGGGACGGTTCCGGCGAGCGCGGCCTCGACGTGACCGAGCAGGCGGACGAGGGCGTCGAGCTCGGGGCCGGGCAGGCCGTCGAGCAGGTTCCCGAGCCGGTCTCGCAGCAGGAGCCGGGCGGATGAAAGGCAGGAGTGCCCGGCGTCCGTGAGCGTCAGCGGCTGACGGCGGCGATCGTCGACCAGGCGCTGCCGCTCGAGCAGACCGGCGGACTCGAGGTTGCCGACGAGCTGGGAGACGGCGGCCGGCGAGACGGCGGCCCGGCGCGCGAGCTCCCCGCCGAGCACGTCGCCGGAATCGACCGCCTCGAGCACGAGGTACTGGGCGACCGTCAGCGCAGGTGAATGCGAGCCCAGCAGGCGCTCGACCCAGCGGCTGACGAGCGGCGCCGTCCGCGCGAGCGCCCCTGCGGCCTCATGCCCGGATGGATGTCGGCGGGGCCTCGGCATAAGTTAAGTCTGATTAACTGTTAAGCGTGCTATGGCATCAAATCCTAGCCGCGGCTGCGCAGTCGTGGCCTCCATTCGCGCTCGTCACCGGGCTGCTCCTGATCGGCACCGTCGCCGACGACGACGGCCTGTTCGCGGCGGCGGGCGGGCGCGTCGCCGCGGTCGGGCTCGGGCCACGGGCGCTGCTGCTGGTCCTCCTCGCCCTCGTCGCACTCGTGACCGCCGTGTTGAACCTCGACACCGCGGTCGTGTTCCTGACGCCGGTGCTCGTCCATGCAGCGCGCCGGTGCGGGACGAGCGAGCTGCCGTTCCTCTACGGCTCCGTGTTCATGGCGAACTCGGCGTCGCTGCTCTTGCCCGGATCGAACCTGACGAATCTGCTCGTCCTCGGCGGCGCCGCCTCTGGTCCGACCGATGCTCCGGGCGTGGCTCGCGTCGTGCACGCTCACCGCTCTGTTCGTCACGGTCGTCCTTCGGCCGCATGCCCGGCGGGCCGAGGCAGAGACACCGCCCCCGCTCCGCGCCGGCGTGGGGCTCGTGGCGGTCGGCCTGGCTGCGCTGCTCGTCGTGACGCTGCGCGAGCCCGCGCTGCCCGTGCTGGCGCTCGGCCTCGCCGCGACCGCCGCGCACCGCAAGACACCCCGGCTCGGTTTGCCGACGCTGGCTGCACTGTTCGCGCTCAGCGTCGGCCTCGGCACACTCGCACGTGCCTGGCACGGGCCCGCAGCGCTGCTGGCGTCGAACGGGACGTGGACAACGGCAGTCACGTCGGCCCTCGCGTCGGTCCTTCTGAACAATCTCCCTGCCGCCGTGCTGTTCTCCGCGCAGCCGCCTGCGCATCCCGCCGCGCTCCTGGTCGGGCTCGACCTCGGCCCCAACCTCGCCGTCACGGGATCGCTGTCGGCGTTCCTGTGGCTGCGCGCCGCGCGCTCCGTCGATGCCGACGCGTCGGTCGTCACCTACTCACGCCTTGGCCTGCTGCTCGTTCCGCTCACGATCGCGGGCGCACTCGCGGTGAGTTGATGCCGCGGCGCGTACCGAATACGGTGGAAGCTGTCATTTCGAGTCTCCGGGTCTGCGGCACCGGGAGGAGGGAGCTGCATGTCCCGTCCCAGCGCACCCACCAACGGCCACGGATCGCTTCGAGGCTCGACGCCGGAGACGCACGTCTCGATCGACGCGCCGCTGCTCCAGCGGGTGAGCGGCACGCGCATCGCCGAGCTCGCATCCGAGCTTGCGCACGAGGACATCGCAACTACCGGGCCGGCGCTGCTCGAGCTCACCGCACGGCGTCCCTACGACTCGCTCGGGAACATCGACGTCTACATGCCCGGACGGTGGGACACCACGTCCGACCTGATCTTCATGGACACGATCGTGCAGACCGGGCCCGCCGGTGACTGGGTGGGGAGCGCCGCCTACATCGAATTCAGGCCCATGGCCCCCGCCACGTTCCTCGTCGTCGGGCACTTCACCGGCCAGGAGATCACGATGCACCTGACCGGCCCGTGGGGCGAGAACACGGCCTATACGGCGACCACCGCGGAGGCGGGCGCAGTCGTGGCGCTGTGGACGGGCGGCGAGGCGTCCTTCGGCATGCACTGCACCGACAACAACGAGTACTCGATCGGGTACATCGAGTCGGTCCAGGTGTTCAAGCTCAACTAGAGCCTCGCCCGTAACCGTATGCTCGTCCGCGGCAATGCTCGATCTGGCTCCACGATCCGACGAGCTCGAGCCGATCGAGCGCGCATCGAAGGACGAGCTTGCGGCGCTGCAACTCGAGCGTTTGCAATGGACGCTCCGACACGCCTACGAGCACGTCCCTCTCTACCGTGCTCGCTTCGACCAGGCTGACCTGCACCCCGACGACTGCCGCAGCCTCGGCGATCTCGCCACGTTTCCGTTCACGACGAAGGACGACCTGCGGGCGTCGTACCCGTTCGAGATGTTCGCGGTCTCCCGCGACCGAATCTCACGCATCCACGCATCGAGCGGCACGACCGGCAAGGCGACCGTAATCGGGTATACGCAGCGCGACCTCGACACCTGGGCCGACGTCGTGGCGCGCTCGATCCGAGCGGCGGGCGGGCGGCCCGGCGACCGCGTCCATGTCGCCTACGGCTACGGCCTGTTCACGGGCGGCCTCGGCGCCCACGCCGGCGCAGAGCGCCTCGGCTGCGCTGTCATCCCCGTCTCCGGCGGCCTCACCGAGCGCCAGGTGCAGCTGATCGACGACTTCGAACCGGACGTGATCATGGTGACGCCGTCGTACATGCTGGCGATCCTCGACGAGTTCGAACGGCAGGGCATCGATCCCCGCGGTACCACGCTCAAGGTCGGGATCTTCGGGGCGGAGCCCTGGAGCGAGGAGATGCGACGCGAGATCGAGCGCAGGTTCGACATGCACGCCGTCGACATCTACGGGCTCTCCGAGGTGATCGGGCCAGGCGTGGCCGGCGAGTGCGTGGAGACCAAGGACGGGCTCCACGTCTGGGAGGACCATTTCTATCCGGAGATCGTCGATCCCCGGACGGGCGCGGTGCTCCCCGACGGCGAGCGGGGTGAGCTCGTATTCACATCGCTGACGAAGGAGGCGATGCCCGTGATCCGGTACCGGACGAGGGACCTGACACGGCTTCTGCCCGGGACCGCGCGCACGATGCGGCGCATCGAGAAGATCACCGGCCGGAGCGACGACATGATCATCCTGCGCGGTGTCAACGTCTTCCCGTCGCGCATCGAGGAGCTGATCCTGCGCGTCCCGGGACTCTCGCCCCACTTCCAGCTCGTGCTCACGCGGCCGGGCCGCCTCGATGAGCTCACTGTCCGCGTCGAAGCGCGTGCCGGCGCAGCCGACGTCGACACGCGCACCACGAACGGCGACGCGCTCGCCGTACTCGTCAAGGACGGCGCCGGCGTCACCGTCGGCGTCGAGGTGATCGAGCCCGGTCTGCTCGAGCGCTCCGCCGGCAAGGCGCAGCGCGTGCTCGACCTCCGGTAGACAACGGCCGCTCAGTCGCCGAGAAACGGCACCCAGGCGGTGAGATCGACATCGGCCTCGGCAGGGAGCTCGTCCCGCGCGCACACGGCCGACTCGAGCAGCTTCGACTCCTGGCCGCGAAGCCACGACTGGAAGACATCCTCGCGCGCGAAGCGGTCGAGCACGCCCTTCGCGACGCCGACGGCCTGGGCATGCGGCAGGGCGAACAGCGGCAGCGCCGGCGCGAGCGGTCGCACCTCGAACCGTCCGTCGATCGTGTCGATCGTCGCGCTGCGGTTCGTCGCGAGCTCGAACACCTGGGCGGGTGCGAGCGTCTCGACGGCGAGCCCCTGCTCGGCGCCTCCGAGCCACGGTGCCTGCGGCGAGACCGACACCAGGCGAACGCGGGTAGCTGCATAGGTCGTGAGGAACGCCGCGACGTTCGCCGCCGACGGCGGTCGCGGTTGGAACCGCTCCTCGACGCGCTCGCGGCCGAGCCGGTCGGCGATGATCGCGCGAGCAGCCGCAAGGGTCACGTGGTCCGCGACGAGCGCTGCGCGGTAGGCGGACGCGCTGCCTCCGAATCGGTCGCGGACGATCGCGCGCTCCGCCGAGAGCACGGTCGCTGGATCGATCGGCTCGGCGGTGCGAAGGACGACGCGTTCGAGCATCGCGCTGGCTGCCGAGTAGAGATCGCCCGTGATCGCCGCGGTTCGACCGACGTCGGACTTCTTGATCGTCTGCGCGCCGAGCGAGCAGCGAACTCCGGCGGGCAAGTCGATCTGACCCTCGGTCAGCGACGTGTCGAATCCCGTCCCGGCGAGTGCCGGACCGTCGCAGAGCGCGTTGTCGCGCGCCCAGAGGTAGACGCATGCCGCCGCCGGCTTGTCGGGATCGGCGCCGGCGGCCGAGAACGTCGGCCACCCCCACGACCAGACGCCCTCGACCTGCGTCTCCGTCGCGACCTGCTTTGCTGCGAGCGCCTCGAGCTTGACGATCTCGAGCCACGCGTCCTTCGGCTGAAGCCCTTGCCGCCCGCCTTGCCCGGGTGCCGACTGGAACTGCAGCTCGAGGGCGACGCGCGATGCGGGGATCCCGATCTGCGAGAAGTGCGCCACCAGCCCGCGCATGCCGCGACGCATGGCGCGGCTGGCGCGCAGCGGGCCGAGCGCATACAGGCCCTTCGGCCCGGGCGCGGTGAAGTAGACCTGTCGAATCAGGATCGCCGCCTTCGCGGCCTGGCGCCACCAGTCGGCAGCATCGCCCCCGGTGTACGGCGGGTTCGCAATCGTGATCCCCACCGTCGCTCCGAGCGTGTCCAGTGCTTGCGCAAGGGCGAGCACGTTCGCTCGGTATTGCGCGTTGGTCGCGCTCCACGGCGTCGGGGTCTGCGCGCCGAACAGCTCGTTCTCGGCGATGAGGGGGGTCGCACAGCCGGTCACCTGCTGTGCGAAGGTGAACTCCTTCGCCGCCTTCTCCGCGATGGTGGAGGGGTCGGCCGGCGCCGAGGGGGTGCCGACGCGATCGTTCAGATGGAGGTCGAAGAAGACCGTCGCGGCGCCTGCCTGGCGCATCTGCGGTGGGCACCGTCGTCCCCGACGACACTGCGAGCACGAGCCCGGGCTTGGGCGTGATCGGCGCGTCGTGGCCGGCGTAGTCGACCCAGAGCGGCGACGACGGCGGCAGCCCGCATGCCGGCGTATCGGGCCGGCTCACCGGCACGGCTACGAGCGCGGCGACCGAGGCGAGCAGCGCGGCGGCTCCGGCTCTCACCCAGCCCAGGGTAACGGCACCGCCGTACGACCTCGCTACATCGCGCGTGGCACGACGTGCGCCGGCCCGACGTCGGCCGGCGACACGCAGCCGAGGAGCTGAACGTGTTCTCGATCTCGGCGCGGAGCAACTCCAGCACCTGGCGTACTCCCTCCTCGCCGTCGACCGCGAGCCCCCAGAGGATCGCGCGCCCGGCGAGCACTGCGCGCGCGCCGAGCGCGAGCGCCTTCACGACATCCGACCCTCGGCGGATGCCCCCGTCGAGCAGCACCTCGATGCTCCCGTCGACCGCCTCGACCACGCCGGGGAGCAGGTCGATCGTCGCAGCGACGCCGTCGAGCTGCCGCCCGCCGTGATTCGAGACCACGATGCCCGCGGCACCGTGCTCGGCGGCAAGGCGGGCGTCGTCGGCGGTCTGCACTCCCTTGAGGAGCAGCGGCAGCCCGGAGTCGGCTCCGATCCGCTCCACATCGGCCCACGTCAGCGACGGCGACACCTGTGCAAGCACGTCCGCGGGCGTCAGGTCGCCACGGCCGAGCGCCGCGACCTTCAGGTGCGACGGGATCACGAAACCGCTTCGCTGGTCGCGCTCGCGCCGCCCGGAGACCGGCGCATCGACGGTCAGCAGCAGGGCCGTGTACCCCTGGTCGCGCGCCTGGGCGATCAGCTCGCGCGTGAGCCCCTCGTCCCGCATCGCATAGAGCTGGAACCACCGTTGCACACCCGTCTCCGCCACCTCGGCCGGCGAAGAGGTCGCAATTGTCGACAGGCACATGATCGTGCCGGCGGCGCGTGCGCCCCTCGCTGTCGCCGGCTCGCCGTCCGGATGGGCCAGACGCTGGAAGGCGACCGGCGCGACGAGCAGCGGCATCGAGATGGTGTGGCCGAGCACCGTCGTCTGCGTCGTGCACGCGCCGACGTCGACGAGGACGCGCGGCCGGAACTGGTACCGCGTGAACGCCTCGACGTTGTCGCGCAGCGTTCGCTCGTCGCCGGCGCCGCCGGCGAAGTAGCCCAGCGCGCCTTCGTCGAGACGGCCTGCGGCGGCATCCTCGTAGTCGTGGACGCTGACCGGCTGCATCACCGGAGGCGGCCGAACCACGAAGTGCGTTCGGCGCGGTCAGCCGGTGGGCTCTCGCCGAGCGCTCGGGCGCCGGCGACGATGTCTGCTGCCGTGACCCCCATCAGATCTCCCGGGGAGAGCGACTCGACGTCGCCGGAGCCGAGCCGAAGCGCCTGGGCGTTCAGGGCCTGCTCGAACAGCGTCCGGGCGAAACGCGCGTTCCCGAAGCCTTCGTGCCGCTCGGCGCCGTCGAAGATCGAGCGCAGTGCGTCGGCCGCGTCGTCGGCGAGCGTGTACTCCGCCTCGGCCGCGAACCGCGAGACGATCGCGACGAGCTCTTCGGTGGAGTAGTCGGGGAAGGTGATCTCTCGGGAGAACCGCGAGCGTAGGCCGGGGTTCGACTCGAGGAACCGGTGCATGAGACGCGGGTAGCCGGCGACGATCACGACGAGGCGGTGCCGGTTGTCCTCCATCCGCTTCAGGAGCGTCTCGATCGCTTCGTCGCCGAAGTCGAGCCGCTCCTCGCCGCGGGCGAGCGCGTAGGCCTCGTCGACAAAGAGCACGCCGTCGAGCGCGCGCCGAACGACGCGCTCGGTCTTGATCGCGGTCAGGCCGACGTACTGCCCGACGAGCCCGGCGCGGTCGACCTCCACGAGCTGCCCGCGGCGCAACAGGCCCATCGAGCGATACATCTGCGCCAGGAGCCGCGCGACCGTCGTCTTCCCGGTGCCGGGGTTGCCGAGGAAGACGAGGTGCTGGGTCGTCGCCACCTCGGAGAGGCCCGACTCCTTGCGGCGCGCCTGGACGCGGAGGAACGCGACCAGCGCCCGAACCTGCTCTTTGACCGATTCGAGGCCCGGGAGGGCATCGAGCTCCTCGAGCAGCTCGTCCAGGGGCCGCGCCGGCTCGGTGCGGCGAAGCGGCTCGAAATCGAGCTCCTCCCCGATCTGGGCGCGCAGCTGCTCGCCGAGCGCCTTCAACGACTCGAGCGGATTCGCCACCGCGCCACCGTACCGGTTACCTTGGCGCACAACCGTCCGCGTCAGCTGCTATAGTTAACTTACTTAATGGTTCAGGAAACGAACGACACCGTGGCGATTGCGAACCGGCTTCGGCCGGCTCTCCTGCGACTCGCCCGTGAGCTCCGCCGCGAGGTCCACTCGCTGGGCGTCACCGGCGGACAGGTTTCGCTGCTCTCGCAGATCGCCGCGACGCCGGACATCACCGCGACGGAGCTCGCCGAGCGCGAGCGCATCTCCGCGCCCGGGATGTCAGGGCATCTCGCACGTCTCGAAGCCGCGAGCCTGATCGAGCGAGCGCGGGCAACCGACCGCCGCCGGATCGGCCTCCGCATCACCGACGAAGGTGAGCGTGTGCTCCGGTCCGTGCGCAAGCGCCGCACCGCGTGGCTCGTCGAGCACCTGAACGGCCTGACGGACGAAGAGCGTGATCGGATCGAAGCCGCGATCGAGCCGCTCGAACGGCTGCTCGAATCGCGGGCTCGATGACGGCAGTCGCGATCGCCTCACGCCGGACGTTCGTCAGCCTCCGCCGCCACCGCAACTACCGACTCTTCTTCGCCGGCCAGCTTGCCTCGGTCAGCGGGACGTGGATGCAGAACGTCGCCATGTACTGGCTGGCGATCCAGCTCGCACCCGCGGGATCCCGCGGGCTCGCCGTCGGGCTGATCTCGATCTGCAGATTCGGCCCGTTCACGCTGCTCGGGTTGCTCGCGGGTGTCGTCACCGATCGCTTCGACAACCGGCGGACGGTGATCGTCACGCAGGCAGTGCAGATGGTCCTGTCTGCGGTGCTTGCGACGATCACGCTGCTCGGGCACGCACAGCTCTGGCAGCTATACGTGATCGCGGCACTCACGGGCACCGCGCTCGTCTTCGACTCGCCGTCCCGCCAGAACCTCACGTTCCGGATGGTCGGCCGCGACGAGCTGCCGAACGCGATCGCGCTCAACTCGAGCCTCGTCAACACCGCGCGCATCTTCGGCCCCGCGCTCGCCGGTGTCGTGATCGCATCGTTCGGCGCGGGCTGGGCCTTCGCGATCAACGCCGTCAGCTTCCTCGCCGTGCTCGCAGCGCTGCTCGCGATGCGGACGCGGGACCTGTACCCACTCGAGAACCGCGGGCGCCCGACGGTCTGGCGCGGGACCCGTGACGGATTCCGTTATGCGAGGGGCTCGACGACGGTGAAGGTCGTGCTTGTGATGATGGTCGTCTTCGCCTCGGTCTGCTTCAACTTCAACATCCTGCTTCCGCTGCTCGCGAAGGAGACGTTCGCTGCCGGCCCGCGCTCGTTCGGGATCCTCTCCGCGTGCTTCGGCGCCGGCGCGCTGCTCGGCGCGCTCGTGAGTGCCGGGTTCGCGCGTGCGAGCTGGCGCGTGCTGCTCGTCGCGGCCGGCAGCTTCGGGCTTGCCGAGCTCCTCATCGCGCCCGCGCACAACCTCTCGCTCACCGCCGCGTTGCTGTTCCTCTGCGGCCTCTCGTTCGCCGCCTACACCGCGACCGCGAACACCAAGATCCAGCTCTCGACGCCGGACCACATGCGCGGCCGCGTGCTCGGCCTGTATTTCTACGCGTGGAACGGCCTGTCGCCCTTCGGCGCGCTCTTCGTCGGCTGGCTGTGCGACCGCGGCGGGACGCCGCTCGCATTCACCGTTGCGGGCGCCTGCGCGCTGGCCGCGACCGCAGGCGGCTTCTACGTGCTCGAGCGGCAGCGCCGAAGGCCCGCGGTACGTCCTAGACTCGCGGCCTGAGCACGACGTTTCAGCTGGTCGCCCGCACGGGCCATCCGAGCTTTCTCGACCTGCCCTGGCAGACGCCGCTCGAAGACTGGCAGTCGGACCGGCTCGTCACCGTGGTGCGCGGGATCAGCCGCCATGTCGTTCGCTTCGTCGAGTACGACGGCGCGCTGTACGCGATCAAGGAGCTGCCGGAGCGCCCCGCCAGGCGCGAGTGGACGCTCCTCCGCCGCCTGCAGGGACAGGCGCTCCCCGTCGTCGAGCCCGTCGGGATCGTGACCGCGCGGGGCGACGATCTCGACGCGATCCTGATCACCCGGCACCTCGACTACTCCCTGCCCTACCGCACTCTGTTCTCGAGCGCCGGCATCCCCGACCTGCGCACGCACCTCTTGAACGCGCTCGTCGAGCTGCTCGCGCGCCTGCACCTGCGCGGGTTCTTCTGGGGCGACTGCTCGCTCTCGAACGCGCTCTTCCGGCGCGACGCCGGCGCGCTCTCGGCATACCTCGTCGACGCCGAGACAGGCGAGCTGCACGGCACGCTCTCGAAGGGCCAGCGCGACTACGACCTCGACATCGCACAGCAGAACATCGTCGGCGAGCTGCTCGACGTCGACGCAGAAGTCGGGCTCCCCGAGGACCTCGACCCGGACGAGACGGGCGAAGAGATCGTCAGTCGGTACAACGGGCTGTGGGACGAGCTCACGCGCGACCAGACGTTCCGTGCCGACGAACGCTACAAGCTCGACGAGCGCCTCCACCGCCTGAACGAGCTCGGCTTCGACGTCGAGGAGATCGCCCTCGAGGCGACCGACGGCGGCTACCGGGTCTCGCTCGACCCGCACGTCGTCGAGCCCGGCCACCACCGGCACAAGCTGTTGCGGCTCACAGGCCTCGACGCGCAGGAGAACCAGGCGCGTCGCATGCTCAACGACATCGCGCGCTACCGAGAGGCACGCGAGCGCGAGGCCGGGCGCCCGCTCGCGGAGTCGGCGGTCGCCGCGGAATGGCGGCAGGAGGTCTTCGAGCCGACCGTCGCGGCCGTGCCCGAGGGGCTCGAGGGCAGGCTGCCCTCGGCCGAGGTATTCCATCAGGTGCTCGAGCACCGCTGGTTTCTCTCCGAGCAGGCGAAGCGCGACATCGGCATCGGCCAAGCCGTCCGCTCCTATGTCGCCTCCGAACTGCCGCGACGCCGCCGGAACGCGTCATCCTGGAACCGCCCGGGAAGGAGACGGAAGAGTGAACGCCTACCGCACGCCCGACGAGCGATTCACCGGCCTACCCGGATTCGACTTCGCGCCGAACTACCTCGAGCAGGACACACTCCGCATGCACTACGTCGACGAGGGCGCCGGCGACCCGATCCTGTTGCTGCACGGCGAGCCGACCTGGGCATTCCTCTACCGGAAGCTGATTCCGACGCTCGCGCGCGAACGTCGGTGCGTCGCCCCCGACTACTTCGGCTTCGGCCGTTCGGACAAGCCGACGGAGAGCGAGTGGTACTCCTACGACCGCCATTACGCCTCGATCGAGCGCCTCGTGCGCGAGCTCGACCTCCGCGACCTGACGGTAGTCGTCCAGGATTGGGGCGGCCCGATCGGCTTCCGGCTCTGCGTCACCGAACCGACCCGGATCGCACGGCTGGTGGTGCTCAACACCGGCATCGGTGCGAGAGCGCCGAACGACGAGTGGCTGCGCTTCCAGGCGTTCATGCGGCGGGTCGGGACCGACGTCGTCCCCGGCCAGCTCGTGCGCCTCTCGCTCGTCCAGCCGGTGACGGACGAGGTGATCGCAGGCTACGACGCGCCGTTCCCGGTGCCGGAGGCTCGCGTCGGCGTCGCGATGTTTCCCGAGCTCGTCGCGACGACATCGGGTCACCCCTCCGCCGCGGCGATGCTGGAGGTCCGAGATCGGCTGCGCTCGTTCGACCGGCCCGCACTCGTCCTCTTCTCGGACAGCGACCCGATCTTCGGCCGCAGGGCGGCGGAGGTGATGGCCGAGCTCCTTCCGGGCGCCGAGCTCGACCCGCCGCTCGAGGGCGCCGGCCACTTCCTGCAGGAGGACCGCGGCGTAGAGGTCGCGGCGCGCATCGCGTCATGGCTCGGGTGACACCAAAATCGTCCTTCTGAACGACTCCGATTTCGGCGATACGGCCGACGACAGGGCGCCCGGGCAACCGTAGCCTCGAGGTCATGCAGGGAGGCGCCGTATGCACTCGGAGCTGATCGCAGGGATCACGATTCGACCCCTGCGAAACGGAGAGACGGACGCCGTGCAGGCCGTATTCGACCGTCTCGGGCCCCGATCCCGCCTCTCGCGGTTCGGCGGCGCCAAGACCGTCCTCACGGCGTCCGACCTGGCCCAGCTCGCGCGCGTCGATCGCAACCATCATGTGCTCGTCGCCCTGATCGACTGCAAGCCGATCGGGATCGCGCGCATCGTTCGCGACGGCAGGGATGCGGAGGTCGCACTCGAGGTCGCGGATGCCTGGCAGGGTCGCCGCGTGGGCACGCTCCTCATGACGCGGCTCGCCGAGGACGCCCGGGCGGCCGGCATCGAGCGGCTGCACGCGTTCGTCGACTACGACAACGTCAGGTCGCGCGCGTTGATGCGCCGAGCGTCCGTGCGCGTCTCGACGGCCTGATCAGCCGATCGACCAGGTGTCGCCCGAGCCGACGAGCGCCTGCAAGTCACCGACTCCGACTTCTCGAGCACGATCGAGCTGGCCCTGCGCAAGCTCGTCGTAGCTCGCACGCTCCACGTCGCGGAAGACGCCGAGCGGCACGACGCCGTGTGACTCGAAGCCCACACGCGAGAGCGCGAAAGCGGTGGCGAAGTCCTGCTCGTCGTGCGTGATCCCCGTCTCGCCGACCGGCGCGCCGTGCTCGAGGTACAGGCGATTCTCCTTCTCGTCGCGCACGAAATCGAATGCGCCGTCGTTATAGATGTTGCAGTTCTGGAAGATCTCGACGAAGGCCGCGCCACGATGAGCCGCCGCTCGCCGAAGGACAGTCGTCAACCCGGCCTTGTCGGTGTCGATCGCGCGTGCGACGAACGTCGCCTCGGCGCCGAGTGCGAGCGAGAGCGGGTTGAACGGATAGTCGACCGAACCGAAGGGAGTCGAGCCGGTGACCTTCCCCTGCTCGGACGTCGGCGAGTACTGGCCCTTCGTCAGGCCGTAGATCTGGTTGTTGAACATCAGGATCTTGATGTTCACGTTGCGACGCAGCGCGTGAATCAGATGGTTGCCGCCGATCGACAGGGCATCGCCGTCGCCGGTCACCACCCACACGAAGAGGTCGGGACGCGAAACTGCGAGGCCGGTCGCGATCGCGGGCGCGCGCCCATGGATCGAATGCATCCCGTACGTCTGCATGTAGTACGGGAAGCGCGCGGCGCAACCGATGCCGGAGACGAACACGGTCTTCTCGCGCTCGAGGCCCAGCTCGGGCATGAAGCTCTGCATCGCGGCGAGGATCGCGTAGTCGCCGCAGCCAGGGCACCACCGCACCTCTTGATCCGACTTGAACTCCTTCGCAGTCAGCTTCAGCGGGATGCTCACAACATCGCCTCCACGGCGTCGGCGATCTCGCCGGCCTTGAACGGCTGGCCGGTCACGCGGTTGTAGCCGACGGCGTCGACGAGATACTCGGCGCGGACGAGCCGGAGCAGCTGGCCGAGGTTGAGCTCCGGGACGAGCACCCGGTCGTAGCTTCGGAGCACATGTCCGGTGTTCGCAGGGAACGGGTTGAGCCACCGGAGATGCGCGTGCGCGACCTTCCCACCGCCGGCGCGGACACGGCGCACGCCCGCGTGCACTGGGCCGTACGTGCCGCCCCAGGAGAGGACGAGCACGTCCGCGCCCTCCTGATGGTCGACCTCGAGGTCGGGCACCGTGATCCCCGCCACCTTTTGCGCCCGGAGTTGCGTCATCAGGTCGTGGTTGTCGGCGTCGTAGGAGACGTTGCCCGTCTCGTTCTGCTTCTCGAGCCCGCCGATCCGGTGCTCGAGGCCCGGCGTGCCGGGGATCGCCCACGGCCGCGCCAGCGTCTCCGGATCGCGCTTGTACGGCAGGAACTCCTGGCCGTCGGCCTCGGCGAAGACGACCTCGATCGGGTCGAGCGCGCTCACGTCGGGCACTCTCCAGGGCTCCGCGCCGTTCGCGAGGTAGGCGTCCGAGAGCAGGTACACGGGCGTGCGATAGGTGAGCGCGACGCGCGCGGCCTCGATCGCAGCGTGGAAGCAGTCGCCGGGTGTGGCCGGCGCGAGCACCGGGACGGGCGACTCCGAGTTGCGGCCGAAGAGCACGAGCAGCAGGTCGGCCTGCTCCGGCTTCGTCGGCATGCCCGTCGACGGCCCCGCACGCTGGACGTCGACGATCACGAGCGGCAGCTCGAGCGCGACGGCGAGCCCGACCGTCTCCGACTTCAGGACGATCCCGGGGCCTGCCGAGGTGGTGACGCCGAGCGCACCGCCGAACGACGCACCGAGCGCCGAACCGACCGCGGCGATCTCGTCCTCGGCCTGGAACGTCCGCACGCCGAACGACTTGTGGCGCGCGAGCTCCTCGAGAATCGACGACGCCGGCGTGATCGGGTACGCCCCGAGGAAGAGCGGCAGCCCCGACAGCTTCGACGCGGCGATCAGCCCGTACGAGAGCGCGGTGTTGCCCGTGATCTGGCGATACAGGCCCGGGCTCGAGCTTCGCCGGCTTGACCTCGTACTGGACGGCAAACGCCTCCGACGTCTCGCCGAAGTGATAGCCGGTGTTGAACGCCTTCACGTTCGCCTCGGCGATCGCGGGGCGCTTCGCGAATTTCGTCTTCAGGAAGTCGATCGTCGACTCGATCGGGCGCCCGTACAGCCACGACATCAGTCCGAGCGCGAACATGTTCTTCGCGCGCTCGGCCTCGCGCGGCGTGACGCCCTCGATCTCCTTGAGCGCCCCGACCGTCATCGTCGTGAGCGGGACCGCGTGGACCTGCCAGCCCTCGAGCGAGGAGTCCTCGAGCGGATTCTCCGCGTAGCCGGCCTTCTGCAGGTTGCGACTCGTGAACGCGTCGAGATCGACGATGAGCGTGGCGCCCTTCGGCACGTCGCGGAGGTTCGTCTTCAGCGCCGCGGGGTTCATCGCGACGAGCACGTCGGGCTGGTCGCCCGGCGTGAGGATGTCGTGGTCCGCGAAGTGGAGCTGGAAGCCCGAGACGCCGGGAAGCGACCCGGCCGGCGCGCGGATCTCAGCCGGGAAGTCCGGGAACGTCGCGAGGTCGTTGCCCGTGAGCGCCGTCTCGGTGGTGAACCGCCCGCCGGTGAGCTGCATGCCGTCGCCGGAGTCGCCGGCGAACCGGATCACGACCGATTCGAGCTGCTCGACCGGCTTGGCCATTTCGATCCGACAGTAGCAGCGGCGCCCGAGGTCGAAATCCCCCGGCGTGAGAACTCGAAGAACGCTAGGCGGCCTCGGTCGCGGGCCGCTCGCCGCCGGGCGGCGAAACCGTGTCGGCCGTGCTGGTGGCGAGGCGGAGCGGGAGGTCGGGGATGAGCCACGCGACGGCGAAGGCGAGCAGCGAGACGCCCGTCGCGACGAGGAACACGGGATGCAGCGCAGCGGAGACGGCGTCGGCGAAGGCTCCGTGCAGCTCGGCCGGCAGGGCTTTGATCACCGCGGGGCTCGCGACGTGGGGAACCCTGACGCCTGCCGGGAGCCGCGAGTCGAGCTCCACCCGGAAACGGGTGGCGAAGATCGTCCCGAACAGCGCGACGCCGATCGAGCCGCCCACCTGGCGGAAGAGCGTCGACCCGCTGGTCGCCACGCCGAGCACGCTGTGCGGCACCGAGTTCTGCACCGCCAGCACGAGCACCTGCATGACCATCCCGAGGCCCAGCCCGAGCACGAACGAATAGAACGCGGCGACCCACAGGCTCGTCCCGACCTCGAGCCGCGAGAGCAGGAACATCGCCACCGTCATCAGGCCGGTGCCCATGATCGGGAAGATCCGGTAGCGCCCGAGTCGCGTGATCAGCTGCCCGCTCACGATCGAGGTGATCAGAAGGCCCGCCATCAGCGGCGTGAGCTGGAGGCCCGAGCGGGTCGGCGAGGCGCCCTTCGTCACCTGGAGATAGAGCGGGAGATACGTGATCGCGCCGAACAGCGCGAAGCCGACGATGAAGCCGACGACGCTCGTCGTACGAAACACCTTGTTGCGGAACAGCTCCAGCGGGAGGATCGGTTCGGCGGCGCGCGCCTCGACGAGGACGAAGGCGGGCACGAGCACGGCCGACGCGACGATCAGCGCAATGATCTGCCACGAGCTCCACGGCCAAGTCGTGCCGCCGAGGCTCGTGAAGAGCACGACGGATGCAAGCGCGCCGGCGAGGACGGCTGCACCGAGGAAGTCGATCCGGTGGTGCTGCCGGTCCGTGCGCGCGTGGAAGGCAGTCGCGATCACGAGGAGCGCGACCAGGCCGACCGGGATGTTGACGTAGAAGATCCAGCGCCACGACAGGTTGTCGACGAAGAAGCCGCCGAGCAGCGGGCCGATCACCGTCGACACGCCGAAGACCGCGCCGAAGTAGCCCTGGTAGCGGCCGCGCTCGCGCGGCGGGATGATGTCTCCGACGACGGCGAGCGTGACGACGATCAGCCCGCCCGCGCCGAGACCCTGCAAAGCGCGAAAACCGATCAGCTCTCCCATGCTCTGCGACAGCCCACACAGGGCGGAGCCGACGAGGAAGATCACGATCGCCGCCTGGAGGACGATCTTGCGCCCGTACAGGTCGCCCAGCTTTCCGTAGAGCGGTCCGGCGATCGTCGCAGTGAGCAGATACGCGGTGACGACCCACGAGAGGTGGGTGAGGCCGCCGAGGTCGCCGACGATCGTCGGGAGCGCGGTGGACACGATCGTCTGGTCGAGCGACGCGAGCAGCAGCACGAGCATCAGCGCCACGAAGATCAGGCGCACCTGCTGCCGCGGCTGGGGGCTGGGCGCGGTCACCCGGGCGATGATAGCAACATCGAGCAACTATTGCTCTGTGCAATAATTTGCGGCAATGGCGACCACCACCTGTGAGACGCGGCTGCTCGACGTGCTCGGCCGGGTCGTCCGGCGGCTGACCCGCCTCGCCGGAGGCCTCGACGACGGACCGGCGCTGACGGCGACGCAGCGCGTCGCGCTGGTCGAGACGGTCGAGGCAGAGCCGATCCGCTTGAGCGATCTCGCCGACCGGCTCGGCGTCAGCCCTCCGACGGCGAGCCGCGCGGTCGACGGGCTGGTCGAGCACGGCCTGCTCGAACGACGACCGGACCCCGACGACCGGCGGGCGGTGCGCATCACGCTCACGGTCGAAGGGCGCGCGATCGTCGAGGAGCGCAAGGCGCGCGTCCTCGGCGCATTCCTGCCGGCCGTGGCGACGATGTCGGCGGGCGATCAGGAACGTCTCATCGAGCTGCTCACCGAGCTCGACGAGGCCCTCACGGCGCTGCGCTGACGAGAGCCGCTAGAAGCTCTCGGCGACTGCGGCGATGCCGACGAGTCGGCCGTCGCGCATCGACAGCCGACGCGGCGCGCGTCCGGCGAGCGTCGCATCGTGGGTCGCGACGATCACGGTCGACCCGTGCTCCGCAGCGAGACCCGCGAGCAGCTCGACGATCTCGCCGCCCGTCTTCGAATCGAGGTTGCCGGTCGGCTCGTCGGCGAGCACCACCCTCGGCTCCACCGACAGCGCCCGCGCGATCGCGACGCGCTGCTGCTCGCCGCCCGACAGGTGTGCGGGCAGGTGGTGCGCACGCTCGGCGAGGCCGACCTCCTCGAGCATCCCCTGCGCGCGGCCCTCGAGATCGTCGACACCCGTCGGCGCGAGCTTGGCCTCGACGTTCTCGAGCGCGGTGAGCGTCGGGATGAGGTTGAACTGCTGGAAGACGAACCCGAACGACTGGAGCCGCAGCGCCGCAAGCTCGTGGTCGGGAAGCCCCGCGAGGTCACGCCCCTCGAACACGACGTCGCCGGAGCTCGGGCGGTCGAGTGCGCCGAGCAGCTGAAGCAGCGTCGTCTTGCCCGAGCCACTCGGGCCTTCGAGCGCGACGAACTCACCGGCCCCGATCTCGATGTCGACGCCGTCGAGCGCGCGCACCGTCGTCGGGCCGCGCTGGAAGAACTTGGAGAGTCCGGTGACCTTGTACTGGGGCTCCATCTACTCGACCTGCCTCAGGGCATCTGCCGGCCGGAGCCGAGCAGCCCGCATAGCTCCAGCCGTCCCCGCGATCAGCCCGCCGAGGAGGGCAAGGGCGAAGCCGATCGCGAGGACGGTTACGCCCACTGGGGCGGTCAGCGAAACCGTGCTGGACGCAGTGCGTTGGGTGGCTGCTGCGAGGTTCCCGAGGAGGGCCGACGAGCCACCGGTTGGGGACGTAGCCGTGAGCTTCGGGCCGAAGGCGTCGATCAGGAGCGCGCCGATCAGGCCGAGGGCGACGCCGACGATCCCGCCGAGCACGCCGGTCGTCAGCGACTCGCCGGCAATCTGGCGGACGACCTTGCCCTGCGTCCACCCGAGCGCCTTCAGCGTCCCGAGCTCGCGCACGCGCTTGCCGACGGACGACAGCGCGAGCAGTGCCGCAAGCAGGAAGGCTGCGAGCGCCGCGGCTGCCGAGATCGCGAAGCCGAGGTCGTGCGACAGGTTCGATGCGTTGACGAGCGAGCCGCTGATCGTGTCCGCGACCTGCTTCGAGCTCGCCACCTGTGCGTTCGGGAGCGCCGTCTCGATCGCCTTCTGCACCGCGCCGACCTGAGAGCTCTTCGCGGCGCGCACGAGTGCGACGTTCACGAGGCCTTTCTGGTTCGCAAGCGTCTGCAGCTGCGCGAGCGGCAGGTAGATGTCGGCCGACTGGCCGCCGAGCGGTGGGGCGACCACACCGACGACGACGAACGTCTTGCCGTTGAGGGTGATCTTCGAGCCGACCTTCAGCGAATGCTTGGCGGCGTAGGAGCCGGAGATCAGCGCCTCGCGGCCGCCGGCCGGCGCAAGGAAGCGGCCCTTGGTGACCTGCGCCGTCGTGACGAGCCCCTGCGTCGGATGCGTCTGATCGACGCCGCCGATCGTGTACGCCGAGGTCTGGATGTTCGTCTGCGGCGGGTTCAGCACCTGACGCAGCGTCTGCTGCGGAGTCGTGAACCGCGTGCGGAACTTCTGCAGGCTCGCAGGCAGGCACTTGGCGAACGCCCCGCGGCTCGCGCCACGGAAGCCGCCGCCGCCGAAGCCGCCGCCGCCGCTGTTGCCACCGAGGCTGCCGCCGGCGCCCGCGCCGTTTCGCCGCGCCGCCGCCGTTCCCGCTCGAGCCGTTGCCTCCAGAACCGGTGCCGCTCGAGCCCTGCAGCTTCGCGAAGCACGCCTGCATCGCGGCGAACTGCGCCGCCGTCGGGCGCGGGATGTTCCGCTGGATCTGGAATGTCTGCCGCTGCGTCTTCAGCGTCGCCACGATCTTGGGCACGATCCCCTGCTGGTGCTCGGCGAGCAGCGTCAGGCCGGTCGTCACCGAGGCGACGCCCGGGATCGTCTTGATCTGGGAAGCCGCGGACTGCTGGAACGTCAGCTGCGAGCCCGGCAGGAAGAAGTCGTGGACGAAGTGCTGCCCGGGCTTGCCCAGCTTGGCCAGATCGGTCAGCGCCGACTGGTTGGCCTGGATCAGGTCGCGGTCGGTCCCTCCGCCCGGGCCGCCACCGCCGGGGCCTCCGAAGCTCGAGGTGCTCTGCTGCGGCGAGAGGGTCACGGTCAGATCGGTCCCGATCCCGGCCAGGGGATCGAGCGTCTTCTTCTGCGCGTGGTCGAGGCCGCGCGAAAGGCTCGAGATCACGATCACGAGGCCGACCGCGACGCCGAGCCCGAGCAGCGTGAGGACCGTCCGCGCGCGTCGTCGGAGCAGCTCGTTACGGATGTAGCGCAAGTAGAACGTGGTCTGATCTCACCACCACCGCCTCAGAGAGAGCTAAGAGGTCGCCGAGCTTTGGTGAAGCTCAGCCGTCCCGGTGCTTGAGGGCCGACTCGGTTCGCTGAGCCTGGTCGAGTGTCAGCTCACCCGCACACAGCCGTGCGTTGAGCTCGTTCTCGATCCGGTCGACGTCTGCCGCACGCGGATAGGGCTCCGGCCAGAGGTTCCGTGGATCGGTCGGATTCCCCCCGAGCTCGAGGCTGACCAGATGGTCCTCCTGATACGCGGAAGGCGGCCCGCGGAGGCCCCGCGCCCGCATCTGCCGAAGCTTGAGCGCGTTCGTGTACGACGTCGGAGGGCGCACGGTTCTCGTCCAGCCCTTGCGGCAGACGGTCGTGCGGAGCGTCGCCTGGGTGACCGCGGGATTGACGACGCCCGGCGTCAGCGCCCAGCTCGCGGGCACGACCGAGCGAGCCTTCGGACGCGACCCGTGCGGGAGGAGGGCGACCACGCCGGCCGCCGCCGCTCCGACCAACACCAGTTCCATGACCGTGATTCGCACCGTTCCGTCAACGGTACGAACGGTGCGCGGCCGCGCAAGGGCGTCAGCCGGGAATTGGCGAAGTTGTGACAGATCGCGCCGGCGCCCGGCCCGCGGCTGCGCCCGGCACCCGCGACCCGATACGCGGCCGATCCCGCCAAAGCCCAGACCGCGACGGCCATCCAGGGGATCCCGATCACGTCGGTCTGCAGGCCGAGGAACAACGTCGCGGCGAACGCCGCGGCGAGCGCGGGCTCGCCGAGAAGCCGTCGCAGCAGCACGAGCGACCAGGCCACGAACAGGAGCCCGCCGACGATGCCGGTCTCGGCCGCGAGCTCGGTGTACGTGGACTCACCGGCCTCGACGGTCACCTTCGTGCGCACCGCTGTCACGCCCGCATTGCCGAGGCCGAAGCCGTACGGGTGGTGGAACACGGTTCGAAGCCCGGCCCTCAGGCTCTGCAGGTGCTCGCTGGTCGACGCCTCGTTCGCGCTCGCCGCGTCGTTCGACACACCCGGATTCGCACGCGCGTGGTGCTCCTGGTAGCGGAGCTCAGGCGCGGTGAAGTGCGTCCGCGGTCCGAAGTGCGTGTAGCCCTGGACGAACGCGAAGCCGATCACGGCGACGCCCGCCGCGACGATCGCCGGTGCGACCGCACGGCGCAGGACGGCGAGCACGAGGAGACCGACGACGAGGGCGGCCAGCCCGGCACGCGTGTGCGTCCAGAGCAGCGCGGCGAACAGGAGCAACGCGAGCAGGGTCGACGTGCGCCTCCGGAACGACATCAGAAGCAGCGCGATCACGAGCAGGTAGGCGGTCGCGAGCGGAGAGAGGAACGTCGAGGTCAAGCGCCGGAAGACGACGTTGTTGCCGGCGTTGTAGACGAAGTTCTCGGGCAAGCCGCTCAGGCCGTGGTACGCGATGCCGAGCTGATGCTCGTACCAGCCGGCGGAATGCCGCCAGAAGGAGAGCGGAACGAGATACACGTCGAGCAACCCGACGGCGGCGACGACCGCCGCGGTGAGCAGAACTGTACGGACCAGCGACCGCTGCTCCGCCACGCTCAGCGCAAGCCCGCGCCCGAGCAGGTAGGCCTCCACCGGGAGCAGGTCGTGCCGCGCCGCATACAGCACACCCGAATGCGTCGCCGATCCGCCGAGCACCGACTGCGGGATCACCGCGTACACGACCACGAAGGCGGCGAACGCGAGCGCGAGCCAGTCGCACACCGTCGGCCGGAACGGGCGATGGCGCAGCCCCACGAAGACGGCAACGAGCGCGGCCGCGAGCAGCGCGTCCTTCCACCCCGCGATCGCCGAGAGCGCGCTCCCACGCACCCCGGCCCGCCAGAGCTGTGACATCACGAGGTTGTGGAGCGCCAGGCCCACGACCAGGACGTGCAGCACCCAGACGGGGCGACGGATGCTCACCGCGGCCCGATCGCGATCAGCGTCATGCCCCGGTTGACTACATGGACGCTGTAAGGAAACAGCGACGTTAGCTCCTTCGGGCCGAGCAGATCGAGCGTTGCGTCGAAGCCGCGCGCGCGAACCGCGCGGTCGCGCAGCGCCGGGGGCAGCCAGTGCGCGAAGGGAAGCAGCGTGTGCACCTCGATCGGGAAGAACCGGTTCGGCGTCGTCACGAACACGCGTCCTGCGACACGCGCGAGCTCGTGCACGAACCGGCGCTGGCCCTCCCGCCCGCCGTCGACGTGCTCGACGACGGCATTCGAGAACCCGATGTCGAACTCGCCGTCGGCGAACGGCAGCGCACGCCCATCGGCGCGGACGGCCCGAACGGACGGGAACGCCGTCCGAAACCGGTCGAGGCCGGTGTTGCCGACGGCGGTGATTCGCTCGGGCCACGGGTAGCGCGCCTCGAAGAAGTTGTCGGTCGACCCACCGCCGAAGGGCGCGTCGGTGACGCCGACGTCGACGACGGTCGTCTCGGGTCCCGGCTCCATCAGCTCGAAGAAGAGCCGCAGCTTCTGTTCACGGCTGCGCAAGGACGTCCACGAGGCGACGCGCTCCACCATCCGCGCGAGGGTACTCGGGTCCGCACGACCCGATGCGTACGATCGACCCATGCCGGTCGACGCACTGCTGAAGCCGAGTGGCCCCTATTCGCTTCGACTGTCGGGCCGGCTCGCCAGTGATCCGACGCGCGTCGTGCGCGGGGGCGTGTACGACGCCACGATCGCGGTCGACGACCACCTCGAACGAGTGGTCGCGACCCAGCGCCCGGACGGCCGCATCTCTGTGCAGGCGGAGAGCGACGCCGGCGTCGACCACGTCCGCTTCGCGCTCGGTCTCGACGACGACCACTCCGAGCTGCTCCAGCGATTCGCGCGGGATCCATTGATCGGCGAGGCGACGCGGCAGCTCCGCGGCCTGCGGCCGGTTCGCACCGCGACCGTCGCCCACGCGCTGCTCCGGGCGGTGTCGGGCCAGCTGATCCAGGCGCGCAGGGCCCGGCAGATCGAGGCGAACGTGATCCGGTCGACGACGCGCACGCACCACGGCCTCCACGCGGCACCGGACGCCGGCGAGCTCGGCGGACGTTCGCCGGCCGAGCTGACGCGGCTCGGCCTCGGGGCTCGGCGCGCGACGACGCTCGTCCGCCTGTGCCGAACGCTCGACCTCGAATCACTCAAGCGCCAGCCCACCGAGACCGTCGCGCGTCGACTCGAGCGCGAGCCCGGGCTCGGCCCCTGGTCGGTGGGCGTCGTATGCCTCCAGGGGCTCGGCCGCTACGAGCGGGGCCTCGCGCGCGACCTCGGGCTCGTCAAGCTCGTCTCGCGCCTACGGGGCAGGCGGGCGGAGCCGGAGGAGACGGACGAGCTGCTCGCGCCCTACGGCGAATGGGCGGGCCTCGCCAGCGTCTATCTGCTCGCCTCCTTCCATGCGGGTTACATACGCTTCGCAGATGGCGGCGGAGCGGGTTGAACTTCATGTGAGCGAGGACCACCCCGCCGAGGTCGGCGACCTGCTCGCGGCGCAGGCTCGGAATGGCGGGTCGATCGTGCTGACGGGTGGTGCGACACCAGGCCCGGCATACCGGTTCGCGGCGGCCGCACAACCGGACTGGAGCCGCGTCACGCTCTGGTGGGGCGACGAGCGCTGCGTGCCGCCGGACGATGAGCGCTCGAACTACCGGCTCGCCAGGGAGAACCTGCTCGATCTGATCGACCAGCCTCCGCACACGGTCCACCGGATCCGAGGCGAGCTCCAGCCGGCCGATGCAGCAGGCGAGCTCGATCATGCGCTCGGCGGCGTCGACCTCGATCTGCTGCTGCTCGGGCTCGGGCCCGATGGCCACATCGCGTCGCTGTTCCCGGGATCGCCGCAACTCGACGTCGAGAACCACCGGGCGACGAGCGGCCCGGCCGGGCTCGAGCCCTGGGTCGACAGGGTGACGATGACACTGCCGACGCTGCTCTCGGCCCATCGGATCGTCGTTCACGTCTCCGGGGCCGACAAGGCCGACGCAATGGCCAAGGCGTTCGGCGGGGAGATCACACGCGACGTGCCGGCGAGCCTGCTTCGGCTGGCGGCGGTGCCGGTCGAGGTCTGGTCGGACGAGGCCGCGGCAGCGAAGATAGGGCGATGAAGCCGTCGGTCGAGACCGAGACCGGCACCGGCGACGTCCTGCACATCGAACGGCCGGAGCAGCTGAAGGCGCTCGGCCACCCGCTCCGGCTGAAGGTGCTGCAGGCGCTCGGCGACGCGGAGGGCCCGCTCACCAACCGCGATCTCGCGGAACGCCTGTCGGTCGACCCGGGGCACCTCCACTTCCACGTCCGGATGCTGCATCGCGCCGGCCTGATCGAGCGGGCGCCGGCCGGGGGACGCGAGAAGCCGTACCGTCCGGTCGCGAAGCATCTCAAGGTCGGCCCGGAGATCCGCGCGGCCGGCCTCGCAAGCGAGCTGCAGTCGGCGCAGCTGCACGAACTGCAGCGAGGCTTCGACCTCTACGCCGCGCGGGGCGAGTTCAGGAGTGCGCAGGTGCACTCGAAGCTCGACGCCGAGACCGTACGGCGGCTGCTCGACGACCTGATCGAGAAGCTCACCGAACTCGAGGACGACTCACAGCCGCTGCAGTCGATCACGATCGCGTTTCATCCCGCGATCGAGCAGGCAGAGACGGACTAGATCTAGACCGACCGCAAGGACGGCAGCACAGGCGAGGCGGGGAGCGCAAGCGCCAGGCCTGCGCGATGCGCAAGGACGTGGAGGACGAGCGCCGTGTCGGCGACGGCGACGTCTTCGAGGTGGTCCCCGCGCGTCTCGAACGACCGCACGATGGAGGCGACGGCCGGCTCGAGGCGGCCCTGGTCACGTACGGCGATCGCCGCGAGCGCGTCGGCGACGTCGCTCGGAAAATCGTCCCGTCGCCGGAGCCACTCGACCTGTGCGGCGGCGCCGGCGAGGTGCTCTGTCGACAAGAGCGCCAGCACCGCGGCGTAGCGGCCGATCGGCGACGTTGCGGCCTCGGCGTCGACGCCGAGCGTCCAGGCAGCGAGCGCTTCCACCGTGTCGTCACTGTGGGCGAGCAGGGCAGCTTTCAACGCGCCGACCGGCCTCCCCCACGAGTCGACGCCCGTCCCGAGATCCCAGCTCGCCCGCCAGCTCTCGGCGGCGCGGAGCAGCCACGCGAGGAGCGTCAGGCGAGCCGGCCATCAGCAGCGCGAGCCCTGCTGCGTACGCGGCGTTGCCAAGCCGAACGACCGCACGCTCGTCGAGCTCGCCGTGCGGCGATTCGTACCGCGCCTGCTTCGCGCGCGCGACCGCAACCCAGTCGGTCACTGCGTGCTGCGGCCGAGCAGTGCCGACACGCGAAGCCGCTCCGTGTAATGGGGCTGCAACCGCTCGTGCATCACGGACTCGAACTCGTCGCGACGTTCGCCGACACGCAGCGGTGACGCGAACGAGGTCGAGTACGCGAAGCCGATCAGCTGGGCGACCGTCCAGCTTCGCTCGACCATCGTCGAGAGCTCTTCCACCTCGGAGAACGCCGAGTCGGCGAGCGCCTGCTCGTAGCGAACGCCGGGCTCACGCATCGGAGGGCGGTCGCCGAGCAGATCGCGCGCGATCTCGAGGACGGCGGAGAGTGCTTCACTCTCGTCGAGCGAGTCCCCGAGCAGCGCAACCGCCGGCGTCACTTCGACGAGCTTCGAGAGCACGCGGTCGCCGTCGAACCAGTGCAGCGCGCGTCCGATCGTCGTCAGCCGGAACGTCCCCCACGCCGCGTCGACGTCCTCCGCACTTGCCTCGAGGGCCACGACGTTGGCGGGCGCCCCGCGACGAAGCTCTTCGAGCATCTCGGGCTCGCAGTCGACTGCGAGCACCTCAGCCACGTGCGCCGCGAGCGGAATCGCGATCGTTCCCGGCCCGCACCCGAGATCGAGCAGCCGACCGGTCCCGTCGAGCCCTGCCGCGGCCGAAAGCTCCTCGAGCAGCTCGGCCGGATAGCCGGGCCGGTAGCGCGCGTAGTACGGAGCTGTTCCGCGAAACATGGTCGCTTATGATCCCGCCTCCGCTCGCGTTCCGCCGATGGATCGGCTATTGTGAGGGCTGCGCAACGCGGGAAGTGCGATCGACGCGGGCGCGATCCTTTCAGGAGGCGGCACCGGAGGCGTGCCGCAGGCATTGCACGAGACCATCACGCATTCTCCGACAGAGTCGGACGGCGTAGCCGCTATACGAGCGGACGCCCTCCGCGCAGAGGCCTGGGCCGGCGAGCCGTTTCTACGGCCCGACGACGACCCTGCCGTGGTCCTCGCCCCGGGCACGGCACGGCGCCGGGCACTCGACGACGCCCTGGCCGAGATCGCCGCTGGAGCCGAGGCGCCTTCGAGCGAGTGGAAGGTGCGCTATGCGCTCCTGCTCGGGCTCGAGCGGGTGCTCTCCGAACGGCCGCCGCAGCTGAGCTCCGGAACCGAGCTGCGACGCCACCAGGTCGACGCGCTCGCGGGCATGCTCACCGAGCTGATCGCGGCGACGCAGAAGGCAGAGAGCAACGGCAACGGCGTCCCGAACGGCCACGCCCTCGAAGAGGCCCCGGTCGACGAGGACGACGAGCCGGAGGACGAGCTCGAGCTCGCCACGGAGGAGCTCGACGACGAGCCCGAGCCCGTCGCCGACCCGGGCGCAGTCCGCCGCTACCGCTTCCGGCATCCGACCGCGTCCGGCAAGACGATCGCCGCGGCCGGCTTCGTCGAAGCCGCGCGCACGGAAGGCGTGCTCATCCTTACGCACCGCCGCCTGCTCGTCGACCAGTTCCGGCGCGAGCTGCGCGACCACGGTTACGCCGATCGCCTGACAGAGGCCGTGCTCACCGGGCAGACCGCGAAGCGCATCCCGAACCCGATCACGATCCAGACGTACGCGTGGTTCGCGCGCCACGTCGGTGAGCTCGACCGCTCCGCGTACCAGCTCGTGATCTGCGACGAGGCGCACACCGCGCTGGGCGAAAAGACGTCAGCCGCGATCCGCAGTCTCGACGGCCCCATCTACGTCGGCATGACGGCGACGGAGGAGTTGATCGCGAAGCAGGTCTCCGACGTGTTCCCCGCCTCGGTCGACGACTTGCCGCTCGCCGATGCTGCGCGGCGCGGGCTGATCGCACCGCTCCGCTGCCTCCGCGTCCCGCCCGTCGCGGCGATCAACCAGGTGCCGATCGTCGGCGGCGACTTCGAGGAGCGCGCACTCGCACAGGCGCTCGACCACGAAGCCCTGAACATGGCCGCGGCGACCCTCTACCGTGAACGCTTCGACGACACGCCCGGCATCGTCTACGCCGCCGGCGTCGAACATGCATACAACCTCGCGACGGCGTTCCGGGCGGCCGGAATCAAGGCGGAAGCCGTCTCGGGACGCACACCCCCGGTGAAGCTCGCGGAGATCCTGGCCGCCTACGAGCGTGCCGAGATCGACGTGCTGATCAACGCGATGCTGCTGGCGGAAGGATGGAACTCGCCGCGCGCCACCGTGGTCATGCACCTCGCGCCGACAGCGTCGAAGCGCGTGTACCAGCAGCGCATCGGCCGCATCATGCGTATGCACCCGCGCAAGGAGGCGGGCATCGTCGTCGACTTCACCCCGAAGGCCGCGACGCACAACGATCGCGTCGTGTCGCTGCACTCGCTCCTCGGCGCCGACTTCTACCGCGAGGGCGCGCGGGTGACACCCGCGCCGCGCCGCCGAGTGCAACGCCGGGCGCGCCGCAAGCTCACCCCGGCGGCGTGGCTGGTGCCGGTCACCCCCGACGTGCTGCGCCGCCGAATGGTGATAGCGCGGGAGTGGCAGCGCGTCGACCCGAAGTTCCTCGATGAGGACGAGCAGGAGTTCTGGGGCGAGATCGCGGGCCGCCAGCTGCGCTTCGACGAACGCGCGACGTTCGTCGAGAAACTGACGCAGCGCGGCGCCTCGAAGCGCGCGATGGAGACCTTCCTCTCGACGGCTGCGGCGCAGAACCCGAACCGACGGCTGCGCCTGATCGCGCTCGCCGACCGCGTGTCGATGCGCGTCGAGCGCGCCGACTTCGACGATCTGGTCACGCTCGTCACGCTCGCTCCTCCGTGGGAGAAGGACCGTGCGGCAGGTGTGCGCACGCTGCTTCGCGCGATCGCCGAGGGCAAGCCCGACGCTCCCGATCAGATTCTCGGACGCTGGACCTGGCGCCTGTCGAAGGCGGTGCGAAAGCAACTCGATCGGAAGGCGTCGCAGGAGTACCCGGATGCCAAGCGCCTGCTCGGAGCGCTCGCCAATTCGCGCGGCCATCGCCACGAGGAGAACGCGGCGAAGCTCGTCAATGCGGCGCTCGAGATGCCGAAGGAGGTCGGTGCCGCACTGCTCGCGTCAGCCGAGGGGTACACCCCGCGGGCGACCCAGCTGCTCGAGGCGGCCCGGGAACGGTTGGGGACGATCCAGGAGGTGGCCGGCTGGATCGCCGAGAGCCTCCCGCAACCGAAGACCGGCCCGACGAGGACGCGCAGGCGAAGGCGGCGCAAGAAGAAGCCGACCGGCGCCGAGACGCAGCCGGCTGTCGAGACCACGAGCGCGGAGCCCGAGCCCCAGCAGGCCTCTCCACCGCCCGCCGAGGGTGAGCAACCGCCGCCGCGCAAGCGGCGGCGCAGGCGCGGCAAGAAGCCGGCCGAGGCGGAAGTGCCGACGGTCGAGCCCGAGCCGGCTCCGACGGCCGCCGAAGACGCGGCGTAACAAACCGTTCGCCCGACCGGTAACGAACTCCCGGTAGAACGGTCAGGAGATCAAAGTGCTCGTCCTTCTCGGCATCGGGTTCGTCGCAGGCGTCGTCACGGCGATCTCGCCGTGCGTGCTCCCTGTTCTGCCGATCCTGCTCGCCGGCGGAGCCTCGGGGCGCCATCCCATCCGCATCGTCGCGGGGCTCGTCGCCAGCTTCACCGTGTTCACCCTGTTCGCGTCGTGGCTCCTCTCCCAACTCGGGTTGCCGCAGGACTTCCTGCGCAACCTTGCGATCGTGTTGCTCTTCGTCACCGCGGCAACGCTCTTCTTCCCGCGTGCCGCTCTGCTGCTCGAACGGCCGCTCAACGCGCTGTCGAGATTCCGCCCACACAACGTCGGCGGCGGCTTCGTCCTCGGTGCGACGCTCGGGCTCGTGTTCGTACCGTGCGCCGGGCCGGTGCTGGCCACGATCAGCGTCGTCGCTGCCAAGAACGAGGTCGGGATCCGCGCAATCGCGCTCACGCTCGCATATGCGATCGGCGCAGCAGTGCCGATGCTCGCGATCGCCTTCGGAGGACGCGAGGCGGCGGGGTCTCTCCGTCGCCACGCGTCCTCCGTGCGCCTCGTGTCGGGTGCGTTGATCGCAGCCGTGGCACTCGGGCTCGTCTTCCATCTCGACGACCACCTGGCCCAGCTGACCCCGGGTTACACGAACTTCTTCCAGAGCAAGATCGAGGACAGCGGGACGGCGAAGCACGCGCTCGCCAAGGTCCGCGGCGGAGGCACTGCGCTCGCCGCGGTCAAAGGAACGGCCGCGTCATCCCTGCCCGACTACGGCGTCGCGCCGCCGTTGCACGCCGGCGGTGCCTGGATCAACAGCCCTCCGCTCACCCTGTCGCAGCTCCGCGGCAAGGTCGTGCTGATCGACTTCTGGACATACTCGTGCATCAACTGCCTGCGCACCCTGCCGCACCTGAAGGCGTGGTACGCCGCCTACCACCCGAAAGGCCTCGTGATCATCGGCGTGCACACGCCGGAGTTCGCGTTCGAACACGTCACGTCCAACGTCGAGGCGGCGGTCAAGCGACTCGGCATCACCTATCCGGTGATGCAGGACAACGACTACAAGACCTGGGACAACTACGACAACCAGTACTGGCCTGCCGAGTACCTGATCGACCGCACCGGGCACGTGCGCCACACGCATTTCGGTGAGGGCGAGTACGGCCAGACCGAGCAGCTGATCCGGCAGCTGCTCGGCGACCACGGCGCGACGGCGCGTCAACTCCCGGATCTGACGCCGACCGACCTTGCCACGCCGGAGACGTATCTCGGCACTGCGCGGATCGAGAACTACGTCGGCTCCGAGATCAAGCCGGGCCGGATGGCCGTGTACCAGGCAGCGGCGACACTGCCGCAGGACGAGCTGACCTACGGCGGCTCGTGGAAGATCGGGGCGCAACAGGTCGTCGCCGGGCCCGGAGCATTCCTGCGCCTGCACTACCACGCCAAGGACGTATACGTGGTGCTCGGCGGACGCGGGACCGTCCAGGCCCTGGTGAACGGCGAGCCGCTCAAGACGATCCACGTCGACTCCTATCGCCTCTACACCGTGCGCGCATCGAACGCTGTCGGCGACGCAACACTCGAGCTGCGCTTCTCGCCCGGGGTGAAGGGCTACTCGTTCACGTTCGGGTAGCGACTACCCGTCGCCGGCGACCTCGTCGCCGCCGATCCCGTTCTCGCGCTCACGCAGGAAGCGCGTGAGCTCCGCCGCCAACGCATCGCCGGACGGCAGGTCGACCTCGGCCTCGAGCTCGTCGACCCGGCGCTCGAGATCCTCGACGTAGCTCGCCGTCTCGGCGTCCGAGGCGACGGCCTCGCTCACCTGCTGCGCGTACGCGTCCGCCGCCTCGTCGAGCTCACCCGTGTCGATGTCGGCGTGCAGGAGGTCGACGAGCCGCTCGACGAGCGCTTTCGCCGCCCGCGGCGACGGAGTCAGCGAGACGTAGTGCGGCACCGCCGCCCACAGGCTCGCCGACGGCACGCCCGCACTCGCACACGCGTCGTGCAGGACGCCCACGATGCCGGTCGGCCCCTCGTAGCGCGACGCCTGCAACCCGAGCTGTTCGATCAGCGCCGGGTCGGTGGCGCTGCCGGTCACCGGCGCGGGCCGGGTGTGCGGGACATCGGCGAGCAGAGAGCCGAGCGTGATCACGAGCTCGACCTTGAACTGCTGCGCCACGTCAGTGACGAGCTGCGTGAACGAACGCCAGCGGACGTTCGGCTCCACGCCGAGCAGGATGATCGCGTCGCGGCCGGCGCCGGGAAGCGGTGCGAAGAGAAAATGGTTCTCAGGCCAATCAATCCTTCGCATCTCGCCGTTCGTGAGCGAGACGGTCGGTCGCGTCGCCTGGAAGTCGTAGAAGCCCTCCGGATCGATCTCTGCGAAGCGACGCGCTGCCCAGGCACGCGCGAGGAAGGCACCGGCGAGGGACGCGCCCTGGCCGCCGTCATTCCAACCGCGAAACGCCGCGACGAGCACGGGGTGCTCGAGCCGCGGACGCTCGTCGATTCGGAGCTCGTCCGTCATCAATGCATCCTACGCGCGCCGCACCGGACGCCACAGTGCGTAGACCACGGCAGTGGCCACGGCCCACAGCGTCGTCGCGACCGTGACGTGCACGAGCACGAGCCACCATGGCAGATGCGTCCGGTACTGAATCTCGCCGATCGTCATCTGGACAACGAGCAGCCCGAGCACGAGCAGCGCGCCGCGCACATGCCGGCTGTGCCTTCGCACGAGCACCGTCAACAGCACCGCGAACGAGATGCCGAACACCGCCGTCGCCCGGACGTGCCAGTAGACCGCGGGATAGAACGACCAGAGACGGCGCACGACCACACTTCCCGGGTGCGGGCCGGCCGCTGTCGCGAGCGTGCCGCTGACGATCAAGACGCACAGCGAGACCCACACGACGACGGAGCCGAGTTGCACCCACGACGGCACCCGGTCGAGCGAGCGCGGCCACAGCTCGACTGCCAGAGCCACCGCGAGTGTCAGGACGACGATCGAAAGCAGGAAGTGCGTGAGCACGAGCCAGGGGTTCAGGTGGTAGTGGATCGTGATCGCGCCCAGCGGAGCCTGCGCGAGCGTGCCGGCGAAGATGACCCCTGCGATCAGCCGAACGTTCCGCGTCGTGTCAGCGAGCCAGGCGCCGATCGCCGTCACGAGCGTGGTGAGAATCGTGAAGAACGCAACCACGCGATTCCCGAACTCGATGTCGCTGTGGAAGCTCCGTGGCTCGAAGTGATGCTGCTGGCACCCCGGCCAGTGCTCGCAACCCAGCCCCGATCCCGTCAGCCGCACGGTTGCACCGGTCGCGACGATCACGATCAGCATCACGACGTTCGCGACGGTCAGCCACCGAAACGCGGCCTCCGATAGCGCGAAGCTGCGCGCACGACGGAGCGACTGCGCGCCGACGCTCATGACGTCCACTGTATCCGCGTCAGGCGAGCGCCACGCCGGCACCGTCGGCGATCGTGCCGATCCGGGCGAGGAAGAGCCCAGCGCGCGCGAACTCGGCCTCGAGCGACGGGCCGCGATCGGCCGGGAGCGCGACGAGCAGGCCGCCCGCGGTCTGCGGGTCGTACGCCAGCTCGACGAGCTCGGCCGGAACGCCATCGATCTCGAGTGCGGCGAACTCACGGTTCGCCCGCGTTCCCGCGGTCGACACGCCGGCCCGCGCCGACTCGAGCGCGCCGGCGAGCGCCGGCAGCCGTGACGCGTCCAGCCGGACGCTTACCCCGCTGCGCACCGCCAGCTCGTGCGCGTGACCGGCGAGCCCGAAGCCCGTGACGTCGGTGACGGCGTTCGGGCCGACGCGGCGAACGACGTCGGCGGCGGCGCCGTTGAGCGTTCGCATCCAGCCGATCGCCTCGTCGATCGTCGCGAGGCCGCGCTTGGCGCCACCGAGCACGAGTGCGGTTCCGAGCGGTTTCGTCAGGTACAGGGCATCCCCGGGGAGAGCTCCCGCTTTCGTCCACACGCCGTTCGGGCTGACGGTGCCGACGACGGCGAGACCGTACTTGGGCTCGGCATCGCGAATCGTGTGGCCCCCGGCGAGCACAGCTCCCGCCGCGCGCACCTGGGCATCCGCGCCGTCGAAGATCGCTCGCACGGTCTCGACGGGGAGCTCCTCCGGAAGCGCGGCGACCGACAGGGCGAGCAACGGCAAGCCCCCCATCGCGAAAACGTCGTTGAGCGCGTTCGTCGCCGCGATCGCGCCGAAGTCGTGCGGATCGTCGACGATGGGCGGGAAGAAATCGATCGTGAAGACGAGTGCCCGCTCGTCGTCGAGCTTGTAGACCGCCGCGTCGTCGCTCGGATCGAGCCCGACCAAGAGGTTCTCCGCGTCAGCCGGCACGAATCCCGCGAGCAGTTCCTCGAGGCGTGCAGCCGAGTATTTCGCCGCGCAGCCTCCGGCCGTTGCGAGGTCGGTCAGCTTCATCTCCCGTGGACTGTAGAGACGGAAGGCTGAAAAGAGCAGCGGCGGCCGAGGGACCGCCGCCGCGAGGGGGAGAGGAACGACGTACGGCCACCTGATTCGCGCCGAGCACACGATCTCCTTTATGGTCGTGGACCGGTGCGCAGCGCACTCGTCACAGGCGGGTCTTCGGGCATCGGCCTCGCAATCGCGCGCATGCTGCGCGACGAGGGCTTCGAAGTGACGCTCGCGTCACGCACGCGCGAGAAGGTCGAAGCGGCCGCGAGCGACCTTGGTGCGTTCGGGACGCAGGCCGATCTATCGCGCGAGGAGGACTGCCTTCGCATCGTCGAGGAACATCGCGAGCGGTTCGGCGGGCTCGACGTGCTCGTCAACTCGGGCGGCATCGGCATCGCCGGGACGGTCGAGTCGCTCGTCACGAAGCACGTGGACGTGCAGCTCGGCGTGAACCTCCGAGGACTGCTGCTCGTGACGCGCGAGGCGATTCCGCTGCTCAAGGCGAGCCGGGGCTGGATCGTCAACCTCGCCTCGATCGCCGGCACGACTGCCACGCCGGGTCTCACCGTCTACGGCGCCACCAAGGCAGCGGTCATCGCTCTGACGCGCTCGCTGAACGCCGAGCTCGACGGCGCCGGCGTGCGCGCGATCGCGCTCTGCCCGGGTTTCGTCGACACGCCGATGGCGGCGTGGTCAGGCCTCGGCGGCGACGAGATGATCCGCCCCGAGGACTGCGCCGAGGTCGTGCGTATGTGCCTCCGGCTGTCGGCGCGCGCGCGCATTCCCTCGGTCGTGATCGAGCGCGTCGGGTCGAGCGACGGCGTCGCCTGACCGTTCGACGCTCGAACAGGTCACCCTCGACGAACAAGAACGGAGTCGCGGCTCAGGAGGCGCGAGGTGTGGCGCTGACCTCGGGCGGGCCGTCACGAGGACATCGGTGCCGGCTCCCCAACTGGCACGAGGTCAAATGGCACCTTCACTTCCTACAGTGGCCCGTCCCAGAAGCCGAGACCGCCGGGGTGGATGCCGTGTGCGCTTCCGACAACGCTTGCGCACAGCGCGATCGCAAAAACGACCGGGCCGCGGCGGCGGAGTAGAAGAGCAAACTTGGTTGCCACAGAGAACACCTCCTTCCCTTCTCTAGAAGCGGAAGTCCTGGAGCGCCTCGGCAGCGCGGCGATAGAGCACAGCCGCACGCCGTTCGTCACCCCTGGTCGTCGCCAGGTCACCTTGGGCGATCCATGCCGCGGCCCGATGGGACGCGGACGAAAGCTGCGAGAGCAGATCCTCGGCCTGGCGGAGAGCCGACTCCGCCTCGTCGAGCTTGCCCTGATCGAGCAGTGAGCGCCCGAGCACGAGCTGCGCATTGCCGGCCTCGTCGAGCATGTCCTCGCGGGTGCCGATGATCTGGAGCGCATGCCGCGCCTGCTCCTCGGCGCGCACGGCATCGCCGGTGCGCAGGTGGACCTGTGCGAGGGACGAGACCGCCTTGGCGGCGTCTTCGTCGCGGCCGATCTCGAGTGCAACAGAGAACGCGTTCTTCAGATGCTCGATCGCCCGCTCCGGCTTACCGAGCAGGAAGTCGAGACCGCCGAGGTTGTTCAGCAGCCGTCCGACATTCGCGCGGTCGGCCAGCTCCTCGTACTGCGCCTTGGCCTTCTCGGCGTAGGTGCGCGCGAGCACCCAGTGCCCGTCACGCTCCGCCAGCACCGACGCCTGGAAGTAGGCCTGCCCGAGCGCCCGGCCGTCCTGCATCGCGTCGGCGAGCTCGAGTGCCCGCTCGACGTCCTCGCGCGCCGCCTCGTAGTCGCGCTGCCGGCGGTAACAGCGCGAACGCCAGGCGAAGATCGCGAGCCGGAGCTGGTCGCACGGCAGGCCCGAACGTTCGGCCAACGCGAGCGCCTCGTCGAAGATCGCGACGGCCGTGGCGATGCTCTGCAGCAGACAGCGACAGACGCCGATCCGGTAGAGGACCTCCGCCCGGTCGACGTCGGAGAACTCGGGGGCCTCGACGAGCGTTCGCGCCTCGGCCAGCCGGGCGAGCCCGCCCTTCACGTCACCGGTCTGCGCCAGGGCGATGCCTTCGCCGTTGAGTGCGCGCACACGGAGCTCGGCGGCGCCGGTGCCGAGCACTGCCGGCAGGGACTTCGCGTACTCGGCGAGCGCGTCGTCGAAGCGGTGCTCGTCGAGCAGCGCGTCGGCCCGGGCGAGAATCGTCTCGGCGCGCGCCCGCTCGTCGGCCGAGACCCCGCTCTCGAGGAACGACTGGTCGACGCCGAGGCGAAGCGCGAGCCATTCGATCGTCTCGTTGGTCGGGCGGGTCTTGCCCCGCTCGATCTGCGAGATGTACTCCTTCGAAAACCGGTCGCCGGCGAGCTGCCCCTGGGTGAGCCCGGCCGCGGTCCGCAACTGGCGCAGGCGTTCGCCGAGCCGCTGGATGCGGGGGGCGCCGCTACGGGCTGTTGCGATCGGTCTGGTTGTCATGGGCGGGCGGCGAGCCATTCTCTAGAGCACGTACTGTCGCCAATACTTGACTCGGTATCAATCCCCCCTTTCGGACATCCCTCAAAAGGGGCATAAACAGCTTACTCTTCGGTCAACCACGGTGGGTTAAGATCACTTGACCGAGTTACTTGACAGGAGCCTTTCGGCCTCGTACAGTGAGCGAACCTTGCACCGAAGCCGACGCCAGGTCGACGTGCAGGGGGAGCGCCAGAAGGGCGCGTAACCGGATCGGACGTCTGGGCCGCAGAGCCGTTTGACCGGAAGCGCTCGAAGCGGGCGCACCGCCTGACCAGAGAGGGCCCCGGGTGCCGCAGCCGGGGCTCTCTCTTTCTCGGCGAGCCCAGACGATCGGAGAAAGCCCCGCAATACGAGCCTCTTTTTCGTTCTCGGACGCGGCGATCGCTGCGGCACCCGGCAGCGAACTGCCTCTCCCGAAGCGGCGGGCGGCCCGCGCGGCGGTCGCCCGTCGTGCCGAACGTCAGCTCGGAGGCGGGAACGTGCCGGCGACGTCGCCTACCGTCTCGGCCTGCGCCCTCGGTGGATCGTCGCCGGCGCGCCGCTCTTCCTGCTGCTCGCGGGCGATCGCCTCCTGATCTTCCTTCTTCGCGGCTCGTCGTGCCTTGAAACGCTCGATCAGGTTCATCGGGCGAGCGTACTGCGCCACCGCAGCGGGTCAGCCGACAAGCCTCGGGTCGTGAGGCAGGCGGGACCCGGGCGCCGATTCGCGCCGTTCGTGGCTCACGCGTGCATCCAGCGGCGCCGCTCACGGCGAACTGCCTCGAGGTCGCCCCCGAGCAGCCCGCCGAGCCGCTGGTCGATCGTGGCGAGCAGGCCGCCGGCGACGAAGATCCACGCCTCAGCGCGCGCATCGCGGTCGGCTGCGACCACGCCTCGTGCCTGACCGTCTGCGATCAGGCCGGTGAAATACGCATGTACCTCGCGGATCTGCCGCCGCAGCGCCTTCGCGATCACGGGGTCGTCCGAGGTCTCGTTCAGGCCCTGGATCCAGAGGTCGATCAGCCGGATCTTCGACCGCTTGGCCATGAAGGCGTCGGCCACAGCGCCAAGACACGCGTCGGGGCTCTCTGCGACCGCCGCCTCGGCCAGCTCCCGGAGCGCGGCCCAGGCCTCGTCGAGGCACGCGAGGTAGAGCTCGCGCTTCGAGCCGAAGTGGCGGTACAGGATCGGCTCGGAGATGCCCGCCTCGCGAGCGATCTCGGCCGTCGTCGCGCCGCGATAGCTCGAGACGGCGAAGACCCGGCAGGCCGTGTCGAGGACCGCCTGCCGTCGCTCGCCCGCCGGCAGCCGCTGGCGGGTCTCCGTCACGCGACCTCGATCGCGGGAGCGGCCTCGGCCTCCGGCGCCTGCTTGTGCTCGACCTTCCGGATCGCGACCGTCGCCACCGTGGCACCCGCCAGCGCGAGCACCGCCGCGACGCGCAGCGCATCGTGGAAGCCGCTCAGGAAGGCCTCCGTCGGCGTGCTCCCGGAGGAGAGCGCCGCGCTGACGCTCGATGCGACGATCGCGCCCATCACCGCGATGCCGAGCGAGCCGCCGACCTGGCGCATCGAGTTGAGAACGGCCGAGCCGACGCCCGCCTTGTCGACCGGGACCGCGCTCATCGCGGCAGCGGTCGTGGGCGTCATCGTGCAACCCATGCCGACGCCCCCGAGGATCAGTCCGGGGAGGATCGCCCAGAAGGTCGCGTTCGCACCGAGCGTCGAGTAGTAGAACAGCATGATCGCGAGCAGCGTCATGCCGCCGCCGACGAGCCAGCGGGAGCCGAAGCGGTCGGAGAGCCGGCCGGCCTGCGGCGCGATCAGGATGATCAACACGGTCATCGGCAGGAACGAGGCACCGGCCTGCACGGGCGAGTAGCCGAGGACGTTCTGCATGTAGAGAGAGACGTAGAAGAACGTCCCGAACATCGCGAGACCGACGAACAGCATCGCGACGTTCGCGCCGCTGAAGGTGCGGTTGCGGAAGAGGCTCAGCTCGAGCATCGGCAGGCGCTGGCGCAGCTCGAGGAGGACGAACGCGGTGAGCGCGACGGCCGACACGGCGAAGGCGCCGAGGATCTGCCAGGACGTCCAGCCGTAGCTGTTCGCCTCGATGAACGCAAACGTCAACGCGAAGAGGCCGACCGCCGACGTGACGAGGCCCGGGACGTCGGGGCGCTGCTCGCGCGAGTTGTCGCGCGACTCCTCGATCAGGAGCGGCGCCGTGATCAGGCCCACGATCCCGATCGGCACGTTGATGAAGAAGATCCAGTTCCAGTTGACGTGCTCGGTCAGGAGGCCGCCGACGAGCGGGCCGATCGCGAGTGCCATCGCGGAGACCCCCGCCCAGATGCCGATCGCGGTCCCACGCTGCCTCGGCGGGAACGTCGCAGTGATGATCGACAGCGTCGCGGGGTTCATCATCGCGCCGCCGACGCCCTGGACGACCCGCGCACCGATCAGGAAGCCGCCGTTCGGGGCGAGCCCGCACGCGAGCGACGCGCCCGTGAAGACGACGAGACCCGTCATGAAGATCAGGCGGCGTCCGAACAGGTCGGCGAGCTTCCCGCCCGTGAGCATGAACGCGGCGAACGTCAGCGCGTAGCCGGCGACGACCCATTCGAGCTCGGAGAGCGAGAGGCCGAGCGAGCGGCGGATCGACGGCAGCGCGACGTTCACCACCGTGTTGTCGAGCATGATCATGAACAGCCCGACCGATACGGCTGCGAGCGTCCACCACTGCTTGTTCTCCGACGTCACGAACCGCTGCCCCATTGCACGCAACCCCCTTCGAATCCCCAAGTTAGCGCGCACTAAGTTAGCAGACGCTAACCTGGCCGCGCGCGGCGTAGGCTGTTCGCCGTGAGCGCTGCGCAGATCGTCTGGCGGCCTGACGAGGCGACCGTCGAGCACGCCAACGTCACTCGTCTGCTCCGCCGCGCCGGCGAAGCCGACTACGACGCGCTCGTCCGCCGGTCCTGGGAGGAGCCGGACTGGTTCTGGCCGCTCGTGGTCGAGGACCTCGGGCTCGAGTTCGGCCGGCCCTGGGAGCAGGTGATCGACGCCTCCCGCGGGCCCGAGTGGGCGAAGTGGTTCGTGGGCGGCCGCGTCTCGATCGCCCACAACTGCGTGCATCGGTGGGCGGCGCGGCGCCCCGACGGGGTTGCAGTCGTCGGGCTCGACGAGGGCGGAGCGCGGCGCGAGCTGACGTTCGCCGAGCTCTCCCGCGACGTCACCCGACTCGCCGAGGAACTCGCCGCCCTCGGGGTGACCGCCGGCGACCGGGTCGCGATCTTCCTGCCGATGTCACCGGAGGTGGCGGTCGCCTCGCACGCGGTCGCGCATCTGGGCGCGATCCAGGTCCCGGTGTTCTCGGGCTTTGCGGCGCCGGCGGTCGCCCAGCGCCTGCAGGCGAGCGAGGCGAAGGTCGTGATCACGCAGCGTTCGTCGACGCGCCGCGGGAAGGAGGTGCCGATGCTCGAGATCGTCGAGGAGGCACTGGAGAGCTCGCCGTGCGTCGAGCACGTCGTGCTCGCACCGTTCTCGCTCGACGACCGTCCGGGCAGTCTGCGTGCGCTCGAGGTCGAATCGGAGACGCCGTACCTGCTCACGTACACCTCCGGCACGACCGGCGCGCCGAAGGGCGTCGTGCACGTGCAGGGCGGCTTCCTCGTCTCGATCGCCCGCGAGGCCGCCTACCAGGCCGACGTCCACGAGGGCGACGTGATGCACTTCGCGACCGACATGGGCTGGATCATGGGCCCGTGGACGCTCGTCGGCGCAGGCGCGCTCGGCGGCACGATCGTGTTCGCCGAGGGTGCGCCGGACTGGCCTGCGCCCGACCGGCTCTGGCGGACCGTCGAGGCGGAGCGCATCACGTCGCTCGGGCTCTCACCCACACTCGCGCGTGCGCTCCTCCCGCACGGCGCACCGGACGCCGACCTGTCGAGCCTGCGCACGTTCGTCACCACCGGCGAGCCGTGGAACCCCGAGCCCTACCGCTGGCTCTTCGAGGACGTCGGCGGGTCGCGAGTGCCGGTGATCAACTGCTCCGGCGGCACCGAGGTCGGCGCGTGCTTCCTCTCTCCGACCGTCGCGCGGCCGATCAAGGCGTGCTCGCTTGGCGGGCCGGCCCTCGGCATGGCGATGGACATCGTCGACGATCGCGGCGCGTCGCTGGTCGGTACCGGCGAGGTGGGCGAGCTCGTCTGCCGTCGCCCGTTCCCGGGCATGACGCGCGGCTTCTGGCGCGATCCACAGAAGTACCTCGACACCTACTGGTCGCGGATCCCGGGCGTGTGGGTGCACGGCGACTGGGCGTCGGCGGACGACGACGGGTTCTGGTTCCTGCACGGCCGCTCCGACGACACGCTCAACATCGCCGGCAAGCGGATCGGGCCGGCCGAGCTCGAGTCGGCTGCCACCGACCATCCCGCCGTGCGCGAGGCAGCGGCGATCGGCGTGCCGCACGCGGTCAAGGGCGAGACGTCGTGGATCTTCGTTTGCCTGCTGCCCGGCGCGACGCCGAGCCCGGAGCTCGAGCGCGAGATCGCGGACACCGTGGCGGCGCGTCTCGGCAAGGCTTTTGCTCCGGCGCGCGTGATCTTCGTCGACGCGCTTCCACGGACGCGTTCGGCCAAGATCGTGCGCCGTGCCGTGCGCGCCACTGCCCTCGGCACGGATCCAGGCGACCTCTCGTCGCTCGAGAACCCGGAATCGCTCGATGCGATCGCGGCGGCGGTCGCCTGATGAGGCCGGGCACGGTCCCGTGGAAGCCGAACACGATCCGCCGGGTGCTGATCGGGCTCCTCGTCGTCGCCGCGGTGCTCAGCGTGATCGGCAACAAGACATCGTCGACGTTCCTCGGATGGCTCTCGTTCGCCGCGTTCTTCGTCGCCGTCTTTCTCTACTTCCAATGGCGTCGCGCCCTGCACAATGTGCGTAAGGCGAATGAGAATCGCTCTCGCTCAGATCAATAGCGTCGTCGGGGACATCGACGGCAATGCCGCGCGCATCACCGAGTGGCTCGAACGTGCGCGTGGCGACCGGGCCGACCTCGTGCTCTTTCCGGAGCTCGCGGTCACCGGGTATCCGGCGGAGGACCTGCTGCTCCGGCCGGGCTTCGTCCGCGCGGCAAAGGGGGCCGTCGAGAAGATCGCGCACGCGACGCACGGGATCACCGCGCTCGTCGGGTCTCCCCACCTCGATGCCGATCTCTACAACGCGTGCTTCGTCCTGGCTCACGGCGAGGTTCGGGGCGTCTACCGGAAGCGCTACCTCCCGAACTACGGCGTCTTCGACGAAGACCGCTACTTCGCGCCCGGGCACGACCTGACGCTGCTCCGCTTCGGCGACGTTCTCGTCGGGCCCACCGTCTGCGAGGACCTGTGGCAGCCGGGGCCGCCCGCGACCGACCTGGCTCTCGCCGGCGCGCAGCTGATCGCCAACATCTCGGCGTCGCCGTTCCACGTCGGCAAGGACCGCGAGCGCGAGGAGATGCTGCAGGTTCGCGCACGCGACAACACGTGCTTCGTCGCGCTCTGCAACACGGTAGGCGGCCAGGACGAGCTGATCTTCGACGGCCACTCGGTCGTGATCGACGACGACGGCCAGGTCGTCGCACGCGCGGCAGGCTTCGAGGAGGAGCTGCTCGTCGTCGACGTCGACCCGGTGTCCGCGATCGGCCGTCGCCTCCGCGACGTCCGACGCCGGGCGCTGGCGCGGGGACGCAGGCCGCGCGAGGCTCACGTCCTCGAGCTTCCGCCGCCGGCGGCGCAGAGCAACACGCGGCCATCCCGCGCCCAAGCCGCAGGTCGACGATCTCGAGCAGATGCGGCTCGCACTCGAGCTCGGTCTCCACGACTACGTGACGAAGAACGGGTTCGGCGACGTCGTCATCGGAGTGTCGGGAGGCATCGACTCGGCGCTCACCGCGGCCCTCTGCGTCGAGGCGCTCGGGCCGGGGCGCGTGCACTGCGTCTCGATGCCGTCCCGCTATTCGTCCGATGCCACCCGCGGCGATGCGCGACGGCTGGCCGAGCTGCTGGGAACGGACTTCCGCGAGCTCGCGATCGAGCCGATGGTCGACGCCTACGACGCTGCGCTCGCCGAGCATTTCGCGGGGCGTGAGCCCGACCTGACCGAGGAGAACCTGCAGGCGCGGATCCGCGGCACACTGCTGATGGCGCTCTCGAACAAGTTCGGCTGGCTCGTCATCGCGACGGGCAACAAGTCCGAGCTCTCCGTCGGCTACTCGACGCTGTACGGCGACCTCGCCGGCGGATTCGCGTTGATCAAGGACGTCTACAAGACCGACGTCTTCCGGCTGGCGGAGCGGCTCAACGAGCGCGCGGCGGGAGAGCTGATCCCGCGGTCGATCATCGATCGTGCGCCGAGTGCCGAGCTGCGCGCCGACCAGCTCGACGAGGACTCGTTGCCGCCGTACGCGAAGCTCGACCGCGTGCTCGAGGCGTATGTCGAGCTCGATCGCTCGCGCGAGGAGCTCTCGCAGGACGGGTTCGACCGTGACGTCGTCGAACGCGCGCTCGCCCTCGTCGACCGAGCCGAGTACAAGCGCCGCCAGGCACCGCCGGGCGTGAAGTTGCGGCCGAAGGCATTCGGGCGCGACCGGCGCACGCCGATCACGAACCGCTGGAACAACTGAACCGTCTACTTGACGAGCTGCGCCAGCGCGACGCCGAGCAACGGAACCGCGATCGTCAACGCGTAGCTCGTCCAGCCCACCACGACCAGCGCGCGGCGCGAGCGCTCCGCCCTCCCCTCGCGGATCTCGGCCTGGAGGCGCGGGCCGAGCACGAAGTTGTGCACGTAGGAGACCACGACGAGGCAGATCGCGAGCGTCACCTTGACCCACAGCACGATCTGGAACGCAGGGCGGGTCTCCCAGTCGCGCGCGGCGAGCGCAACGCCGGTCAGCGCGGCGACGAGCAGCGATCCGTAGCCGAGCGGTCGCCAACGGAGCCCGAGCTCCCGCATCGCGCGCCCGCGCTCCGGCCCTTCGATCGTGCGCACGGCGGGGACGCCGACGAAGATCAGCGCGGTCGAGCCGCCGACCCAGACGGCGGCGGCGAGCAGATGCACAGCGACGAGGACACCCTCCACGCGGAGGTCAGGCTAGATGGTTCGTGCTCACTGCTCACGCGCCCGGCTGGGGGCCCGTGGGCGCCTCCCTCCGCGCGGCGAGTCGACCGTCAGCAGACAATCGAGCGCCGGGCGGCGAGGCGGCCCACGCCCCGGCCGTTCTCGTCGGATTCGCCGAGGCGGGCACCAGTCAGCAACCCCATTGCCGTCTGCGCCTTCTCGAGGCGAACCGCGACTGCTCCGAGCCTCGCCCCACCGAGGCCGAAGCTGCCGATCAACACGTGGTTGAGCGTCATGGCAGCGATGTTGCAGGCGGCGCGACCCGCAGGCATCGGTCGCACGGTCGATCTTCAGGTCGTCCTCAGGGACGATCTTCGGCTACGGCGGCGCGCACGATCTGCGCCAGCTCCCGCGGGACGACCGTCTCGCCGGTTCGTTCGAGCTCGGCCAACGTCCACCAGCGGAGCTCGGTCACCCCCTCGGGGAGCAGGTCGATCGTCGGCGCGGCCTCGTGCGCCTCGACGCGGATCACGTAGAAGCGCTCGTGCTGGCGGATGATCTCGCGGTCCCACGGGAAGGTGTGCTCGCGCACGTGCACGACCGGCCCCGGCTCGTCGAGCGAGAGCCCTGCCTCCTCGCGCAGCTCGCGCCGCAGCGCCTGTTCATCCGACTCGCCCGGCTCGACGCCGCCGCCGGTCGTCGCCCACCAGCTGGCGCCGCTCACCGGATGCTCGAACCGTACGAGGAGGACGCGTTGCTTCGCGTCGACGACGACTCCGCGCACGGCCTGCCGGTCGACGGGAGCAAGCCAGTCCCGCAGCGCCGAGAACCAGTGCAGACGTTCCTCGTACGACACTGCGGCATTGGCGGGCGACGTCGACGGAAGCACGAAGAGCGCCGTCATCCCGATCGTGCGCAGTTGGGGGCCGAGCTCCGCGCGTTGCCGGAAGAGGCCTCGGTAGGCCTCCTTGCCGACGAAGGCGATTGCCCGGGGGTCGAGCTCGCGGGCGAGGCGCCCGAGGCGGCCGGCGTCGAAATCCTGCTGCCGGAGATCTCCCGAGCCCGGCGTCGTGCGAGACGCCGCGTTCGTGACGCCGATACCGAGATCGAGGAGCGAGAACTGCTCGGCCGGCTCGAGGCGGCTCGGCGTGAAGCCGGCGTCGTGGAGCAGTCGCCAGAAGTCATTGCGCGGATTCGCAAAATGGGCCGCGGCGGCGGCCGAGACCCGGCCCGGGTTGATGCCGCAAAAGACGCAACGGAGCCCCGGAGCGAGCACGTCGGGGACAGCGCTGGGCGGGCTAGGGATGCTTGCGGCCACGCGGCTTACAGCGTGGCATGCGCTGCGTCCACGTCGCGGTGCAGACCCACGAGCTCGGGAGCGGCGGAGCAGGCTTCCGGCCGGCGCCGGTCGATGCCCGCCGCCTCGACCAGGTCCGGCAGACGCGGGTCACGCTGCCTCCTGCTCGGGGCCGCGCGCGTCGAGTCGCTGCTCGAAATGCCGTCGCAGCTCCTCGCCCGCGAGTGGCGGCCGGCGGGGCGTCGGCTTGAGGACGCTCACCTGGTCGCTCCGATGGGCGCCGTAACAGCGGGCGTAGCATTCGGCTTCCGAGAGCCGCCTCAGCCTCATCGCCGACCAATTTAGGTCCAGGGTCGGACGGAACCCGGCGGAGCGCGAGAAGGTAGCGTTGATCGCAGTGATGTCGGCGAAACCGGAGGTGCGCAAGTGGCACGTGTCGTGACGACCGTCGAGGCCGTACGTGAGCGCTTCTCCGCGCTTCGCCAGCCGCTCGCATTCTTCGACGGGCCGGGCGGCACCCAGGTGCCGGACTCGGTCATCGATGCGATCGCCCGGTACCTGCGCGAGTCGAATGCGAACATCGGCGCGCCGTACGGGACGTCGCAGCGCACCGACGCGCTCGTAGCGCAGGCACGCGAGACGGCCGCCGAGTTCCTGAACGCCACCGTCGAGGAGGTCGCGTTCGGGCCGAACATGACGTCGCTCAACTTCGCGCTCACCCGCGCCGCCGGCCGCGACTGGGCCGCCGGCGACGAGATCGTGTGCACGAAGCTCGACCACGATGCGAACGTGTCGCCGTGGCTCGAGCTCGCGCGAGATCGAGACCTCGTGGTCCGATTCGCGGAGATCGACGGCGAGTGCCGCCTCGACCTCGACCATCTGCGCTCGCTTCTCTCGGAGCGGACGCGCGTGGTCGCATTTCCATACGCGTCGAACGCCGTCGGCACGGTCACCCCGGTCGCGGAGGTGGTCGCGCTCGCGCACGAGGCCGGCGCGCTCGCGTGGGTCGATGCGGTGCACTATGGCCCGCACGGCCCGATCGACGTGCAGGAGATCGGCGCTGACGTCCTGGTCTGTTCGCCGTACAAGTACTACGGCCCGCACATGGGCCTCGCGTTCGGCCGGCAGGACTTGCTCGAGTCATGGCGCCCCTACAAGGTGCGGCCTTCGGCGAACGAGCCTGTCGGTCACCGCTTCGAGACCGGGACGAACCAGCACGAGCTGCTCGCCGGGTTCGTCGCCGCCGTCGAGCACATGCAGTGGGTCGGGTGGGACTTCATCCTCCAACACGAGCACGACCTCGGCCGACGCTTCCTGGACGGCCTCCCGGAGAACTGCACGTTGTACGGCGCGAACGGGATGGACGCTCGGGTCTCGACCTTCGCGCTCAACATCGACGGCCGGGAGCCACAGGATGTCGCGGAGCGTCTCGGCGAAGCCGGTTACGCGGTCTGGGCAGGCAATTACTACGCCGTCGAGGTCATGAACCGGCTCGGCCTCCCGGAAGGCGCCGTTCGCGTCGGGATCGTCCAGTACAACACCGCGGACGAGGTCGACGGCCTGCTCGACGAGCTGCGCAAGCTCTAGCGGCGGTCAGAGCGCTGCAAACGCGAGATAGAGCTCGCGGGCTGCGGCGATCGCGAGTCCGAGATGACTTACCAGCATCCGCTCGTTCGGAGCATGGATGTTGCCGTCCGGAACGTCGAACCCGGAGACGACGGCCGGGATTCCGAGGCGTTCGAGCATCGGCATGAGGGGGAGCGAGCCGCCGCTCCGCAGGAGCAACGGCCGCTTACCGGTTGCGCGCTCGATCGCCTCTGCCGCAAGCTCGATCGCGCGTGAGTCCGGCGCCGTCGAGCCGGGGTCGCATGACGCAGTGACCTCGATGTCGAGCTGCGCCCCCGGAGGCAGCTCACGCTCGAGGAGCTCGCCGATCACCGGCACGACGCGCTTCACGGTCTGGCCGGGCGCGAGTCGCAGCGACAGATTCGCCCGAGCAGTCGAGGCGACGATCGTCTTCTGCAGGACGGGCGATCCGCCCTCGATGCCGTTGACGTCGAGTGAGGGAAGCCCCCAGGTGCGCAGGTAGAACTCCTCCGCAGCATCGGCGTCCGCCGGCACCGCGCCCTGTGCCGCAAGGAGTTCGGCGCCGGCCGGAAGCGCTCGCCACTCGCCGACCTCTCGATCGCTCGGTGCCGCGACGTCGACCTGGAGCGAATCCCGGACGCGCCCATCGCGCGGTACGACCTGTTCGAGCGCGTGCACAAGGACGTGGAGCGCGTTCAGCGCGGCGCCGCCATAGACGCCCGAGTGGAGATCGCGCTGGTTCGTTCGCACCTCGACGTGGAGATACACAGTGCCTCTCGTCGCCAGCGTCAAGACGGGCGTATCGCGGTCGAGCATCGCCGTGTCGAAGATCACGCATGCTCGCGCGGCACCTGCCGTCTCCTCGAGGTAGTCGACGATCGACGTGCCGCCGACCTCCTCTTCGCAGTCCAGGACGAACCGGACGTCCACCGGCAGCGCGCCGGCCCGGGAGAGATCGAGTGCGGCCCGGATGAGCGCCCAGAGCTGCCCCTTGTCGTCGGCAACGCCGCGCGCATACAACCAGCCGTCTCGCACCTCCGGGCTGAAAGGATCGCTCTCCCACAGTTCGAGCGGGGCCGGCGGCTGAACGTCGAAATGGCCGTAACAGAGAACCGGTGGTCGTCCCTCTGACGGATTGCCCGAGCGCACGAGGGCGTCGACCAGCGGTCTCCCCTCCCGTTCGACGATCTCGGCCTCGCCGCCACCGTCCCGGATCAGCCCGACGAGCCAGTCGGCGGCTGCGCGAACATCGGCAGCGTGGGCCGGATCCGCGCTGATGCTGGGGATGCGCAGGAACGCGGAGAGCTCGTCGAGCTCGCGGGCGGTGAGGGAGGCGGCCGTTCAGCATCGAGATATGCGGTTATTTCATTTTTGCGGACTTGCCCGCGGGATCAGCAATAATTCCGCCGGACCACCCCCCGGGATGAAAGGATTCCATGAGGAAACTCACGAAGGCCTTCCTTGCGCTTGGCCTCGTCATGCTCATCGTCGTCGCAGTCGCGTACGGCGCTCGAGCGCACAAAGCGGCAAGCGATACGCTCGTTTTCGGCTCGTCGGCAGATCCCGTCGCCCTTGACGGCGCATTGATCTCCGACGGCGAATCGGGTCGTGTCGTCATTCAGATCTACCAGGGCCTCGTCGGACTGAAGCCCGGCACGACCACCGTTGTCCCGAGCCTCGCGCTGAGCTGGAAGTCGACGGCCGGCGGGAAGTCGTGGACCTTCGACCTGCGGAAGAACGTGAAGTTCAGCGACGGCACCCCGTTCAACGCGGCCGCCGTCTGCTTCAACTTCAACCGGTGGTACAACTTCACCGGGTCGTTCCAGAACCCGAGCGCGACCTACTACTGGCAGACGGTATTCGGCGGGTTCAAGACGTACGACCCGAAGTCCGGGGCCCCGAAGGGGAGCCTCTACAAGAGCTGCAAGGTCGTCAACAATTCGACGGCGACGATCAACCTGACGGCACCTTCGGCGTCGTTCATCGCCGCGCTGTCGCTTCCGTCGTTCTCGATGGGAAGCCCGACGGCGATGCAGAAGTACGGCGCCAACCAGGGCACGGTGGACGCCGACGGCGTCTTCCACCCGACCGGCACCTACTGCGACGCAGCATCCGACCGGCACCGGTCCGTTCATGCTGCAGTCGTGGACTCGCGGTGACAAGCTCGTCCTCGTCCGCAACCCGAACTACTGGGGCACGCCGGCGAAGCTGAGCACGCTGATCTTCATGCCGATCGCCGACAACGCAGCGCGTCTGCAGGCGTTGCAGAACGGCGAGATCCAGGGCTACGACCTGGTCGAGCCCGAGGACATCCCGACGATCAAGAGTGACAGCAACCTGAAGCTGCTGTCGCGGCCGCCGTTCAACGTCGGCATCGTCGGCATGAACCAGTCGATCCCGCCGATGAACAACATCAAGGTCAGGCAGGCGGTCGCGTACGGCCTCGACCGTCAGTCCGTCGTCAAGGCGTTCTACGGCGGCCGCGGTGTCGTCGCGAAGGAGTTCCAGCCGCCGAGCCTGTTCGGCTACTCGAACACGGTCAAGCAGTATCCGTACAACCCGGCCAAGTCGCGCGCGCTGCTCAAGGCCGCGGGGCTGAAGCTTCCGGTGAAGATCTCGTTCTGGTATCCGACGGGCGTCTCGCGCCCCTACATGCCGGATCCTGCGAAGAACTTCCAGGCCTTCTCGGCAAGCCTGACGAAGGCCGGGTTCCAGATCGCTCCGCATGCTGCTCCCTGGACCCCCGATTATCTCGGCGGGGTCGAGGACGGCAAGGCGCAGGTCTACCTCTACGGGTGGACGGGCGACTTCGGAGATCCCGACGACTTCGACGGCGTGTTCTTCCGGACGCCGCAGAAGCAGTGGGGCTTCAACAACCCCGCGATCTTCAACATCCTCACGAAGGCGCGCGACGAGTCGAACGTCTCCAAGCGCGTCGCGCTCTACAAGCAGGCGAACAACATGATCATGAACTTCCTCCCGGGCGTTCCGTACGTGCACACGAGCCCGGCGCTCGCGTTCCAGAAGAACGTCAACGGGTACGTGCCGAGCCCGGTCGACATCCAGTTCTTCTCGAGCGTGTCGATCGGCTAGTCCAGTCACTCGTCGGGGGCCGGCCACGCCGGCCCCCGCAGACTGTCTGGCAGGCTCAAGGAGTCACTGCTTCGAATGCTCCGGTTCGTCATTCGCCGACTGCTGCTGCTCGTCCCGATCCTCCTCGGGCTGTCGATCCTCGTCTTCGTCTGGATCAGGGCGCTGCCCGGCAGCCCGGCCCAGGCCCTCCTCGGCGAGCGCGCGACGCCTCAGACGTCAGGGAGATCAATCATCAGTTCGGCCTCGACAAGCCGATCTACGTTCAGTACTGGCGTTACCTCGAGCAGACGGCGCAGCTGCAGCTCGGCACGTCGATCACGTCACGGCAGACGGTGCTGACCGAGATCGGACAGCGGTTCCCCGCGACGTTCCAGCTCGCGTTCGCAGCGGCGTTCTTCGCCGTATCCGTCGGCATTCCGCTCGGGTTCTTCGCGGCGAAGCGGCACGGGAAGGCGTTCGACCATTTCTCGCTCGGGATCTCGCTCTTCGGGATCTCGATCCCGATCTTCTTCCTCGCGCTGATCCTGAAGTACATCTTCGCCGTGCAACTGGGGCTGCTGCCGACCGTGGGTCAGATGTCGGTCCTGATCAACATTCCCCATCCGACAAACCTCTATCTCCTCGACGCGCATCCTGGCCCGCAATCCGGCTGCCTTCTGGGACGTCACCAAGCACCTGATCCTGCCGGCGATCGCGCTCGGGTCGATTCCGCTCGCGATCATCACGCGAATCACCCGCGCCGCCGTCCTCGACGTCCAGAACGAGGACTACATCCGGACCGCGCGCGCGAAGGGGCTGCCGCCACGGACGGTCGACATGCGGCACGTGATGCGAAACGCAATGCTCCCGGTGTCGACGATCGTCGGTCTCCAGGTCGGATTGCTGTTGTCGGGCGCGATCTTGACCGAGACGGTCTTCGCCTACCCCGGGATCGGCTCGTGGCTGCAGCAGGGGATCGCCGACCGCAACTATCCGGTGATCCAGGGCGGCATTCTCTTCGTCGCGATCGTCGTCGTGTTCGTGAACCTGCTCGTCGACATCTCGTACGGCTTGATCAACCCGCGAATCCGGCTGGGAGGGAAGTAGCGCCATGTCGATCATCGAGCTCGAGACGACCGAGATCTCGCTCGAAGGCGAGGGCGAGGGCCAGGGTGGACTCTGGTCGGACGCGTTCCGCCGGCTACGCCGCAACCCGAGCGCGATCGTCGGGCTTCGTGCTCGTCTCGCTGTTCGTGTTCGTCGCGATCTTCGCGCCGTTTCTCGCGCCGGCGAACCCGCGTGCGCAGAACCTGAACCTCGTCGTCGAACGGCTGTTGTCCCGGGCCGTCGTGGAGCCACCTGCTCGGTGTCGACGATCTCGGCCGAGACGAGCTGTCGCGAATCCTCTACGGGGCGCGCCTCTCCCTGCTGATCGGGATCGTCTCCGTCTCGGTCGGCCTCTCAGTCGGTATCACCCTGGGCGCGATCTCCGGCTTTTTCGGCGGTTGGATCGACGGGACCCTGATGCGCTTGGTCGACATCATGCTGGCGATCCCCGGCTTCCTGATGGCGATCGGGATCGTCGCGCTGCTCGGGCCCGGTCTCTTCGCAGGTGATGATCGCGATCGGGATCGTCAACATCCCGATCTTCACGCGCCTCTTACGCGGTTCCGTCCTCGCGCAGCGCGAGAACGACTTCGTGCTCGCGGCACGCGCCGTCGGGGTGAGACGGCGGAAGATCCTGCTGTCCCACGTGCTGCCGAACTCGATCTCCGTCGTGATCGTCGCGGGCACGCTTGCGCTTGCGACTGCGATCATCGACGCCGCCGGGTTGAGCTTCCTGGGGCTCGGCCCGCAGGACCCCGCGACGCCCGAGTGGGGCAACATGCTGACCGACACGGTCCGCTACCTGCAGACCGCACCGTTCCTGGCCATCTTCCCGGGCGTCGCGATCGTCATCTCGGTGCTCGGGTTCAACCTGATCGGCGACGGCCTGCGCGAAGCGCTCGACCCGAAGCTGCGAGGGCGAGCGTAGATGGCGCGGTCGCCGTTGCTCGAGGTCGAAGGGCTCGAGGTTCGCTTCTGGACGAGCCGCGGCACCGTCCACGCCGTCAACGGCGTCTCGTTCGACATCGCGCCTGGAGAGACGCTCGGGATCGTGGGCGAGTCCGGCTGCGGCAAGAGCGTGACGTCGCTCGCGCTGCTCGGGATCCTGCCGCGTGCCGGGCGCGTCACCGCCGGAAGCGCACGCTTCGCGGGCGCAGAGCTGACCACGATGAGCGACTCCGAGCTGCGCAGCATCCGCGGCAGCCAGATCGCGATGATCTTCCAGGACCCGATGACGAGCCTGAACCCGGTGCTCTCGATCGGCCGCCAGATCCGTGAGCCGCTCGAGACGCATCTCGGCCTGAACAAGAAGGGCGCACTCGCCCGGGCCGCAGAACTGCTCGACCAGGTCGGCATCCCCAGTGCGCGCGCCCGGCTGAACGACTACCCGCACCAGTTCTCGGGCGGGATGCGTCAGCGCGCGATGATCGCTATGGCCCTCGCGTGCGAGCCGAAGCTGCTGATCGCCGACGAGCCGACGACCGCGCTCGACGTGACGATCCAGGCGCAGATCCTCGATCTGTTGCGCGCCCTGGTCTCCGAACGCGACACGGCGCTGATCATGATCACCCACGATCTGGGAGTCGTCGCGGGCATCTGCGAGCGGGTCGAGGTGATGTACGCCGGCACGTTCGTCGAGAGCGGGGCGGCCGAGCAGATCTTCGGCCAGCCGCGGCATCCGTACACGCTCGGGCTGCTGGAGAGCGTCCCGCGCCTCGACAGTCGCCGGTCGGCGGCGCTGAACCCGATCCCGGGCAGGCCGCGCGACATGCTCCAGGCGCCGGCCTCGTGCCCGTTCGCCCCGCGCTGCCGATTCCAGCAGAGCCGCTGCGTAGCCGAGCTTCCCGAGCTCGAGGAGCTCGAGCCGGGCCACGCGGCCGCATGCTTCTTCCCAGTCGAGTCGGATGCATGGCGTCGCAGCAGGCTGGTCGGTTCGGCGTGAGTGAGATCACCAACGACACGCTCGTCGAGATCGACGATCTGCGGGTGTGGTTCAAGTTGACGAGCGGGATCGTCCTCGACCGTCACGTGGGAGACGTCAAGGCGGTCGACGGCGTCTCGTTTTCGATCGCACGCGGCGAGACGGTCGGCCTCGTCGGAGAGTCGGGCTGCGGAAAGTCGACGCTCGGCCGCGCGATTCTGCGCCTCTACAACCCGACCGGCGGCCGGATCGTGTTCGACGGCCAGGACATCACGAAGGCGTCGGAGAGCGAGCTCCATCCGATCAGGCGGAAGATGCAGATGGTCTTCCAGGACCCGTACGCATCGCTCAACCCACGCCACTCCGTCGGCCGCATCGTCGGCGAGCCGTTGCGAACACACGGCACGACCTCAAGGAAGACCGTCGGCGGCGCGGTCGCAGAGTTGCTCAACGTCGTCGGCCTTCCCGCCGACGCGGCGAACAGGTACCCGCACGAGTTCTCGGGTGGCCAGCGTCAGCGGATCGGCCTGGCCCGGGCGCTCGCGCTGCACCCCGCGTTCATCGTGTGTGACGAGCCGGTCTCCGCGCTCGACGTCTCGATTCAGGCCCAGATCGTGAATCTGCTCGAGGAGCTGCAGCGAGAGTTCAACCTCACCTACCTCTTCATCGCGCACGACCTCGCTGTCGTCCGACACATCTCCACGCGGATCGTCGTGATGTACCTCGGGAAGATCGTCGAGATCGCACCTGCCGACGACCTCTACGAGAACCCGCTTCATCCCTACACCGTCACCTTGCTGTCGGCGATCCCGATTCCCGATCCCGAGGTCGAACGCAGCCGCCGCCCGATTCGCGTCGGGGGAGACCTGCCGAACCCGGCCCATCCGCCTGCCGCATGCCGCTTCCACACGCGCTGCCCGTTCGTCCAGCCGACGCGTTGTGCCGACGAGGAGCCGGAGCTCCGCTCCATCGACGGACACCTCGTCGCCTGCCACTGGGCCGAAGCGGTCAAGGCGGGGTCGATCACGCCGCACGATGTCAAGCCGGTCTTCGACCCGGGCCCCCAGCCGGCGCCCTACGAGCCACCACCGACGTAGGCGACCGCAGTCCGGCGATCTCGCCTCGTCGATTCGAGGCGTGTCCGATCGCCCGACCAGCGTGACGAAAGTGCAACAAACGATCCACAGACCCACGAGCAGGGATTCTTCGCGCTCAAAACCCGTGTGCCTCGCCTGGCGACGGTGACGAATTTGTGTCGCCCCGTGGCGACCGGGGCTCGCCGGACGGCGTCAGCCCGGGTACGCGGAGCCGGCCGCGCTTGCCCAGCGTGAGCCGGGCGTGCGCCGGATCGGATCCGGATCGATCCCGCGCGCTTCGGCGATCGCGAGCGTCAGGAGGTGGAAGCGAACGATGTCGACGGCGGGATGGCGGGTCGGGACGAGCGTCGTCTCGCACCCCAGCGTCTCGAGCGCACGCACGGCGTCATGAGCACGCTCCGCCGCCCGACCCTCCCCCTCGAGCACGAATGCCCGCACACTCTCGTCGACCGCGGCCAGATGCCCGTGCAGCAGCTGCTCCGTCTGGTGCGCACCGGCCGAGATCCAGGCGCCCTCGCGCAGCTTCAACACCGCCTCCTGCGCCGTGGGCCAGTCGGGACCCGCGCCCGCGACGAGGATCTTGTCGTGTGCCGGCGCGGCTACCTCCAGGTCGAGCGCATCCTCGACTTCCTGTGCCAGCCAGGACGGATCGCCACCGTGGATCGCGTCGAGCGCCGCGACCGCGCACGTGTAGCTCGCGGTGTGGCACCACGACCGTTCGATCTGCGGTGTGCAGACGATCACGACGTCGGCGACCTCGGCGAGCGGCGACGAGGCTCTCCCGGTGATCAGCCACACCTCGCCGGAGAACGCGCGCGCCGCCTCCAGCGTCAGCTGTGTGTCGCCCTCGTGCGAGACGCAGACGAGCACGTCCGCCTGCGGCGGAGCGAGCACCGCCTCCAGCGCCTGGACGGCGTCGCCGCCCGTCTGCGCTGCGTGAAACGACGTCCCGCACCCCGTGTGCACCACCCGAGCGCCGAACGGCAGCCTGCGGCCGGACGGAACCTGCCGCAACCATTCGGGCTGCGCGAACACCGCCTTGCGCATCTGGCTCTCGCTCGATTCCCGCTGCACCGCCGGCACCTCCGCTCCTTGGTCGCCTCCGTCGAGACTACGGCTCACATTGCGTCTATACCATCGCCGCGGTGCCCGAGTTCCCGTGGACGCATCACGAGCGTGTTCGCTTTCGCGACTGCGACCCGATGGGCCACGTCAACAACGCCGCCTATTCGACGTACCTCGAGCAGGCTCGGATCGCCGTGCTCGGCGGGCTCGAGCCGTTCATCCTCGCACGCGTCGAGATCGATTTCCGCGCCGAGCTGCGTCCCGGCGAGGAGATCGAGGTCCGCACGCGGTGTCCGCGCGTCGGAACGAGCAGCTTCGACCTCGAGCACGAGCTCTGGGCCGGCGGGCGGCTCGCCGCGGAGGCGAAGAGCGTGCTCGTCGGCTACGACTACGGTACGGGTTCATCGGTCCCACTCTCGGACGACCTGAGGAGGATGCTCGCCGCATGACGGTCTTTCAGCGCAACGCCCTTTCGAACGGACTGCGCGTGCTGACGGCGCCGCTCGACCACGCGCAGTCGGTCACCTGCTACATCATGCTCTCCGCCGGCTCGCGGTACGAGAACGCCGGCAACCGTGGCATCGCGCACTTCGCGGAGCACATGTTCTTCAAGGGGACCGAACGCCGTCCGACGGCCAAGGACATCGCACTCGAGGTCGACCGCTTCGGCGGCGAGTTCAATGCGTTCACGTCGAAGGAGTACACGGGCTACTACATCCGCTGCGCCGGTGAGCAGCGCGATCAGGCACTCGACGTGCTCGTCGACATGATCCGCAACTCCAAGTTCGACAACGAGGAGCTCGAGCGCGAGAAGGGCGTGATCGTCGAGGAGATGAACATGTACTTCGACACGCCGCGCGACTACGTCTCCTCGGTGTACGACCAGCTCCTCTTCGGCGACAACCCGCTCGGCTGGGAGACGCTCGGAACGAAGGAGACGATCACCGGCGCGTCGCGTGACACGTTCCTCGACTACCTCTCGACCTGGTACAAGCCGGAGCGGATGGTCGTGGGCGTCGCCGGGCATGACGGGCGACGATCTGCTGCCGCGGCTCGAGGAGCTGCTCGGCGACATCCCGCCCGGGGAGACCGGCGACGCCCGAGCCGGCAGCGATCGAGCGCTCCGCCGAGCCGCGCGTGCGCATCCACACGAAGGACTCCGATCAGGCGAACGTCTGCCTCGGCCTTCCGAGCTACCCGCTCGGCCATCCCGACCGGTACGCGTTGCAGCTGCTCGGCACGGTTCTCGGGACCGGAATGTCCTCACGGCTGTTCCTCGAGGTCCGGGAACGGCGCGGGCTCGCGTACTACGTCTATGCGCTGAACAGCTCGTTCACCGACGCCGGGACGCTCGTCTCCCAGGCCGGCGTCGACCTGAAGCGCGCGGACGAGGCGGTCGGCGTGATCGCGCAGGAGTTCAAGCGGATCGCCGACGAGCCGGTGCCTGCCGACGAGCTCGAGAAGGCGCGCGCACTTGCCAAGGGGCGCTTCGTGCTGCAGACCGAGAGCCCGAACGGGCTCCTCCTGTTCGGTCTCCGTCGCGAGGTGCTCGAGGGCGCAGCCGCGGAGCCGTCCGAGCTGCTCGCAGGCCTGGACGCGGTGACCGTCGACGACGTGCATCGCGTCGCTCAGGACGTGATCGCGGGCGAGGGCCTGCGGCTCGCCGTGATCGGCCCCTTCGACGACCCGGCGATGTTCGAGCAGCTGCTCTGATCAGCTGACCGGCAGCAGCAGGTCAATCGCGTCCCGGCTGCGGTAGAACTCGATTCCAAGGCGACTATCGTCCCGGTCGGGGCGCATCGACAGCTGGTCGAAGGCCGGGGAGATCAGCGCATAGATGCCGGGCGGCTCGCCGCGAAGCCGCCGCATCGCGTAGCGGCCGCCGGCGAGCGTTCCGACCTCCAGCCCGAGCGCCTCTGGGTCGTCGCTCTCGACGCGCTCGACGCAGGCGCGATACTCCCCGATCGCCGCGTCGAACACGCCGTAGAACTTACGGCCGCGAAGCGACCCGACAGCGGCCTCCAGCTCGCTCCAGCCTCGGCTGATCTCGGCCTGGTTGTCGGCGACGCGCTTGAACATCACCGGGATCTCGTCACGGTCGACGAGCGTCACGCTCGACTCGTCGCTCATGCCCGGAGCGTATCCCGCGTGGCTCAGACGCGCGACGTCCCGAGCACACGCCCGCGAGCGTCGAGCGCGCGCACGACGACGACCGAGGACGACGTGTCGACGGGAATCGCCGTCTCGAGCCCGGCCCACGGCGCAGTCCCGACGACGCGCAGGTGCGTGGGATCAGGCCCGGCGAGCGCCTGCCAGCGTGCGATGCCGGTCTCGCCGTTCCAGCTCGCGTACACCACTCCCGCTCCGGCCGCCGCCTTCGGAGCCGTCGACGGCCGCCCCGTCCAGACGAAGCGGTACGCGCGATACGTGTCGCCGTACGGAAGCTCGAGCTGAAAGCGCAGGCTGCCGCTGCGCGAGAACTCGCTGACGATCCTCACGCCGCCCCAGCCGACCAGCGCTCCGCCGTCGGGCAGGAGCTCCAGGTTGCCCTCGAAAGGGGACGCGATCCGCTTCGGCGGCAGAAACGTCTTCACGACCGTCGCTCGCTTCGTCGCCAGATCGAGCCGCAGCTCGAGCGGACGCGAGAAGGGCTCGACGCGCGGGTTGCCGCCGTTGTCGAACAGTGTCAGCAGGTTCCCCGGATGCAGCCGTGCGTTGTGCTGGAACGCGAACTTCACCGCCGCGCGTGGGCCGAAGTCGCTGCGCTTGCCACCAAGACGCCAGATGATGTGGCCGTCGCGCGCGAGCAGGTAGATCGTGCTTGTGTTTCGCCCCGAGACGAGGATCGTGCCGCCCGGACCGTCGGCGATCGAGTTGACGTGGAAGTAGTCGAGCGGCTTCGCCTTCGTCGCGTCGCGCGCAGGCGGTCGATTCGCCTGAGTCGAGTCCGAGAGCGGCACGTGGTCGAGGCTGTGCCATTCGAACAGCATCCGACCGGTCGCGACGTCGATCTCCTCGACGATGCTGTCGTACACATAGCCGTGCTTCGGGCCGCCGACGCTCGAGAGATCGTCCGCGACCTCGTGGTAGACCGTGATGTACGCCGTCCCCCGAGGCGTCAGCTGGAACTCGTGCAGGTCGCCCACGAGGCCGGCGCTCGCATGGACGCGCGCAATCAGGTGGTAGCTCCTGTCGTAGATCACGTACGAGCCACGCCCCACCCCGGCCCGGTTGCTCCTGCCGACCCACCAGGTGAGCACCGGTTTACCGCGGTAGCGCTGGACGCGGAAGTCGGTCGCCTCCAACGGCGCGGTCAGCTGGTCGAACCAGACGACGCGCCCGCGGTTGTCGAGGATCAGCGGGCCGCCGGTCGTCCGAGCCGCCTTCTCGGCGACGAAGATGTAGCCCGGTGACGTTCGCGACGCCGGGTGCGTCACGACCGGCACCGGGACGTGGACGCCCGGCAGGGTGTGCAGCGCCCGCGTCAAGGGCGGGGTCGCTGTCGCGTGGGTCGCTCCCGCACAGATCCCGGCGGCCAGCAGCGGCGCTGCCAGGCGGCGGATCAGGACTCTTGACCCTGCTCGGTGTGCCCGCGGTCGCGGAGCTCTTCGACCACCGTCGGATCGGCGAGCGTCGTCGTGTCGCCGAGCGGCCTGTTCTCGGCGACGTCGCGGAGCAGGCGGCGCATGATCTTGCCCGACCGCGTCTTCGGCAGCTCCGGCGTGAAGACGATGTTCGCCGGCTTCGCGATCGGCCCGATCTTCATGGCCACGTGGTTGCGCAGCTCCTCGAGCTTCTCGAGCGAGCCGTCGCCGCCGCCCTTCAGCGTCACGAACGCGACGATCGCCTGCCCGGTCGTCGCGTCGTTGCGCGCAGCGACCGCGGCCTCGGCGACGTCGTGGTGGTCGACGAGCGCCGACTCGACCTCGATCGTCGAGATGCGGTGGCCGGAGACGTTCATCACGTCGTCGACGCGGCCGAGCAGCCAGAAGTCGCCGTCCGCGTCGATCCGCGCGCCGTCGCCGGCGAAGTAGACGTCGCCGTACCGCGACCAGTACGTCTCGCGGTAGCGCGCGTCGTCGCCGTAGATCCCGCGCAGCATCGCCGGCCACGGCCGCTTGAGCACGAGGTAGCCGCCGCCGCCCGGCCCGACCTCGTCGCCCGCCTCGTTGTAGACCGCCGCGTCGACGCCCGGGAACGGCTGCGTCGCCGAGCCCGGCTTCGTCGTCGTCACCCCCGGCAGCGGCGTGATCAGGATCATCCCCGTCTCGGTCTGCCACCACGTGTCGACGATCGGGCAGCGGTTCGCCGCCGATGTGCTCCGGTACCAGATCCACGCCTCCGGGTTGATCGGCTCGCCGACCGAGCCGAGCAGGCGCAGCGACGAGAGGTCGTGCTTCTGCGCGTGCTCGGGCCCCCACTTCATGTGCGAGCGGATCGCGGTCGGCGCCGTGTAGAGGATCGTCACGCCGTAGCGCTCGACGATCGCCCACCAGCGGTCCTTGTCGGGGAAGTCGGGCGTGCCCTCGTACATCACCGACGTCGCGCCGTTGCAGAGCGGCCCGTAGACGATGTAGCTGTGGCCCGGTGATCCAGCCGACGTCGGCCGCGCACCAGTAGACGTCGCTGTCGGGCTTCAGGTCGAAGACGTAGTGGTGGGTCGTCGCGACGCCGACGAGGTAGCCGGCCGGTCGTGTGCGCGATCCCCTTCGGCTTCGCGGTCGTGCCGCGACGTGTACATGAGGAAGAGCAGATCCTCGGCGTCCATCGGCTCGGGCGGGCACGTCGCCGGATCGTCCGAGCCGCGCACGTCGTGGTACCAGTGGTCGCGGCCCGTCCTGCATCGGCACGTCGCTGCCGGTGCGCCGGACGACGAGGCAGCGACCGACGCCCGGCGCGTCGGCCATCGCCTCGTCGGCGATCCGCTTCAGCGGCACGGTCGTGCCGCGCCGCCACGCCTCGTCCTGCGTGACGAGCACCTCGCAGCCCATGTCGTTCAGCCGCGACGGAGAGCGAGTCGGCGGAGAAGCCGCCGAAGACGACCGTGTGCGGCGCGCCGAGCCGCGCGCAGGCGAGCATCGCGATCGGCAGCTCCGGGACCATGCCCATGTAGATCGCCGACCGCGGTCCCCTTGCCGACGCCGAGCTCCTTGAGCGCGTTCGCGAACGCGACCACCTCGCGCTGCAGGTCGGCGTAGGTCAGGTCGCGCGCGGTCGCCCTCGGGCTCGCCCTCCCAGTGGTAGGCGACCTGGTCGCCGCGCCCGGCCTCGACGTGCCGGTCGACGCAGTTGTGCGCGACGTTCAGCTTGCCGCCGAGGTACCACTTCGCGTACGGCAGCTCCCACTCGTAGAGCGTCGTCGAACGGCTCGAACCACGTCGACGCGCTCGCGCCCCTCGCGCTCCCAGAACGCCTCGAAGTCCTCGTCGTAGATCTCGGGCTGCGCGTTCGCCTGCGCCGCGAACTCCGGCGGCGGCGGGTAGCGCCGCTCCTCGAGAAGCAGCGTGTCGATCGTCTGCCTGGTCCGATCCACGCCCGCTCGCTACGGCTCCAGGTCGTACGGGAAGCGCGTCAGGTTCTCGGCGCCGTCGTCGGTGACGAGCACGAGGTCCTCGAGCCGCACGCCGCCGAACCCCTGCCGGTAGAGGCCGGGCTCGACGGTGACGACGTCGCCGGCGACGAGCGCGTTCTTCGACGAGAGACCGAGGCCCGGCTGCTCGTGCACCTCGAGCCCGACGCCGTGGCCGAGCCCGTGGAAGAAGCCGTCGGCGAGGGTCGTGCCGGCCTCCTTCGTCCGCTGGGTCGGCTAGCCGGCCGCCTCGAAGATGTCGCACGTCCCGTCGTAGATCGCGCGGCCGTCGGCTCCGGCGCGAATGTCGGTGATCGCAGCGTCGAGCGCCTCCTTGCACAGCCGGTGCCACTCGCGCGACGTCGGCGGGCACCTCGCCGACGACGAACGTGCGCGTCATGTCGGCGAAGCATGCCGACTCGTTGTCGCGCGGCCAGACGTCGATCACGATCGGGACGCCGGCGTGAATCGGCCCGTCGCCCATGTCGTGGCCGACCGCGCCCTGCGGGCCGGGCGCGACGATGAACTCGTCCGCGCTCGTGCCGTGCTGCGGCGAACGCCGCGCCATCGCCGCCTTCACGCGCTCGACCGTCAGCGGCTCGCCGTCGACGACGAGCGCGTCGCCGTTCGGCGTCGCCCTGCCGGAGGAGCTCGCGCGCGGCGTCCATCCCGGCCTCGGCCGCGCGCTGCGCGCGGCGGATGCCTGCGAGCTCGGCCGCGGTCTTCGACGCGGCGGCGCTCGTCGAAGAACGCCCCGTCGACCGTCAGCTCGACCCCCTCGGCCCGCAGCCGGTCGGCGAGCCAGATCGGGAAGGTCTCGGGCACGACCGCCCGCTCGACGCCGAGCGCCGCGACGGCGCGCACGGCGATCTCGCGCTGGATCTCGGCGCTGCGAGCGGCCGGACGCGATCAGCTCGTCGGAGCCGAACTCCTCGAACGGGTGCAGCTCGTAGCACGCCGACCTCGGCGAGCCGCGGCGATCTCCATCGAGCCGACCACGATGTGGCGGACGCCGTCCGACTCGACGTACAGGAACGGGTCGGGGACACCGAGCGGGACCTCGTGGCGGAGCTCCGGCGAGCGAAACGTGTCGGCATAGATGAGGACGTCCGGCACCCCCGCGGACTCTAACTAGGATCCGAGCCATGGATCCGCAGGGGAGCGCGCTCGAGCTGGTCGATGCCTACGACGCCGAGCTCAGGCAGCTGATCCCCGCCGGAGCCGAGCTCTTCGACGCGCACCTCCACCTCGGCAACGACATCGACGGGATGGTGGGCGACTACGACCGGCTCGAGCAGGTGATGGCGCGCTACGGCGTCGGGCGCGCGTTCATGTTCTGCCTCGACGAGCCCGACCGCCATCCCGGCTTCCGCGGCCGCCAACGACCGCACCCTGGCGTTCGCCGAGCGCTCCGAGGGCCGGCTGATCCCGTTCGTCCGCCTCGACCTGAACGAGTCGCCGATCGAGGAGGCGACGCGCTGCCTCGACCGCGGCGCCCGCGGGATCAAGCTGCACCCGCGCGCCCAGGGGTTCACGGCCACCGACGAGCGCCTCGGCCCCGTCTTTCACCTCGCATCCGAGCGCCGCGTGCCGATCCTCATCCACGCCGGCCGCGGCCTGCCGCCGATCGCGGACGGGCTGCACGCCCTGATGGAGGCGAGCCCGGGTGCGACGCTGATCCTCGCGCACGGCGGGATCGCCGACCTCGCGAACCTGGCTCGCTATTTCAGCGGCCATCCGCGGACGTTCTTCGACACCTCGGTCTGGAGCCCGGTCGACCTGCTCGACTTCTACCGGCGGGTCTCGCCGGAGCAGGTGCTGTGCGCCAGCGACTTCCCGTACGGGCAGCAGCCCGGCTCGCTGCTGATCGCGATCAAGACGGCCCGCCTCGCCGGCTACGGGGACGCGGAGCTGCGCGCGATGCTCGGACGAACCGCGGGCGCGCTCGCGGACGGCGCCGAGCTGCCGGAGCCGACGACGCCGATCGGCAGCGCGACGTTCGCGCAGCCCATGCAGCTCGCCCGCATCCACCAGTACCTGTCGATGGCGACGCCGCTGCTCTGGTCGCGCCAGCCCGACACGGTCGGCGTGCTCGGCCTCGCGATCAACGCGTGCGCCGAGCAGGACGGCTACCCGAAGACGGTCGAGCAGATCCACGATCTGCTGACCGCGGCGCGCGAGCTCTGGACGGCCGTCCCCGAGATCGACGACGAGGACCGCGCGACGCGACGCGACGCGGCTCACCTTCAGGCTCGTCCACCTCGCCGACATCGAGGCGGTCACCGCGAGTGCCTGAGCTCGCCGTCAACGGCCATCGCTACGTCGTCGACGCGCCCGTCGGGACGACGCTCGCCGAGGCGCTGCGCGACGAGCTCACCCTGACCGGGACGAAGGTCGCGTGCGGCGAAGGTCAGTGCGGGGCGTGCACCGTCCTCGTCGACGGGACACCGACGCTGTCCTGCATCACGCTCGTGCACTCCGTCGACGGCAGCGCCGTGACGACGATCGAAGGACTGCGCGAACACGCAATGATCGACGTCGTTCGTCCGATCCGACGCACTGCAATGCGGCTTCTGCACACCCGGGCAGATCGTGAGCGCCGTCGCACTCGTCGAGTCAAATCCGAGCCCGTCGAGCGACGAGATCCGCCACGCGATGGCGGGAAACCTCTGCCGCTGTGGCGCGTACCCGAAGATCGAGGAGGCGATTCGCACGTGGCGCGACTGATTCGTACGGAAAAAGAGGTCGAAGGCCGCTACGAGGAGGTCTGGATCGTCGTCGAGGAGGACTCACTCGAGCAGTGGCCCGCCGGGCCGCTCGACGTCGTCGGTCAGCCGGCAACGCGTGCGGACGGGTTGCACCGGGCCCGCGGCGAGGCGATCTTCACCGCCGACCTGAAGCTCAACGGGATGCTCCACGCCGCCGTCCTGCGGTCGCCGCATGCCCACGCGCGCGTCAGCAGTATCGACGTCACCCCTGCACTCGCGCTGGCGGGCGTCCACGCTGCCATCGGACCGGACGATCTGGACGTGCTCGTCTCCGAATGCGGCTTCGAGGGAGCGCCGGTGGCCGCGGTCTGCGCCGACACCCTCACCCAGGCACGCGCGGGCGTGGCCGCCATCGACGTCGAGTTCGAGGTACTAGAGCCGCTGCTCGACGCCGACGAAGCAGTGGCGCGCGGGTCGCTGCTCGGCGAGCCACGGATTCGGCAGCGCGGCGACGTCGAGCGGGGCTTTGCCGAGGCCGACGTCGTCTGCAGCGGCGAGTTCCGCACCTCGGTCGTCCTGCACAACTCGCTCGAGACACATCAGGCTGTCGTTCAGTGGGTCGGCGACTCGGTCGAGGTGCATATCTCGACGCAGTTCATCTGGGGCGTCCGTGACCAGCTCGCGGAGGGGCTCGGCCTGCCGCCCGACAAGGTGCGCGTCGTCTGCAACTACATGGGCGGCGGGTTCGGCTCGAAGAACAGCCCCGACGACCACACCTTCATCGCCGCCGAGCTCGCAAAGCGCACCGCACGCCCGGTGAAGTGCGCGCTGACGAGGCGCGAGGAGCATCTCGCGGCCGGTAATCGCAACGCGACGATCCAGCGGCTGACCATCGGTGCGAAGGAGGACGGCACGCTCGTCGCCCTCAAGGGCGAGTACGTGAACGCCGTCGGCTGGGGCGGATGGTCGTCGCCCGTCGAGGGGCCGATGCACCTGCTCTACACGTGCCCGAACGTGTGGTCGACGACGCACGCCGCGAAGCTCAACCAGCCGCCGATGAAGGCCTTTCGAGCGCCGGGCTTCGTCGAGGGCACGTTCGGCCTGGAGGCGCTGCTCGACGAGCTGGCGGCGAAGCTCGGCATCGACCCGCTCGAGCTGCGCCGGCTGCAACCACACCGAACACGACCCCGCCGACGATCGCCCGTTCAGCGGCAAGAACCTCCTCGAGTGCTACCGGCGCGCCGAACAGCACTGGGAACGGCGGCACGACGTACGCGCCCGCTCGACCGACGTCGTCAAGCGCGGCGTCGGTATGGCGTCGCAGATCTGGTACGGCGGCGGCGGCCCACCGTCGTACGCATGGGTGCGCGTCGGCTCCGACGGCCGCGCGACCGTCGTCACCGCGATGCAGGACATCGGGACCGGGACGAAGACCGCAATGGCTCAGATCGCAGCCGAAGAGCTCAAGATCCCGCTCGAGCACGTCACGGTCGTCGGCGGGGGACTCGGCCCGCGGGCCGTATGCGTCGATCTCGGCGGGATCGTCGACGACCCCGTCCATGGGCCCCGCGGTGCGTGCGGCCGCAGCCGACGCGCGTCGTCAGATCGAGGAGATCGCCGCGCAGCGCGGCGATCCCGACATGCCGCTCCGCGACGTCGTCGCGCTGCTCGAAGATGCCCAGATCCTCGGCAAGGGAGCGCGCGGCCCGAACCCGGCGGGGATGCAGGTGCTCACGTTCGGCGTGCAGGTCGCCGAGGTGGCGGTCGACGTCGAGACCGGCGAGGTCTGGGTCGACCGCATCGCCGCGGTGCACGACGTCGGTCGGGTGATCAACCCGCTCGGCGCGTCGAGCCAGATCGAGGGCGGGATCATCCAGGGCATCGGGCACACGCTGTCGGAGGAGCGGCTCCACGACCCGTCGACCGGGGCGATCCTGACCACGAGCTTCGACTCCTACCGCATGCCGACAATCGCGGACGTGCCGGAGATCGTGAGCGAGCTCGTCGACGTCCCCGACCCGAACCTGACGAACCTCGGGTCGAAGGGGCTCGGTGAGCCGCCGATCGTGCCGACGGCAGCGGCGATCGCGAACGCGATCCGCGACGCGACGGGCGCCGACGTCCGGCGCTTGCCGATCACACGCGAGGAGATGCTTCGCGCCCTGCGCGAGGCCGAGCTGCGGCAGCGCGAAAGCGAGCGCGGTGAAGCTCCGGCGCGCGTCTAGCGTCGCCGAGTTGGACGCCGTAAGCAACGGTCTGTTGCTTGCGGGTGGCACCGAGGTCGTCCCGCTGCTGCGCGCGGGGATCCTCGACGCAGACGAGCTGATCGACGTCCGCGGCGTCGTGCCGCGCGGCATCGACGGCGCGACGATCGGGGCAGGGACGACGCTCGCCGAGCTCGAGTCGGCCGCCGACGTGCCTGCTGCGCTTCGAGAGGCGTGCCGGCTCGCCGCCAGCCCTCAGCTGCGAAACGCGAGCTCGCTCGCCGGCAACCTGCTCCAGTCGACGCGCTGCTGGTACTGGCGCCTTCAGTGGCCATGCCGGCTGCACGGCGGAGATGCCTGCTTCGCGCGTGACGGTGAGCACCGCGAGCACGCCGTGCTCGCAAACGACTTCTGCGCTTCGGCCCATCCGTCCGATGCGGCTGCCGCGCTGCTCGCGCTCGACGCGACGCTCCACACCGACCGGCGCACTCTCTCTCTCGCGGACCTCTACCGCGTCCCGACCGAGGAGGACCGGCGGACGACCACGCTCGAGCAGGGCGAGCTGCTGCTCTCCGTCGAGCTGCCGTCGGTGGAGCGGTCGGTGTATCTGAAGGCGATGGAGCGGAAACGCTGGGCCTTTCCACTCGTGGGCGTCGCAGCCGCGTGCGTGAGAGGGACGACGCGCGTGGCGCTCGCCGGCATGGCACCGGTGCCGTGGCTGCTCGACGAACGAGGCCTCGAGACGGCGACGCCGTTGCCCGGCAACGCCTACAAGCTCGAGATCGCAACGGCGCTCGTCAGGCGCGCACTGGTGCAGCTCGATGAGTAGGCGATTCGCCCTGCTGGGGCTCGTCGCCCTGGCAGCCGCCGGCTGCGGGGGATCGAAGCAGACCGCAGCGACGACAACGACGACCGTCGACGCCCACGGTTGCGCGGCGGTGACGCAGCCGCCGCCGACCGACCGCACGGAATCGAAGCCGACGACGAAGCTCGACCCGAAACGCCGCTATGACGTCACCTTCCAGACGAACTGCGGCTCGTTCACGGTGCGGCTCGCCGTGAAGGCGGCGCCCGTCACGACCTCGTCGTTCGCGTCCCTCGTCCAGAAGCAGTTCTTCGACCACACGCTCTTCCACCGCATTGCCCCCGGCTTCGTGATCCAGGGCGGCGACCCGACCCAGAGCGGCGAAGGCGGCCCCGGCTACACGACGGTCGAGAAGCCGCCCGCCGGCACGAAGTACGTGCACGACACGGTCGCGATGGCGAAGACGCCGTCACAGCCGGCAGGGGCGGCGGGCAGTCAGTTCTTCATCGTCACCGCGGCGAACGCCGGCCTGCCGCCGCAGTACGCCCTGCTCGGGCAGATCGTCAAGGGCGGCGCCGTGGTCGACCGCATCGGGAAGCTGGGCAACGCCAACCAGCAGCCGATCGAGCCTGTCGTGATCGAGCACGCGACGCTCTCGAGCTCGTAGCAAGCGATGATCGCCGCCGTCGTGCTCGCCGCCGGCGCCTCGACGCGGTACGGACGGCCGAAACAGCGCGAGTTACTGCCGGCGGTGCTCGACGCGCTCGCCTTCGCGCCCGTGGACGACGTCGTCGTCGTATCCGGAGCGCACGCGCTCGACCTTGGCACCCTCGACCCCGGCGACGGCACGCAGACCCGGCTGGTGCACGCAGCGGACTGGGAGAGCGGCCCAGGCGCATCGCTCCGCCGCGGGCTGGCGGCACTCGACGACGAGGTCACGCACGCGCTCGTCGTGCTCTCCGACGGGCCGACCCTCGACCCGCGAGCGGTCGTGCGGGTGATCGAGCAGCGACACCGCGGCCCGGTGGTCGCCGCGACCTACGACGGCACGAGAAGCCATCCGGTCGCCCTCGCACGCTCGGTGTGGGCGGCCGTGCCGGACGACGGCGCCCGTGCCTTCGAGCCGGTGCTGATCGACTGCTCCGACCTCGACCCGCCGGGCGACGTCGACTACCCGTCGGCTTAGAGCGGCGTGCGCAACGCCGCCAGCTTCTCCTTCAGCGCCGGCGACATCGGCTCGGAGACGGCGACGCGCACGAAGTGACGGAGTCGCTCCTCGAAGCGATACCGCTTGGCGCACCAACTGCAGGAGTCGAGATGCTTCTCCGCCTCGGCGACTTCCTCCGTGGAGAGGGTCCCGTCGAGGAACGGCTGCATCATCTCCTCGCACTTCTCGCACCAGTCGCTCACGCCGGCACCGCCTTTTCAGCGAGGTTTGTCTTGAGGATGCGCCGTCCCCGGTGCAGTCGGGACATGACCGTGCCAATCGGGATGTCGAGGATCTGCGCGGCATCGGCGTACGAGAACTCGCCGATGTCGACCAGCACAACCACGTCGCGGAAGTCGTGCGGGACCTCCGCCAGCGCATCGACGATCGAGTCTTGCGAGAGCCGCTCGAGCACACGGTCCGAATCGGCGTTCCCGTCGGCCGTGGAGGACTCGAGGCGGTTGTAGAGGAAGTAGTCGCCGGCCTCGTCGATCGACGTCGTCTGCGGCGAGCGCTGTTGGCGCCGGCCCCGGTCGATGTTCAGGTTGGTGAGGATGCGCAGAAGCCACGCGCGCAGGTTTGTCCCCGGTGTGTACTGCTGCCACGACCGGAACGCGCGCTCGTACGTCTGCTGGACGAGATCTTCGGCGTCGTCACGCGAACCGACGAGACGACGAGCAACGCGGTAGACCTGTTCGCTCAACTCGAGCGCCTCCTCTTCGAAGCGCACGCGAGCGCGCGCCTCCTCGGCGATCCTGCGAGATTCGGAGGTCGTCGGTGCGCTCTCGCTCATCCGGCGGCCACCCTAGCAAGGGCTACAACGACATCCGGGCGCTGCGGATTCCCTCGCGTGACCCGCTACTGCTCGCGGAAGCCGCCACGGGCCATCGCATCGAGGAGTGCCGCCCGGGTCGTGCGCTGATCGTCGTACGAGATCGTCACCTGCCCCATCAGCGTGGCGTTCGCCGACTCCAGGCCATCCTGCCCTTGAAGCACGCCGCCGAGCCGCATCACGCAGCGTTCGCAGCGGATGCCCGACACCTGCAGCGTCTCCGTCACGACCGTCACGCCTTCAGGCTACCGACCGCATCACGAGGTCGGCCGCGGCCTCGTGAGCGGTCGCCGGGACGAGCTGCCGATCGGCCTCGCAGCGCGTCGGGTCGATCCGGTCGAGCAGCCGGTCCGACCCGAGCCGCGCCGCGAACGGACGCACGCACTCGAGCAGGTCGCCACCGAGCTCGGCCGCCGATGCCACCGACGCTCCGTCCGGGTGCAGCAGCTCGGCCCTGGGCCCGAAGTGAGCCGCCGCCCACCGGTTCTGCGCGTAGTCGCCGCGCCCACGATCCGCGAGCAACCGGCTGGCACTCGGCAAAGCACTGTCGGCTGCCGCGGCGCAGAGCGCCTGCACGAGAGCGGCGAACGCTGCAGACAGGCCCGCGTCGGTCGGCTGGTCCGGCATGCGCACCTCGAGCGTCCCGAAACGAGGGTGCGGCCTGACGTCCCACCAGATCCGCGTGTAGTCCTGGGTCACGCCGAGGCGCACGAGCCGCTCGACCCACGCCTCCCATTCCGCGTACGACGCGAATGCGGGCGGGCCGGCGGCGCGCGGGAGCTGGGTCAGAACCGGGGCTCGATTGGACGCCATCCCGGTGCGCTCGCCGTTCTGCCACGGCGAGTTCGCCGACAGCGCGAGCACGACCGGAAGCCACGGGAGGATCGACTCGAGGCAGTTCCAGCAGGCGTCTCCCGACGACATCCCGACGTGCACGTGCAGCCCCTGGACGCCCTGTCGGCGGACGCTGATCCCGGCGTAGCGCTCGAACGACGTGTACCGCTCCTCGTCGACGATCGCCTGCTCCTCGGCTCGCGCGAACGGATGAGTCCCCGCGGCAGCGATCGCGAGCCCTTCCGCGGCTGCCGCGCTCGCAGCCGCCCGCCGCAACACGCGGAGTGCGGCCTCGACCTCCTCGGCGTCCGCGCACACCCTCGTGGTCGTCTCGAAGACCGAGGCGAAGAGCTCGGTCTTGAGGGCGCCCGGGAGCTCGAGGCCGTCCACGCCGGCCAGGATCTTGTCGACCGCGGCGACCTGGTCGAGCGACCGCTCGTCGACGATCATCAGCTCCTCTTCGACGCCCAGTGAGAACGACTCGCTCTCGCCGAACGTGTGGGCGATCACCTCGCGGCTTTGACGCCGTGCACCGGCCGGCCGGCCGCGACCCACGCGTAGTACGACGCGCTCGGGCCGAAATCGGGCACGTAGCCGACGACGCGCGGGTTCCGGCCGACGTCGCGCGCCCGCGCCGCGTGGCGAAGCAGGTTCGGGTCGTCGAACTGCTCCCAGACGAGCACCAGATGGGCGGCGGTCATGAACTCGGCGACGAAGTCGCAGCCCGAGGCCGGGCACGGAAACGGGTTGGTGCGGACGCAGAACCACCCACCGTGATCGGCGTTCTCATCCTCCCAGAGCTGCTCGGAGACCGAGACGTCGACGTCGAGGGTCGCCTGCCCGCGTTCCATCGCGGGACAGAGTAGACGGTCTAATCAGCTCGACCGAGGGCTGATTAGACCGGCCGCGGCCCGGGCAGGCGGGCGGGCCGCGACCGGCCTAGCGAGCGGGCCGCTAAGCGGCCCGTGAACGGCCTCTCCGAAGGAGAAGAACACGGCCGTTCAACCTGTTGGTCATTTCGCCGCCTCCGGCGCGTTGCCCAGCGTCACGGTGACGGACTTCTTCTTGCCGTCGCGGTAGATCCCCAGCGCAAGCTTGTCGCCCGGCTTGTGCTGCGCGATCGCCTCGCGCAGCTGCTCGGCCGACGTCACCGGCTGATGGTCGGCGCTGACGATGATGTCGCCGCCGAGCGGATAAGTCTCGCCCTGCACGACCACGTTGGTGGAATGCCCTTTCAGGCCGGCGTGGGCAGCGCCGCTGCCGCTGTTGACGACGGCGACGATCACGCCCTTCTTGGCGGGAAGGTTGAAGAGCTTGGCGATCTCCGGCGTGATCGAGACGGTGGAGACGCCCAGGAACGCATGGGCGACCTTGCCGGTCTTGATGATCTGCGCCGCGACGTTGCGCACCGTGTTGACGGGGATCGCGAAGCCGATGCCGATGTTGCCCTGCTCGCCGGTGGTACCGGTGGAGATCTGCGAGGTGACGCCGATCACACGGCCGTCGGCGTCGAGGAGCGGACCACCCGAGTTGCCGTGGTTGATCGACGCGTCGGTCTGGATGACGCCGTCGATCTCGAGGCTGTTGGGCGCCACGATCTGCCGCTGCAGCGCCGAGACCACGCCCGCTGTGAGCGTTCGCGTGAACCCGAACGGGTTGCCGATCGCGTAGACCGAATCGCCGACGCTGACGTCGTCGGAGTCACCGAGCGGCAGCGGGGTCAGCGCCCGCGAATGCGTGTCGATCTTGAGAACGGCGATGTCGGTCGAAGGATCCGAGCCGACGACGTTGGCGTTGATCTGGTCCTGTCCCGAGAACGAGACCTGCACCCGCGTCGCGCCCGAGATCACGTGGTAGTTCGTGACGATGTGCCCGGCCTTGTCGATCACGAAGCCGGAGCCGAGCGACTGCTCCGTCTGCGGCGTGGTCGGGAACCCGAAAGGATTCGCAGCCTGCGACGTCACGGTGGTGGAGGTGATCTGAACGACACCCGGCGCATCGCGCTGATAGATCTTCTCGGGCGTGATGCCGGTCCTCACGGGCGCCTGGAGCGCAGCGTTCGCCACGCCGGTCGTGCTGCTCGCCGGGGCGACCTGCTGAATCGTCGTGTGACTGCCGAGCTTGCCGAAGACCGCCGCGCCGGCGAGCGCGACGACACCGCCGGCGAGAGCGACGAGCGCCAGTTCGCCCACGCGAAGAGAGAGATTGCGCCCGCGCGACACCTTCACCGTTATAACCGCCGGATGTTGGACGGGCATGAGCGGCGATTAACAGCGGGTTAACGCGTGTGAAGGATCTCTTCCTGCTCGACCCAAGCGTCGTGTTCCTGAATCACGGCTCGTTCGGCGCCTGCCCGCGGCCGGTGTTCGACCGGTACCAGCGATGGCAGCGCGAGCTCGAGCGCGAGCCGGTCGAGTTCCTCGCCCGCGAGCGAGGGTTCGGCGAACGCCTCGAGCACGCCCGGCTGCGCCTCGCCGAATACCTCGGCGCCGACCCCCGAAGCCTCGTCTTCGCGCCGAACACGAGCACCGCGCTCGACGCCGTCGCGCGCTCGCTCGAGCTCCGCCCCGGCGACGAGATCCTGATGGGCGACAACGAGTACGGCGGCGTGCTGCGGCTCTGGGCCTTCGTCGCGGCCCGGAGCGGCGCGAGCGTGCGCTGCGTGCCGTTCGACGAGCTCGACCCTGACGGGCGGACGCGCGTCGTCTTCTGCTCGCACGTCGAGTGGTCGAGCGGCCGCGTGAGCGACGTAGCGGAGGCCTGTCGTCGCGCACGCGCCGCAGGCGCCCTCGCGATCGTGGATGGAGCGCATGCGCCGGGGCAGCTCGATCTCGCACTCGACGCGATCGGCGCGGACGTCTACTGCGGCAACTGCCACAAGTGGCTGTGCGCGCCGAAGGGATCGGCGTTCCTCTACGTCCGCCGCGAGGTGCAGCACCTGATCGAGCCGCTCGTCGTCTCCTGGGACTGGGACGAGGCTCGCCCGTGGCCCGAGCAGAACCGCTGGCAGGGCACCCGCGACCCCGCGGCCTACCTGAGCGTCCCGGCGGCGATCGACTTCCAGGCCGAGCACGACTGGCCGAGCGTCCGGCTGCGCTCACGCGCACTGCTCGAACGGGCGCGCGACCGACTTCCGCTCGAGCCCTTGACGGACGAGTTCGTGCAGATGCTCGGCTTCGCGATCGACGCGGCCGATCCCGCCCGGCTCACGCGCCGGCTGTTCGAGGAGCATCGCATCGAAGTGCCCGTCTTCGAGACTCCAAGGGGCTGGGTGCTCCGGGTCTCGATCCAGGCGTACAACGACGAGAACGACATCGAGGCCCTCGCGCGCGCCCTCGCGTCGATCTAGAGGTCGCGCGCGACCAGGCGCTCCTCGCCCGCCTCGTCGACACGGTAGGCGGCTGCACCGGGGCGGCAGGTGACGATCTCGACGAGCTCGGTTCCGTCGTAGTGGAGGCCGACGCCGTCGTCCGCGGCGACGCCGGACGGAAAGCCGCCGTCGACGAGCTCGCGGTAGCGCGGCCGCCGTAGTTCCTCGCCGTCATAGTGCGGGCACGCGCTGCCCGCGAGGAAGCCGAGCCCGTCGCGCAGCCCCTCGAGCTGGGGCCCGAACGAGTCGGTCACGCCGGCCTCGTACCAGCAGATCATCCCGGCGCTCGCGCCGAAGAGGACGATCCCGGCCTCCCAGGCCTCGCGGAGGAGCTCGTCGATCCCGTGCACACGCCAGATCGCGAGCATGTTGGCCGTATTGCCGCCGCCCACGCAGATCGCATCCTGGTCGAGGATCAGCGCCCGGAGGTCGCTCGGTGGCCACGGGAACGTCCTGAGCACGGAGGTCTCGGTACCGCGTGCAAAGCGTTCGTAGTACGCCGCGATCACCGAATCCGAATCCGCCGTCGCGGTCGGGACGACGAGGAGCCGCGGCCGCTCCTTCCCGGTCAGCCCGAGCACGTACCCGTGGAGCGCAGCGGTTTGCTCGGGCGTGTCGCCGGCGCCGCCCAGGCCGACGATGTGCCTCCTGCTCGCCACGAGTCGGGAGTCTACGCGGGCCTCGCGGGTCGCTTCTGCTTGAATCGACGCATGGGGTCGCGCTCGAAGCTCACGGTCGGCGACAGGTCGTACGACGTCTTCCGGCTGGCCGAGCTGCAGGCCTCCTACGACGTCGAACGTCTCCCTTACACCCTGCGCGTCCTGCTCGAGAACGTGCTGCGAAACGGCAGCGCCGACGACGTCGACGCCGTCGCGCGCTGGGATGCGAACGCCGAGCCCTCGCGCGAGATCTCGTTCTCGCCGTCCCGTGTCCTCCTGCAGGATCTGACGGGCGTCCCGGCGGTCGTCGATCTGGCCGCGATGCGCAACGCGATGGCCGACCTCGGGGGCGATCCGCGGCGGATCAACCCCCTGATTCCCGCCGAGCTCGTGATCGACCACTCGGTGCAGGTCGACCTCTTCGCCTCGAGCCGTGCGTTCGCGCGCAACGTGGAGCTCGAGTTCACTCGCAACCGGGAGCGCTACGCGTTCCTGCGTTGGGGGCAGCAGTCGTTCGACAACTTCTCGGTCGTCCCGCCCGGGACGGGGATCTGCCACCAGGTCAACCTCGAGTTTCTGGCGCGCGTCGTCGACGACCGGGACGGCGTCGCGTTCCCCGACACGCTGGTCGGCACCGACTCCCACACGACGATGGTCAACGGCCTCGGCGTCCTGGGCTGGGGGGCCGGCGGGATCGAGGCCGAGGCGGCGATGCTCGGCCAGCCGTTGTCGATGCTGGTGCCGAAGGTGGTTGGGTTCAAGCTGTCGGGCGAGCTGCGCGAGGGAGCGACCGCCACCGACCTGGTGCTCACCGTGACCGAGCGCCTGCGGCAGGTCGGCGTCGTGGGGAAGTTCGTCGAGTACTTCGGTGACGGAGTCGGATCGCTCTCGCTCGCCGACCGGGCGACGCTCGGGAACATGTCGCCCGAATACGGCGCGACGTGCGGGTTCTTCCCCGTCGATCAGGCGACGATCGACTATCTCCGGCTCACGGGCAGAAGCGAGGAGCGGATCGCGCTCGTCGAGGCGTACTGCAAGGAGAACCTCCTCTGGCATGACCCGTCGGAGCACGCCACGTACTCGGAGATCGTCGCGCTCGACCTCGCCGACGTCGAGCCGTCGATCGCAGGTCCGCGGCGGCCGCAGGATCGCGTGCCGCTGCGCGACGCGAAGAGCTCGTTCCTCGGGCAGCTCGGGTCGTTCGGCGTCGACTACGCGAACGGCTCGCACGACCGCGCCGTCGCCGACACGTTCCCTGCCTCGGACCCGACGACGGAGCAGCAGCCCGGCGGCGTGCCCGAGCCCGTCGCGGATGCCGGCAGCGTCGTCCTCGCCGACCCGCCCACGCCGGAACCGGTGCAGGTCTCGCTCGACGGCGAGACGTTCGAGCTCGACCACGGGTCGGTCGTGATCGCCGCAATCACCTCATGCACCAACACGTCGAACCCGGCCGTGATGATCGCCGCCGGGCTCGTCGCCAAGAAAGCGGTCGAGCGCGGCCTCACGCGGCGGCCGTGGGTGAAGTCCTCCCTCGCGCCGGGGTCGAGGGTCGTCACCGAGTACTACGAGCGGTCGGGGCTCGACCGCTACCTCGACGAGCTCGGCTTCCAGACCGTCGGCTACGGCTGCACGACCTGCATCGGCAACTCGGGACCGCTGCCGGACGAGATCTCGCAGGCAGTCGCCGGGCACGATCTCGTCGCCTGCTCGGTGCTCTCCGGCAATCGCAACTTCGAGGCGCGCATCCACCCGGAGGTGAAGGCGAACTACCTCGCATCGCCGCCGCTCGTCGTCGTGTACGCGCTCGCGGGCCGCATGGACATCGACCTCGAGACCGAGCCTGTCGGAAGCGGATCCGACGGCGAGGACGTCTTCCTGCGCGACCTGTGGCCGTCGGCGGCAGAGGTTCAGCAGACGATCGCGGACTCGATCGACGGCGAGATGTTCCGACGCACGTACAGCGACGTGTTCGCGGGCGACGAAACCTGGCGCTCGATGCCGTCGTCCGAGAGCGAGCTCTACCCGTGGGAAGCCGAGTCGACCTACGTGCGCCGGCCGCCCTACTTCGACGGGATGACGCAGGAGCCGGGAACGGTCCCCGACGTGACAGGCGCGCGCTGCCTGGTCTGGCTCGGCGACTCCGTCACGACCGACCACATCTCGCCTGCGGGGTCGATCAAGCCCGACTCTCCTGCCGGGCGCTACCTCCTCGAGCACGGCGTCGAGCGCAAGGACTTCAACTCGTACGGCGCGCGCCGCGGCAACCACGAGGTGCTCGTACGCGGGACGTTCGCCAACGTGCGGCTGCGCAACCTCCTCGTACCGGGCTCGGAAGGCACGTGGACCGTGCACGTGCCGACCGGCGACGAGCTCTCGATCTACGACGCATCGCAGCGTTACCTCGCCGAGGGAACGCCGCTCGTCGTCCTCGCCGGCAAGGAGTACGGTTCGGGGTCGTCACGCGACTGGGCGGCGAAGGGGCCGAACCTGCTCGGAGTGAAGGCGGTGATCGCCGAGTCGTACGAGCGGATCCATCGCTCGAACCTGCTGATGATGGGCATCCTGCCGCTGCAGTTCCCGGACGGCGAGGGCGCGGCGTCGCTCGGGCTGACCGGACGTGAGGAGTTCTCGATCACGGGTGTCCGAAACGGCGAGGCGAGCGAGGTCACGGTGCGGGCGGGCGACGTCGAGTTCACGGCCCGCGTGCGCCTCGACACACCGCGCGAGCGCGAGTACCTGCAGCACGGAGGGATTCTTCCGTACGTGATCAGGCGCCTCCTCTCGTCGTAGTCGTGACCGGCCTGCCAGGCGCAGGCAAGAGGACGATCGCCGGGGCGCTGCGCGACGTCGCCAGGAGTGGCCCGGTCCGTGCCGCAGCCGCTGTCCATGGATCCTGAGTTTTGGATCAGCCGGGCATCCCACCCGAGTCCTGCGACGGTGCCATAGCGTCCCGTAACGCTGCCGCGTCACGGTGCCTGGCACCGACCCCGGCATCCCACCGGTTCGCAAAGATTCGCTCGGTGCAGGCCGCTTCGCAAGGTCTGTGGACAGGTTGTGACGCTTTCGTAACGGTGCCTGGCACCAGGGGTAGGCTGTTCGTACCGGGGTGCCCCGCGGGGCTGAGAACACACCCGTCGAACCTGATCCGGTTCGTACCGGCGAAGGGAGAGGCTTGAGCGAGACGCAGACGCCGAACTGGGGGATCGAACCCGTCCCGGACCGGCTGCGCCTGCTGAGCGCGTTCGACGGCTTCTTGCTGTGGGCGAACTTGTCTGTCTCGCTGCTCGTGATCGTCGCCGGCGCGTTCCTCGTCCTTCCGGCATCGCAGTTCGGGCTCGCGCTCTCGCTGCCGGTGGCGATCGCCGCGATCGTCGCGGCCGCGGTGGTCGGCAACGTCCTGCTCGGGCTCGCCGGGCTGATCGGCGCAGACGCACGCGTTCCGGCGATGGTGCTGCTGCGCGCGCCGCTCGGGCAGCGTGGCTCGTACCTGCCGACCGGCCTGAACATCCTTCAGTGCCTCGGCTGGTCGGTCTTCGAGCTGATCGTGATCGCGACCGGCGCGAGCGCGCTGTCCAAGCAGGTGTTCGGCTTCGGCGGCATCGACTTCTGGAAGGTGCTGTTCGGCGTCGTCGCCACCGTGCTCGCGTTCCTCGGCCCGGTCGGATTCGTGCGGCGCTACGTGCGCAAGTTCGCAGTCTGGATCGTGATCGCCTCACTGCTCTATCTGGGCTGGTGGTCGCTGCACGGTCAGCACGCCGACGCGCCTGTGGCACCGGAGCGGATCGCACGCGTTCTGGCCGGGCTTCGACCTCGTCCTCGCCTCGGTCATCAGCTGGACGCCCCTCGCCGCGGACTACACGCGCTTCTCGCGCACCCGCAGCGCGGGGTTCTGGGGGACAGGCGTCGGCTACTTCGTGCCGACCGTGCCGCTCTTCGCACTCGGCGCGGTGATCGCGATGTCGCGGAGCATCTCCGACGCGCCCGGCCTGCTGACCGCGATCGCAGCCGGCGGCGCCGCCAGCGTGCTCGCGCTCCTCGCGCTGACCGTCGACGAGAGCGACGAGGCGTTCGCGAACGTCTATTCGGGCGCGGTCAGCCTGCAGAACCTCCTCCCCCGCGTTCCACAACGGCTGCTCGTGACGGCTACTGCGGCGATCGCGACGCTCGGCGCGCTGCTCGTCGACCTTCGGAACTACCAGCCGTTCCTCTATCTGCTCGGATCGTTCTTCGTGCCGCTCTTCGCAGTGCAACTGGCCGACTGGATCGTTGCGGGCTGCCACTATCGGCGCGCCGACGTGTTCGAGGGCCCGGCCGTCCGAGTCGAGATGATCGTTGCGTGGCTCGTCGGGTTCTGTCTGTACCAGTGGCTCTCCCCGGTCGGTCCGGGCTGGTGGACGCGCGTCGTCGCCCACACCCATCCGCACGCCCTCCCGTGGGGAGGCGCGTCGCTGCCGAGCTTCGCGGTTGCATTCGGGCTCGCGGCGGTCGCTCGTCTCGTCGGACGCAGGAGGAGAGCTCCTATTCTCGCGAGCGCGTGATCGCGCTCATCGGCAACCTCTCCTGCGACCTCTTCCCCGGCCGCGTCCCCCGTGTCGGCGGCGGGGCGTACCACGGCGCCCGCGCGCTCAGCCGGCTTCGCGTCCCCGCCCGCGTGATCACACGCTGTGCCGCGGCCGAGCGCGAGACGCTGCTGCCGCCACTCGTGCGGCTCGGAACGCCGGTGCAGTGGATCCGCGGCGACTCGACCTCGACCTTTGCGTTCGAGTTCGACGGCGAGCAGCGCACGATGGAGGTCGAGGAGATCGGCGATCAGTGGCAGCCCGTCGACCTTCGCGTTCCGTCCCGGGCCCGATGGGTGCACCTGGCCGCGCTGTTCCGTGGTGAATTCCCCGCCGAGACGATCGCGTCGCTCGCCCGCCACACCCGCGTCTCGCTCGACGCCCAGGGCCTTGTCCGCGCGCCCGAGCTCGGCCCGTTGCGGCTGGACGACGACTACGACCCGGAGATCCTGCGGCACGTGTGGGTCCTGAAGCTCGCCGACGAGGAGGCCAAGGTGGTCGGCGACGTCACGGCGCTCGGGATCAAGGAGGTCGTGGTCACGCACGGCTCGCGAGGCTCGACGGTGTACTGCGGCGGCACCTCGGAGTTCGTTCCCGCCCGCCCACTCGACGTCAACGCGACCGGAGCCGGCGACGCGTTTGCGACCGCCTACGTGGCCGGACGCGACGCGGGCCTGCGCCCCGTCGGCGCCGCCAGAAGGGCGACGGCCGTCGTCTCAGCCGTCCTGTCCGGATGATCGCACTCGTTCGCACGGTCGACGGCGCGTTCGGCGTCGATCTGGACGCCGACGACGTATCGCCGTGGGACGGGCCCGTGTCGCCGGCAGCGGACGTCGTGCTGAACCTGCCGCGGCTCGTCGCGACGACCGCCGTCGGAGCGACGGTGGTCGCGGTCGTCAACGCGAAGCCGCCGCTGCTCGTGTCACACGACGCCGGCTCGACCTGGCGGGCGGCGGGGCACGGACTGCCGCCGGGCCGTGCTGTCGCGCTCGGCGAGTCGAATCCCGACCTCGTGGTCTACGCCGCGCGCAACCGGCTCTATCTGTCCACGGACGGCGGCCGCTTCTGGTCGGCGCTCACCGTCGAGCTGCCGGAGATCGAAGCGCTCGAGCTCAGGGAAGCTTGAACTCGCCGCGCGCGACGATCACCGAGCAGCCGCCGACGAGGACGCGCTCGATGTGGTCGGCGCTGCCGTCGACGCGCGCGTAGAGCGTCGACGGGCGGTCGATCTCCGCCCCCTGCGCGATCTCGATCTCCTCGCCGAACGCGATGCGGCCGTGACGCGCCAGGTGGATTGCCAGCGGTCCTGCCGCCGACCCGGTCGCCGCGTCCTCGACAACGCCGTGCGCCGGCGCGAACATCCTCGTCTTCCAGTTGCGGCCGTCGCGCGCGAAGCAGTTCACACCGTCGCCGGTGGCCGCGACGAGCGCCGCGACGTCCGGTTGCAGCGCGGCCACGGCCGCGGGCGAGTCGAGCTCGAGATAGACGTGACCGGGCCCGAGCTCGTACCGCTCGACCGGCAGCCCGGAGCCCTCGACACCGACCGCCGCGAGGATGGCGGCGGGATCCTCGACCCGCGACCACAACGGGATCGGCTGCTCCATGCGCCCGAAGACGATCCGCGGCCCGTCGCGATCGAGCTCGACGGGGACGACCCCGGCGCCCGTCTCGAGCCGGAGCACCATCTTCTGCAGCGGCCCGCCGAGCACGAACGCGGCTCCAAGGGTCGGGTGACCCGCAAACGGCAGCTCTCGCCCGGGCGTGAAGATGCGGATCCGGACGTCTGCCTCCGGGTTCTCGGCCGGGAGAACGTAGACGGTCTCGCTGAACCCGATCTCGCGCGCGAGCGGCTGCAGCGTCTCCTCCGGGATCTCCCGCGCGTCGGTGAAGACGGCGAGCTGGTTCCCGGCCAGCGGAACGTCCGTGAAGACGTCCACGACGACGAAGCGAAAGCCGGCCATGATTCGAGTCTAGAGCCCCGCGTGGTACCGGCCGGTTCCTAGACTGACGGGATGGAACGGAAGCTCGCGACCGTGCTCTTCGTGGACCTCGTCGACTCGACGGGGCTCGTCACCGCGAGCGACCCGGAGGTCGTGCGCCGCCGCGTGAACAGCTACTTCGAGCGGGCGTCGGCGTGCATAGCGCTGCACGGGGGGACGGTGGAGAAGTTCGCCGGCGACGCCGTCATGGCGGCGTTCGGGGTGCCGCAGGCGCACGAGGACGATGCCGAACGCGCCGTGCGCTCGGCCTTCGCCGTGCTCGAGGCGGTCGACGAGCTCGGCCTCCAGGCGCGCGCCGGCGTCGAGTCGGGAGAGGTCGTCGTCGGCGACGGCGATTCGACCTTCGTGACCGGCGAAGCGGTCGTGCTCGCCGCGCGGCTCCAGCAATCCGCGCCGCCGGGGACGGTCACGCTCGGCCCCGGCGCCAGGCGGCTGACCGCCGGTGCGATCGACGCCGAGGATTCGGGCCCGCTCGAGATCCGGCCGGGCGAGCCGATCTGGACGTGGCGGGCGAAACGGGTGCTCGCCGCGCGCGAGCGGCGCCGCCAGGCGCCGTTCGTCGGTCGCGAGCCGGAGCTCGAGCTGCTGCAGAACACGTACGACCGCACGCTGCGCGACCGGCGGCCCCACCTCATGACCATCTTCGGCGACCCCGGCGTCGGCAAGTCGCGCCTGGTCGCCGAGTTCGCGGACAGCGTCGAGCGGGCGACCGTGCTCACCGGTCGCGCGCTGCCCTACGGCGAGGGGATCACGTACTGGCCGATCGCCTCGATGGTGAAGGCCTCGGCCGGGATCACGGACGACGACCCGGCGGCCGAGGCCTTCGAGAAGCTCCGCGTCTCGTGCGAGAGCGATGCCGTCGCCGACCTGCTCGGCGTCGCGCTCGGATTGCTCGGGGCCACCGAGGGGATCGGGGCGGACGCCGAGATCGCCTGGGCGACGCTGCGCTGGGCCGAGGAGCTCGCAGACGCCCAACCGCTCGTCCTGATCTTCGAGGACGTGCAGTGGGCCGACGAGCGCCTGCTCGAGGTGATCGAGAACCTGGCGCGCGCCCGTCGCCCGATCCCGCTGCTCCTGGTCTGCATCGCGCGGTTCGAGCTGCTCGACACGCGCCCGGCGTGGGGCGGCGGGAATCCGCGCTCGGCGGCGATCGAGGTCGCTCCGCTCGACGACGACGAGAGCGACGAGCTCGCCGCGCTCCTCTTGCCCGCCGCAGGCGGCGAGGCAGAAGAACAGCGCGCGCTGCTCATCGAGAAGGCCGAGGGGAACCCGCTCTTCCTGGAGGAGACGGCGCGCATGCTGCTCGAGTCGAACCTCGACTGCGCGGCCCTCGACCGGATCCCGGACAGCATCCAGGCGCTGATCGCCGCCCGGATCGACCTGCTCGGGGCGGAGCACAAGCGCCTGCTGCAGCAGGCGGCCGTGATCGGCCGGGTCTTCTGGCGCGGCGCACTCGAGCATCTCGCCCCCGGCGCCGACGTGCCGTCGCTGCTCGAAGGGCTGCTCGAGCGCGACCTGATCGCTCCGGTCGAGCGATCGACGATCTCCGGCGATCGCGCCTTCCAGTTCACCCACGTGCTCATCCGCGATGTGGCGTACGGCGCGCTCACGAAGGCGGAGCGCGCCGGGACCCATCGGTCGTTCGCCGCGTGGGTGCCGGTCGAGCTCGTCGAGGTGAGCGCTTACCACCTCGACCGTGCCTGCGCGCTTCTTGCCGAGCTCGACGGCGCGCCGCCGGAGGCGCTCGCCGTCGAGGCCGCGGCGGCACTGGAGACGGCCGGTCGCCGTGCGTACGGCGCCGACTCGTTCGCGAAGGCTCGCCGCCTCGCCCGCCGCGCGCTCGAGCTCTCGCCGACACCGCAGCCGCTTGTATCTCGCCGCGGATGCCGCCTGCCAGCTCGGCGACCTCGGAACCGTTGCGAGCGAGATGGAGCAGGTCCGGATCCAGGCGGCGGCGGCCGGCGACGCCGCGCTCGAGGGCCGGGCGCTCTGCGGGCTCGCAGCGGCGGCGCTCGGGCGGGACGGCGACCCCGTCGAGTCGGTGCGCCTCGCCGAACAGGCGCTCGCAACACTCCCGGCGGACGACCTCGAGGCGCGTGCAACGGCGCTGCGCCGGCTGGCCTCGGCCGCCTGGTGGACGAACGACCTGCGCGCCGCCGAGAGCTCGACGCGGGAGGCACTCGCGTTGGCCGATCGCGCGGAGCGAGACGATCTGCGCATCGACGCGCTCGGCCAGCTGCAGTGGCTGCTCGAGCTGCAGCTGCAGCTCGACGCCGCCGAAGAGGTGTTCACCGAGCGCCCGATCGGCGAGGGGGTGCTCGCACGCGCCCGCGCCGCGCACGCGCTGGGATCCCTGCGGCGGATGCAGGGGAGGCTGCCCGAAGCCTCGCACCTGCTCGCGGAGGCCCGGCTCCTCTACCTGGACGTCGGCGCGTCCGGCGACGCAGCGATGTGCGGGCTCATCCTCGGCTGGATGGCGCTGGTCGACGGGCTCGCCGAGCAGGCCGAGCAGGAGTTCCGCGACGCGGCACGCGTCTTCGCCGGCAACGAGGATCACGGACGGCTGGCCGAGGCGCACCGCGCACTCGCCGAGGCGCTGCTGGTCCTGGGCAGGATCGAGGAGGCCGACCGCTTCGCGTCTCAGGCCCGCTCGGAGGTGAGCGACCACGACCTCACCTCGCTGACGTCGACGATCTCGACGCTCGGGCTCGTACGCGCCGCCCAGGGCTGCGACGAGGAGGCCGAAGGCCTGCTGCGCGAATCCCTCGGGATGCTCGACGGGAGCGATTACCGCCTGCTCGAGGCGGAAGCCCGGGTGGCGTTCGTCCGCTTCCTCCGGGCCCGCGGTCGCCTCGACGAAGCCGCGGCGGTCGAAGCACGGCTGCCCGAGCGGGTCCCGGGCTGGCTCGGGACGGCAGACGCGCACGTTCCCGCTCCGGTCTGAACGTCGGCCGGAGCCGCCCCGCCTCCTCTCCAGGGCGGCAGGGCGGCTCCGATAGCCGAGTCGATCTGTCAGGCGCCGACGGTCGGGTCCGCGGGGAGCAGGAACTGCTTCTCGTCGGACTCGAGTCGCTGGAGCTCCTCCTCGGTGCCCATCCGAACCGGGCCCTTGAACCACTTGCGTGCCGAGACGACCCACCAGCCGCCGAAGAACAGCCCGATGCCCGCGAACCAGAGCACCGTGTAGTTCGTCAGCGACCACGAGAAGTTCGGCGACCAGGGGAGCCCGTCGTAGAAGAGCGGCAGGCTGAAGAGCACCGCGATGAAGGCCACCCAGATCAGTGAGATCGAGTCGATCCACTTGTAGTGCCTGCCGAGGCTCCACGCCCCGTGCTCGAACCTGTCGCCGAGACGGAGCCGGAGGAAGACCGGCAGCACGAACGCGATGTAGAGACCGATCACCGCGATCGCGGTTCCGGCCGCATAGCCGACCAGGTAGTTCCAGATCGCCGGGACCATCAGCAGCGCGGACAGAACGCCGATCGCGAACACGGCGAACACCGGGACACGGCGCCGCGACACACGCCGCCAGAGCGAGTGCCCCGGCACAGCGCCGTCGCGGGAGAAGGCGAACATCATCCGCGAGGCCGACGTCGTCGACGCCGTCAGGCAGAAGAACTGGGCGACCACGCAGATGAACAGCAGCGCGTCGGACCAGTTCTGGCTCATCGACGTCTTCCAGATCCACGGCACCACCGTCCCGATGTTCGTGAGCGCACCCTGGGTGCTCGGGATCGCGAAGGTGACGGCGACGAGGAGGATGAAGCCGAAGATCACCGAGACGACGACCGACATGTACATGCCCACAGCGGCCATACGCGACGCCTGTTGCGTCTCCTCGGCCATGTGCGCCGAGGCGTCGAAGCCGGTGATCGTGTACTGCGACATCAGCAGACCGAGGCCGAAGACGAGCCAGAACGCGGCGTGCTGGAAGCCGATCGCATTGTGGCCGTAACCGGTCGCGTTGACCTTGCCGGTGAACACGTACGACAGCGACTGGTGATGGCTCGGGACGACGATCAGCACGACCACGATCACCGCGACGCCGGCCATGTGCCAGTAGGCCGAAACCGTGTTCAGGAGCGAGGTGATCCTGACGTCGAAGACGTTGATCAGGCATGCGGCGAGCAGGAACACCGCATAGACGAAGTAGACCGTCTCGTTGTAGTCGAAGCCGAACCAGCTGTTCATGTGCTTCTCGAACGAGAACAGGTCGTCGAAGAGAACCGTCGCGAACGTCGACAGTCCGTATCCGATCGCGGCCGTGACCGCGATCTGCCCGATCAGGTTGAACCAGCCCGTGGCCCAGCCCCAGCCGGGGCTGCCGAGCTTGGACGCCCAGTAGTAGAGGCCGCCCGCAGTCGGGAAGGACGACGCGATCTCGGCCATGCCGAGCGCGATGATCGTGGAGAAGAGGCCGACGATCAGCCAACCCCACGTGACGGCGATCGGACCACCGCTCTCGAACGCAATGTAGTAAGACGTCAGGCAGCCTGCCAGGATCGAGATGATGGTGAAGGAGATCGCAAAGTTCTGGAACCCCCCCATCGCTCGGAACAGCTCCTGCGCGTACCCCAACCGGTGCAGCTGCCTCTCGTCCTCCGAGATCCTGTACTCCGGCGCCGGGTCGCTCGTACTCACACCAAACCTCCCTCGCGTGTCTCTGGGATTGCGCCCGGACCACCTGCCGGACGAGTTGCGTATTCACTCCATCCGCCCGCGGCTCTGTCAAGCCGATCGACGCCCGGAGCGCGGCGCCATAGAGTCCGGATCCCCGGAAGGCCAAGGAGGCAACAGTCGTGGTGACGCTCGAGGAGCTGCGCGCCGATTCGTCGATCGACACGGTGATCATGGCGTTCACCGACATGCAGGGCCGGCTGCTCGGCAAGCGGCTGCACCGCGACTTCTTCTTCGAGCAGATCGACCACGGGCACGGCACCGAAGGCTGCAACTACCTGCTCGCGCTCGAGATGGAGATGGACCCGGTGCCCGGCTACGAGATCGCGTCGTGGGAGCGCGGCTATGGCGACTTCGAGCTCGTTCCCGACCTGTCGACGCTCCGCCGGATCCCGTGGCTCGAGGCGACCGCGCTCGTCCAGTGCGACGTCAACTGGGCCGACGGCTCTCCCGTTCGCCCCTCACCGCGCCAGGTGCTGCGCGCCCAGGTCGAGCGGGCACGCGAGCTCGGCTTCGAGGTGATGGTCGGGTCGGAGCTCGAGTTCTACCTCCTGAAGGAGACCTACGAGCAGGCGCACGCGCAGCAGTACCGGGACCTGACGCCGTCTGTGCCGTACATCCTCGACTACCACATCCTCGCCTCGACCTATGCGGAGCCGCTGCTCCGGCAGATCCGCAACGGCATGGTCGGTGCCGGTATGCGCGTGGAGACTTCGAAGGGCGAGGCGTGGCCTGGGCAACACGAGATCAACTTCCGCTACGCCGACGCGCTACGCGCGGCCGACGACCACGTCGTCTACAAGAACGGGGCCAAGGAGATCGCGCACCTGAACGGCTGTTCGGTCACGTTCATGGCGAAGCCGGACCACAGCTGGATCGGGTCGTCCTGCCACATCCATTCGTCGTTCTGGCGTGACGGCGAGAGTGCGTTCGCCGGCGAGACCGAGGTGTTTCGGCAGTACCTCGCCGGCCAGATCGCGTGCGCGCGCGAGCTCGCGATCTTCTTCGCGCCGAACATCAACTCGTACAAGCGGTTCGCCGCCGGGTCGTGGGCGCCGACCACGCTCGCCTGGGGCCGCGACAACCGCACCTGCGGATTCCGCGTCGTCGGTCACGGCGCGGGCCTGCGCGTCGAGACCAGGATCCCCGGCGGCGACGTCAATCCGTACCTCGCGTTCGCCGCGCTGATCGCGTCGGGCCTGCACGGCATCGAGCAGGGGCTCGAGCTGGGGCCCGCGCTGGAGGGGAATGCCTACGTCTCGGACGCAGAACGGTTCCCGTCGACGCTGCGCGAGGCGATCGCTGCGCTCGAGAGCGGTTCGTTCGCACGCGGCGCATTCGGCGACGACGTCGTCGACCACTACCTCAACTACGCGCGCACCGAGCAGCAGCTGTTCGACCGCGTCGTCACCGGCTACGAGCGGGAGCGCTTCTTCGAACGTGGGTAGACCCCGGATCGGCATCACGACCTACCTGACCGACGCCGCGTGGTCGTACTGGAAGCTGCCCGCCGCACTGATCCCGGCGTCGTACGTGCAGTCGGTCGAGCTGGCGGGCGGGTCGCCGCTGCTCGTGCCGCCGGGTGCCGGGATCGAGGAGACGCTCGATGCCCTGGACGGACTCGTCTTCTCCGGCGGCTCCGACCTCGACCCGCAGCTCTACGGCTCCGAGCCCCACGAGGCGACCGGAGGTATCGTCCGCGAGCGCGACGAGTTCGAGCTCGAGCTGATGCGCGCTGCGCTCGATCGCGACCTGCCCGTCCTCGCGATCTGCAGGGGATCGCAGGTGCTGAATGTCGCCCGTGGAGGCGGGATCGAGCAACACCTCCCCGAACGCCTCGGCGATGAGGTGCACAGGCAGGTGCCCGGGACGTTCGGCGAGCACGGCATCGACGTCCTCCCGGACACGCGACTCGCCGGGATCGTCGGCCCGCGCGCCGCGGTCAAGTCGCACCACCATCAGGGGTTCGACCGGCTCGGCGCGGGCCTGCGCGAGTCCGCTCGAGCCGACGACGGCACGCTCGAGGGCGTCGAGGACCCGGATCGTCGCTTCGCCATCGGCGTCCTCTGGCATCCCGAGGAGGACGACGAGAAGGCGCTCTTCACTGCGCTCGTCGCCGCGGCGGCCGAGCACCGCCGGCGGATCGATTAGCGAACGAGCGCGCCGAGGCTCGCGCCGAACAGCGCGTGCGTCGTCGCCTCGAAGGCGAACGTCCGCGGATCGGTGAGCAGCGTCGGCCAATTCCCGTCGCGACGGTCGGGGTGGAGACGGTCGACGATCGCCATCGCCGGCCAGAGCGCGAGGTTCTCGACCTCGGCCGCGAGCAGTCCACGTCTGACGCCGCGGCCGCCCAGACTCTCGAACGCCCAGCCGAACGCCGCGCCGTTGCCGACATGCAGGACGAGCCCGGCGACAGGCCAGAGCCGGCCGCGCGTGACGACCCGGCCGAGCAGCCGGACGTCGGAGAACGGCGTGCCGTAGACCCGCCCGAGCGCCGGCTCCGCCGCAGCCCACAGCGCTGCGGCGAGCGCACCGGCAAGCGCCCCTCTCATCGGTCGAAGGTCGTCAGGCCGGCTCCAGCCGGCGCCGTTCGCGCTGGGCGCGGGACGGGACGTGCACGTTGCTGACGAGACGGAGTCTCTCGAGCCCGCGGATCACCCACCACGAGGGGTCGAACTGGAAGCGGTCGAGCCCGTGCCGTGCGGATGCCGGGAACGCGTGGTGGTTGTTGTGCCACCCTTCGCCGAAGACGAGCAGCGCCACGATCCAGTTGTTTCGCGCCTCGTCCCGCGAGCGGTAGTCCTGTCGCCCGAACATGTGGCAGATCGAGTTCACCGAGAACGTCGCGTGCTGGTAGAGGAAGATGCGGATCAGGCCGCCCCACACCATGGCCTCGATGCCGCGCTCCCACGTGCCGCCGATCGCCCAGCCGAGCGCGAACGGCAGCCCCAGCGTGAGCAGGACCCAGAGCAGGTAGAGACGGTCGATCCAGACGATCAGCAGGTCGCCGTAGAGATCCTTGCCGTACTCGACTCCCTCCTCCATGCCGAGGTTCTTGAAGAGCCAGCCGACGTGCGCGTGGATGAACCCTCGGACGGCGCCGAGTGGCCCGTCTCCGTGCCCGACATGCGGAGAGTGGGGATCGCCGGGCTGGTCGGAGAGGGCGTGGTGCTTGCGGTGATCGGTGACCCACTGGATCAGCGGGCCCTGCATCGTCATGCAGCCGAGGATCGCGAGCGTCGCCTTCACCGGCGGCGTCGCGTCGAAGCCCTTGTGCGTGAAGTAGCGGTGGAAGCCGATCGTCGTGCCGAAGGCGCAGACGACGTAGAAGGCGAGCATGATCACGACGTCCGTCCAGTGGAAGGCGACGCCCCAGAGCAGCCCCGCGGCGAGGATGATCCCGAGCGGCGGCACGATCACCGCGACGAGCGTCACGATCTGGCTGATCCGGCTCGTTCCCGGCCGAACCGTCCCGATGGCTGCGGTCATGCCGCGGCCCACCCTTCGATCCGCTCGGCGACGAGGGTCGCCCACCTACGTGCGCCAGGCAGCGGCACGACTCCCGAGCGCGCGCGGAGCGCGATCCCGTGCAGGGCGCCCGGGATGAGGCGGTAGCTGCCGTCGATCCCGAGGCGTGTCGCCCGGTCGAAGCCGCGGCGCGAGCTCGAGGGGCTGACCCCGGGGATGCCCGGGAGCCAGCGGTCGAGCGAGCCGTGCAGGACGTCGAGGCGCTTGCCGCGCAGCGGCTCGAGCTCGAGGCGGTCGGGTAGCCAGGGGGCGAGCCCGAGGACGGCTTCGACGCTCGGCGCATCGGCGCTCCGCACCGCGACGGCCCCGCCCATCGAGAAGCCGACGAGGAGCGTGCGAGACGCGCCGGCCGCGGCGACTGCGGCGCGGGTGTCCTGTTCGCAGAGGTCGAGCGCGTGCCACGACTTCACCCGGTAGCGCACCTCTGAGAAGGCGATGGACGGGAACCGCGGCGCGACGTGGCGCACGAGCCATTCGAGCGAAGCGCTCCACGTGCCGGGCACCTGGTCCGACTGGCCGCCGTTGATGCAGACGACGGTCGGGCGCGCTCCGGGGCCGGTCATACGCATCTCGGCGCCGGTTGTGAGGGTGATCGGCGGATCTGGCCGCGTGGTCGCCCGGCGGGGTGGCCGCGGCGTTGGCGTTGCTCACGGTCCGGTCGCGATCTCGTGCACGGGTGCCTCCCGGCTGAACTGGCATCGACTCGGTAATACGCCGCACGGGGCAGCGGCGGTTCGGAATGCGGATGGTACGCGTGTGTCCTCATCGGCCGATGGAGTGGCGGCCGTGTCCCGTCGCCTGGCGAGGGTGACAAAAGTGAAACATCTGTTCCACAGGTCGAATTTGCGCCCACTTGCCGGCTACGGTCGGCCGGTGCCGTATCGCCCACCCATCGATCCACAGGGCTACTACCACGTCTCGACGCGTGGAAACTTCGGGCAGCCGCTCTTCGAGGCTGCGGGCGAGCATGAGCTCTATCTCTCCCTCTACGGTCGGACTGCGCTCAAGCTCGGCTGGATAACGCTGGCCTGGACGCTGCTTTGGAACCATCACCATTTTCTGATCAAGCTGACCGACGGCGGGCTCAGCGAAGGGATGCGCATCATCAACGGCTCGTTTTCGCGTCGTATCAACGCGATGAGAGGCCGAACCGGTAGCGGCCACCTGGTCAGGCACAGCTTCTATGCGGACCGGCTCGAGACCGAAGCCCACTTGCTCGCGGTTTGCCGGTACATCGACCTGAACGCGGTTGCCGCGAGGCCGGAGGAGACGCTCGAGCACTGGCCGTGGTCTGGCTATCGCGCCTCGGTGGGTCTCGAGCATCCACGTCCGTTCCACCATGTCTCGAGCCTGCTCGAGCTGTTTGGACCCACGCCGAATGCTGCGCGCCGCGCCTACCGCCGCTTCGTCGAGGACGGCCTTGCCTTGCTGGGCCATGTCCCGTCGCCAGGCGACGGTGACAAACCCGGCGCGTGATTCAATCGCCGGGTGACGGTCACCGTCGTCAACCCGGCCACCGAGGAGCCGATCGCATCGCTCGACGAGGCGGGGGTCGACGAGACCGACGCCGCCGTCGAGCGCGCCCGCGCCGCCTACCCGGCCTGGCGCGCGATCGCTCCCGCCGACCGCGCCCGCCTGCTCCGCCGCCTCGCGACCCTGATCGAGGACAACCACGAGCAGCTCGCGCAGATCGAGTCCGCAAACGTCGGCAAGCCCATCTCGGGCGCCCGCGGCGAGGTCGCCAACGTGGCGCAGGTGTTCCACTTCTACGCGGGCGCGGTCGACAAGCACCACGGCGAGACGATTCCGGTCGCCGGCGGCATCGACCTCACCCTCCGCGAACCTCTCGGCGTCGTCGGCCTGATCGTCCCGTGGAACTTCCCGCTCAACATCGCCTCGTGGAAGCTCGGCCCCGCACTCGCGTGCGGAAACACCGTCGTCATCAAGCCCGCCGAGCTCACCCCCCTCTCCGCCCTCCGCCTCGCCGAGCTCGCGCTCGACGCGGGGATCCCCGAGGGCGTGCTCAACGTGCTCGTCGGCAAGGGCTCGGTGGTCGGCCGGCGGCTGGTCGAGCACGAGCACGTCGCGAAGATCGGCTTCACAGGGTCGACCGAGGTGGGCCGCGAGGTCATGCGCGGCGCAGCCGGGACGATCAAGCGCGTGACGCTCGAGCTCGGCGGCAAGTCGGCCAACGTGATCTTCGCCGACGCCGACCTCGAACAGGCCGCGGCCGCCGCACCGTACGCCGTGTTCGACAACGCCGGCCAGGACTGCTGCGCCCGCTCGCGCATCCTCGTCGAGCGCTCGGCCTACGACCGGTTCGCCGACCTGTTCGTCGACGCGACACGCGGCGTCACCGTCGGCGACCCGGCTGCCGACGCCACCGAGATGGGCCCGTTGATCTCCGCCGCGCACCGCGAGACCGTCTCCGGATTCGTCGACGGAACCGCACTGTTCCGCGGCGACGTCCCCGACGGCAAGGGCTACTGGTACCCCTGCACCGTCGTCGAGGCGACGAACGACGATCGCATCGCACGCGAAGAGGTCTTCGGCCCCGTTGCCGCGCTGATCCCGTTCGACGACGAGGCCGACGCGATCCGCATCGCCAACGACTCGCCGTACGGGCTGTCGGGGTCGATCTGGACCCGCGACGGCGGCCGCGCGCTTCGCGTCGCCCGCGCACTCGAGAGCGGAGTCATCAGCATCAACTCGAACAGCTCGGTGCGCGTGCAGGCGCCGTTCGGCGGCTTCAAGCAGTCGGGGTTCGGCCGCGAGCTCGGGATGCACGGGCTCGCCGGCTACTCCGAGGTGAAGAACGTCTTCTACTCGACGGAGGTCTGACGAGCATGGCGGGTCGCCTGCAGGGCAAGGTGTGCGTGATCACAGGCGCGGGCAGCGGCATGGGACGCGACGCAGCGATCCTCTTCACCGAGGAAGGCGCGTCGGTCTGCGCCGCCGACGTCGACGGCGCGGCGGCCGACCAAACGGCTGCGCTGTGCCCCGGGTCGATCGCGCAGCGGGTCGATGTCGCCGACGAATCGAGCGTCGCGGAGATGATGAGCGTGGCCGCCGGGCATTTCGGCGGCATCGACGTCCTCTACAACAACGCCGGCATCTCGCCGGCCGACGACGCGTCCGTGCTGGAGACGAGCGTCGAGGCGTGGGACCGCGTGCAGGCGGTGAACACGAAAGGGGTCTTCCTCTGCTGCAAGCACGGCATCCCGCACCTGCTCGCCCGCGGCGGCGGTTCGGTGATCAACGTCGCCAGCTTCGTCGCGATCGTCGGCGCGGCGACCTCGCAGATCTCCTACACGGCGTCGAAGGGCGCGGTGCTGTCGATGACGCGTGAGCTCGCCGTCCAGTTCGCCCGCGAAGGCGTGCGCGTGAACGCTCTCTGCCCCGGCCCGGTCGAGACCCAGCTTCTGCTCTCGATCTTCGGCGACGATCCCGCGGCGCTCGAGCGCCGTCGCACCCACTGGCCGACAGGCAGGCTCGCGAAGCCGCGCGAGGTCGTCAACGGCGCGCTGTTCCTCGCGAGCGACGAATCGTCGTACGTCACCGGCACGTCATTCCTCGTCGACGGCGGCCTGACGGCCGCGTACGTGACTCCGGAGTAGAGCGTCGTGCGCGTCTGCTTGATGGTCGAGGGCCAGGAAGGCGTCGACTGGCCGCAGTGGCTCGCACTCGGCCGCGCCGCCGAGGCGGCGGGCCTCGAGGGTCTGTTTCGCTCCGACCACTACCGCTCGATCGTGCGCGGCGAGCCGGCCGGGTCGCTCGACGCGTGGGCCGTGCTGGCGGCACTCGCCGCGAGCACCGAGCGCATTCGCCTCGGGACGATGGTGTCGCCCGTCACCTTTCGGCCCGCGGCGGTGCTCGCGAAGAATGTCGTCACCGTCGACCACATCTCGAACGGCCGCGCCGAGCTCGGAATCGGAGCCGGCTGGTACGAGGCCGAGCACGAGACGTACGGCTTCCCGTTCGGCACGACCCGCGAACGGCTCGACGAGCTCGACCGGCAGCTCGCGGAGATCACCCGGCAGCTCACCGATGCCGACGATGTGCGCCCGACAGCCGGTCCAGCGGCCGCGACCGCCGATCATCGTCGGAGGCCGCGCCAAGCCGCGCACGGTGCGGGCCGCCGTCCGCTTCGCCGACGAGTACAACACCGTCTTCCCCAGCGTCGAGGAGGCTCGTGACCGCTGCCGCATCCTCGCGGACGCCGCGCGCGAAGCCGGCCGCGAGCCCCTTCGCTTCTCGATGATGATCGGCTGCGTCGTCGGCCGCGACCGAGCCGACGCCGACGAGCGCATCGCGGCCTGGCGCGCGCTCACCGGTCAGGACGGCTCGCCCGGAATCGCGGGGACGGTCGACGAGGTCGTCGCGCAACTACGCGCGTACGAGGCTGCCGGCGTCGAGCGGACGATGCTCCAGCACCTCGTGCACGAGGACGTCGAGATGGTCGCCGTGCTGGGAGAGGTGGCGGCTGCGCTCTCCGTCTAGGCTGGCCGCGTGCGCGTCTTCCTCGTTCGCCACGCCAGCGCGGCACCGGGCACGCCCGACGAGGAACGCCCGCTGACCGCCGAGGGCCGCGCGGAGGCGAATGCGCTCGCCGAGCGCCTGGCGGCCGAAGGCCTCGACGCCGTCCTGTCGAGCCCGCTCCGGCGCGCGTGCCAGACCGCCGAGATCGTCGCGAAAGCTGCAGGGCTCGAGGCCGAGGTGCACCGCGGGCTCGCGCCGGGCGCCACGCTGGCGTCGCTGCGAGACGCGGTCGCCGGCCACGGTGGGTCGGTGGCGGCCGTCGGCCACCAGCCCGACTGCGGGAACATCTTCGAGGAGCTCACCGGCGAGCGCCGCCCGTTCCCCACCGGCAGCTACGCGGAGATCGAGCTGTGAGCGCGATCGTCGTTCGCGGCCTGCGCAAGACGTACGGGTCGAACGAGGCGGTGCGCGGCATCGACTTCACGATCGAGGCGGGCGAGGTGTTCGGTCTGCTCGGGCCGAACGGCGCCGGCAAGACGACGACCGTGGAGATCCTCGAGGGCTACCGCAAGCGTGACGCCGGCACGGTCGAGGTGCTCGGCGCCGACCCGGCAACCGCCGGACCGCGCTGGCGCGAGGACGTCGGGTTCGTGCTCCAGTCCTCGTCGCTCTACCCGAACCTCTCGGTGGCCGAGAGCCTGCGCCTGTTCGCCGGGTACTACGCGGCGCCGCGGGATCCCGACGAGGTGATCGACCTGGTCGGGCTCGGCGACAAGCGCGACGCGCGCGCGCGCACGCTGTCGGGCGGCCAGAAGCGCAGGCTCGACCTCGGCCTCGCGCTCGTCGGCGACCCGTCCCTGTTGTTCCTCGACGAGCCGACGACGGGGCTCGACCCCGGCGCGCGCCGCGCGGCCTGGGACACGGTGCGGGGCCTGCGCGAGCTCGGCAAGACCGTGCTGCTCACCACGCACTACCTCGACGAGGCGGAGCAGCTCGCCGATCGCGTCGCGGTGCTGCGGCGCGGCGAGATCGTGAGCGAGGGCACCCCGGCGGAGCTGACCGGCGGCGCGGTCGAGACCGAGATCCGCTATCGCGCCGGCGAAGACGAGGTCGTCGAGCGCACGAGAGAGCCGACGCAGCGACTCTACGAGCTCGCCGGAGAGGCGCTCGCGCGCGGCGAGGAGCTGGAGGCGCTCGAGGTGCGCCGGCCCACGCTCGAGGACGTCTATCTCGAGCTGAGAGCCGGTGACGTCGTCATCAACGGGTCGATCGACGTGCGCAACCAGTGCGACGCGTCGAACAGTTGCACCGCCCTGAACAACTTCTGGCGGTCGTTGTCGAACCTCACGATCAATGTCGATACTCCGAACTTTGGCTGCTACAACGGTGAGTTCTGGGCCGTGTCGCAGGCCTCGCCGATGCGTCGAGTCGACGTCAATGGACCGACCACCTTGATGGACTACTGCACCGGCCCGTCGTTTGCGAGCGGTGGCTTCATCGCTGACTCGCGGTTCGACGGCGGCACGGTCATCAACGGCTCGCAGCAGCAGTGGCTCGTCCGGAACAGCACTCTCGACGGTTGGACGAACGGCGTCTGGAACCAGGTCTTCTCGGGCGTCGAGGGCGCGCCGGCGGAGTGCTTCCCGGCTCAGGCGTCGTGCGGAGGCCCGTACACGACGCTCGCGAAGAGCCCGGTGACACGGGAGGCGCCGTATCTGTATGTCGACTCCAAGGGGAACGAGAATGTCTTCGTTCCGTCGGCCCAACGAAACTCCTCGGGCACGTCTTGGTCCGGAGGAGCGACACCCGGCGCGTCGATCTCGATCGACCGGTTCTACGTCGCCCAACCGTCGGACTCGGCGGCGACGATCAACAGAGCCCTAGGGACAGGCCGCAACCTCATCCTGACGCCGGGCGTCTACCACCTCGACGAGAGCATCGCGGTTACACGCCCCGACACCGTCGTGCTCGGCCTCGGGTTCCCGACGCTCATTCCAACGAACGGAAACGTGGCGATGACGACCGCAAGCGCGAAAGGGATAATGATCTCCGGAGTCATCTTCGACGCCGGCCCGCTCACGTCGCCGGTATTGCTGCAAGTCGGAAGCGGCCACGCACAGAGCGACAACGCAGCGTCAGACCCCTCGACTCTCAGCGACGTCTTCTTCCGCATCGGAGGCGCGGAGCCCGGGAGTGCGACCACGAGCCTCGTGGTCAACAGCAACAACGTCATCCTCGACGACATCTGGGCCTGGCGGGCCGATCACGGCAACGGCGTCGGCTGGACGATCAACACGGCTGATACCGGCGTCGTCGTCAACGGAGACAACGTGACCGCCTACGGCCTTTTCGTCGAGCACTACCAGAAGTACGAGACGATCTGGAATGGGAACGGGGGCACGGAAATCTTCTTCCAGAACGAGATGCCCTACGACCCGCCGAGCCAGGCCGCGTGGATGGAGGCGCCTGGCGTCGACGGCTGGGCGGCCTTCAAGGTCGGGAGCGGTGTGACGAGCTTCAACGGGTACGGGATGGGGAGCTACAGCTTCTTCAACCAGGGCGTGAACATCTACGCTGCGAACGCGTTCGAGGTGCCTCCGACACTGCCCCCGGGGTCCCTCCATAACCTGTTCACGATCTTCCTCAGCACGGCGGGCTTCGGCGGCATCCTCAACGTCATCAACGACACAGGCGGGTCGTCGACGATCGTGAACCCGGACGTCCCGGTGACGGTCACGAGTTATCCGTGACGACCTGAGTCGCGAGTGAGCAGCGGGAAGGCCCGTCCCGGGCCTTCCCGCTAGCCAGCTCATCTCTAGACGAAGCGATCGATCGTCTGGGGTTAACCGACGTTGTGTGTCATCTGGTCGATGCAGACGGTGATCGCCAGGATCAGCGCGTCGTCCTGCTCGGAGTCGATCTCGATCCCGTACGTATCGCGCACTCTGAACCAACGCTTCGACACCTCAGCGACACCGTTTCCGCCCCGTTCGATCTTGTACTCGTGGTCGACGATGTTGCCCTTCGCGTCCATGTCCTCGCCGCCCTCGACGTCAATCGAGAAGCGTTCACGCACAACGGGCTTACTAGCGCCTTCTTCACAGTCGCCACGGTCTTGCCGTCGCGCTCGATCTCCATCTTGTCACGCACGCTCAGCTTCTTCTCCTGGATCGTGAACACCTCGTCGCCGCTGGTCGTCTCGAGGACGAGCGTGTCGCGGACGCGCAGCGCTTTGCCGTTCACCTTAAAGGCGCGCTCGCCGCCGTCGGTCTCGATCCAGTAGTCGTCGCCGATCGCGAACATCTTCTCGCGCATTTGGTACTTCGTGCCCCCATCGTCGCCGCGGCGACCTCTCAACAACGGCATCTGAAATCTCCTTCCGACCGGGAATGTCCCCACGACTCTACGCCGCGACAGCATCACGTCGTGAGGGCAGAAGCTGATGCTGCCTACTCGAGGATGACCATCGATACCTGCGTCACGTTCGACTTGAGGCGGACCAGCGTGAGCTGCCCGAGCGCGTCCGAGTAGTCGCCGGTGCCGCCGGTGATCGCGATCACCTGGACGCGGTTGCCCGGAACCGTCTCGCCTGCGAACGTGATCTGGCCGCCGGGAAGCGAGTCGTGGCCGTCGCATTGGTACGCGGCGCGGCGGCCCAGGTCGACGACCGTGCAGGAAGTCCCGAAGCTCCCGAGCAGGCGGCCGTCCAGGCGGACCAGCCGTCCAACCGAGACCAGCGCGTCGCCAATGCTGAAGCCGCGAGGGCCCCGGTCGAGCAGGACCTGGTGGGTCGTGATCGCGTTGAAGCGCATTGTCCGGGGCTGATCCCAGGCCGCACGTGGTGCCGCCATCGCAACAGCGCTGAGCGTCCCCACCGCGACGACCGTCTTCGCGAAGCCAACCATGTCAGGCCCGCCATTCTGATAGGTCTGCACACCGCAAGGGGCCGGCATACATCGAGGCTGTTGGCCGCGGCCGGCCGTCGTCACCGTTCGTGTGACACCCGGGACACTCGCGCAAAGCGCGGTCGGCCGTTCTAGTTGAGCGCGGAAGACGTCAACCGAGGTAACGGATCGAACTTGCGACCGGGCCGGCCGCGGCCCCACGGGATTCGCGGTGCGTGGACCGGCTCAACCATGGAGCGTGGGCCGGTAGGTGAGCTCTTGGATGTTGCTGTCGAGCGTTCGACTCTCGATCAACTCGAGGTCGAAATCGGCCGCACCCTCGAAGATCGCGTCCGATCCGTTCTCGCCGGTGATCACAGGAAAGAGGGTCACCTGGACGCAGTCGACGAGGCCCGCGGCCATCAGCGCCCGATTCATCGACAAGCTCCCGTGCGAGCGCAACGGCACCTCGGACTCCTCCTTGAGCCGGGCGACGACCTCGACCGCGTCGCCGCTCGCCACGGTTGCGTCCACCCACTCAAGGGGTTCTTCCAGCGTGGTCGACACGATGATCGCCGGCAAGTTCACCATCCGGGTGACCCACGGGTCCCTCACCTCGGACTCCTCGGTACTCGAGCCCAGCATCTGGGCGAACAGCCGGTAGGTGTTGGCCCCGAAGACCATCCGCTGCTCCTCGCTGTACAAAGCGAGGCGGTGGTCGAGCAGCTCAGGGCCCTGCTTGCCCCAGTAGCCTCCCCAGTCGCCGCCGCTGGCGGAGCCGAAGCCATCCAGGCTGGAAAAGACATCGAAGGTATAGGTAGCGGCCATGATCCTCTCCTCGAGCTCGTTGATCGGTCATGGATACAGACTGGAACCCACGACAAGACTCATCACAACCGCGACTCACGGCGAAAAACTCAGCCCTGACCGAGCACACTCAGCTCGGATGGCGGTGAGTTGCAGCTCCGGCGAGATGAACGAGCACCGTCGCGATCGCCGACCTTGCTGACCCTGACATAACCTAGACCCGAGATGGACAATTGTGAGCTCCAAGCCTAGACGCACATTCGGAAAGTCACAGACCGACGAGTGAGGCTGCTGCTGCACGAGTTCCGCGCGGAGCAGCGGCTCTTCTGGCGGAACCGCGAAGCCGCGTTCTTCACGTTTCTGCTTCCGGTCATCTTCTTTCTCGTCTTCGGCTCGATCTACGGGAACTCGAAGATCACCAAGGAGCACCTGCGCGCCGCGCCGTTCCTGCAGGCCGGGATGGTCGGGTACGGGGTTGCGTCGACGGCGTTCGCGGGGCTCGCGATCTCGATGGTCGTGCGCCGCGAGAGCGGCGTGCTCAAGCGCGTCCGCGGGACGCCGCTGCCGCCCGCGATCTACCTGCTCGCGATCCTGATGTCGACGTTCGTCGTGTTCCTGATCGAGGCGGTCACGATCATCCTGATCGGGCGACTGTTCTTCTCGGTGGCCCTGCCCGACCGCCCGGTCTCGCTGTTCGTCGCGCTGGTGATCGGGTCGGTGTCGTTCGCCGCGCTCGGGCTGGGAATCACCGGCTTCGTCCGCTCGGCCGAAGGCTCGTCGGCGGTGATCAACTTCGTGTACCTGCCGATGGCGCTGATCTCCGGGACCTTCTTCACGCCGAAGTCCTACCCCGGGTTCCTGCGTGCGATCGCAGCCGTGCTGCCGCTGACCTACTTCACGGAACTGCTCCGCAACGTCATGGTGCGCGACCACCACCTGTGGTCGGAGCTCGGCTCGATCGCCGTCGTGCTCGCCTGGGGCGTCGTCGGCGCGATCGCCGCCGTGTACCGGTTCCGCTGGCAGCCCCGAGACGGCGGCTAATCCGAGCCGGCGGCCAACTCGCGCGAGCGTTCCATCGCCGCGTTGATCGCATTGAGGAAGGCAGCCCGAACACCGGCTTGCTCGAGCTCGCGAATCGCGCGGGTCGTCGTCCCGCCGGGCGACGTCACCGCTTCGCGCAGCTCGACCGGGTGCATCTTCTCGTCGCGGAGCAGCTTCGCGGTGCCGAACATCGTCTGAACGACGAGCCGCGTCGAGATCTCGCGCGAGAGGCCGAGCAGGATCCCGGCCTCGATCATCGCCTCCGCGAGCAGCGCGTAGTACGCCGGCCCCGACCCGGAGACGGCGGTGACGGCGTCCATGGCGTCCTCGGGCAGCACGACGACGTCACCGACCACGCGCAGAACCTGCGAGGCCTGTTCGAGGTGCTCGGCAGAGGCCGACCGCCCGCCGCAGATGCCCGCGATCCCCTCGTGAACCGTCGACGGAGCGTTCGGCATCGCCCGCACGACGGGGATCTCACCTTGCAGCCGCCGCTCGATCGCAGCGGTCGGGATCGCTGCCGCAAGCGACAAGCACCGTCTGCGTCCCGTCGAGCGCCGGCGCGATCTCGTCGAGGAGAGCGTTCAGATCCTGAGGCTTGACCGCGACCACGACGACCGCCGCTCCGCGCACCGCGTCCGAGTTCGACGTGCCGACCTCGACCCCGTAGCGCTCGCGCAGCTCGCCGATCCGCTCCTCGCGCCGCACCGTTCCTGCAATGTCCGTCCAGCCGGAGGTCGAGAGCCCTGCAAGCAACGCCTCGCCGATCTTGCCGACGCCGAGGATCGCGATCCGCATCGCCGGAGCCTATGCGAGGGCACGCTCGACCGCGTCGAGCGTGCGTTCCGCCTGGCGCCGCGCGACCGCGTCCACGCCACCTCCGACGATCTTGTCGAGCATCCCTGTGATGCGAATCTCGGCGCGCCACGTCATCGCGGTTCCCGCGCCGTCCGGAGCGAGCTCGAAGGTCGATGTGACATCGGCTCCGCCGCCATGGGCTCGGAGCGAGGCGTGCTCGGACGGGAGCCGTTCGATGACCTCGAAGTGGACGGTCAGCTTCGGCGCCAGCGGCACGGGCAGCTTCACGCGCGCCTCCCAGTGGCTGTCGTCGAGGATGCGGTGGTCGCGCACCGCCGGGATCGCCGACACCACCACCTCGGGGTCGACGAGCGCCGCGAACACCCGCTCGGGCGGCGCGGCGAAGGTGCGCTCTCCGGTGACGACGGTCATCGGGGCGTGAGGGTAGCCGCTCGGGGGTCGGCTACTGCGGGAACGTAAGGGGCTGGTTAACGCTCGTGACGGCGTATGACAGGCTCATGTGCAGGCTCTGCTTCGCAACGTGCATCGTCATGTTGAGCAGAGCCGTCTCGACGAGGTGCGTGTCGCGCGGGATGAAGAGCTGAACCTTGATGTCGCCGAGCGAGCCACCGGCGTTCGCGAGCAGGCCCTTCGACAGGCCCGGGAGGTTCGACAGCAGCGCGTCGCCGTCGAGCGTGCCGGTCACCTCGTCCTCCGTCGGCCGTTCACGTCCACGGTCGAGACCGAGACGTCCTTGACGTACGGGGTGATCGCGTTCAGGTCGAAGCCCGCCGCGGCGGTCGGCTTCACGCCCGCGGGAAGGGGCAGTGTGCGGCGGACGCCGTTCAGCCGCATCTCCAGCAACCCTCCGCGCTTCACCATCACGACGTTCTGCGGCGACGCGCCGGGCACGGCCGTCGTCATCGTCGCGAAGAAGTCGCCGGCCTGCGCGCCCTTCAGAATCATCCCGCCCTGTGCGTCGACGTCGACGCTCTTGCCGGCCGCGTCCATCGACACCTTCATCGTGAAGCCCTCGGAGCTCACGGACTGCGCCGCCACGCGCGACTGTGCCAGCAAGTCCTGAGCCTTCTGCGCGTCCGCACCCGTGCACGCGGTCGCGACGAGCGGGAGCGGGATCAGCGCGAGCAGGACGAGGAGGAGCCGCACGAGCTGATGATCGGCGCACGCGCACGGCGGTGCGTCCCTCTACCGGGTGAGCGTGACCTTGGACAGGCCCAGGGGGTGATCGACGTCGATGCCGCGAAGCTGCGAGAGGCGAAGCGCGACGGTCTGTCCCGGTACGACGGCAAGCAGCGGGCTGAGCCACTCAGGCACGCCGGGCTCGAGCGAGAGGCGAACCTCTCCATGGCGGAGCACACGCTCGTCGTCGGCGATCACGATCAGGCGTGCGCCGCGTGCGGCCACGCTGCGGATCGCCTCCTCGACGCTCCAGAGCGCGGGGCCCGAGGGGGCGACGGCGATCACGGGCCAGCCGGCGGAGATCGCCGCCACCGGGCCGTGCATCAGGTCGGCGGCCGAGTAGGCCTCGAAGAGGAGGCCGGAGAGCTCCCGGATCTTGAGCGCGATCTCGAAAGACGTGCCGTAGTTGACGCCGCGCGCGATCACCGTCCCCCCTCAACCAGGCCGAGCAGGTCGATCTGCCCTGCCGCTTCGCGCGAGCGCTCGAGCTGCCGCGCGAGCTGCGCCGGGATCCGTTCGAGCTCGGCGAGCGCTTCACGATCGCCGGTCGAGGTGGCGAACAGAAGCGCAATCGCACCGAGCGAGTTGACGTAGGTCTTCGTCGCGGCGACCGACTGCTCGATCGCCCGCCTCGAGCGCGAGCACCGCATCCACCGCGGAGCCGAGCGGAGACGACGGAACGTTCGTGAGTGCGATCGTCGGTCGTCCCTGCGCTCGCGCCTCGGTGATCACCGCGTTGACGTCGGGCGACTCGCCGGACTGCGAGATACCGACGACGAGGGCGCCGTCCATCCGCGGCGGTTGGTCGTACAGCGTGTACAGCGACGGCGTGGCGAACGCCACCGGAACGCGATGCGCACGGCCTAGCAGGTACTGGGCGTAGCGAGCGACGTTCGACGAGCTTCCGCGGGAGGCGATCAGGATGTACTGCACGTCGTCACGGGTGAGGAGCGCCGCGATCTTCGCCGCCTCGTCGCGCTGCCGGTCGAAGAGCCGCGCCAGCGCCTCCGGCTGCTCGGCGAGCTCTCTCTCGAGGTGCGAGCTCATACCCGCTCCGGCGCCCGAAGGATTTCGGCGGCGGCGGCGAGGGACGCGCGGCCTGCGCCGTAGGTCGCGACGTAGCCGCGTGCGTGCGCCGGCTGCCAGAGCGGCAGGCCGACCTCGACCACGACGACGCCGGGGCGGTCGACCGCGTCTCGCATCCAGGCGTGCCGGTGCGCGTCGCGGACGACGTACGCACCCGCGTCGGGCACCGGCTCGCCCTCGCGGACCACGCGGGCGCCGTCGAGTCGGTGCTCGTGCTCTCCGGCAGCGATGTTCGCGCGCGGACGCAGCTCGACGATCGCCGCGTCCGGGTCGAGCGCGGCGTCGCCGGTGACCCGGACGGCACGACGCGCAGCGGCCTCACCGACCTCGGAATCGACGAACGCGGCCTCACCCTGCGCCCACCCGGCGAGCTCCCGGACCCGTCCTGCCGCCTCGATGAGGCGGCCCTCCTCGAGCTCGCCGGCACGGACCGCGGCGACGAGCGCGGCCTCGATGCGCGCCACGTCGGTCTCGTCGAGATCGTGGCCGACGCAGAGCAGATCGACGCCGGCCCGCAGGGCGCGGACGGCGGCCGCCTCGACGCCGACCGTGGCGCTGACCGCACGCATCTCGAGCGCGTCGGCGACAATGACGCCGTCGAACCCGAGCTCCTCGCGCAGCAGGCCGGTCACGATGCGCGAATTGAGCGTCGCGGGCGCGTCTCCCAACTCCGGGACGACGACGTGAGCGGTCATGATCGTCTGCACGCCGGCTTCGATCGCGGCGCGGAACGGCAGCAGCGCTGAAGTCGAAATCGCCGGTGACGACCGGCAGCTCGAGGTGGGAGTCCAGCTCGGTCGCGCCGTGACCCGGGAAGTGCTTCGCACACGCGGCGACCCGCGAGCGCTGCAGGCCGCGTACGAATGCCGCCACGTGCGGCGCGACCGCCTCGGCGTCGTCCCCGAAGGCGCGCACGCCGATCACCGGGTTCGCCGGCACGTTCACGTCGGCCACCGGGGCGAAGTCCCAGTTGACGCCGACGGCAGCGAGATCGGCGCCGATCGCAGCCGCGACCTCCTCCGTGAGCCTCGTGTCGTCGACGAGGCCGAGCCCCGCCGCCGAGGGATAGGAGCTGCCCTCGCGCCACTCGAGCCGCGTCACGTCACCGCCCTCCTCGTCGATCGCGAGCAGAACGTCGTGCCGTTCGGCTCGGAGCGCACCGGCGAGCGAAGCCAACTCGGCACGCGTCGGCACGTTGTAGGCGAAGAAGAGGATGCTCGCGCCACCGCGCTCCAGGAAGCTGCGGATCCAGTCGGGAACTTCGGTCCCGGGGAAGCTCGGCAGCAGGCAGGCCGCCGCCAGCGGCTCCAGCTCACGGCTCATCCGCGCACGGCCCCTGCGGTGAGCCCGAATGCGATCCGGCGCTGGATGGCGATGAAGAAGAGGACGACCGGGATCGCGGTCAGCGTCGAGGCTGCCATCAGCGCCCCCCAGTCGGTGTTGCGGCTCGTGCCGAGGAAGTAGGACAGCCACACGGTGACCGTCTGCTTCGACTGGTCGTTGAGGAGCACGCGCGCGAAGATGTACTCGTTCCAGGTCGTGATGAACGCGAACACGGACGTCGCCACGAGCCCCGGGCCCATCAACGGCAGCAGGATCTTCATGAACACGCCGAGCCGGGTCGATCCGTCCACCATCGCCGCCTCCTCGAGATCCTTCGGGATCCCGATCAGGAAGCCGCGCAGCGTCCAGACGCAGAACGGCAGCACGAACGTCATGTAGGTGACGATCAGGCCGGAGAGCGCGTTGACCTGGTGGTAGCGGGCGAGCACGACGTAGAGCGGGATGATCAGACCGGCCTGAGGCAGCATCTGGATGCCGATCACGAGGACGACGAACACCTCCCGTCCGCTGAAGCGGTAGCGCGCGAGTGCGATTGCGGCTGCGAAGGCGATCACGATCGCGACCGCGACCGTCACCGAGACGACGATCAGGCTGTTGAGCACGTCTTGCCAGAAGAACGGCCGGTTGAGTGCGTCGCGGAAATGCTGCAGCGTCGGATGCAGCGGGAACCAGGTCGGGGTGAGACTGACGATCTGATCGTTCGACTTGAACGCTGTCGAGATCATCCAGAACACCGGGAAGACCATCACCGCGAACACGGCCAGCCCGATCGCGTTCCAGCCCGCCTGGCGGGCAGCGCGCCGCTTTTCCCGCGGGCGCTCACGTGGCCGTCCCGATCCGCACCATCCGGCGCACGTAGAACTACGCTCAGCACCGCGACGATCAGGAGCATCAGGATCGAGATCGCGGCGCCGCGACCGAAGTCGGCCTTGATGTAGCCCTCCTCGAACAGGTAGATGCTCATCAGGTAGTTGCCGGGTGTGATCTTCTGCTGACCGATCAGCAGGTACGGCTGGGTGAAGACGCCGAAGTCCCAGATGATCGACAGGCTCGTCAGGATCAGAAGGATCGGCCGGATGATCGGAAGCGTGATGTCCCGGAACACGGCCAAGGGTCGCGCACCATCGACCTCGGCCGCCTCGACGAGATCGTGGGGAACCTGCGCGAGGCCGGCGAAGAGCGTGATCGCGACGAACGGCAGCGCCCCCCAGACGATCAGCACCGTGACGAGGCTGAGCTGCGAGAACGTCGACGCGTACCAGTCGTGCTGGCTGAAGTCGCCGACGCCGAGCGTGGTCAGCACGTAGTTGACGACGCCGTTCTGGAAGTTCGTCATCCAGTAGAAGACCTGCACCGCGACGACGACCGGCATCGACCAGACGAGTACGAGCCCCGAGCTCAGGACGAGCCGCACCCAGGTGCTCACGCGAACGAGCAGCAGCGCGATCAGCAGTCCGATCCCCATCGTCAGTGACGACGTTCACCGCCGTGAAGACGATCGTTCGCAGCAGCGTGTGCCAGAAGACCGAGTCGTGGAGGACGGAGCTGTAGTTGGCGAAGCCGACCGAGGTGCCGTGGTGCTGGATCAGCTCGAACAGGCCGTACTTCTCGGTCGAGAGCTTTGCGAGCCAGTACAGCGGGTAGCCGAGGACGAACCCGATCACGACGACGACCGGGATGATCAGGCCGTAGGGAACGGAGGCCCGCGCCGACCGTTCGCCAAAACGCCGCCGCCGCCGAGACCGTTGGAACGTGGTCTCGGCGGCGGTGGCCGTGGTACTCGTGTCGTGCACCGGTTTACGGCTGGTTCAGCACCGATGCAATGTTGTCACTGGCCGACTGAGCCGCCTGCTTGACGGTCAGCTTGCCGGTGAGGATCTGGCCCAGCATGTTGCGCAGGATGTTGCCGTTCTCGACGTCGACCCAATGCTTCGCGGTCGGGACGAACCAGCTGCGCGCTGCTGCCCGCTCGTTGACGCTGTTGCCGAGCAGGTTGGTCGCGTTCGGGATGTTGCCCTTCGCCTGGAGGGCCTTCTCCGACGAGGTGTCGGTGAAGTCCTTGATCCAGTCGGCGGCGAGCGCCTTGTTCGAGCTCGTGACGGGCACGGCGAGATCAGAGCCGCCGAGGAAGCCCGGCATCGTCTGTCCCTTCACGTGACCCGGCATCACGAACTGCCCGGTCGACGCCGTGTACTTCTTGCCGACACAGCACGTGAACCAGCTCGGCCCGATCATCGACGCGGCCTGGCCCTGTGCGTAGACATCGTACGGATTGGGATTCATCTCGTCGGTCGTCTTCGACGCCCGCGAGGTCGCGAGGAAGAAGTTCTTCCACGCAGTCAGGCCGGCGATCGACTTCGGCGAGGCCAGAAGGCCCTTCCATTGTCCGCTGACCTGCGTCGCGATCCCGCCGCCGTAGTCGAACACGAAGCTCATCGCGACGTACCAGTCGTCGCCGGCCATGTAGACCGGGGAGAAACCCTTCTTCGGGTTCTTCGCGAGCAGCTTCTGCGCGTCGGAGGCGTACTGCGCGGTGGTCGCCGGCAGCTTGGCGATACCCGCCTGCTTGAACAGGTCCTTGCGGTAGGTGACGACGCGCGAGCCCGCGTAGTACGGGACGGCGTACGTCTTGCCGCCGAACTTGCCCGAGGCGGCGAGCCCCGGCAGCCAGTTCGCCGAGTTGTCGAACTGCGACTTGTCGAGCGCAGCGAACGCGCCGGCCGCCATGTACTTGGTCGTCTCGGTATTGCCCATCTCGATCACGTCAGGCCCGCCGCCACCCGCCAGGGTCGCGTCGAACTTCTGCAGGTGATCCGTCCAGCTCTGATACTGGATGTTCACGGTCGTGCCGGGATGGGCGGCCTGAAACTGCTGGTTGGCCGCTGCTACCACGTCCGGCCAGCCGCTCTGTGCGTCTGTCTGCAGCCATACGGTGATGCTGTTCGCCGCCGTCTTCTTCGTCGCGGCCGACGTCGTCGCGGCAAGCGCGACGGCGAGGACAGCGACCAGACCGAGAGCGACGATGCTACGTCTCTTCATCTGGATCCCTCCAGAGTCAGGCGGCCCTGTCGCTCTGCTCGCCCCATGCATTGGGGGTGGCGAGGGGTCTCGGCGCCGCGCGGTTGGTATAGACCAGTTGTCACTGGGCTAGATCCTGTCACAAGAGTGACCGATATGTCAATACCAATCTGAAATTGGTCTGGTCGCGGCCGGCACGCTCAGGGAAGCGTGACCTGGGCGAGCTCGAGCGGCTGCGCCGGGCGGCCGCCCATCCCGAGCTCGGTGACGAGCCGGTAGCGGTCGCCGCGGTAGGTCGAGGTGGTGAACTCGATCACGTCGCCCGCAACTGACCGTGTGACCCGCTCGAACAGCAGCGCCGGCGAATGGAGCGGCACGCCGAGCACGGCCGACTCCTCGTCGTTCGTCACCGTCGGCTCGACCGTCTGCATCCCGCCGACGATCTCGACGTTGTATCGCGATCCGAGGAGGTCGTAGAAGGAGCTCTGCTCGAGGTCCTCGCCGGTGAGCCCGGGAACGAGCGACGCGCGGACGTTGAGCAGCTCGATCGCCATCGGCTCGCCGTCGGCCAGCCGGAGGCGCTTGATCGAGAGCACCGGCTCCGCAGGCGAGACGTGGAGCATCCGTCCGAGCCGGGCGCCCGCCGGCACCGCGCGCAGATCGAGCGTTCGGCTGGCCGGCACGAGCCCACGCCGCCGCATGTCATCGCTGAACGAGCTGACATCGATGCCCTTCGCGACCTTCGGCTCGGCGACGAACGTGCCGGCACCGCGGCGGCGAACGAGGTACCCCTCGCGAACGAGCTCGTCGAGGGCTGCGCGAACCGTCAGCCGCGAGACGCCGAGGTCGATCCCGAGCTGGCGCTCCGACGGGATCGCGTCGCCCACGGCGAGCGGCTCGATCAGCTCGAGCACCCGTTCCCTCGTCTCGCGCTGCTTGGTCAATGCGCGGTCTGCAGTTCGGGCACGGCCGCGGCGAGACGCTCGCCGCTCTCGGGATCGAAGAAGTGGAAGCGCGAGGGGTCGACGGCGAGCGAAAGGCCCCGGCCCGGCCGGGCACTCCGAGCGCGCGTCGACACGCGCCGTGAAAAGCGCCCGGTCGGCCGTCAAAAGGCTGCTGTCCGCGGCTGATTCGAGGATCTCGGCCGTGATCGGGGGGGCGTCGACGTGGAAGAAGACGTGTGCGTCGGAGCCAGGTCCTCGACCACCTCGACGCCGACCTCGAGCGTGGGCAGGCCGCTTGCGAAGGCTGCGTCCTCGAAGTTTTCCGGGCGGATCCGAGCACGACGCGGTCGCCCGACACGGCCGGGCGGAGACCCGCCGGCAGCCCGAGCCGAAACTGCCCGAAGGTCACCTCGTCACCTTCGATCGTCGCGTCGACGAGGTTCATCGCCGGCGAGCCGATGAACGCCGCGACGAACAGGCTGCGCGGGTGCGCATAGAGCTCGTGCGGCGTGTCCACCTGCAGGAACCGGCCGTCGCGCATCACCGCGACCCGCTGGCCCAGCGTCATCGCCTCCGTCTGGTCGTGCGTCACGTAGACGGTGGTGACAGAGAGCCGCTGATGCAGCTGGCGAGCGACGCGCGCATGCCGACGCGTAGCTTCGCATCGAGATTCGACAGCGGCTCGTCGAGCAGGAACGCCTGCGGCTCGCGGGCGATCGCGCGTCCCATGGCGACCCGCTGGCGCTGGCCGCCGGAGAGCTGCGCGGGGCGCCGGTCGAGCAGGTCGCTGAGGCCGAGCAGCGCGGCGACGTCGTCGACCCGGCGCGCGATCTCGGGCTTCGGCGTGCGCCGCGCCTTCAGGCCGTACCCGAGGTTCTGGCGCACCGTCATGTGTGGATAGAGGGCGTACGTCTGGAAGACCATCGCGATGTCGCGGCTGCGCGGGGCCAGGTCGGTGACGTCGCGGTCGCCGATCCAGATCGCCCCGTCGGTGACCTCCTCGAGGCCGGCGATCATCCGCAGCAGCGTCGACTTGCCACAGCCCGAGGGGCCGACGAGCACCAGGAACTCGGCGTCGGCGATCTCCAGCGTCACGCCGTCGACCGCCTTCACGGAACCGAACGACTTCGTCACCTGCTCGAGCCGGATCGCAGCCATGTGGGTTCGATGGTATAGACCAAAACGGATGCAGACAACCCCGAAACGCACCAATTTCGCGAAACTGGTATTGACCAAACCACCGGACCACTCCTACACTGTCCGGATGCAGGGCGGGCGGAGACCAGCTTGAGGCTCGGAGTCGAGGCCTGCATCGTCGACGGCGTTCTCGTCCTGGGCGACGTCGAGGTCGAGGACGGACGCCTCACCGCGACCGGGCTCGCTGCCCCGAACGGGCGCGGTATCGCCGTTCCCGGCTTCGTCGACCTGCAGGTGAACGGGTTCGGTGGTGTCGACTTCCTCGATGCGGACGCAGAGGGCTATCGGCGCGCCGGAACTGCGTTGCTCGAGACCGGCGTCACCGCCTACCTCCCCACACTGATCACGAGCCCCGAGGAGCAGGTGATCGCAGCGATGCAGGAGGTGCCGCGCGAGCGTGTGCGCCCACGCATCCTCGGCATGCACCTCGAGGGCCCATTCCTCTCACCGAGCCGCCTCGGCACCCACTTCGCCGAAGCGCGCCGGGATCCCGACGTGGAGCTGCTCGACCGGCTGCTCGACGCAGGGCCGGTGCGGCTGATGACGCTCGCACCGGAGCTGCCCGGCGCCGGCAAGGTGATCGACCGGCTGCTCGCGCGCGGCGTCTCCGTCTCGCTCGGCCACAGCGACGCGACAGCGGAGCAGGCGAACGCCGCCTTCGACCGCGGCGTGCACAGCGTCACCCACATCTTCAACGCGATGCGGCCGTTCCGCCATCGCGACCCGGGAATCGTCGGCGCGGCGCTCGCACGCGACGACGTGATCGTCGCGATGATCCTCGACGGCATCCACCTCGCGCCCGAGACCGCCTCGGTCATGTGGCGGGCCGCAGGCGAGCGCGTCGCCCTGGTGACGGACGCGATCACAGCCGCCGGTCGTGCCGACGGCTCGTACTCGAGCTTCGGCACGATCGACGTCCAGGTGCACGACGGTGCCGTGCGCGGCCCCGACGGCGTCCTCGCAGGCAGCGTGCTGACGATGATCGAAGCGGTGCGAGCGCTGCACGCACTCGGGGCCTCGCTCGAGCAGGCGGTGCGCGCGGCGACGGAGACGCCAGCCTCGGTGATCGGAGCGACCTCCGTGGGGCGGCTCTCGATCGGGTCGGCCGCCGACCTCGTCGTCCTCGACGACCGGCTCGAGATCCTGCGCGTGATCGTCGCCGGCGAGACCCGCGTCGCAGCCTAGAGTTCTCCGTAGCGGCTGGCATCGCGGCGATCGGCTGGTCGTGGACGTGCGGGGCGAAGAGGCGCTGCGCGATCACGGTCGGAATGATCGCCGAGAGGACGACCACGCCGATCAAGAGCGAGAACTGCGTGCGGTCGATGATCCCGGCGCTCAGGCCGTACAGCGACGTGATCGTGCCGAAGGTGAGCCCGGTCGACATCAGCAGCGTGGTGAACATGGCGTGCGGCGCGGTGTAGCGGCGCGCCAGCGGATAGACGGCGACGAACTTCGGGATCATCTTCCCGACGAAGAGCAGCGCCAGGATGCCCAGGTTCGCCCAGAGGCGCTCGTCGACACGTTCATGCCTCCTTTCAGGAAGAAGAACGGCGTCAGGAAGGCGAATGCGACGACGCGCAGTCGCTCCTGCTCGAGCCGGTGCGAGGCGTAGTGCCCGCTCATCGCGAGACCGAGGATGAACGCCGGCAGGGCGGGCTGCGAGTTCGCGCGCGTTCCCAACCACATCAGCAGGAAGAGCGAGGCGAAGACAAGCTTGATCTCGGGCTCGATCACGCGGTTGCCGTAACGGCCGAAGAACCAGGGCGCCGACTTCGGCAGCCCGACGATCAACGCAACCGAGGCGAGCACGAAGGGGACGATCCAGATCGTCGGCGTGATGAAGAGCAGCGTCAGCCCGGTGACGGTCGCGATGTCGGTGACGAATGTGGCCGACATCAGCCGTTTGCCGACGAGCTCCCGGTTCAGCCCGGTCTCGACCAGCACGGCGTAGACGACGGCGAGGCTGGTCGTCGACAGCGCGAGGCCCGCGATCTCCGCCTGGCGGTGATTCCAGCCGAGGCCGTAGTACGCCAGCAGCCCGACGACGACGAACGGCGCGACGAACGAGACGAGCCCGATCGAAAGCGACGCCTTCCACTCGCGCTTGAACTGCGGAACGTCGACCTCGGCACCGGCCTGGAAGGTGAGGACGATCCCGGCGAACGAGCCGATGAAGCTGAGCCACGACGGGACCGTGAGGTTGAAGGCGTTGCCGACGACGATCCCGGCGAACAGCTCGATCAGTGCGACCGAGATCCCGATCTCGACGCTGACCATCGATGCAACGAGGATCGTGCCTGCGAGAAGTGCGGCTACCGCAATGTCGCTCACCGTGCTCTACCTCCTGGAAGACGAACTTCGAGTTGGTAGAGGCCATCGGCGGCGCGGGCCGCGGTTAGGCGGGGGCCTCACCCCGCGTGCAGCTGCGCCAGTCTAGCGCGCGGGTGACAGAAGCCAACGATCGCGGGCGACCTGGTAGCGCAGACCGTCAGTCGATTACGCTAGCTGGCCACTCGGTGATCCCCGGCCCTTACGCCGGCGCCGCAACACCCGCGTCGACCTCGGGGAAGTGGAACCTCGACCTGCTGCGCGCGCACGCTTCCCGCGAACGCATAGCCGATCAGGCCGACCACCACGATCACCGCGAGCGTTCCCAGAGTCAGCGCTTCGAACACGCCCTCGGTCACGCCCCAGGTCGGGCTTGAACGCGTAGCCCACGCCGAACACCCGCTCGAGCGTGTCCGGAAACACGGCCACCCACGAACCGAGCGCGATCCAGAAGGTGACGAGAATCGTCGAAGCCCAGATCCCCGTCATGCCCCACGGATGGCGGTATGGCCGATGCACGTGCGGATGCGTGTAGCGAAGCCGCAGCGAGGCCGGGAAGATCCAGAGGTACGAGAGCAGCGTGGTCGAGATCGCGATGTCGAGAACGACCGTGAACGCTGCCGCAGTGCTCGAGTTCTTGAGCAGATAGATCGCGACGATCGCGAAGATCGACGCCGTGATCCCCGAGAGCACGTTGACGCGCACCGGCGTTCCGAGCCTGCGGTTGAAGACGCCGAAGTACGGGAAGAAGGCGCCGTCGTAGGCGGCAACGGCCTGGATCCGGTCCGAGCCGATCATCCACACCGAGCCCGAGGTGATCAGCGCGCCGATGAAGCCGAGCGTCATGATCACGAGCAGGCCGTGGGCCGCGCCTCCGTAGACCCGTGGAACGTCAGCGTGACGGCGTCGATGAACCCGCCGATGCCGGTCACCTTGCTCGCGGGAGGACGACGAGGATGCAGAAGATCGGGAACCACGTACATGATCACGCCGGTGATGCCGCTTCGCAGGACCGAGAGCGGCACGTCCTTCTGCGGGTTCTCCATCTCCTCGGCCGCGCCGTTCTGGAGCTCGAAGCCGACGTAGTTGAAGAGCAGGAGCGGGACGAGCCCGAAGAAGACCGCGCGGGTGGGGCTCAAGCTGGAGACCGAGAAGCCGGCAAAGCCGTGCTTGATCCCGTAGATGATCACCGTCAACGAGAAGAAGCCGAGCACGACCGCGCGGAGAATCGCGCCGAAGTTCGGAATCCACTTGCCGTAGCGCAGCGAGGCGATCGCGACGCCGATCGAGATCCAGATGAAGACGAGCTTGAAGATGTAGTCGCCAAAGGTCGCCGTCCCGATGTTGAAGACGTTCGCGCGCAACGCGTCGGTCGCGATGAAGCGAGCGAGCCGCCGACCCAGAGCGGGTTCGTCACCCAGTAGAGGATCGCGGCGATGCCGCCGTGCAGCCTGCCGAAGGCCATCTTCGTCCACTCGTACGGCCCGCCTTCTTGCGTGAAAGCCGATCCGACCTCGGACATGAGCAGCATGTACGGGGCGACGAAGACGATCGCGAGGACGACGAGCCAGAAGAAGCCTTGCGGGCCGTTGTGCGCGACCTGGCCGAGCGTGTCGAGACCGACGAACGCGCAGATCGTGAAGAAGACCATGTCGAACCGGCGGAGCGACTTGATCAGCTTCGCCTTCTCCTCGACGGCAAGCACCGTCGTCTGCTCTATCGATTCATCGGCAGCCACGTTCGGTGAGCACCTCCTTGAGCCTCGACGGAACGACATCGCCACGCACCGGCACGCCGACCCGGCAACCGTAAACGGCCGGCAGCGTTCCCGGCAAGGGCGTCGTCTTGGCCGTTGCTGAGATCAGGACAAGGCGACGGCGGAGTCGGCCGTCCGGACGACGAGATTGCGCATCGCAGAGGTCGCAGCCGACACGGCGGCCTCTGCGTCGACCCCGGTCGCGACGACGTAGCCGCGGCGGTCGGCATCCACCTGGACCGGTCTGATCGTCTCGCCCGGTTGCAGGTACCGGTCGGCGTCGAGCACGCCCGGCGCCGCGCGAACCTGCTCGAGCCCGTCGATCTCTGCCACCCGGCCCGTGGGCAGGATGCCGGGCGCGGCGGTGAAGAAACGGATCGCCACCGGTCACGTCTCACCCACCTGGACGAGGTCGTCCGGGACCGGCTTGCCGAGCGCCTGGCGCAGGGCGATCTCGATCAGGTCGACGCCGACCGCGTGGTAGACGAGGTCGGCCATCTGACCGGCCGGGACACGCGCTGCGACTTCCACCACCTGGGCTCGCCCGCTCGAGACGAGCAGCTGCGGGAACGCGATGCCGTCGCGCAACCCGAGCGCCTGCACGGCCTGCACGGCGACCGACGAAGCCTCGGCCAGTGTCGTCGCCGAAAGTCTCGACGGGTAGCTGTGCATCCAGCCGACGCCGAATCCCGCGCCGGGGGGACGCAGCCGGTCGGAGACCGTCAGCACCCGCACATCACCACCGCGCACGACCGCGATCAGGTTCAGCTCGCTGCCTTCGACGTACTGCTCGAGCATCGCGGCGCCCGAGTGGGAGAACTCGAGGGTTCGCCGGACCAGCTCCGGCAGATCGGCAAGCCGCTCGACCCTGAACACGCCGCGTTGGCCGCCCGAGTCGACCGGCTTCAGGACGGCAGTGGTCCCGAGCTCGGCGAGCGCGTGGACGGCTTCGTCCAGCGAACGCACGACGGCGAACGCCGGCTGTGGCAGGCCATGGTCCGCCAGGCAGCGCCGCATGGCAGCCTTGTCGGTCATGCGACGCGCCACGTCGACACCGATGCCCGGTAAGCCGAGCCGTTCTGCTGCCGCGGCAGCGGGCAGAACGGCGCGGTCGCTGCAGACAGCTGCGAAGCCGTCGACCTCGTGGAGGCGGGCGACCTCGACGAGGGCATCGACGTCACTGAAGTCGACAAGCGCGGCCTCGTCGGCCTCCGCGAACCCGAGCGCACGCTCGTCGCCGTCTGCCACGACAACCCGAATCCCAGCCGCCCGCGCATACCTGATGGCCGCGAGCTGGGAGACGCTTCCTCCGAGGATCAGCACCGTCTCCACCTCGGGCCGATCGTAGGAGGGTGCGAGAGCAGGAAAGCCCCTGCACCACGGGGCTTAACCGGATGGCCAGGGAACGCTTAACCGACAACCTCGTTGGTCAATCGAACCGTCGATCGGCGACGGGATTAGTGGATGGGCGCGGCTAGACTCGCGACGCCGGCGGGCCCCGTCCGCCCCCGTAGCTCAGTGGATAGAGCAGCGGTTTCCTAAACCGCGTGCGCAAGTTCGATTCTTGCCGGGGGCATCACACTGTTCAAGGCGAAAACGGCAACGCGCAGGTCTTTTCACTCGCAAACCTCGGACGCCACCATCCGCTCAAGTCAGCCTGAGGCCGCTTGAGCTAGGCGTCGACCGGCGCACGACGGCGCGCACCTTCAGCGAAGCCCGCGGAGCCCCACCCCCGGAGGGAGATTAAAACCCCCGGTTTCACATCCCTTCAGGCCCCCTCGGGAAAAACGACAAGCTCTCCTCCCGGCCCTCAACGTGGTCCCCGTCCCCCATGGACTCCCCGGGATAGGCCTGGCCGGGGCCCCCCCAATTGGGGGGCCGGCCGGGCCCAACCCCCGCCCGCCCCCCGCGCGCACTTCCCCAACCCCCCCCCCCCGCCCCCCAAGGGCCCCCCCCACCCCCCCCGATCCCGGTAAAGAAAAGGTTCCCCGCCCCCCCGGGGGGCCCCCCCCACATTGGGCGATCATCCGTCCGCCACAGTCCTCGTCCAGTCGGACGCGACCGGGGCGCTATCGCGCGGGCCCGGGTTCGTATCGAGCAGTGAAGAGCTGAGCGCGTCGGCAGCTAGCGGTGAAGCTCACGGTGGCGTGAACGCCGTCTGCGTCGATTGCGGTCATCGCTTCCGGGCCCGGGTCGTACAAGACGAACCCAGGCAATGACGCCGAACCGTTTGCGTCGGTCGTCACCTGCACCGGAAGCGGGAACGTCTCGCCGGGCAGGAAGAAGCTGATGCTGGTGTTGGGGTGGAAGCCGGTGGCGTCGAAGTGCTCCTGCGCGAAGGGGCCGTTGACTATGTCACCGAAAATGACGGTCAAGCACCCGCTCGGTGTAACGGCCAGTGCAGGAGCGAAGACTGCTCCGCCTTCGGCAGCGTAGGACGTGCAGCTGTCGTTGCTATTGAACGTCCCGCCGTTGTCGTTTTGAGCTGCCTGCCAGCCGTCCTTTTGGCACAGCTTCGCGTTAGCCGAGTTGCCGCCAGCCGAGGCCGTTGCGACGCCCATCGCGCTCGCTGCGAGAACCGTTGCGACAACGGCGAGAAGGACACGCAGACCAACCATTCGTGCCCTCGATGTAGTCCGATCTACGCCTGAAGTCAACCGGTGGGGAGCCCCAATGGTGCGTGCTCGCCGTCAGCGCCTGCCTGTTGCGTCGCGATCGTCGCGGCGCAGACCCGGCGGTCGTAGGACTGCTCTAGATCGTTGGGTGTCTGGCGCACTGTCCGCTCAGCCCGCGGGGCGACCGCGACCACCGCACCAGGGCCGCGGCGTAAAGACGCCGCGCGGCGGGCTATGCGCGCAGAAGCGCTAGTCCGGCGAGCACGCGCCGGTGCGTATCGGTGCTTTGATGTGTTCGTCCTGGCGGATGGAGAACGTGCGCGCGCTCTTGTTCTCGTGGCCGCCGGTGATGATTCCCGCCGGATCAGGGACGATGGCGCCGTCGTAGAGAAACACGTTGACGTGGTCCTTCGCCGCCAACAGCGCGCAGATGTTGCCCTGCAGTACGAAGTACGGACGGTTGGCGCGTTTGAGCGCGCACGTACGTCAACAGAGCATGTGGCGGCAACCAGCACACCGCCACATGCTCTGCGCGAACGGACTTCAGGGGTCAGTGTTCGACCGCTGGAACGGCGATGGGCGGAACCCCCTACGACCTCCACGACGGCTGGCTTGACCCTCCGCCGGCTATTCGTGCGCGGACAGTGGCGACAAGGTCGATCCGGACCGAAGTCGGAGTTTCGCGTGAGGCGAGCCGGGGTGAGGGCTGTCGGCCGCGGCGTCGGGGCGGGCCTGGAAGAGGATGACTGCGGCAATGAGTGTCCAGAGCAGTTCGAGTCCGTAGGTGGCGAACTGGACTGCGCCGTCGGGTGAGAAGGCGCCGTGGCGTGCGAGTGCGGGGCCGCCGGCGAGGTAGACGACCGCGGTGATTCCGCTTGCCCAGCGGAACCAGGAGGTCAGCGGTGCGCAGGCGACAGCTGCGGCCATCAGGGCGAGGAGGACGTTCGAGAGGACGAGCGTCATCGCGGCGAACTCGAAGAACGCTTTGGTCAGGTTCGGGTCGCCGCTACCGGCGACCTCGAAGGCAAGCGCGGCGATGCTGGCCAGCCCAGTGAGCGAGATGGCTACGTTGAGCGCCCCGCCAAGCAGCGCGATCGAGCCCGCGGCGATCGAGCCGAGCGCGGCGAATGAGCAGCGCGAGTCCGCAGAGGAAGACGAGCCAGACCGCGTTGCCGATCCCTTGCAGGACGACCGCGGCGAGCGACCAGGTGCGGTGGGCAACGAAGTAGCTGTCGAGGAGACGGGCGGGGTCGCTGGTCTGCGGAAAGCTCGGTCCGAAGAACTCGACGAACGCGAGCAGAACGTAGCCGATGCCGGCGGCGGCGGCGAGGCGGTTCCAACGCATGCGGGGGCTCCTTTCGGGTGGTGAATCGGACACGCATCGACGGTAGGAGCTGGGACGCGGCGCGTCGTCCGCTGCGCTGTTGATTGGCGTCCGTCCTGAGGCGGAACGGGATCAGCCGAGCGGTGGACGACGACCGCCCGTGGGCGCGATTACGCTCGCACGGTGAGAGTCAGCCGCACCTGGGCCGGGCTGCCACGTGCAGACGTTGCGCTCGCGCTTGGCCTGCTCGCCCTGAAGCTGGCGATGGTCTTCACCGGGACGCTGATGAGCGGCGGTGCGACGCCGCTCAGCGTCGCGAGCGCCGTCGCGCTCACGGTTGCCGCTCGCGTGGCGGCGGCGCTCGCCGCTCGCTGCCGCCTTGATTGTCGCCGCCGCGATCGTCGTCGACGACCTGGCGGCGGGATGGGACGGCGCGGTGCTGTCGTTCGACTGCTCGCTCATCGCGGCCTACTCGGCGGGCGCACACGCCCGCCAACGTCATGCCGTACTGGCGCTCGCGGCGCTGCTCGCAGCGAATCTAGTCGACGCGCTCGGGGCGCCCGGCAACCTGTCCGGCAACGTCGCGCTCGCGAGTCGTCGTCTTCTCGCTCGTCCCCTGGCTCGTAGGTCAAGCGCTACGGAGAGAACGTCAACGCACGGCGCTGATGCACGAGCTCGCTGGACAACTCGAGGCGGAGCGCGAGCAACGGGCGCGTGAGGCCGTGACCGCGGAGCGCGGGCGGATCGCACGCGAGCTGCACGACATCGTCGCGCACGCGGTCAGCGTCATCGCAATCCAGGCCGACGCCGCCGCCAAACTGCTCCGGCATGATCCCGGTCGCGCGGGCGAGCCGCTCGAGACCGTCCAAGCGACAGCGCGGGGCGCGCTCGCCGAGATGCGACAGCTCGTCGGCCTCCTCCGCGAGAGCGACGGAGGCGGGACGCGCCGCTCGGGCCACAACCCGGAGTCGCCGACCTCGCGCGGCTCGTCGGCGACGCCGAGCGATCCGGGCTCGCGGTCAAGTTCGAGATCGCGGGCGAGCGAAGGACGCTCTCGCCATCGCTCGACCTCGCCGTCTATCGAATCGTGCAAGAGGGACTGACCAACGTCCGCAAGCACGCCGGCGCAAACCACGCCCAGGTCACCATCCGCTACCTACCGAGACTGCCTCGAAGTCATCGTGCGCGACAACGGCCGCCGCTCAACCACGACCAGCGGCGGCGGCTACGGGCTTGTCGGGCTGCGGGAACGCGTCACCCTCCTCCACGGCGAGCTCGAGGCCGGGCCGGCCGAGGACGGCGGCTTCGTCCTCCATGCACGGCTACCGCTCACGGCGAGCAGACCGATGATCACGCGTTCTGCTCGCAGACGACCAAGCGCTCGTCCGGCAAGGCTTCCGTCTCATCCTCGAGCTCGAGCAGGACATCGACGTCGTCGGCGAAGCAGCCGACGGAGCCGAGGCGCTACGCCTCGCGCGTGACCTCGAGCCGGACGTCACCGTGATGGACATCCGCATGCCAACGCTCGACGGCATCGAGGCCACACGACGGCTGCAACAGGCCGGCTCACAAACACGAGTGCTGATCCTGACCACCTTCGACCTCAACGAGTACGTCTACGAAGCGATGCGCGCCGGAGCAAGCGGCTTCCTACTCAAAGACGTCCCCGGCGACCAGCTCGTCGCCGGCATCCGCACCGTCGCCGCAGGCGACGCCCTCCTCGCCCCCACACTCACCCGCCGCCTGATCGAACACTTCGTCCACAGCCCCCCACCCGACGCCGCAGCCCCGCGCGGCCTCGACCAACTGACCGAACGTGAGCTCGAAGTCCTCACCCTCCTCGCCCGCGGCCTCTCCAACAGCGAGATCGCGGCCGCCCTCTTTCTCGGCGAAGCAACGATCAAAACCCACGTCGGACGCATCCTCCAGAAACTAGCCTCCGCGACCGCGTCCAAGCGGTCGTCTACGCCTACGAATCCGGACTCATCCAACCCGGCAGCACCACCGACGCGCCCTAACCCACAACCACCCTAAACCTCCAAGGTGAGCCGGACCGGGTTTGACGGAGACCAGGCATGGTGGGTCGCTCGTGTCCTCCAAGGCAAGGCGCAAAGTAACGGCCCCGAGTGCATCCACTTGATCGCCGACCGCGCCGCACCGTGTACGGGCACGCGTGCGCGAGGGGGGTCGACGGTTCGAGTCCGTCGGAGGGCTCTTGAAGTCCCCGGAAACGCGGACTTTCTGTCAGGACGGCGGCTGGAAGTAGCGGCCCGGCGTGATTCCCGTGTGGGCGCGGAACGCGGCGACATATGCGCTCGTCGTCCGGTAGCCGACGAGTCTCGCGACGGCGCTCACCGGCATCTGCTCGGCGAGGTATGGCAGCGACGCCTGCAGGCGGACGAGTGTGCGCCAGCGCCCGAACGAGAAGCCGGTGTCGGCGAGGAAGGCGCGCGCGAGCGTGCGGCTGCTCGCGCCGACGGCGCGACCCCATTCGTACAGCGTCCGCGGGTCGCCGGGATCGGCGAGGAGCGCGTCGGAGACATCCCGCGCGCGGGGATCGGTCGGCGGTCGGACGTCGATCGTCGCGATCCGAAGCGGCAGCAGTAGGTCGAAGAGCATCGCCTCGGCGCGGGTGCGCTCCTCCGCGCCGAGCCCGCGGTCGTCGAGGTGGTGGATGAGCTCGCCGAGGAGCGGGCTCACGGCGACCGGCGTCGGCGCCGCCCAGTCGATCGCGCAACGGCGCGGCTCGAGGTAGACGGAGCGGAGAACCGCGACACCGGACGCGCGCGTCTCGTGCACCGTGCCGGCGGGGATCCAAAGCGCCCGCGACGGCGGCAGAACATAGCTGCCGCCGCCCTCGATGAGCGACGACCAGCACCCCTTCGGCGACCAGGCGATCTGGTGGTCACCGTGTGCGTGCCACTCGAAAAACGTCCCGACCGGCATCGGGAAGGTGCAGACGATGGCCGCCGGAGCAGGTTGTCCGTCTATCGACACAACTTGACACCGTACTCGCTTTCGGAAACAGACCGGCCTCGCTAGCGTCGGCCCCATGAACAAGAACCACACCCTCTGCAGCACGCCCGAGTGGGCCGAGTTCATGGAGTCGGAGGTGCTCGAGCCCGTCACGGCCGGTCTGGACCTCGGGAAGGAGATGCTCGAGATCGGTCCCGGCCCGGGCGCCACGACCCGCTGGCTCGGCCACCGCGTGGAGCGGCTCGTCGCACTCGAGCTCGAGCCCGATGCCGCCATGCGCCTCGCGGACGAGCTCGCCGGCACCAACGTGACGGTCCAGGTCGGCGACGCGACACGTTCGCCCTTCCCCGACGCCTCGTTCGACTCGGTCGGCTGCTTCACGATGCTCCACCACGTCCCGACCGCGCACGAGCAGTTCGCGATCCTCCGCGAGACGTACCGCGTCCTGCGACCCGGCGGCGTGCTCGTAGGCGCCGATAGCCTCGCGAGTCAGGGATTGCACGAGTTTCATGAGGGTGACACGTACAACCCGATCGATCCCGCGCGCCTGCTCGTCTTCCTGCAGGCCGCCGGCTTCGGCCACGTCATGGTCTCGGCCGGCGACGGACTCCTCTTTACCGCTCGCAAGTCGCTTGAAGAAAGGAGCTGCGAATGAGCAGCATGGCATTGCCCTACCAGGAGCCGCTCGTGCCTCGCGAACCCGGACCACGCCAGATCCCCGAGCCCGCGCGCCGCGGCGAGCCGGGAGGGCCGCCGTGCGCAATCTGCGGCGGAAAGACGACCCCGGCGGTCTGGTCGGACGACAACTGGACGCTGCATCCGCCCGTCGGCGGCAGCCTGCCCGGCGCGGTCTGGCTCGCGTGCCGAGTCCACGTCGACTCCTTCTCCGACCTACCGGAGGAGCTTCAGGCCGACTTCGGTCGGGTGGTGGCGAAAGTCGAGCGTGCGATCCTCGCTCTCGGCGACATCGCGCGGGTCCACCTCTACCGCTGGGGCGACGGCGGCGCGCACTTCCACGTCTGGTTCCTGCCGCGCCCGCTCGGCATGGTCGAGGCGGCGGGGATGGCCCTGCCGGTCTGGGAGGATGTCTTGCCGAACGTGCCCGACGAGGAGCTCGCCGCGGCAGCAGGGCGGATCGCCGCGTCGATGTGACCGTTACGGCTGGAGCACCTTATCGACCTGATCGTCGCTGCACGCGACGCCGGCCTCCGCTCGACGCCAGACTGAACGAGCTCCAAGCACCCGAATTGATGGAGCAGTTTGGGAGGGGCGCCGTCGCGGGCACCCCTCCCCTTGCCGCGATGGTCTAGCTGCCCTGTCCGACCAGATCGGTCATCGCAGGGACGTTCTGCGTATCGCAGGTGTTCGCGAGACAACCGAGACGCCAACTGTCCTCGATCGTGCGCAGCATCGAGTAGTGGTTGTACGGAACGAACGACGCCCGAGGCTGGTGAGGGCTGGCCGTGATCGTCAAGGTCAGCACATGACCGCCGCCGGGGTTCGCGTTGCAACAGCCACGCGTGTCACCGAATCCGAAGTCAGTCGGCGAGCCCGTGAAGTCGCTCTCGTCCCAGGTCACGAAGATGACCGAGTTCGGCCCCCACGCCCGCGACGACGTGATCTGGCCGACCGTACTCGCGAGGAAGGTATCTCCCGCCTTGATCAGCAGCTGCTCGTTCGAGAAATCGCACGGGTCGGCAGAGCCGCCTCCTCCACGGCCGTGCATGTCGTTGCACTGGTCAGGGCTGATCCACGAATAGTCGGGCACGTTGTTCGACGCAAGGTCAGTGGCAAACTGGCTGAAGTCGACGATCTTTGCGACTCGCGCCGGATTCGACTGGATGTCCTGGAAGCTGATGAACGGGTTGTGCTTGCGCTCATACAGCTGGTTCCCACACGACGTAGCCAGAGCGTCGCCGCCACACAGTGCGTACGACTGCATGTACGCCTTCCACGTTTTCCCGTGGCTCTCGAGCTGATCGACGATGTTCGGTAGGTCGACCGTGACGTTGTTGTCGTCCGGAACACCGGCCGTGGTGCCAGCCGTCGACGCAATGTAGTTGGGCTGGCTCGGGTGCGTGACGCCGTAGTAGTTACCGGCCACGCCATACGTCTGGACTGCCTGATTGATCCACGGCGCGTTCGGGTTGCCGAGGAGCGCTTCGATGCCGGTGTTCTCCATCATGATCACGAACACGTGCTTGAAGCTCGGTGCGTTCGACGACTGCGACGGCGAGGCAGGTACCGCCGCCGCCCCGACCAGCAACACGACGACCGCTGCCATCAAGCTTCCTCCGAGCAGACTCCAGCGACGCTTCGTCATGGCATGCCTCCCTGGTTGCTTGTGCTGAACGTACCCCCGGGTCGGTAGCTCCTAACTTTTTGCGCCATGCCGAAGGAGCCATTGGGGCGGTGGGCGTGGTAGCGGCGGCGGGCCAGCGACGAAGCGTCAGTCGGATGGGTGGTGATAGGATCTGGCCGACTGCGAGGCGTTGAGGCAGAGGAGCAGCTGCGCGTTCACCGACGTCGTCTCTGCTCGGTTAACTTGCAGCGATGAGGATCTCTCTCACCCCAAAGACGACGGAGTTCTTTTCGCTCTTCACGTACGCGGGGGAAAACGCGCTCGAGGTCGCACTTCTCGTCGAACGACGATTCCGAGGGCATCCGAATTCCGGCGTCACACAGGAGCAGGTGAAGTCGTCGGAGACGGTCGGGGACGCGATCACCCGCGATCTGATCACGCTGCTCAACACCCAATACCTGACGCCATTCGACCGCGACGACATCTACCAGTTGGCGACCGAGATCGACGACGTCGTCGACTACCTCGAGGAGGCTTCCGACTTGCTCGGGCTCTACGGCGTCGAGATGCCGGCCCGCCATGCAATCGAGCAGTGCGAGATCATTGTCAAGGCGGTGGAGCAGCTCTCGATCGCATGCTCGAACCTGAAGGGGATGAAGGGCGTCCAACAAGCGCTCTTCGAGCTGAATTCGCTCGAGGACGCAGGTGACCGGACGCTTCGCGAGGCGCTCGCGTCGCTATTCCGCAACAACGACGTCGACCCGCTGATCGTGATCCGCTGGAAGGACATTTACGAGGCGCTCGAGCGCGCCCTCGATGCCTGCGAGACCGCCGGTCACGTGATCGCGAACATTCTCGTCAAGAACGCCTAGGCACGGACGATGACCATGACGCTCGTCGCCGTGGTCGCGGTCGCCCTGTTCTTCGACTTTACGAACGGCTTCCACGACACCGCGAACTCAATCGCGACGAGCGTGTCGACGCGGGCACTGTCACCGCGGAACGCCGTGGCGATGTCGGCGGTGCTCAACTTCGTCGGCGCCTTCATCTCGTTCAAAGTGGCCGCGACTGTCGCGAAGGGCATAGTCGACCCGGCCGCGATCACGCTCAGCATCCTCCTCGCCGGCCTAGTCGGCGCGATCACCTGGAATCTGGTCACCTGGTACCTCGGCCTGCCCTCGAGCTCGAGCCACGCGCTGATCGGCGGCATCATGGGGTCGGCGATCGTCGCCCAGGGCTGGAACGTCGTGCAGTGGTCTGGCCTCTGGCAGAAGGTGTTGAAGCCCTCTCTGATTGCACCCTTCGCCGGATTGGCGGTCGCGTTCGTCCTGATGATGGTGATCGTTTGGCTCGTGGCGAGGCGCTCGCCGGCGCGGGTCGGTCGCGGTTTCCGCTTCGGGCAGCTTTTCTCAGGTGGGTTCGTCGCCCTCGCCCACGGCACGAACGACGCGCAGAAGACGATGGGCGTTATCGCGCTCGCGCTCGTTTCTTCAGGGCATCTGAGTGCCGACTTCACGCGGCCGCCGACGTGGGTGATCGTCAGTGCCGCGTTGTCGATGTCGGCCGGCACGTACGCCGGCGGTTGGCGCATCATTCGCACGCTCGGCACCCGGATCGCGAAGATCGACGCGCCGCAGGGATTCGCCGCGCAGACCGCCTGCGCTGCAATCCTCTGGACGACCGCCCATTTCGGCTATCCGGTCTCGACCACTCACGTCATCTCGGGCTCCGTCATGGGCTCAGGCGCCACACGCGGCCTGCACGCAGTGCGCTGGGGAGTGGCCGGGAACATCTTGCTCGCCTGGATCTTCACGATCCCGATGGCAGGGCTCGTGGGGGCCTTCATGGAGCTCGTGACCAACCTGCCAGGCGGCGACCTGATCGTCTTCGTGCTCGCCGTGCTCACCTCCCTCGGCATCTTCATGGCGCGGCGCTGGGAGACCCGCCGTCTGCTACCGGCCGAGGCTCTCGAAAGCGCCCCGATCTGAGCGGTTTCAGTTGAAGGCGTTTCCTCAGTGGGAGGCGCTGGGACGAGCTGGAGAATCGTGAGGCGGACGGCGCGAGGTCACGCCAGAGATCCGGCCAGCTGACGGCGATCGCGGTTCGAGCGTCAGCTCGCTGCCACCGCGGTAGGAGCCCGAAAGAGCGGCGAATCAGGGCTGCGCGATCACGAACACGACGGTAATGGCGGCGAGCGCGACGCCGCCGACGGTGAACAGCGCGACGGTGCGGAACCGCAGCGGGACGTGGCCGCCAGTTCGCAGCGCATGCTCTAACTCGCGCTGGCGTTGTGCGCCGACAATCAACAGCCCGACCGCGAGAGCTGCGTAGCAGCAGCCAAGAAGTATGTACGGCCAAGCAGCGACGCCGAGCAGGTGCGGGGCGAACCGGCCGACAGCGAGCGCACCGGCGGTGGCGCCCAGCGCGGTGCGCCACCACGCCAGCCACGTGCGCTCCGCAGCCATCGACGTGCGCCGAGCCTGATCGAGATCGGACGGCGACGCCGTAACTGCAGGCGCTTCGTGTTCTGCGGCGTCAGTGTGCCCTGAACCCGGCGGCGGGTGCGGCTGCGCCATAGCTGCATCTAACACAGTTCGGCCGTTCGCCGGACGCGTGGTGTCCCTGCTTTGTCGTCCCATCCTTCAGGCGGGCAACAGACACCTGAGGCCACGTGCGCAAGTTCGATTCCTGCCGGCGCATCCTGGGTCGTAGAGGCGAAAACGCCGGTGTCTCCTTGCAAACATCGGCGATTCAGGCGTCTGACCATGTTGCTCCAGGCGACACCGCATAACTCCACGTCAGACCCCATCCCCAGGGTCTAGCCAGGGTCGGAACTGCTCACCGGCCGCCAGGGCTCGCGCTCGTGCGCGAGCCAGACGAGCTCGGGCTCGAGCGCGCGCACCCGCAGCTGGCCCTCGGTGTGCGGCTCGTCGAGCTCGCCGAACCGAACGGCCACGTCGCCGCCGACGACGACCGGACGCCCGCCCGTTTCGACGACGACCACCTGCAGGCCGCGCGTGTGGCCCGGCGCCGGGACGAGGCGGAGCCCGGGCAGCAGTTCGAGCTCGCCGTCGACCGGCTCGTAGCGCACGCCGGACGCGTCGACCCACTCGCGGATCGTGTAGTCGTCCTTCGTGCGCGCGTCTTCGAGCTCCTGCCGCTGAACGTAAATCGGCCGTCCGGCGAAGAGATGGTTGCCGCCGCAGTGATCGAAGTGCAGGTGCGTGTTGACGACGACGTCGACGCCGGCGAGGTCGAAAGCCCGCTCGCTCAGTGGGACGAGGCGGGGGTCCATGTCGACCACCGCCGGGTGCAGCTCCGTCATGCCGGTATCGACCAGGACGCGGGCATCCGGATGGTCGATAACGTGGACGCAGACCGGCCAGCGCTCGTCCTCGACGAGCAGCTCGGCCACGAGCACCGGCGTGATGGTGGGCGGCGTCGGCACTCGCCCATCTTGCCACCGCCCACGAACTTCCAACCAGCGCTGTCACGACCACTAGCGCTGCGCTGCGGAATAGGGCGGATGCGATGCTTGTGTCGATGAGCATCCGGCCGGTCATCCTGCGAAACGGGGTCGAGATCGGGAATCCCGTTGGTGTCGCCCTCCGACTCCTGCAGGGCCAGTGGCACCTCGAGATCGGTTACTCCGAGCAGCCCGCGTCGTTCGACGAGGCGGACTTGAGGCGGGCGAACCGAGGCGGCGCCCGCATCGCGGCGGTCGAGATCGAGGCGATCCTCGAGCGCCGCGGGAAGATCAACCGTGGCCTACGGGCGATCGCCCCGAAGTCTTCGCTGGCCGGCGCGACGGCGGCAGTGCCATGGCTGCCGCTGAGACAACTCTTCGACGCGTTCGCGGGCATCCGCGGCGTCGGTTTCTCGAAGATGACGAAGGCGCTGCACGGTAAGCGCCCGGCGCTCATCCCTATGCTCGACAGCGTCGTCCAGACGTACCTTGCCGACGACGACCTGGGACCACATGCGTCATTCGGCGAGCGCGGGCTTGGTCTCGTCCGCGGCTACAAGCGCGACGTGGATCGCAACCGGGCAGCACTGCGTGCGATCCAGCAGGAGCTCGCGCGGCGCGGCTACGGAGTCACCGAGGTGCGGATCCTCGACCTGCTGATCTGGTCGGTCGCGAGCGCGGACTCGTAACGACGGAGCCGGCGCGCGCTTCAGCGATGAGCGGACGGGCGGCACGCGTCTGATCGGGCGCCCTGGTTGCCGGGCCGCCCGATCAGACGTGGGTCGAGCTCAGCGGCCGAAGCCGCCGTGCCACTGTTCGACGGCGAACGACCTGTCCAGGTGGAACTCGACCGTGGTTCCGTCGGTCTTGGTCACCGTCACCTCGTAGCCGCCGCCGGTGAAGTCGGTGGTCACCTCGCCGGCGGTCCCGCCGCCGGCTGCCTTCACCGCCGCCGCCTGCGCCTTGGTCGCATCAGTGCCGGTGACGGCCTTCTCCGCATCCTCATGCGCGGCCGAGCCGTGCGCCGGAAATGCCTGCGCCTGCGAATTCGCACCCGAGCTTGCCGTTGTGGTGGTCGTCGCCGCCGTTGACTGTGGGCCGGCGGCGTTGCCGATCGCGGCTCCCCCGGCGGCGGCTGCAGCGATCGCGACGGCGCCGGTTGCCGTGCGCTTGAGACGTCCGGACATCGTGTCCTTCCTTTCGATTCGAAGGCGTTGGATCGACTCCAATCGTCGAAGCCCCGGTTGAGGGACCTCTTGGACACGCTTACGAATCTGCTGAGAGCCCGACGACGAACACCTGGCGCTCTGGTTGGACGCCGCTGCATAAGCGGGATCTGTCGGGCCGCCCGCCGCTAGCCGCTGGGCGTCGGGTTCTGAGCGCAAACCCGAGCGCCAAGGGCGAGTGCCTGACGGTTGTACTGCGCGCCGAGCTTGGCGCCGTCCGCGAGCAGAGGTTTCAGAGCGGCCTTGTCGCCTCGCACAACAGCGGACCCCACCCGCTCGAGAACACCTTCCGCCTTTTGCGATGTCGCCAGAAACGACGTGATCATCTTGAGCTCGCTCGGCGGCCTTGGTATCACCGCCAGCTTCCCGTCCTCCCACGCGGCAATGCGAATCGTCGCGCTCAGATCAGCGAGGTACGTCTGAGCTGTGATCCTGGGCAGTTTGCGAATGGCCGCATTGCCGGCGCGACAGATGCCGTTCGCAGCGGTCGCCCAACTCCCTTTCGTAGGCGTCGTCGCCGCGCCGGAAGAGGCTGCCGAGAGCGCAGCGACCACCCCGATCAGGATCGAGGCGAACTTCACGTGCCATGACATACAGCCGCCCACCGGCCGATAAGACCCCACTCGACGAGCCTCGGTTCAAATCGCAAGCGCTCACATCCCCACTTCGAGTGACCGCTCACTCCCGGCTCCGCTAGTCAGCCCACCAATCGCGCCGGCCATCGACGTCTTCGCGTGGATCCTCTCCGAGGTTGGGCGCGCCGATGACGAGAATCTCGAGGCCCTCTGGCCCGGCCTCGTAGCCTCGCCACGCGCCGGGCGGGACGCGCACCGCGTCCCATTCTCTGAGCTCGACGATCTCGTCGTCGACTTTCATCCGCCCGGTTCCTCGCACGACCACATACACCTCCTCTTGCTTCGTGTGCGTGTGGCCGTACGGGAAGCGATAGCCGGGCGGGACGCGTTGGTAGCTCAGGGCAGATTTCTCGAGCTCGAGCGGCTTGGTCGCGGCGCGGAACTGCAGATCCGGCGCGCCATCGAACCTGGAGCCGATGTCCTCGAGATCCTCCTTGATGTTGGTGAGCGTGAACGGCACGGCACAATCCTATGGTCAGCTCCCACGCTGATGTTGTGTCAGCGCGCCGAAAAGGGACATGGCTAGGATCGGTGCTCGGGTGCAGCTGACGACGCACGACGACGTGGAATCGTTTCTCGCCGCAGCGACTCCCCTGCTGTTGCGTGACGAGGCGCGGCACAATCTCATACTCGGCATCTGCTCGACCCTCACGAACGCGCCATCGACGTATGCGCAGTTCCATCTCTGGACAGTCGACGACCAGGGCAGCTCGATCGGCGCTGCGCTGATGACACCTCCGTTCAACCTCGCCGTGGCACGCCCAGAAACGGAGGGTGTGCTCGAGTTCCTCGCCCAGGCGCTCTATCGATCCTCGATCGTGCTTCCCGGGGTGACGGGCTCACTCCCGGAAGCAGACGAGTTCGCTTCCGCATGGCAGAGGATCGCCGGCAAGCAAGCGAGCGTTCGGCGAAGACAGGGCGTCTACCAGGTCACCCGGCCTCTCCTACCGGCAGGTGTCGCGGGTCGTTTGAGGCCGGCCGGCGCACGCGATCGCAGGCTTCTGCACGACTGGATGCAAGCGTTCATCGAGGAGTCAGGCGCTGCCCACGTCGTTGCAGGAGAGCTCATCGACCGGCGACTCGACGGCGAGGGCGGACTCGTGATCTGGGACAACGACGGACCAGTCTCGTTCGGCGCCTTCGGCGGACAAACACCGAGCGGCATCCGCATCGGCCCGGTCTACACACCACCCCCACACAGACGCAACGGCTATGCAAGCGCGCTCGTCGCCGAACTCAGCGCGCAACTCCTCGCGGAAGGGCGTGACTACTGCTTCCTCTACACCGACCTCGCCAACCCGACCGCAAACCACATCTACCTGAACATCGGCTACCGGCCCGTCTCCGAATCGGCGGAGTACGCCTTCGCATCGCTGTCCTAGGTTCGCTCTGGGCTACCTTGGAGTAAGCCTCCGTGTCAGCATCCTCGTACCAAGTCCTGACCGCCATCATCATCGCCGCTGCGGTCGGCACAGCTGTCTTCTTCCACGCGGAGCGAAACCGCATCAATCACCCGTCGGCGTGGGCGTCGTTCGTGTTCCTCTTCCTGATCGCCGGCCTTCCGTCATACACGCTCCACGTACGACGCGTGAACCGCCGCCGGAGCCGATCCGGTGTTGAGGATTAGCTGCCGGCCAAATTCGTCACACCGCCCTCTCGCGGGCCAGAGGGACTTGGAGCGAACTGACGCTGTCAGCCGCTGATCGAGTCGTGTAGTTCGTACCAGGTTTCGCGGCTCGGCGGATCGAAGTTTGCATCGGCATTCTCGGCGGCCGCGGCAACCATGGGCTCGATGATGGGGCTCAGTCGTTCAGTGATGAACCTCTCGCCGTGCTCGCGCGTTTCCCAAACGTCGAAGATCCTGAAAACGCCGGCGTCGAGGTCGAAGCCGGCCGTGTGAATCAGGAGTCCTTCGGGCGCGCTTTGAAGGTCGAGCGCGGCGTTGACCGCGTCGTAGTTGGTGGTGCTGGTGTCGCCAGCCTTGATCTCGAACTCCTGAACGTACGCGATCGCCATTTGCAACTCCGTTCTTGTCGGGGGGTTGCGTCTGACCCTACCGAGTCGAAGACCTGCGGCCCGTGGGAACCGGATCGCACGGGTAGGTGGGGCCGACGAGCGGCTTCGGCTCGCCGGCCCCACCACGCGCCAGCTCGATCCCCCACCCCCTCGGCGAGGAGAACTTGGCGCGCTCCATGCCGTCAGATACCAAGTCGTACCGCATCGGGCGACGGTGAAACCTCCGCATTCGAGCCCAGCGTCACGTCAGAATGGAGGACGTGGCCTCGTATTCCGTCAATCCGCATGCTGTCTCGCACGCAGGACGGCTCATCGACGCACACCAATACGTCCTCGAGAGCGCGTGGGGCGACGTTCAACCGACCGCCGACGACGAGAACGCGTTCTTGGAGGCGCACTCCTGGAGCGACTACGAGGCATGGCATCTCGGGCTCACCGACGGCGCAAGCGTCGACACCAAGGCGCGATACGCATTCGTCTACGGCGACTTCCGCCGCGTCCATCGGATGGGCCTGATCGCCTGTCAGTACCGTGCCGCCGAGTGGCGACACAAGGAGATCGAACTCGCTGCCCACGAACTTCTGCAGCACCTCGACAAGACGCGAGCTTGAACCGCACTCGACCGCCGCTCGCTCCCCGAAGCCGTGGAAGATGAGAATCGGGGTCGAGTCTTGAGACGTATTGCTTGCGTCGTCATCGCGTTCGGGATGTCGTTGGTGGCGGCGGCTGCCGCGCTGGCGGAGCGTCCGGTTCCGTCGTTGACGCCGGCAGCGACGCTCCGTCTGTGGCGTGCCGAGGTTGCGCGCGCAAAGGTCGTCGTTCACGCACGGCTTGCCGGTCCGTGTCGCCCGTCGCGGGTGATCGTCTACGCCCAGACGGATTGGTTGCGCGTCGCGACGGAGTTCGCCGCGAACAGCTCGCCGTGCGCGCAGTACTACGTCTCGGTTCCGCCTCTTGCGGCGGACAAGACACAGCCCCGCAGCGGACAGGCTGCGCAAATCCGCGCTCTCGGCTCGAGCTTCCATGCGCTCGACGAGATCAACTACACGGGGTGGTCGTCATGGGTGAGCGCAGGCTCGGGGAGCTGGTTCGATGCCGGTGTGACGGCGCGCCAGCGGATGTCTGCGGCCGGATTCGACGTCACGGCCGGCGACGGCTGGCTGCTCAACGAGTTGAGCTCAGCGGTGCGAGCGGGCACCGGGGTCGCTCGGCAGAGTGCGCTCGCGTTCATGCACGGACTCGCAGACGACGGCGTGAAGGGAGTCGTCGCGACAGCCGGCGTCTCGCAGTCGACGCCGAATCTCAGCCAGTACAAGGTCAACCTCCAGGGCTGGCTCGAGGACAGCGGCTTTTGGACAGAGGCAGCGGGCTACGTCAGCGACTGGGCGCAGGAGAACTACGGCGACGTTCGCGACTACGCCGTCGCCGGCTCCACGCCGGCCGACCGGGCGGCGGCGATGATGCAGTACCTCGGCCACGAATCGGCACTGGCAGCCGTGACGCCCGCTGTCGTAGGAGCGCCGGTGCAAGCGTTGCTGTCGGCTAGCTACGTCCCGTTTGGCAATGCCGCGTGGGCGTGGAGCGACTCCTACGGCTGGACGGCGGTGCCGCTGGCGACGATGGAGGACTTCGTCTCCGGTCAGGTCTACGCCGATCGATCGCTCGGCGCATCGAGGGGAGCGGCGGTCGATCGGATCGGATTCGCCTGGGCGCCGAGCAACACGCTGGGGCTGAGCACGCCCGACTTCAACACCGAGACCAAAGCGCTGCTCGACCGCCTCGCTGCTGCCGTCCACGACACCGACACCGGAGACGATCCGGCCGGTGCAGCCGCCTGCCTTCCCAACTGGTGCAGCACCACCTTCGCCGGCGCGGCGTTCAGCGGCGCCTGGCAGCCATTCTCGACCTGGTCGCCACAACTGCCGGCGATCACTTCCACGGCTCTTTCGCTGACGACCGGGACACCGGGCGGGCCGGCGACCGTTCAGCTCGAGACGCTCGGCCTGCCCGACGACTCGGCCTGGACGCGCACGGTCACGCTGACTTCCACCTCGCCAGCCGGCGCGTTTGCCACCGACCCTTCCGGCCCCTGGTCAGCGTCGCTCGCGCTCCCGATCGGCGTCGGAACGTCGACCGCAACCTTCTACTACACCGACTCACAGGCCGGGGCACCGACGATGACAGCCACGCTCGACGACGGATCGACGACCGCGCAGCAAGAAAACGTCAGCGCACCGCAGCCGCCGCCGCCGTCACCGCCTCCGACGACCACGCAGCCGCTACCGACAACCACAGATACGACGCCCGCACCGGTCGTCCCGCCGCCGACATCACGCCAACCGGCTGCCGCGCTGCTCGCCCACGTTGCGTCGGTCAAGACCCGGCGACTCGCCGGACACCTCCTCGTCTCGGTGCGCGTCCGAGCCGGCGCTCGCGGTGCCGCGCACACACGCGTCCTCATACGCGTCCGTCGCGGGCCCACCACGATCGCACTCGCAGCCCGAACCACCGACGCGCGCGGCCTCGCGACCTGGCGCAGCTTGCGGGTGGTCCGGCCCGGTCGCTACTCCGCGACCGCTGCCGTCCAACGGTGAGGATCGAGTGTCACAGCTCGAGGAGCCTTCGAACGCGATCCGCCTCGGAGGTGAAGCCATAGCGGTCCCATAGCGCGAGCGCCGTCTCGCTTTCAGCCTGCGCCTTCTCTTTCTCGCCGGCTGCCGTGAGGACGTGGGCGCGCGTCTCGTGCGCGTGGGCGTGGACACTGGGGAAGTCAGTGCGATAGGCGTGGGCGAGTGCTTCTCGCGCGAGCACCTCGGCGGTTTCGATGTCGCCTCGGTCGGCCGCGAGGCGTGCGCGCAAGCTCTGGCCGAAGGCGAAGTTGACGACGTCTTCGGTAGCGCCTGCTGCTTGGCCCTCGGCGGTGAGCAGCTCGACTTCTGCTGCGTCGCCCTGCGCGTAAAGGACCTCGGCGAGGTCGAGCAGCGCCGTCGAGCGGAAGCTCGTTTGGCTCTGCGCCTCTAGTTGCTCGATTACCCATCGGTAGGCGACGACAGCGTCTGTGAGACGCCCGGCTGCGAAGGAAACATGCGCTCCCTGCCAGCGGGCGAAGATCACGAGCAGCGGGAGGCCGAGATTCTCCGCAACAGCCGACGCCTGCTCTGCGAGCTCCAAGCCTTGATCGAATCGGCTCGCCTGGTATTCGAGATGCGACTCGACGAGCAGCGCGATGTACCGCGCCGTCTGGGAATCCGAATCGCGGATGCTCGCCAGGCGCTCGCGGACCTCTGCGACCTCGAAGGGGCCATGGCGGAGCGGCCCGAACATCATCAGGATGCTTACGTCGATCAGCCCCGTGGCCTCGACGCGGTGGGCATGCTCGATCGTGCGGTCGAGTGCGGCCACGGTCGGCACTGCCTGGCTCTGGAGCCAGCTCGCGAAAGCCGACAGGTGGTAAGCATGCGCCGCGCCGAGTTCGTCACCTGCGGCCGCGAACACAGGCAGCGCCTCGGCCACCGCCTGCCTTGCTTCGTCGACGACCTGATCGGGTTCGGCTTGCAACCGGAACGCCAGCCTGGCGATCCGTCCATGCATGCGCAGCGCCTCGACCTCGCTGGCTTCGAGCTCGTCGATGACGCCGAGCCGCTCCTCGACCCGCCCAACGGCCTCGAGCACCAGAAGCTCGTCGAGCAGCGCTTCTGCCCGGTGCTCGTCGCCCTCGGGTAGAAGCGCAACCGCGCGACGTAGGAGCGTCAGCGAAGCCGGAGCGTCGGTGCGGCGTGCCGCCCGAGAACCGGCGACCGCGAGAGCCCGCCCTGCACGCCTCTCCAGCTCCAGTGACGGCCGCCCGAGCTCGCGCAGATAACGGGCGGCTTGCTCGAGGTGATAGCCGAGCACCTCATCGAGCTCGATCAGATCCTGGCCGTTCTGCTCGAGCCAGACGGCGAATCGTTCGTGCAGCTCCGCGCGTGTCTCCTTCGGGAGTGCGTCGTAGGCTGCATCGCGGATCAGTAGGTGGCGGAATCGAAACGCCCGGTCGTCGGCAAACGTCGCAGCAGCCGGGCGTATCAGCTCTTTGCGCACCAGCCCGTTGAGTTGGAGCTCGACATCCTCAGTGCGGGTGAGCTCGAGCAGTGCGCTCCGATGGAAGACCTGTCCCTCGACTGCTCCGTGCTCGATCACCGAGCGCTCGTCGCCATCCAGCTGGTCGAGGCGTGCCTGGAGCAAGGCCTGCACCGTTCCGGGAACGCGGACGTCCCCATCCTCGCGTGCGAACGCGACCATCTCCTCGATGAACAGCGGGTTGCCGTCCGAAACCGAGAGGATGCGCTCCTGCGTCTCCGGGTCGGTGCCCCCGAGCTCGGCGATCAGCTCCATGCATTCGTCCGGGCGGAGCGGCTCCAGCAGCACGGTCGTCGCGTTGAGCTTGCCGCCACCCCAACCGGGGCGCTTCTCGAGCAGCTCAGGTCGCGCGAGACAGAGCAGGAGCAGCGGTGCGCCCCGGGACAGATCGGCGATGTGATCGATCAGATCGAGAAAGGTCTCCTCACCCCAGTGAATGTCGTCGAAACAAACGACGAGCGGACGTTCCTGCGCCACGTTCTCGAGTTGTGCGCGAACGTTCCAGAACAACTCGTTCGGCGTCGGCGCACCGCGAACCAGCTTGTCAACCGTCGGCTCGCCACGGACTCCGAGTTGCTTCAGAACCGAGATCACCGGCCAGAACGTGATTCCCTCCCCGTAGTCGAGGCATCGGCCCCGAAGGACGACCGCATCCAGTCCGTCGAGAAACTCCGCAACCAGGCGAGACTTGCCCGCACCCGCGACTCCCAGCACGGTGAAGAGATGGCAGCGATCGTCGCGAACGGTTCGCTCAAACACACTCACAAGCTGTTCGAGCTCCGCGCCTCGGCCGACAAGCGGAGTGTCCAGCCGACGAACGACCGACGCGGCGTGCGGATCGACATCGGTCAAGCGAAAGGCCGAGAGCAGCCCAGGCTTGCCTTTCGCCGCGACCTCGACCCGATCGACAGAAACGGCATCGCGCACGAGCCGCTGCGTCTCGGCGCCGATCAGGACGTCGCCCTCCTCTGCCGCCTGCTCGAGGCGGGCGGCGACGTTGACGGCGTCCCCGGTGACCAAAGCGTCGCCTTCGCCGGCGACGACCTCGCCGGTGTTGACCCCGATCCGAGCCCGCAGGCCGAGCGCGGGCACTGCCGCCCGCATCTCCCACGCGGCCCGCACCGCGCGCAGCGCGTCATCCTCGTGAGCCACCGGCACGCCGAACACCGCCATCACCGCGTCGCCGATGAACTTCTCGACGGTGCCGCCGTGATGCTCGAGAATCGCCCGCATCTGCTCGTAGTAACCGCGCATGGTCGCCCGCAGCGCCTCGGGATCAATCACATCTCCAAGAGCCGTCGATCCGGTCAGATCGCAAAAAACGACGGTCACGACTTTGCGCACCTCCCGTGCAGGCGCCGCCTCGGAAAGGGGCGCTCCGCAGCTGCCGCAAAACCGGAAACCAACCGGAACCTCCTGCCCACACGAAGCGCAGAGCACCCGCCGAATGTAGCCCTTGCCGCCGATGAAGCGGGCGGAAACGGACTCCAAACCCCCCGCCACGTTTCTTCGCGGGCGCCACGGGAAGAAAGGGCGGTGATGCAGGCTCCGGCTGACTGCTCTCGCTCGTCGCCGTCGGCCTTGGCTGAGGTCGTCTCTGCAGTCGTGATCGCGTTCGTGCCGTCTTCGTCGAGCGACGCCGGATTTCGCCGCATTTGAGCCGTCGCCACACGCGAGACCTTCTGCTGGACGCGGAGTGCTGGATCGGCAGCCAGATCTCCGAGCAGATCTGCAGCCACCACGGCCGGCGCCTCGAGAAGCTCGGGTGGCAGGAAGCGCTCGCGCCGCCGATCGGCGGCTGGGCGCAGGGCGACCTGCCCGTTCGGCCCGGTAACGCGATCGAGATCCTGATCGACGGCTCCCGTGCGCTGCCGGCGATCGCCGAAGAGCTTCGCCGGGCGCGGTCGCACGTCCACCTGACAGGTTGGTACTTCTCGCCGGATTTCGAGCTCGTTCGCCACGGAGAACAGGCCGTGCTCCGCAACCTGCTCGCCGAGCTTGCCGAGCGGCTCCCGGTTCGGATGCTCGTCTGGGCGGGAGCGCCGCTGCCGTTCTTCCGCCCGTCCCGCGGCGACGTGCGCGCCGTGCGTGACCGTCTAACGGATCGAACGAACGTGAAGTGCGCACTGGATGCGAAGGAGCGGCCCCTGCACTGCCATCACGAGAAGACAATCGTCATCGACGACCGCGTCGCCTTCGTCGGCGGCATCGACCTGACCTCCGAGTCCGGCGACCGCTACGACACCCCGAAACATCCCTCTCGCGCAACCGTAGGTTGGCACGACGCGTGCGCACGGATCGAAGGGCCGGCCGTCGAGGACGTCGCAGAGCACTTCCGCACTCGCTGGCAGGAGGTCGTCGGCGAGATGCTCCCGCCCGTCGTGCCGTCGCAACCCACCGGCGACAAGGAGCTGCAGATCGTCCGTACGATCCCAGAACGGATCTACGATCGGGTGCCGCGGGGGGTCTTCACCATCCTCGAGACGTACATGCGCGCGTTCCGCGCCGCAGAACGGTTGATCTACGTCGAGAACCAGTTTCTGTGGTCGCCCGAGATCGCCGCCGTTCTCGTTCGACACGTTGCGTACGCATCCCAACCCCGACTTCAGGCTCCTCCTCGTGCTGCCCGCGCGGCCGAACAGCGGCGCCGACGACACCCGCGGCGTCCTCGGCGAGCTGATCGAGGCCGATGCCGACAGGGGACGTCTGCTTGCCTGCACCCTCTATTCACGCTCCGGCGCGCTCGCAGACCCGATCTACGTCCACGCCAAGATCGCGATCGTCGACGACGCGTGGCTCACGATCGGGTCGGCGAACCTCAACGAGCACTCGCTGTTCAACGACACCGAGATGAACATCGTCGTTCACGACCGCGTGCTTGCGACCGAGACGCGCCTGCAGCTCTGGTCGGAGCACCTCGAGCTCGACGTCGACCAGATCCCAGAGGACCCCACCGTTGCGATCGACGAGCTGTGGAAGCCGATCAGCCAGGACCAGCTCGACCGACGGAACGCCGGCACGCCGCTCACCCACCGGCTCGCCCGACTGCCGAGCGTGTCGCGGCGGTCTCGCCGCGCCTTCGGACCGTTCAGCGGGCTCTTCGTCGACGGCTGACAGATGCGAGGCGCGGCATCGAACGCGTCCGCTGAGCTGGTGCTCCGCGGTACCCCTCTACGCTGGCTGAAGTGGCCGATCTCGATAACAGCCGCGTGGCGGCGACGCTGGACGAGTACGCGGCGCTGCTCGACCTCGCGGGCGCGAGCCCGTACTCGGCCCGGGCCTACCGAAAGGCAGCAGCGTTGATCCGCGATCTGCCCGTGAGCGTCGCCGAGCTCGTTCGAGCGGGGCGGGTGCGCGAGCTCAGAGGTGTCGGGGAGAGCATCGAAGCGCGCCTCGTCGAGCTCGTCGAGACAGGATGCATCGCCGAGCTCGAAGAGCTCCGGCACTCGACTGCGCCCGAATTGGTCGCGGTCGGACGACTGGTCGGGTTCAGCCCCGGGCTCGCGTCGGCGATTGCAAGCACGCTCGAGATCCAGACCGCGAGTGAGCTCCAGGCGGCCGCGCAGGAAGGACGGTTGCGTGACGTACCCGGAATCGGGCCCGTGACCGAGACGAGGATTCTCCAAGGTCTCACGAATCCGTCAGAACGACCCCGCAACAGACTTCTGCTCAACCGTGCGCGTGACATCAGCCGGGCGATCGCCGACGGCGTCGGCGGCCACGTCGCGGGGGCGGCGCGGCGCTGGGCGGACTCCGCCGACCGGCTCGCAGTGGTGGTCGCCACACGCCAACCCGACGACATCCGTGCGCGCTTCGCGGCGCTCCCGGAGATCGTCACGATGGTCTCGCCGGACGAGGGTCTGACCGGAGAAGGGATTCCGGTCGACCTCTTTGTCACCGAGGGCGAGCGCTTCGGCACGACGCTGCTCCGCGCGACGGGGCCGCACGAGTACGTCGCGTCGCTCGAGCCGCTGCCGGACGCCCCGGACGAGGCGTCCCTCTACCGCCTCCTCGACCGTCCGGAGTTGCCGCCGGAGCTGCGTGGCTCTCCCGCGCCGACGTCGGTGCCGCGCCTGCTGCGCGTCGAGGACATCCGCGGCGATCTTCATTGCCACACGGTCTGGTCCGATGGGCGGGCGACGGTTCGGGCAATGGCTGAGGCGGCGCTCGAGCGGGGCTACGAATATCTCGCGATCTGCGACCACACGGCAAACGTCCGCGTTGTTCCCGGGCTCGACGCGGACGACGTCAGACGGCAGAGCGAGGAGATCGACGATGTGAACAGCGCGGTGGCACCGTTCCGCGTGCTGAAAGGCATCGAGTGCGACATTCTCCCCGACGGGAGCCTCGACCTTCCGGACGACGTCCTCGCCGAGCTGGACTGGGTGCAGATCTCGCTTCACGCCGGCCAACGCGCGCCGCGCCGCGAGCTCACCGCCCGGGTCGTGCACGCAATGGAGCATCCCTCTGCTCGATGCCTCAGCCACCCGACCGGTCGCCTGATCGGATACCGGCCCGAGAACGCACTCGATCTCGAGCAGACGATCGACGCATCGCTTCGCACCGGCGTAGCACTGGAGATCAACGGCCTCCCCAACCGCCTCGATCTCGACGCGGAAAAGACTCGCGTTGCGATCGACGCCGGTGTGGCGATCGTCTGCTCGACCGACGCGCATTCCGTCGCGGGTCTCGACAACATGACGCTCTCTGTTCACACGGCGCGCCGTGGGCACGCGGGGCCTGAGCAGGTGGTGAACGCGCGATCGCTCGACGCGCTCCCGGCGCACCGGTGAATCAGTCGTGCCCGAAGCGGGCCCAGAAAACCTACCCGGACGCTTTGCACACGGAACACATCTCGCAGCTAGAACTGAGCCGCTGGAGTTAGCGGGACCCGAGCGCTGAGTGGGGAGGCTCGCGCGCCCGTCCCGACCAGAGAGGAGAGTCGCCCGAGGGCGGCCAACCGGGCGGCTCTCCTGACTTCCGTAGGCGCGCCCTGTCAGCTCCGTTTGTAACCGGGCAACGCGGGGGTTAGTGTCGGCCGGTGGCTTCGCCGAAGCCGCGCTGATCGCAGCCGCGCCCAGGCTCCGGATCTCCCTCCCCCCTTGGTCCGGGGCCAGGCGCCGGCGAAGTCGTGCCGTGGCTCAGTACGCCATCCTGGTGCGCGCCGGACGTAGAGGATGGCGTGCGAAGAAGCTGGTGAGCGCTTCGGCCAAGCGGCGCGGATCCTCAACCAGCAGGAAGTGAGCCGCGCCGGGGAGGACGAAACCTTCGGCGTTCGGTAGCCAGTTCAGCAGCAGCCGGTGCGTCTCGGCGAAGCGCGGGTGAAGGAGGGCGCTCTTCTCAGCCATGACGACGAGGACCGGCTGCGTCGATCGCTCGCGCGTCCACCTCGCCGAACTGGGAGTCGAGGACTGCTGGTACATCCGCCTCGAATCCCGTTGCCGCATCGGCCACCGCCTGCTCGAACGCCCCCGGTAGCACGTGTTCGAGGTTCTCCTGATACTCCGGCCATCGCATCTGCAGGAACTCATGGAGCGGCAACTCGAGCGCCCGCCTCGCGGAAACGTTGCAAGCTGGACACCAGCCCCTGTCGGTACAGCCGTGCGCTGTCGCCGACCATGAGCCCCGGCTCGAGCAGGCTCAGCGTGTGGACGAGATGCGGGGCGTCCAGCGCAAGCTGGAGGGCGATCGCGCCACCGAAAGAGTGCCCGACGAGGTGCGTGCGCCCCACACCGAGAGCCGACAGCAGCCGTCGACAGTCGCAGGCCTGCCCGAGAGACTCGTTGGCACTCCGGCGTGGCTGCTGCCACCGTAGCCGCGACGGTGATAACTGACGAGCCGATAGCGCTCTGCCAGCCCGCGCTCCGACAGAAGCGGCCGGAACACGTCGGCGATGAAGGCGCCGTGGATGCAAACCACAGGCTCACCCGCCCCGCAGTCCTCGTACTCCAGCACGACACCGTCGACGACCACTCGAGCCACCCGCTGAGTCCTCCTCTCAACAGTCGTGCAAGTGACGCGGTACCGCCAAGCGACCATCTTCTAACACGGTCCCCAATCGTGAGGAGGCGGCGCCTGAGCAGTGCGGAGCGGTCGTGAGCTACGGGTGTTGCGGGATCGGTAGAACTGGTGATGACGGAGATGGTCGGCCGCGTCGCGCGGGATGTGGGTGGACGGCTCGGCCGGGTTGTGCGCAGGTTGTCGAGGATCGAGAGGAGCGCGGATGAGTCCAGCGGCAAAGAAAGGGGAGCGGCGGCCCGTCAAGAGCGCGAAAGGCGAGGGGTTCTCGGCCGAGGAAAAGGCGGCGATGAGGGCGCGCGCGAAAGAGTTGAAGGCGGCCGAGGACGGTGAGAGCGCAGTGCAGGCCGCGCTCGCGGCGATGTCGCCGCACGATCGTGAGCTCGGTGGACGGCTCCATGCGCTGATCACGGAGTGCGCGCCGGAGCTCTTGCCGAAGACGTGGTATGGGATGCCGGCTTATGCGAAGAACGGCAAGGTTGTCTGTTTCTTCCGCGACGCGGGCAAGTTCAAGGAGCGGTATGCGATGTTCGGCTTCAACGACACCGCGAGCCTCGACCAGGGCGCGATGTGGCCGGTCGCGTTTGCGCTGAAGGAGTTGACCGCCGCCGACGAGACGAAGATCCGATCGCTCGTCAAGAAAGCAGTGAAATGAGGACACCCAGCCGAGAAACGGCAGCCGAAGAGATGGCCGATACGGACGAGCGATTACTCGATCGGGATCTCGAAGCGAGTGATGATGCCGGGGTCGCCGCCTCTCGCGAGTAGCTCGGGATCGGGATCGCGAGTCGCTACCCATGCATATCCATGTTCGGGGTAGGCGACGACGTCCGGGAAGCTCCCGGCACTCATCGCGAGGATCCGAGCGGGCTCTTCCGTAGGGTTGCTGAACGTGTGTAGCCCCGCACGTCCCTCGGGGCAGAAGACGAAGTCGCCCGGAGCGAGCTCCTCCGAGCCGTGCTGGTTTCGGAAGAGGGGGCGACCGCTCAGGACGAAGAACATCTCTTCGGCTCCGAAGTGCATATGCATGTTCGTCTCGGGCGCGCCGGGTGCCAGTTCGTACAGGGTTGCTCCCATCCTGGCTTCGTCCGGCCGCCAGAAGATTCGGCGCCGAGTCGCGGCTTCTTCGTTCTCTCCGTCCCATGCGTCGGAGAAGAGGTTCTGACGATTCATTCGTGGTACCTCCGAGTCGTAGCGGTGGGTGCGCAGCGTGCGAGCCCCGGAATACGGGTCTCGGCAACACTGCGCCGAAAACGCGCGGCTGCCCGCCGCGCCAGACCGCTACCTCGCCGCCGGATCCACGGCACGATCATGCCTGCTCGACAGCGCTGACGCGCTGATCAGTCGTCGGTGGACTTGATCATCACCGGGACTGTGTCGTTTCCGTCGAAGTCGTAGTAGATGCCGGGGAAGGTCTGGAACTCCCCGCTGACGTTGTTGTGTAGATGCGACTCGTTGAACGTCAGCGCCCCCCAGCCGGAGTCGACGACGTCGAAGACGGCGCCGCCACCCTCTCTGGCGCTGTTGTTCTCCATCACGGTGCCGGCGATCAGCACGTTGTCGTCCTTGCCGTCGAGGTAGATGGCGCCGCCGCTGCCGCCTCCCGGCGTGCCGCTCGCAGGCCGGGTTGGCCCCCCAGCCAATGGCCTTGTTGTCGATGAACACGCTGTTCAGGACATCCCACTGGACCTGGATGCTGCTCAGCGCCCCGCCGTTGGAGCAGCGGCCGCCGCGGAACGTGTCGCCGGTGATGTAGACGGGGCGGTTCTCGTACTGGGCCAGGGCGCGGATCGCGCCGCCGCCGAGATCGGGGCCATAGGCGTAACAGCGGTTGTCGACGAAGCGCGAGTTGACCGCCTTGAACTGGCCTCCCTCGACGTAGATGGCCCCGCCGCCGTCGACCCCGCCGTACCAGCAGCGCGGTGCGTTGGCCGTACAGGTGGCCTGGTGCGTGTCGTCGTAGCCGTCCTCGAAGGTGATGTTCTGCACCACGATCCGCGGATACGGCTGGTTGACGCAGTCGTCGGTCGACCACGTGCCCGCGCAGGTGTCCGAGTACAGGATTCTGCGCTTGCCTCCTCCGCTCAGCGTGATCAGACCGCCGCCGTCCAGCACGACCAGATGCCTGGTCTTGATCACGCTGGCGGTCGTGGTCATGGAGATGGTGACGGGCTTGGGCCCGCAGTTGAAGGTGATGATTCCGCCCGCGGCAACGGCGCGCACCACCGCGGCCGACGTGCAACTGGCCGGCCGGCCGTCGCCGATCACGTGAGTCGGGATGCCGTGTATCGACCGCACGGCCTGCGGGCGGCACATGGAAGTGCCCCTCCGGGTTGCCGAAGTCTCCCACCACCGCTGCGGACGCGTTCCCGGCCGCGGCGGTCGGGGCGAGAGCCGGGAGCGCCGCCGTTGCCGACATCGCCCCGAGCCCGATGGTGATCGCTCCGACCAGACGCCGACGGCCACCGAGGAACCTGGCGCCTTTCCGAAACCGCACAGCTGCCGCATCACCCCGCGATGCTAGGTGGAACGGAGGTTGGACAAGCCGGGTCCCCGCGAGAAGAGGATGTGGGGCGTTCGCGAAATGACGACCACGGCCGCGGCGTGCGTTTTGCGAGGATCGCGATCGTGAGGACGGAGTGGCTGCCCGATGAGTTCGCTCACGCAGGGGTCGAGCATCTCGACCCGGAGTACGTCGCCGCGTTCGACCGCAAGTCGCCGACCGATTGGTCGGAAACGATCGATCGCTCGCTCAGCTCGGTGTCGACGTCACGAGCACGGTCATCGACGTCGGCGCCGGGACAGGGACATTCGCACTTGCCGTTCGGCCATACGTCCGCCGTGTGGTCGCCGTGGATGCATCGCCGGCGATGGTCGCGTTGATGCGTGCACGAGGCATCGAGGCGGTCGAGGGAGGGTTTCTGACCTACGAGCACGGCGAAGGGCAGGTCGATCTCGTGCACAGCCGCCACGCGCTCCATCACCTGCCTGACTTCTGGAAGGCCGTCGCTCTCGATCGCGTGGCGCGGATGCTGAAGCCCGGCGGCGCGCTCATCCTCCGGGACATCGTCTACTCGTTCGCCCCATCGGAAGCTGCTTCGGCGATTGAGCAGTGGCTGAATGGTGCTCCGGCCGATCCGGCCCAAGGCTGGACTGCCGACGAGCTGGCCGTCCATGTGCGGAGCGAGTACTCGACGTTTTCCTGGCTGCTCGAACAGATCCTCGACCGCGTCGGCTTCGACATCGCCGACCGCGAATGCAGCGAAAGCCAGGTATACGCGTCGTACACCTGCCGTCGTCGGTAACGGCGGTCTCGGCGAGTCGGCGTTGGAGATGCGCGCCCGCTGCCCTCGAGATGATCGACTATGCAGTCGATGCCGACAACGGAGGTCCGCATGAGCACCATCGATGACGAGATGGTCTTGGGCCACTTCATCGTTTCGGATGATGTGGAGCGTTCCCGCCGGTTCTACACGGAAGTACTTGGCGGCAGGACAGTCATCTCCGGCGAGCTGGACGACGAGGTGACGTACGTCGCGCTCGCCAACAGCTGGATCATCATCAACGTCGGAGGAGGTCCGACGGACGACAAGCCGACCGTCACGCTCGAGACGCCGCCCGACCCGGATCGGGTGAGCAGCTTCCTCAACATCCGGGTTGCGGACATCCAAGCTGCGTACGCTCAGTGGAGCGCGCGGGGCGCCCAATTCCTGACGCCGCCGAAGCAACACGAGACCGAGATGCGCTGCTACATCCGCGATCCGGACGGCTATCTGATCGAGGTGGGTCAGACAACGCTGCCGAGAGGTTGGCGTCCACCGTCTTGACCCGTCGGCGCCGGCTATCCGATTCGGGCTGACACGGATCCAAGCATGAGTGAAACGTTTGCGTTTGCTCTCCACGGCCGGAATGGATCCGTGACGGTGGAGTTCGAGGCGAACGAGGATCCGAGCCGCTGGGGATTCGGGGTTCTTGGGCTTCCTTGGCCCGCCCACCTCGCGATCGGTCTACCCGGTCATGAAGGCAACGGTCTCCTATCCGGGCGAGGGTTACGCGGCCGTGATGGGCTGGATCCAGGTGGTACGGATCCACGTCTCAGAGCGAAGTGAATCTCTGGTGCCTGGCGGTGAGAAGGCGCCGGCCGGGGACCACGCTTGGGTGGACGGTCCACCTCATCTCCGCGGCCTGGGGATCCCGTTTGTGTCGTTCGGACCGTGTCCGACGCTGTTCGACGCCCCGATGTCAACTGAGAGCGACGTTCACTTCGTCGCGGACTCGTTCCTCACGGCCAGCCCCGATGCTCTGATCAGCCGACGGTCACGGCCCTGCGCCGGCTTTCGATGGGGGTACTCCACGCAGGCAGGCAGGGCGGCTCAGCTCCGCTCCCCAACCCTCCTCAACGATGACGATTGGCGCGGTGCGACGCCGATCCTGGAGGAACAGTTCGCAGGGTGGAGTTTCGACACGGAGCTGGTCTGACTAAATCGTTCCCAAGGCGTCGATGGGCGGTCCGCTCCTCGGGACGAAATCAATGCGCGACGCAAGTGGAGGGAGGCGCGAAATGGCTCAATGGGAGAAGCAGATCTTTGCCATCAATCTGATCGTCGGGGACATCGAGCGCTCGAAAGCATTCTACCGGGACGTCTTCGGCTTGGTTCCTCTGGACGAGGAGGAGGACTTGGCGATCTTCCGCTTGAACGACACGTTCGTCGCGTTGCGGCACGACCCGGCTCACCAGAACGCGCCGACGGGCGAAATCCTCGGTCTGGCACAGAAGGGTGTCGGGCAGTTCGCGATCGTCGTCGAGGACGTCGATGCGGTGCGCACCGAGTTGGAAGACAACGGGGTAACGGTGATCAGCGGCCCGGCGGATCGTGACTGGGGCATGCGCACGCTCACCTTCGCCGACCCGGGCGGGTACACCTGGGGGATCGCCCAAGACTTGCCCAGCGACTCCGGCTCGTCTTAGCGCGGCGCTGTCGGCCGAGCCGAGGTTCAGGAATAGCGCCTGAAGGAACCTACGCCCAGGGCAGATGAGCCCAGTTCGGCGGCCGCTCTCGCCGGAACCGCTCGACCGTCGCGTACGCCTGCCTCCAGTCGGAGGTCTCCTCCGCCACGCTCGCGCCGTGGCGCGCCGCGAGCTCCGACACCGGGTAGCGCACTTCCGGGCCCGAGCGTGAACCGACCATCAGGATCACGCACGGCCCATCGCCCGCGCCGACGAAGGCGTGCTCGGTCCACGGAGGAGAGTGGAAGAAGTCCCAGGGCCGCAGGCGTCGCTCCTCGTCCTCGAGGAGCAGCGCGCACTCGCCTGATAGGACGAGGAACGCCTCCTGGTTCGCCTCGGCGTGGTAGAGGCCGGTCTGTCCCGGCTCCAGGACGGTGACGTTGATCCCGAGCTGGGCGAACTCGACCGGCGGATCGCCGTACTCGTTCTCGAAGGCGCACCTCGCACCCCTCGTCTCCGAGAACCACCACTCGGCGTCGCGCACGTTGACGACGAACCAGCCCTGGGTGACGGGCGTGAGCCCCGATCCGGAGTCCTCGAGCTGCGCTTCGGGCACGGACGCGATTCTCGCAGCTCGGGACGGGCCGGCTGCCCTCAACCCGCGCGCGCGTACCTGATGTGCGTGACTCCCGGCGCGTCGACCGCCTCGACCTGCTCGAACTTCGGGGCGGCTCGCCCACGTTGTCGAAGAGTCGTGCTCCACCTCCGAGGAAGATCGGTACCACCGCGAGCACGATCTCGTCGAGCAGTCCCGCCGCCAGATACTGCTGCGCGACCGAGGCGCCACCGCCGAGAGACACGAACTTGTCGCCGGCGGCCGCTCGCGCTTGATCGAGCGCCGACTCGATGCCGTCCGTGACGAAGTGGAACGTCGTCCCACCTTTCATCTGGAGCGGCTCGCGAGGATGGTGCGTGAGGACGAAGACCGGATGGTGGATAGGGCGGATCGTCGCCCCACCAGCCCTTCCACGGGTCGTTGCCCCACGGCCCAGGGCCGCCGCCGAACATGTTTCTGCCCATGATGGTCGCGCCGGCGCCGCCGAGGATGTCCTCGGCGAAGGGCGTGCTCGCGTTGACTTCGCCGCCTTCCGCGCCGTGGCTCTCGCGAAACGCTCTGAGCGGAACCAGCCAACTGTGGAGCTGCTCGCCGCCGATTCCGAGCGGGTGCTGCGTGCTCTGGTCGGGACCGGCGACGTAGCCGTCAAGCGACATCGCGATGTTCAGCTTGAGCCTGCTCATCGAATCCTCCGATCTCGTCGCTCCTGTTTAGTCGTATGACTCGAGCGACCAGGCAAGAGTTATCGGCCCGAGGTTGCACGGCAAGTCCGAGGCTTGGATCTGCGCGGAGGCCCGATCGATATTTCCGTGCCCTGGCAGTCTCTGCCGCGTACGGATCCCGTCAAGCGCGGAAAACATTCTCGCGTGCAGTACCGACTCCGGGAGGCGGGAGCAGTCGAGGCTTCTTGCCTCACTTCGAGTGGCATCAGCAACACGAGCATCCACAACGCGTTGGTCGATCTGCTGGACAAACCGATTGCCGAATCCAACGCCCTCTGCATTCCCACCGCGGCGTACGGAACGGGCAACAGAGGGGCTGCAATGGCGTACCAGTTCATCAGCGGATCAGCCTTCAGCCCCCTGTGCGGATTGGGGTTGGAAGTCGCTGGGAGTGCTGGAGCTCCACCGCCCTCCCCAGCATCGATGAAGCACATTGGGTCCCGATCGTCCGAGAGGCTGACGCCCTGCTGGTTTGGGGCGGTGATGTCCTGTATCTGTGCCACTGGATGCGGCAATCCGGACTGGGCAGACCTCTTGCCGTCGTTGCGGCGAGAGACGGTCTACGTGGGGGTGAGTTCGGGAAGCATCGGTGCTGAGCCCCGAACTTCGGAGAGGCCTACGACGGCTGGTTCTGTCGCGAACCGCCGGCGAGTGATCTGCCCGCCGGCGACGATAGGGCGCTGGGACTCGTCGATTTTTCGTTCTTTCCGCACCTGGATCACGAGACATCACCGGACAATTCCATGGCCAACGCAGAGCGGTGGGCCGCCGGAATACCGGTGCCGACCTACGCGATCGACGATCGGACCGCCATCAAAGTGGTCGACGGCACCGTCGAAGTCGTTTCCGAAGGGCACTGGAAACTGTTCACACCCCCTACATGATCCCCTCTTGACGCCCGAGGTCAGGCGGCCTCGGCGGTGCGATCAGGGGGTCATCGACGCCGGAATTCGCCCGGGATTCCAGATGACCTCCCAGAGGTGGCCGTCGGGGTCACGGAAGTACCCGGAATAGATTCCCCACGGACGGTCGTGCGCTGCTGTGATCGCTGCGCCCGCGGCCTCGGCTTTGCGTAGCAACTCGTCGACCTCCTCTCGTGTTCGGACGAGTTGACCAAGACTGAATTCGCTGCTTTGCGAAGTTCCGGCATCGACTTCAGCGTCTCTGGCGAGGTCGCTGCGGGGGTACAGGCTGAGGATCAGGCCGCCGTCGAGCTCGAACAACGCGATGGCACCGTGCGCGCCCGTCCGCCCGTCCGTCCACTCTGTCCCAATCACCCCGTCGGACTCCAACCCGAGGCCGTCACGATAGAACGCGAGCGCTCGCTCGAGGTCGGCAACGGCCAGTGTGATCACGTTCAGACGCGGTTCCAAGAGCGTTTCTCCCGCCGTCCGATTTGCCCCGAGGTCTCGGCCCGACCCGCGCTCACAGCCCGGTGGAGGCTCGGGCCCTCGCCCGGTGCTGCTTCGACGAAGATGACGCAGACGCCGACCCCGCCGTGATCGACGCCGACGAGCTCGCGAGCGAAGGCGCTGAACGGCAGGTGCCTTTGTTGATCAACTGAACGTCCACCGACTACCAATCGGACGGTACGTCGTGTGCAGGACGCCACCGGGCGTCGTGGCGCGGGCGTCTTGATCAGCGGCCGGCGGCGTAGCCCTGTGCGCCGCGCGGGTTCGCCGCTGCCTTCAGCACGCCGTCGCGCTCGCGTCCGACCGCGCTGACGCGGCCGAGCGACCACGGCGCCGACACCTCGACCTCGTGGCCGCGGCCCCGCAAGCCCTGCGATCGTCTCTTCGCCGACACGCTCCTCGACTGCGACGTGGCGCGGCACCGATGCGCGCGGGTAGAAGGAGCTCGGGAACGCCTCGGTGTGGTGGTTCGGCGCGTCGATCGCGGCCTGCAGGTCGAGGCCGAAGTGAAGGTGGCCGAGCAGCGTGTGCAGCGTCCACTGGTCCTGCTGGTCGCCGCCGGGCGTGCCGAGCGCGAGGTACGGCTCGCCGTCGCGTGCGACGAGCGTCGGCGAGAGCGTCGTCCGCGGGCGCTTGCCCGGCTCGAGCGAGTTCGGAAGCCCCTCCTCGAGCCAGAACATCTGCGCGCGCGTGCCGAGGCAGAAGCCGAGCTCGGGCACGACCGGCGCGCCCCAGAGCCAGCCGCCGCTCGGCGTCGCCGCGACCATGTTGCCGAACCGGTCGACGACGTCGAGGTGGACCGTGTCGCCCTTCGTCCCCGCGCGTGTCGGCTCGCCGACTCCCGCCGCCTCGGCCGTCTCGGAGTCGAGGTCGAGGCTCGGCAGGCGCGGCGCACGGCCGTCGGGTGCGCCGGGGCGAAGCGCCGGCGAGCACTCGTCCGTCACGAGCGCCCGCCGCTCGTCCGCATACGCGCGTGAGAGCAGCGTTCTCGAGCGGGACGTCGACGAAGTCGGGATCGCCGTACCACGCTTCGCGGTCGGCGAACGCGAGCTTCGCGCACTCGGTCAACGTGTGCACGTACGCGGCCGAGCCCTGCCCAAGCGCGGGGAGGTCGAACCCCTCCAGCAGGCGCAGCTGCTGCAGGAAGACGGGCGCCTGGCTCCACGGGCCCGCCTTCAGCACCGTGATGCCGTGGTAGTCGACGGCGAGCGGCGCCTCGTAGCGGGGCCGCCAGTCGCGCAGGTCGTCCTCGGCGAGCAGGCCGCAGTGCCGTTCGCCCGAGCTGTCCATCCACGCGCGCTCGGAGAACGCGACGAACGCTTCGGCGACGAAGCCGCGATACCACGCGTCGTGCGCGGCGTCGATCTGCCCGTCGCGATCGCTCGTGCCTGACTCGGCCTCGTCGAGCACGCGCCGATAGGTCGCGGCGAGCGTCGCGTTTCGGGCAAGCGAGCCCGCGCTCGACGGCCGGCAGATACACCTCGGCCGAGGTCGTCCACTCGTCGCGAAACAGCAGCTCGACGTTGCGGATCGCGCCTGCGATCTGCGGCAGCATCGGGTAGCCGTCTTCCGCGTAGCCGATCGCGAAGCGAGCGACGTCCCGCAGTCGCAGCGTTCCGAAGTCGCGCAGCATCGCCATCCACCCCCCGAACGCTCCGGGGACGACGGCCGCGAGCGGCCCGGTACCCGGGACGAGCGCGTAGCCCGAGCTCGTCGCGATAGTGCGCGATCGTCGCGCGCCGCGGGGCCGGGCCTTGCGCGCAGAGCACGACGGGCTCCTCGCGGCCCGCCGGCCACAGAAGCGCGGGCAGGTCGCCGCCCGGACCGTTCAGGTGCGGCTCGACAACCTGCAGCGTGAGGCCCGTCGCGACCGCGGCATCGAAAGCGTTCCCGCCTTGCTCGAGCACGGCCATCCCGGCGGCCGACGCGAGCCAGTGCGTCGAGGCGACCATGCCGAAGGTTCCGCGTAGCTCGGGACGGGTGGTGAAGCTCATTTCGCGATCTTGACGTCTTCGGAGACGAGCCGCGGGGCGGGCGGTTCGGCGCGACGAGATGACAGGCGACGAGATGGTCGCGTGCGAATTCGATCAGTTGCGGCTCCTCGTCGGTCGACCGCGGCGCCGAGCGCGACTCGAGCGGGCACCGCGTGCGAAAGCGGCAGCCGGAGGGCGGATCGAGCGGGCTCGGGATGTCGCCCTCGAGCACCGTGCGCTGGCGCAGGCGCTGCGCGTCGGGGTCGGGGACGACGGCAGCCGAGAGCAGCGCCTGCGTATAGGGATGCTGGGGGCTGCGGAAGAGCTTTGCGCGCGGTGCGAGCTCGACGAGCTTGCCGAGGTACATCACGGCGACGCGGTCGCAGAGAAACTCGACCGTTCCCAGGTCGTGCGTGATGAAGAGGCAGCTGAAGCCCATGTCGCGCTGGAGGTCGCGCAGGAGGTTGAGGATCGATGCCTGAACCGACACGTCGAGCGCCGACACGGGCTCGTCCGCGATCAGCACGCTGGGCTCCAGGATCAGCGCACGTGCGAGGCCGACACGCTGACGCTGCCCGCCAGACAGCTCGTGGGGGTAGCGATAGCTCAGCTCGGTGCGGAGCCCGACCGTGTCGAAGATCCGGTCGACGCGCATGCGCAGCTCGCGTCCCCTCGCGATCCGGTGCAGTCGCAGGGGCTCGCCGACGATGTCGCCACAGCTCATGTGCGGGTTGAGCGACGAGTACGGGTCCTGGAACACCATGTGCAGCTCGCGGCGCAACGGCCTCATCTCGCGCCTCGAGAGGTACGTGATGTCTACGCCGCGCAAGCGAATCTCGCCGGCCGTCGGCTCCGTCAGGCGCATTACGCAGTTCGCCACCGTCGACTTACCGCTGCCCGATTCGCCGACGAGCCCGAGGAGCTCGCCGTTCTCCAGCACGAACGACACGTCGTCGACCGCGTGCACGATCGATCCGCCGCCTGCAATCCCGCCGCCTACGCGATACTCCTTGACGAGGTTGCGGACCTCGAGCGCATACGGGCTCGCAGCAGCGTTCATTCGGGCCCGGGATGGAAGCAGGCAACGAGATGGTCCGGACGCACATAACGGAGCTCCGGCACGCTCGAGCGCGAGAGGGCGTCTGCGCGCGGGCAGCGGTCCGCGAAGGCGCACATCGTCGGCAACTCGCGCAGCGAAGGCACTCGACCCGGAATCTCACGCAGGCGCGGGCGGTCGACTTCGTCGCCGTCGGCTTCGAACGGCAGCGGGATCGAACCGAGCAGGCCGATCGTGTACGGGTGCTGCGGCTCCGCATAGAGGTCGTGCACGGGCGCCTCCTCTGCCTTGCGCCCGGCATACATCACGAGCACGCGGTCCGCGATGTCGGCAACCACCCCAAGATTGTGAGTGATCAGGATGATCGAGGTCCCGAGTCGCTCGCGCACGTCCCGCATCAGGTCGAGCACGCCGGCCTGGATGGTCACGTCGAGCGCCGTGGTCGGCTCGTCTGCGATCAGCACCCTCGGATCGCAAGCGAGCGCCATCGCGATCATCACCCGCTGTCGCATGCCGCCGGACAGCTGGTGGGGGTACTCGTCGAGGCGGCGCTCGGGTGCCGGGATACGCACGAGCTGCAACAGCTCGATCGTCCGCGCACGCGCCTCGCGCCGCGACGCACCGAGATGCTTGGTCAGGACCTCGCCGATCTGTCGCCCGACCTTCAACACCGGGTTCAGCGACGTCATCGGCTCCTGAAAGACGAAGGAGATGTCGCGGCCGCGGATCGCGCGCAGTCCGCGCGGCGACAGGGCGAGCAGGTCTACTCCGTCGAACATCGCGCGGCCGCTGATCACGGCCGTCTCGGGTAGCAGTCGCACCAGCGACATGCAGCTGACGCTCTTGCCGCACCCCGACTCGCCGACGATCCCGAGCACCTCGCCACGGTCAAGCGTGAACGAGAGCTTGTCGACCGCGTGCACCGGCCCGTCGTCGGTGTCGAACCGGACCGAGAGATCGGTGACATCCAGCAGCGGCTCGGCCATCAGCGCGTGGTCCGCGGATCGAAGATGTCGCGGAGGCCGTCGCCGAGGACGTTGAACGCGAGCGATGCGAGCACGATCGCGAGGCCGGGGTAGACGGCCAGCCGTGGCGCCTGGCCCAGGTACGACTGGGCGTCTTGGAGCATCACGCCCCACGACGGCGTCGGCGGCTGGACGCCGAGCCCGAGGAACGACAGCACCGCCTCGCCGATGATCGCGCCTGGGATGATCAAGGTCGCCTGCACGAGTAGCGTGCTCGTCATGTTCGGAAGGATGTGTCGGAAGATGATCGTGAGGTCGTTGGCGCCGTTCGCGATGGCCGCCGGGACGTAATCCTCCTCGCGCAGAGCGAACGTCTCACCACGGGCGATGCGGATCACCCCCGGCATCGCCGCCACTCCCAGCGCGATCGTCGCGTTCTTGAGCGACGGCCCAAGAATGGCAGCGAGCCCGACCGCGAGAATGATGAACGGAAACGCGAGCAGCACGTCGGTGATACGCGCGATCACGGTGTCGACCCAGCCGCGGTAGTAACCCGCGACCATGCCGATCGGCACGGCGACCACCATCGCGAGCACCGTGGCGAAGAAGCCGGCCTGGATGGACGCACGCGCCCCCCAGATCAGCCGCGAGAGCTCGTCGCGGCCGAGCTCATCGGTGCCGAGCAGATGCTTCGACGACGGGTGTGCGAGTAGCGCGTTGAAGTCGGTTGCGCCGGCTCCGTAAGGCGCGAGCAGCGGTGCGAAGATCGCCGTGATCACGAAGACCAGGACGATGACGAGGCCGGCCACCGCCATCGGCCGCCGCATGAACCGCTTGCGCAGGAGCATCCGCCTCCGCGCGCGCGGGTTCGTGATCGTAGTGGCCTCGACGACGCTCATATGGCGCCTCCATCGAGCCTTCGGTTCATGTTCCCGCTCCGGACGCGCGGATGCGCGGATTCAGCAGTGCATAGACGACGTCTACCGCGAGGTTGACGATCACGTAGCCGGCCGCGGCGACCAGCACCACTCCTTGGATCAGGGTGTAGTCGCGCTGGTTCACCGCCTCGACGGTCAGCGCGCCGAAGCCGGCGATGCCGAAGATCGTCTCCGTGATGACGACCCCGGAGATCAAGGCGCCGAGCTGCAGGCCGATCACGGTCGTGACGGTGATGAGGCTGTTGCGCAGCGCGTGTCGCACGATCACCGTCTGCTCGCTGAGGCCTTTTGCGCGCGCGGTGCGGATGTAGTCGGCGCTGAGGGAGATCAACATCGACGACCGCATCTGCCGCATCAGGACCGCGGCGACCCCGAGGGCGAGCACGATGCAAGGCATCACCAGGTGCTCGAGATTGGCGACGGGATGGGTCATGCTCACGTACCCGCTCGCCGGGAGCCAGTGCAGGTCGACGGCGAACCAGATGATGAAGAGCAGGCCGAGCCAGAAGTGCGGCACCGAGAGACCGACGAGGGCGCTGGTCGTCACGGTGTAGTCGCTCACCTTGCCGCGCCGGACGGCGGCGATCACCCCCGCCGGGATGCCGACCGCGATCGCAAGGAACATGCTCAGGAACGCAAGCTCGAGCGAGATCGGAAGACGCGAGACGATCGTGCGCGAGACGGAGAGGTCGCGCTGATCGACGCCGAGGTCGCCGTGCACGGCGAGCCAGATCCAGTGCGCGTACTGCACCGGCAACGGCCGGTCGAGCATGTACTTGTGGCGAACGGCAGCAAGCACCGCTGGGTCTCGGTTCTCGGCGCCGAGCGCGATCGCCGGGTCACCAGGGATCGCCCGGACGCCCAGGAACACCAGCAGGCTTGCCAACAGAAGGACGACGAGGGCGGCTCCCACCTTGCGAAGCAGAAAGCCGCCCATCGTCAGTCCGTCAGCAATGCCGTGGTCTTATTTGAACGCTGCGTTCGCCACTCGAAGCAGCGTGTCCGGGTACATGGTCACGCCCGTCAACTTCTTCTCGACACCGGCGCGTGTCACCGGGTAGTAGAGATAGATCAGCGGGCGGTCGTTGAGAATGATCTGCTCGGCGACGTGGTACAACGTCGACCGCGACTTGGTCGTGGCCGACTTCCGAGCGCCGTTCAGCACGTAGTCGAGCTTCGGGTTCGAGTAGCCGCTGTCGTTCTGCGAGCCTGTCGTCGCGACGAACGAGTAGATGTTGCCGTCGGGGTCGACGCGACCCGACCAGCCGATCAGGTAGGCGTCGAAGTTGCCCGCGTCGGCGTCGGACAGCGAGGTCACGAAGTCGGTCGACTGGATGACCAGGTTTATGCCGACCGCCTTTTCCTCGGCCTGCAGGAACTGGGCGAGCCGAAGTCCGGCAGTTGCGGTCGGCACCATCAGGTGCACCGTCGGGTTCGAGATCTTCGACGCCGCGACAAGCTTCTTGGCGTCGCTCGGGTTGTACGGCGTGCACTTGACCGTGTTGTCGAACCATGCGCTCGACGGCGAGATCGGCGTGCAGCCGGGCAGAACCGTTCCGCCGAAGACGACCCTGTTCATCGTCTTGCGGTCGATCGCCTCCTCGAACGCCTTCCGCAGGTCGGAGCTGGACGCGAGCGGCGTGCCGACGTTCGAGTACGGCAGCTTCCCGAGGCCGTTCTTGTTGCCGATATTCAGCGTGAGCCCCTGGTATCCGAGCGACGTCTCCTTGATGATCCCGAGGCTCGAGTCGCTCTCGATGCCCTGCAGCTGCGTCGAGTCGATGCCATCGAGAGCCTGTAGGTCACCAGCCTTCAGTGCCGCGGCGGCGGCGGCCGTGTCGTTCTCGACCTTGAAAATGATCTTGTCGAGGTGGACATCCTTCTTGTCGTAGTAGTAGGGCGACTTGACGACCGTGATGCTGTCGCCTGCGACACGGTTCTGGTACATGAACGGGCCTACGCAGATGGGGTTGCTGGCGAAGTTCGCGCCGAGCTTGGTCAGCTGCGCCGGTGACATCACCATGCCCGCGCGATCGGCGAGCTGCGCCGTCAACGGCGAGTAGGGCGTCTTCAGGTGGATGACGACGGTGGTGGGGCCGGATGCGCTGACGCTCGACACCGGCGAGATCTCGCTCGCCCGCGCCGAGCCTTTCAACGTGAGGTCGCGGTCGAGCGAGGTCACGACCGCTGCCGCGTTGAACGGCGTGCCATCGTTGAACTTGATCCCCGTGCGGACGTGGATCGTGACCGTGAGCTTGTCCTTCGAGACCGTCGGCAGCGCGGTTGCGAGCTGCGGGACGATCTGCGCCTTGGCATTCAGGTCGTAGAGCTTCTGGCAGAAGGTCAGGAAGACTTCGCGTCCCGAGAACGTGCGCGCGAGCGTCGGGTCGAGCGCATCGGGCTCGCCGGCCGACAGGCCGACGACGAGCGTGCCTCCGTTCTTGACCGCGGATCGATGGATGCCGACGGCGGCCGTGGCCGCGGCGACGACGACGAGGAGGAGGGCGGCCGCCGCGCCAACAAGCACGGCGGTCCGAAAGCGAATGCGGCTCATCGCATTGCGTCCTTTCGACGATTCGGCTTGGCCACTGGGGCGAGCCACGAAACGATATGTTGGATCCAGTTTCTGGTCAAGTGGATCCAGATCGGCTAAGGTCGGGTTCGGCTATGCGCGTTCTCGCCAGCTCTTCCGGGGCCGGGCGGTCGCGTCTCGGGCTCCTGCGGATCGACCGCGTGCTCGTCGCGATCGGCCTGCTCGGCGGCCTCCTCTCGGGGCTGCTCGGGGTCGGCGGCGGCATCGTGATGGTGCCGCTCCTCGTGCTCTGGGCCCACTACGGCCAGCGGGAAGCACATGCAGCGTCGCTCGCCGCCATCATCCCGATCAGCATCGCCGGGATCGTCACCTACGGCATCGCCGGGGAGGTCAAGGTCGGGCCGGCGATCGCGCTGACGATCGGCTCGGTCTGCGGCGCGCGCATCGGTGCCGGAATGCTCGCCCGGCTCGACGAGCGGGTCCTGAAATCCGTCTTCGGCCTCTTCCTGGTCGGGGTTTCCGTGCTGATGGCCGTTCGCGGATGAGCCGGAGGCTCGACGGAGGCTTGAACGAGCTGAGGTACCGGCGCCGGAGCGGCGGATGAGCGGGACGACGCTCTACATCGCGCTGGTCGCGTTCGGCGTGCTCGCAGGCGTGCTCTCCGGCCTGCTGGGCGTCGGTGGCGGGACCTTGATGGTGCCGTTCCTGACTCTCGCCGCCGGCCTGTCGCAGCATGCCGCCGAAGCGACGTCGCTACTCGTGATCCTGCCGACCGCGGTCGCCGGAACGCTGACGCTGCGTCGCCGCGGTGTCGGGAACACGAGTGTCGCCCTCCGCTTCGGCGTGGTCGGCGCGTTCGGAGCGGTCGGCGGAGCGTTGCTCGCGCTCGCCTTGCCGGCCGCGACGCTCCGTATCGTCTTCGCCGTGTTTGTCGGGATCGTCGGCCTGAAGCTGATCCGCGATTCCGTACTGTCGTGGCGGCCGCAGGCATGACGCAGGTGCTCGACGATCGGCGGGCGCTCGTCGACAAGCTGGCCGCGACGCTGCAGGCACGCATGCTGAGCGGCGAGCTCGTGTCGGGAACGCGGCTGCGCCAGTCGGCGCTGGCGGAGGAGTTCGGCGTCAGCAGGACGCCAATCCGCGAGGCGCTGCGGAAGCTGCAGGCGAGCGGCCTCGTCGAGGTTCGCCCGCGTCGAGGAGCGCTCGTCCGTGCCCCCTCGGCTCGGGAGATTCGCGACGCGTACGAGGTCCGCGCCGAGCTGGAGGGCCTGGCTGCCGAGCTCGCCGCCGCGCGGATACACCAGGAGCAGCTCGACTTCTTGCACGAGGTCCAGTCGGAGTTCTGCGAGGCGCTGGAGCGCACGCTCGAGCTGCGCGCGAGCGACGCCGACTTCGATCCGGCCGAGGAGACGGAGCGTTGGGGTCGCGCGAACGACCGCTTCCATCAGGGCGTCCAGGCGGCCGCCGCAAACGACGTCCTCGTGTCGATGCTGCTGCATCTGCACCGGAGCTATCCACGCGATCTGTCACGCACCGTTCTCGGCGAGAGCTCGACTCTGCTCGAGAACAACGTCCGCGAGCACGAAGCGATCCTTGACGCGATCGAACGCCGCGACGCCGTAGAGGCTCGGGGACTGATGGTCGAGCATGTCCGCCATGCCGGTGCGCTCGTGACCATCCGGCTCGAGCAGCGCGGCTGATCGCGCAATCCGAAGGACGGAGGCGTGAAGAAGCGGCTTCGGACTACCGCTTCTCCCAGATCGATACGTGCATCGTGCTCGTCGGTGTAAGTGGCTCTCGCTCCCATCCGCCGTAGCGCTCGATCAGCTCGAGTCCTGCGAGCCGTGCCATCAGGTCGAGCTCCGACGGCCAGACATAGCGACCGGGGAAGGTCGAGTACTCCTCTGTCGAGGGGTAATAGTGATGCGAGGTCAGCGCCTGATGAACGACGTCGTACTCGTCGAAGCCGAGGTGGTCCCTGCCAACCGCGAAGGGCAGAAAGCGTTCGCCGGGTGGAAGCCTCTGCAGCTCGGGAAGCATGATCTCGGCGACGAAGCGACCTCCAGGTTCGAGCTGCTCGGCGACGTTCGCGAAGCACGCGACCTGCGCTTCCTGCGTCCTCAGGTCCATGATCGTGTTGAAAACGACGTACGCGAGTGAGAAGGCCCCGTCGACCCGCGCCGTCGAGAAGTCCCCGATCATGACCGGAACGGCCGCGCCGCCGGGCTTCGCACGGAGGCGCGTGACCATTGCGGCGAGAGATCGATGCCATGGACAGCGACTCCGCGCGCGGCGAGCGGCAGCGCGATCCGCCCGGTGCCGATTCCAAGCTCGAGCGCTGCGCCGCTACCCGCGAGCTCCGCGAGGAAGTCGACGGTTCGCCCGACGACATCTGGATGCGTGGCGGGCGGGTGCTGGCGCAGGGCGAGCGCGACACGACGTTGGCAGCCGAGAACATCGCCGTCTGCTTCGGCCTCCCGCTCGAGGCAGCGCGACAGCTAGGTCGCTGACGCGGCCCCTCAGGCCGCCAACCGCTTGTCTCAGTCTGTACGGTCAGGGTATGGGAAGTCGGGAGGAACGCCGTGGCTTGAACGAAGCGGTCTTCCGTCAGGTGAACGAGCAGATCGCGGAGCTTGGCGAACGCCACGGCATTGAAACGCTCGAGATCATTTGCGAGTGCTCGAACGGTGAGTGCGTCAAGCCACTCAGCGTCTCGCTGGCCGAGTACGAGAGCGCCCGCGCGGACGCGACCACGTTCATCGTCCACACCGGCCAAGAGGATCTGACCGTCGAGCGTGTGCTCCGGAGCCGTGGCGACCACACATTCGTGCAAAAGCTCGGCGACGCGGCGGCTGCGGCCGTGGCAACCGACCCGCGTTAGACGACGAGGCTCTCGCCTAAACCGCTGGCCAAGAACGTGCGCAAGGCATTGGACGCGGCGGAGCACGGGCAACGCATGGCGCGATCGGCCTTCGAGGTCGTCTCGGCGAGCGCGAAAGCTGACGCGACCAATCCGCCAGGAATCACCTCGCCCGACTCCAGGCGAGTGGCAATCACCGCAAATGTCGCCGCGCAAGCGATCAAGTGTCCGAAGTCGAGACGCCGAGGACGGTCCTGCGAGCGACTGTCGAGAACGGTCTCGCATGCAGCTCCGCAGACACGACACTCGCGGACGAGCGCCAGGAGCGTCGCGGTGTCGCGACTGTTCTTCGCCACTCTCCGCGCGTATCCGATTCATGGCTCGGCCAAACGGCCGGCCTTGGGAACAGCGGTGGTCGTTTCCGTACTCGTGATTGGGGGTAGCTAGGACGGATGGAGGGAAGCGAGAGACTGGTTCGAGTCCTCGCAGTGTCGCGGATGCTGTTGGCGGCGCTCGACGAGGAGCTGGTCGATGACGAAGTCGTCGTCAGCGACGAGTTCAAGGCCGAGTTGCTGCTCCTCGTGTTGGCTGCCGAGGCACGACTGGATGCCCGGCTTGGACAGCATCTGTTCCTCGTTGGTCGCGTGCCCGAGTAGCGACCATCCACTCCTGTAAGAACTCGGCGATCGCGGCGTTGCCGCTGGGGCGCTCGAGCCGGCCCTTCACCCGATTGCTTTCGATGACGACAATTGTCGGAACGACACCGACGCGGAAACGCTCGGCAAGATCTGCTCGGCGGCTGACATCGACACGGATGACCTCGAACGTGTCGTGGTTCCCACGACGCTGCAGGACGGCATCGAGAAAGCCGTCGACGCGACGCGATCGGCCGTCGGTCGGCGAAAAGAAGTAGACAAGGCGCGGCCTCGGTTTCGAAGACGATCGCCGCTCGTCGGCCGCCTCGCGGCGATCGCGGATCTCCGAGTCCCCAGGAGAACTACCTTCAGCACACGGCAACGTCATCGCACGGCCAACATTCCCGCGGATCTGGCGCGTAAACCGTCTGATCAGGCGAGGGTCTCGCCGGGTGTTTGGCGCGTTCTCCCGCCGTCGTGTGGCCGACGGTCGAGAGCCGAAGCGACCGCGTGGGTGAGCGCCTGGAGAGCCGGGTCGTCGCTTTCGAGGGCGGTGAGATATCTGTCGAGCACGGTGAGCGTCAACGTGTCTGCGACGGAGAGTGGTGTTGTGTCGATGGCGGCGACGCGTCGGTCGAGTTCGGCTGTGAGCTGCCTGGCGACTTCGAGGTCGAATAGTGCGCGCCGGCCGCCGTCGCCGGCCGCGCGCGTCAGCGCGGCGATCCCTTCCGACATTTGCGACGCCTGACGAATGCCAATGACGTGCGGCCCCTGGCCGACGATCGTGACGGTGACAGACATGCCTCAGCCGCCGTGCGGTCGGTGAAAGCAACGGTCCTCGACAACCAGCGGCGGCGACAGCTTCAACACTTCGACCAGCACGTTCGACTGAAAGCCGATCAGTGGCGGACGAGCCGCTTCTTGCTCTCTCGGTCCGATGGTGTGTAGTTGAGGTGGTAGTGGTGGTACAGCACGGATTCGTCCTCTGGGCTGAGCTGGTCGCCTTCGCGTGCGATGTTGGGCGCGCTCTTGACCTGATCGACAGTGGTCGCTACTCGCAGGTTGTCAGGCCCGACGGCCGCGCCGATCAGCGGCACGAAGGTCAGGTGGCGACCGAAAAGGCCTTCCTTGACCGTTCCGAACTGTGGTTCGTCCGTGTCGATATCGAAGTAGACGTCCTCGAGTCGTCCGATCCGCTGCCCGTTTGCGTCGTTGAGATCACGGCCGCGCCATTCCGCCAGGTCTTGATGCGTGACCGCGACGGCACGGCCGCTCGAGTCAGGTTCACCCGAAGACTCGGTCCCGTCGGACTCGATCTGCTCGCCCTCGCTCACTTTTCATCACCTCTGTCTGCCGTTGTTGGAGGTCCCGAGACAAAGTCGTGGCCGCCGCCGCGCCGGGCGGTAGCTCGTTCATCTCCTCGTGGGTTCGCGGATAAACCTCGTGACGAACTCCACCGTTCCGTCGAAACCGAACAACCCTGAGGGACCGTAGTGGCTTGTTAGGGTGAGTTTGTGCCACGTCGCTTGCTGGTGATCGCGACCGTTTCGGTTCCCGCTGACGATCTTCGCGCGACTGTCCTCGCGCACGCGGGAGACGATGCGGAGCTGCTGGTCGTAGCTCCGGCCTCCGGCATCTCACGGCTCGACTGGCTGACGAACGCGGAAGACGACGCACGCACCGATGCCGCCGAGCGCGCAGAACGGCTAGCGAGGGCGGCACCCACGGACGAGGTCGACACCCAGGTCGGCGATTCGGACCCTGTGCAAGCGATCGAGGACGCGCTCCGCGACTTCCCGGCGGACGAACTGATCATCGCCACACTGCCCGATGACGACGCCGGATGGCTCGAAGAAGGAAGCGCGCAAACGGCGTTCAGCCGCTTCTCACTTCCGGTCACGCACCTCATCGTCGCGCGCTGACAGAAGGACTTGCGTCCGTGCCCAATCCGAGCAGGTGGCTCGCTCGTATCTCTCGCTGTCTCGAGGAATCGCACAAGACCGGCCCGTCCCAGGAGCAGCACGGGCTCCTCGGGTCGATCACGGTCGGCTGACGATCGTTCCCGAGGTTCGGGGAGGGAGGGCGCACGACATCGCCCGCCCTCCCCGAGATCCTTCAGTCGTCCAGCGGGCGGCGCAACACCCACAGGAATGTCGTCGTGACCGAGCCCGGCGCCGGAGCTTCGGGGCTTTCCGTCTCACCCAACTTGGAGACCGCCTGCGCCGCCTGCCCGAGCTTGCCAAACCCGATCGGCATGGGGATCCCGCCGTCGCGCCGCTCGGGGACGGTCCGCACGTCCGGCGCGACGCCGGCAAGCTCCCAGCCTTCGGCGCCGTACTGATTCAGCATCACGGTGTACTGCCCTTCCGGGAACGACACGACCCGGTACTCCCAGCGCTGCACAACCGCATCATTCCCTGAATGCGAGACCTTCTGCATGGTCGATCACCTCGGCCGGGCTGGGCGGCGTGAGCAGCGTCTCGATCATCTCCGTCGTCAGTGGATCGCCGGAAGCGCGGTAGGCGCTCGCGGTTTCGTCGAGGTCGTACTCCGTGCGCATCAACGTGACGTCGGGTCCGAAGAGCGCCCAGAAGGCGCCGCGCAGCTCGTGATAGGGCATTCCGACGCTTCCCGGGTTGACCGACCGGATGTCCGCGACGCGTCGATCGAACTGCAGGTGGGTGTGACCGCTGACAAGCACCTTCTCCGAGACACCGTCCATCAATGCCCGCATGCGCTCCACCGGCGTCTCCGGCGTGATCAGTTCGATGTCGCTGCGGGGCGATCCGTGGCAGAAGCGAACGGCGCCAAGCCCGGACACGGTGACGACAGCCGAGTCGACGAACGTCTCGAGGAACGCATGGTCGGCTTCCGAGTGCTGGTCGCGCATCCACTGCTCGCGCTCGTTGCCGCCTCGACCGGCGCGGAGCTCGCGCAACGCCCGTTCGCCGTTGCCGTTGACGAAGATCGCCGGTCGGTCCAGTGCTTCGACCAGGATCCGCGTCTCTTCGGGCTGCGGCCCCCAGGTCACGTCTCCGAGCGAGACGACGAGCGCGACATCCGACTTCTCGATCTCTGTGAGGACGGCACTCAACGCCGGCGCGTTACCGTGAACGTCGGAGATCACGGCGAGCCGTTCGACGTTCATCCCGCCACAACGGTAGACGGTCGCGGCAGGCCCGAGCCTGGCCATGTGAATGCGGGCGAACTACCCATAGGCCATCGGGCGGGCCGGCCTGAGACCTCGGGCGCTTAGAAACCGGCCGAGCGGGAACACTTCACCTCTAGCGGCAACGCGCGTCGGCTCTCCCCGCGAGGGGTCGAGGGGGATCGAGTAGCGCGCAAGCCGGGGCACCTTCCTCTCCGCCCCGGCTGCGCTCGTTCCGCGCCGAGGGCGACGGGACCGCGTCCGTACGAGGTTTGACCCTGCGCGAGGGGCTCAGGTCTTGAGCTCGACCATGATCACCGTCAAGTCTGCCTCGCCGACATTTTCGATCAGGTGCGGCGGCAAGGGCTCCGACCAGTGAACAGCGCCGGGTCGAGGTGAGGTCCGATCGGCTCGTGAGTCGACGAGCACCGTGCCTTTGTCGTCGCGGCGGACGAAGTCGGTGCCACTCACGATGTACTGGACGTTCGGCCAGCGGTGCGTGTGGATCGCAGTCGTCTCGCCGGCCGGAATGAGTGTCTCGAGCACGCGGACGTGTTCATTCTCGAGCAGCAGTCGATGGTGTTCGGGTGCTGCGGCGAGGGCGTCGAGCGCGTCGGGCCAGCTCCAGCGAGAATCGTTGCTACCCATCGGCTTGCAGTCCGACCATGATGGCCCAGCCGAGATGCCCTCGGCGCTTCAGATAGCTCGCGCGGCGCCTGGCGTTCTCTTCGCCGATCTCCACGGCCTCGGGAGCAGCCGGATGTTCGCGCAGCCATGTCGCGACTGCCTGCCAATGGAGCGTTTCGTACCTGTCCCAATCGTCAAGTGAGGACGCGATCAGGCTGACAACTTCGAGCCCGGTCGACCGGAACCGCTCAACCGTCTCGGGCAGCGACACGTAATCGTCGTAGTTCATCCCGACGGGCCGCGGCCAAGTCTCCCAAAAGGGCTCCCCGACGACGACGTGTCCACCACGACGTACGAGCGGCCCGAGAGCTTCGAGCGTCTGCACGAGACCGTTCCACACAAACGTCGCTCCGAGACAAAGCGCCGCATCCCAGCCGGTGTCGACCGACTCCGTGCGTGCATCCGCCTCCCTGACTTCGATCAACCCGTCCAGGCCAGCCTCGGCCACGCGAAGAGAGGCGCTCCGCGCAAAAACGGCCGATCGTTCGATGCAGAGCACCCGGCAATCGAACGTCTCGGCCAGGACGATCGCCGGCCCGCCACGACCGGCGGCGAAGTCGACGACACGCGCATCGGGACCGAGCCCGAGGCGTTCACCGAGTAGCACCAGTTTCTCACGGCTGGTCGGATTCTGGATCCCATGCGTCCGCTCGGCGATCTCATAGAACCGCATGCCGCTCACCGCGCGAGCCTACTTTTGCGCGGGTACCGGCGCCGGCCGATTGGCCGTGCGCCCAGGTAGGGTGGCGCCGATGACCGGTGCGAGGCACCACCGCTGGGACGACCTGCCGCGCGAACAGCTCAACCCGAGCATCGGCCGCCGACTGATCACCGGCGACGCAATGATGATCGCGCACGTCTATCTGGCGAAGGGCGCAGTCGTACCGAAGCATTCGCACCACAACGAACAGATCACCTACATCCTCGAAGGCGTGCTGCGGTTCCGCCTCGGCGACGAGCAGACGGAGATCATCGACGTCGCCGCCGGGGAGGTGCTGACGATCCCCGCGGACGTTCCGCACGCTGCGGAAGCACTCGAGGACACGCTCGACGTCGACATCTTCACGCCGCCGCGAGCGGACTGGCTCGACGGCAGCGATACCTATCTCCGTTCCTGACCGACGTGTCGTGCTCGTCTCCGAGCGCAGTTGCGAGGTCAGTCGCTCGCAGCCGCCGAGTTGAGGACGAGATCGCCGTATTCCGGATAGCGGTCGATGAACCCGCGCACGAACGGGCAAAGAGGCGTCACCTTCAGGCCTTTACCGCGGATGTCCTCGAGTGCGCTGCGGACCAGCTTGGTGGCCAGACCTCGACCTCGGAGGCTTGGCTGGATCTCGGTGTGGGCCAGTAGTACGACACCGGGCTCGAGTCGGTACGTCAGCTCGCCGACGATCTCTCGACCGAACGCAAGCCGATAGCGCCGCTCGTGTGGGCTGTCCTCGACGTCGAACTCGTCGACGTTCGTCTCCGGCGAGCCTCCGCCCGCGGCGAGCGCGGCATCCCGCTCGCCCTCGTCTTCGCCGTACCCCTTGTGCTCCTGGGCTTCGAGGAATTTCCTGTCGGGTTCGAGCTCAGCCATCGTTCGTTTCCTCCTGCGGTCGCCCGCGCCCGCCTCGAGAGCCTGCCGGCTCCGCCACACATCATGCCGCTCGGAGGATCCCTCGGCCCGGCAAGGCCGGTTCTCAGTATCGTTTTTGCCATGACGAGCTACGCAGCAGATATCAAGCCGCTTTTCCGCGATCGCGATCGCGACGCGATGTTGACCCACTTCGACCTCTGGCTCTACGACGACGTCGTCGCGCACAAGGGCGCAATCCTGGAGCAGCTCGCGGCCGGGGATATGCCGTGCGACGAGCCCTGGCCGAAGGAGCACGTCGAGCTCTTCCGGAGCTGGGCCACGGACGGAACGCCGGCGTAGCAGCACCCCGTCCGCCATTCCAACGTGTCGACGATCCGCGACAACCCGATGGAGCTCCGGTACGAGCTCGTGGAAGGCGACACCGTGGTCGGACAGATCAGGTACCGGCGAGAGGCCGGCGCGGTCGCCCTGGTGCACACCGAGCTCGAGCCCGCTTACGAAGGGCGGGGGCTTGCGGGCGCGCTCGTGGAAGGCGCGCTTCAAGACCTGCGCGAGCGGGGTCTTCGGGTGATCCCGCTGTGCCCGTTCGTGCGCGGGTGGCTCGACCGGCACCCGGAGTACGCGGACCTCGTCGTCTCGGACCCCGCGACCCCGGACTGAGCGTGACCGGCCTCGTGCGAGAGCGCCCTCCTCCGCGTGCGATCACTCGCGCCGCTGCTCATGGTCGAGCACCCCGGCGGCAAGTGCGAGTGCGTGCTCGCGGCCCGGGCACGCGCGATGGCCGTGGCCGAAGGGAAGCTCTGCTGACGCGAGATCGAGCACGACGATTCGGCCGCCACGCTGTCGACGCGTGCTCGTGACCGGCGGCCGGCGCCTGAGCGTATCGGCGAGCACATCCTCGATCGGTCGCCGCCCCGGATCGGCGCGGAGCTGCTCGATCGCGCCGGCGATCAGCGCACCGGTTGCGGCGCCTGCCTGGGCGAGCAGGGCGAGTCGCGCAGCAGTCGCTTCGTCGGCCGTCCCGAGCAACGCGACGAGTCGGCTCACCGCCGCATCGACTCCTTCGACGGGGCTGCTGTCCAGTGGATACGAACATGCAATGGCCCGGGCGTCGGCGACCGCCTGCGGGAGCGCCGAACCTGCGACTCCGAAGCAGGTGCAGAGGACGGCAAGCGGCACGTCGCGTGCGTCATAGGCCTCGGCGAGCCGCTCGGCCATCGCGCGTAGATCGAGCGGGCGCAGTCGTTCGAGCTCCTGGTCGGCCAGGGCACGCCGTCGCGCGTGCACCTTGCCGTTCGCGAAACGGGAGACACTCGCGCGCAACCATGCGATTCCGTCTCGCGCAGGTGGCGCGGTCGGGACCTCGAACGTCGGGTTGTCGAAGATCGCGCGAACCTCATCACGATCGGTGACGTTCATCCGGCGAGACGTTCGAGGTCGATCCCGAGCTCGCGACGTAGCGCGTTCCTGCCTGCCGAAGACACCGTCAGCGCACGGTCGGGCTCCCGCCGGAGCACCCAGCCGTTCGAGATGAAAGCGTCGGCGACCGCGGCCCCAAGCGCACCGGCGAGATGGGGGCATCGTTCGCTCCAATCAAGGCAGGCAAGCGCGAAAGCGCGGCGACCGGCGCGCGCACCGGCCACGTCGACGCGAAAACGACGCAACAACGCGTCTCCGGAGGAAGTCAGCTCGTAGCGTCCCTCATGTGCGACGAGGGCGCCTCCACCTAGCAGCGCATCGGTAACTCCCACGCCGAGTCGCCCGGCGAGGTGGTCGTAACAAGTGCGAGCCGTCCGCATCGCGGCGCTCCGATTGGCAGAGCGCAACGATCTGATCGGTGCTTCCGGCGCGATGCGCGCGAGCCCCTCGAGCACCACTGCGACCTCGGCCGAAGCGAGACGATAGCGACGCTCTCGCCCGTGCACGTCGCAGGCGACCAGCTGCGCTGCTCGGAGGCGCGACAGGTGACCGCTGGCGGTACTCGCGGTCACGCCGGCGCGACGCGCAAGCTCGCCCGCCAAATGCTCGCCCCCATCCATCATCGTGTCCAACATCGCGGCGCGCGCCGGATCTCCGATCAGACCTGCAACAAGGGCGATCTCCGCGCTTCCCATCACGGCCCAGCATGCCGGACCGACACTTCGGCGGCCACCGAACCGTTTTTCGCCGATCATGTCGAGATGGGCGAGACTCAGACGCCTCCCGCGCAGTGGGAGAAAGCGGCCGCCTTCCGTGCACTGCACGACGGCGAGCCCTTCGTCATTCCGAATCCCTGGGACACGGGCTCGGCCAAGGTGCTGGCTGGGCTCGGCTTCAAGGCGCTCGCAACGACGAGCTCGGGGCTCGCCTTCACGCTCGGGCGATTGGACGGAGGCGCCACGCTCGAGGAGACGCTCGAACACGCGAGCCGACTCGATCGAGCGACGAGATTGCCGGTCTCGGTCGATCTCGAAAACGGGTACGGCCCCGATCCGGAGGACGCCGCGACGGCCATCGCACGCACCGCCGAAACCGGCGCCGTCGGCGGATCGATCGAAGACTACGACCCTGACGGGACGATCTACGGCATCAGTCATGCCACCGAGCGCATCGCCGCCGCATGCGAGTCCGCCCGACGACTCGATGTCCCATTCATGGTCACGGCGCGCGCCGAGAACTTCATCCGCGGCAACACCGACCTCGACGACACGATCACCCGCCTGCAGGCCTACGAACGAGCGGGCGCCGACGTGCTCTACGCTCCCGGCCTCCGCACGATCCGCGAGATTCGTGCGGTCTGCAGCGCGATCTCGAAGCCCGTCAACGTGCTGGCCCGCCCCGATTTGAAGTTGAGCGAGATCGCCGATGCGGGAGCACGACGAATCAGCACAGGCGGCCGCCTCACCTGGGTTGCGATCAGCGCCTTTGCCGAAGCCGCCACAGCGATCCGCGATCGAGGGGACTTCTCGTCGCTCGACACTTCACTCGTGCTCGAGCACTGGCTCGCCGATCGGCATTCGGCGTCTTCGTAGGGCTCGGTGCCCGAGTCGCCGCCGATCCGGTTGACGCGATCAGGCGTGTAAGATATCTTTACCTAGCGATCTAGGTAAAGAGAGAATGATCGAGTTTCATCTAGAGACACGTTCGGGCGTACCCACCTACCTGCAGCTCGTGCAGCAGGTCAGACAGGCGGTACGGCTGGGGATCCTGCATCCGGGCGATCAACTGCCCACGGTCAAGGAAGTCGTCGAGAAGCTGACGATCAATCCGAACACGGTGCTGCGCGCCTACCGTGAGCTCGATCTGGAAGGGCTCGTCGAGGGTCGTCGAGGTGTGGGCACGTTCGTCGCGAGCGGCCGTCCGCCGGTGCCGCCGAACGACGTGAAGACACTTCGATCGTCGCTGCAACGCTGGATCGACAGCGCGCGCACGGCCGGTCTCGACGACGAGAACATGGCGGCGCTGTTTGCGGACACGCTTCGTCCCCCGACGATCTCCCGGGTGGCATGAGCGAGCCGCCGGCACTCGAGGCGACGGCGCTCGGTAAGCAGTACGGCTCGAGCTGGGCGCTTCGTGACTGCACGCTGACGATCCCGGCGGGATCGGTGACGGCCCTCGTCGGCCCGAACGGGGCGGGCAAGACGACGTTGCTGCAACTCGCGGTAGGGCTGATCGAGCCTGACTCCGGAGCGATCAGCGTGCTCGGACACGACCCGCGCGGCGAGCCGCTCGCTGTGCTTCCGCGCATCGGCTTCGTCGCGCAGGATCATCCGCTGCCTCGTCGCTTCACGATCGGCGAGACGCTCAGGCTCGGCCGCGAGCTGAACCCGAACTGGGACGACGTGGCCGCCAAACGACGCGTCGACGAGCTGGGCTTGTCGCGTCGTCAGCGCGTTGGGACGCTCTCGGGAGGCCAGCAGGCGCAGGTCGCTCTCACGCTTGCATTGGCGAAGCGGCCGCAACTGCTGCTGCTCGACGAGCCGGTCGCGTCGCTGGATCCGCTGGCGCGGCGGGAGTTCCTCACCGGCGTGCTGCAGGCGGTGACCGAGACCGGAATCACGGTTCTGCTCTCCTCACATATCGTCGCCGATCTCGAGCGGATCTGCGACCGGCTGATCATCCTCGCGAACGGTCGCACGCAGCTCGTCGGCCCGATCGAGGAGATCCTCGGCAGCCACCGTCTTCTTACCGGGCCGCGCACTGCCGCCGCCGCGGTCGCACGCGTCCACCAGGTGGTCCGTGAGAGCCACACCGCGCGGCAGACGACACTGCTCGTGCGCGCGAACGGCCACGTCTACGACGCCCGCTGGGAGATGCACGAGGTCGACCTCGAGGAGATCGTGCTCGCCTATCTCGGTGCGACGAGCGCAGCCGCCCGTGTGGAAGCGCCCGCGGCGGTGGCGCGATGATCTGGGTCGGCTGGCGTCAGCAGCGCGTCGAGACGATCGTCGCCGCCGCGATGCTCGCCGTACTGGCCGCAGTCGCGATCCCCACAGGTCTCCACATGGCGTCGGTCTATACGCACGACGGCCTCGGCGCCTGCACCGGAAACACCAATTCGGTCACGTGCGCCACCTCGGTGAGCTCGTTCCTGTTGCGCTTCACCGGCTTGAACATCCTGTTCACGTGGTCGTCGATCCTTCCTGCGCTGGCAGCGCTCCTGTTCGCGGCTCCGTTCGTGCTCGATCTCGACAACGGCACCTACCGCCTCTACTGGACACAGAGCATCACGCGACGTCGCTGGATCTTTACGAAACTGACGCTGAGCGTGGCCGCCTCGGTGGCGGTCGCCGGCTGTCTCGCTGCGCTCGCGACCTGGTCGCGCGCGCCGATCGACCATCTGAACGGCCGTATGAGCGTGAACGCCTACGACGCCGAGGGGATCGTTCCGATCGCGTACGCGCTGTTCGTGCTCGGCGTCGCAGTCGCGATCGGGGCGCTGTGGCGGCGAACGGTTCCGGCGCTGCTCGTCGCGTTCGTGGTCTACGTCGTCGGACGAGTATTCATGGACAGCTGGCTACGCCAGCGGCTGGTCTCGCCTGTGAAGACGACCTGGCTTGCGAGCGGTAGTGGCCCGAACTTGAACCAAGCCCTGGTGATCAACCAGTTCGTCAGCGACAAGCATGGACACCAGCTCGCGGGCTCTGCGGGCCCTTGCATCCGAACCCCCGGCGCGCTGTTCTCGCACACGAGCCGCTGCGTGCAACCTCTGGCGGCGCGCGGTGCGCACGTGTACACAACCGCCCTGTACCAGCCGGCGAGCCGCTTCTGGGAACTCCAGGGTCTCGAGTTCGGCATCGTCGCAGGCACCGGGATGCTGCTCATCCTCGCGGCGGCTTGGTGGACGCAGCGCCGCATCGCCTAGGTTGCATAGCGGCGCGTTTCGCGCGCTCCTAGCTGACGTCGCGGCGTGCTGTCAGGGCGCCGCCGATCAAGGCGAGCGCTGCTGCCCAGAAGACGAGGGCGGCGGCGCCCGCCGGTGCTGAGAGGAGATGCCGGGTGGTGAATCCGCTGAGCGCGTTCTCGGCTTCGCCGGGCGTGAGTCGGCCGACGGAGGGGACGAAGGCGAACAGGAGGTTCTCGACGATGAAGCCCCACGCGAGCAGTCCGACGACGGTGCCGATCTGGTTGCGCACGATCGCGGCGACTCCGACGCCGATCGCTCCCCAGAGAGCAACGGCGGCAACAGTCCCGAGAAGGATGAGAGTGAGTGCGCCACCGTGGAGCGCGAGTGGGATGCCGCGGGCGGCGAGGCATACGTAGCCGATCGCGAACCCGATCGCCTCGCCGGTGGCTCCGAACACGAGTCCGGCGAGCACGCTTGCCGCGAGCTTGGCGCTGACCACCCGTGACCGTCGCGGCGTGAACAGGAATGTCGGCCGGATCGTCCCGAAGCGGAACTCGCTCGTCACGAGCAGGACCCCGGCAAGTGCCGAGAAGACGCCCGAGATGCTGCCCACTCCGAGCAGGCCTCGCTGATCTTCGACACTGGTGAGATTCTCGGTCTTCGTCAACAGCCCCGCCAACAGCGCGAAGAGAACGATGAGCGCAATCATCCCGAGCACAAGGCCGAGGGTCGTGCGTGTCGAGCGGAGCTTGAGCAGCTCAGCTCTCGTTTGTGCGATCACGGCTGTGAATCCGAGGTCAGCTCGAGGAAGACCTCCTCGAGCGATGAGCCTTCGGCGACCAGCTCGTGGATCGGGACACCCGCGCCGAAGGCCACATCGCCGACGCGCTCGCTCGTCGTCCCGTGAGCGAGCAGCGCATGGTCGTTGGTCATCGTCGTCTCGATCCGTTCGTCGCGGAGCGCCTCGGCAAGGCGTGGCAGTTGCGGACTGCGGATTCGCACCGAGCCGCCGACGCGGGTCGTCAGTCGATCGAGCGAAGTCTCGATCACGAGCCGACCACCGTTGATGATGAGCACCTGGTCGACGGTCTGGGCAACCTCGGCCAGCACATGGCTCGAGATCAACACTGTCCGTCCACCCGAGGCGAACGACCGCAGGAAGTCACGCAACCAGCGGACACCTTCAGGGTCGAGGCCGTTGGCGGGCTCATCGAGCACGAGCAGCTCCGGGTCGCCGAGCAGCGCCGAGGCGAGCCCGAGCCGCTGCCGCATGCCAAGCGAGTAGCCCTTGACACGGCGCTTCGCCGCACCCTCGAGCTCGACCAGCCGCAACACCTCATCGACGCGGGAGTCAGGAAGATCAACAGCGCTGGCCGAGTGTTCTCAGGTGGTCGCGTCCCGAGCGACCCGGATGAAAATCAGTCGCCTCCAGCACCGCACCAACCCGCAACGCCGGTCGGTCCAACTGCGAGTACGGCTGGTCGAAGACCAACGCCCGCCCACTTGTCGGTGCTGCCAACCCGAGCAGCATCCGAAGCGTCGTCGTCTTCCCCGCACCGTTCGGGCCGAGGAAACCCGTGATCGTCCCGGCTTGCAGCGCGAACGACAGATCTTCGACGGCCGTCAGCTTGCCGAACCGCTTCGTCAGCGACTCACTCAGAACGACCGGCGTCACGCGCCGGCACCCATCGGCGGCAACATCGTCCTGACAGTACCGAGGTCAGCCCGAAGGAAAACGACCTGCGACTTCTGTCGCATCAGCTTTTGCTATACGACGGATATGAGTGACTGGGATAGTTGGCGGGCGGAGCGACTCGCCGCGCTCAATGCAGAGGACGGCCCGCCGGCGCTCGTGGCGACGTACTGGCTCGATGAGACAGATCGCATACCCGGCGTCGCCGGTTCGTGGTTCGTGGGCGACGAAGTCGTCCTTCGTCTCGACGGTGGCGAGGAACTGCTCGCGCTCGATGCGGGCGACGCCTTCGGCCCGCGCCTCCGCGTCGGTGCGCTCACGCTCGAGGTGACGAATCGTCATGGGCGGTGCGGTGTGCGCGTATTCGACCACGCCCGCGCAGGCTCCGTCTCGGTCGATGCGTTCCCACCCGACTCGCGTTGGATCGTCGAAGGAAGGTTCGCACCGCTTGCAGGCGAGAGTCAGACGTACCGCTTCGAACACGATGTCGATCCGCTCGAGCTGCCAACGCCAGGCATCGTCTCGTTCGAGCTGGAAGGGCGCCTGTATGAGACGCGTCCGTTTCGGGACGAGGATGATCTGCTCCTCGTTTTCTGCGATGCGACGACCGGCACCGCGACGAAGCCCCCGAGCCGGTTCCTGCTGTTACCCGCCCCAAGAGGAACGATCGTCGAGCTCGACTTCAATCGTGCTCATCTGCCGCCGTGTGCGTTCTCGGATCAGTTCAGCTGCCCGCTGCCACCATCGAGTCATCGCCTCGAGGTGGCTGTCACCGCGGGCGAGACTTGGCCGGCTGAAGCGTGACCACACCGCCGCCGCCCGAGGCACTGCCCGCGGCGGCGGTGCCCGCGTTCGCGGCACCGAGCTCCAGCCACTTCGTGTTCGACAAGCTGCGCCGCGACCGAGTCGCGGTTGCGTCGGTCGTCGTGATCATCGTGATGTGTCTGCTCGCGATCGGCGCACCTCTGACGAAGGTGATCACGGGACACGGTCCGAATACGCAGTATCTGACCACCGGTCTCACGTCGGAGGGGATCCCGAAAGGACCGAACACGCAGTTCTGGTTCGGCACCGACGACCTCGGGCGCGATGTATTCGTCCGCGTCGCGTACGGCGCTCGCATCTCGCTGCTGGTCGGGGTCGTCGCGACCGGGCTCGCGATGCTGGTCGGTATCTTCGTCGGGCTCGTTTCAGGCTATTACGGCGGCCTGATCGACACACTCCTTGCGCGCGGGATGGACGTTGTGCTCTCGCTTCCGTACCTGATCTTCGCGATTGCGCTCGTGTCCCTCGTCGGACCGAGCCTCTGGATCTCCATCCTCGTGATCGCGTTCTTCTCGTGGGCGGCCGTCGGGCGCATCGTCCGCGGGCAGACGCTCTCGATGAAGCAGCGTGAGTTCGTCGAGGCGGCGCGTTCGATCGGCTCGGATGATTTTCGGATCATGTTTCGCGAGATCCTCCCGAACGTGCTCGCGCCGGCGATCGTGTACGCGACGCTGCTGATTCCCGCCGCGATCGTGTTCGAGGCGACCCTGTCATTCCTCGGCCTCGGAATCGTGCCGCCGACTGCGAGCTGGGGCGACATGCTCTCCGAATCGCTCCAGTACTTCGAAGTCGCATGGTGGTTCGTCGTCTTCCCGGCCGGCGCTCTGGTTCTGACGACGCTCGCGTTCAACCTCTTCGGTGACTCGCTGCGTGACGCGCTTGGCGAAGGGACCGGCTCCTGATGCCGTTCACGACGTTTTTGATCCGTCGGATCCTGCTCGGTCTCGTGGTCATGTGGGTCGTCGTGACTGCGGTCTTCTGCATGTACTTCGTCGCCCCGAACGATGTCGCGCGGCTGATCGCCGGTCGCCAGGCGACGCCCGAGACAGTCGCCGCGGTCACGCGGCGCCTCGGTCTCGACCGTCCGCTGGTCGTCCAGTACGGCGACTTCCTCGGGCGGCTCGTCCGCGGCGACCTCGGCTTCTCGTACACGAACTCCGAGTCGGTGAGAACCCTGATCTGGCAGGCGCTCCCCGTCACCCTTTCGCTCGCAGTCGGTGGAGCGATCCTCTGGCTTCTGATCGGCGTCTCGTCGGGTGTCTTCGCCGCGCAACGGCGCGGCGCATTCGCCGACCGGGCGACGACCGCCACGGCGCTGCTCTTCTATTCGCTCCCGACGTTCCTGCTCGGCGAGCTGCTCCTGCTCGTTCTCTTCTACCACCTGCACCTCATCGGCATCGACCTGTTTCCGGGCGGCGGCTTCGTCCCGTTCACGTCCGATCCGGTCGAGTGGGCGCGGCACCTGCTGCTGCCATGGCTGACGCTCGCGCTCGTCAGCGCCGCGACCTACTCGCGACTGACCCGAGCGGCGGTGCTCGACGTCGTCGGCGCAGACCACGTTCGAACCGCACGCGCGAAGGGTGCCTCGGAGCGGCGCGTCACCGTGCATCACGTGCTGCGAGTCGCGCTGACGCCGATCGTGACGCAGTTCGGGCTCGACCTCGGCACGCTTCTGGGCGGCGTGGTCGTCACGGAGACCGTATTCGGGTTGCCGGGCCTCGGCCAGCTGCTCGTACTCTCGGTCGAGCACAAGGACCTGCCGACCACGATCGGGCTCGTGCTGCTCGCAACGGCGTTCGTAGTCGTCGCGAACATCGTTGTCGACGTGCTCTACGCGCTCATCGACCCGCGTGTCTCATTGAGCTGATCCCGGCTCCGGGAGCACCGGAGCCGGGATCGCTGGATCGCGCTACGACAGCCAGACGTCGGTGACGTCGCCGACCCGCGAGTACGGGTCGATGAACCAACCGTGCACTGCCGAGGCGTGGTAGACGGCGTGCTCGTGCACGTCGATCGGAACGATCGCGGCGTCCTTCATCGCGCGCACGTCGGCGGCGTGCCAGGCACTGTTCGCGGCGCCGGGGCTCGAAGCTTTGAGCGCCTTGCCGATCGTCGTGCTCTCCGCTGCGCTGTGGTAGTCGCCGTAGTCGCTCGAGCCCGGCCCGTACGTAGAGCCGTCGAGGAGCGGCTGGATCGTCGTGCGGCCGTTGTTCCCGAACCAGTCCGGGCCCCAGTCGACGATGGCGATGTCCCACGCACCCTGCTTTGCCTGCGCCGGGGTCACGAGGTAATTGCCGTAGAGGTCGCTCTGCGGGACCTGCTTGAGCACCACGGAGATCCCGGCCTTCGCGAGACTCGACTGGATGACTTGAGCGATCTGCGGATCGGGGTCGACGTCGTCGTAGAGCAGCTTCAACGACACGCCGTTCGAGTAACCGGCCTTTGCGAGCAGCTGCTTCGCCTTCGCCGGATTGCCGCGGCTTCCCGCCGAGGGATAGAGGTCGAACTTCTGGTAACCGGCGTTTCCAGGAGTGATCACCTGGTTCAACGACGTATTCAGGAGGCTGCCGCCGTTCACCTGGACGATCCCGGCCTTATCGACTGCGTACTCGATTGCCTGGCGGACGCCCAGCTTCGAAGTCGCGCGATTCGCGTTCGGGCTCTGGAAGTTGAGCACGAGGTACGGATCGAGGGAGCCCGCCTGGTAGACGTCGAGGTTCGGGTCCTTCTTGGCCTTGAGCGCAGGCAGCGCCTGCGGCGGCACGTTCGTATCCCACTCCATGTCCGCCGTGCCTGCCTGAAGCTGTTGCTGAACCGACTGCGAGGTCTGCCCCTCTGTGACGACGATCTTGTCGACCCACGCATGCCGCACCTTGTCCGTGCTCGCGACCCATGCCGGGTTGCGCTCGAGCACGATCTGGTTGTTCGGCTTGTAGGTGGTGATTTGGTACGGCCCGTCCGAGATCGTGTGCGCACGGAATGCTGCCGAGTCGGGGACATAGTTCAGGTACTCGACGGGCGCGGGCGACGAGAACGGGAGCGACATGATGTTGTTGAAGTCGCTCGCGGGCTGAATCAGGTGAAAGACGACGGTTGAGGCGTTCCGAGCCTGCACACCGGCGAGCTTGTGGCCCGCAACGAAGGCGCCGATCGCTGCCGCGGTCGGCTTGACCGCCAGGAACGCCTTGCAGTACGACTGCATGCCGACGATCGTCGATTCGTAGTAACCGGGCGCGCCTGTGGGCGATGCCGGGTTGCAGAGGAGCTCGATCCCGCGGACGACGTCGCTCGCGGTCAGTTGCCGCGCGGGGCTCGTGTTCCAGCGCACGCCGGTCTTCAAGTGGTAGGTGTATGTCCGTCCGGCGTTCGTCACGCCACCGTTCGCGACGGTCGGCACCGTCGTGGCGATGTCCGGCACCAGGTTCGCCGGCATGCTCGTCAGCCCGGTCGCGGGATACGTGACAAGCTGGCGCGTGAACGCACGCTCGATCGTGTAGGTGACGCCTGAATAGATGCTCGACGTGTCGAGATGGTCGACGTCGCCTTGCCCGATGAGGTTCAGCGTCCCGCCCTTGTGCGGACCTGCTGCGTGCGTGGAACCGCTCGCAGCGATCGCGCTGCCGGCGAGCAGGGCGATCGCGACAAGCGCCCCGGCAAGCGCGACCGCTCGCGCCGAGAAGAGTCGTTGCATGTGGTTCCCCCTTGGTGGGTCGAGCCCAACGATTTGTATTACTTATGACAGAGATATCACGTACTGGGTATCAGCCGACCCAGGGCCGGGCGAGAAGTGAGACGACGGCGGCGTCGAACTGATGGTTAACGTTCTTGAAGATTCAGCTGATCAACTATCCGAGGTTAATCACAGCCGACGTCTCGCCGAGCAGCCTGCGGCACGCAGGGGTTCGTGAGCGCTGATGGCGTAGCGTGTCGCCGGATATGGAACGTCCGCTCGTCAGCCGCCCCGTCGCCGCCGACGCGGCGGCGGTGACAGAGGTCGTCAGCGCGATCGAGTCATCGCTTTACCGGCAGACCGCGTACTCACAGGGCGACCTGGAGGACGAGTGGTCGGAGCTCGACCTCGCGCAAGACGCATACGTCGTCCGCGAGGACGGCCGCATCGTCGGCTACGGCGCGATCCGTACGCGAGGGGAGCTCTGGCGGGTCGAAGGGTACGACCATCCCGACGTGCACGGACGCGGATTCGGGACGCTGATCGCAACCACCCTCGAGGAGGACGCCGTACACGGCGGCGCACGCAGAATCCAGAACAGCGTCCTCGAAGCCGACTCCGACGCTCGTAAGCTACTCGAGTCACTCGGTTACGACGCCGTCCGCGTCTTCCGCGAGCTTCGCATCCAGCTCGCGGCGAAACCGCGCACACCCGAGTGGCCCGACGGACTGCGCATCGTCCCGTTCGACCCGAAGCGCGACGCGCTCGCGTTCCACGCCGCTCACCAGGAGGCGTTTGCAGATCACTGGGAGCACACCGACCGCGATTTCGAGTCCTGGTCGAAGAGCCACCTCCGGAGCGCGCGCTTCGACCCGGCGCTCTGGTGCGTCGTCCATGCCGGAGACGAGATCGCGGCCGGCACGATCGCCACCGGCGACACGTACGGCGGCGGCTGGATACACGTGGTCTTCACTCGCCGTCCGTGGCGCAAGCAGGGCATCGGTGCGGCGCTCCTGGGCGACGCGTTCGGGCGCTTCTGGCAGCGCGGCGAGCGCAGCGTCGGGCTCGGCGTCGACGCGGCGAACGAGACCGGCGCATTCCGCCTCTACGAGCGCGCGGGGATGGAGCCCGTGCTCGGCTGGGTGGTGTACGAGAAACAACTCAACGCTGACGCCTGAGCCGCCGAGTTGCAGACGGCACCGACCTAATGCGAGTTCTCTTCATCGGCGGCACCGGCAACATTTCGACGGCCGTGACGCGTCTGCTTGGCGAGCGAGGGGTCGACGTGACGGTGCTCAATCGCGGCCGCAACGACGTATCCCTCCCCAATGGTGTGCGGCGGATCCGGGCTGAGATCCGCGACCGGTCGTCGCTCGCCGAAGCGCTGCGCGGCGAGCGATTCGACGTCGTCGTCGACTGGATCGCGTATTCGCCCCAACACGTCGAGACCGACATCGAGCTGTTTCGCGACTCGATCTCCCAGTACGTCTTCATCAGCTCGGCGACCGTCTATCGAAAGCCGTCGCCGCGCTTCCCGCTCGTCGAGGAAGCTCCGCTCGGGAACGACAACTGGCAGTACGCCCGCGAGAAGATCGCCTGCGAAGAGCGGCTGAGCCGTGCACGAGACGTCGCCGACTTTCCGGTCACGATCGTGCGGCCCTCCCACACCTATGGCGAGACCCGGATTCCGACCGCCGTCGACGGCGAGGACTACACCATCGTCGACCGGCTGCTCCGCGGGAAGAAAACGATCGTTCCCGGCGACGGAAACACACTCTGGACGCTGACCCATAGCACTGACTTCGCGCGCGCGTTCGCCGGGATCCTCGGTAAGGGCGAGGCCGTCGGCGAGAGCTACCACATCACCTCGAACGAGGTTCTGACCTGGAATCAGATCACCGACACGATCGCGATCGCCGCCGGCCTCGAGCCGGCCGTCGTGCACATCCCATCCGACTTCATCGATGCGATCGACCCTGAGCTGGGAGTGACCCTGCTCGACGACAAGGCGCACTCCCTTGTTTTCGACAACTCCAAGATCAAGCGACTCGTTCCTGACTTCAGGGCAACCGTTCCTTTCGCCGAAGGGATCGCCCAATCGCTCGCATGGTTCAAAGCCGATGCCGCCCGCCGTGTGATCGACAAGAGGCGTGACGCGCTTCTCGACCGAATCACCGCCGCATACGAGTCGGCCTGGCCCAAGAGCAGCGGATCACGCGGCGCTGCACACGACCAGACGGAATCCGAACCAGGGAGGCTTGCGTAATCGCGAGCTGAAGATCTCGCCCGCGGAGTTCGACGAAGTCGCGACCGAGCTCGCGAGAACGCTCGACCTCTTCGAGGTCCCCGAACGCGAGAAGGGGGAGGTCCTAGGGGCCTTCGCCGCACACACGGGTGAGGTAACCGACGGCTACGTCCAGGAACACCACCTGACGCCGACATAGATCAAGCGTCAAGGCATGCAGGCTGCTCACCCGCTCGATGCTCGATGCGGTCAGCGAAGAGCGTCCTCGAACCGCGGATCGAGGCGCACGGCGGAGAGGTCGTCGTCCGTACGCGCTTGGTTTCGGAACGGTGGGAACAGCTCGACGGACCGCTGTAGGTGGACGAACGTCTCGTCGCCGGTGTCGCCTGCGAGCGTCGCGAAGCACGCGTAGTTGTAATGCAGGGCCGGGTGGTCCGGCGAGCGCTCGAGGCCACCGCGGACCGCGTCGAGGGCGTCGGAGTAGCGCTGCTCGCCGTAGGCGGTCATCGAATCGCTGTGGAACGGCCATGCCTCACCCCAGTCGATCGCCTGGTACGCCTCACCGGGCGTGGCGCCAAGGGCAAGGACGGTTCCGTTTCCGGTCGCCTTCCGCCGTGACTCCGGCGCGACGAACACGAGTGTCCCCTCGGGCGCGTCGACTGTCTCGCCATCGATCTCGAAGGTCGCCGTCCCGTCGAGGACGATGTAGAGCTCCTCCTGGCCCGACCCGGCCTCGTCGTGCTCGTTGATCAGCGTGCCGTCCTCGCCGGGCGTGTAGGCGTTTGCTCCGAATGCGTGGATCCCGAGGTGCTCGCGCACCGGGATATGCCTGCCGCGCCGCTCGATGTCGTCGAGGCGCGTGACCTGCCACTTCGGCTTGTCGTTCATTCGATCACCTCCGAGCAGTCTTGTTCGTTGCGGATCGTAACCATTAGTGGGCGATCTCCCAGATGTGCCCGCCGGGGTCCCGGAAGCTCGCAGTGCGGATCCCCCAGGGCCGATCCATCGGTCCGTTCAGAAGCTCGACACCACGCGCCGTGAGTTGTTCGCACATCGCGTCGACATCGTCGACCTCGATCGTGAACTGGAACCGGACACCGGCGTCGCGGCTCGCGACGCTTGCCGGATCGACCAACTGAGGGGCCTCGCTCGACTTGAGCAGGTTGACGACCGTCTCGCCGAAACTGAACACCGTCGAATTGGCATCTTCGTACGCGACCGGCAATTCGAACACTTTGCCGTAGAAGCGCCGTGCCTCCTCCAGGTCCTCCACAAAGAGCGTGATCGCGGCGATACCTCCGGGCCAGCCTCCCTCTTCGGTTGCTTTCGACTCAATCGATTCGTCCATGCTCGCACCTCCGGTCGATCGTCCGCCTGCAACGCCGGCACGCCGGCCCTGGTCCGTCTACCGGTGAGACCCGGCAGGACCGATGAAATCATCGGTCCGTGGACGTTCTAGTACGCCTGCGCCCAGACGGCCGTGGCGACTCCAGCCTTGCCGCAGCACGCGCATGCGCCCAAACGGGTCGGTTGCTCGTCGAGCGGCAGGCACCGGATCGTCGCCGAGCTGTCTCTCTTCACCCGCGCCTCGCACTCGGTACTGCCGCACCACGCTGCGGCGACGAATCCGCCGGCTTCGCGCAGGTACTCGACCAGGTCGTCGTAGTGCCGTGGGTTGCGGAACGTCCGCCGCTCTCGCTCGTCGCGAGCGGCCTGGAAGAGCGACGCCTGCACGCCTCTCAGCAGCTCGTCGATCGTGACGCTCGCCCGCGGAAGCGGGATCTGTTGCTTCTCGCCGGTGTCCCGGCGCGCGACGGTGACTGCTGCCGCCGCGATGTCCCGGACGCCGATCTCGACGCGGAGCGGCACGCCTTTCAACTCCCACTCGTTGAACTTGAACCCGGGCCGGTGCTCGAGCCGATCGTCGAGACGGACGCGAACGCCCGAGGCCCGCAGCTCTTCGGCGACCGCGGCGGCGGCTCGGAGCACTTCGGCGCGCTCGTCCTCCCGGAAGATCGGCACGATCACGACCTGTTGTGGCGCGAGGCGAGGCGGTAGCCGCAGCCCGAGATCGTCACCGTGCGCCATCACCACGCCGCCGATCAGCCGCGTGGTCGCGCCCCATGAGGTCGCATACGGGTAGTGCTCGCCGCCGTCGCGGCCCGTGTACCGAACCTCGAACGCGCGCGCGAAGTCCTGGCCGAGGTAGTGGGAGGTCGCCGTCTGGAGTGCCTTTCCGTCACGCATCAGCGCTTCGAGCGTGTACGTGTCGGCGGCACCGGGGAACCGCTCGCTCTGGCTCTTGCGGCCGCGAAGCACCGGGATCGCGAGGACGCCCTCGATCGTGTCGGCGTAGACGTCGTGGAGGATCGTCAACGCTTCCGTAACCGCCTCGCCCTCGGTCTCGTGCGCCGTATGCCCCTCCTGCCAGAGGAACTCGCTCGTCCGCAGGAAGAGGCGCGGCCGCAACTCCCAACGGACGGCGTTGGCCCACTGGTTGTAGAGCAGCGGCAGATCACGGTACGAATGCACCCAGCGGGCATACGTCGACCAGATCAGCGCCTCCGAGGTGGGACGCACAACGAGCGGCTCGTCGAGCCGCTTCCCGCCCGCCTCGGTGACGACGGCGACCTCGGGCGCGAACCCCTCGACGAGCTCTCCCTCCCGAGCCATCACCGAAGCCGGCACGAGCAGAGGGAAGTAGAGGTTCTCGTGACCGGTCGCCTTGATCCGCTCATCGAGCTCGCGCTGAATCGCCTCCCAGATCGCATAGCCGTACGGCTTGATCACCATCGCGCCGCGAACGGACGAGTTCTCGGCGAGCCCGGAGCGGCGCACTACCTCGCGGTACCACGCGGGAAAGTCGCTCGACTGCGCGGGCAACGGATTGGCGCTCATCGGAACGCTCCCGCGAACAGGGCTGCTACGAACATCGTGCTCTCCTTCCTAGACGTCTACCGACGGTGACGGAGTCGGTTGCGGCGCTCCGGGCCGAAGCGGCGGGAGCGCCTACGCCGGGACGCGCACGAACGGCGGCCGCGGGGCAACCGCCGGAACCGGCAGCAGCTCATCCACGCGAGGCCGCAGCAACGTCATGCCGAGACGATAGCGGGCGGCGGAGGTCGGGTATGCAGTTGGCCGTAACGAACTTGTTACGGCCCGAAGCCGTGCAGATGATTCGCCACGGTCGCAAGAGTTGGAGAGATACTCGTTTCGAGCAACATCAAGGATCTCGTTGCAGGATCCGGGATCCAATTCGACAACCGCGGACGCCGGGAGTCGAAAGGCGATCGGCGGATGGGACCTCTACTCGGTCAAGCCCAGCCAATCGGAGTCGACACTGACCGGAAGGAGTTGACATGCGTTCCGACATCGTGCCCGGGGCCACCTTTCCCGACTACGAGCTGCCCGACCAAACGAAGACGATGCGAAGGCTGAGCGAGTTGCAGGGCGACGACCCGCTGATCCTCACGCTCGCCCGCGGCCACTTCTGCCCGAAGGAGCACCAGCAGCATCTGCAGCTGGCCGCGTTCTATCCGCAGATCGCGGTCGCCTATACGCAGATCGCGACGATCTCGACGGACGACCACCACACGAGCCAGGAGTTCCGAGCGTCGGTCGGCGCTCAGTGGCCCTTTCTCTCGGACCCGGAGCGCACCGTTCAGAAGGACCTCGACATCCAGGAGTACACCGACCCGGACAACGATCCGATGATCCCCCACACTCTCGTGCTCAAGCCGGGGCTCGTCGTCCACAGCATCTACAACGGCTACTGGTTCTGGGGGCGCCCATCGGTCGAAGACCTCCGTCAGGACTTGCGAGCCGCGACGCGCGAGATCCGCCCGGACTGGGATCTGAGCACACCGGGCCTGCGCGAGGCCTGGGACGCGGAAGACTTCTCCCACTTCCACGGGTGGAGCAAGTGGACCCCTGAACAGATCGCGGCCCAGCGCGCGGGCAAATCGAGATGAGCGGGACCTCGAGCCCGGTCTACGAGCTCGAGTGCAGGCAACCGCGAATCACAGTCACATCGCGACGGCCGGGCTTCGCCGTCCACAGGGCGTCGATCCTGCCGTACCGCACCACCGGCGCGGCCACCAGTCCCTTGTAGAGCCTCGCGTGCTCTCTCCGCGTCCACACGGCCGCGCGCGTGGCGCCGGCGACGCTCCTCGAGATCGCGAGCGCCAGCGCGATCCCGTTGGAGGGGACGAGGTTCCAGACTGCGATGAAGTCGAACCGGCTCGGCGCGGTGCGAAGGGCCGCCGCCGAATCAGGCGTGATGCGGTAGCCGTGCCGACGCAGGCACAGCCTCGTCGGTGTCAGCGTGGCCGCAGCGGGACGTTGGACGCGCTTTGGGGACGACGACCCGCAGCCTGCCGAAACCGTCGCGAGCAGACAGATCAGGACCGCGCTTGCAAGTCTCCCATTCACGTTTTCAATCAGCTGGAGGCCGTAGCAACCAGGAGCGTATAGAGGCCCCAGACTGCCAGGCCGGACGCGACCGTGGCAGCGACAATTGCCAGTGCGCCGCGCCGGTAGCGGGGAAACGCGAGGAACACGACGAGCTGCGAGACGAACAGAGCCACGAGCGAGACCTTGAGCAGATCGGCGTAGAAGCGATCGGGGTTGACGAGCGAGACGGCGTCGGCGGCGATGAACGGCACGGCGATCCAGCGCAGCAGGCTGCGGATCGAGGCGCCGTGCATCCAGTGCAAGAGGCGTGCGAGCGCGAGGAGGTCTCTACTCGATACCGCGCAGACCGGATTGAGAATCCGTCGTGCCTCGGCACGCGCGCCCGCGAGGTCGGCGATCGACGCCGACGGAGTCGCTCTCGTCGGAAACCAGAACGCGATCCGAGGCGTAGCTACAGGCAGGCAGGTTGACCAACAACGAAAGGACAAATCATGGTGCGTCGCCTGTTCGTCTTGCTTGCCGTGGTCACGAGTGCCGTTGCCTTGCCGGTGCCGGTGCCGGCACCGCGGCGACACACAAGCTCTCCGGCGTGGCGGGCCCCGGGTTCACCATCACGGTCAAGAGCGGCGGCAAACTCGTCAAGACGCTCAAGGCAGGCACATACACCCTGGTCGTCGCGGACAAGAGCTCGAGCCACAACTTCCATCTGTTCGGTCCCGGCGTGAACAAGAAGACGACCGTTCCGTTCACCGGGACGCAGACGTGGACCGTGAAGCTCAAGCCCGGCAAGTACACCTACCAATGCGACATCCACGCCTCCCTCGGCATGAAGGGATCCTTCAAGGTGACGAGCTAGCGGACTGAACCTCGAAGCGGGATCCGGGCCTGTTTGCCTCACGCGCTTCGCTCATGCGATGCTGGCCGGGTGGGGGTCGTCGACCTGACCCATGCCTATGAGAACGGCATGCCCGTTTTCCCCGGGCTTCCCGACCCTGTGTTCGAGGCAATAGCGACGGTTGACCAGGACGGGTACGCGATGACGCGCTACTCGATGTTGAACCACATCGGGACACATGTCGACGCGCCGGCGCACCAGATCGCAGGCGGCGATACGCTCGATGAGATCGGCCTGGAACGGCTTGTGACCGAGGCGTTGACGATCGACGTCTCGCGACGCAGGCCCCACGGGCCGATTCCGCTCTCCGAGCTCGAGCCGGAGCTCGACAAGGTGCGGGCCGGCGACGTCGTGCTGTTCTACTCCGACAACGCCCGCAACTACGGAAGCGACGCGTACTGGACCGGCTGGTCGTATCCCGATGCCGACGCGGCGAGGGCGCTGATCGACGTGCGAGATATCGGCGGTCGGTTTCGACGGGCCGAGCGCCGATCCGGTCGATACGACGACGTTCGACCTCCACCGGATCTGGCTCGGTGCCGGCCGGATGATCCTCGAAAACGTCGCGAACCTCGACCGGCTCCCCGAGCGGGCGCCGATCGTCGTCGCGCCGATGAAGGTCGCCCGCGCCAACGGCGCCCCGGCTCGGATCTTCGCCCTTCTCCCGGATTGAGGTGAGCAGCATGGAACAGCGGTCAGGCCTGCGGTGAGCTCCGGCACGGCATCCTCGGCATCTTCGACGCTCTCGCCGTGTCGGTGGCGCTGTTGTCGCTGGCGCTCGGCGTTGCATTCGCATCGTCTGGCAGCCGCCGGGGAGGCGGGCATCGCCGCCCCGTTCTCGTACCTGATCGCCGGCGTCGGCAGCCTCTGTCTCGCCTCGGTGATCATCCGCTTCACGCGGCGGATGGCGAGCGCCGGCGGCCTCTACACCTACATCTCGCGCGGCCTGAGCCCGAGCGCGGGCTTCCTCGGCGGCTGGCTCTACGGCGGCGGCTTCGCCGTCGGGATCTCCTTCGTGCTCGTGATCGGCTCGTTCTTCATGTCGGTCGCGATGAGCGCGCATACGGGCATCCACTGGGGCTGGTACCCGTGGTTCTTCATCTTCCTCGGCGCGCTCGCGCTGATCGCCTTCCTCGACATCCGCATCTCGACCCGGATCCAGCTGGTCGCTGCGGCGATCGGCGTCGGCGCGATCACGGTGCTGGCGATCGTGATCCTGTTCAAGGGCGGCGACTCGGGCTTCTCGTTCGCGCCGCTCAATCCGGCCAACGCGACCTCGACGAGCGATCTCTTCCTCGCCGTCGTGCTCACGTTCACCGGCTTCATCGGCTTCGAGGCCGCCGCCGTCCTCGGCGAGGAGGCGGCGAACCCGCTTCGGGCGATTCCGAAGGCGATCCTGACCGCGGTGCTCGTCGCGCTCGTCTTCTACGTCTTCGTCACCTGGATGATGGCGCTCGGCTTCGGCGTCAACAACGCGGCGCTCTGGGCGAAGGACCCGGCGGCGCTCGACACGCTCGCCACCCGCTATGTGGGCAGCTGGCTGGCGGTGATCATCGACTTCTCCGTCGCTGCGTCCGGATTCATCGCCGCGCTCGGCGGCCTTCATCTGACCTCACGCACGCTGTTCGCGATGGGTCGCGAGGGCGGGCTGCCGCGCGTGTTCGCCTGGACGCATCCACGGTTCCGCACGCCGTGGATCGGGCATTGCGTTCGCGCTGCTCGTGACGCTCCTGCTCGGCGTGCTCTTCGCGCACCACTACGACCCGATCACGTACTTCATCTGGATGGCAACCTGCGCGACGATCGGCATCCTCATCACCTACATCCTGATCGCGCTCGGCGGCATCGTGTTCTTCGCCCGAGATCGCACGGGATGGAACGTGTTCCTCGATCTGCTCGTCCCGGCCGGCGCGATCGCGATCTGCGGTTACACGCTCTACAAATCGATCTTCCCGACCCCGGCCTACACCGGCATCATCAAGTGGGCCCCCTGGGTTGCTCTGATCTGGCTCGGGATCGGAATCGTGATCGACGTCGCGCTCACGATCGGGAGCCCGGACCGGGTGCGTCGCTTCGGCTCGATCCTGGGCAGCTCCGAAGGAGCAAGCGGCGACGTCCCGGAGACCGAGCCGGCGCCGGCGCGTTGATCGAAACGGCCGGCTTAGAAGCTCTTAGGGCGCGTAGCGGAAGATCGCGGCGACGGACGCTTCGCCGGGAATGTCGTCACGACGGACGGCGAGCACCGTTCCGCCGTTCAGCCAGACGCGTCGCGCGATCTCGTCGACGACGCCGTAGTTGATCGCATCGTCTGCATCATCGGTGGTGACCGCACCGGTTTCCTCGTCGATGCTGCCGGCGACGACCTCGTCGATGTCGACCAGCACGGTGTCGACCAGACCGTAGGTTGCGGCACGCGCCACGTCGGTGATGTCGGCCGATGCACGCCGTTGGGAGGATCGGAGCGCATACAGCTCCTGGATCGTGCGCAGTTCGGCCGCGTACAGCTCGTCGAGCACCTGCCGAGCGCGCTCCCCGAGCTGGGCGTCGGACGTGGTCTCGGGATTGCCCTGAATGCCCGCCGAGACCAGATTGGGGTAGCTGTTGACCGAGCGGTAGATCGACTCCATCGGTTCTGTCGCGGCGAGAATCAACGGCAGGTCGAGCCCGTTGAGCAGCGGCCGCAGAGCATGGTCGATCTGTCTTGCGTACTGGCGCATGCGCGTCTTCTGGCCCTCCGAGCCCTGAACTCTGCCGCTGGGCGCCCGGTCTCGAATCGAGGACTTCCCGACCGCGCTGGCGACGTCGGTGGGCAGGCCGGCGAGCTCGACCGACATTGGCTCGAGATCGGACGTGATCTCGAGCAGGCGGACGCTTTGCTGGGCGAGCGCGAGTACGAACGCGGTGTTCGGAAAAGTGACGGCGCGCAGCAGCGGCTTGAGGTGGAACCGGTCCGACACCTCGACCAGGTTGACGAGATGGTTCGCCAGGCGGAACGTCGTGACCGTGGTCGGCGTGAGGAACAGCGCGAGACTGCGCGCCTGGTAACGCCAGAACTCGTCGTCGTCGAGGAGATCGCCGATCTGATCGTCGATGGCAGCGACGTCGTCTTTAGCTGTGCCGGCGAGCTCGAGCTGCCTGGAGGCTTCGCCGGCGAGGTTCTTCAGCTCGATCTGCTCTGCCTCGCCGCGCGACAGCGGGCTCGTGGCCAGGTAGATCGAGACACTGGACAGCTCACGAGCCGAGAGCAGGCGCTCGACCTGCCCACGCGTCGGGACGTCGGTGTGGAGGATCATCGGGCTCCCGCGATCGGTAGCCCTCGGAACCTACCTGTCACGAACCGCCCGCCTCGTCACCTTCGCGAGAAGGAACTGCGTCCGAACATCCTCGTAGGGTAGGCGGGCCGTGGCCATGAGGGACACGCTCATCGTCGAGACCGAGGCGGCCTTCACGATCCTTGGCCTTCTGCTGGTGTTCTTGCCGATGTTCCTGACGGTCCTCACCCGAACCGAGGGGAGCGCCAACCTGCAGGGCCCGCACGTCGTGGTGGTAGCTCTGGCCTGGGCCGTGCCGCTACTGATCGTGATCGCGGGCACGGACGCGACACTCGGGTTGTTCGCACTCTGGGGACACACATCCGACGCAAAGCCCACGGCGGTGCTCCTCGTCGTCCTGACGTGGCTGGTTGCAGTCCTGGCTGTGGTCGCGGTCAAGTTGCGCGCCGCCTAAAATCGGAGATGTTTCCCTGCGGGCGCGTCTCGCCCGTCGGGTTACGCTGGCCGCGTGCGGACGGTGGATGAGCGGCGCGCCGCGGGTCGCGCCGCGAGGGAGCGATTCCAACGAGGTGACCTCGCGAGGTGGGAGCGGCCGCCCACGGCCGACCCACTGGCGACGCTGGCGAGCCAGAATGGGATTCGCCTCGCGGACATTGTCCCGATCCGCTACGGCCGCATGGCGGCGTCGCCCTGGAGCTTCTACCGCGGGGCTGCGGGCGTGATGGCGTTCGACCTCGCTTCCCGTCCGGACAGCGGTCTGACGGTACAGCTGTGTGGCGACGCGCATCTTCTGAACTTCGGACTGTGGGCGACTCCCGAGCGTCAACTCTCCTTCGACCTCCGCGACTTCGACGAGACGCTGCCCGGACCGTTCGAGTGGGACGTCTCACGCCTCGTCGCCAGCGTCGTCGTCCTGGCGCGCGAGACGGGGTTGAAGGAGACCCTCGCCGAGCGGGCGGTTGCGAGCTGTCTACGTGCCTACCGTCAGCGCATCGCCGGGTACGCACGGTCGAAGCAACTCGAGATCTGGTACGACCTCATCACCGTCGACCAGCTGATCGCCCTCTTCAAGCCCGAGGAGCACGAGCAGGCCTGGGCGCACGTCAACAGGAAGGCCAAACGGCGACGAGCGCCGGTGCCGCGCGAAAGCTCACCGAGAGAATCGGAGGGCGGATCCGGATCACCGAGGACCCGCCTTTGCGGGTTCGCCTGTCGGGTGAGGAGCTCGCGCTCGAGGACGCCGTCTTCTCGGCCTATCGCAGCTCGCTCCCCGAATACCGCCGCCATCTGCTCGACCGCTTCTCGTTGGTCGACGCCGCGCGCCAGGTCGTCGGCGTCGGCAGCGTCGGGATGCGGGTGTTCCTGGTTCTCCTCACCGGAAGGGACGGGTCGGATCCCCTGTTTCTGCAGATCAAGCAGGCCGGCCCATCGGTGTACGAGGCCTACTGCCGAGCCAGCCGGCATCTACACCATGGCGAACGGGTGGTGGTCGGCAAACGTCTGATCCAGAGCGCGACGGACATCTTCGTCGGGTTCACGTCCGTCGGTGCGAACGACTTCTACGTCCGGCAGTTCCGCGACATGAAGGTGATACCGAGCGCAGACCTCGTCGCGCCGCGCCTCGCCGAGTTCGCGACCGCTTCCGGGCAGGTGCTCGCTCGTGCTCATGCCCGCACCGGCGACCCGGTCGCGATCGACGCCTACATCGGCAAGGGCCGACGATTCGACGAAGCGCTGGGCGAGTTTGCCGCCGGCTACGCCGACCAGACAGCGCGCGACCACGAGTGCCTCAGAGACGCAGTCAAGAGCGGAGCGATCCAGAGCACCGATGCTTAGCGATGTCGGAGGATCATCTGGAGTGATGAAGACCGTGACACTCGCCGAGAGGCCCGACCTGCTGGAGCTCGCGTGGGAACTGACCAACGACACGCTGCCCGAGTACAACCACCACGGCGACATACTCAACGCGTACTGGAGCCGACTCGACGCTGAACGTCCCGAGTTCCAGTTCTATCTGCTCGGCGCTGCAGACGAGGTCCTCGCCCGCGGGCACTCGCTTCCGTTGCGTTGGGATGGAAGCGTTGACGATCTGCCCGGAGGGATCGACGGCGCCATCGTCCGCGGCTTCGACGACGAGGGCGTTGCGAACGTCCTCTGCGCGATGCTGATCACCATCCCGCGAAGCCTGCAAGGTGGCGGCCTCAGCGCGGTCGCCGTTCAGGCGATGCGTCAACTCGCCACGCGGCACGGCCACACCGCGCTGCTTGCTCCGGTGCGTCCGAACTGGAAGGAGCGCTATCCGCTCGTCCCGATCGAACGCTACGCGGGTTGGACCCGCGCGGACGGGCTCCTGTTCGACCCGTGGATGAGGGTCCATGAACGGGCCGGCGCGACGGTCCTCAAACCCGAGCCGCACTCTCTGCGGATAACCGGCACAGTCGCCGAGTGGGAGGAGTGGACCGAGATGGCGTTCCCCGAGAGCGGGGACTATTGGTTCCCCAGCGGACTGGCGACGGTCGAGATCGATCGTGACGAGGACTCCGGAAGCTACTGGGAGCCGAACGTGTGGATGCTCCACTCGGCCTGATCGCCGAGCGTCGTCGTAGTGGCGACGGCGGCTACGCAGGCCGGGTCGTGATGCGGCCTAGCTCGTCCATCGAAATGGTCTGGCGCGTGTCGGCACTGCCGGCGACCATCCCGAACCACCGTCGGTGGCCTTTTGTGACCACGATCGCCGACGTTTCGGTTTGAGACTCGATGCGGTATCCCTGTTCGACCTTCTTGTCCAGACTCGCGGAAAGCCGTTGCTTGCGCTCCTCGAGGGACAACGGCCCGTCGGCAGTGCGCCCGGTCCCGGTGGGGTTCAAGAGATTCGGTGCGGCCATCATGGCCTCCCATGTTGGGTCGGCTCCGCCGGCGAGTGGATTCGTGCCGTAGACGAGAGAGGGGCGGAAAACTCGCGGCCCCGGTCACGCCTGCGAGAACGCCGTTCACTCAGCAAAGCGCCGTGCGACGACTGTATCAGGTATGTGTCGAATCCAACTTGCCTCCGGCCGGGGTCACGGGGTCCTGGAGGACCCCGAGCACGTTGCTGTCGGGGTCGGTGATCGTGGCGGCCAGAGGGCCGCCCCCGACACGGGCTCCTTCACGGTGGCACCCGCGGCCGTCACTTCTGGCCGGCTTTACCTCGCTCCGCTCCTCCTCGTGTGCACCGCGCGCCCGGAGTTGTTCGAAAAGCACGGGTCATGGGGTGCCAGGACCCGTAACGCGCACACCATCAATATCTCTCCGCTCTCGGAGCGGGAGACCGGCGAGCCCGTGCACGGGCTGCTCGAACAGAGCGTGTCCGAGCAGGTACGGCAGACGATCCTGGAGCGGGCGGGTGGGAATCCGTTGTACGCGGAAGAGTTCGTGCGCCTGGTCGCCGACCGCGGTGCGCGAAACTGCTCGCGTAGTCGGGCAGGCCGTCAACGAGTCAGGTGAAGGTCGTCTGCTTCGTCGGTCTGACGAAGACGATCTGGCCCTCCTCGATCTCGAGTCGCTCCGCCTCGTCGCGAGTGATCTGGACACTCATGTGCTCTCCGTCATCGCGGACGAGCTCGACTCGGATCTCGAACCCGAGATGGACGATGCGTTCGATCAGGGCCTCGCTCGTCGAGCCGTTGGCCTCGACGGTCAACTCGACGTCGTGTGGCCTGACGAACGAATCGTCGAAGCGATTGACCTGACCGACGAACGACATCACGAATTCGTTCGCGGGATTCTCATACAGCTCTCGCGGATCTGCGACTTGCTCGACTCGGCCCTGGTTCATGACCACCACCTCGTCGGCGACCTCCATCGCTTCCTCTTGATCATGGGTCACGATGACCGTCGTGGTGTGAGTCTCGTCGTGGAGCCTGCGCAACCAGATTCGCAACTCCGCACGAACGCGGGCGTCGAGCGCGCCGAACGGCTCGTCGAGGAGCAGGACCTCAGGGTCGATGGCGAGCGCACGTGCGAGTCCCATCCGTTGCCGTTGCCCGCCTGACAGCTGCGCCGGATAGCGCTCCGCAAGCCCTTGAAGCTGAACGAGCTCGAGCAACTGCTTGACACGCTCGCGAATTTCTGCCTTCGGACGCTTGCGAATCTTCAGGCCGAACGCGATGTTCTCGTAGACGGTCATGTGCTTGAACGCCGCGTAGTGCTGGAACACAAAGCCGATGCCTCGGTCCTGCGGAGAGCGAACGGTGACGTTCTCGCCCGCAATGAAGACCGTCCCTGCGTCGGGTGTCTCCAACCCCGCGATGAGGCGTAGAAGGGTCGACTTGCCGCTTCCGCTCGGCCCGAGAAGCGCTGTGAGCGAGCCCGCGCCGGTCTCGAGCGAAACGTCGTCGAGCGCAACGAAATCGCCGAATCGCTTGGAGATATGCCGAACGGAGATCGACATCAGGCGGGCACCGCTTTGCGTTGAACGGTCAGCATCGTCGCGAGGATGACGATCGCCATCGCTGCCAGGACGAGCGATATGCCATAGGCCGGCGCGTAGTTCCCATACGCGAACTGGTACGCATCATCGACGCGCAGCGTCGCCGTCTGGGTCTTCCCATCGATGTTCCCGGACACCACCGCCACTGCACCGAACTCGCCGATCGAGCGCGCTGCGGTCAAGACGACGCCGTAGATGACCGCCCAGCGGATCGCGGGAAGTGTGATGCGCCAGAACGTCTGCCATCCCGAGGCACCAAGCGTGTGGGCAGCTTGCTCCTGCTCGGTGCCAATCTCGCGGAGCACCGGAACCACCTCGCGTGCGACGAAGGGAAGAGAGACGAAGATCGTCGCGAGAACGATTGCGGGGAGCGCGAACAGGATCTCGACGCCGTGCCCCTGGAACCAGCCCAACCAGCCATGTGTGCCGTAGAGCAGGAGGATCGAGAAGCCGACGATCACGGGCGAGAGGGCCAACGGTAGGTCGACGAACGCGTTGAGAAGCCCTTTGCCGCGGAAGTTGCCGCGCACGATTGCGAGCGCGCACACGATCCCGAAAACGGTGTTGATCGGCACGACGATCGCCGTCACGATGATGGTGAGCTTGAAGGCGAGCAGCGTGTCGTGGTTGATGATTGCGCCCCAGGCGGCCCCGAGGTCCTGACAGGTTCGCCACACCATCATCAGCAGAGGTCCGATCAGGATGACCGTGAGATAGGCGAGGGCGATGAAGCGGAGAGAGAGCCTACGCACGCTCGAACCTCGTCGCGTATCGGCGTAGTCCACCGACCGCCAGCAAGACCAGGAACGAGACCGTCAGGAGCACGACGGAGACGGCCGCCGATCCATGAGGGTCGCTCGTGATGCGCTGATAGACGAAAACGGATGCGACCTCGGTCTTGAACGGGAGGTTCCCCGTGATGAGGATGATCGACCCGATCTCCCCGACTCCGCGGGCGAAGGCCATCGTCATGCCGGAGAGAATCCCCGGCAGGATGTTCGGCAGCACGATGCGGCGAACCGTCGTGAGCTCGCTCGCTCCCAGTGACCGTGCTGCCTCCTCCATGTCCTTGTCGAGCTCGATCAGGACGGGCTGCACCGTTCGGACGACAAACGGCAGCGTGACGAAAAGCAGAGCGACCAGGATCGCCCAGCGGGTGAACGTCACGTCGGCCTTGAAGTCGACGAAGCCGACGTCGAAATGAAGCGGAGTCTGTAGCCCGTAGAGGGCGAGGATGACGAGGCCGGCGACGATCGTCGGGAGAGCGAACGGCAGGTCGATGATGCTGTTCACGACCGCCTTGCCTCGAAAATCGTCTCGGACGAGCACCCAGGCCGTGATCGTTCCGAAGATCCCGTTCAGTAGCGCTGCGAGCGCCGCCATTGCGAACGTCAGCTTCAGCGCCGCGACCGCCTCGGGGGAGGAGACGACGCTCCAGAATTCAGACCACCCGCCACCGGTCGACTCCGAGATCAGCGCCGCGACCGGGAGCGCAACGACGATCATCAGGAACGTGGAGGCGAAGCCCAGCGAGAGTGCCGTCGTGACGGCTCTCTCGCTGGGCTTCGGAATCGAATGTCCCCTCAGGCGGGGAGCGTCAACGAGATTAGCCAGTGGTCGATACACCCAGGCCCTTCTCGATCTTGGCCATGATCCCCGATTTCGGGTTGAACCACTTCTTGTCGACTGCGCTCCATCCGCCGAGGAGCTTGTCGTTGATCCTGGTTTCGCCAGGCCTGACCGGGAAGCTCTTGTTGAACTGGGCGAGCACCTGCTTGTTCACCGGCCGATATCCGTTCTGGCCGAGGATCGTCTGGCCGGCGGCCGACTTCACGAACCGGAGAAACGCGTTCACCTGATCGGCGTGCTGGCTCTGCTTCGTCACAGCTCCGTAGATCTCGATCAACATCGTCTGTCTCGGAATTACGTACTGGAGCTTGCCGTTGATCGCCTCGCTCTCGAACGTGACGAGCGCATCACCCTTACCTGAGAGAAACGTATTCGTCGCGTTGCTGCCCGACGAATCCTGTGAGACGACGTGGTCGAACAGCGTCTTGATGAACGCCCGCGCCTGCAGGTCGGTCTTGCCGAGTCGTCGCTCGGCGACGTAGGGCGTGAGGATGTCCCACTTGGCGACGCCGGCCGTGAACGGGTTCGGGATGAGCACTCCCACGCCGGGCTTGATCAGGTCGGGCCATCCCTTGATGTGCTTGGGGTTCCCGTCGCGCAGAACGATCGAGGTGACCGAGTTCCAGACGACGCCGTCGTAGCTCTGTCGATTCCACTTGGCGTCGACGAGCCCGTGAGCGACCAGAAGATCCATGTCGGTCCCGGTGCTGAAAATCACGACGTCCGCCGGCTGGCCGGCGACCACGGCCGCGGCCTGCGAACTCGATCCACCGTACGACGTGGCAAAGGAAACACCCGAACCTGCCGGCGTCGCCTGGAACGCGGAGATCAGCTTGCTCATCACGGGCTTCGGCGTCGAGTAGGCGACCAGATTCAGCGTTGCCCCCGCCCCGCGGGCGTTCCCTGCCCGGGCGAGCTGCGGGGCCAGGCCAGCCAGCGCAAGGGCTCCCCCGGCGGCGACGCCGCGCCGCAGAAGGCCCGCGCGATCAAAGGTCTGAGCATCGTCATCGAACTCAAAGCTCATACGTTGTCTTCCTTTCGGGCTCAAGGATCGTGCGACCAAAGCCAACATTGTTCACCGGGAATCTGGACAATTACCATGAGCAAACGTCATATGTCAAATAAGAAACGCTGCTGATCATGCGCGCGCGGCCCGGGTCGCCCCAGGTTCGACCGGGGATCGGGCGCTGCTACCGTGTGGCCGATGGGCGACATCGGCCCGATGGAGATCGTCCTGCTGCTCCTGGTCGCACTGCTTCTCTTCGGAGCGAAGCGGCTCCCCGAGATCGGACGCTCACTCGGCAGCGGCATGCGGGAGTTCAAGGACTCGGTCTCGGGCATCACTCATTCGGATACCGAGTCGAACCCGACTCCTCCCGACGACTCCGACTAGGTACGGCCGCTAACGAGGGCCTGGGAAGCCCTGCGGGAGCAAGGTGGGTTGATCGCTGTCGGCCGGCGTGATCCAGGCGATTGCCGAGCCTTCGACGCGGGCCGTCACGCGCTGCCCGAGCTCGGGTGCCTGGGTGCTTGGGACACGAGCGATGATCTCCCAAGCAGGCCGCCGGTGTCTTGGGGTGAGCCCCCACGCCGGTTCGTCGAGCCGGATTCCGAGCAGTAGGTCGTGACCGTGGAAGTCATGGCTGACGACGACTCCGCGCGGCGATCCTTGATCAGCGGCCGCCGAGCCTTCCGTGCCGACGACGATCTGTTCCGGTCGCACCAGCACGCTCACGGCGACTGCATCGTCGCGCGGTGGATCGAGGTCGACGCTGATCGGTCCGAGGATCGAGCGGACGATCCCGTGCTGGAGTCGACCGAAGAGCAGGTTGGCGTGCCCGATGAAGCGGGCGACGTCGGGGTTGACGGGGCGCTGGTAGAGAACGGACGGCTCGTCGATCTGAACGATCGTCCCGTGTCGCAAGACCGCGACCCGGTCGGCGATCGAGAGCGCTTCATCTTGGTCGTGCGTCACGAGGATTGCGGTCGTATTCGATTGTCTGAGCAGGTCGACGGTCTCGTGCCGAAGACCGGTCCGGAGTTCCTCGTCGATCGATGAGAACGGCTCGTCGAGCAGGACGATCTCGGGCTCGGTGGCAAGCGCACGCGCGAGCGCGACGCGTTGACGCTCTCCTCCCGAGAGCTGGTGCGGGAACCGCCGCTCGAAACCCGAGAGCCCGATCATCTCGATCAGCTGGGACACGCGCCCGCGCTCGGCCGCGGTGCGTCGGAGCCGCCGGGAGCGCAGGCCGAAGCTCACGTTCGCGGCGACCGTGAGGTGCGGGAAGAGTGCGCCTTCCTGCGGGACGTAGCCGATCCGCCGGCGTTCCGGCGGCGTGTGTTCCGCAGAGCTGTCGACGACACGGCCGGCGAGGGAGATGGCGCCTCGGTCGGGTCGCTCGAGGCCCGCGATCAGTCGCAGCAGTGTCGTCTTGCCGCTTCCGGAGGTGCCGAGAATCGCGGTCAGCGAGCCTCGTTCTGCGCTGAACGAGACGCCGCCGAGGACCAACGTGCCGCCGAGAGTCTTCTCGACACCCGAGACGGCGAGTGCGACGGGGCGCGTGCTGTCCTGCCGGCTCAACGTGGGCTCCCCGAGACTCGTTCGAACCAGCGGCCCAGCAGAGCGCCGGGGAGCATCGCGACGAGCAGCAGCGCAAGCGCGTACGGGGCGGCGGCGCCGTAGGAGAAGTCGGATGTGTAGGCCCAGAACTGAGTGGCGAGCGTCTCCACGCCGGTCGGGTGCAGTACGAGCGTCGCCGTCAGCTCGGTCGCCGCGCCCAGGAAGACGAGCGAGAAGCCGGCGAGCAGCCCCGGTGCAAGCAACGGCAGCGTCACGCGGAACAGCGTCGAGAGCCGGCCGTGGCCGAGCGTCCGTGCCACCTGCTCGAGCCCGGCCGGAGCCTGGGCAACCCCAGCGCGGACCGCCACCAGCGCGAGCGGGAAAAACATGATCGCGTAGGCGCCGACCATCTCCACACTCGATTGGTACAGCCACGGCAGGTAGCGCACGGAGAAGTAGACGAACGCGAGCGCCACGACGAGACCGGGCAGTGCCTGGACGATGTAGGTCGAGCGCTCGAGCAAGACCGTCGGCTTCGACCGGTGCCGCTCGACGAGCAACGCGACCGGCAGCGCGGCAACCGTCGCGAGGACGGCCGCGGCCGCGCTGTAACCGACAGTTGCCACTGCGGCGTTCGCGATCGATGCGGACGGCAGCGTGGACGAGGTTCCTTGCGCGAACCAGTAGACGAGCGCCGCGAGCGGAACGCCGATCGCGAGCACGAGCAAAGCCGTCAGTGCAAGCAGCACCGGCAATGTTGCCCGGCGCAGGCGAAGCGGGGTCGGTACACGACCGAGGCGGTTCTGCCGCGCGCTGCCGGTCCTGCCTCGCGCCGCCGCCTCGCCGGCCAGGACGATCAGCCCGAGCAGGACGAGCACGAGCGACAGGGCGCAGGCCGCAGGCGTGTCGAACCCGATCTGAAACTCGGCGAAGATCTCGGTGGTGAACGTCTGGAAGCGGAGGATCTCGAAGGTCCCGAACTCGGCGAGCAGGATCAGCGTGACGAGCAGGCAGCCGCCGAGCAGCGCGGGTCTGATCTGGTGGATCGTGACTCGCCAGAACGTACGGAAGCGACCGAGGCCGAGCGCGCGGGCAACTTCCTCGAGGTCGGGGTCGGCGGAACGAAGAGCGGCGGCGACCGGGAGGTAGACGAGCGGATAGCTGCCGAGCGTCATCACGAGCACCGAGCCGCGAAAGCCGTGAATCGAAGGGAAGAGCGAGATCCACCCATAGCCGAGGACGAAATCGGGGACGGCGAGCGGCAACACGAGCGCCACCGTCCAGAAGCGGCGGAACGGAAGCGTGGTCCGTTCCGTGCACCACGCTGCCGCGACGCCGACGATTGCGCAGAGGAATGTCACCGCAAGCGCCAGGCGAACGGTGTTCCAAAGCAGCGTTGCGGTGAGTTGCCGAAACAGCAGTGGCGAGAGGACACTCCAACCCACCTGTACCGCTTGCAGGAGGAGAAAGACGAGCGGCAACAACACCGTCGCGGCGACGATCGTGGCGGTAGCGGCGAGCGCGAAAGGCAACCGCCTGTGACTGCTCCCGGCACCTCGGTATGCGACGAGCCGGACGGCGGCCATCGGGGTCTCTAGAGCAGGCCGGCCTGGCGCAGCAGGCTTACCGCGGCTTGCCCGTTTCCGAGCTTGGCGATCGAGATCGGGTCGGGCCGCAGCTCCTGGAACGGTGCGAGCGGCTTCGCGCTCACCACACCGGAACCGAGCGGGTACTCGTAGCTCTCGTCGTGCGCGAGGATCTCCTGTCCCTGCTTCCCGACGAGAAACGCCAGGAACCGCTGATCGGCGGCCTGATGGGAGCTCGAGGCGAGGATGCCGGCCCCGGCGACATCGACGACGTAACCCGGATCACCTGCCGCAAAGAAGTGCTCGGCCGAATGAACCTTTGCGGGACCAAGCTCGTCACGCATCCTGTACCAGTAGTAGTGGTTGATCACCCCGAGCTCGACGCGGCCGGCGTTCACCTCGGTGACGAGCGACTCGTTGTCGGGATAGATGTGGTCGGCGGCGTTTCGTTTCAGGCCCTCGAGCCACGCCACCGTACGCGCCGCGCCGTAGCGCGCTGCAACTGCGGTCACGATCGGCTGGAAGTCGGTCTCGGTCGGCGCGATCGCAAGCTTCCCTTTCCAACGCGGACCGGCAAGGGCGAGGACTGACTTCGGAAGCTTCGCCGCGGAGAGCTCGCCCGTGTTGTAGACGATCACGCTGACTCGCGCGGTCACGCCGACCCACCGCCGCTGCGGCGAGTCGTACTTCCCAGACGTCCGCGCGAGCGTGGAGGCGGCCACACGCGCGAGCAGCCCGCGCTGCTGGAGATCCTCGAGTGGTGGTGAGTTCTCCGTCAGGAAGACGTCGGCAGGAGAATGACTCCCCTCCTGAACGATCTGCGCCGCCAGCACACCTTCATCATCCGACCTGACCGAAACCTGAATCCCTGTCCGCTGCTCGAACGCCGACACCAACGAAGCAACGGATTGCGGATGCTGCCCGCTGTACACGGTGATCCTCGTCCCACCGGCCGAAGCGAGGCCAACGGTCGCCAGAGAAACGGCGACCGCGAGCGCCGAGACCGCTGCAAGCACGAACGCCCGGCGACGATCCCTCCGACCGCAGGCGAGCTCAGCCCCACTTGCACGAAACCGACTCATGTAAGGGCCACCTTACATCAAGGCTATGGGAGGCCTGCCGTCGGTGGGGGCGGCAAGGCGCGGGGTAGCGGCGGCGCCCGGGATCTGTAATCGTCTCCCACACCCAAGACGACCGAAATTGAGGGTCAGAGATGTCGCACGAGCTGATCGCCCGCCACGACGCGGCCTGGAACGACCAGGACCTCGATGCCTTGAACGACCTCTACACAGAGGACGTCGTTTTCCAGAACCACACCGCGGGCGAAGACGCCGTGGTCGGACGCGACGCCGTGCGCGCCCACATCGGCGGGATTTTCGAGCGTTGGCCGGATATGCGTTTCACGTCACGACGCCTCTACCTCGCCGACGACTTTTGCGTGAGCGAATGGACAGCGCAGGCAACCGCCCCTGACGGAGACCGCATCGAGTGGGACGGCGTCGACGTCATGCCCCTCCGCGACGGTGCAATCGCACGGAAGGACGTCTACTCGACCTCGCACATTCCACGACCGGGGTGAAGGCGCCGGCCTACGAGGATCCTCAGTGGTCAGCCGCGAGCGACGATGCGCCTCCGCAGAACCGGGTACGCGTTTCGTTCAGGCAGACTAGGCCGACAAGAGCGCGGCGCTCATCGATCACGACGACGCGCCGGTGAGGATTCCGTGCAGTGACTTCGAACGCAACCTGAGCGCTCTCTGACGGGGCGATCGACTCGGGGTTCGGGTCGGCAAACGTGAGCGCAGCGGCGTCGGGCGCCGCATCAGCCGGAATCTCCGTGATCGCTCCCTGCAACGCGTCGCCGTCGGCGAGCAGCACCATCTGCACACTCGTGTTGCGAAGCTGTACTCGCACCTGCTCGACCGTGGCGTCCGCGGGCAGCGTCTTCGGGCTGTGCAGCATCACGTCGGTCACGAGCTGTCCGTCGAGTGCCGGTGAGTGCGACTGACTCACCTACGAGATGATACGCGCGAAAACCCTGTCTGACGCGCACGCATTCGCGCGACCTCACATCAAGCTCTCGAAGGGAGCCCGCATGAAACTGAGCACGCGCAATCAGCTCTCCGGCAAGGTGACCGACGTCAAGCTCGGAACGATCATGTCCGAGATCACCGTCGACATCGGCGGCCAGACGGTCGTCGCAGCGATCACCCGTGGCAGCGCCGAGCATCTCGAGCTGACGACAGGGGATGACGTGACGGTGCTGATCAAGGCGACCGAGGTGATGCTCGGCAAGTAGGCCGGTGACGAGGGTTCTGATCGAGCGCCCTGACACCTGCATTCGCCTGTGCAGTGCATACCGAGCCGACGTCCGCCCGGGGGTTTCAAGGCGCTTCCGGACGGTGCTATCTTGCACCCGGCTGCGGGTCGGCGCATAGGCGTTACACCAGCAGAGATAGCGAGAGCGACCCCTAACCGGAACAGGAGCTCAACCACGTGTCTGACCCCATCACTCGAGGAAAACTCCTTTCCCGGAGCGCGAAGGGTGGCGCTGCGTTCCTGGTCGCAGGGTCGGCACTGGGGCGGTTCGCCGGAACGGCTGCAGCGGATCCGCCGCTGACGACCGATCTCGCGTATGCGCGGCTGCTGGTCGGCGCGGAACTGCTTGCGTCGGACTTCTATTCAGTGGCCGTCGCAGCCGCGAACACAGGTCCGAGCGTCACCGGTTATCTGAAACGTGCCTACGCCAACGAGCAAGAGCACTATCAGTCGGTCGCCGGATTCATCAGCGGGGCCGGTATGACAGCGGCCGTAGCCGGGGACATCGACTTCAGCTACCCGGCCGGGACCTTCGCGAGCCAGGGATCGATCGTCAAGTTCGCGCGTGAGCTCGAGACCACGATCCTCGGTGCCTACCTCGGGGCGATCGCAGGGATCCAGGCGAACAATTTCAGATCCGGGCTCGCACGAATCGCGGCCTGCGAAGCACAACACGCCGCCTACTTCGCGACGGCAAACGGCGGCAGAGCGTTCACCGGCTCGTTCCCGCCCGCACTCACGATCGACCAGGCTTCGAACGCTCTCGACGCGTTCACGGCATAGGCGGCTCGATGTCTCACGAACTCCACAGCACTGGGAAAGGGGCCACGTTGCGGTTCTCTCGCATCATCTCGTTGCTCGCAATCGTCGTTGTTTGCGCATCTCTTGGGGCCGGCGGGGCTTTTGCCAGGTCGGAGCGCGCAACAGCGGGGATCACCATCTTCGCGGGCTCGTCGATGACGACCGTCCTACCGCAGATCGGCCCGGGCAACTCCTACTCGTTCGGAAGTTCGACGACGCTCGGGACTCAGATCAAGAATGGGGCTCCGGCCGACGTTCTGATGTCGGCCAATACCACCGTCCCCGCGGCGCTCTTTGCGGCAGGCTTCGTCGAGAAGCCGGTCGACTTCACGCGCAACACGCTCGCGGTGGTCGTGCCGAAGTCGAACCCGGCGGGGATCAAGTCGATCTACGACCTGACCAACCCCGGGATCAAGATCGACGAGGCCGCCCCGTCGGTCCCGGTCGGGAGCTACACCGTGCAAGTGCTGAACCAGATGGGGATCAACAGCGCCGTGCAGGCCAACGTCGTCAGCAAGGAGACGTCGGACGCCAACGTCGTCGCCAAGGTCGCACTCGGTCAGGTCGACGCGGGATTCGTCTACCTGTCCGATTACGTGATCGACCCGACCCATCTGACGCTGGTCAAGGTCCCGGCGTGGGCCCAGCCGAAGATCACCTACTCGATGGCGATCGTGACGAAGAGCCCGAACCAGGCAGCCGCTCAGGCATGGATGAAGAAAGTGCTGAGCCCGGCCGGTCAGGCGATCTTCGTCAAGGACGGGTTCCTACCGCTCACGGCACCGATACCGACGATCGCGAGGGTGACGCCGGGTCACGCCGGCGCGGGCGCGACCGTGACGGTCACCGGCTCGAACTTCACGGGCACGACCTCGGTCACGATCCAGGGCGTCCCCGCCAGGTTCAAGGTCAAGTCGGCGACCAAGCTGACGCTCACGGTTCCGGCGAAGGCGAAGTCCGGCGCGATCACGGTCACCAACCCGTCCGGGACGGCGACCTCCAAGCACTTCACGATCGGATAGAGCGGAGACGCACGACGTTAGGACTTGCATAGGTAGTGTGCCCAGGTAGATTCGGCCTCCGGCATCGACGAAAGGACTGTGGAGACGAAATGCCGCGGGAGTACTACAGCGTCGGTGAGGCCGCGAAGATGCTCGGCATCAGCATCGACACGGTCCGCAGGTGGGATCGGCAGGGCCGGATGAAGGTCGAACGCGACGGAAGCAACCGGCGGATCGTTCCCGCCGGCGAGATCGATCGCCTGCGCGGGGAGTCAGGCTCGACTCACCTGAGTGCTCGCAACCGCTTCAACGGGATCGTGACGGACGTCAAGGTCGACGGTCTGGTCGCGCAGGTCGAGATGGTCGTCAGCGATCCGGTACGACTCGTCGCTCTGGTCACGCGTGATGCGATCGAAGAGCTTCAGCTCCGGCCCGGGATGTCGGCGACGGCGATCGTCAAGTCGACCTCGGTGATGGTTCAGCGCTAAGAACGATGCGCTACAGGCAAACGGTGATGCGCGGCGTGCTGGCCGTGCTGTTCTTTCTTGCGATTGCCCTGACGATGTCGTTCCTCGTGCTGCCGATCGTCGCGATCTTCTTCCACGTTCCACTGGGCCGGCTCTTGCACGAGCTGACCAATCCGGTTGTCACCGATGCCCTGATCGTCAGCCTCAAGACCGTCGCCGTCTCACAGGTCGCGATCTTGCTGCTCGGCACTCCGACGGCATATTTTCTTGCGTCCCGGCGATTCCGCGGGCGGCCGCTCTTGATCACGCTCGTCGAGTTGCCGATCGTGCTGCCCCCGGCGGTCGCCGGAATCGGCCTGATCGTCGCATTCGGACGCTTCGGCCTCCTCGGGTCGACCTTCGACGCGCTCGGAATCAACGTCTCGTTCAACCAGGCCGCCGTCGTCCTCGCCATCTCGTTCGTCGCGGGCCCATTCTATATCCGGCAGGCGATCGCATCGTTCGAGGCGGTCGACCAGAACCTGATCGCAGCTTCCCGCACGCTGGGCGCGGGGTCGCCGCGGACGTTCTTCAAGGTCACGCTGCCGCTGGCCCGCGGAGGATTGACCGCCGGTGAGGCGATCTGCCTCGCCCGGGGGCTGGGCGAGTTCGGAGCGACGATCATGTTCGCCGGCAGCCTGCAGGGGGTGACTCAGACGCTGCCCCTCGCCGTCTACACCTCGTTCGAGGCGCAGAACGGACTCGACGTCGCGCTTGCGATCAGTGCCCTGCTCGTGATCATCAGCCTGGCGATCCTGCTGGCCCTGAAAGGGAGCGGCCTGTGGGAACGATCGCGGCCCGCCGTGACGGCGATCGCGCAGCCCGAGCCGAACTGACTCGATGGCGACGCTGTCGTCAGAGTTCGAGCTACCCCTGCGGTCGTTCGTGCTCGAACTGTCACTCGATGTCGAAGGGACGGTCGCGCTGATCGGCCCCTCCGGTGCCGGGAAGACGTCGGTCCTCAACGCGATCGCAGGACTCGTCAAACCGTCGCGAGGGCGGATCGCCCTGGACGCCGACGCCTGGTTCGATTCGGCGAACGGGCTGTTCCGCAAGCCCGACGAGCGCCGGGTGGGCCTCGTCTTCCAGGAGTACGCCCTGTTTCCGCACATGAACGTCCGCGAGAACATCACCTACGCAGGCAAGGGGCGGGCCGACGAATTCCTCGAGCGGTTCAGGATCTCGCACCTCGCCGAAGCGCGGACAACCGAGCTCTCGGGCGGTGAACGCCAGCGGGTCGCGCTCGCCCGCGCTCTGGCACGCGACCCGGGCGTCCTCTTGCTCGACGAGCCGCTCTCCGCCCTGGATGCGAACACTAGGGTCACGGTACGCGGCGAGCTCCAAGAACTGCTGCGTGAGTTCGGCCTGCCAACGCTTCTCGTCACGCACGACTTCGAGGACGCCGCGTCGCTCGCCGACAAGATCGGCGTGCTCGTCGACGGCAAGCTGCGGCAATTCGCGTCGTCGGAGCAGATGGTCGCACGCCCGGCCGACGGGTTTGTCGCCTCGTTCACCGGCGCGAACCTTCTGCACGGGACCGCACGAACGCGAGACGACGAGTTGACCCTGGTCGAGCTCGAAGGCGGCGAGATCGTCTACTCGACCGACCACGCCGAAGGCCCCGTCAGCGTCGTCGTCTACCCATGGGACGTGACGGTCGGCCCGCAACGACAGCGCGATTCGGCGATGAACGTGATCGAGGGCGAGATCCGGTCCGTCGTCCATGTCGGCAATCGCGCCCGGGTGAGGATCGGCCCGATCACAGCCGAAGTAACGGAGGCTTCGGTCAACAGGCTGGGGCTCAGCCCCGGAAGCACTTTCGTAGCCTCGTTCAAGGCGACGGGGACGAGGCTCGTCCCCCACGGCTGACGGCTCCCCGTCCCGTGGAACGTTGTCCCTAGATTGTGGGGATGGGCCCGCTCCGCCGAACTGCGTTGTTCGCCGCCGGCGCCGTCATCGGCCTCCTTTCGATTGCGACGGGAGGCGTCTTCGGATGGGTGACCGGGCTTGCGCTCATCGCAGGCGCGTTCTTCATCGTGCGTCGCTGGTGGCTCCCGCGCGAGCGCCGCTGACCGAGGGCTCGTTGGACCGACCGTCGCCGACGGTCAAGTCGACATCGGCGTCCTCGAGCGGCGCAGAATCTCGCCTATCGCCGACGAGCTGACAGATCAAGCAGAGGAGACCCGTGAGTCCCGCTGGGAGGCTGCGCCCGCGGTGCTCGTCGTGATCGCGCTTCAACTGACGTTGGCGATCACCAGCCTCCAGCTCGGCTGGAAGCTCTGGCATCTTCCGTGGTGGGTCTGGCTGCTGGCGGTCGTGCCGGAGACAATCCTGCTGGTGGCGCTTGCATGGGCCCCGGCACTGCAATGGCTCGAGCGAGTCGGCCACCGTCGAAACGTCGCGCTCATTCTGCTCGCGATCATCAGCCTCGCCAACGCGGTCGCGCTCGTCGCCTTGCTCGGTTCGCTGATCAGCGGCGAGGAAAACAGTGGCGGCCAACTGCTGCTCAAGGGAATGACGATCTGGGCCACCAACGTGATCGCGTTCGGCCTGTGGTTCTGGGGCTTCGACCGCGGCGGGCCCGTACGGCGAGCGGGGCCCGATCCCCCTCCACCCGACTTCCAGTTCCCGCAAATGGAGAACCCCCAGCTGGCCGCCCCGGGCTGGCGTCCGCAACTCGTCGACTACATCTACGTCTCCTTCACCAACTCGATCGCGTTCAGCCCGACCGATTCGATGCCGCTGAGCCGGTGGGCCAAGTTGCTGATGCTCTCGGAATCCGCCGTATCAGCCGTGAGCATCCTGCTGGTGACGGCCCGTGCGGTCAACATCTTCAAGTAGGCCTGAGCGCACGGGTAGCACTCGAACTGTCGAATTCGACTGTCGCCGAACGCTAGAATTGACGTGCGTGACGACTCCGCTCGGCGGTCATTCCCAGCACCTCCGAGTCCTGATCGCGAACGAGAAGCGCGACCGGCTCGAGCTGCTCGCCAACGTCGTGATCGGGCTCGGACACGACGTGATCGCACGGGAGATCTACGTCAAGGAAGTCGGCGCGGTCACCGCCCGCGAACACCCCGATGTGGCCCTCGTGGGGCTCGGCTCCAGTTCGGTTCACGCTCTCGAGTTGATCTCCGAGATCGTTCGTGAGGCAGCGTGCCCGGTGATCGCAATTCTTCACGCCGGCGACCCGGCCTACGTCCACGAGGCGGCAAAGCGTGGCGTCTTCGCGTACATCATCGACGGCACGCCGGACGAGCTTCAGAGTGCAATCGACATCACCCTTCAGCGGTTCACCGAATACCAGAGTCTGCAGGGGGCGTTCGGGCGCCGGGCGCTGATCGAGCAGGCGAAGGGAATCCTGATGGCCCGTCACTCGATCGCGGCCGATGAAGCGTTCGAGCGGCTCCGCGACCACTCGCAGCACAACGGTCGCAAGCTGAGCGACGTCGCAGCCGCCGTGGTCGAAAGCCACCTCCTTCTGCTCCCGCCGCCGCCCGAGCCACAAGGCGCGAAGCCGTAACCGGAAGTCGCCGTGCACGCAGCCGGCGCGATCTACTTTCGCGCGATGCGTTGCGGTCGCATCCGGACCTCCGAACGAGCTTCGTCCCGCTGTTCGTCGTCCAACTCGCGGAGGTCGCGGCTCTCGGCGAGAGCGCGGAGCGCCCGCAGCCCGGCGACCTCTACCTGGCGCGTCCCCTCGGCCGTCAGACCGATGAGCCGGCCGACCTGTACGAGGCTCCTCGGCTCCATGCCGTTCAGCCCGAACCGCAGCTCGAGCACTCGACGACTTCGGTCGGGGAGCATCGCGAGGCACCTGGACAACAGTGCTCGCTGAACCGCAGCGTGAGCTGACTCCTCCGGAGGGACCGATGTGTGGTCGGCGAGCAGGTCTCCGAACTCGGTCGAACCATCTTCGCCGACGGGCGTCGCGAGTGAGATCGGCTCCGGCGGCAATCGCCGCAACGAGTCGACGTCCTCGACCGCGAGGCCGAGCTCGACGGCGATGCCCTCGCTCGTAGCCGGCCGGCCCTGATCGCCGAGGTCCCGCTCGGCACGCCGGACGGCACGGAGCTTTCCATCGACGTCGACCGGCAGGCGAATCGTGCGGGAGCTGTTGGCGATCGCGCGTGAAACCGATTGACGGATCCACCAGGTCGCGTAGGTCGAGAACTTGTACCCCCGGCGCCAGTCGAACTTCTCGGCCGCGCGGGAGAGCCCGATCGTCCCCTCCTGGATCAGATCGAGGAACGGAACGCCCTGATGCCTGTATCGCTTCGCGATCGAAACGACGAGCCGCAGGTTCGCCAGCACCAGCTCTTCCTTGGCACGATCGTCTCCGCGCTCGATCCGCTTCGCCAATCGGATCTCCTGCGGCGAGGTCAGCAAGGCGACCTTCCCGACCTGCGCCAGAAAGAGATCGAGTTGGCTCACGTCCTGTTGCCGTTCCATCTGCATCCTCTCGTTGCATCGGTCGCCCTGCGGATCGTCGGAAACGAGGGGGCCCAGCAGCGCCGGGCCCCTCGACGCAGGAATGCGCGAGGTCGTGCTAGTGAACGGCGACCAAGCCGTGGCTCTGCGCAACGACTTTGCCGGTCGTGGTACGGGCCATCTCGACGCCTTCGTACCGACGACTGGTGGCATGCATGTGATGCTCCTTCTGTTACCTGCAGGACAACGCGCTCGAATGGGCGCACTGCGGCGGTCACGCCAGAGTCACAGTCGGAGAGGAACAAGCTTGAGCCTCGGCGGCTTCAACAGCTAGAGCCAACGCGCTCATCCACTATAGACGCGATTCGCCGGTTTCGGTGATACCTTTCGAGCCGGAGCGTCGTAAGCGTCGACGCTGCTCTTTTCCATGTGAGGCACACGTTCAGCGCCTCGCGCGCACGGTCCTCCCTCAGCAAAGCGGGTTGGAGCACTTCTAGGCCGACCGCACACCCTGGTCGGCGAGAGCTTTGACCGACGGAGGCCCGGATATGGAAGAGCTGCGATTGATCGCATCTGCTGTTGGCCCGGGGTAAACGGCCGTGGCGAGCTTCGACATTCCGCGCGGAGGGTCGGCGGTCGAGCAATCGAAGCGCGGCCGTCGAGAGCGACCCGCCACGCCTCCGTGGCATGTCGCACAGCCTCGCTTTCTTCGCGGCACTTCCGCTCGGCTTCGTGCTCGCGCTCGACGCGTCGACCTCGATCGCGCGGGTTGCCGCGCTCTTGTTCGGGCTCAGCGTGGCCGCCATGTTCGGCACGAGCAGCCTCTTCCATCGCGTTTCGTGGAGCCCGATCGCGAAGAATCGAATGGCGCTGGTCGACCACGCGATGATCTACGCGCTGATCGCCGGGACGTACACGCCATTTGCGTTGCTGGTCCTGCGAGAGACCTGGGGGATCCCGGTGCTCGTCGTCGTCTGTGCGGGCGGCGCCGCAGCGATCACCGCCAAGGCGATCTGGCGCAACCCGCCGCCCTGGGTGGCCGTGGCGACGTGCTTCGGGCTCGGCTGGATCGCGTTGCTGGTGTTTCCGCAGATCGCAGCAAAGATCGGGGCGGGCGGCACGACGTTGCTCGTCGCGGGTGGTGTTGCGTACACCACGGGAGCGGTCGTCTACGCCCTGAGGCGTCCGGACCCGTTCCCGAGAACGTTCGGCTATCACGAGATCTTCCACGCCTTCGTCGTCGTCGCCGTCGCGTGCCAGTACGCAGCGGTGGCGTTCTTCGTGTTGCCACGCGCATGAGCGCGGCTGTGAACGCGCGCCTTACGAGTCGTCGCCTGGTTCGGGTCGGCGGAGCCGGTTTCAGCGTGCTCGCACTGCTGGCCTGCGTGCTCGTCGCGAGGCGGCTCTCGACGACGAGTTGGCCGCTCGAGGGTGCTCGCCCGCACATCGTCCTGGCGGCCGCGAGCGCCTACTTCGGAAGCTTCGTGCTGCGTGCGTTCGGATGGCAGCGGTTGTTCCCGGCCGCCGAACGGCCTGATCGAAGCCGGTGCCTCGCGGCCTGCGGCGCAGCAGCGGCAAGCGGCGTGATCCTTCCGTTCAGGCTCGACTACGTGGTGAAGGTCTCGACGCTACGACGCCTCGGCGGCGTTCGCATCGGTCTGGAGGCAATCGCTCTCTCGATCGTCGCGCTCGGATTGGTCGACGCAGTCGCGATGTTGCCTCTCGCAACCGCAGCGCTTGCGACGTCTGGTTCCGTTTTCCGGGCCCCACTGATCATCGTCCTGCTCTTCTGCATCGGCTGCGTCGGCGTGCTCATCGCCGGGCGCCAACTGGTCCGCGTGCCGCTGCTCTCGAGGAGCAAGCGGCTCGAAGCGGTTTCCAGGCGCGTAGGCGAGCGAACCGCCTGGCGCTCGACGTCGACCGCGGGCGCATTCCTGCTCGGCTGCTGGGTGATGCGTGGAACCGGCAACACTCTCCTGCTCGTCGCGTTCGGCGTCGGATTCTCACCGACACTGGCACTTGTCGTGTTGTGCATGGCGGCTGCTGCGTCGATCCTGCCGATCACCGCCGGCGGTGCCCTTGTCAGCATCGGCGCCACCTCCGGCGTGCTCATCGGTCTCGGCGTCTCGAGCGCGCACGCGATCAATTTCTCGCTCGCATCGGGACTGCTACTCACGAGCTCTGCGGTCATCGCGGCGTTCCTCGGTGTCGTCGGCTCCGTCTTCCTGACGTTGCGCAGGAGGCGCGAGCCTGTCCCTGTCGGGTGAACGGACAGGGGGGCGAGGCCGCGCCGGCCCCGACCAGTCCGCTGACCGACGATGAAGCGCCTCTGTCAGCCCGACGCCAGTGGCTACGGTACGAGCACCTGTTGGTTGTGTCCGCAACTTCCTGGGGGTGTGGGGCGTGATCAAAGCAACGCTGTTCAACGATGCGGCCTGTCCGTGGGGGTACTCGGCGAACCCGGCATTTCGTGTGCTCGAGTGGCGATACGGCGACCAGATCGAGTGGCGACTCGTGATGATCGGGCTCCGCGACCACGTCACCGACAGGATGAAAGAGCAGTTCGACCCCGCGGGCGTCTCGAGGCTGATGGTCTTCCGCAACAGATACGGGATGCCGTTTTCATTGCAGCCGAAAGCGCGCGCCGCTGCCACCGGGCGAGGTTGCCAAGCGGTGGTCGCCGCCCGCCTTCTGTATCCCGGCAGCGAGTTCCGCGTGATGCGGGCACTGCAGCTTGCGAACTTCACCACGACGCTGCTCCTCGACGACGACGACCAGATCCGCGGCGCGCTCGACACGCTGGACGGTCTGGACGCGACGAAGATCGTCGAGCGGCTCGACGACATCGAGGTCGTCGAGGCCTACGAGCGCGACAAGGCCGAGGCTCGCAGCGCTGCGGGCAGCGCAATCGAGACGCAAGGCAAGGCGTCGAGCGCAGAGCCAGGCGTCGTCCGCTACACCGCACCGTCGGTCGTCTTCGAACGCGACGGGCAGCAGCTCGTCGCCGGGGGCTGGCAGTCCGAGCTCGCCTACGACGTCTGCATCGCGAACCTCGACCCGACGATCATGCGCACGCCGCCGCCCGAGACTCCCGCACCGCTACTCGAACGGTTCCGAGACGGCCTGACAACCGCCGAACTGGCCGCGCTCCTCGCCGAGGGTCCCGACTACATCCCTCACGCCGATGCAGCGGAGCAAGCGATGGTGAAACTCGTGGCCGAAGGGAGCGCCGTCCGGGAGCAGATCGGGACCGACTCGGTGTGGCGCGCGATTGATACCGCAAGCAGAGTCGCCTCGGAACACGCCACTGCAGCCTGATCTGCTGTCAGGACGTCGGCCGGCCGCTTCCCGCTCGCCGGCTCACGCCGTTCCGCTGCCGTCTGCGGTTCGCACTCTGCGGTGACGCTCCCCGTGTGTTCCTCTGCGGCTTGGTGGAGGACCGAGGGACGGAGATGCCGGATGCTGCAAATTCGTCTGCGTACCCGAGCGTGCCGACCAACCGGCTCACGTCGAGGCGCTGCTCCGGCAAGACCAGCGTGACACCGGTACCTGCACGACCCGCCCGGCCCGTCCTGCCGACGCGATGGACGTAATCGTCGGGAGTCGCCGGCGGATCGAAGTTGATCACGTGCGTGATGTCGTCGACGTCGAGCCCGCGGGCCGCAACGTCCGTTGCGATGAGAGTCGAGACGCGGCCTGCCGCAAACTGCGACAGGGAGCGCTCTCGCGCGTTCTGCGACATGTTCCCGTGCATCACCGCCGCACGCACGTCGTGCTCGCGCGCGAGCTTCCGAGCGAGCTTGTCGGCACCATGCTTGGTGCGGACGAAGACGAGAGCGAGCCCTTGCTCCCGCCGCCGCAGTTGTTCGGCGAGCCGCTCGAGCTTGTCGTCCGCGGTGACCGAGATGAACTCGTGGCCGACGTCACCGGCTGTGGCGTCGATCTGTGCGTCGGTGCTGAAGTGGGAAGCGTTGGCGGTGTAGGTCCCGGCCATGGCGGCCACTGGGCCGGAGAGCGTGGCAGAGAAGAACAGCGTCTGCCGGTTCTCCGGAATCTGCTTGACGATGCGGTCGACCTGCGGGCGGAAGCCCATGTCGAGCATGCGGTCGGCTTCGTCGAGGACGAGCACCCGCACTGACCCGAGCGAGATGAGGTTGCGTTCGAGGAGGTCGTTGAGACGGCCGGGCGTCGCGATGAGCAGCTCGGCGCTCCGCGCCCGTTTGACCTGCGCACCGAGAGGGGCGCCGCCGTACACCGCCGCGATCCGCAGATTGCGCGACGCGGCAAGCGGCCGCAGATCATCCGCGATCTGAGAGGCGAGCTCGCGGGTCGGGACGAGGACGAGCGCCCCCGGGCGCCCGCCGCCGCCGGCGGTCCGCTCGATCATCGGGATTCCGAAGGCGAGCGTCTTGCCGGACCCGGTCGGCGATGCCGCAACGACGTCCACGCCGGCGAGTGCGTCGGGCAGGACGAGCGTCTGGATGGCGAACGGTGACTGAATGCCGAGGCGGGTAAGCACCTCGACGACGGGCGCGCTCACTCCGAGAGCGCCGAAAGGCTGAAGCATGTGTTCCTTCCTGTTGAGCACTGTTTCGAGATGCGAGAGACTCGAAACGCCTGCATACAGGAGGAACGAGAAGCTGAATCTCCCGGCCGCCGAGAGGGCGACCGCGTCGTCAAGGTAGCAGGGCCTCGACGCATGACGAACCTCCGCTCGGCCGCCCCTCGAGCGGGCGATCCTCGACAGCCACCGTAATGGAGAGCACAATCGAGTGATGCGCTGGCTTGCGGCGCTCCTGTTCGGGGTTCTCGCTGCGATCGCAGTGGCGTCCGTCGCCGGGCCAGCTGCACCGGCAACGGCGCACTACACGTACGTCTACCGCCAGGGCATGGCGACGCTGACGTTGACGCTCCCTGCTCCGAGCGCCCGCGTCCCCCAGGCGATGGCGTGCGCGAGCGCGCTGCACGACCCCCTGGTGCTGATCCGGGCCGTGGCCGACAACCGGGACGGGAGCGCGAGGTTCGACCTTCCCGACGTGATCGCGGTCGGCCTGAGCAGCGGCCGGACGCTCAGATTCGTCGGGCTCGACTCGAAGATCACCGCCGACCGCTGGGGCGACAGAGCCCATCGTCTCGGAGCCGGGCTCTACGACCGCTGCGCGATCAACCTCTGGAACGAGCTGTCCGTCTCGAGGATCGTGTTGCCGGGAGCCCTCAACACGTATGTCTACGCGGCCAGCGCGACAGGGATCACCCTCCCCGATGTGCGGTACCTGCTCGTGGCGGACCCGATCTCCATCGGCCCCGACCCGGTCGTGCTCCACCGCCGCTAACAGACGGTCGGCGCGCCAACCCGGGTCCGGCTGGTCGGGATGGCTTACGATTCGGCGTCGTGACGAACCTGGTTGTCTCGAATGTCAAAGGCGGTGTGGGCAAGACGACCACATCGGTGTACTTGTCGGCGGTCGCGGTCGCGCGGGGGTACGACCCGGTCGTGCTGATCGATGCCGACCGTCAGGCATCTTCGGCGGAGTGGTACGAGGAGCGCCCCATCGAGGGCGTGTCGATCGTCGAAGCACCGTCGGAGCGGACGTTGAAGCGTGCGATGAGCAACAACGGCGGCCTGTCGATCGTCGACACGCCGCCGGGAGACGAACGGCTCCTGCAATCCGCGATCGGCTCCGCGGATGCCGTCGTGATCCCGACTCGCGCGGGCGGTGTCGAGCTGTCACCCGTGCTGTTGACGCTCGAACTGATCCCGGCTCGCACACGCCGCGGCGTCGTCATCTGCGCCGCTCGTCTGGGCACGAACGATCTCGAGGAGACGATCGCCTGGTGGAGAGCGCAGAAGGTCTCGATCTGGGGCGTGATCCCGGAGCGCGTCGGCATCGCAGCGGGGCCCGAAGCGCGTCTCTACCGTGACGGCCTCGACGAGTACGGCGCAGTGCTCGGACGCGCCCTGAGCAGACGCTGAGCGGACGACTACGACGCGGCGTCGCTGAGTCGCACCTGAACGATCAGCCGTAGCCTGCTCGGGTCGGACGTGGGCAGCTTGTCGCGGACGATTCCCGTCCATCCGACGATTTCGACCTCGTCGCCCACCTCGAAGACGCGGGGGTCGCTCAGCCGCCCCGTGGCGACGATCTCATCCGACCGTCGCAGCTCGTACACGTACTCCGGCACGGAGGAACCGTATGCATATCGGTCGGCCGGCACCACCAGGCGCCGACCGGTCGTGATGGGTCGGCTCCGCAGGCCAAAGGGCTACCGAGCCGACCCCCCTTTGGCTACGCCGCAAGCCTGCGCCTGGCCTTCTGCAACGACGGGAGAGCTGCCTTCGTCTTCGCCAGCACACGCGCCCTGACGTCGACCGATGCCGGCTTGGCCGCGATCTTGATCGTCTCACCCGTGGCCGGATTCCGGCCCTCACGCGCCTTCGTCGGCGGCTTCACCCGAACCGTCAACTGGACCAGGTTTCCGATCTTCACCTTCTCCGCATTGCCGATCTCGGTCAGAACGACCTCTTCGAGAGCATCGATCGCAGACTTGGCCTGCGCTCGGGAAAGGCCGGAGTATTCAGCAACTGCAGCAGCGAGCTGCGTCTGGGTCAGAGGCATTGATTTCTCCCATCCGTGGGGTTGACAGCACGAGATTCAAGCGGCGCGCGCGGACGACACTCGACCAGACACCGTACGCTTCGTTTGACCTGTACGTGTCAGGCGTGTCCTCTATCCATTGGACGAGAATGACACAAGGACGTTCTAGGGGTCGAGAGGACACCCGCGCTTTCAACGCAGCGCCCCAAGCCTCTTGATCCCTAGTCGTCTGGAAGTAAGGCAAGGAGGCGCAGTGGCAACCGAGATCACGATCGCGACGTACCCCACGCGGTCGGAAGCAGAGCTGGTTCAGGGACTGCTCGCCTCCGCGGGCATCAACGCTCGGCTCGCAACCGACGATGCCGGAGGTGCGTATCCCTTCGACTTCTCCGGCGGCGCGCGTGTAATCGTCGACGAGAGCGACCGAGACGCCGCCCTGCGGGTCCTCGCCGACGCCGGCGAGTAGATCAGGAGGTCAGTCTGTGCTGACGGCGACGCGCGGGCAGTGGTACCGGCCCAGCTTGAGGAGCAGGTCGTGCAGCTGGCGCTGTTCGTGCTCGTCGAGCGGCGCGAGGAACGCCTCCTCGACGAGACTGGCGAGCTCGCGGAGCCGCTCCAGCTCGGTCCTACCCTCGGCGGTCAGCTCGACCACATGCCTGCGCCGGTCGTTCGGGTCGCGGCGACGGATCACGAGCCCGCGCGACTCGAGCTCGTCGAGCAACCCGACCAGCTGCCCACGGTCGTAGCCGAGCGCGTCGGCGATTGCCCCCTGCGTCTCGCGGGGGCTTTCGTCCAGCGTGAGCAGGATCGCGTAGTGATACGGATGTAGGCCCGTCTCTTCGTAGGCCTCGAGCGACCGATCCTTGGCGATGAAGCCGAGCCGCTTGAGCAGGAACGTCGACGAGGCGGTGAGCTCCGTCGGGAGCGTCCCGCGCGCCGGAGGGGCCGTCTCCGTATCACTCGACGTCATCGGGAATAGGGTAGCGCCGGCAATCGTTGCGCTCGTGTAACGTTGATGAGAACAACGATTAAGGGGAGAAAGTAGTGGAGAACGCCGCCGCCATCGCAGCAAGCCGCAGTCCGCGCTGGAGCGCCCTTGCGCTCATCGTCACCGCCCAGTTCATGGTCATTCTCGATATCGCGATCGTGAACGTTGCGCTGCCCTCGATCAAGTCCGACCTGCACTTTTCGACGACGAGCCTGCAATGGGTGATCTCGGCCTACGCGATCTTCTTCGGAGGCGTGCTGCTGCTCGGCGGAAGACTGGCCGATCTGCTCGGGCGCCGGCGTCTGTTCGTCGTCGGCGTCCTGCTCTTCGCGGCCAGCTCGCTGCTCTGCGGGCTCGCCTGGTCGGCACCTTCGCTGATCGCGTTCAGGGCGCTGCAGGGCCTCGGCGGTGCGCTCATGGCACCCGCCGCCCTATCGCTCCTGGTCACCACGTTCGCGGAGGGGCGCGAGCGGAATCTCGCGCTCGGGATCTACGGAGCAGCTTCCGGCAGCGGCGCTGCGGCCGGCGTGCTGCTCGGCGGTCTGATCACCTCGTACGCCGGCTGGTCGTGGATCTTCTTCATCAACGTCCCGGTGGGAATCGCGGCCGCGTTGCTGGCGCCGGTCCTGCTTCGCGAGAGCCGTGCGAATCTCGGGCACCGTCACTTCGATGTCGCCGGCGCCGTCACGATCACGTCCGGACTGATGCTGCTCGTCTACGCGCTGACCCAGGCGACGACCAACGGATGGGGCTCGCCGTCCACACTCGGCGCTGATCGCCGGATCGGTTGCGCTCGTCGGAGCGTTCATCGTGATCGAGCTGCGCGCTGCCTCACCCCTGCTTCCGCTCCGCATCTTCCGGTCGAGCACGATCGCCGGGGCGAACGCGACAATGGCCATCGTCGGCGCGGTCGCGTTCTCGGAGTTCTTCCTGCTCACGCTGTACCTGCAGGACGTCCTGCATTACTCGGCCGTGCAGAGCGGTGTCGCGTTCGTCGCGTTCGCCGGCACTGTCGTCGTGACATCGAACGTCGCCCAGTTCGTCGTCGGGCGCGCCGGGATCCGTGCGACGCTCGCGGGCGGTCTGTTCCTGTTCGCCGTTTCGGCCGCACTGCTGACGCGCCTGCCAGTACACGGTCACTACTTCTGGAACATCTTCCCGGCGTTCGTGCTCGGCGGAGCCGGCATGGGTTTCTCGTTCGTACCGATCACCATCGCCAGCCTGACGGGCGTCGAGCGCGCCGACGCCGGTGTCGCCTCGGGCCTCATCAACACCAGCCGGCAGATCGGCGGCGCGATCGGGCTGGCAGCGATCAGCGCGATCGCGGCGACGCAGACCACCGACTTCGTGCACACGCATGCGGGAGTGACGACGACGAGCGCGGCGGCGCTCGACCACGGTTTCCAGATCGCCTACTACACGATGCTCGGGCTGCTGGTGCTGGGAATCGTCGTGACACTCAGCGCCGTTCGGCCGCCAAGGCGGATGCCCGCAACCGAGTCCGTACCGGAGATCGGCGAGGCTGCGATCGAAAGAGCGGCCTAGCCGCAGCATGGACCGCACGCACGGCGCGTTGTATCGGCACCGGCGGCGCAGGCCGCCACGGAGGTAAAAAGGAGGAGCGACTTGCCGGGCTACACGATCGTGAACCTGATGGAGCTCGAGAACCAAGCCACCGAGGGCGGCCCGACACTCGAGGCCCGCTTTGCCCGCGGCGCGATCGAGTCCGATCACATCGGGCTCAGCCACTTTCACTGGGCGCCGGGCCGGCGCAGCGCGCGCGGCCACGGCCACCGCGAGCAGGAAGAGGTCTACGTCGTCCTCGGTGGATCCGGACGCGTCAAGCTCGACGACGAGCTGCACGACGTTCGCCGCTGGGACGTGGTGCGGGTGGCGCCGGAGACGATGCGAGGGTTCGCAGCCGGCCCCGACGGGCTCGAGGTCCTGGCAATCGGGTCGGACCGGCCCGAGGGAGGCGACGGCGTCCAGGCAGACGAGGGCTGGTGGGGTGACTGACGAGCTCGAACGGCGCTCGGCAACCCCGATAGGTTGTCGTTCGTGGAGATCCCGCACGCTGTTTCGGAACTCGCTCTCCACCCCGCTCGGGACCTGCCGACGGCTCCGGGTACCGAACGGATCGAGCGTGATGGGTACCTCCTGGTGCTCGACCCGTTTCCGACCGCCCAGATCGTAGAGCCGATCGAGGTCACGCCCGAAGGTGTCGAGAAGGCCGTCGAGAGCGCGCGACGGATTGCACGGGAACGCCAAAAGCCGGTGCTTGCGTGGTGGATCGGGCCGGACTGGCACCAGCTCGAGGAGCCGCTCGAGGCGGCAGGGCTTGCGCACGACGACACGACCGGCCTCGAGGCGGTCGAGAACGCAATGGTGCTCCTGGAACCGCCGCGGACGAGGGTCGTCGAAGGGGTGGCCGTGAAGCTGACCGGGACCTACGAGGAGTTCGTCGCAGCGTTGCGGGTCGGCATGGAGGCATTCGACTTTCCCGAGGCGATGCTCACCGGAGCGCTCGCCGAAGCGCCGGAACGATGGGAGGAGTACACGACGCCGTCGAATCCCGGGCGGCAGTTCATCGCGACGATCGACGGGCGCACCGTCGGGACGGCGTACGCCGTGCTCGGGCCGGCCGGAGTGAACCTCTTCGGAGGTTCCGTGCTCGCGGAGGCACGAGGCCGCGGTGTCTACCAGGCGCTGATCGCAGCTCGGTGGGAGGCCGCCGTCGCGCGCGGCACGCCGGCCCTGACGGTGCAGGCGGGTCGCATGTCCAAACCGATCGTCGAAAAGCTCGGCTTCGTCGGAGTGGGCGAAGCCCACATCTACGTCGACACGATCTAGCTCATGTCCGTTTGACCACGGCAGAGCGCTGCGAGATCGTCACTGCGTGAACATCATCACGCCCGCGAGATGACCCGAGCCGTCGGACTTCGGTTCGCCCTCGTGGCCTCCTTCGCTGCGCTTGCCTGCCTGCTCGCCGCCGGTAGGTCGGCTGCGAGCGTCGGCACGCTGGACGCACAGCGCGCGCTGGCGGAACGCTTCGCACCGGTGCTCGAGCTCGTGCAGCAGCGGGACGTGTGCGGACCGGGCGAGCCGTACCGGCCGATCGACGTCGATGTCATCCTCGGTAACGACACGGTCGCGCTGCGCGGGCCGTGGAGCGACGCCGACCTGGTCACGATCGGGCCGTCGGCGGTCGAGCTGGGTCACGGGCTGTACGGCTACCACCTCGACTTCCCCGGGAATCCGCTTCGCGCCGGTTGCAGCTACGAACTGTGGGAGCGCGACATTGCAGCCGGCACCGAGCCGACGGCGTACGCCCACATCGCCACCGAGCCCGGCTACCCCGATCGGCTCGCGCTGCAGTACTGGTTCTTCTACGTCTTCAACGACTTCGGGAACCCGCACGAGGGCGACTGGGAGATGATCCAGCTCAATTTCGACGCCGCGAACGCGACGCAGGCGCTCACCCGGCATCCGACCGAGGTCGGTTACTCGCAGCACGAAGGCGCAGAACGTGCAGCCTGGGACGACGAGAAGCTGAACATCGTCGGCGGCACACACCCCGTCGTCTTCGTCGCCGACGGGTCTCACGCCAACTTCTTCGATGCCGCGCTCTTCGTCGGGCGGTCTGCGGAGGAAGGCGTCGGCTGCGACGACACGCGCGGCCCGCACACGACGATCATCCCGGTGGTCCGCACGATCCCGAGCGCGGCCGCAGCGGCACACACCGCCTACCCGTGGATCGGGTTCCAGGGCCGCTGGGGCGAGCTGCAACCCGCCTTCTTCAACGGCCCGACCGGGCCGAACATGAAAACGCAGTGGACCGAGCCGATCACCTGGTCGCTCGACTGGCGCGACCGCAGCTACGCGATCCCTGCCGGCGGGGTACTCGGCACCAACGCGACAGATTTCTTCTGCCGTGCGGTCACACGCGGATCGAACATGCTCCGCCGGTTCGTCCACCGTCCGGCGCTCATCCTCGGAGTCCTCGCCGCCATCGCCGTACTGGCCGCATGGTTGGCGTCGAAGACGCAGTGGCGCCCGACGGCACCCCTTCGCCTCCCCCGGCGACGTTCCTGGGGCCAGATGGTGACCGCGTCCTGGCGGATGTACGCGAAACGTCCGTTGCTCTTCACCGGCATCGGACTGCTGACGATCCCGATCTCGATTCTGCTCACGCTGCTCCAGTCGGCGATCATCCACGCCTCGACGTTCGTCGGGCTCGCAAGGGGCGGCGAAGGCGGCGGCGACCGCGCGTGGCTGGTTCTCGCGATCGGGACATTCTTCAGCCTGGCCGGGCTGTGCCTCGTCCAGGCCGCAGCAGCGCGCGCGATGAGCGAGCTCGACGCGGGCCGCAGCGTCGGCATCCTCGGTTCCTATCGGTTGGCGCTCAGCGGCGCGCGTCCGTTGCTCGGGGCACTCCTGATTGCCGTGCCTGTGGTGTCGCTGCTGACGCTGTCGGTCTACCTGATCCCGATCGCGGTGGTGCTCGCGGTCCGGTGGGCGTTGTTCGTCCCGTGCAGCGAGCTCGAAGGCGCGAGCGGTCTCGAGGCCCTTCGACGCAGCGCCGCCCTGGTGCGGGCGCGATGGCCGACCGTGCTGTCACTTGTCGTCGTCACCGCCTTCCTCATCCTGCTCTCCGGTCCCGTGCTCGGCGGGCTCCTCCTGCTGACCACCGGAGCCTCGTTCGGCGTCATCAACGCGGTCTCCGGCATCGTCTACGCGCTCGCGATGCCGTTCGTCGGCATCACCACCACCTACGTCTATTACGACGCGCTCACGCGCGAACACCTGGCCCCACGCGAGCGGTCGGCCGACGAGCTTCCCGCCGAGATCACCTTCTCGGGCGGCCCGACGCCTGCCTGAGGAGCGGCATAGCCGACGAAACCGGGCAGCACCGGCTACCCTCGGAGGAGATCCCTCTGGCGCCTTTCCAACTCACCGCTCTACTGATCAGATGACCGCGGCTCCGGCGTCGGCCGACGAGAGATCTCTGCGCGCGGCCCTCGTCCCGTATGCGGTGCCGCGAATCGGCCAGGGAATCTCGAACCTGCTCACGTCGGTCGTCCCATACGTCGCGATCATCGCGGCCGCCTGTTTCGCGCTCAGGATCTCCGTCCCGCTCGCATTCGCGCTCTCGGTGCTCGCGTCCGGCTTCCTGATCCGGACGTTCATCGTCTTCCACGACTGCGCGCACGGTTCGTTCCTACCTTCGAAGCGCACGAACTCCCTGCTCGGTGCGACGTTGGGGGTGGTCGTCTACACGCCGTTCGCGGTTTGGAGACGCGAGCACGCCGTTCATCACGCGACCGCCGGCGATCTCGACCGGCGCGGCGTCGGCGACGTCCAGACCCTGACCGTCGACGAATATCGAGCCAAGTCTCTGTGGGGCAGGCTCGGCTACCGGCTGTTCCGGAACCCCCTCGTGATGTTCGGGCTCGGCCCGCTCTGGGTCGTGCTGCTCGAGCCGCGGATCGTCTCCTGGTCGGCCCCGCAACGGCTTCGGCGGAGCACGCTCGGCACCGACCTCGCTCTCGCAGTCCTCATCGCCTCGCTCTGCTGGCTGGTCGGCTGGGAGGGATTCCTGATCGTGCAGCTGCCCGCCCTCCTGGTCACGGGCAGCATCGGTATCTGGCTCTTCTACGTCCAGCACCAGTTCGAGGACACGTACTGGCAGTCGAGCGACTCGTGGAGCTACGACGACGCCGCACTGAAGGGCAGCTCCTATTTGAAGCTGCCGAAGATCCTGCAATTCCTGACCGGCAACATCGGGCTGCATCACGTCCATCACCTGAGCGCCCGGATCCCCAACTACAACCTGCAGGCAGCGCACGACGACAATCCTGCGCTCCACAGCGTTCCGACGATCTCGATGCGCGACGGTCTCAGGGCGACGCGGTTGAAGCTGTGGGACGAGCAGCAAGGAAAGCTCGTCGGCTTCGCTGCGGCACGCGCCGTTCGACCGGCCGCCGAGATCGGCACCACCGCGCTCCGCTCGACCGCACCTTAGAAGCTCTCACAGAATGAGCGTTGTGCCGCCCGGCCACGCTCGGCGGCACGCTGCTGCGTCCTCGGTCGCGCCAATAGCTTGCTATTGGCGCTCCCTGCGTCCTTGTATCGCACTCGCCGATCGCACCCGGATCGACGAATGTCATTCTGTGAGAGCTTCTTCGCGATACTGGAAGCGGTATGGGCGTTGTTCCTGCGGAGCGTCACCTGCTGCGGGCGAGAGACCTGATCGACGCCAGTTACGCGGAGCCGCTCGCCGTCGACGACCTGGCCCGCGCGGCCGGCCTTTCACGCGCTCACTTCAGCCGCGAGTTCAGACGTGCTTTCGGTGACTCGCCGCACGCATATCTGCTCACGCGCCGACTGGAGCGTGCCGCGGCGCTATTGCGGTCGACAGATCGCTCCGTCGTCGAGATCTGCTTCGCGGTCGGCTTACGTGGCGTCGGATCGTTCACGACGAGCTTCACCCGCATGCACGGCGTCACGCCGACGGCCTACCGCGCGTCGTTCCCTCCGGCGTCGCGGTACGCGCTGATTCCGTCCTGCGTGCTCCGAGCGCACGGGCGTCCGCAACACCGCACGTTTCGAGAAGACGACCGGCCGAGTCGGCCGTAGCATCGACGCAAGTCGATTCGTCAAGAGAGAGGGGAAACCATGATCAGGATCTCGTTCGCAGGAGTGTGGGTGCACGACCAGGACGAAGCGCTTGCCTTCTACACCGAGAAGCTCGGCTGGGAGCTTCGCGCGGACGTGACCTTGCCCGAGCTCGGCGGCTATCGCTGGCTGACGGTCGGGCCGCCGGGCCAGCCCGATGTCTCGCTGCTCCTGAATGCGATTCCGGGACCGCCCGTGCTGGACGCTACGACCGCCGAACAGATCCGAAGCCTGATGGGGAAGGGGTGGGCTGGGAACGTGCTGCTCACGACCGACGACGTCCAGGCGTCGTACGAAGAGCTCAGGGCGCGAGGGATCGAGTTCGCAGAGCCGCCCGAGGAACGGCCGTACGGCATCGACTCCGCGTTCCGCGATCCATCCGGCAACCAGTTCCGCCTCACGCAGGTGCGTGAGGCTGCGGTGGTCTGAGCCAAGAAGCCCGGTTTGCCGGCGGTGGAGTCGTTCGTCGGCTCAGCCGCCGGCGCCGGGCGGCAGGTTCACGAGCCCGTCACGTGCTCGCGCCGCGCCGAACAGCGCGATTACCGTCGCGCACAGCATCGCAAGCATGGGAACGATCATGTTCGCGACGAGTGCGGATGCGTGTGATCCGATCGGCCGGCCGGTGAAGAACCACGGTGCAGCACCCGCGAGGGACGTCCACCAGACGGCCGCCGCGATCGTCATTGCCGCCATCGTCGCGGTGACGGCGAGGCTGAGCCAGGCTTCCAGCCGCAACAGCCCGTTCGACCAGCTCAGCCGACGGGCCGTCGCTGCACCCGCGGCCGCCCACGCGAACAAGCATCCCGCAACGAGTGCGAGCCAAGCGCCGAAGACGACCTCGTAGGGCAGGTAGTGCCCATTGCGCGCAGCCGGTGTGAGCGAGTGCGCCCACAGGGCGAGTCCAACCGTCGCCGCGACCGTCAGCAGCGTGAGCACGCTCGCCCGAACGATCGGCGGCCGGACGATCGGCCACCCGCCCTGCCTGATCATCGACGCGAGGCGAGGCAGGAGCACGACCACCCCGAGCAGCACAAGCGTCGATCCGATCGCGGCAGCCACGACCACACCGTCGAACGCGGCAGCCGGGACACGCTGATCGGCGGTCGGCGTCACGGCCTGCCAGTGCTCGGCCGCCTTCTCGAGCCCGAAGCCGCCGAGCACGAAGAGCCCCCAGGCATACAGCACGAGCAGCGACCCTTCCCGAGCCCTCACGCTCGGCGGCAGACCGGCCAACCCGAGCGTGCGAACGCGCTGAGCGACCCCTGCGCGCACGACATCGAGGCGCACGCTCCACGACATCCTCCCCGACTGACCGAGCTCGTCGATCAGCGTCACGAGCTCGTCGCCGTAGCGCTTGCGCCACGAGGCCGGATAGACGCGCAACAGCCTCACGCCACCGCCCCGCCGGTCGTCGGATCCGCCGCTATGCGCGCGCGCAGCCGCGCGGTCCCCTCTGTCACAATCGTGCGCAGCTCGACGAGTGTCGCCTCGAGCGTCTCGGAGCCCGTCGCTGTCAGCCGATAGGGCCGGGTGCGGCCGACCGATGCCAGCGGCTTGATCAGGCCGCGCTCCTCGAGGCGGCTGATTGCGCCGTACAAGGTGCCCGGGCCCAACCGCACACCGGCGAAGTCCTCGATGTCGAGCAGCAGCGCGTAACCGTGCTTCGGGCCGGAAGCAAGGCTCGTCAAGATCAGAACAGCAGGGTCGTTCTCGCGGCCGCTCGCCGCACCCGTCGCCTTCGTCCGTCTCGCCACATTGGCAGACTACTACGCGAACCGTAGTATCGCAAGGCGTACTAACGTCGCTCCTGGTGAACGCGAGAGCTTCTTAACCCAATCTGCATCTCTGCTCCGCCATGATCCCACCCGCACACGGCATGCAGCGCGTGCTCGGGCAGGGGCGTTCGCGACGCGACGAGGGAATGGAACCCGACGAAGGGCAGTTGACCGACCCGAGCTGGACCAAAGCGCGGCGGCAAAGACGGCTCGACACTCAGGCGGTTGCCAAGGTACCGCTGATCACCGCGTACTTCTGGGTGATCAAGATCCTGACGACCGCGATGGGTGAGGCGATCTCTGACTATCTCGTGCATCGCTTCAACCCGTACCTTGCGGTGTTCGGCGGCTTCTTCGTGTTCGTGATCGCACTCGCGATCCAGTTCCGCGTGAGCACGTATCTGCCCTGGGCATACTGGCTGGCCGTCTCGATGGTCGCCGTCTTCGGGACGATGGCGGCGGACGTCCTCCACGTGGAGTTCCGCGTCCCCTACATCGCGTCGACGATCTTCTTTGCAATCACGCTGACAGTCGTCTTCACGGTCTGGTACCGCAGCGAACGAACACTGTCGATCCACAGCATCACGACCCGGCGGCGCGAGCTCTTCTACTGGGCCGCCGTTCTGGCCACCTTCGCAATGGGCACCGCGGCGGGGGACCTCGCGGCCTACACCGCCGGCCTCGGCTTTCTCTCCGCAGGGCTCGTCTTCCTCGCCCTCTTCGCTCTGCCGGGGGTCGCCTACCGCTTCCTCGGGCTCAACGCAATCGTCGCCTTCTGGTTCGCCTACGTCATGACCCGGCCCCTCGGCGCCTCCTTCGCCGATTGGATGGGCAAGAGCCGGGCCGCAGGTGGCCTCGGCTACGGAGACGGCCCGGTGGCGCTCGTCCTCGCGCTGCTCATCGTCGCGCTCGTCGCGTACCTCACGGTCACCGGCAAGGACCGCCAACCGTCGGCTGCCGGCCAGCCGACGTTGCTCGAGGCGCACAGACTCGAGCCGAGGCTCGGCGAAGACACGGGCAGTTGACCCCGAAGCAGCTGGAAACGTCGAGAAAACGCCGGCGAGCGATGAGTTCGCCTCGCACGCGTGGTCTCTTTCCGTGATGTCCGGCTCAGGTCACGTGCTCGATCCGACGGAGGCACGCCTGCTCGACGCTGCACGCGCCGGCGACGATGACGCCTACCGGGAGCTCGTCGAGCCGCATCGCCGCGAGCTGCACGCCCACTGTTACCGCATGCTCGCCTCTGTTCATGACGCCGACGACGCACTCCAGGATGCCTTGCTACGCGCCTGGCGCGGGCTACCGCGGTTCGAAGGGCGAAGCTCGCTCCGCACCTGGCTCTACACGATCGCGACCAACACCTGCCTGCGGGCAGCCCAGCGACGCTCCCACCGGCTGCTCGCCCAGGACGCCGGGCCGCCCGCCTTCGTCGGCGAGGCTCCCGGGCGTCCGCTCACGGACGAGGTATGGATCGAGCCGTACCCGGACGATCGGCTCGGCCCGGATGCGAGCTACGAGCAGCGCGAGGCCGTGGAGCTCGCGTTCGTCGCCGCAGGCCAGCTCTTACCGCCGTTGCAGCGCGCCGTGCTCCTGCTCCGCGACGTGCTGGGCTTCTCGGCGCAGGAGACGGCGACGGCGCTCGGGACGACGACGGCGGCCGTGAACAGCGCGCTGCAGCGAGCCCGCAAGACGGTCGACGAGCGCGCGCCGCAGCCAAGCCAGCAGATCGCGCTGCACGCCCTGGGTGACGACGCGGTGCAAGAGCTCGTTGCGCGCTACATGCGAGCGATGGAGGACGACGACGTCGAGACGGTCGTCGCGCTGCTCACCGAAGAAGCGACCTGGTCGATGCCGCCCCTCGGCACCTGGTACAGCGGACTCCCGGCAATCCGGCGCTTCCTGGCGGACCACTGCCTACGCGACCGCTGGCGACACCGGCCGACGACGGCGAACGGCCAGCCCGCCGTGCTGTCGTACCGGTGGGACGCCGACGCGCGTGTCTTCCGGGCGTATGCGCTCGACGTCCTCAGCTTCGAGGGAGACCGGATCGCGGCGATCGACGCGTTCCTCGACCCCGCTGTCCTCCCGGCGTTCGGGCTTCCCTCCGTGTTCGCATCGCCGACGCGATGAGCTTCGCCGGTCGGATGGATCTCTCTTCACGAGAGACCACCGACCGGAAGGGGTAGAGAGATGGACCAGCTCGGAATGTCGAACCTGTTCGTCTGGCGCGCAGAGAGTGCAGCGGGCCATGCGTCGCGCGCCCCGTTGCGCGACCTTGCCCGGCGGCTGCCGCGCCCGCCCGGCCCGATACCGGGCCCGCGAACTCCGTCACGGACCTCACGGGGTACGCATTGACCCCGGGGTTCGGCCGGCGGCCGGACGGGCCGATCTCGAAAACGAACGGCCTGGCCGGGCCGAGTGGCCGGGCCAGGCCGCGTGAAGGGCCTTCTACTTTGGCGGCTCTAGGCGGCCGCGCCCTTCTTCATCGTGTTGTGCACCTTGGCGAAGCTCGGCTCGACGGGCCCCATCCCGACGGACTCACCCGCGGGCGCGATCTGCTTCTCGGCGAACTCTGCGAACGCCTCGGGCGATTCCCAGACGTCGGCGACGAGAAAGCCGCCGTCTTCGGTCACTGCCGCCACATGGGACACCGCGGGATGGTTTTCATCCGCTGCGTCCATCGCACCGAGCATCTGGTCGTACTGGTCCGGCGTGAGCTCGTCGATCTCGAGGTAGACGAGGACGCCTGCGTCGGTGCCGGCACCCTGCGGGATGTGGTTGTGCACTTGTGCGATCCGGGGCTTTGCCTCCGGCATCCCGGCCTCGGCCAGAGCCGCCCCGGCACGATCCTCGAAGAACGTCTCCAGCGCTGCCTCCGACTCCCAGACGTCTGCGATCACGATTCCGTCCTCGGTGACCGCCGCAACGTGAGAGACGAGCCCCTTGGGAGCGTCGTCATCACCGGTGATTCCCATCAGTTCGTTCGCACGTTCGTACTGCTCGAGGGTTCCACCCGGAACTTCGAGCATCATCAACACAGCCATCGTTGCCTCCTTGTCGCGCGGGTTCAGTGCGAGCACACAGCCCGCAGCGCCCGCCTCGAAGCGATACTACGGCACCTGCGACGCCGGCTCCCGTCGGGCCGACTCACGGCCTCCGCCGCTCGGCCGCGCCTCGAGAGCGAGCCAGGGCAGGCCCGGATCCGGCGCGTCGTCCGGGTGCAGCAGGAACGCCAGCTGCCGCGCACCATCCGCGAGGCGCGGCGACGGGCGCGAGTAGTACGAATCGCCGTCTACGATCACGGCCGGGCACGGGAGATCGAGCCCTTCCGATCGCGACGCGGCCTGACCGACGTCGAATCCGCACGGGCCGAGCACGACGAGCTCCGGCCGAAGCGACTGCACCAGTTCCCACGTCGTCACATGCGACGGCTCACCGGCAGTTCCGAGAACGTCGATCCCTCCGGCCAGCGCGATCATCTCCGGAAGCCAGTGCCCGGCACAGAACGGCGGATCGATCCATTCGGCGAAGAACACACGGCGCCGCGGCAGTCCTTGCACCGAAGCCGCGACGCCATCGAGCGTCGCGCGCATGCTCGCGACGATCTCTTCGCCTCGAACTTCGGCACCCAGACGATGGGCGAGCGTCCGAACCGTCTCCATCACTTCGCCGACGGTCCGCGGGTCGAGCGACAGCACGTCGGCGCCGACCGGGCACGCGGACGCGAGCTCGCCACTCGACACCGCGCAAACCGCGCACAGGTCCTGAGTGACGATCAGATCCGGCTGCAACGTGTTGAGCAGGTCTGCGTCGATCGAGTACAGCGATCGACCGTCGCCGGCAGATGCGCGGACAGCCTCGTCGATCGCGAGGCTCGACATGCTCGCCGAGTCGATCCTGGTCGCCGTCACGATCGGCTTCCCGATCACTCCGGCCGGCCAGCGGCACTCCTCCGAGACGCCGACCAGCGAGTCGACCAGACCGAGGTCCACGATGATCTCCGTCGCGCTCGGAAGAAACGAGCAGATCCGCACCGACGAGCCACTCTAGTCCGACCGTCCCGTGGCGGCTCCCAGTCGGATCGATAGGTTCCGCGGCATGACTCAGATCAAGCTGCATCTCGCAAACGGCGACAGTCCCACGTTCACCCTCAAGCCGGGACACGCCGTCGACGACATCCGCAACGACATCGACCAGTCGTTGTGGCTCAATTTCGGCAATACGCGCTTCATCCGAGGCCAGTCCGTGACGTGGATCGAGGTCGTCGAAACCGCGGACTAGACACCTCGCTCGCCCGGCGAGCTCCGGCGAGCCGGTCACTCGATCGGACGATTGTGGGTCGCGGCAGGAGTGACGAAGCTCTCCGAACATCGCCCGCCGCCCGATGTCCGCCCTCTTCTCCTGCCGCCGTAGCACCGCCGTGGCCGCCTTCCTGGCTGCCCTGGCTCTGCCGGGATTGCTCCCGGCTGTTCCCCATGCAGCCGCGCCGGAGCCACGAGTCACCGTGATCTCGGACTCGCTCCTGACTGCGATCACGTGGAGCAACTCGCCGGCGATGGCCGCTCTGACCGACGGGCTCGACATGGAGATCGACGCCGGCGTCTGCCGGCGCCTGAACGGCGAGAGCTGCGCGTTCAACGGCTCGGAAGTCCCGACGGCGGTCGCCGTCATCAACACCTGGAGCGACCAGCTCGGTCCGATCGTCGTGATCGCCGACGGCTACAACGACCTCCCTGACAGCTTTGCGAGCGACGTCGAGCTCACACTCGACACGCTGCGTAATTTCGGCGTCCAGCACGTCCTCTGGGTGAACCTCCACGAGGTGCGACCCGAGTACGCGCTGAAGAACGCGATCCTCGACGCGGCGGCCGCAAAGCATCCCGAGCTACGCGTGCTCGACTGGAACAGCTACTCGGCGAACCATCCGGAGTGGTTCCAGACCGACTTCATTCACCTTCGGCCCGCGGGCGGACTTGCGATCGCAGCCTGGATCCACCAGGCGATCCTCGACACTCTGTCTCCGCCAACGCCTCCGCCCCCGCCCCCGCCCCCGCCGCTCGTCGTTCCCACCCAGAGCATCGTCGCCCACGTCGACGTCCGCGTTCGTCAGCGGCTTCACGCCCGCGGCGGAACCGCGCCGCTGCGCTGGTCGACCGCCGACGCTTCACTGCGCCGGGCCGGTCTCCACCTCCTCTCGAACGGCGAGGTGACGGGACGACCGACGCATGCCGGCACGCTCGCCGTGCCGCTCGCTGTCACGGACGCCACGGGATCGACGGCGAGCGTCGTGGTCAACCTGGCAGTCAGGTCGTCGCGTCGGACCGCCGCTCCCGTTCGCAGAGCCAAGGCGCGCTGACGAAGGCCGGGGCTTCTCCGCGGTCGCCGAGCGACGTAGGGTGTCCCGGTGTCCGCGGGTCCACGGAGGGTCGTCGTCACCGGTCTCGGACTGGTGAGCCCAATCGGAAACTCCGTCGACGACTCGTGGAAGGCGTTGCTGGCCGGCAGTTGCGGTGCTGGTGCGATCACGCACTTCGACGCGAGCCACCACCCGACACGCTTCGCGTGCGAGGTCAAGGGGCTCGAGGTCGGAGACTACGTCGATCGAAAGTCCGCACGCCGGATGGATCGCTGTTCGCACTTGGTGGTGGCGGCCGCCCGACAGGCCGCAGCCGACGCCGGAGTCGACGTGGGCGAGCATGCAGAACGGGTCGGCGTCTCCATCGCGAGCGCGATCGGCGGCGTCGGATCGTTCGAAGACTGCATTCGCACCCTCGACACGAGAGGAGCCGACCGCGTCAATCCCTTCTCGATCGTGCAGATGCTCCCCAACTTGCCCGCGGCCTGGGTCTCGATCGAGCTCGGTGCCCGCGGGCCGCTGCTCTCCGAATCGGCGGCCTGCGCCGCATCGAACATTGCGATCGGCGACGCGCAGGATGCAATCCGCCTGGGTCGCGCGGACGTGATGCTGTGCGGTGGGGCCGAGGCGCCGATCACTCCTGCCGTGATGGCCGGTTTCGGTGCGATGCGCGCGCTCTCGACGCGCAACGCCGACCCCGCGCGCGCGTCACGGCCCTTCGATGCCGGTCGCGACGGATTCGTGATGGCCGAAGGAGCAGCCGTGATCGTGCTCGAGGAGCTGGAGCACGCGGTCCGCCGCGGTGCGCGAATCCGAGCCGAGATGATCGGCTACGGCATCTCGTCCGACGCCAACCATGTCTCGGACATCGACCCGACCGGCACGAATCCCGCCCGCGCGTTGCAGATGGCGTTCGCAGACGCAGACGTCGAACCTGAAGAGGTCGGCTACGTCAACGCACATGGGACCTCGACGCCGCTCGGCGACGCCGGAGAAACTCGCGTGCTGAAGCTCGCCCTCGGCGAAGAGAACGCGAGACGGACGCCGGTCTCTTCGACGAAAGGCGCGACAGGGCACACGCTCGGCGCCGCGGGCGCGGTCGAGGCGGTGTTCACCGTGCTCGCGCTCGAGCACGGTGTCCTCCCGCCGACGATCAACTATGCCGAGCCAGATCCGGAGTGCGACCTCGACTACATCGCCAACTCCCCACGACACGAGCAGGTCGAGGTTGCCGTGTCGAACTCCTTCGGGTTCGGCGGCCACAACACGGCGGTTGCGTTTCGCCGCTGGACGTAGGTCTCGCGCGTCAGCGTGAAGGTGAGCCGACGCGAATCTCGTTGCCGTACGGATCGAACATCGTGAACACCCGCATTCCGAAGTTCGTGAAGCTGAGCGGCGTGAACCGCGCCGAGTCGCCGGCCTTCGACGTCCAGTCCGCGTAGACACCGTCGATGTCGTCCGCGTAGATGAAGCAGCTTCCCGGCGTCCGCTCGCCGAGCACGGGTCCGGCGAAATGAAGCTCACCGCCCTCGTACTCGATGATCAGGTAGTCCCACTCCTCGTGTGGCGCGCCTTTGCTCCTGAAGCCGAGGCCGAGATAGAACTCAGCCGTCGACTGGAGATCGCTGCTCGCCAGCAGAGGAAGGGCACGAAGCATCTGGCGACTATAGATATCCGCTACCCGACGAGCCCGTCGCCGGATACGGCCCGCGAGGGCTCGGCGCTCCTCCGGATCAGGTACACCGCGAGCGCCAGCGCAGGCACGGTGAGCCCGAGCAAGCCGAACTCGAGCAAGGTGTTCGTCAGTGCACGACCGGCGTGAGGACTGCGCTCGAACTGGGCCGTGACAATAGACTTTATGAATGCGACTCAGCGGTAGTTGCGGCCTCCCCACGTATCACGGCGATGTCTAGCGGACGATCACCCGCCGCGCGCCGTCGAAGCTACGCCCGTACCAGCCCGCAAGGCGGTCGACCGAGACGCGGGCACCCGAATGCGGCGCGTGGATGAACCGGCCGGAGCCGATGTAGAGGCCGACGTGACCGACGCCGTCGAAGAACACCAGGTCGCCGGGACGCAGGTCCAATCGTGGAACCGAGCGGCCGCGGTCGAACTGCCCAAACGTGTAGTGCGGGAGCGACACGCCGAAGTGCGCAAACACGTAACGCGTGAATCCACTGCAGTCGAAGCCGCTTGCCGGGCTTGTTCCACCCCACTCGTATGGCACACCCAGGAATCTCCGCGCATACCTGACGATGTTGGTCCACTCGTGTTCGACACGGGCGAGCGTGCGGTCGATGCGAGAGCGCCGCTGCACACGGAGTCGGTGGAGTGATCGCGCACTGTGGCTCGCGTGCACCTGCGGGCCGTCGAGGCGAATGCGGCGCCACGCGTGCTCGCCGCGCGAGGCGACAGCGGACGGGACCAGCGCCACGACGACGAGGACGAGGACGAGGACGAGCAGAGGCAGAACGCATGTGCGACGTAGCAGAAGAGGCTCCTTCGAGCTCGGCGGCGCGCAAAGGAATGACGACGCGCCGCGACAGCTGTTGGCACGCCCATCTCAGCAGAGCTCGTCCGAGACGGTCTCCCCCGGATGGGTCAGTTCGAACGTCGACGAACTTCGTGACGTGCGTTGCGAGCCGCGGGGAGCCAGGAGAGCTCGCGCGTGAGCGCGACGACCGGAGCCGACCCGCCGGATCGGCGTAACCTCGACCGAGCTAAAGCAACTCCCCCGGCGGGCCGATGCAGTAGTCATGAGAGTCGCGCTGGCCACCGTCGTCGCCCTGGCGGTCGGCGTCGTCGTGGGTGCCGCGGCGATGTCGCTCAACCAACCGCAGACGGCAAGTGCCGCCCACGGCAGGAAGCCCGCCGCTCCGACCGCGTACGTGCCCGCGTGCCCGCGCCCGGTGTATTCGGCGAACGGCAATGTCAACCCGCTCTTCTGTCAGATCGACAACCCGGTCGCCCTCAAGTTCTACGAGCGGCTGGCGCCAAAACTCTTCGCGCTCGGGACGCGCGCGACACCGCAACAGGTCGGGACGGCGCTCGTCACCTCCGCGACGATGCAACACGCGACAAACGCCGAGGCGTGCGCCGCGTACCAACTCGCAGCCTGGTGGCGGCAGTGGCACTTCGGCGTCGATCCGTCTCAGCCCTACTGCGGCTAGGAATCGTCTCACCCTCGACCGCACGACTACGCTTGCACGTGTGGACGGGGGTGGAGCCTCGACGGGGATGAGCCGTCGAGTCATGGGTGATCTCTGGCTGGGCCATTTCACGGCCGATCTCGCGTCCGGCGCACTGCCGGCCGTGCTCGTGTTCCTGAAGCCGCTCCTGCACCTCTCGTACACGAAAACCGGGGCCGTCGTCCTGGCCGCGACGATCACGTCGGCGCTCGCGCAACCGTTGTTCGGGCGCTGGTCGGATCGCCACGTGATGACCTGGCTCCTTCCCGTAGGAATCGCGGCGGCTGCCATCGGCGTATCGCATTTGCGCCGTCGATGCATAGCTACCCCCTCGTTCTCTTGCTGGTCTCCATCTCTGGGCTCGGAGTCGGGGCGTTTCACCCGGAGGCGATGAAGATCGCGCGATACGCGAGCGGCGAGCGGCGAGCGAGCGGCATCGCCGTCTTCCAGACCGGCGGCAACCTCGGCATCGCGCTCGGCCCGCTGATCGCAGGCGCGGCGCTCACTTTGGCGGGCGCGGTCGGCGGCCTCGTGCTGCTCGTTCCCGGAGCCGTGGTAACGCTGCTGCTGGTGCTGCACTTCGCGGCGCTCGCGCGCGTCCGCCGGGCCGGAGTCGCCGAGACACGCCGGCTTGCAGAGCCGGACCGACCCGGCCCGTTCAGGCTCCTCCTCGCCACGATCGGGCTGCGCAGCGTCTCCTACTACGGCCTCTTCACGTTCGTGCCGCTCTGGGAGGTCGCGCACGGCCATTCGAAGGGGTTCGGCACAGCGCTGCTTTCGCTGGTCCTCTTCGCGGGTGCCTTCGGCACGTTGTGCATGGGGCCGCTGGCGGACCGGTTTCCGCACAGGATCTTGCTCGCTGCCACCCTGTCCGTCACACCCGTCTTCGTGCTCTTCTTCGTGCTCGGAACCGGTGCCGTCAGCGCGATCGCGATCGTCCTCGCCGGGGCGACCACGGTGAGCAGCTTCGGCGCTCACGACGGTCATGGGCCAGGAGTACCTCCCGTCACGGATCGCTCTGGCCTCGGGAATGACGGTCGGGTTCGCGATGGGGCTCGGCGGCGTGGCGGTGGTCCTGCTCGGCGTGGTCGCCGACTCGGTCGATCTTCGAGCTGCGCTGCTCTGCACCGCCGTCGCACCGGCGCTCGGGGCACTGATCTCGCTCTTCCTGCCGGGAGAGTCCCGTCGCGTGTCTCGCGTCGATCAGGTCGCGCTGGTCGGCGACTGAGGCTGCCTCCGGCGGTTGCGCCGCCGGCGCACCATTGCGGCTGACGCCACTGCCGACGCCAGGACGAGCCCCGCCAACGCAGCCAGCAGATACGTCGTCGTCGGGGAGCCGGTCGCAGCCGAGGCCACAGGTGGCGCGCTCTCCCGCGCGACCTGATGGGGTGTCGGCAGCGGGCCGTTCGCCCCGGCAGGGACGAAGACGTGCGGGCGGGCGCTTGGCTTGGGCCCGTGGCTGACGAGGTGGCGGGCCGCCAGCAACTCGCGGAAGACGTAGCGGGCCTCGCTCCGGATCTGCGGCTGGGTCGGAAGCGCCGGATGCACCGGCCGCGGGGCAATCACATGGTCTTCGTGCGCCCAGCTGTCGAGATAGGTGGTCGGATCGACGGCTCCGTCGTATCCGAGATGGAGCAGTTGACGCGGATGCACCTCGAAGTGAAGGTGCGGCGACGTCGTGAACGCGTCGCCGGTGTTGCCGACGAAGCCGATGACCTCGCCCGCTCGCACGCGGTTGGAGCGAAGATCTGTCGGCGCATAGCCCGAGAGGTGGGCGTAGTAGAACTCGTCGCCGGCACGGTCTCGGACCCAGAGCCGCCAGCCGCCGAGCTTCTCCCAGCCGACGCGGTTGATGCGTGCCGCTTGCGACGGCGACGACCGGCGTTCCGAGCGCCGCGAAGATGTCGTCGCCGTGGTGCCAGTTGCCCGGCACGTCGCTGCGGAAGGCGCCGTACGTGTCGATGTACTCCGACACGCCCGCGACCGGGAAGACGTAGTGCCGCGACGCCAGTCGGCGGCGTCACCTTCAACGGCTCGTGCGACGCGCCGCCGGGCTTGCGTGTGTGCTTTCGCGCAAGCCTCTTGACCTTGTTCGCGGGCAGACCGACGGCGGCCACCAGCACGACCGTCCCTGCGGGAAGACCCGCGTGCGCGTGAACGAGATGCACGGCGAGGGCGCCGACGACGACCCCGCCACTCACCATCCGCACGCGCGCAGCCGGCCCGACGACCAGATAGCCGAAGCTCTGCACCGGGACCCTGCCCGCTCGTACCGCGACGCGTTTGCCGTTCACCTCGAGACCGTGGATCGTGGTCGCGACCGTCTTGCCCCTCGTCAGGCCGACCCGACCGGCGGTCACTGCTCCCGCGAACAGAGAGAGAGCCTGCAGATTCGCCCGGGCATCGACAGGCCCACCGGTCGTGCACGCGCTCTCGCTCACGGTCACGGCCGAGCCGGTGACGATCCCGCCGCCTGCTCGGTAGACGAGCCGGGCGAGCGCGGCGCGGTCGACGGGGGGAGCTGCGAACGGACCGAGCAGCAGCGGATCACGACGCGGGATCAGCAACACGACCGACGCAACGGGGCACCCGGTCGCAAGTGTGCGCTGATAGACGGCCGATGCGTGGGTTACAGCCGGCGCCACCGTGTGCAGCTTCGGCTTCGCCGCAGGCTTCGGCTTCGCCGCGGCGGGGGGCGCAGGCGGGATCGGAACGGTGGTCGTCGCAGCCGCCGTGGTCGCGGGTGCAGTAGTTGCAGGGGCAGTGGTCGGCGCCGGCGCTGTCGTGGGAACCGGGGTCGTCGTCGAGGTGCCGGTGACCGGAGCGGTCGTCGTCGGCGCCGTCGAGGTCGCGCCGGTCGTGGTTGCGGGAGCGGATGTCGACGCGGTCGTCGCGGCGCCGACCGAACGGCGAGCAGGAGCCGCCGCAACCCCGACGACGAAGAGCAACAGACCCACAGCGCCTGCCATCAGCTTCCGCGATGGCACGAGCGCCATTATGGCCTGGCAACACGACGACCGGCTTGGCCGGCGACGCGAGGACACGCCCAGATCGAGTCGGCACCGTGAATGACGCATCTGCGTCACGCGCGGCATGACCCTGCCCGGTTAGAAAGGATGCGTCGGCATTTCCGTGCCGGCCGGCGTCTCGCACGCCGACGAAACCGCGCACGGGAGTGAGATGACGAGCACGGACATCGCGGGGCAACCAGGGCACACACCCTCGAGATCGAGGGACCGACGCCGGCTCGGCTGGACCTCATGGTTCGCCGGCGCGGACAGACGCGTCCTCGCGCTCGTCCCGAGCGAGCAGAGCTTCCTGGAGGCTCAAGGCCTCGTCATCCTGGCAATGGCGTGCGTCACGGGCTTCGCGGTCGCAGTCGCCGGAAGCGGCTGGTGGAACATCCCGATCACGCACATCCTGTGGCTCGGCGTCATCTGGACGATCGTGATCTGCATCGTCGACCGGCTGATCTACAAGAGCTTCGGAACGAGCCACCGCACAAATCTCGTGCTTGCCATCCCTCGTGCGGCGCTCTCGGTGATGCTCGCGCTCGTCCTCGGCCTGCCGATGGTGCAGTTCATCTTCAAGCCGTCGATCGCAAACCAGCTGTCACAGACGACCGCCGTCGACCAGAAGGCCGCGCAGAAGTCGGCGATCGGCTTCTACCAGCCGAAGATCAAGCAGGCGAGCGCACAGATCGCACAGATCCAGAGCCGCGAGACGACGCTCGAGAACCAGGTCGCCAAGTTCACTCGGCTCTCCGGGTGCGAGCGCAACGAGTCGTCGTGTTCGCACACCCACAAGACGGGTTGCGGGCACTGGTGTCGCTACTACGCGCAGCAGGCCGACATCGCCAAGGCGAACCTGGCGCAGGACCGTCCAGCCGATCGGGTGAAGATCGCCGCGCTGAAGACGAACATCCGCGACTGGCAGAGCCGTGAGGCGAGCGAGACGACGTCGCGCGTCGACTCCATCGCCCACGACACCGATCTGCTCGCCCGCGCCGAGGCGCTGTCGGCGATCGAGAAGCAGCACCCGGAGGTTTCGCGCTACGTCCTCTTCGTGCTCGGGCTGTTCGTCTGTCTCGATCTCGTCGCGCTCGTCATGAAGCTGTCGCACCTGTTCGTCGGGGGCGCGGTCTACGAAGAAGTGGCCGCAGCGCTGCGCGAGCGGGATCGGCTCCAGGCTCACCGCATCCGCGAGGAGAACACCGTTCTCCGCAAGCGGTACACCGGCCAGGCGCACGCCGACGCGGACGTGGACGAGATTCGCATCGATGCCGATCGTGCGCGCCGCATCGCGGACGAGCAGAACGAGCTCGCCGCCGGGCCGCACAGCGGGCTCGCCGGCGCCATGCCGTAGCTTTCTCAGGCAATTCACAGCTTCGGAGGCCGGTTTCTCAGGCGGCTCCCAGCGGCACATGGCAGGTTGAGCGCATGGAACTGACCGAACAGCACACGAACGGACCGGCCAAGGTGCTCGTGGTCGACGACGAGCCGTCGATCGTCGATGCCGTGGCGACGGCCCTGCGCTACGAGGGGTTCGAGGTGCGTGAAGAGGCGTCGGGGCGCGGGGCGATGGCCGCCGTCGTCGAGTTCGAGCCGGATCTGATCGTGCTCGACTGGATGCTCCCTGACATCGAGGGCATCGAGGTCGGCCGGCGACTACGCGAACGCGGGTTCAAGACCGCCATCCTCTTCCTCACGGCGAGGGACGCAGTGGAGAACAAGGTCGACGCCCTTCGCGCCGGCGGTGACGACTACGTGACCAAGCCGTTCAGCCTGGCCGAGGTGGTCGCCAGGGTGCAGGCCGTGCTTCGGCGCACGGGCGGCGAGCTCCCCGGTGACATCCTGCGGTTCGGCGACCTGAGCCTCGACGAGAACCGCCACGAGGTCTTCCGAGGCGCGACGCGTGTCGACCTGACGGCGACGGAATTCTCGCTCCTGCGGTTCTTCCTGATGAACCCGCGACGTGTCGCTCTCGAAGGGCCAGATCCTCCAGAACGTCTGGCGCTACGACTTCGGAGGCAACTCGAACGTCGTCGAGACCTACGTCAGCTATCTCCGCAAGAAGCTCGACGCGCTCGGGCCGCCGTTGATCCGTACCGTCAGGCAGGCGGGCTACATGCTCGAGGCGGAGCGGGACTAGATGCTCGAGAGACGGTCGACGCTCGACCGTTTGTCACTTCGCGCTCGCCTGCTGATCGGCGTCTTCCTGATCTCCGCGATCGGCCTGGCGGCCGCCGACGCTGCGACCTATGCCTCGCTGCGCTCGTTTCTGCTCGACCGCGTGGACAAGACGCTCGAGCTCGGTCACGCCCAGGTCGAGCACATCGCCTTCCCCCACGACGGCGCGGGCCAGGGGCAGGGACAAGGCCCAAGCGGACAGGAGCCCCCTCGCGGGAACGGCCCGCCGGCTGAGGGAGTCGACTGGTATCAGGTGCGCACGCTCACCGGCGACGTCCTCACCAGCGGCTTCCTCGTCGGAGGAGGCTCGGCGCCGAGCCTGCCCGACTCGATCCGGCTTCCGTCGAGCGGAAGCGGGAACGACGGCGAGCGGGCGACCTACTTCACGGTCTCGTCGAAGAGCGGCTCGACGAGCTATCGCGTCCGCGCATCGATCGAGCCGCAGGAGCCGAATCGCGTCTTCATCATCGCCGCGTCGCTCCACGACGTGTTCGGCACCCTGCACCGGCTGCTCCTGATCGAGCTCGTAGTGACGATCGGCGTGCTCGCGGCGATCGCAGGCCTCGGGCTCTGGGTCGTCCGCCTCGGCCTGCGGCCTCTTCGCGAGATCGAGACGACCGCGTCGGCGATCGCTGCCGGCGACCTGTCACGACGCGTCGATCGCGCCGAGCCGCAGACCGAGGTCGGGCGGCTCGGGTTGTCACTGAACGCGATGCTGGCGCAGATCGAATCGGCGTTCAAGGCGCGCCAGGCCTCGGAGGAGCGACTCCGCCGTTCGGATCAGAAGCTCCGGCGCTTCGTCGCCGACGCCTCACACGAGCTGCGCACGCCGCTCGCCGCGGTGCGCGCGTACGCCGAGCTGTTCAGCCGGGGCGCAGCCAGCCGGCCCGCCGACCTCGAGCGCTCGATGTCGGGAATCACGCGCGAGGCCGAGCGCATGAGCCTGCTCGTCGACGACCTCCTCCTCCTGGCCCGGCTCGACGAGGGCCGGCCGCTCGACCGGCAACCCGTCGAGCTCGCCGAGGTCGTCGGGGAAGCCGTCGATGCGGCACGCGTGGTCGACGCCGGGCGAACGGTCGACGTCGATGTCGAGCCGGCGACGGTGATCGGAGATCGCGACCGGCTCCGCCAGGTGATCGACAACCTGTTCGCCAACGTCCGGGCGCACACCCCTCCCGGCACGCCCGTGGTCGTCGGCCTGCATCGGATCGACGGGAAGGCAGAGTTGAGCGTCAGCGACTCCGGCCCCGGCCTGACGGAGGACGAGGCGTCTCAGGTATTCGAGCGCTTCTACCGCGTCGACCGGTCGCGTGCGCGCGCGAGCGGCGGCGTCGGCCTCGGGCTTTCGATCGTCGCCGCCGTCGCCGAGGCGCACGGTGGCGTCGCGACTGCGCGGCCGACGCCCGGCGGCGGTGCGACGTTCGTCCTCGAGCTCCCCCTAGATGGTTGATGCCGCGGGATCAACCATCTAGCCGGCCGCAGCGCCGCCCTTCGTGTCGGGAGAGGTCGCGTACCAGCGGCTCACGCCGTTCGTCTCGTTGCGGTCGACCTTCCCCTGGAGCTGCAACTGCCGCAGCCTCGTTCCAATCCGCTGCGGCAGCCGACGAACCATCGGGGCATCGTCGCCGTACAGCGCGCGGCCGACCTCGGCAGCGGTCGCGCCGTCCTCACCGGCCGCCTGGGTCAGCGCGCGGAGCAGAAACGGCTCTGCGATGCTCGCCGGGCCGACGATCGTCTGCGCCGCGGCTTCGACCTCCGGCTCCGGCGGGCGCACGAAGACGCGCCGCTCCGAGATGTTCGCATCGCCTGCGGAGCGCCAGCCCCGGCGAGAGAGCTCGACCGCGACGCTCTGGAACGCCGCGCTTGCACCCGGTGACTCGTCGAGCGGCACCTTCGGCTGCCACGGTGCTCTCCACATCCGAAACGGGCGCGAGCAGAGAAACGGCTCCGCACCCTGCGGGCCATAGGCCTGAAACTGGCCCGATACGTACCCTTTCCAGAGGACGACGACGCATTCGTCGCGGCCCTCTCCCTGACCGTTCGTCTCGTGCAGCACCCTGGACCCCCTCTGGCCGAGAACCAGTGCCCGAGCGCCGCATCTCAAGGCAACCACCCGAGAGTATCGCAAGCAGACTGAGGCCGCTACGAGCGCTTCGCGCCGGCGCATTACGATCCCCCGATGGCCCGCCTGCCGCGCAAGGACGAGATCGCGGGCGCCTATTTGCGCTCGTTTCGCAGCGGGAGTGAGGAGCGGCGCCTGATCAGCTCCGTCAGCTTCGGCCTCACGTTCGGCCTGACGCGGCTGATCACCCACTCGATCCGAGCCGGACGAGGGCCGTTTCGCAACATCACGCCTGGCGGAAGGCACATCCACCACATGACGTTCGGGATCATCGGGCTGCTCGGAGTCGGCTACGCCTGGCTGAACGAGATCGGCGTCGGCAGCGGCGGCCCTTTCGCCTCACGCTCGACCGCATTCGCCTACGGTGCCGGCGCGGCGCTGACGCTCGACGAGTTCGCGCTCTGGCTCAACCTGCAGGACGACTACTGGACGAAGCAGGGCCGCGAGTCGATCGACGCGGTCGCCGCGTTCGGAACGCTGCTCGCGGTCTCGGCATCGGGGCACCGGCTCGGACGTGAGCTCGCACTCGTCGGGCGGCATGCGCTGCACGACATCGACGACGCCGCCGAGAAGGGATAACGGTTGCCCGCGCAGTCGGGCATGACTATCCTTTTCGAAGCGATGAGCGAAGCGCGCCTCGATCCATCGGTTACCGACTCCGGTCTCCGGCTGCTGCTCATCCTCCTTCCCCGCTAGGGGAGGCCTCGAGCGACATAACCGTCTCGCGCTCCCGCACCAAGGGAGTCGTATGCCTACCCTGGAGGATTCAACCCATGTCGATGCCCTACTGGAAATACCGCCCCTACCCGACTGTCGACCTGGCGGATCGAACCTGGCCGAGCCGAGTCGTCGATCACGCGCCGACCTGGTGCTCGACCGATCTTCGCGACGGGAACCAGGCGCTCGTGAAGCCGATGGACTCGGCTCGCAAGCAACGGATGTTCGACCTGCTGGTTCAGCTCGGCATCAAGGAGATCGAGGTCGGGTTTCCGTCCGCGTCCAAGACCGACTTCGAGTTCGTACGGCAGCTGATCGAGGACGAGCGCATTCCTGACGACACGACGATCGCCGTGCTCACGCAGGCGCGACCTGAGCTGATCGAGCAAACGTACGCAGCGATCGACGGCGCGCGACGCGCGATCGTCCACCTCTACAACTCGACGTCGACGACACAGCGCCGTGTCGTCTTCCGGATGGACGAAACCGGGATCGTCGATCTGGCAGTGCGGGCGACTGAGCTGTGCAAGGAGCTCGCCGCCCGGACCCGTACCGAAGTCGTCTTCGAGTACTCGCCGGAGAGCTTTCACGGCACCGAGCTCGAGTTCGCCCTCGAGATCTGCGAAGCGGTGATGGCCATGTGGCAGCCGACGCCTGACGCTCCGATGATCGTCAACCTGCCGACCACGGTCGAGGTCTTCCCTCCCAACGTGTACGCCGACAGGATCGAGTGGTTCCAACGTCACGTCTCGACTCGCGATGCGATCGTCCTCAGCGTCCATCCGCACAACGATCGCGGCACGGCCGTTGCGACCGCTGAGCTCGGACTGATGGCAGGAGCCGAACGTGTCGAGGGGACGCTCTTCGGCAACGGCGAGCGCACCGGCAACGTCGACCTCGTCACCATTGCGCTCAATCTGCTCACCCAGGGCATCGACCCGAAGCTCGACCTCTCACGCATCGACGAGGCGAAGCAGATCGTCGAGGACTGCAACGAGCTGCCGGTGCACCCCCGGCATCCGTGGGTCGGCGAGCTCGTCTACACAGCGTTCTCCGGTTCGCATCAAGACGCGATCAAGAAGGGGATGTACGCGCAGCAGCGGGGCGATTCGGAGCTGTGGGACGTCCCCTACCTGCCCATCGACCCGGCCGACCTCGGCCGCAGCTACGAGGCGATCATCCGCGTCAACTCGCAGTCCGGGAAGGGCGGCGTCTCCTACCTGATGGAGACCGAGCACAGCCTCGAGCTGCCGCGCGGCCTGCAAGTCGACTTCGCGCAGAAAGTGCAAGCGATCACCGACCTGCGCGGGGACGAGCTGACTGCGGACGAGCTGCTCGCAGCGTTCCACGAGCACTACCTCGCCTACACGCGGCCGTACGCGATCGAGTCGTACACGCACTCGAGCGCGGACGAGGACCGCATCGTCGCGAAGGTGAGCGTCGACGGCGATCTCCAGGAGGTCCAGGGCGTCGGCAACGGGCCGATCGCCGCTCTCGTCGACGCATTCGACAAGAGCTTCGGCGTCGCGATCCGGCTCCGCGACTATCACGAACATGCGATGGCGGCTGCCGCCGATGCAACCGCGGCCGCCTACATCGAGGCCGACGTCGACGACGATCCTGTCTGGGGCGTGGGCCTGCACCCGAGCATCGTCACGGCGTCGCTTCGCGCAGTCGCCAATGCTGTGAACCGCGCACTTGCTCAGCGCAAGGCGGTCGAGGGAGCAGCCGCGCTCTTCAACTGACTCGCAACCTGGCTGTAACGACGCGTTAACCAGGGTCGGGTTGAGTGCGATCTCGTGCGCCGCGCTCGCCTTCGTCGACCGACGCGCGCCGGCGTGCTTCGCGCGGCACCGCTCGCCGTTTACGCGGGGCTCCTCGTCTGGCTGATCGTGCGGCTGCGTGGCATCCCCGCCTCGCGCGAGTTGCTCGTGATCGTCGTGCTGGCCGGCATCTTCGCGGCGTCGGCAACGAGCATCGGGCGGCTGCGCAAGCTCGTCGTCGGCATCGCGTTCGACTGGTTCCCGTTCGTCGCGATGCTCGCGGTCTACGACCTGATCCGAGGCTTCGCGGACGGGCTGTGGCTGCCCGAGCACGCTCGTCCGCAGATCGACATCGACCGCGCGATCGGGATCGGCGCGATCCCGACGGTCTGGCTGCAGCAGCACCTCTGGCACGGAGGGCGCCATCTCCGCTGGTACGACTACGTGAGCTGGCTCACATACGTGAGCTACTTCTTCCTACCGACGCTCGTGCTCGCGGTGTTGTGGTGGCGATCGCGCGCCGAGTTCCGCCGCTTCGCGTGGATGGTCGTAGCGCTCGCGTTCGCCGGTTGCGCGACCTACGTCCTCTTTCCCGCGGTGCCGCCGTGGATGGCGGGGCAGGAAGGACTGATACCGCCGGTGCACCATGTGATCGCCGTCGTCAGCGCCCACACGCCGGTGGTCTCGTTCCGGCCGCTCTGGAAGCGCGGAACGCTCTACTCGAACAATGTCGCCGCGATCCCATCCCTCCACGCCGCGTACACGATGCTCATCGCCCTCTACATCGCGGGCCGGGTGCACTCGCGCTGGAGGCATCTCCTCTGGCTCTATCCGCTGCTGATGGGCTTCGCGCTCGTCTACAGCGGCGAGCATTACGTGACGGACGTGCTGCTCGGCTGGCTCTACGCGCTCGTGATCTACGCGATCGGGTCGAGGAGCCGCCTGCTCCCGCGACTGTTCCGGATCGACGTTCCGACGGCCGAAGCCCGGAGCCCGTCGACGGCGATGCCCGTCGTGGGCGGCGTCCGTCGTCCGACTGTGTAACGCTCATCGCGATGTTGAGGTGGATGCTCGTCTCGTGGGTCGGGAACGCGATCGTGCTGGCGCTGACAGGCTGGCTTCTGAGCGGCGTCACGTTCCACGGCTCGGCGTGGGCGGTGATCGTCGCCGCGGCCGTCTTCGGTGTCCTCAACACGATCCTGAAGCCGATCCTGAAGCTGATCACGCTTCCCTTCGCGATCTTGACGCTCGGGATCGCCTGGTTCTTCGTGTCGCTGTTCACCCTGTGGCTGACCGTGCTCCTCGTCCCGAAGTTCGACATCAACGGATTCTGGAACTACGTCTGGGCGACGATCATCATCTGGGCGCTCAACATCGTCGTCGACGCGATCTTCTCCCGCTCGGCCTCTTACGCCACAGCCTGACCCGAGCGCGCGCGGGAGGTTCGCCGCAGTCGTGTGGCGGGACCGCTCGGCGGGCGCGGACCCCGATCAGCGCCGGATGCCGGCGTCGTCGAGCGCAGCCGACACGAGCGGGTCGTAGCGGCCCGCGGCGAGGTCGCCGAGCGGGTCGTTCGTATAGCCGAGGAGCGTCCCGTACGAGAGCCCGAAGGCCGCGCGCATCGCGAGCAGACGTCGTCGCTCAGGATCGCCGGTGTCGACGAGCGCGGCCTTGGCTGCGCTCATCTGGCGGATCTGCCGGACCCGGGACGGGACCAGGACGAGCAGCGTGAGCAGGGTCGGTAGCGCGAATACGAGCAGGCCGAGCAAGAGCGCCAGATGATGGACCTCGTCCTCGCCCTGCTGCCCGAGCGCGGCCACGTTGCCACCGCTACCGCGACCCGCGCTCTCGAGGGCACTCGAGAGGCTTCCACCGACGAGCGGGATCCGCTCGACCGCGCCGGCGGCCGACCCGAAACCGCTCTGCACCGAGACGCCGGCTCCCTTCACGCCCGAGCCGAGGACGGCCAGACCCTCGACCGCCCGGTACACCCGATAGCCGCCCCAGGCGAAGAGAACGACCAGCGCCAGCAAGACGAGATCGCGCACGATCGTCGAGCGTCGTTTCGACGGAACGTCGGGGTAGAGCTTCAGCTTTCGGGTCTCCGTGCCCACTCGTCGACCTCAGCCGAGCCGCGCGCCGCTCCGCCGGAGCCGCTTCCAGGCCTTCGGCAGCGCCCCTCGTACCTGCAGTCGCCGGATGACCTGCCGTTCGGCGAGCCGTCCGGCCACGAACGCGGTCGCGGTCTGCTCATCGACCACCGTCGACGAGCGCAGGTGCTCCTCCGCGACGAAGGCGTCCTGGAACTCGCCGAGCAGATCCTGCAGCTCCTTGGCGTCGTCGACGAACCGGCGCTCGGGGGAGCCGTGCGGCGACACGAGCTCTGCGGCGTATCGGGCACGTTTGAGCTGGATGCGCAACTTGTGCATCGCAGGATCCGACGGGCGTTTGCCCAGACGCTCCACGGTGCGCGCCAGACGACGGAACTCCATTCGCGCAACGCGCTCGAGCCGAACCCGCTCGACGCCGGGCGCAAGCCTGGGCGGCAATCGGAGGCGCGCGAGCACCAATCGGTACCGGTCGCCGTCCAGAGCCGCGAGGAGTGCGTGCCGGCGCGCAACGCGCTCGTGCTCCAGCTTCTCGACGAGCGACCGGACGCCTGGCCGGTCCCGCTCGGGAATGCTGCCGAGCTCCTCGCGCACGTGCTCGAGGAGAACATCGAGATCGCGGACGGGCCCGGTGACCTCGCCAAGCTCGCGCAACGGGACCGTGAGCAGGCGCCGCCACTCAGGATCGACGAACGCTCGCGTCGCGTGGAAAAACGCGCGCGTCCGCCTCGACGCGACTCGGTGCTGGTGCAGGTTCTCGGGATCGACGCCAAGCCGTGAGCCCGGATCGTGGGCGACGATCGCCTGCCGTTGCTGCTCGAGCACCTCGCGCAGCCGCATCGCCCCCGGATCGCGGCTGAGCGGGGGGCCCGGAACGAGCGGCTTGCCCGCGACGACGCGGGCGACGAGCCCCGCGATCTCATCGGGCAGCGTCAGCCCGGTGTTGCCGGGCTCCCATTCGTCGACGATCTCACCGCGGGGAAGACAAAGGCGCCAGACGACCCCGGCCTCGAGCGGAAGCCGCGAGATCGTCATCCCGAGGCGCTCGAGATCACGATCGATCGTGTCGTAGTCGTGGGCAACCGCAAGCTCCTGCTCGGCGCGCAGCCAGTTGTCGACCGCCGTTCCCGCGTCACTCTCCTGGGCGAGCTCGAAGGCGCGGTGGCGGACCGCGTCTTCGTCCGGAGGAGCCCCACGATCGCTCACCACGACGATTCCGCGGCCGGCCTACGTCTTCCTGCCTCGTATCGGCGGGAGCGACGCCCGACCCGGAGCCAGACATTCACAGAACCCTTACTGCAACGCCATGGCGCCGGCCCGTAGCGTGGAAGCCACTGACCGCGAAGGAGGGACGCCTATGTCAGGGCACGAGCACGAAGCAGAACAACAGCACCTGCTGCTGATGGTGGAAGCCGCGCAGCGGGCCGGCCGCTCCGAGGCCGAGATCGAGAAGATCCTCGACAACGCCCGCGAGGACGACGCCGCGCTCGAACAGGCTGCGTAGCCTCGAGCGACCGCTGAGTTCCACGTCGGCTCCCGGTCTGAGCTAGGACCTTCGAGACATCCAGGAGGAGACGACATGGCCAACAAGCTGCACCTCACCGAGCTCGGACGCGTCGCGGTTCCGGCGGCCGACCAGGACCGCGCACTGGAGTTCTACGTCGGAACGCTCGGGTTCGAGCTGCGGTCGGACGAGACGTTCGCCGACGGCAAGATGCGTTGGATCGAGGTCGTGCCGCCCGCGGGCGGCGCTGCGATCGCACTCGCCCCGCCGATGGAGGGGGGAGCGACCTCCGTCGACACGGGGATCGTGATCTCGACCGGGGACATCGAGGCCGATCACGCGACGCTGAAGGCGGCAGGCGTCGACGTCGATCCCGAGATCGCTCGCTGGGGCGGCCCCGTGCCGCCGATGTTCAGGCTCCGCGACCCGGGCGGCAACACGTTGACGATCGTCGAACCGGTCGCCTGATTCGCGCCCGAGCAGCGGTGCCTGGCACCACGGTGTCACGCACCGCTGCTCGACGGCGCTACGACAACGCCCGCAGCAGCTCCGCCACCGACCATGCCTGGAACGGGCAGCCGGTCGCGAGGTTCGGCGAAGCGCCGTCGGTGGTCTCCGAGACCGAGCCGACGCCCCAGTCCGCGAGATGGGCCTCGAGGCCGTCGAGCATGCCGTCGGTCGAGACGCCCGCGGTTCGCGCAGCATCGACGTAGGGGCCGATCAGCCAGGGCCACACCGTCCCCTGGTGGTAGGCGGCGTCGCGCTCGGCAGGCCCACCCCGGTGGTAGGGCCGGTAGCGGGGATCGTCGGGCGCGAGCGAGCGGAGCCCGAGCGGAGTCAGCAGCGAGCGCCGGCAGACGTCGACCACCGCTGCAGCGGCGTCCGGGCCGAGCGGCCCGTTCGGCAGCGAAACGGCCAGCAGCTGGTTGGGCCGGACCGACGGGTCGTCGCCCGCGGGACCGTCGACGACGTCGAAGAGCCCACCGCCGTCCGGACGCACGAAGCGGCGGACGAACGACGAAGCAGCGGTATCCCGCAGGCTCTCGAATCCGGGAACGACGTCGAGAACGCGCAGCCAGAGCGCGTTGACCTCGACGGGCTTGCCGACCCGTGGCGTGACGGGCACGCCGTCGATCCGTGCATCCATCCAGGTGAGTGCGATTCCCTCTGCACCCTGCGCGAGTAGGCCGTCGGACGGATCGACGCGAATTCCGTATCGCGTCCCCTCCACGTGATGGCGCACGATCTGCGCGAAGGTCGGGGCAAGCTCCGCGCCCAGATCGTCGTCGCCGGTGACCGTCACATGACGTCCCGCCGCATGGACGAACCAGAGCGTGCCGTCGACCGTGTTGTACTCGAGCGAGCCGGTGTCGGCGGTGTTCGCGAGCATCCCCTCCGAGACCGTCGCCGCCGACGTTCGGAGCACCTCGCGTCCCTCGTCGTATCGGCCCGTGGCGAGATAGAGCCCCTCGTACGACGTCATCAGGTCGCGGGACCACTCCCCGAACCACGGATAGCCCGCGACAGCGGTCGGGCGACCGGCGGTTGTGATCGCGAATTGATCGGCAGCGAGAACGAGTTGCTTCTCGGTCTCGTCCGTCGCTCCGGCGCGTCGCACGAGCTCACCGGCGCGGCGGCGAGCTGCGTCGACGATCGTGCTCGCCGTAGGCGCGAGCCCGTTGAACGACGTCGCCGATGCAACTACCTCGTGTGAGCCGCCCGGGTCCAGTTCGGCGACGAACGTACCGGCGGCCCACAGGTCTTCGCGATCGGAGAGGCCGCGCGCAGCTTCCTCGCGCGCGCGGACGTCCCGGTACCAGCTTCCGCCGCCGTTCCAGCCGGGACCGTCGACGCGGTAGGCGCCCTCGAACACGAACCCTTGCGACGTCGCATCGATCGCGGGCGGCCCGTCGGCATGCCGTTCGCCATGGACACTCCGCCACGTGCAGAGCGGCGTCAGCTCGAGACGCACCGGGCGGTCGGCGGCAACGAGGCGATGGACGATCGCGACGACGGGTGCGCCGTGCATCATCGCGATCTCGCGTTCCACGACGATGCCGCCGATCTGCCAGCGCCACCGCGGAACGCACTCGGCGAGATCGAACGAGACGAGCAGCTCGTGCCCTCGGGGATCGACCGTACCGCTGCCCCACTCGTCCGTCGCCAGGCGAAACCGGGCGTCGCCCAAGACGACGACCGGGTCGAGCGCGGCCAGCCCGAGCATGCGGTTGGCGGGCCCGTCGACCGCCACCGCGAGCAGCCCGTGATACCGCCGCGTGCGCAGCCCGGCAACGGTGCCCATGGCGTAGCCGCCGACGCCGTCGGCGACGAGCCACTCGCGGCTCGAGGACTCCTCGAGGGTCCCGCAGGCCTGCGGTCCGAGACGAATCGTCACCGGTGAGCCGCGGCGTCTGCGGCCATCAGCTCTCCGAGCGTCGGGACGGGACCGCCGCGGGCGCGCAGGATCAGCTCGGCGACGACGCCTGTCCACCCGGTCTGGTGACTCGCGCCGAGACCCGCGCCGTTGTCGCCGTGGAAGTACTCGTTGAAGAGCACGTTGTCCTTCCACTCCGGATCGTCCTGCAGGCGCTCGACCCAGCCGAAGCAGGGACGCCGACCGTCCGCGCCGACGGTGAAGAGCGCGATCAACCGCTCGCGCAGATCGGCGGCCGCCTCCTCCAGCGTCGACTCGACGCCCGAGCCGGTCGGATACTCGATCCGGAGCTCGTCCTCGAAGAAGCGCGCATACCGTCCGAGCGCCTCGACGAGCAGGAAGTTGACGGGCATCCAGACCGGTCCGCGCCAGTTCGAATTTCCTCCGAACATCCCGGTCGTCGACTCGGCGGGCTCGTAGTCGACCCGCGCCGAGGTTCCGTCGACATCGAGTGAGAACGGGTGCTCCGCGTGCCAACGTGAGATCGCCCTCAGGCCGTAGGGCGAGAGGAACTCGGCCTCGTCGAAGAGACGCTCGAGCACGCGAAGCACGCGGGTGACCGAGACGACGCCGAGCAGCATGCGCCGTTGGCCCGGAACCCCTCGGACCGCGTGGGCGCCGCTGAGGAGCGAGGCGGCCTTCTTGTTCATCGTCTCGGCCCGGTCGACGACCTCCTCGTCGATCGCAGCGACGCCGAGCAGCGGCAGCACGCCGACGATCGACCGCACCTTGACCGGAAAAGAACGGCCGTCCGCCAACCGGAGCTGGTCGTAGAAGAAGCCGTCCGTCTCGTCCCAGAGATCCTGCGAGTCGAGTGCGTCCTTGATAAGCGCGAAGTGCTCCAGGAACTTCAACACGAGATCGGTCGCCGGTCGCCCCCGCCGCGTGAGGATCGAGGCGATCGCCGCCATCGTCAGCGCGTAGAACCCCATCCAGCCCGTGCCGTCCGACTGCTCCAGCAGCTGCCCCTCGGCCAGGTGGGAGCGGTCGATCGGCCCGATGTTGTCGAGACCGAGGAAGCCGCCCTCGAAGATGTTCGAGCCGTCGCGATCCTGGCGGTTCACCCACCAGGTGAAGTTGACGAGCAGCTTGTCGAAGATCCGGCTCAGGAACTCGTCGTCGCGGCCGCCGTCGATCGCGAACACCTCGATCGCCGCCCACGCCTGCACCGGTGGGTTGACGTCGTCGAACGACCACTCGTACGCGGCGAGTGCGCCGTTCGGGTGCTGGAACCACTCGCGGCAGAGCAGCGTCAGCTGGTACTTGGCGAATGCAGGGTCGACGCGCGCGATCGCGATGCAGTGGAACGCGAGATCCCACGCGGCGAACCACGGGTACTCCCACTTGTCGGGCATCGACATGATGTCGAACGCGTCGAACGTTCTCCAGCGCGCGTTCCGGCCGCCGAGACGCGACGCAGGTGGGGTCGGCTGGGTCGGGTCACCGTCGAGCCAGCGTGCGACGTCGTAGTAGTACAGCTGCTTGCTCCAGAGCATCCCCGCGAGCGACTGGCGCAGTACGAGCGCCTCGTCCACGGTCGCTGCGGCCGGCGTGAGCTCGTCGTAGAACTCGTCGGCCTCCGCAAGGCGTGTGCTCGCGATCGCGTCGAAGTCGCTCCACGGGTCGCCGCCGCGATCGGTCGGTCGCAGACGAACCCGCACGGTCGCCGTCTGTCCGGGAGCGATGTCGATGCGGTACCAGAAGGCCGCTTTCGTCCCTGCTCCGGCCGCGACCGTTTCGGCTCCTGCGACGACGTGATCCGCGATGCCGTCCTTGGGCGTCGCGGTCACCGACGGAGAGCCGAACAGGCGCTCGTCGTTCGTCTCGTTGTCGCAGAAGACCACGGTCGGCGTCCCCTCCGCCACCAGCTCGAGCGGACCGAGGAATGGATGCTCGGTGACGAGCCGCGCCGCGCCGCCGCTGCGAAGCTGCGGCTTCTCGCCGTCGACCTCCCACGCCCACGTATTCCGGTACCACACCGTCGGCAAGACGTCGATCGTCTCGGTGTCCGGTCCCGCGTTCGTCACGCGGATCGTCATCAGCAGGTCGTGGGGATCGCCCTTCGCGTAGTCGACCTCGACGATCCAGTAGCGGTCCTCGTCGAACGCACCCGTGTCGAGCAGCTCGTACTCGGGATCGAGCTTCCCGCGTCGCGCGTTCTCCGCAACCAGATCGTCGTACGGAAATGCCCGCTGTGGATAGTGGTACCGCCACCGGTTCCAGGCGTGACTGGGGAGCGCGTCGAGGTACCACCAGTACTCCTTCGCATCCTCACCGTGGTTCCCCTGATTCCCGGTGAGGCCGAAGATGCGTTCCTTGAGGATCGGGTCGCGTCCGTTCCAGAGCGCGAGCGCGAGGCAGAGCCGCTGCTCGACGTCGGAGAAACCGGCTAGGCCGTCCTCGCCCCACCGATACGCGCGCGAGCGCGCATGGTCGTGTGGCAGGTACTCCCACGCCGTGCCGTCCGCGCTGTAGTCCTCGCGCACCGTTCCCCACTGGCGTTCGGAGAGGTACGGGCCCCAGTGGTACCAGTCACCCGCCTGGCGCAAGCCGTTCTCGAGTTGGCCGAACGTCTCGACGCGGTCGCGTTCCACGCTCATTGCTCCATCCCCTCATCTCGGTCAGGGCCACGTGCTCGTCGCGCGCCGATCATGCCGTCCGCCGGGCCGGCGCGTCACCGGTTCACAGAATCGAAACACGATCGACACCACCACGCAGCGACGAGTGTACGGCGAGCGAGAGAGCAGCCTCGCAGCACTTCCGTGACCACGCCGTAACCGCCGGCGGGCGTAGCGTGCGATCGGCCACAGGTGTGCCCCTCACGGGGGTGGGGGCACGACGCCACCCGGGCTCCGCGGTGGGTTTGCAGTCCCACCGCGTCGAGCCGGGCGCGTTCTTCAGCCGGCGGTCACCGGATCGCCCTCCGGGCAGGCGGCATTCACGTAGCCGGAGCGGAACGGCTGCGAATCGCCCGTCCGTTCGTCGTAGACGTGCCGGAGCACGCAGCCCGTGTCGTTCGCCAGCAGGTGAATCGAGACCGACGTCTCCGACGAGGTCGTTCGCACCCGGTGGACGTCGGTGTCCGGGGGGACGAGCGCGTACCAGTCGCCGGGCTCGAGTGGACGCCGCCGGACCGGATCGAGGCCCCCACCGGGGAGCGGCCGATACAGCTCCTCGTCCTGATTGCCGCGAAAGAGGCCGACGAGGCCCCACGCGCCGTGATCGTGGATCGGCGTCCGCGAGCCTGACGGCACGACGAGGCTGAAGAGGCAGAGCGCTCGATCGGCCGATCGGAACAAGAGCCACTGTCCGATGCCGCCGCCCATCCCGCTCGCGGGGGCGTCTTGCTGGTAGCGCTCGGGAAGCCATCCGGGCGACACGAGGAGGTCGGCGAACTGCGGCTCGATCGCTGCAATCGCCTCCGCCGGAGACAGCGCGGCGGCGATCTTGGCGCGCACCGCCTCCACAAACGTCCGCACGATCGGCGTGTCGAGCACGTACTCGTCGCACTCCAGCGGCTCGAGCCGATGGGGGCCGTGATCGTGCAGGTCACACACGCGACGTCATGCGAAGCCGATGACGCTGCGGATGCCGTCCTGCCGTTCCATCAGCTCGAAGCCCCGGTTCACGTCCTCCAACGTGAGCCGGTGCGAGATGAACGACTGAACGTCGATGTCTCCGGCGAGCCAGCGATCGACCAGCAGAGGCACGCCGTCGCGGCCCTTCACACCGCCGAAAGACGAACCTGCGACGCGGCGGCCGGTGATCAGGAAACGGGGCACCACCTCCAGCGTCTCGCCCCTGCCTGCAACCCCCGCGACCGTGCAGAGACCCCAGCCCATGCGCGCCGCCTCGACCGCCTGCCGCATCACGGCGACGTCGCCGGTCGCCTCGAAGGTGAAGTCCGCACCGAAGCCGCCGGTGAGCTCGACGATCCGCTCGACGGTGTCGGGGCCGCCCACGAGCGTCTCCGTCGCACCGTGCCTCGTTGCCAGTGCGAGCCGCTCGGGGGCGAGGTCGACGCAGACGATCCGTGCGGCGCCCTGCAGGCGGCAGCCGATCACGGCACCGAGCCCGACCATGCCGGCGCCGAAGACGACGCACGTCGAGCCGGCTTCGACCTTCGCCGTGTTCATCGCCGCGCCGAGCCCGGTCGAGAGCCCGCACGCAAACAGGCAGGCGCCCTCGAACGGCGCGTCGGGCGTGATCTTCGCCAGCGCGATCTCGGGCATCACCGTGTACTCGGCGAACGTCGACGTGCCCATGAAGTGCCGGATCGGCTCGCCGCCGCGCGACAGCCTGCTCGTGCCGTCCGGGAGGTAGCCCTTGTTCTGCTGGTCGCGGATCGCCAGACAGAGATTCGTGCGCTCGCTCAGGCAGTGGACGCACTCACGGCATTGCGGGGAGAACAACGTCACCACGTGGTCACCGACCCGGAGCGAGGTCACTCCGGCCCCGACGCGCTCGACGACGCCTGCTCCCTCGTGGCCGAGGACTGTAGGGGCGTATCCGGATGGATCGGCTCCCGACGCCGTGTAGAGGTCGGTATGGCACACCCCGCAGGCGGCGAGCCGCACGAGCACCTCGCCGTCGCGCGGCTCGTCGAGATCGAGCTCCTGGATCTCGAGCGGCGCTCCGAACTGCTCGAGAACGGCTGCCTTGATCCTCACGCGCGCGGCGGATCAGTGAACGCGCTGCGAGATTGCAGGCGGCACGACGAGAACGGCACGCGAGAGCATTCCGAAACGCTACGACCGAACCGGGGAGACGTCAACTCGGCACAGCCCTCCCAGCCGTCGGCATTGTTGAGGCGCCAGCCGGCAAACGAAAAGAAGGAGGGGACCACATGAAGCACGGATCTCTCGGGGGGCTCGACGTCTCGCGGCTGGGCCTCGGCTGCATGGGGATGTCTGCCTTCTACGCGGGGGCGGGCACCGACGACGCCGAGTCGATCCGTACCATCCAGCGAGCGCTCGATCTCGGGATCACGTTCATCGACACGGCCGAGATCTACGGCCCGTACACGAACGAGGAGCTGGTCGGCCGTGCGATCGCTCAGCGGCGCGACGAGGTCGTGCTCGCGACCAAGTTCGGGTTCATCACGCATCGCGACGGCGGACGGCGCGGGTACGACAGCTCACCCGAGAACATCCGCATTGCGCTCGACGGTTCGCTCGAACGTCTCGGTACCGACTACGTCGACGTCTACTACCAGCACCGGGTCGACCCGAACATACCGATCGAAGAGACCGTCGGTGCGCTCGCAGACCTCGTCGGGGAGGGAAAGGTCCGGTACATCGGCTTGTCCGAGGCGGGCCCCGAAACGATCCGTCGTGCGCACGCCGTCCATCCGATCGCCGCGCTCCAGACCGAGTACTCGCTCTGGACGCGAGATGCCGAGTCGGAGATCCTGCCGGTCGTCCGGGAGCTCGGGATCGGATTCGTCGCCTACTCACCGCTCGGCCGCGGCTTCCTCACCGGACGCTTCCGCTCGACCGGCGACCTCGAGGCGGGCGACTTCCGCAGCGACAGTCCACGCTTTCTCGAGCAGAACCTCGAGCAGAACCTGCGTATCGTCGACGAGGTCGAGGCGGTCGCCGCCGCCGCAGGAGCGACGCCGGCCCAGGTCGCGCTGGCGTGGGTGTTGTCGAAGGGAGACGACATCGCGACCATCCCCGGCACGAAACGCGTCTCGCGTCTCGAGGAGAATGCCGGTGCAGACGCGCTCGAGCTCACGCCCGAGCAGCTTGCGCGGCTCGACGCGGTGCCCGCGCCCGTGGGTGACCGCTACGCCGACATGACGCCGATCGGCCGGTAACTGTAGGTCAGCCGAGGGCGCGGCGTCGAAGCTGTCGAGCGTGGAGAGCGCGCACGCACGGCCGTAGACACCGTCAGGTGGAAGCCGGAGCAGCGGGCAGTCGGCCGTACGTGCCCTCGACGTCGCGCATCCCCGGAATGAACAGCGCGCTCAGCGTGGCCGCCGCGCCGATCGAATCCCGCTCCGACGAGCGTCGCCGCGCACACCGAAGATGTCGGCGACCGGGTCCGGTGATCGCATACGAAAGCGGCAGGAGGCTGATCGAGATCAGCCAGTCGAGGCTCGAGACGCGACCGAGCAGGCTCGTCGGCACATGACGCTGCTTGATCGTCGACCAGAAGATCGTCCCGACGGCCTCGAGCGCGTTGAAGAGCGAGGCAGGCGACCATCAACTGCGGCACCGTCCGCGCGAGGCCGTAGCCGACCACGGCGAGCGTCGCCACCGTCCAGCAGACGTACATCCACGTGATGTCGCGCTTCGGCTGGCCACGCTGGCCGACGACGAACGCGGCGCCGACCGCGCCCACTCCGCCGGCCGCGAACACGAGCCCGAGCTCGCTCGGCGATCCGTCGAGGATCGTTCTTCACCATGAACGGCACGAGGGTCTCGGTCGGACCGAGGAACGCGAGATACGCGATCGCAGCCGACAGCGAGGGTTCCCCAGAGCCAGACGTTGCGCCGGACGAACCCCAGCCCGTCGCCGAGCGCGGCGACGGTCGACTCCGGCGCCGATGCGGCAACCGCGACGCGCCGAAGCGCCGAGCACCGTGAACGCCGAGACGACGAACGACACGGCATCGAGCGCGAACGCCGTGCCGACGCCCAGGAACCCGATCAACCAGCCTCCGAGCGCAGGGCCGACGAGCCGTAGCGCGATCGGGCGCACGAACTGGTCGAGCGCGTTCGCCTGCGGGAGATCGTCCGCAGGGACGATCGTGGGCACGATCGACTCGAAGGCGGGCGTGAAGAAGGCGGCGCCGAGCCCGTACGCGGCGACGATCGCCGTCAGCATCGCGAAGTCGAGCACGTGCGTCAGCGCGAGCGCGGCGAGCAGGCCGACCACGAGCGCACGACCGAGGTCGGAGAAGAGCATCACGCGGCGTCGGTCGAAGCGGTCGCTGATCACGCCGCCGACGAGCAGGCACGCGATCGTCGGCACCGTCATCGCGATCCCGACGATGGAGAGCGCCGCCGGCGCGTTCCACAGCGAGTACGCCGTCCAGGCAGTCGCGATGAGGAAGATGCCGTCGCCGACCAGCGACACAGCTCATGCCGACCCAGAGCAGGCGGAAGTCGCGCGAGCGAAGCGGCCGCAGCAGACCGACACGAGACGTGCCGCCTGGGCGGTCGAGACCCTCGAAGCTATGCTGCATCGGAGTCGAACTGCGCGGAGATCGACTCGCCGTGGCCGCCGAGATACTCGTCGAGCGGGCCCTGCGGCATCGGCCGCCCGAAGAGGAAGCCCTGGCCGAGCTCGAAGCCGAGGCTCTGCAGCGACTCGATCTGGTCGTGCCGTTCGATTCCCTCGGCGACGACTTCGAGGCCGAGCCGCTCTCCGATCGCCATGATCGCCGCGGCGAGGCCGCTGTCGTCGATGCCGCCGCCGAGGAACGAGCGGTCCATCTTGAGGATGTCGACCGGCAGCCGGCTGAGGTAGCTGAGCGACGAGTAGCCGGTGCCGAAGTCGTCCATCGCGATCCGCACGCCGAGCGCCTTGAGCGCGTGCAGGCGCTCGCACAGCCATGTCGGCGTCGGCGAGCATCACGGTCTCGGTCACCTCGAGGACGAGCGACGACGGCGTCGAGACCGGTCGGCGCGAGGATCTCGCGGACGTCGTCGACGATCGCTCGGCCTGCAGCTGCTTGACGGAGAGGTTGACGCTGATGCGGAGCGGCTCGGGCATCGGGAAGCGCTCCTGCAGCTCCGACTGCCTTGCGGCAGGCCTGCTCGATCACCCAGCTGCCGATCGGGATGATCAGGCCGGTCTCCTCGGCGAGCGGGATGAACTGGGCCGGCTGCGATCAGGCCGCGCGTCGGGTGGTGCCAGCGGAGAAGCGCCTCGACGCCGTAGTCGCTGCCCGGTCGAGAGGCGCACGACCGGCTGGTAGTAGACCTCGAGCTGGTCCTCGCTCGAGCGCCGCTGCAGCTCGGCGCGGAGCTCGAGCCGCTCGACGACCCGCTCGTGCATCGGCGGCTCGAACAGGCGGTAGCGGCCCTTCGCTGTCGCGCTTCGCCATGTACATCGCGACGTCCGCGTTGCGGAGCAGCTCCTCCGCGTCCTGCGACAGGAGGTCCTCGTCGCTGATGCAGATGCCGATCGCTCGCGCGCGGGTAGACCTGCTTGCCGTCGATCTCCGCAGCGGGCCTCGAGCTCGGCGAGCAGCCGTTCGGCGATCAACGCCGCCTCGTCGGAGCCGTCGACGCCGTCGAGCAGGACCGCGAACTCGTCGCCGCCGAAGCGCGCGACGGTGTCCGGCGGGCCGGATCGACTCGTTCGAGCCGGCGCGCCACCTCGAACGAGCACGGCGTCGCCGGCCTGGTGACCGAGGCTGTCGTTGACGGTCTTGAAGTCGTCGAGGTCGATGAACATGACCGCGATCAGCGAGCCCGTGCGCACCGTCGAGCGCAGCGCGTGGCCGACGCGGTCGGCGAACAGCGCGCGGTTGGCGAGGCCGGTGACCGGATCGTGGAACGCCTGGTGGGCGAGCTGCTCCTCGAACGCCTTGCGCTCGCTGACGTCGCGGCTGTTCAGCACGATGCCCTGCACGTGCTCGTCCTCGAGCAGCTGCGTGTGCTGCACCTCGAACTGGAGCCAGCGGCCGTCGTGGTGCCGGAGGGAGCACTCGAACGTGTGCGACTCGGCGCCGGCACCGACCCGTCGCTGGTCATCGGCTCGAGACGCGAGCGGTCGCTTTCGGCGAGCAGCTCGCCGAAGCGCCGTGCCTTCGATCTCGTCGACCGCATAGCCGAGCAGCCGCTCGATCGACGGGCTCTGGTAGGTGACGACGCCGTTCGGGTCGAGCACCGTGATCAGGTCGCTCGAGTGGGCGACGAGCGAGCGGAAGCGCGCCTCGCTCTTCTGGCGGTGAAGGTTCTCGGCCAGCGACGCGGCCTCGAGCGCCAGCGAGACCTGCGAGGCGAGCGAGTCGAGCGAGTCGAAGATGTCGGCCGGCACATGCGTCGGCGACTGGATGACGATTGCGCCCTGGTCCTCGTCGCGCACCGAGAGACTGCACGACGAGCGTGTTGCGCGCTTCGCCGAGGCCGAGCGCCGACGAGCGCCTGCTCGGGCGGCGAGACCACCGTGACGTGCTCGCGCCGGCTGATCTCCGACTGGATCCAGCGCGCAGCGTCGGGCGAGATGTCCCAGCTCGCCGGCGCCGTTCGACGCTGCGACCCGTGCGACCTTCCGTTCTCCCAGAGCACGAGCCGCACCTTCGCCTCGGGCCCGACGATCCGGGCCGCGGATGCGGCGACCTCCTCGTGCACGCTGGCCCGGCCGACGGCTTCGACGAGCGCCAGGCCCGCCTCGCGCAGCGTGAGCTCGCGCGCGGCGCGCGCTCCTCCTGGCGCGCGAGGCCGGCCACGCGCAGCACGACGAGCAGGAACAGGATCGCCGACGCTCCGATGATGACGAGCAGGTCGGTGTTGCCGAGCTCTTCGACGAAGCGGATCGCGGGCGCGATCAAGCAGGCCGTCGCGAGCAGGCCGAGCCTGGGCGCCGTCAGACGGCGTGCGGGTGTCCGCGCCGGCTCCTCGAGCCCGCGCATCGACGGATGCAGTGCCGCAGCGCCCCAGAGCACCAGGTAGGCGAGCCAGCCGGCGTCGAAGATGAGCTGGTGGTCGTACGTGCCGGCGAGGAGGGCGTAGTTGTAGGCGCAGTCGGTGGCGAGCAGGCCACCGTGCCCGCCACGAGCAGGTAGAAGGCCGGCGTCTTCGCTCCGGCCTGCACGGCGAAACGGATCAACGCCGCCGAGCAGCAGGACGTCGCCGAGTGGGTACGCGACGGAGACGATCTTCGCGAGCGATCGTCAGGCCCGAGAGGTGCATGTTCGGCGCGACAGGAAGACCAAGAAGAGGAGCGCGAAGCCGACGGTGAGGACGAGGGAGTCGACGCACCGCGGCGCGGTCGCGGCCGTGCGGGTCGCGCCGGCGCACGAGCAGCATCAGCCCGGCGAACAGCGCCGGGTACACGGAGAGGTAGATCGCGTCGCCGGCCGAGGGGAAGCCGACCTTGCCGCCGAGGAGATCGGGATACGTGTACGTGTAGAAGTCGCCGGCGACGTACAGGGTCTGGCCGAGCAGGATCAGCCCCCAGGCGACGCGCGCCTTCGGCCGTGCAGCACGGATGCCCGCTGCGATCGCGACGAGCGACGAGACGCCGATCACGTTCACGACGACCGCGTAGCCCTTGAACGGCGGCACGAACAGGTAGGCGGCGGTGAGGCCGCCAGCACGACGAGGTAGAGGCCCAGAGCGTCCGGCGCGCCGGGGGCGATGGTGCGCAGGAGCGTCATGCGGCCTGTTCTGCGGGTGGTGCAGGTCGAACGGGTCGGCGAGCAAGCCGAGCACCTCGATCAGGCGGTCGACCTCGCCGTCGGTGTTGGCGGCGGTGAGCTGGATGCGGAAGCCGACCTCGCTGCGCGGCACGAGCGGGTAGGCGGCGAGCGTGACGTAGATGCCGTTCTCGAAGAGGAACTCGCCGACGTCGCCGATCTGCTCGGCGTGGTCGAGCGGGACCTCGATGATCGGCAACCCGTGCGCGGTTCGGCGTGCCGCACGCCGAGCTGGTCGAGGCAGTCGAGGACGCGCTTCGTCTTCGCGTAGAGGTCGGCGCGCAGCGCGTCGCCGCGCCGTTCGTTGACCTCGAGCCCGGCGAGCGTCGTCGCGAGCGACGCGATCGGGCGACGGGCCGGAGTAGAGGTACGGCGGCGCCGCCGTCTTCAGCAGCCGCTTCATCTCGGGCGGGCAGGCGATGAACGCGGCGAGGGACGAGTATGCCTTCGAGAGGCCGGCGACGAGCACGATGTTCTCGTAGGTCTCGCCGCAGTAGCGGACGATGCTGTTGCCGCGGCTGCCGTACGGCGACGTGTCGCTCTGCGCTCCGCTCGCCGATCACGCCGAAGCCGTGCGCGTCGTCGACGTAGAGGATCGCGCCATGCTCGCGCGCGAGCGTCGCGAACGCCGGCAGATCGGCGACGTTGCCGGTCATGCTGTTGACGCCGTCGATGCAGATGAGGCGCGCCGACGATGTGTCGGCACGCAGCAGCGACTCGAGCTCGTCGAGGTCGTCGTGCGCGAAGCGCTTGCAGCGTGGCGCCGCGAAGCGTCGCGAGCTCGGCGCCCTCGTAGATCGTCTTGTGCGCGCGCCGGTCGACGAACACGGTCCCGCTCGCCGCGAGCAGCGGGATCACCGAGAGATGGATCAGCGTGATGGTCGGGAGGACGAGCGCGTCGGGTGCGCCGAGCAGGTCGGTCAGGCGCTCCTCGATCTGCTCGTAGAGAACGGGACTGCCGAGCAGCCGGGACCAGCTGGGATGGGTTCCCCACTTCTCGAGGTACGCGGGGATCGAGTCGATGATCTCGCGGTCGAGGTCGAAGCCGAGGTAGTTGCAGGAGGCGAAGTCGGCGAGCCAGTGGTCTCCGATGCGGATCATGCGGCCGTCGATCTCGTCGATCACCGCGTCGGTCATCGGGTTCGAACGCTCGAGCTCGGCCAGGTCCGAGCACGCGGCAAGCCAGCGAGCGACCCAGTCGTCGCTCGCCCTCCGACGTTCCTTGCGCCGAGAGCCCACCGCAGCCATCGCCCGAATATCGGCCGGGCGCGGGGAAAACTTTATGGGCCGAAAGACCCGTTTTCGGGCGGTTTTGAGACTGCCGTCAGGCGGTAGAAAACGGCATGATCAGCTATTACTTCACTTTCTGTAGCGTCGGCTCACCCTTCCCCTGCCGGCGCGCGACGAGAGGAGCGACGAGTGAGCGTCACGGACGAACTGCTTCAGAACGCCGAGCGGTACGCGAACGGCTTCGACCGCGGAGACCTGCCGCTACCCCCTGCGAAGCGCGTTGCGGTTCTCGCCTGCATGGACGCGCGCCTGAACCCGTACGGGCTGCTGGGGCTGACCGAGGGCGACGCGCACGTGATCAGGAACGCGGGAGGCGTGGTCACCGACGACGAGATCCGTTCGCTCTCGATCTCCCAGCGCCTGCTCGGCACGGAGGAGATCATCCTCATCCACCACACCGATTGCGGGATGCTGACGTTCGGCGACGACGAGTTCCGCCGCCAGGTGCAGTCGGACATCGGCATCAAGCCGGAATGGGCGGCCGAGGCGTTCGACGACCTCGACGAGGACGTCCGCCAGTCGATCGCTCGGATCAAGGCCAGCCCGTTCATCCCGCGGAAGGACAGCGTGCGTGGCTTCGTCTACGACGTGAAGACCGGTCGGCTCAGCGAGGTCGAGTAGACGTATTTTCGCCGCCGGTCGTGGCTCTGAGAGGGAAAGCCCTCTCCGAAGGAGTCACAAAGTGGTTCAACCCGGCGATGCAATCCAGAATCCCGTGACGGGCGAGCGGATCGTCTTCCTCGCCACGTCCCGGCAAACCCACGGCGAGGCCGTGGTGATCGAGACGCAGGTCCAGCCCGGCGGCTTCGTAGCAGCTGCGCACATCCACCCGAGCCAGGAGGAGCGCTTCAGCGTCCTGGAGGGCACGGTCGGGTTCAAGGTCGGTCGCGAGCAGGTCGTCGCCGGCCCCGGCGAGACGCTGATCGTGCCGGCCGGGACACCGCACAAGTTCTGGAATGCCGGCGACGACGTCGCCAGGTTCGTTTGCGCCATCCGTCCCGCACTCCAGTTCGAATCGCTGCTCGAGACGATGTTCGCGCTCGCGGAGGCAGGCAAGACGAACCGCAAGGGCATGCCCGGCCTGCTGCGCCTGGCTGTGATCGCAAACGCGCACTTCGACACCGTTCGGCTGCCGTTTCCGCCGGCGTTCGCCCAGCGCATCGGCCTCGCGGTGGGTGCCCCGCTCGGCCGCGCACTCGGCATGCGCCCGACGCAGATCGTCGACCACGCGACGCCGTTGGCCGCGTGATGCGCCGTCACCGTTTCATCCTGGCCGCACTGATCGCCGCAGCACTCGTCCTGGCTCTGCTCGGCGTCGTGCTCGACGGTGCCGGGCGAGTCAAGACGATCGGACGGCTAGCCGCCGGTCAGTGACCCGACGTCAGCGCCGTGCGAAACCGAGGCTCGGAAGCCGTCTCGGACAGCCGCTCGAAGTGCTCGTCTGCGTAGGCCTCGAAGTCGAAGTCGATCGTGGAGATCGCCTGTTGCAGCACACCCCACATCGCCTCCCGAAAGTCGGACAGGTAGCGCATCAGCACGTGCACGTCCGCCTCGCCAGAACCGTAGGCGCCGAGCAGCTCGGCATCGCCCTCCTCGTCGAGACCGTTCGAGACGGCGAAGTTCGCCAGGTCGAAGGCCGGGTCGCCCATGGCCGCGTACTCCCAGTCGACGATCCAGGTCCTGCCCCCGGCGGAGATGAAGTTCGCTGCCAGCAAATCGTTGTGACAAGGAGCCTCCGGACGGCGGCCGAGTCGCGCGCCGACCGCTGCGCCGACGGCACGCGCCTGCGTGAACGCCTCGGGCAGCGACACCCCGCGCGAGCGGGCGCGGGCCGCGTATTCGTCGACCACCGCGAGCGCGTCGAACCGCCCTGGGAGCGACGGGCCGTCGTGCAGCCGCCGCAGCAACCGCGCCGCGTCCTCGACCGAGACGTCACCGACGGTGCCTTCGACAAAGCGCGTGACGAGATGGCCCTCGGGCTCGACGAACGAGACGACATCCGGCGCGATCCCGAGGGCAGCGGCAACCTGGGACGCGTCGCGCTCGTGGGCCCTGTCGATGCCGAGCAGCTCGGTCTCGGCACCGCCGATCCGAAGCACGAACGACTCGCCGCCGGCGTCGACCTTGTAGTTGTGATTCGTGATCCCGCCGCCGAGCGGCTCGACGGCATCGACGCCCTGCGGCCAGACACGGGCGACGACGGCTGCAAGCTCGGAAGTGCCCGTCACGCCCTGATCCGGTCGCCCTTCGGGTCCCAAAGCGGCTCCGCCGACACCTCGCCCGCGACCCACTCGCCGAAGATCTCCACGTCGACGCGCTGTCCGACGGATGCGCGATCGACGGGCAGGTACGCGTACGCGATCGACCGCTCGACCGAGTAGCCGAAGCCTCCGCTCGTCACGCGGCCGACGAGCTCTCCGTCGACGCGCACCGGTTCGGAGCCGAGTGCAATCGAGCGCGGATCGGCGAGCACGAGACAACAGAGCCGGCGCGAAGGCTCTGCGACCAGGGCGTCCCGGCCGATGAACTCCTTGTCCGCCTTGACGGCGAAACCGAGCCCGGCCTCGAACGGGGAGTCCTCGGGCGTGATGTCCGCGCCCCAGACGCGATAGCCCTTCTCGAGCCGCAGCGAGTCGATCGCCTTGTAGCCGCCGGCGACAAGCCCCTGTTCGCGGCCCGCTGCCCACAACACATCCCAGAGGCGCCGCCCGTACTCCATCGGGCAGTAGAGCTCCCAGCCGAGCTCACCGACGTACGTGACGCGAAGTGCGAGGCACGGCACCGGCCCCACTGCCAGCTCACGAGCGCGCATGTACCCGAAGTCGAGCGCCGTCGTCGTCAGCGGCTGGAGGATCTCCCGCGCCTGCGGCCCCCAGAGCCCGAAGCACGCGTACTTGGACGTCACGTCATCGACGGCGACCCCGTCGGGGGCGTGCTGCCGGATCCACGCCAGGTCGTGCTGTCCGAACGCCGTGCCGGTGACGATGCGGAAGCGGTCCTCGGCGAGTCGTGAAACCGTGAAGTCGCACTCGATCCCTCCGCGCTCGTTGAGCATCTGCGTGTAGGTGATCGCACCGACGGCTCGAGCGACACGATTCGAGCACATGTGCTCGAGGAAGCCGGCGGCCCCGTCGCCGGTGACTTCGATCTTCGCGAACGAGGTCTCGTCGAACAGCGCAGCGCTTTCGCGGCACGCGCGGTGCTCGACGCCAATCGCGGGGGACCACAACCGGCCCGCCCATCCACGCGGTCGGAGCGGCTCGTCACCGCGCGCGGCGTTCGGCTCGAACCAGTTCGCCCGCTCCCATCCGGACTTCTCGCCGAAGGCGGCACCCAGCGCCTCCAGCCGCGGATAGGCAGGCGAGAGCCGTAACGGCCTCCCGGCACTCCGCTCGTGCCCGGGGTACTTGACGTCGTAATAGGTCTCGTAGATCTCCCGTGTCCGCGCCAGCGTGTAGTCGAGCGAGCGGTACTGGCGGCCGAAACGGCGCGAGTCCATCTCCCACGTGTCGAGCGACGGCGTTCCTTCGACGATCCACTCGGCGATGAGCCTGCCCATCCCGCCCGCGCCGGCGAGACCGTGGGCACAGAAGCCCGCGGCCGTCCACAGGCCCCGGACCTCCGTCGGCCCGAGGATGAACTCGCCGTCCGGCGTGAACGCCTCCGGCCCGTTGATGAGCCGGACGACCTCCATCTCCTCGAGCGAGGGGACGCGGCGCAGCGCGTTCGCCATCAACTCCTCGAAGCGCGGCCAGTCCTCGGGCAGGAGCTTGCCGTTGAAATCGGGCGGGATCCCGTCGAGCGCCCAGGGCGCGGGGTTGCGCTCGTACCCGCCCATCACGAGCCCGCCGGATTCGGGGCGGAAGTAGACGAGCAGTGACGGATCGCGCATCGTCGGCATGTCGAGCGGGAGCCCTGACGGCCTGGTGACGAGGTACTCGTGCGCCATGGGCACGAGCGGGACGTTCACGCCGGCGAGCGCCGCGATCTCCTTCGCGAACATGCCGCCCGCGTTGACCACCACCTCCGCCTCGACGTGCCCCTGATCGGTGACGACGCCGCGCACGCTGCCGCGTTCGACCTCGATCGCAGTCACGCGCGTGTGCCGCGCGATCTCCGCGCCGCCCCGGCGGGCGCCCTCGGCGAGCGCAAAGGTGAGCTGAGAAGGATCGACGTAGCCGTCGGTGGGCAGGTATGCGGCTCCGAGGACGCCTTCGACGGACATCGGCGGGAACAGTCCGGCTGCCTCGTCTGCCGAGATCAACTCGAGCGGCAGCCCGAACGTCTTCGCCCAGCCGGCCTGGCGGGTCAGCTCCTCGAGGCGCTCGGGCGACGACGCGAGCCGGAGCGAGCCGACCTCGTGCCATCCCGTCTCGAGATCGACCTGGGCGCCGAGTGTCCGATAGAGCTCGACCGACCACATCATCATCCGCGTCAGCGGCAACGATCCCCGCAACTGCCCGACCAGCCCGGCCGAGTGGAAGGTCGAGCCGCTCGTCAGCTCGTCGCGCTCGACGAGCAACGCGTCTTGCACGCCGAGCTTCGTCAGCCAGTAGAGGATCGCGCAGCCGCCGACGCCGCCGCCGATGACGACAACCTTCGCCCGTTCGCGCATCGGACGAACCTACGCGATCGGCTCAACTGTGTGTTGCGGCGCTCTCGACCCGCCCGAGCTCGCCGAGCCCATGCTCGAGCATGGCGTAGGCGCGCTCGAGATCCTCACGCAGCCGTCGCGCGGCGGCGGCGCCGTGCTTGCCGGCCAGTGCCTGCTTGCGCGCGGCGCGAAAGAGCTGCCGGTGCACGCTGACGAGCAGGCCCGCCGCGATCCGCGCGTCGCGCTCGTCGACGCCGAGCTCGCTCTCCATCGCGGCGGCGAGCACCTGCGCAAAGTGCGCCATGACCTCGAGCTCCTTCGCCTGGAGCGCCGTCGACTCCTCGATGATCCGCGCGAAGGTTGCGAACGGCGGGCTGCTCAAGCGCCCGCACTCGCGCACCTGAAGGCGCCGCAGCGCGGCGAGCACGGACTCGCCCGGTGCGCGCCCGCGAATCGCATCGACGATCGCGGCCTCACGCTCGGGCACCTCGTCGAAGAAGAGATCCTCCTTCGTCGGGAAGTAGTTGAAGACGGTCTTCTCCGAGACGTCCGCAGCTGCGGCGATCTCCGCGACCGTGACGCGGTCGAAGCCGCGCTCGACGAAGAGCCGCATCGCCTGGTCGGCGATCTCCGTGCGCATCCGCAGCTTCTTGGTCTCTCGCAGACCCACGTTGCGCAGTGTAACGACCATTGTTACTGTTGCTGAAAGATTTTAGTCGCATGTACGTTTCCAGAGATCGTCTCGCCGGAAGGAGCTCGCTTGCTGGCCCGCCTCGCACACTTCATCGCCCGTCGCCGCTGGTACGTCATCGCCCTCTGGTTCGCGCTCACCGTTTTCGGCGTGTACGCGGCCGGCCAGGTGTCGAAGCGCTGGTACCAGAGCTTCTCGATCCCCGGCAAGTCGGCCTACGAGGCGAACCAGCGCACGCTGCAGACGTTCGGCATCGGCGTACGGCCGCCGAACGTCGTCGTGTTCCACTCGGACGGCGACGCGACGAAGAGCGCGGCCGATCCGCGCTGCGATGCCGCGCGCCGCGGCCGCGACGCCGGGCGCGCTGACGAGCTCGTACTTCTCGACCGGCAACCCGATGTACGCGTCGAAGGACCGGCACACGACGTTCATGATGATCTACCCGCCCGGGCCGGCGCAGTTCTCGACGACGAGCGGGGCGGCGGCGGAGCGCACGGCGGCCGCCGACGGCCTGCCGGCGGGGATCACGGTCCATGTGACGGGCCACGATCCGCTCGAGGAGGCGAGCTCGAACGGACAGACGGGCGGCCCCAGCGTGCTCGTCGAGGCGGTCATCGGCGCCCTCGGGGCGCTCGTGATCCTGCTCTTCGTCTTCGGGACGCTGCCGGCGGTGCTGATGCCGATCGTCGTCGCCGTTGCCTCGATCCTGAACACGTTCACACTCGTGTGGGCGTTGACCTACATCACGAACGTCTCGATCATCGTCCAGTTCCTGATCGCACTGGTCGGCCTCGGCGTGGCGATCGACTACGCCCTGCTGATGATCTTCCGCTTCCGCGACGAGCTGCGCGAGGGCAACGACGTCGAGTCGGCGCTCGTCGAGACGATGACGCACGCCGGGCGCTCGGTGATCGTCTCCGGCACGACTGTCGCGGTCGGCCTGCTCTCGCTGATCGTGCTGCCGCTGCCCTTCATCCGCTCGATGGGCATCGGCGGGATGCTGATTCCCGCGGTCTCGGTGACTGCCGCGATCACGCTGCTGCCGGCGCTGCTGTCTGTGCTCGGCGAGCGCATCAACAGCGTGCGCGTGATGCCGAAACGCCTCGTCGGCCCCGACCACCCCGAAGACGGAGGGTGGGGGCGCTGGGCGCGGTTCGTGCTGCGCCGGCCGCTTCCCGTCGCGATCGTCGGGCTCGTGATCGTGGGCATGCTCGTGACCTTCGGCCTGCAGTTGAACCCGAACGAGGCGCAGCTCGTGCACTTCCCGGGCACCGGCGATGCGATCCAGGGACGCGACGCGCTCCTCGCCGCGGGCATCAGCCCGGGGGTGATGAAGCCGTTCGACATCCTGGTCGAGAACGGCGGCAGCCCGCAGGCGATCGCGGCGAAGGTCGCGCTCCGTCGACGGCGTCGTCGGCGCGGAGGCGCCGTCGACCTGGCGCCGCGGGCCGGACTCGCTCGTCGAGGCGTTCCCGGCGATCGACGGCGCCGCGCCCGGGATCCAGAGCATCGTCAACCGGGTCAACGACTCGCTCGACGGCACGAACGGCACGCTCGGCGGCAGTTGCCGCGGCCGACCGCGACTTCGTGCACGCCATCTACGGCAACTTCCCGTACGTGCTCGCCTTCGTGATGATCCTGACGCTGATCCTGCTCGCGCGGGCATTCCGCTCGATCGTGCTGCCGATCAAGGCCGTGATCCTGAACCTGCTGTCGCTCGCCGCTGCCTTCGGGATCATCGTGATCATCTTCCAGGAGGGCCACGGCTCGTCGCTCTGGAACATCCCGGCGACCGGGGCAATCACGGCGTGGATCCCGCTGATGGTCTTCGCGTTCCTCTTCGGCCTCTCGATGGACTACGAGGTCTTCATGCTGACGCGCATGCGTGAGGCCTACGACGAGACTGGTTCGACGCCGCGCGCGATCGAGCTCGGACTGGCACGAACCGGCAAGCTCGTGACGAGCGCGGCGCTGATCCTGATGTTCGCCTTCCTCGTGCTCTCGTCGAGCCCGGGCTTCGAGATCAAGGAGTTCGCGGTCGGCCTGGCGGCCGGGATCATCTTCGATGCGACCGTGATCCGTGCCCTGCTCGTGCCTTCTCTGATGGCGCTGCTCGGCCGTGCGAACTGGTGGATGCCGAGCTGGACGCGTTCGGCGCTCTTCATCCGGGAGCCCGACCCGACCCCGGAGCCGGCAGCCGAAGGCGCGTAGCCTCGACTAGGAGGTCGACTCGAGGAGCACTGCCTCCGCCTCCCGGCCGGCGCGCATCTGAGCGCGGTCGGGGACGAGCAGTCCCGCAAAGGTGCACACGACGAGGAACAACGTTGCCATCACGAACGTCTCCTCGAAGCCGGTGACGGCGGGCAGTCCGTCGCTCGCCGTATGGCCGGCGATGAACGTCGCCGCAAGCTGGCCGCCGATCGCGCCGCCGATCGTGCGCATCACGGTGTTCATGCCACCCGCCGCACCGGTCTGCTCGGGCGGCACCGCCTGGACGATCAGGTTCCCCAGTGCCGCGAACGCGAGCCCGACACCGATCCCGAGCAGTGCGGCGCTGGCGAGCATGTCGTACGGGTGCCCATGGGCTGCCGAGAGCAGCCCGAACGACGCTGCGGTGATCGCGGAGCCCGCGACGAGAGCTGCCTTCGAGCCGAAGCGGGCTGCGATCGAACCGGCGGCGAAGCCGGCTGCCACCATCCCGAGCGTCGACGGGAGCAGATAGAGACCCGAGACGACGACCGACGCGCCGAAGCCGAAGCCGGTGCTCGTCGGCAGCTGCGCGAACTGCGGAAAGATGATGAAGGACGAGTACATGCCCGCGCCCAGCAAGAACGCAGCCACGTTCGTCGTCCACACGCCGCGGATCCGCATCATCGTCATGTCGATCAGCGGCGACGCGCTCCGCACCTCGACCGCCACCCAGGCGCAGCAGACGAGCAGGCCCGCCGCGAGCAGCCCGATCGTTCGCGCCGAGCCCCAGCCCCAGACCGCCGACTGACTGACAGCGATCAGCACCGTCGAGATCCCGATGCTCATCAGCACGGCGGCGAGCCAGCTCGGCCGGCCGGGAATCCGCACCGGCGACTCGGGCACGAAGCGCCAGGTGCAGAAGGCGGCTACGACGATCACGGGAAGCGGAAGCCAGAACAGCCATTGCCAGCTCAGATGCTCGACGATCAGGCCGCCGGCGACGATGCCGATGCCCGCCCCGATTCCGAGAATCGCGGACAGCAGCCCGATGCTCCCCGCGACCTGGTCGGGCGGGAACTCGTCGCGGACGATCCCGAACGACAGCGGGAAGATCCCGCCCGCGACACCCTGGATGACGCGCGCGATGATGAGCAAAGCGAGCGTGTGCGAGACGGCGGCGAGCAGCGTGCCGCCCGCGAGCAACAGGAGCGTCCAGACGAGCACGCGCTCCTTGCCGTATGCGTCGCCGAGGCGGCCGAGGATAGCCGTGCCGACGGAGGCCGACAGCAGATACCCCGTCAGGACCCACGTGATGCCCGTCTCGCTGGCGCCGAGATCGTGCTGGATGGTCGGTAGTGCAGGGACCACCGCGGAGCTCAAGACCGCATACGCGAGCCCGCTGATCGCCAGCACTGCCAGGGTGACCCTCGGATGGAGGCGATCCGGCGCGTGTGTGCTCACCGTCGGAACCTAGCGAACCGACCGCCGTCGGCCCTCCTTTCGACTCCTCCTTCCGACGGAGGACATTCGGTCGAAGGGCGGAGGCCGACGCCGTTACGGTGGCTTCGATGATCGAAGCGAACGGGCCTGACCAAGGACTACGGGAAGAAGCGCGCCGTCGACGGGCTGTCGTTCACGGTGAAGCCGGGGATCGTGACCGGCTTCCTCGGGCCGAACGGCTCCGGCAAGTCGACGACGATGCGGCTGATCCTCGGCCTCGACGCGCCCACCGCCGGCGATGTCCGGGTGAACGGCAAGCACTATCGCGATCACTCCGCCCCGCTGCACGAGGTGGGGGCGCTGCTCGAGGCGCGATCGGTGCACACGGGACGCTCGGCGTACAACCACCTGCTCGCGCTGGCGCAGACACACGGGCTTCCGCGGCGCCGCGTGGACGAGCATGATCGACCTCGTCGGGCTGCACGAGGTCGCGCGCAAGCGCGCAGGACAGTTCTCGCTCGGCATGGGGCAGCGACTCGGGATCGCCGCGGCCATGCTGGGCGACCCGCACACGGTGATGCTCGACGAGCCGGTCAACGGGCTCGATCCGGAAGGCATCCAATGGGTTCGCCATCTTCTGAAGGAGCTCGCTGCGGAAGGACGGGCGGTGTTCGTCTCGTCCCACCTGATGAGCGAGATGGCGCTGACCGCGGACCATCTGATCGTGATCGGACGCGGCAGGCTGATCGCCGACACCAGCGTCGAGGAGCTCGTCCGTCAGGCGTCCGGAAAGGTCGTGCTCGTCCGCTCGCCACAGGCCGAGGCGCTCCGGGACAAGGTCGTCGACGACGGCGTCACGATCGTGTCGCACGAGCCCGGTGTGCTCGAGGTCCACGGGCTGACGGCCGAGCGGATCGGGGAGGTCGCGGCCGCGAACGGCATCGTGCTCCACGAGCTGACGCCCCAGCAGGTGTCGCTCGAGGAGGCCTTCATGGACATGACACGGGACGACGTCGAGTTCAGGACCGCCGACCTCGTGCAGGCGGACGCGGCATGACCGGAGCTGCCAAGGCGATCTCGCTGCCGCCGCTCGCGACCAAGGGCCGCGTCACGCAGGCGCGCGTGGTCCGCTCCGAGTGGACGAAGCTGGTGTCGCTGCGCTCGACGCGCTGGTCGCTCCTCGTCGCCGTCCTGCTGACGATCGGCCTCCCGCTGCTCTTCGCGGCCGTCACGTCCTCGCACTGGGGCAGCATGAGCCCGCACGACCGCGCCGACCGGCACCCGCTCGACATCGCGCTCGCCGGCGTGAACCTGTCGCAGCTCGCGATCGGTGTGCTCGGCGTGCTCGTGATCACAGGCGAGTACTCGACGGGGATGATCCGTGCCAGCCTCACCGCCGTCCCGAAGCGACTGCCCATGCTGTGGGCGAAGGGAGCCGTCTTCGCGGTCGTCACGTTCGTCCTCGCGCTGCCGGCGGTGTTCATCGCGTTCTTCGGCAGCCAGGCGATCCTCTCGCGCCACGACATCCTGCAGATCTCCGTGTCGCATTCCGGCGTCCTGCGGACGATCGCCGGCGGCGCCGTCTATCTGATGCTGCTCGGCCTCTTCGCGCTCGCTCTCGGGACGATCCTCCGCAACACCGCGGGAGGGATCGCAGCCTTCGCAGCGATCTTCTTCGTCATCCCGCCGCTCCTGAACGTCCTGCCGACGAGCTGGAACAACGCGATCGCGCCAGTACCTGCCCGGACGCCGCCGGGCGCTCGATCTTCTCGCTCACCCACGGCGCCCACAGCCTCAATCCCGGCCCGGGCCTGGCGCTCTTCGCCGGGTATTGCGCTGCGGCGATCGCGATCGCGGCGGTCGTGCTGCTGCGCCGCGACGCCTGACGAACCTCCTGGCCCGGGTACCGTGGGGCGACAATGATCTGGAGCTGGCTGCACCGGCGCCCGCTGCTCGTCGACCTGGTCATCGCAGTGGCCGTCTGGCTGCCGACCGTCGTCGTCGCAGCGCACAGCCCTCACCCGGTCGCGACCGCGCTCCTCGTCACGCTCGGGACACTGCCCCTCCTGCGCCGGCGGCAGGCGCCGTTCGCGACGGTCGTGGCCACCGCGACCGTCGCCGTGGCGATCATCGCGCTCGGCTCCGCGCTGCTGCCGCTCCAGCTCGGCGTCGCGCTGTACACGCTCGCGGCCTCGAACGAGTCGCGCGACGCGACGCGGCCTCGGGCATCGCCGCGATCCCCGTGATCGCTCTCGCGCTCACGTTGTCGAGCGGCGACAACGAGTTCGGCAGCACCGCCTTCCACGTCGTCTTCCTGGCCGCCGCGTGGCTGCTCGGCGACGCCATCGGGGCCCGCCGCGCGTACGTCCGCGAGATCGAGGAGAAGGCGGAGCGGCTCGAGCGCGAGCGGCTGACGGAAGCGCGACGCGTGATCGCCGAGGAGCAGGCCCGCATCGGGCGGGAGCTGCACGACGTCGTCGCCCATGCGCTCAGCGTCATCGTCGTCCAGGCAGGCGCCGCCGAGGACGTCTTCGAGGTCGATCCGGCGCTCGCCCGCCCGCCGATCCGGGCAATCGACACGGCCGCCCGCGCCGCGCTCGCCGACCTCCGTCGCGTGCTCGGGGCGCTGCACGACGACGTCGACTACGAGCCGCAGCCGGGGCTCGCCCGCCTCGACGGGCTGATCGACCAGGTGCGCGCGACCGGTCTCGACGTGGCGCTCGAGATCGAAGGTGCGCTGCAACCGCTGCCGGCGACGGTCGACCTGTCCGCGTTCCGGATCATCCAGGAGGCGCTCACGAACACGCTCAAGCACGCCGAGGCCCAGCACGCGCAGGTGCGCGTCCGCTTCGGCGACGAGCTTCGCCTCCAGATCCGCGACGACGGCCGCGGTGAGGAGCTCGGGAGTCGCCCGGGCAACGGGCTGACCGGAATGCACGAGCGGGTCGCGATGCTCGGCGGCCGCGTCGAGGCGCGTTCGCCGGCCACGGGCGGCTATCTCGTGACGGCCGAGATCCCGCTCGGCGACGTCCGGTGAGCATCCGCGTCCTGATCGTCGACGATCAGGCGCTCGTGCGAGGGGGCTTCCGCCTGATCCTCGAGACGCGCTCCGACATCGACGTCGTCGGCGAGGCCGAGGACGGCGCACGCCGCGCTCGCACTCGCTCTGGAGCGCAAGCCCGACGTGATCCTGATGGACGTCCGGATGCCGGTTGTCGACGGGATCGAGGCGACGCGGCAGATCGTCGCCGCCGGGAGCGACGGCGCGCATCCTCGTCCTGACCACGTTCGACCTCGACGAGTACGTCTATGCGGCGATCCGCGCCGGCGCGAGCGGCTTCCTGCTCAAGGACGTCCGGCCGCGCGACCTCGTCGACGCGATCAGGCTCGTCGCGGACGGAAACGCGCTGCTCGGCCCGACGGTGACGCGCCGCCTGCTCGACCGCTTCGCCGACGCGGGCCCTCGCGCCGACGCGACGCCGGCGGCGTTCGCGTCGCATGACCGCGCGCGAGCGGGAGATCCTGCGCCTGCTCGCGGGCGGGCTCTCGAACGCCGAGATCGCGACTCGGCTGTACCTCGGCGAGACGACGGTCAAGACCCACGTCTCGAGCATCCTGCGGAAGCTCGGCGTGCGTGACCGCGTCCAGGCGGTGATCGTCGCGTTCGACGCCGGCCTCGTCCCGCCGCAGCTCGAATCGACCCCGTCCGCCGCCACGCGATCAGAATGACCGCGTGGCGGATTCGAACGAACTGATCGACGAGCTGCGGGTCGAGCCCGGGTCGCCTCCGGAGCTCACGAAGCGCGATCCCGACGCTCGTGTCGGAGCCGAGGACAGGAAGGCGGGGCTCGCGCGTCTGACCGAGCTCGTCGCGCGGCTGGGAGTGCTGCACAACCGCCTGTTCGCGGAAGCGACACGCTCGGTGCTGCTCGTCCTGCAAGGGATGGATGCGGCAGGGAAGGACGGGACGATCCGCAGCGTGCTGACCGGCGTCAACCCGCAGGGCTGCCGCGTCGTCTCGTTCCGCGAACCGACGACGACCGAGCTCGCGCACGACTTCCTCTGGCGCGTCCATGCGGCCTGCCCCGTGCGCGGCGAGCTCGTCATCTTCAACCGCTCCCATTACGAGGACGTCGTCGCAGTTCGCGTGCGCAAGCTCGCCCCGCGGAAGGTCTGGCAGCGCCGGTACGCGCACATCCGCAACTTCGAGCGCCTGCTCACCGATGAGGGGACGGCAGTGGTGAAGGTGTTCCTGCACCTCTCGCGGGAGGAGCAGCGGATCCGATTGCAGGCGCGGCTCGACGATCCCGAGAAGCGGTGGAAGTTCCGCGCCGGCGACCTCGACGACCGCCGGCACTGGGACGACTTCGCCACCGCCTACGAGGATGCGCTGCGCGAGACTTCGACCGAGTGGGCGCCCTGGTACGTCGTTCCGGCAGACCACAACTGGTCGCGCAACCTCGCCGTCGCCGAGATCCTGGTCGCCGCGCTGGAACGGCTCGACCCCGAGGTTCCCGAGCCCGACCCGGGCATCGAGGACCTCGAGATCGCCTGAGAGAGCCTTCCGCCCTGGGCAGGGAGTAGTTCGGGTTCGGCATCAATTGACGCTGCTCGCGCCCTTCGTCAGGATCCCGGTCCACAAACGGCCGAGCACGACCGACACGAAGGAGCGCCTCATGCTCAAGGAGTTCAAGGACTTCCTCACCAGGGGAAACCTGATCGAACTGGCGGTCGCGTTCGTGATGGGCGTCGCGTTCGCCGCCCTGCTGAACTCGTTCGTCACCGACATCATCACACCGGTGATCGGTGCCATCTTCGGGAAGACCGACTTCAGCACCTCACCTTCACGATCCACAACTCGAAGTTCTTCTACGGCGCCTTCATCACCGCCGTGATCCAGTTCGTGACGATCGCAGCAGGCGTCTTCTTCTTCATCGTCAGGCCGGTCGCCGCGATCGCGGCCCGGCGCGCCAAGGGCGAGGAGGAGCCCCCGATCACCGACGAGGAGCGCCGCCACCAGGAGTTGCTCGCAGCGCTGCGAGCCAGATAGGAGACCGCGCCGAGGCGGCCGCGCGCCACGAAAGCGGCGTGCGGCCGCTACTGGCGCTGGGCTTCCTTGGCGCGCTTCTCGCTTCGCTTTTCCTTCAGCGTCTTCTGCGCAGTCTTCTTCTGCGGCTTCTTCGGTTTGTCCGCGCTCTTCACGACGATCGCTCCCTCCTCGAAACGAACCGCCGCCATCATCGCACGACGCAGTCCCTCGTTCGAGCTTGCTCGACCATCCGGTACCTAGCCGGTTGTCCATGCAGGGCTGCCGAAAGAGCCAGTGGTCGAGTGGCGCACGCCGTGCAATCCTCAACAAGTGGGAGCCGGGGAGAGGCCGAGCAGCACCGACAGCCGCGACGAGCGGCCCGTCAACGTCATCGCCTGCCGAGAGTGCGGGCGCTCGAGCGGACTACATTGGCGCGGTTGGCGCGCCTACCGGACGGACGATCCGGAGCTGGCCGAGGCGCCCGCACTCGCGTTCTACTGCCGTGCCTGCGCCGAGCGCGAGTTCGGCACTCGCGCCCGACGCGGCTCCGGCTAGAGGACCTTCAGGCAGTCAGGGCGCGTTCGACGCCGTCGAGCAGGCCCCAGTTGGCCTGAAGCGCCGACTCAGCCCGTCGCAGCGCGGCCTCCGCGCTGCCGTTCACGTCCGAAAGCCGCCCGGCTGCCTCGGCAGCGTGCTCCTTGTCGAGCTCGGCGTGGAGGCGGAAGTACGTCGTGCCCGGGTCGTCGGCCGCGAACCCGTAGTGGCCGACGAGCCCGGCAGCTTCGTCTCCGACACGGCCGGCTGTGAGGCCTCGAGCGCGTACAGAACCGCGTCGGTCTCAGCTCCGGGCGCCGACGCTCGAAGCGTTGCCACCAGTTCACGCGTCTCGGGCAGCGGCTCGGCGGCTTCGCCGCCGCAGGCGGCCACGAAGTCGTCCCAGAGGTCGACGTGCCGGCGCTCCTCGCGCGCGTGCTCGGTGTCCCCACCCGTTGCGGCGAGGTCGGCGAGCGCGACGACCGCGTGACGGTACTGGCCCGAGTAGAGCGCAAGCTCGTCAGCTCGCAAGCTCGCCGCGCTCCCACCGCCGGTAAAACGGGTGGCGCAGGGTGTCCCATCGCCGGCGCGCCTCATCCAGCTGCGTGGTCAAATCCGACATCTCGAAGCCTCCTTTTGCTCGCCGCCCCTCCGATGCGCGGACGCTACCCCAAACGCACGGTCCACCCGGCGGTCGTCTGATCGAGGAACGGGAGCAGGCCGCGGGGATCGCCCATCGGCACGACATCGTCGAGCGTGAACCCGAGCTTCGGGCACGTGCCTCCAGCGGTCGCCCGGTACACCTCGACCGCGGTCGACGTGCCGGTCGCCGGCATCCCGAGATCCGCGGTGAAGGCTTGTTTTCCGTCGATCGCGACCGTCCACGTCGAACCGCCGCCGGTGAAGGAGAGCCGCACGGGGACGCCGGCCGTTGCCGGCTCGATCTCCGTCAGCTGGTAGCCGGTCGTCGTCTGCGCCTCGACGTAGACCCAGGCGCTGCCGTCGTCCGGGTAGGCGCCGATCGCGCCGCGGCCGATGCCGGCCTGGAGCCATTCCCGGGGAACCTGGTCGGCGTCACGAGCCACGATCGACGCGTACGCGAGCGCGTGGTCCATGGGCGTGACGAGCTCGGGAAGGCGGTCCATCGTCAGCGTCGCGGTGAGGTCCACCGCCGAGGAGCTGACATGGCCCGCATAGCTGTAGCCGGCCGGGCAGGTCGGGCGGCGCCTGCACCGTCACGCCGAGTCGCCCCGGCACCGGGAACGACGCTCGGGGCACCGATGCCAGCACGATCTGGAAGCCGGCACCGCTCGTGGGGCACCCCGCGCACGCGACCTGGCGCACCGTCAGGGCGGCGACCGGCCCCGTGCTCGAGAGCTCCTCGACCTGGAACGGACAACACCCCGCTCGAATCGCGACAGCGACGAGAAGGAGCCGGCGATAGCCGAAGTTCGTGGCTGCGCGCGCCCGCTGCAGCGCCGCGCGGAGCGGCGCGGAAACCCCCGGCAGGGCGCGCGCGACGTCGCGCGCCGAGGAGAAGACGACGACCTGCCAGCCGGTGCCGGCGAACGAGCTGGTGGCCGGCAGGTGCGTCCCGGGGATGACCAGTGCGCTCGAGGAAGCGAGCGTCCGCCAGGACACGGAGCCGTCGCCCTTCGACGCCGGCGCGGCTCCCGCGACGAGGAGGAACAACGACGATGCAATCACGGCAACGGCGCGAGTCACCGACTCGACGGTAGCGAGCCTCGGGCTTCGCGGCATTCGAGGGTCACGGCACGTTCGTCAACGTGCACCGTGCCGACAACCTAAGTGGTGAAACGGCGGCGCGTTACTCGCGCTCGTCGCCCGGCCGAAGCCGGTAGACGATTCGACCGCGGTCGAGGTCGTACGCCGACAGCTCGATCCCACGCGGTCGCCCGGATTCATCCGGATCCGGAACCGGCGCATCTTGCCGGCCGTGTAGCCGAGGGTCTCGTGGCCGTTGTCGAGCGCGATCCGGAACATGCCGTTCCGAAGTGCTTCAACGATCTCGCCGGTCATCTCGACCTTTTCTTCCTTCTGCGGGATGGTGACCTCCTCTCGTTCTTCGTAGACTGTCGGATTGCGGCGGGCCGAAGCCCGCCGCCCCAATGCATCGTGCGCTACGCGACGATGGTGACGTTTGCGGCCTGCGGGCCCTTTTCGCCCTGCTGGGCCTCGTACTCGACCTTCGCGCCCTCGGCGAGCGACCTGTAGCCGCTCCCCTGGATCGCGCTGAAGTGCACGAACAGATCCTTTCCGCCCTCGTCAGGCGTGATGAACCCGTACCCCTTGTCCGCGTTGAACCATTTCACGGTTCCGGTTGCCATATGTCTTCCACCTCCTCGCCAACTTCATGAACGGCAAGAAGGCGCAAACCGGCACCATCCAGACTCGCTCAATTCGCCCGCAAGTGTAGATGATCCCGCGAGTTGCTATCCACGCGGAAGCACGTAGAACGCGATCGCCGCATACGTGCACCCGGCGGCGACCAGCGTCAGGATGTGAAAGACCTCGTGATAGCCGAGGACGCGAGGGAACGGATTCGGCCGCCGGAACGCATAGATGATCGCGCCCAAGGAATAGGCGATTCCACCGAGCACGACGAGCAGCCAGCCGCCCATCGGGAGCTTCAGGAGCTGCGAGAACGCGACGATGCCGACCCAGCCGAGCGTCAGCCCGATCGCAGCGGACAACTTCTTCGGCTGCGTCGACCAGAAGACCTTGAGCAGGATCGCTGTGAGGACGCCCGTCCAGACGATCGTGAGCACGGGCACGGCCCACCCGGTCGAGAGCACGAGCAGGCCGAAAGGCGTGTAGGTGCCGGCGATCAGCAGATAGACGCCCGCATGGTCGAGCCGCGCGAGTCGCGACCGCGCGTTCGGTGACCAGGTCGGGCGGTGGTACAGCGCGCTCGCCCCGAAGCAGACAGCCACGCACGATGCGAAGACGATCGCGGAGAGGCGCGCGCGTCCCGGCTCGGCCGTCAGCGCGAGCGGGACCCCGAGCCCAACGGCGACGTAGAAACCGAACTCGTGGAAGACGCCGCGCAGACGTGGCTTGCTGAGGGCCGGTGCAACCGCGATGCGGCAAGGCTACTCCGGATCGGCTCACAACCGGATGCGGAACGTCCTGCGGAGGATCGCGGTTCCGGGGCGTGGACGGCGCAGCACGACCGACGCCTGCACCCAGCCGCGAGCGCCGCCCCGGTAGCGCAGCATGATGACGGCGACGCCGTGGGCGAGGATCCGCCTGCGCGGCGGGAGCAGGGTCGCGAGGACGCGCCGCCCACGTCGTCAACACGATCTGCACGCGTCGCAACGGAAGCACCTCGGAGATGTTGCCGCGGTTCCAGATCGTCAGCACGACCACGCGCTGCCGCCCGTGGCGCATGAGGCGTAGGCCGCGGATGTCGAGCCGCCGCACGATACGACCGCGCACACGAATCTCGACGACGACCCCGACCTGCATCACGATCGGAACCGGGGCACGCGCCTGTGGGCGGGTGCGGAGCAGCACGAGGGCGTCGTGCTCGCCCGGGCTTGCGAACCGCGGGACGACGGCCGAGACCGTGACGCTCGCTGAACGCCCTGCGCCAAGCGCGAGTCGCCGCGGCGAGACCACCAGCCAGTTGGCCGCTCCGGTCGCGGCGATGCGTGGCCGCCCCCGCGGATCGAGGGCGAAGCCTTCGGGGGAGACGTCGACTACCACGCTCGACCGCCCCGCGTTCGTGACCCGGACTGCCGACCACGCACCGGCCGCGACGTCGATTCGTGTGGGCGAGGCGGAGAGCGCGAGCGGAGGCCGATCGGCCCCCGCGCCCGTGAAGACGGACGCGAGGGCCGACGCTGCGCTGATCGCGACGGCGGCGATCACCGGGGAATCGCCGTGAAGGTGACCGTGGCCGCATACCTGCCCGAGGCGACGGCAGGCAGAGGCGAAGAGAACCCGACCGTCGCAGGCCACGCGTCGCCACTCGCAGCGGTCGCGGCCGGCGCGGTGCCGACGACCAGGTCGGCGGCGGGAGCAACGGGGATGGCGACGAGACCGGCACCCAGCCCGGAGCCGAGCTGCCCGCCGGCCGGAGCGGTTGCCGCGAGCCCGAGCGGCAGATCGGAGGGCGCGAAAGCCGTGCGGTGGACGGTGAGCGTGTATCCGGCACCGTCGTTGCTCGTGACCGTTACGCGCTCGGAGACGGGGCTCGGGGTGGCGCCGGTGAGCGCCTGGCCGAAGGTGATGCTCGTTCGCTCGAGCGCCAGCGAGAGGACGGGCTGGACGTCGAGGTTGACTGCGGCCGTTTGCGTGACGCCTCCCGTCTGCACCGGCCCTCCTCCTCCGCCGCAGCCGCTCGCCGCGGCGGCCGAGTTCTTCGGCGCGGGCGTGAGTGCGGCGAAGTCGGCCGAGTTGGCATCGGTGTCGGTGCACCCGCCGTTCGCCCGCACGTCCGCCGTCGTGCTGTCGAGCGCCGGCGCGGCAGCCGCTCCCTCGTAGTCGGCAGCGGATCCGTAGCCGACGAGGTCGGCCGACGGTGCGGCGGAGCAACTGCCGGCCGAGCCGCCACACGTGAGGGCGGTCGCGCTGCGGACGAGAGCGACCTTGCCGCCGGAAGCGGCCAGGTTCGTGGTGCCGGTGGCGTCGGGAGCCGGCAGGGCTGCGCCGACGGCGGCGGTCGAGCCGAGCTGGACGAGGTAGTGCCGCCCGGGCGCGATCGATCCGGCGAGCGCGGTCGTCTGCCACGAGGTGCTCGACGCAGAGGCGTACTGAACCGTCCAGCCCGTGAGGTCGACGGTCGTGCCGCCTCGGTTGAAGAGCTCGACGTAATCGTTCGTGTAGGAGGCGCCGGCGTTGCCTCCGCCGGCGTAGACCTGGCTGATCACCGCGTCGGGCGACGCGGCGTGGGCGAGCGGGACGAGCAGCGACGCCGCAGCAGCGGCGACAGCGGCGAACAGACGTGCTCGGTGCATGGGCGACTCCGATCTGAAGGGAACGTCGGACGTGGTCGTCCACAGGTACCGGTCGCCTCGTGAGTCCGACAGTGTCCTGCGGCGAATCGGCACGCATCCGGCACGGATGCGTCACAGCTCGTCGCCCTGTCAGGACAGGTTCGCGATCGTGGCGCCGTCGTTCGAGTCCGACTCGCTGCCCCCGACGAGCGGGTGCCCGGCGAGCTCACCGCGCACTGCCGAGCGCAGCGCGCCGGTCCCGCGGCCGTGCACGACTCTCACCGTCCTCAGGCCCGCGAGCGAAGCCTCGTCCACGAACGCGCGCACGCGCTCGCGTGCCTCGTCGGAACCGAGGCCTCTGACGTCGAGCTCGTCCGGCGTGTCACGGCCGAGGGAGGCTGCGTTCACGCGTACCGGCGGTGCCGTCACCGTCTCGACCTCGGCCGAGGGCCGGAGGCGCACCAGCGGGATGCGGACGCGCTGGCCACCGACACCGGCGACCTCGGCCTCCTCGCCGCGGATCGCGACGATCGTGCCGCGGACCCCGAGGCCCGGCGCCTCGACCGGATCCCCGGTTGCGAGCGGAACGAGTTGCGCCACCGGCTCGGACACCCTGCTCATCGCATCGCGCGCCCGCTCCGCGTGACCTGCCGCCCGACCGAGCGCGCGGTCACGCTCGCGCTCTGCGCGCGATGCCTCCCGCTTGCGCTCACCTTCACGACGGCGCGCGGCGCGGACCTCGTCGCGGAGCTCGGCCAGCTCGCTGCGCGCAGCCGCGAGCTCGTGCTCGACCTCGGCCTTGGCCTCGGCGCGCACCCGCTCGCGCGAGGCACGCATCGTCTCGAGCTCGCGCGCCAGGTCGGCCTCCCGTCGCAGCGGCGGCGGCCAGTGACCGCTCGAGCTCGATCCGCTGCTCCGAGACGCGCCGCTCCGCGGCCTCCGCCTCGGCCAGCAGCTCGGCGGTCCGACGTTGCAGCGGATCGACCCGGCTCGACGCATCGGCGACGATCCCGGCGTCCAGCCCGAGGCGCTCGGCGGTTCGCAGCGCATGCGAGATGCCGGCCCGGCCCAGCACGAGCGAGTACAGCGGCTCGATCGGTCTCGAGGTCGAACCCGGTCGCGGCATTCGCGGCCCGAGGTGCCCCGCTCGCCCACTCCTTGAGCGCGGCGTAGTGCGTGGTGACGATCGTCAGCCGCACCTGCCCGGCGAGTCGCGCGACCAGCGCCTGCGCCAGCGCTGCGCCCTCGTCGGGATCGGTGCCCGCCGGCCACCTCGTCGAGCAGCACGAGCGAGCGGCGGCCCGGCTGCGCCGAGGATCTCCACGATCTCACGAACGTGGCCCGAGAACGTCGAGAGGTTCATCTCGATCGACTGGCGATCGCCGATGTCGGCGAGGACGTCGTCGAAGACCGGGAGCACCGCGGTCTCGGCGGGCGGCCGGAGCCCGCACTGGTGGAGGAGCGCCGCCAGGCCGAGCGTCTTCAGCGCAACCGTCTTGCCGCCCGTATTGGGCCCGCTGATCACGAGCGTGCGCAGGTCGCCGAGGTCGAGATCGATCGGCACCGCAGTCGCGGGGTCGAGGAGTGGATGCCGCGACCGAGAGCAGGCGCACCTCGTCGGAGACGGCGACGGGCGCTCCGCGCCACCGGCGCGACAGTGAGCCCGCGGCCAGCGCGAGATCGACCCTGCGGTCGACTCGACGAGCAGCCGGAGATCCTCGCCGCTCGACGCGACGAGCTGCTCGACAGCTCGCGCAGGATCCGCTCGGCCTCGTCTCGCGCGGCGCCGCTGCCTCCGACAACCGGTTCGACAGCTCGACGACGGCATAGGGCTCGACGAACAACGTCTGACCAGAGCTCGACGGCGTCGTGGACGATGCCGGGGATCTTTGCCCGCTCGGACGCCCGCACCGCCGAGAACGGGACGACCGCCGCGCTCGGAGAGAAACGACTCCTGGAGCGCGCCGGCCACGGCGTCCGACCGGGCGACCCGCGCCAGCTCGTCGCGTATGCGTGCCGCGCCGTTCCGGAGCTCGGAGCGCAGCCGCCGCAGCAACGGCGAGGCTGTGTCGCGAAGGTCGGAGCCGTCCTCCTCGACCGCGCGGTCGACCGCCGTCGCGACGGCGTCGAGTGACGTCGGCAACGGCTCGAGTAGGGCGTGGAGCAGCGGTGCCTGTGCCCGGGCCTCGCCGATCTGCCGCCGCCCTTCGAGAGCGACGCGAACGGCTCGCGCACACGCCCGGAGCTCGCCGGGCGACAGGATGCCGCCGCGGCCGGCCCGCTCGACCATCCCGCGGACGTCCGCGATCCCGGCCAGCGACGGCTCGACCGCCGCCTCGAGCAGCTCGACTGCCTCGGTCGTCAGCGCCTGCCGGTGGGCGACCTCGGCGGGCTTCGGAGACGGCTCGAGGGCACGGGCGAGGGCCGTTCCGTGCTCGGTCTCGGTGGTTGCCGCCAGACGCTCGACGACTGCCGGCAGCTCGAGCGCCACCAGCGCGTGCGCGTTCACGACGCTTTCACAACTGCAGTCTAGAAACCCTGATTCGACATGACCCGCCTACCGCCGCTATAGGGTTCCGCGCGATGCTTGCCCCCGGCATCTCCACCGAATCTCGCCCGTTTCGCGATCGGCTTCGACCATCGCGACCGTGCGCGGCTGCACGAGTTGTGGGATCGCATCCTCGACGACGACCGTGGTCGCGAGGGTGAGCTGACCCGCGAGTTCGAGGAGAGCTGGGCTGCGCTGGAACGGCGTCGGGGCCGTGGCCTTCAACGGCTGGACAGGCGCCGCGCTCGCTGCGCTCGAGTGGGCCGGCGTCCGGGGCGAGACGGTGCTCTGCCCGTCGAACACCTTCATGGCGACGCCGCTGGCGGCGATCCAGCGCCGGCGCCCACGTCGAGTTCGTCGACTGCAACCGCGACGACCTCTGCATGTCGTTCGACGACCTCGAGCGCAAGGTGCGACAGCACACGCCGCGCGCCGTCTTCCTCGTGCACATCGGCGGCCACATCGCGTTCGAGGTCGAGCGGATCGCCGAGCTCTGCGCGGCGAGGGGATCGTCCTGATCGAGGACTGCGCCCACTCCCACGGCGCCGTCGTGGAACGACGCGCCGGCCGGGACGTGGGGCGACGTCGGGCATCTGGTCGTTCGCGCCGACCAAGACGATCTCGACGGGCGAGGGCGGCATGCTCGTCTCGAAGCACCCCGAGGTGCTCGAGCTCGCGCGCGCGCTTCCGCAACTACGGCAAGCCGGACTACGCGCGGCACGGCCTCAACTTCCGCCTGAACGAGTTCACAGCCGCGATCGGGTCGTGCAGACCGAGCGGCTGGACGAGATCGTCGCCTGGAAGAACGAGGCCGCGCGCACGCAGCTCGACCCGGTCTACTCGTCGAGGCTCGCGCTGCCCGACGGCATGATCTCGGGCCTCTACAAGTACATCGTGTTCGAGCCGATCGAGCGCTCGACCGGGAAGGTCTACGACGAGCCGTGCCACCGCATCCTCGGCCAGCAGCGTCGACTTGCCGGTGAGCGACTGGGTGGCGCAGAATCACTGGTGCGTGCCCCTCTACTACCAGCCGGCGGCAGGCAGGAGGCGCGCGTGAAAGTCCTCGTCACCGGCGGGTCGGGCTTCATCGGCTCGCACGTCGTCGACCGCGCTCGTGGCGCACGGCCACGAGCCCGGAACTTCGACCTGGTCGACTCGCCGTACCTGAACGGCCATCCGTTCGAGAACGCGCTCGGCGACCTGCGCGACGACGACGACCTGCGCCGCGCGGTCGCCGGCTGCGACGTCGGTCATCCACCTCGCGGCGATGGCCGACGTCGACCAGGTCGCCAAGGATCCGACGCGCACCGAGCAGGTGAACGTCCGCGGCACGCACGTGCTGCTCGAGGCGGCGCGGCAGGCCGGCGTGTCGCGCTTCGTCTACGCCAGCACGATCTGGGTCTACGGCGACGCGACGGGCCCGAGCAGATCGACGAGGACACGCCGCTGCCGCTGCCGAAGCACTTCTACACCGCCACCAAGATCGCGGGCGAGATGTACGTGCGCTCGTACGGCGAGCTCTACGGCCTCGAGCACACGATCCTGCGCTTCGGCATCCCGTACGGGCCCCGCGCACGGCCGACGGCGGTCGTGCCGGCCTTCGTCGCCAAGGCGCTCGGCGGGCAGCCGCTGACGATCGCCGGTGACGGGACGCAGTCGCGGCGGTTCGTCTACGTCGAGGATCTCGCCGCCGGCGTCGTCGCAGCGCTGCAGCCCGCAGGCCGCGAACCGCGTCTACAACCTCGTCGGCGAGCGAGAACGTCAGCGTCCGCTCGATCGCCCGGACGGTGCGCGACGTCGTCGGCGACGTGCCGATCGTCCACGTCGAAGGGCCGCGCCGGCGACCTGCGCGGCGGCGAACATCTCGGGCGAGCGCGCGCGCGCGACGAGCTCGGCTGGGAGCCGACGACGACGTTCGCCGACGGTGTGCGCCGCTACGTCGACTGGGTGACCGCGACGGCGGACACGCCGAGCGCCGCGACCGCGTCGAGGATCGACGGCAGCGCCGCGGCCGTTCTGCGCCAAGAGTCGCGCCGAGCTGTAGGCGTCGGAGTCGTGCAGCAGCACGACGTCGCCCGGTGCAGGCGGCGCGTCGCCAGGCGCGCGATCGCCGCGGGCTCGTCCGCCGTCGCCAGTCGCGGCCCCAGGTCGACCAGAGCAGCGGCTCGCCAGCCGCGTTCGCGCACGTGCGCGAGCGCCCCGCGGCTGAAGACGCCGTAGGGCGGCCGGTAGAGGGTCGGCGCGACGCCGGTCGCCTCGGCGATCGTCGCCGACGCAGCGGTCGAGGTCGGCGGCGAGCTCCGTCGACCGCCGCCGCAGCAGCAGCGTGTGGCGGTAGCCGTGGAGGGCGACCTCGTGGCCCTGCGTCGACGATCGCCGCGCCAGCCCGGCCGGGCGCCGCCGACCTGCTCGCCGACGAGGAAGAACGTCGCACGGCGCGTCGCGCAGCGCGAGCGTCTCGAGCACGGCCGGCGTGCCGTCCGGATGCGGGCCGTCGTCGAAGGTGAGCGCGACGCCGCGTCTCGTGCGTCGAGCCGGCACGGGATGCCGCAGCGTCGCGCGCGAGCCGACGGAGGAGCGGCGAGCGGCCGGGCACGAGCCAGGCTCGCTGCCGATCATCACGTGATCAGCGCGAGCACCAGCGACGCTGCGGAGGGAAGCGCCGCGAAGGCGAGAGGCCCGGCGCCGGTCGGACGGCCAGCGCGCGCCTGGAGCGCCGGGACGAGCTCCTGTCGCGACGTGGCGACCTGGGCGAGCCCGAAGCGGCGGAACGCCTCGTTGTTGACGCGAACGTGCCCCCGACCCCAGCCGTACGAGATCGTCGGGCAGCCGCGCATGTGCGCCTCGAGCACCGTGAGGCCGCCGGTCGAATGGACGAGCACGTCGGCGGCGGCGAGCCATTCGTTCATGTGCTCGGTGAACCCGACCACGCGGACGGCGGTTCGCGCCGTAACGCCGCCGCGAGCCGCTGCGCGAAGCTCCTCGTTCGGCCGCAGAGCGACCGACGACGAGCGCGACCTCGTCGAGCCGCGAGCGCCGCGTCGATCGCGTCGCGAGATCGCCGACGCCCCAGCCGCCGCCCGAGACGAGCACGATCTTGCCCTCGGCGCGGCAGAGTCGAGCAGCCGGCGCGCCTCCGCCGGGTCGCACGGCTCGATGAACTCGGGCCGGGTGAGGCCGTGCACGACGGCGACGCGCGTGTCGTGGCCGGCGACCTGCGCGCACCTCGTCGACCGACTCCGGGTGCGTGATCAGGTGCAGGTCGACCCCGGGCGCGGCCCACCAGTGCATCATCGCCAGGTCGGTGATCGCCGCCACGACCGGCACCTGGAGCCGGCCGCTGCCGCCGAAGGGCGCCGAGCACCTCGGTCGTCATCGGGTAGACGGAGACGACGACGTCGGGGCCACCTCGCCCACGAGCCGCAGCACGCCGCCTCGAGCCGAGCTTTCGCACGAGCGCCTGCGTCGCCCGCCGCGTCGGGGCGAGCCCCACGAACAGCCAGAACGCGGCGTCCTAGAGCCAACGAAAGCGGAAGAAGATGACGCCCGGCGCCCGCTCGTTGACGAGCACGAAACCTCGCCCATCGCGCGCAGGCCGTCCTCGACGATGACCTCCACCGCCGGGTCCTCCGAGCGCAGCTGGTCGGCCAGCGTGCGCGCAGGCAGGTCGTGCCCCTCGCCGACGCTCGCCGTGAGGATGAGCACACGCGTCATCGGTCGACTTTACAAGGCGGGGTGGCTACTGGTGCGAAGTCTTGACCGGCGGCCAGTGCGGATCGATGTCGGGGTCGCCGAGCGCGCCCTAGGGGACGCAGTGCGGCGGCTTTCCGAGCGCTGCCGGTCGGCGATCAGAGCTCCGTCGACTCGCTGGTTCGCGGGCACCGCACGCTGCCAGCGCTGACGCAGCGAATGCCCCAGCGCGATCAGCGAGCGCGGCGGCAGGGCGGCCTTCGAGCGGACGACGAAGTAGTGCCGCTTCACCTGCTGCACGGTCACCTGCGACGCACCGTCGAAGGCGCCCTCGCCGTGCGGCTACTTCGGAACCGCCCGCCGCATAGAAGAGCCAGATCCCGCGACCGGGACGTCTCCGCTGCACGAAGGCGAGCGCAGGCTCGCACGAGTCGTCGTCGACGTAGAGCAAGCTAGCGAACCCGCAGCGCGACGAGGTGGTCGAGGAGGTTCGCCGGGTGGCCGTAGCTGAAGGACGGAGAAGAGCTGCCCGCTCGTGCCCGGTCGAGCCGAACAGCACCGTGCCCCGCAGGCGCCTTCGACGACGGCCTGGACGACCTGGTCGACGTGGATGCGCTGTGCACCGCGTCGCGGTGATGGACGTCGAAACGGAGCTCGATCGCGACGAGCCCGGCGACGATGCAGGACGAGGACCGAGCAGCCCGGAGCTTGCCCCGCCCGGGCGGCGAGCGCGAGCGAGCCGCTGCAGACGACGGACAGGAAGGCCGGGGTCACCGGGATCATGTAGCGGTCGAAGAAGAGCGCCGAGCGCCGCGTCGCCGGGACGACGCTGAAGAAGACGACGGGCGCGAGCACGGTGAGCGCGCAGAATGCGAGCACGCGCCCGCGACGCGCCGACCGCCAGCACGACCAGCCCGAGCAGCCGCGAGAACCGTGAAGTAGTTGAGGTCGTGCGGCCCCGGCGCGACGAAGTGGAGCGCGTCTTCCCAGACGGGGCGGCCGCTGAACGTGCGGCCCCGCCGTGCTTCGAGCCCTGCCCGACGCCGTAGCGGTCGCTCAGGACGTGCAGCGTCTTCGCGTAGTACGGGCACGAAGGCGACCAGCAGCGCGACCGCGCCGGGCCACGCTTCGCGCACGACCGTGCGCCAGCGGCTCGGGCGCGTAGAGCGACGGCGCAGCCGAACGCCGTGAGCGCGTAGAGCGGGGCCGTCGGGTGGACGAACACCGCTGGCCCGAGCGCGAAGCCCCCGGCGATCCACCAGCGCGTCCCGCCGCCGTCGTGCCGCCTCGCAGCACGAGACGCGTGCTCCACATCAGCCACGCGAACAGCATCGTGTGCGGCCGGCCGAACGTGGTGTACGCGCACGGGGATCGGCGAGACCGCCGTCAGCAGGACGACTGCGGCCGCAACCTCGCGCCCGGCGAGCTCGAGCGCGACGAGCGCAACGCCGGGGAGCGCCAGGCACGCGAAGACGAGCGACGGCCCGCGGAGCGCCGGCAGGCCCTGTGCGACCAGCCGAGCACGAAATGCTCGAGCCAGAAGTGCAGCGGCCCGCCGCCGCGCTGCGGTCGAGACGATGTGGAAGATTGCGGCCGAACGAGTAACTGCGCGATCCGAAGAGCGTCAGCTCCTCGTCGACGTTCAGCGGCGCCCCACCAGATCGCGTCGGAAGGGCGAGCCAGACGAGCAGCGGCCGCGCCGCGCGGCGACAGCACGCCGGCCAGCAGCGCTCGCTGCACGACGCGCGTCAGGGTCAGCTGACCGGGGCGCGGCCCTCGCGCGAGGGCCTGCAGCTCGGGCGTCTCGGGCGCCGCACGGTACGGGTGCTCGTCAGACCACGTCGGTCTCGTGGTACACGCTCTCGGCGTTCACCTCCCAGATGTCGTGGTGCGCGCCTGCGAGCAGGTTGTCGACGGCGCGCATCGCGGTGAGCATCGAGTGGTCGGAGTTGTTGTAGCGGTGGAGGCCGTTGCGGCCGACCTGCTGGAGGTTCTCGATTCCGTCGAGCCAGCGACGGATGGTCGCGACGCGGCTCGCGTAGTCGGTGTCGTAGATCGGATAGGCCTTCGGCACGCGCGTCACGAAGCCGCGCTCGACCTTCGAGCTGCGCGGCCAGGCCCAGCTGCTCCAGCTCGCCGCGGCGAGCGCGACGAGGTCGTCGTCGTCCATCGTCCAGAGGTCGTCGCCCGCGAAGCAGAAGTACTCGAGGCCGACGCAGGCCTTGTCGGGGTCGGGACCATCCACGGCGACCACGAGCGGTAGTTCTGGATGCGGCCGACCCGCACGCCCGGCTCGTGGATGTAGATCCAGTTGTCGGGGAAGAGATCCTCGCCGTCGACGACGAGCGCGACGGTCAGGAAGTCGCGGTAGCGCAGGCCGAGGGCAGCGTCGACGCACCTCCTGCGGGGGCGCGGTGGGCCATCAGCTCGATCTCGTGCGGAGCGGCAGGATCGAGATGACGGCGTCGGGAAGCGTGTAGGACGACTCGCCGCCGGCCTCGACCTCGACGATCGCGGCCGCCCGCGAGCTCGAGCCGCTCGACCGGCGCCTCGGTCCGCACCTCGCCGCCCTGCTCCTCGATCGCCTCGGTCATCGCATCCCACATCTGCCCTGGGCCGAAGCGCGGGTAGTGGAACTCGGAGATCAGGCTCTTGACCTTGTTCCCCTTGTTCCCGAAGAACGCCGCCTTCGCGGCGGAGAAGAACGAGAGGCCCTTGATCCGCTGCGCGGCCCACTCGGCGCGGATCTCGGTCGTCGGAACGCCCCAGAGCTTCTCCGTGTACGACTTGAAGAAGAGCTCGAAGAGGCGCTTGCCGAAGCGGTTGGTGACCCAGTCCTCGAACGTCTCGTCGACCTTGTTGCGGCGCGTAGCGGCGCGGAGGTACGACGCCATGCAGCGCGTCAGCTCGACCGGGCCGAGCTTGCGGATCACGTCGGCGCCGCGCAGCGGATAGTCGAGGTAGCGCTTGTTCCAGTAGATGCGCGACATGCGCGGCCGCAAGCAGGAACTCGTCGCCGAGCACCTCGTGCCAGAGCGTGTCGACCTCGACCGACTTGGTGAAGAAGCGGTGGCCGCCGAGGTCGAACCGGTAGCCGTCGACTCTCGACCGTCTTCGCCAGGCCGCCGACCTGATCCTCGGCCTCGAGCACGACGCACGTCGCGCCCGGCCTTGCCGAGCAGGTACCCGCGGTCAGGCCGGCGGGCCCGCCGCCGAGGACGAGCGTCGTCTGGGTTGTTCTCGATCGTCATCGAGCGGGTCGGCACCGGCCGCTGAGGACATTAGCGGACGCGGCGATACACGAATGCCTGCAACGGCTTGAAGTAGTTCTCCTTGAGCGCGATCTCGTCGCTCGTGACGTGCCGAACGAGCCTCAGGTCGGGGTCGGTCTGCAGGAGCGCCGTCCAGTGCCTCGGATTTCTGCCAGACGAGCTTCGTCCACTTCGCACGCCAGGCGCGGTAGTCGCGGAACACCGGCGTGAAGACGACGAACTCCTGGCCTAGCGGGACGCGTCGCGATCAGCCGGTCGAGCGTCGGCCGCGGCCGGCGTGGCGCGGAGCCGCGAGACGGCATCGACGCCAGTCGAAGACCTGCTGATCGGCCACCGGCCCGAGCGTGGTCGCGCAGCGCAGCCCGGAGCCGAGGTAGTAGCGCAGCACCGGCACCTGCTCGGGGTGCGTCGAGATGACGAGCTCGCCGGGCTGGAGTACGGACGCGAGCGCGGCCGCGATCTCGTGCGCGTTCTCCTTGTTGTCCTGCAATGGTAGCCGGCCCAGAGGAAGACGATCGATCACGAGCGACGGCAACGCCCGAGCCGGCCCGCACGAACGATGCCGCGGGCGGACGAGCACGAGCAGCGGGCCGAGGACGACGGCGAAGTAGCGGGTCGTCCACGCCGGCGAGACCTGCGAGACGAGCCACGCCGACAGGATCGCGACGCCGGTCGCGACCGAGAGCGCGAGGATGGCGGTGCGCTCGGCGCTCGGCCTGCCGCGGACCACGACCGCCGAGACCGATTCCGCCGGCCAGCACGAACGCGATGAACGGCCCGTCGCCGGACGAGCACGGCGCTCGGCGCGACGATCAGATCGTGGCACGACGGCGCGCGTCGCCCACGGTGCGCCGGTGTGCCTGGTCTGGAAGAGCAGCGACGGCAGCCACGGCAGGTAGAGCAGCGCGACGGCGAGCGGCGACGAGCGCGAAGAGGCCGAGCCGCTCGCCGCACGACGACGGCCGTGGCGACCGCCAGTCCGACGCAGAGGAAGAGCGCCCAGTTGTGCGTGTAGACCATCAGCGCGAGGCCGACCACGAGCAGCGGCGCGTACGCCCTCCGGCCGCGCACGATCGCCTGCATGTAGGCGAGGCCCACGACGAGCGAGAGGAACGCCTCGAGCTCGTACATGCGTGTCTCCTGCGCGTAGTAGGTCAGATAGGGATTCAGCGCGGCGAGCAGCGCGCAGCACAGGCCGGTCATGCGGTCGAATGCGGAGCGGCCGAACACGTAGGCGAGCGGGATGCAGGCGATGCCGAAGACGAGCGAGAGGGAGTGGGTCGCGCGCTCGCCGTCGCCGAACCACGCCATCCAGACCCGCAGCAGCAGGTAATAGAGCGGCGGCGAGCCGTCCTGGCGAAGCGCGTGGAGGAGCGACGACCACGGATGGTGCGCGATGCCGACGGACAGGCCTTCGTCGATCCAGAAACCGGCGTGGAGCTCCCTCGTGCGCAAGAAGAGCGAGAGCGCCGAGAGTGCCGTCAACGCGACCGGCACCGCCCACGGCGCTGCGACGACGTCGTCGAGGCGGATCGAGCGGACGCGCTCGGCGACGGCGGTCATCGGTGCCGCCACGGAGCCCGCGCCAGGAAGAGGGCCAGGCCGACGATCGTGATCGGGACGAAGAGCACGAAACGCAGCACGAGCAGGTATCCGAGCGCGGGGAGATGCAACGAGCCGAGTGCGAGCAACACCGCTGCGTCGAAGGTACCGACGTAGCCGGGAGCCGCCGGGATCAACGCCGACAGATTCGTCAGCGCAACGACGTAGAGCGCGCCGACCATCCCGAGCGAGACACCGGCCGCGGAGCCGACCGTCAGATAGACGGCCGCCTCGACGAGCCAGACGATCAGGGAGACCGTCAGCAGCGCCAACCCCCGGCCTCCGAGCAGATCTCGCGTCGAGCCGATCGCGGGGCGAGCCCACTCCCTCGCTGCAAGGAGCCGCCGGCTCCGGGGGGCCATCCGCCAGGCGACCACCAGCGCGACGGCTCCGACCACGCCGACGCCGACGACGTAGGGCAGCGGGCCGAACGACAGCCCTCGCTCGGCGACGACGAACGCGAAGATCGCCGCGAGCGCGAGAGCGTCGAGTACCCGTTCGGCGACGACGGTGCCGAGCACGATCCTGCGCGGCGAGCCCAGCATCATCACCCGCATCACGTCACCCGCGCGCGCGGGCAGCGTGTTGTTGCCCATGTAGCCGATCGTGGTGAGGCGATAGCTCTCGCCGCGCCCGCGGTCGACCTCCGAGCGGGAGAGCAGACGGTGCCAGCGCTCGCCGCGCAGAAGCGTCGCGGCGGCATAGAGGGCGAGCGCGGCACCCAGCCAGACGAACGCCGCGACGTCGAGCGAGATGCTCGGCGCGTGCTGGCGGGTCGCCCACCAGACGATCCCGGCCAGGGCGGCCAGCGAGACGGCGACCTGGAGAAGGCCGACCCTCGGCCTCCGACCTACGTCGACGCTCGCCACGGGCTCGAACCTACCGAATCGTCGGCTGCAGGCTCGCCACCGTCCGCCTGCCGTTCCGGTCGTACACGAGGTCGACCGTGTCGTTCCGGCGGTACGTCCCGGCGACGCCGAGGAACATCGAGAGCCACCGCCAGAACCCGAGTCGCCCCTCCCGGACGAGCTGCTCCCGGAAGACGAGTGACCGCCCGATGACGTCGAAGTCGACCCCGCGCACCTTCGGCACACCGTTCACGAAGACGTCGAACGTGCTCCCCACGTCGCTCGGCAGCTCAACCTGACTCCTCGGTTCCACCTCTATACGATGCCACTCGGCGTGCGCCGGATCGCCCTTGCCACACTCGCAACGAGCGCGGTGGCGCTGAGCTTCAGCGCCGTCGCCGTTGCAGGCAACGCAGGCTTCCTCCCGGGCGAGCCGGCTTCGCCGAACGCCCAGCGCGTCCAGTCGGCGTTCATCTTCGTCGCGATCCTCACCGGGCTCATCCTGGTCGCCGTCGAGGGGACGCTGATCGTCTTCGTGATCAAGTACCGGCGCCGCGGTCGTCCACGGACCGCCGAGGGACCGCAGATTCACGGCTCGACGCGGCTCGAGGTGATCTGGACCGTCGTTCCGGTGATCATCCTCGCGGCGATCGCGTCGTTCGTCTTCTACGAGCTTCCGGGCATCATCAACGCTCCCGCAGCGTCGGCCGCGAACTCGACGACGATCACGGTCGAGGGTCACCAATTCTACTGGCTGTTCCGCTACCCGAACGGCGCGGTGTCGATCGACACGATGATCGCGCCGGCGAACGAGGTCGTGAACGAACGCGTCGTCGGCCTCGACTACGACGTCAACCACTCGTGGTGGGTCCCGGACTTCGGGCCGAAGTACGACGCGATCCCGGGAAAGGTGAACAAGACGTGGTTCAAGGCGCCACAGGGCACGTACGTCGCCCGGTGCGCGGAGCTCTGCGGCATTCAGCATGCGTTGATGGACGCCACCGTGCGGGTCGTTCCGCGGGCCACCTACGACGCGTTCATCGCACACCGAAAGGCCAACAAGAGCGGCCAGGCGCTGGGCCAGGAGGAGTGGCAGGGCGTCTGCGAGAAGTGCCATCGCCTCGACCACACGTACATCGGGCCGCCGCTCGGTGGAAACCCGCTGCTCGCGGAGCCGGTGCAGATCACCACGTTGCTACGGAACGGACAGGGGAACATGCCGGCCGTCGGCCACAACTGGACGCGGGCCCAGATCGACGCGCTGACCTCGTACACCAAGCGGTTCGCGAAGACGGGAGGATGATCGCGTGGCGGTGAACGTCGAGGAAGTCGCCCCGTACCGCGCCGACTGGCGACGCGGGCGGGTCGCCTCGTGGGTGACGACAGTCGACCACAAGCGGGTCGGGATCCTCTACCTCTGGACGACGCTCGGCTTCTTCGCTTTCGGCGGCCTGCTCGCACTCCTGATCCGGACGCAGCTGCTGACTCCGAACGAGGGCTTCATGACGAAGAACTCGTACAACGAGGCGGTCACGATCCACGGCACGACGATGATCTTCCTCGTCCTCGTCCCGGTGGCAGCCGCATTCGGGAACTACCTCGTGCCGCTCATGATCGGAGCGCGCGACATGGCGTTCCCGCGCCTCAACGCGCTTTCCTACTGGCTGTTCCTGCTCGGCGGCCTCGTGCTGTTGCTCAGCTTCTTCGCCAGAGGAGGCGCTGCGAACACGGGCTGGACGGCCTACGTCCCGCTGTCGACGCTGCACTCACCCGGCCACGGGCAGGACCTCTGGATCCTGAGCCTCCACATCCTCTCGATCTCGTCGGCGGCAGGTGCCATCAACTTCATCGTGACGATCCACAACATGCGGGCACCCGGGATGAGCTGGACGCGTATCCCACTCTTCTGCTGGAGCATCCTCACGTATGCATGGATGCTGATCATCGTGCTCCCCGTGCTCTCGGCCGGGCTCACGATGATGTTGCTCGATCGCGAGGCGGGCACGAACTTCTTCAACCCGGCCAAGGGCGGGAGCCCGCTTCTGTACCAACACGTCTTCTGGTTCTTCGGCCACCCGGAGGTCTACATCATCATCCTCCCGACGATGGGGATCATCTCGGAGATCATCCCGGTCTTCGCCCGCAAGCCAATCTTCGGCTACAAGGCAGTCGCGTTCTCGACTCTCGCGATCGGGTTCTTCTCGCTGCTCGTCTGGGCGCACCACATGTTCGCGGTGGGCCTGCCGGTCGGCCTGAACATCTTCTTCATGCTGAGCTCGATGGTGATCGCCGTGCCAACGGGTATCAAGATCATCAACTGGCTCGCCACGCTCTGGCGCGGCAACATCTCGTTCGACACACCGATGCTGTGGGCGATCGGCTTCATCAGCATCTTCACGATCGGCGGTCTGTCGGGGATCTTCCTGGCGGCGTTCCCGATCGACCAGGCCGTCACCGACTCGTACTTCGTCGTCGCGCACATGCACTACGTGCTGTTCGGCGGCTCCGTGTTCGGAATGTTCGCCGGCTTCTACTACTGGTGGCCGAAGATGTTCGGGAAGCGCCTCGACGAACGACTCGGCCAGTGGCACTTCTGGCTCATCTTCATCGGCTTCAACCTCACCTTCTTCCCACAGCACATGCTCGGCCTGCTGGGGATGCCGCGGCGCGTCTACACGTACCACAACCACGGGCTGTGGGAGGCATACAACATGGCCTCCTCGATCGGCTCGTACGTGATGGGCCTCGGCATGCTGGTGTTCGTGTGGAACGTGATCGCGACCTGGCGGCACGGCAAGCGAGTCGGCAACGACCCGTGGGTGGCGAACACGCTCGAGTGGTACACCACCTCTCCGCCGCCGCCGTGGAACTTCGACCGGCTGCCGTACGTCACGAGTGCGAGGCCGTTGCGCGACCTGCGCCGCCGCCTCGCGGAGACACGCGGCTTCTGATGGGCTTCTGGGCGCGCCTCGTCGCCGTCGCCGCAGTCGCGGGAACCGGGCTCGCCGTCGTTTCGGGCGCTGCAGGCTGGGGAACGGCGCACCGCCTGCTCGCGGCGGTCGCGCTGCCGCCGCTCGCCGCGCTCGTCGCGATCGCGTGGGTCTCCGCCCGCCGTTTCCTGCCGGCGGCGATCGCAGCCCTGGTGCTCTTCGGCCTCGCGGCCCTCCTGACCGGGCGTTCCGTGCACCTCGCGTTCGCGGCGCTCGCGCTCGGCGCGACGGTGCTGCTCGCCGCGCTCATCTGGCGGGGCGACCTCGAGCAGGGCCCGGTGCGCGACTACGTCACGCTGACGAAGCCGAGGATCATGTCGCTCCTGCTGCTCACCGGTGCCGCGGGCGTGTTCGTCGGGGCAGGGGGCGTGCCGGCGGCGTCGACATTCGCGTTCACGATGATCGGACTCGCGCTGGCCTGCGGCGGTGCCTCGGCGCTGAACCACTACCTCGACCGCGACATCGACCGCCTCATGGGCTCGCGGACGGAGCAGCGGCCCGTCGCCTCGGGCCGGGTCGCGCCCGAGCGCGCCCTCGAGTTCGGGCTCGCGCTGAGCGCCTTCTCGTTCGTCCTGCTCGACTCGCTCGTCAACCTTCCGACAGCGCTCCTTGCCCTCGCCGGCAACCTCTTCTACGTGCTCGTCTACACGCGCTGGCTCAAGCGCTCGACGTCGCAGAACATCGTGATCGGGGGCGCCGCAGGTGCAGTGCCTCCGCTCGTCGGGTACGCGGGCGCGGCCGGCCACCTCGGCTGGGCAGCGGTGGCAATGTTCGCGATCGTGTTCATGTGGACGCCGCCGCATTTCTGGGCGCTCGCATTGATGATCAAGGAGCACTACGCGAGGGCCGGGGTCCCGATGCTCCCGGTCGAGCGAGGCGAGCGCGAGACGGCGCGGCAGATCGTCTGGTACACGGCGGTGCTGGTCATCGTGACGCTGGTGCCTGCGGCGCTCGGCGTCTTCGGCCTCGGCTACGCCGTCGCGGCAGCCGTGCTCGGAGCGGTGTTCGCGTGGTATGCGCTCGAGCTGCGACGCACACTGGAGCGACGCTCGGCTGCGAAGCTCTTCCACTACTCGCTCCTCTATCTCGCGCTGCTCTTCGTCGCGATGGCGCTGGACACGGTGGTCTAGGTGACCGAGCCTCGGGCACGGACAGCCGACATCGAGATCGAGGCGACGCATCCAGTCACCGATCCGGACGCCGCTCTCACCCGCCGGAACCTGCAGTTCGGATGGGCTCTCGTCGGCCTCGTCGTCCTGCTCTTCGCCGGGACGGTCGGGGTCGCATTCGTGTACCTCTGGCTGAGTTAGATCCAATCTGGATCGTCGAGCTGGCCGGCGACGCCCCCGCGGGCCGGCGGCTCGCGGTGAAGGATCTCTTCGACACGGCGGGCGTCGCGACGACCTACGGGTCCGCGGTGTTCTCCGATCATGTGCCGACTGCGAGCGCCGAGGCGGTCCTCCGCCTCGAGAACGCCGGTTGGGTCAACGTCGGCAAGGCGAACCTGCACGAGTTCGCATACGGAGTGACCTCGCAGAACCGCCACTACGGAGTGGTGCCGAACCCGCTGGCCGCCGGGCGGACGTCGGGTGGGTCGAGCGGCGGGTCGGCCGCGGCACTCGCGGCGGGGCTGGCGGACGGCGCGCTCGGCTCCGACACGGGCGGATCGATCCGCATCCCGGCGGCCTGCTGCGGCGTCACCGGGTTCAAGCCGACCTTCGGGCTCGTGCCGGCAGACGGCGTGTTTCCGCTCGCTCCCAGCTTCGATCATGTCGGCCCGATGGCGCGCGACGTGAGCGGGTGTGTCGAGCTGATGCAGGCGCTCGTCGGGGGGTTCGACCTTCCGGCTGTCGAGTCGCTTGGAGACGTCGAGGTCGGCCTTGCATGGGTCGATCGGTGCGATCCGCTCGTCCGCGACCGCGTGCTCGAGACCGCAGCGTTTTTTGGGCGGGTGGAGCCGCTCGCGTTTCCCGATGCCGCCGGCACGCAAGCGATGTTCATGAAGGAGATCGCCGACGTCCATCGTGAGCTCTATGCGGAGCAGGCGGAGCTGTACGGCGACAACATCCGGCCGAAGATCGAGCGCTGTCTCGCGGTCTCGGAAGCCGAGGTCGCGGAGGCTGTGCGCACCCGTGAAACGTTGCGCGCAGAGGCCGAGCTCGCGTTCGGCGAGCACCGGTTGCTGCTCACGCCGACGCTGGCGTTCGTCGCGCCGCCGGCCGACGTCGACGAGATCGGCGAGCGCGCGTCCTTCGTCCAGTTCACGTATCCGTTCAACGCACTCGGCTGGCCGGCGCTCGCGCTGCCTGCCGGGGCTGCTGAGGACGGGCTGCCGGCATCGGTGCAGCTCGTCGGGCGACCCGGGGACGATGCATATGTGCTGTCGGCCGGTCTCGCGCTGGAGGCGTCGCTTGGACGCTGATCTTCGCTTCGCGCACACGCTCGCCGATGCGGCCGACGAGATCACGCTCAGACGGTTTCGAGCGCTCGATCTGCGCGTCGACACCAAGCCCGACCTGACGCCGGTGTCGGACGCTGATCGCGCCGCGGAAGAGGCGATTCGAGCGCTGGTCGCGTCGTCGGGGCGCGGCGAGAGCGTGTACGGCGAGGAGTTCGGCGACGAGGGGGGCGACGCAAAGTGGATCGTCGATCCGATCGACGGGACGAAGTCCTACGTCCGTGGCATTCCGATCTGGGCAACCTTGCTTGCGCTCGAGCGCGACGGCATCGTGGTGCTGGGGCTCGTCTCGGCACCGACGATGATGCGGCGCTGGTGGGCCGTGCGCGGAGAGGGCGGGTTCGCGAACGGCGAGCGGTGCCGCGTTTCGGCGGTCGCGCGACTCGAGGACGCGGTCGTCTCGACGACGTCACAACGCGGGATGCCTTCCGGCTGGCGGACGATCGTCGAGCGCTCGTGGTCGAATCGCGGCTACGGCGACTTCTGGCAGTACTGCCTCGTCGCAGAGGGTGTGATCGACGTCGCCTGCGACCGCGAGGCGCGCGTGTGGGACTACGCGGGCGCGCGGCTGCTCGTGGAGGAGGCGGGCGGCCGGTGCACGACGTTCGCCGGCGGAGCGCTCGAGGACGGCGGCAACGTGGTCGCGACGAACGGCCTGCTGCACGACGAGGCCGTCGCTTTGCTCGGCGCTTAGCTTCCCTTTCTCGTCTGACCGCGGTCAGACGCTCGTCAGACCGCGGCGCCGGCGGGGGTCGGGCTCTTCGACGAACGCGCGGAGCCGGGCGCGTGCCACCTTTGGACTCGTCCCGAAGAGCCCGAGAAGCTCGCCTTCGTCGACGATCGGGTCCTCGGGAACGACGCCGATGGCACTTCCGTAGTTACACCACGGCCAATCCTCGGGGGCGCCGACCACGTTCCCACGTGGTGCGTTCCGCGCGATGTACCTGATCGTTTCGCACAGGTGAGCGTCGCTTTCGATCATCGAATCGTAGAAGCGACGTTGCCACAGAGCTCCGCGGCGGTCGTGACGGAGGTTGTAACTCTTCGCGTACTTGCTGTTCAGGCTGCGAAAACCGCTGCTCAGCGTCTCGTTGTTGATTCGCAGCAGCGCGTGATGATGCGTCGTCATCAGCGAGTACGCCAGGAGCGTCCAGCCGCTGAGCGCGGCCTCTTCTCCGAGCAACTTCAGGAAAGCGAGCCTATCGACGTCGTCGCGGAACAGGCTCGTGCCGTGCACCGCCTTGCCGTTGACGTGGTAGAAGCTCCCGGCGATCTCGATCCGCGGCGGCGCCATCTGACGAGGGTGCCAGCGCGCTCTCGAGGCGGCCGGGCTCGTCGCGCATTTGTGCCAGAGTCGGCGCGCTTTCGTGTGTCAGACGCTCGTCTGACCGCGGTCAGACGACGCCTGCCGCCGCCAGCACCGCCGCCTCGTAGATCGGGTCGCGGCCGAAGTGGTCGAGTTGCTCGCTGAGCAGGTCGCTCGGCGTCGCCGCTTCGCCTTTCGGGGGCGGGAGCTCCTCACCGCCGAGGCGTACGCCGAGGGCGGGAGCCGGCTCCACCGCCCGCACCGCCCGATCGAGGCGCGCGTTCAACCACCCGCGGATCAGCTCCGCCTCCGCGCGCGGACCGCGCACTCGAATCTCCTGTTCGACGAATGCCCGGCCAGTAGCCGGACAGCTCGCGACGCCAGTCGTCCGTCCGCGCCCAGGCGATGTCCGAGCACAGCGATGCGCCCGAAGAGCTCACCGAGCTCGCCGTACTGCAGCGCCGTCCACTCGCTCGAGTCGACGATGAGGCGATCGGCGATGTCGACCAACTGCTCGAACGAGCCTCCGCCGAACGGCGGCTCGCCGCGCCAGCGGCAGAACACCGGCAGATCCGACACGAGCAGCGGCAGGACGATCGACGCAGGGGCATCGGCCCGGTTGCCGCGCAAGGTGAGCTCGATCACCTCGCCGCAGATCGCGCGATCCGCCACCGGGAAGCAGCGGATCGCGAGCCTCACGTCCAGGCCGTCCTCGGCGTCCGGCGTCGGAACGAGCAACAACGTCCGCGACGGATGCCGCTCCGCCATCCCGGCGAGCGTCTCCTCCGCCTGCCCCTTCCACACGGGCGGCACCCAGGCGATGTGCGTCATCACCGAGGTCCGGAGATTCGGCTGCGCCGAGTCGGCCGACGACGCGTCGCGCAGCCGGGCCAGCTGCTGCTCGATCTGCGCGATCGTCGCGTCCTCGCACGTCCACTCGACATCGATCACCGGGGTGGCCGCGCTCATCGTCAGTTCCGCCGCCACGACCGGCCGTCGCGTTGCAACAACTCATCGGCCGGCGCCGGGCCCCACGTTCCGGCGGGATAGTTCGGGAACGAGGGGCGGTCGCGCTTCCAGAAGGCGACGATCGCGTCGACGAGCGCCCATTGCTCGTCGATCTCGTCCGACCGTGTGAACAGCGTCGCATCGCCGAGCATCGCGTCGAGGATGAGCCGCTCGTACGCGTCCGGCAGCCCTTCCCGGAAGGTGCCGCCGTAGAGGAAGTCCATGTGCACGGTACGGATCGCCATCCCCTGCCCGGGCACCTTGGCCCCGATCGCGAGCGACACGCCCTCGTTCGGCTGCACGTGGATGAGCAAGACATTCGGCCGCAGCGCCTGCGCCGACCCGTCCTCGAACGGCGGATGCGGCGCGCGCTTGAACTGAATCGCGATCGTCGTCTCGCGACGGGCCAGCCGCTTGCCCATCCGCACGTAGAACGGCGTGTCGGCCCAGCGCCAGTTGTCGACGTACAGCTTGGCGGCGACGAACGTCTCCGTCATCGAGTTCGGCGCGACGCCGTCCTCCTCGCGATACGAGGCGACCTCCTCGCCCTCGACGAACCCGCGTCCGTACTGACCGCGCACGACATGCTTCGGTCCGGGCGTGTGGATCGCCTTCAGCACCTTCACCTTCTCGTTGCGCACCGAGTCGGCACCGAAGTCGATCGGCGGCTCCATCGCGGTGATCGCAACCAGCTGCAGGAGGTGGTTCTGGAAGATGTCCCGGATCGCTCCAGCCTGCTCGTAGTACCCGGCACGCCCCTCGATCCCGATCGACTCCGCGACCGTGATCTGCACGTGATCGATGAACTGGCGGTTCCAGATCGGCTCGAAGATGCCGTTGGCGAACCGCAGCGCCAGCATGTTCTGCACCGTCTCCTTGCCGAGGTAGTGGTCGATGCGGAAGACCTCGTTCTCGGAGAAGTGCTCCTGGATCTCCGCCGTCAAAGCCTTCGCAGAGGCAAGGTCGTGCCCGAAGGGCTTCTCGATGATCAGGCGCAGCCACCCTTCCGCGCCACGCCGCTTTGCGATCTCCTCGATGAGCGTGGCGATCCCGCTCGGCGGGACTGCGAAGTAGTAGACGCGGTTGCCGAGCGTCCCGAGCTGCGCGTCGAACTCGGTGAGCGAGTCGCGAAGCACGTCCTCGCCGCGCTCGTCCGCGAAGTCGAGCGTGACGTAGCGCATGCTCTTCGCGAGCTCGTCCCAGACCTCCGCCTTGAACGGATCGCGGGCGTGCTCCGAGACGGCCTGCTTCATCCGCTCCCGGAAGGCGTCGTCCGTCTCGTCGCTCCGTGCCGCACCGACGATCCCGAACCGCTCCGGGAGCAGGCCGCGGAACGCAAGCGAGTAGAGGGCGGGCATCAGCTTCTTCGACGTCAGGTCGCCCGACGCACCGAAGATGACGAGCAGGCAGGGATCGGGGCGACGCCGGACACGCAAGCCGTCGAGCAGCGGGTTCGCGCCGGTCTCCTCCTCGAGCAGCTCGATCATCGACGATTCTGCTTCCGCTCGGGCAGCACCGCGTGCCCGCCGAACTGGTTGCGCAGCGCTGCGTCGACCTTGGCCGCGAACGATTCGTCCTGACGCGACGAGAAGCGCGCGAAGAGCGCCGCGGTGATCACGGGCACGGGGACATTCTCCGCGATCGCCTCGTGGATCGTCCAGCGACCCTCACCAGAGTCCTCGACGTAACCGCGGATCGACTCGAGCTCGTTGCCGTCCTGCTCGAACGCCGCGTACAGGAGCTCGAGCAGCCAGGAGCGGACGACCGAGCCGTAGCGCCAGATGCCCGCGATCTCGCGCAGGTCGAGATCGAACTCGGATGCGCGCATCACCTCGAACCCCTCCGCGTACGCCTGCATGAGCCCGTACTCGATCCCGTTGTGGACCATCTTCACGAAGTGGCCGGCGCCCGCGGGCCCGACGTGCGCGTAGCCGTCGGGCGGTGCAAGCGACGTGAGGATCGGCTCGAGCTGTTTCACCGCTGCCTTGTCGCCGCCGGCCATCAAGCAGAAGCCGACCTGCAGCCCCCAGATGCCGCCTGAGACGCCGACGTCGACGAAGGAGATTTTGTGCTTGCGCGCCTCCTTGTAGCGACGCTGCGAGTCGCGGAAGTTCGAGTTGCCGCCGTCGACGATCGTGTCGCCCGGCTCGAGGAGCCGCAGCAACTGCTGGAACGCCTTCTCGGTGATCTCACCGGCCGGGATCATCAGCCAGACATGCCGCGGCGCGGACAGCTGCTTGCACAGCGCGCCCAGCGTCTTCGCGGTCGACGGGACCTTCGGGTCGTACGTCTTCACCTCTTGTCCGTGCTCCTCGAGCCGCTTCGTCATGCCGTTGCCCATCCGGCCGAGCCCGACCATGCCAAGTTGCATCTAGACGTCCTCCAATCGGATGCGCGCGACACGGCGGCCGCGCTCGGAGAGCGATTCGAAGTCACCCATCGCCTGTGCCCGGATCAGCTTGCCGAACCCGAAGGGCTGCCCCGGGATGGGGATCTCGTCGCCGGTCGAATCGACGACCTGAAGGAAGTTCCCGGTGTTCGGACCGCCCTTGTGGAGCTGTCCGGTCGAATGGAGGTACCGCGGCCCGAAGCCGTGCGTGACGACGCAGCCGGTCGCCTCGCGGGCACGCTCGGCGAGCAGCTGGAGCGCGCGCTCGTTCTCGTCACTCGGGCTCACGAAGCCGAGGATCGCCACGTAGTCGCCCGGCTCCGCCCCGGCGAACAACTCCTCGACGGAGCCGACCGGGTCGACCGACGGCTCGGCACCGGAGGCGAGGATCTGCTTCGTCTTGTCCTTGGCCGCCTGCACATCGGGCTGGTCGAAGGGATCGATGCCGAGAATCGAGCCGGCGACGGCGGTCGCGAACTCCCAGCGAAAGAACTCCTGGCCGACCTCGTACGGGTCGCCGGCTCGCACCTCCTGCGCCTGACGGTCGGGCCCCGGCACAGTCTCTCCCGGGCACGGGACGAGGCCCTTTCCCTGCTTGCCGGTCGACTCGGCGATCAGCTGCTCCGCCCACAGGCCGAAGCCGCCCGGGATCGGGTTGACGAGCACCTTGTCGCGGCCTTCGCGCCAGTTGTCGCCCAGCGAGAGACCGAGCTCGAGACCCGGATTGCCTTCCTCGAACCGACAGGCCTCCGCCATCTCGCGTGCACGGAGGAGCAGACGCGCGACGTCGATTCCCATCAGCGCAGCCGGCACCATCCCGAACGGCGAGAGCGCGGAGTAGCGCCCGCCGATCGACGGAACACCCGGAAACGTGGCCGTGAAGCCGCGCTCCGCGGAGAGCCGGTCGAGGTCGGAGCCCGGATCGGTCACGGCTGCGAAGAACGCGCCGTCGGGGTGGCGCGACCAGAAGTAGTCGGTGTGCGAGCGCGTCTCGAGGGTCGAGCCCGACTTCGAGGAGCTCAGAAAGAGCGTCCGCTCGATGTCGATCCTCGCCTCGAGATCGCGAATCGCCTGCGGATGCGTCGTGTCGAGGACATGGAAGGTGTCGACGGCGAACGTCCGCCGCAGCACCTCGGGCGCCAGCGAGGAGCCGCCCATTCCGAGCAGGACGACCGAGTCGATCCGGCCCGAGAGGCTGTCGATGAACTCCTCCAGCAACTCGACGTCCTCGGCCATCCTCGTCGGCTCGTCGAGCCAGCCGAGCCAGTCCGCCTCGTCCGTCCCGGTCCACAGCGACGCGTCGTGCTCCCAGATCCGCTCGATGAGCGTCATACCGCCTGGAGCGCGCCGCGCTTGGCGCGAATGCTGTCCTGGATCTGCTCGAACGAGTCGTCGAACTTCTGCACTCCCTCGGCCTCCAGGGTCGCCGTGACGTCGTCGTAGTCGACGCCGGCGGCCGCGAGATCGTCGAGCAGCTGCCGGGCCTCCTCGACGCCCTCGAGCACGGTGTCGCCGGCGACCCGACCGTGATCCTGGAACGCCTCGATCGTCTCGAGCGGCATCGTGTTGACAGTGTCGGGACCGATCAGATCCTCGACATACATGACGTCGTTGTACGACGGGTTCTTCGTCGAGGTCGATGCCCACAGGCAGCGCTGCGTGTGCGCTCCCTTCCCGGCGAGGAAGTCCCACCGCGGCCCGGAGAACACCTCGAGATAGTGCTGGTACGCGAGCTTCGCGTTCGCAACTGCGAGCTTCCCCTGGAGCTCCTGCCGCCCGAGCGCATCCAGCCGCTTGTCCGCCTCGGAGTCGACCCGCGAGACGAAGAACGACGCGACCGACACGACCGACGACGGATCGCCCCCGCCCGCAATGAGACGCTCGAGACCGCGGAGGTATGCCTCGACCACTGCCGCGTAACGCTCGAGCGAGAAGATCAGCGTGATGTTGATCGGCGTGCCGTGCGCGATGCAGTCCTCGATCGCCGGCAGGCCGGGCTCCGTCGCCGGGATCTTGACGTAGAGGTTGGGCTTGTCGACCTCCGCGGCGATCCACTGCGCCTGCTCGAACGACTTCCGCGTGTCGTACGCGATGCCCGGCTCGACCTCCATCGAGACGAAACCGTCGGTACCGCCGCTCGCGTCGAACGCGGGTCGCAGCACGTCGCACGCATCGCGGATGTCGTCGAGTGCCAGCGTGAAGAAGATCTGCGTCAGGTCGTCGACCGACCCGACCAGGTCCTTCAGCTGGGCGTCGTAGCCGTCGCCCTCTGAAAGGGCCTTCTGGAAGATCGTCGGGTTCGACGTGACGCCCGTGACGGCATCCTCGTCCATCATGCGGCGCAGGCCGCCGGAGTGGACGAGATCGCGCGAGAGCGTGTCGAACCACACTGACTGGCCACGCTCGGTCAGCTCATGCAGATGTGACTTGGCCACTTTTCATCTCCTTCTCCATCGCGGCGACCTTCTCGAGCCGCTCGCGATAGCGGTCACCGCCGTTGAATGTCGCGTTGAGGAACAGCTTCACGAGCTCGACGGCGAGGGACGGCCCCACCACCTCCGACCCGAGGCAAAGAACGTTCATGTCGTCGTGCTCGACACCTTGATGCGCGCTGTATCCGTCATGGCAGATCGCCGCGCGAATGCCGGTGAGCTTGCACGCTGCCACCGCCGCCCCGACACCGGACCCGCAGACCAGCACCCCGCGTTCTGCCTCGCCACGCTGAATCGACTCGCCCACCTCGCGCGCCTTGTCGGGGTAGTCGATCCGCACGGCGTCCGTGTCGGTTCCGAGATCGATCACGTCGTGGTCGGCGAGTGCGCCGAGAACGGCCTGCCGAAGGTGCACGCCGCGATGGTCGAACGCGACGGCGACCCGCACCGTTATGCAACCCGCTCGAGCAGCGCCGATGCGCGCGCGACGACATTGTCGACGTTGAAGCCGAACTCCGAGAGCACCGTGGGCCCGGGTGCCGACGCGCCGAAATGCTCGATCGAGATCGAATCGCCGCGGTCGCCGACCCACTCGCGCCAGCCGAGGGCCACTCCGGCCTCGATCGACAGCCTCGCGGTCACCTCGGGAGGCAGGACCTCCTCGCGGTACTCGGCCGACTGCTCGCCGAAAAGCTCCCAGCACGGCATCGAAACGACCCGCACCGCGGTCCCTTCCTCGGCGAGCCGCCGGCCGGCATCGAGCGCGAGCGACAGCTCGCTGCCGGTGGCGATCAGAATCAACTCGGGCGACTCGCTCGAGTCCCAGAGCGTGTAGGCGCCGCGCTCGAGCCCGGAGGCAGCTGCGAGATCGGATCGATCGAGAGTCGGGACCTTCTGACGTGAGAGCGAAAGGCCCACCGGACCGTCGGTTCGCTCCAGCGCGACCTTCCACGCGTATGCAGTCTCGTTCGCGTCACCGGGACGGATGAACCACAGATTCGGGATCGCGCGCAGCGCCGCGTAGGTCTCGACCGGCTGGTGCGTGGGGCCGTCCTCGCCGAGGCCCACCGAATCGTGCGTCCACGCCCATACGACCGGCAGTCCCATCAGCGCCGAGAGCCGCACCGACGGGCGCATGTAGTCGCTGAACATGAGAAAGGTCGACCCGTACGGCGAGACGCACCCGCCGTGGGCTGCGATCCCGTTGACGATCGCGCCCATCGCGTGCTCGCGGATCCCGAACGCGATGTTGCGTCCGGCCCAGCGGGACGAGAAGAGGCCGCCGCCCTCGAAGTCGGTGTACGTCGACTCGACGAGATCGCCGGACCCGCCGATCATCGTCGGCACCGCATCGGCGAACGCCTGCATCACCTGACGTCCGGCGGCGCGTGTGGCCAGCTCTTCGCCGGCGGCGAACACCGGCAGGGCCCAGTCGCCGATCTCGCCCGCCCAGGCGGCATCCCACCGCTCGCGGTCCCGTGGGAACGCTTGCGACCACGACGCGAAGGAGGACTCCCACTCGGACTCGAGCCGGGTCCCGCGCTCGACGCCGTTCATATGCGCGTACACCTCGTCCGGGACGTAGAAGGACTTGGCCGGGTCCCAGCCGAGCGCCTCCTTCGTGGCTGCGACCTCGTCTGCGCCGAGCGGGCTGCCGTGGGCCTTGGCCGTGTCCATCGCATGGGGCGCCGGATACGCGATGTGGCTGCGGACGATGATCAGCGACGGCTTCGCGGTTTCCGTCTCCGCGGCGGCGATCGCAGCGCGCAGCGCATCGAGGTCGTTCACGTCGGGGACGTGCTGCACGTGCCAGCCCAGAGCGTCGAACCGCTTCGCCCGGTCCTCGGTGAACGAGATCGACGTCGTTCCGTCGATCGTGATGTGGTTGTCGTCGTAGAAGTAGACGAGCTTGCCGAGCGCGTTCGTCCCGGCAAGCGATGCGGTCTCGTACGAGACGCCTTCCATGAGGTCGCCGTCCGAGCAGATCACGTAGACGCGGTGGTCGACCGGCTCGTGGTGCGGCCGGTTGAACGTATGCGCCAGGAACCGCTCGGCGAAGCCGAGCCCGACGCCGTTTCCGAACCCTTGACCGAGCGGTCCGGTCGTCGTCTCGATTCCGGGCGTGTGCCCGCGCTCAGGGTGTCCGGGCGTCGCCGATCCCCATTGCCGGAACCGCTGCAGCTGCTCCATCGGCAGGTCGTAGCCGGAGAGATGCAGTGCGGAGTACTGCAGCACGCAGGCGTGTCCAGCGCTGAGGACGAACCGGTCGCGGTTCGGCCACGCGGGGTTCGCCGGGTTGTGCCGAAGCACCTCGCGATAGAGGAGATAGGCCAGCGGGGCGAGCGCCATCGCGGTCCCCGGATGACCGGCATTTGCCTTCTGCACGGCATCCATCGAGAGCGTGCGAATGGTGTCGATCGAGAGCTGTTCGATGTCCGACTGGGCCATCGGCCCCTCCTCGAGTCGTCGTCGCCTCGACCTTAGCGTCTATACCGAGGCCGCTGCGCCGGCTCGAATCTCGTCCTTGAGCGCGTTCTCGCCGTCCTCGTCCTGGCCCATGAGCGCCGCGGCGATCGTGTTGCCGCCCCGAAGGAACCGGTACACCGCGTCGCCTTCCGCGAAGTCGCCGTCGAGCCGCGTGTCGTCGTGTCCTGACGAGTCCCCGAACAGCCTGAACGAGCGGCCGAACTCCTCGGAGAAGAATGCCGAGACGATGTCGTAGCGAGCGTCGGCGTCCCCGGCCAGGATCCGGCCGAGCGTGGTGCCGTGGTACGCGGCGTTCGACCAGTGCTCGATGCGCCGGTGGCGACGGTAGATGGGGTCGAAGAACTCGGCGACGTCCCCGATCGCGTAGACGCCCGGGCGGCCGGTCGAGAACCGCTCGTCGACGACGACGCCGCTTCGCACCTCGAGCCCGGCCTCGCGGGCAAGCTCGACGTTCGGCTCGACGCCGATCCCGGCGACGACGAGGTCGGCCTCGGGGATCTCCGACGCCTCGAGCCGGAGGTCGACGCCATGAGCCCGGTAGATGTCCTGCAACGACTCGGAGAGCGGCGCCGCGTCGAGTGTTGCGAAGACCGTCGGCTCACGGACGATCTGCGTCACGCTCACACCGAGCTGCGTCAACGACGCAGTCACCTCGCAGCCGATGAAGCCGCCACCCACGACGACGGCTGTCCGGGCGGTCTCGGCCCGCCGTCTCAGCTCGAGCGAGTCGTCGATCGTGCGCAGCGGAAGCGCGGTGCCGAGCGGGCGCGGCCGGGCGCCGGTGGCGATCACGATCGTGTCGGCCTTCACGTCGTCTAGAGAGGCGACATGCTCGCCCAGGCGCAGGTCGACCCCGTGCTGCGCATACCACTCGAGCGGGTGGACGAGCGCATCCGCCGGCTCGACTTCGCCGCGCAGGAGCCGCTTCGAGAGCGGCGGACGGTTGTACGGCCCGTGTGGATCGAGCGACCAGAGGACGATCTCGTCGCCGCCACCCGCCTCGCGATAGCTCTGCACGCACTTCGCGGCCGCCAGGCCGCCACCGACGATTGCAATCATCACGTCTCCCTCACGTCGTCGAGCAGTTCGCCGACCAACCCCTGTAGGCGTTCGGCCGCCCTTCCCACGATCTCCAGATACCTCGCCTGCTCGGGCGTCAGCGGCCCGGCCGCGCCGTCTCGCAGCAGCTCGATGAAGCCTGCCATCGATGTCAACGGCGTGCGCAACTCGTGGCCGAGCGCCGCGACCCGTTCGTCTCGGGCACGGCCGGCGTCGTGGTGCTCGGTCACGTCGCGAAGCGTCCAGACCCGGCCGGCCGGATCGGCCGGCGAGGCGTGGAGCAGGAAGAAGCGGCCGAGGGCGGCGTCCTCGAACTCGACCCGACCGGCATCGCCGCGCAACCGCTCGATCGCCGCTCCGAACGCGTACGGCTCGCTCGTCCGGTCGGCGAGCTCGAGCAGGCGGTCGACGAAGGCCCCGTCGAGGCCGAGCCCGAGCGTCTCGGCCGAGCGGCGGAGCGGACGGTTGGCGAGCAAAAGCCGCCCGTCGGCGTCCGTGAGCAGCATCCCGTCGACCGTCTCGTCGAGCAGCGCAAAGACGGCGTCGGTCTCGGTCGTCGGGCGCATGTCCGGATACTTTCACCAACGTGGCGGTCCTGATCGCATCTTCACTCCGCAAGGAGCTCTCGGGCGAGCCGCTCTTCGACGGGGTCTCGTTCAAGGTCGAACGGCGCGACCGCCTGGCGTTGGCCGGGCCGAACGGCGCCGGGAAGACCACCCTGCTTCGGGCGATCGCAGGCGAGACCTCGCTCCAGGGTGGCGAGCTCGCGTTCGAGAAAGGGACGCGGATCGCGCTCCACGATCAGCGCCCGCCCGCCCTCAGCCGCCAGCCGCTCCGCGAATACGTCCTCGCCGGGACCGCCGACCTGGCGGCGGTCGAGGCGGAGCTGCGCGCGCTCGAGCAGGCGATGGCGGGCGGCAACCACGACGACGCGACGCTGCGCCGATACGCGGAGGCTCAGACGCGACTCGAGCATGCCGGAGGTTACGACTGGCGCGACCGCGCCGCGTCGGTCGTGCGCGGGCTCGGGTTCACGGACGCCGACCTCGACCGGCCGGTGCACAGCTTCTCCGGCGGCGAGCTCACGCGCGCCTCGCTCGCACGGGCACTCGCTGCGCAGCCCGACCTACTGCTGCTCGACGAGCCCACGAACCACCTCGACATCGAGTCGCTCGAGTGGCTGGAGCAGATGCTGCGCACGATCGACGCCGCGGTCATCCTGGTTGCGCACGACCGGTGGTTCCTCGAGGCGGTCACGACCGCCGTCCTCGAGCTCGACCGCGGACGCTCGACTTTCTTCCCGGGCGCCTGGCACGTCTGGCGGCTCGAGCAGGCGGCCCGTGCGGCTCATCTGCTGCGACAGTCGGAACGCCAGGCAGAGCAGATCGCCCGCCTCGAGCGATTCGTCGAACGCTTCCGTTACAAGGCGTCGAAGGCTCGGCAGGCGCAGTCGAAGCTGAAGCAGATCGACCGCATCAAGTCGAACCGTGTGGTTGCGCCCGACGACCGTCGCCGAACCCTCGGGTTCGAGTTCCTCAAGCCGCCCCGGTCCGGCCGCGACGTGGTCGTCGCGGAGGACCTCGTCGTCGAGGCGGGTGACAAGCGGCTGCTCGACAACGGGACCTTCGCGATCGAGCGCGGCGAGCACGTCGCTCTGGTCGGACCGAACGGTTCGGGCAAGACGACCCTGCTCGAAACGATCCTCGGTCGGCGCGAGCCGATCGACGGGCGCGTGCGTCTTGGCCACGGCGTCGTGCCTGCGTACTTCTCACAGCACGAGGCAGAGCTCGACGAGCGCGGATCCGTGCTCGACGCGGCGATCTCGGGCACCGGCCTCCGCCGTCCCGAGGCTCAGGCGCTACTCGGCCGGTTCCTCTTCTCGGGCTGGGACGAGCACGAGAAGCCGGTCGTGGCGCTCTCCGGCGGAGAGCGTCGCCGACTCGCCCTCGCGATCGTCGTCGCGTCCGGCGCGAACTTCCTCGTCCTCGACGAGCCGACGAACCACCTCGACCTCGAGTCGCGCGAGTCGCTCGAGGCGGCGCTGGAGGCATTCCCGGGAACCGTGCTGCTCGTCTCGCACGATCGCGCGCTCCTCGACGCGGTCGCCGACCGGCTCCTCGCCGTGGAGGAGCGGCAGATCGTCTCGTACGCCGGCGGCTTTGCCGAGTACGCACGGGCGCAGGTGGTCGAGGAGCCTCCGGCTCCCGCGCCGCCGCCGAAACCGCGGCGCGAGCGCGCGGCACACTCCGCCAAGCCGCAACCGACGCCGCTCGAGCTGGTCGAGGCGGAGGTTGCACGCACGGAGACGCGGATCGCGGAGATCGAAGGGAAGCTCGCAGTCGACTGGACCGATCTCGACCTGCTCACCGCCCACCGCGAGGCGCGAACCGATCTCGAGTCGCTCCTCAAACGGTGGGAAGCGCTGTTCGAAGAGAGCGGATCGAGCGCTCGTTGATCGGGTCGAGCACGAGGATCGCCTCGTCGACGCCCACCTCGGCGAATCCCGCAAGTGCCGTCGCTAGCTGATCGCCGTGGAGCGGCGGCGACGAAGGGTCGGCACGACGCTCGGCACGACCGCCGTCGACCTCGACGAGCAGGCAGACGCTGCGCACGAGCGTGGCCGGGTCACGGCCCGCGCGCTCGCACGCGTCATCGACCCGCGCGTTGAGAGCGACGAACCCCTCGGGCCGGTTGCCGAAGCGGTTGAACCAGGCATTCCAGGCGTCGACGTGCGGGAGCGTCGCCGCGAGCAGCCGCTCACCGTCGCCTCCGACCATCAGCGGCGGCCGGCGACCCGCGGGCGGGAGCAGGACGGCGTCGTCGACGGAGTGGTAGCGGCCGCCGAAGGTCACGCGTTCGCCGGCAAGCAGGCGGCGCAGTATCTCGAACGCCTCCTCGAACCGTGAGACCCGACGGTCGAACGGAAGCCCGAAGGCGCGGAACTCGTCCTCGTTCCATCCTGCTCCGACGGCCATGCGCAGCCGGCCGCCGCTCAGCTCGTCGACTGCGGACGCCGCGCGCGCAAGCAAGCCCGGCTCGCGAAACGCAGTGCAGGCGACGAGCGGCCCGATCTCCACGCGGTCGGTCACGAGCGCCAGCCCGGCAAGGAGCGTCCAGCAGTCCCACGGCCCGCGCTCGGGACGGCCGTCGCGGTAGAGGAGATGGTCGCCGACCCAGATCGACTCGAAGCCCGCCTCCTCGGCCGCCCGTGCGAGCTGCGCGTATTCGACCCAGCGCACGTCGCGCTCCACCTCGGGCAGCTGGACGCCGACCTTCATGCCCAGAACACCGCGAACGCGTCCGGATCGGTCGGCAGGGCCGTCACGTCGATCCACACCCCGTCGCGGTGCTCGATCAGCAGCACCTGGTCGATGTCGAGCGTGCGGCCGAGGCGCGTGCCACGCGCCCGGTAGACGGCGACCGCGTGCTCGTCGTCGGCCATCGCCCAGCGGAGCTCGCTCAGATACGTGCCGTCCGTGAGGCTCCGCGTCGTACGGAAGAGCTCGAAGATGCGCTCGCGGCCGCGGTACTCCTGGGCGACCGACACCGTCCCCGGAACCCGCCACACTGCCTCGGCGTCGATCACCTCGAACAGGGCGCGCGCATCACCTCCAACGAAGGCGGCGAAAACGCGGTGGATGCCGGCGAGAGCGTCTATCGCTCGAGCGGCGCCATCGTCAGCCCGTACCCCTCGAGCTGCGTGTGGTACAGCTCGGCGAGCTCGCGGTGGCCCGACCAGACGATCGCCTGGCCGGTCGAGTGGATGCGGTTCGCGATCGCCATGCCCCGGTCGTAGTCGACGCCGGGAATGACCTGCGCGAGCGCGAACGCGACGCCTTCGAACGTGTTGTGATCGTCGTTCAGGACGATCACGCGCCAGGCGTCGCCGACGCCGGCACCGCTCGTCCGGCGCGTGCGCTCGCGTGGAGGCGAGATCGTCTCGGTCATCGCGCCTCGAATGTAGCGATCACGGCCTCGGCGATCACGCGTAGTGGACGACCCGTGGCCTGACTGGCGCTGCGTAGCCGGGCGAACGCCACGTCCTCGGTCAGGCTCTCCTTCTCCATCAAGAGCCCCTTCGCGCGCTCGATCACCTTGCGGGCGGCGAGCGCGTCCGCCAGCGACTCGGCCTGCTTGCGCACCTCTTCGAGCTCGGCGTGCCGCGCGCGGGCGGCGGCGATCGCCGGCACGAGGTCCTGCTCGCGGAACGGCTTCACCAGGTAGCCGAAGACTCCGGCCTCGACGGCACGGCCGACGAGCTCGTCCTGGCCGTAGGCGGTGAGCATCACGATCGGGATCGGTTGGTCGGCGAGGATGCGCCGCGCCGCCTCGATCCCGTCCAGGCGCGGCATCTTGACGTCGAGGACGGCGAGCTCGGGCGAGTGCTCGTGCGCGAGCGCGACGGCCTCCTCGCCATCGCGGGCCTCGGCGACGACCTCGTGGCCGGCGCGCTCGAGCAGGTCGCGGAGGTCGAGGCGGATGATCGTCTCGTCTTCGGCGATGAGGATGCGCACGGCCCTAGGTTCGCAGGAGTTCGCGCCGCCGGCGGGCCGATCGTCACGATCACGTCACACGACGCGTCCGCCACGGCCGCGACTTGCGAAGCCTGGTCCGGCGGCAGCCACCCGCACGAAACAGCGCCGGAAGGCGGCCGAAAGCGTGACGTTCGCTTCACACGGGGCCCGGGGGTCGTATGCTCGGGTGGGTCGCCGCTCGCTCGCCGCGGGCGCCCGGCGGCGATTCGTGGTCGCGACTGCGGCGGAGCGATTCGTACAGCCGCGCGCGCTCGGCTGAGAGCTCTACGCCGGGAAGACGACCGCCGCCCGCGTGCCGTCGCCGTCCGAACGCAGGTCGAGCCGGCCGCGGAGCTCGTCGCGGACGAGCGCGCTGACGATCGAGAGGCCGGTTCCGGCGCCCCCCTGCTCGACGCCGCCGACGCCGTCGTCTGCGATCGCGAGCTCGACTTCGGTGTCGCGGCTCCTGAGCTCGACGCGAACACGATCGCCACCGTGCTCGAGCGCATTCTGCAACAGCTCGGCGAAGACGAGCGCGAGGGCGGTCGCCCGGGCTCCGGGCAGCTCCACCGGCTCGAGCTCGGCCGTCACCTCCTTGCCGCCGCCGACGCCCTGGACGAGCATCGCGCGCAGGCGGTCGATCAGGTCGGCGAGGTCGACCTCCTCGTCGCGCCGCTCCGTGAGCAGCTCGTGCACCGCCGCGATCGCGAGAATCCTGTTCACCGAGTGCTCGAGCGCCTCGCGGGGATCGGTCGTCTCGGCAGCGCGCGCCTGCAGCCGCAGCAGCGACGCCACGGTCTGCAGGTTGTTCTTGACGCGGTGGTGGATCTCTTGCGCGAGCACGCCGCGCAGCACCGCGCGCCCATGCTCGAGAGCGACGGCCGCGTGGGTGGCGATCGACGCGAGCAGCTCGCGATCGGCCGCCGTGAAGGGCGTCTCGCGGTCGGCGACGAGCTCGCCGATCTGCCGGCTGCGCCACCGCAACGGCTGACGGATCGCATGCGTGCTCGCGACCCCCTCGGGCCACGCGATCCGCCCGTCGTCGAGCACGAGCGCGGCTCCCGCCGCGTGGAGCGCGTCCATCGTCGTCTTGACGATCGCCTCGAGCGACTCCTCCAGGTAGAGCGAGTTCGATACCGCCTCGGAGATCCGTGCGAGCGCCTCGAGCTCGTGAACGCGCCGTTGGGCCTCGGCGTAGAGCTTCGCGTGCTCGATCGACTGGGCGACCTGCGCCGCGATCGCGAGCAGCAGCTCGACCTCGTCGTCGACGAACGACCGCGGCTCTCGCGTGCGCACGTTGAGCGCCCCTTCGAGCGTCCCGTCGCGCGTGAGGATCGGGACGGCCAGGATCGACTGGTACTCGTCCTCGGCGAGGTTCGGGAAGTGCTTGAAGCGCGGATCGAGGTGCGCCTGCGACTCGATCATGACGGGCGCGCGCGGCCGCCGCGGCCGTGCCGGTGATGCCCTCGCCGGGCCGCATGCGGGGGCGGCGGGTCAGCTCGTCGATCAGCGAGCCGTGCGTCGCGCGGAGCACGAGCTCGTCGGCCTGCTCGTCGTACAGGTAGACGAAGCACGCGTCCGCCTCGAGCGCCGCGGCGACGTTCGTCGCCACCTGCGAGAGCACCTCCTGGAGGTCGAGCGTGGAGTTGACGGCCTCGATCGTCCCCGTCAGCAGCTTCAGGTGACGGTCGCGTGTCTCCAACCTCAGCTAGTGCAGCGCACTAGGCTCCGCCCGTGACCACGGCGCAGTGGCTCCTGATGTTCCACATCACCGGTGCGTTCTTCCTCGTCGGCGGGTCGGTCGCCGCCGGCGTCTTGAACGTCCTCTCGCAGCGGGCGGAGCGTCCGAGCGAGACGGCGCTCTTCCTGCGGCTCATCCGCACCGTCCTGCCGGTGATCGCGATCGGGTCGTTCGCAACGCTCATCTTCGGCCTCTGGCTGGTGCACGACCTGCACTTCGACTTCTGGAGCTTCTGGATCGTCGCGGCGATCGTCCTCTGGCTGCTCTCGGGCGCGCTCGGCGGCGCCGGCGGCAAGCACCAGGAGCGCGCACGGAAGGTCGCCGAGCGCCTCGCCGCGGCCGGTGACACACGCGACGACGAGCTGCGCGCGATCCTCCGCGATCCGCGCGGGAACGCGATGTCGTGGCTCGCCGGTCTCGCGACGCTGCTCCTGCTCGTCGACATGATCTGGAAGCCGGGCGCGTGATCGCCTACAGCCGCCCGTTCTTCCCGCTCTTCCTGCACGTGCTGGGAGCGATGACCCTGGTCGGCGCGCATGCTCGCGGTGATCGTGCTGACGGTCGCCGCCTGGCGGCGGCCGGAGGTGGCGGCGCTGCGGCGGGCTGCGTTCCGCACGCTCCTGATCGTCGCGATCCCGGCATGGGTCGTGATGCGGGTCGGGGCACAGTGGATCTACTCGAAGGAGTTCGGCTCGCGGCGATCAAAGACCCGACCTGGATCGGCATCGGCTTCGCCGTCGCCGACACGGGGCTGCTCGTCCTGCTCGTCACCTCGGGCGTCGCGTTCTGGTGGAACCGGACCGGAACGACCCTGGCCGGGCGCCTGGTGGGCGGCCTCTCTGGCCTCTACCTCGCGCTCCTGGCCCTCGCCTGGCTGGCGATGTCCGGCAAGTGGTCGTAGCCTGATCGCCGCTTACAGAACCTTTACCGCCCGAGGGGGAGTTTCCTCGTAAACGGGGAATAGCGTCGGAAGCCGTGAGTGCCGTCGCCGTCGATCTCCGCCGCACCGCAGGATTCCTGGTCGCCGACGCCCGCGGCCGGATCGTCGGCCGGGTCGAGTGCCCGATGTACGGGACCTCGCCCGAGGAGCCCGACGCTCTCTCGGTCCGCTCGGGCTGGCTCGCCCGCCGGCGGCGCCTCGTGCCCGCCGAGTCGATCGAGCAGATCGACGACAGTTCGCGCGTGATCGGCCTGCGCGTCGAGCGCGAGTCGATCCGCACCTTCCTCTAGGACCGCCTCTTTAAAGACCACAGGGCGCCGATGATCGACGCCCCGCGATCTGCCGCCAGCAGCGCGGCGGGTCAAACCGCGCTGGGTGCTTCGAGCGTAGCGCCTGGCCCCGGCCGCGCCAAGCCGGGACCAGGGCTAGGGTTTCCCGAGGCGGCTACAGCACGCCGAGATACCGGTCGAGCTCCCACTGGGTGAGCTGCACCCGGTACTCGTCCCACTCCTTGCGCTTCAGCGCCACGTAGTTGTCGAAGATGTGGTCGCCGAAAGCGCGCCGCAGCAGAGCTCGGAGCCGGAGAACTCGTCGATCGCCTCGCCCAGCGTCTCCGGAAGCGACACGATCCCGCGCTCCCGCCGCTGCTCGGCGGTGAGGTGGTAGAGGTTCGTCTCCATCGGGTCATCGAGCGAATAGCCCTTCTCGATTCCCTCGAGGCCGGCATGGAGCAGCGCCGCGAACGTCAGGTACGGATTGCAGGACGGATCGGGGCAACGGATCTCCGCGCGCGTCGCCTGCTCGGAGCCCGGCTTGTACAGCGGAATGCGGATCAGCGCCGAGCGGTTGCGCTGCGACCACGCCACGTAGACGGGAGCTTCGTACCCCGGCACCAGCCGCTTGTACGAGTTGACCCACTGCGCGAACACCGCCGAGATCTCGCGCGCGTGACGAAGCAGTCCAGCGATGAACTGCTTGCCGGTCTCGGAGAGGTGATAGGCGTCGCCCTCGGCGAAGAACTGGTTCCGCCCCTCCGTGAACAGGGACATGTGGGTGTGCATCCCCGAGCCGTTCTCGCCGAAGAGCGGCTTCGGCATGAAGGTCGCATAGACGCCGTTCTTCGCGGCGACCTCCTTGACGATCAGCCGGTAGGTGAGCGTCTGGTCGGCCATGTCGAGCGCCGAGGCGTAACGCATGTCGATCTCGTGCTGTGACGGCGCGACCTCGTGGTGGTGGTACTCGATGCCGATGCCCATCTCCTCGAGGGCCCTGATCGTCTCGTTCCGCAGCTCGGTCGCTGCATCGAGGGCGGTCATCGCGAAGTACCCGCCTTCGTCGAGCGTCTCGGTGCCGTGCTTGTCCCGGAAGAGGAAGTACTCGAGCTCGGGGCCGACGTTGAACGTGTCGAACCCCATCGTCTGCATCCGCTCGATCGCGCGGCGAAGCACGTAGCGCGGGTCGCCCTCGTACGGCTCTCCGTCCGGCGTGACGACATCGCAGATCATCCGCGCGACCCTGGCCTCACCGGGGCGCGCCGGCAGCAGCCGGTACGTCGCCGGATCGGGGATCGCGACCATGTCAGACTCCTCGATCGCGTTGAAGCCGGTGATCGACGAGCCGTCGAAGCCCATTCCGTCGTTCAGCGCGTCCTCCATCTCGGAAGGCGTGATCGCGAAGCTCTTCAGGTGCCCCTCGATGTCGGAGAACCAGAAGAGAACGTTCTCGACACTCTGCTTCGACACGTCGTCGAGCACCGACTTCCGGGCGGCTCGGATCGGATGTCGCCCGGAACTTGCTCTCAATCATCGCCATCTGCTCTTGCTCCTCTCCTCGAAGCCAACTCGCTACGCCGCTGCCACCGCCAAGGGCTTGGAGGCCTCCACGCCGTCCGTCCGCACCTTCCGGATCGTCTGCACGATACGCCCTGTGATCAGGTAGGGATCTCCGAGCGAGTTCGGCCGGCGGTCCTCGAGGTACCCCCGGTAGTCGTTCGCGACAAAGCTGTGCGGCACGCGGACCGACGCTCCGCGATCAGCGACGCCGTGGTTGAACCTGTCGATCGCCTGCGTCTCGTGGAGCCCGGTGAGGCGCATGTGGTTGTCAGGCCCGTACACGGCGATGTGCGCATCCTTGTGCTCGTCGAACGCGTCCATCAGCGCCAGGAAGTACTCCTCGCCGCCGATCTCGCGCATGTGCTTCGAGGAGAAGTTCGTGTGCAGCCCGGATCCGTTCCAGTCGAGCTCGACGCCGAGCGGCTTCGGGATGGAAGTTGACATCCACGCCGTAGCGCTCGCACAGCCGCAGCAGGAGGTAGCGGGCGATCCACAGCTCGTCGGCCGCCCGCTTCGAGCCCTTGCCGAAGATCTGGAACTCCCACTGACCCTTCGCCACCTCGGCGTTGATGCCCTCGTGCCCGAGGCCGGCGTCGATGCAGAGATCGATGTGGGCGTCCACGATCTCGCGCGCGACATCGCCGACGTTCTTGTACCCGACGCCCGTGTAGTACTCGCCCTGCGGCAGGGGGAAGCCCTCTGCAGGGAACCCGAGCGGCCTGGCGTCACGGTAGAGGAAGTACTCCTGCTCGAAGCCGAACCACGTGTCCGGATCGTCGGCGGCGGTCGCGCGCGTGTTGCTCGGGTGCGGGCTGCCGTCGGGAAGGAGCACCTCGCACATCACGAGCGCGCCGTTCCGGCGAGCCGGGTCGGGGAAGATCGAAACAGGCTGCAGCAGGCAGTCTGAGTTGCTTCCCTCCGCCTGGCGGGTGGAGCTGCCGTCGAATCCCCAGACAGGCACCCCGTCGAGCGTCGGGAATGCGTCGAACGCCTTGACCTTCGTCTTGCTGCGCAGGTTCGGCGTGGGCTCGTAACCGTCGAGCCAGATGTATTCGAGCTTGTACTTGGTCATCGATTCTCCCGTGTCGTGGTCGTTTCGGGCCCGGGAACGACAAAAGGCCCAAGGACTCCAAGAGTCCTCAGGCCTCATCGCCCAGCACCACCCACCGGGGCGGCGCCTCCCAAACGTAGCGGGGACAGCGGCCGGCCGTCAAGCCTCACCCGCGTGACGGGGCAATCAGGGCAGAGGCCCCTGCATCGTCAGCACCTTCGACACGTCGCGATAGCCGAGGCTGCGATTCAGCGCCTGCATCCCCTCGTTCCCCTTCTGGGTCCAGGTGACGAGCTCCAGCACGCCGGCGCGGGCGGCCCAGTGAAGCTGGGCCTGCTTGAGCGCGCGTCCGATCCCGAGCCGTCGTCGGTCGCGCCGAACGGTGGTGAGCCCGTGCTCGGCCATCGCCGAGCCGTTCGCATGCTCGAGCAGGCCGGCGTAGCCGACGATCCGCCCGCCCTCGATCGCCACGAACGACCCCTCGGGACGGGTCGCCTCCTCGCGCAGCCACGTCTCGAACCGGTAGGTGATCGGCCCCGGGAGCGGCATGTCCTCGTAGCCGGCGCGCGCCACGGCGTCCCAGGCGGCAGTCAGGAGCTCCTCGCGGCGCCCGGCCAGCGGAAGGAGGTCGACGCCGGCCGGCGTGACCGGCGCGCTCTCGGTCGTCGCCACCGGCCGCAGCTGCTCGAGCTGGTAATCGGCCTCCGCGAGCCCGAATCCGCGCGCGAATGCGATCGCCCCTTCGTCGGAAGCGTCGACGAAGGCGTTCACGCCCTCACGGCCGAGCCCACGCCCGTGGTCGGCGAGCGCCCGGACGAGCGTGACGCCGACGCCGCGTCTGCGGAACGGCGGCAGGACGCGGGCGGCGCAGAACGCACGGCCGTCGACGTTGGAGAGACTGCAGATGCCGCTGCCGGCGTCGACCCCGTCGAGCGACGCCAGCAGGAGCAGGCGGTCCGGCTCGGCCGTCCGCTCGAGCTGGTCGCGCGTGACCGGCTCGTTCGGGACGACGGTGCTCTTGATGGCAGCCCACTTCTCGAGGTCGGCCGCGGAGTCGGCGACGCGAAGCTCGATCATCCCGACCGCTTGAGCTTTCCGTTCCGCTTCGCGTAGCGCTCGCCCGCCCGGAACACGAGCAGCCCGAGCGGGATCGAGACGACACCGATCACGAGCAACGGCCAGACGTCGCCCCACGCGAGTCCCGCGCCGTCGATGATCGATGCCCGCACTCCTCGCAACGCATAGGTCGCGGGCGAGATCTTCGAGATCCACTGCATCCACTCCGGCAGGACGCTGACCGGGTAGTAGACGCCCGAGACGACGAGCATCAACCCTTGCGCCACGAACCCGAGCTGCGTGCCCTTCTCCGGCGAGATCAGCGGCAGGACTGCCGTCATCATCCCGACGCCGATGAACGAGACCGATGCGATGCCGAGGAGCGCGATCGACGCCGGATAGTTCGCGTTCGGGACGTGGATGCCGATGAATGCGACCACGGCGACGAACACCGCCGCCGCTCGCACGAGCCCGTACATGACCGAGTAGAGGCCCATCCCGATCAGATGGACCGGGCGCGACAGCGGGGCCATGAACGTGTACTCGATCGTCCCTTCCCAGCGCTCCCAGGCGACGGTCTCGGTGACGATCTCGAAGATGATCCCGAGGTAGGCCCAGATCACGCCGCCGACGAGCAGCTGCGTTGCGAGCTCGTTCTGCTTGGCGGGCGGCACGCCGACGCCGCGCGCGATGAACACGATCGTGAGCGTGTTCGCGATCGTCCAGACCAGGAACGCGAGGTCCCACAGCAGGTAGCGCTTGGTCAGGTAGAGGTTGCGCTCGACGACGCCGTAGAGCCCCACCAGCTCGTCGCGAAGCACGCGCCGGCGGGTGAACGTGATCTCTGACGAGCCCATTACGCGAACACCTCCCTCTCCTCGTCTTCTTCGGTCTTCTCGTCCTCGAACTCGCGGCCGGTGGCCACGAAGAAGGCCTCCTCGATCGTGTCGACGCCGTAGCGCGCCTTGACCGCCTCGGCAGGCTCGAGGAACAAGAGCTCGCCCCGGTCGAGCAGGCCGATCCGATCGGCCAGCTCCTCTGCCTCCTTCATGTCGTGCGTGCACAGCAGGATCGTCGAGTCGTGCTTCGTGCGGATCTCGCGAATGAACGCCTGCACCTCTGCGCGCGAACGCGGGTCGAGGCCGGTGGTCGGCTCGTCGAGCAGGAGCACGACGGGTGACGTGAGCAACGCACGAGCGAGCGCGACCTTCTGCTGCATGCCACGCGAGAGGTTCTCCATCGCTTCCCCGCGGCGGTCCGGCGGGAAGCCCACCCGCTCGAGGATCGCCGGGATCTTCACGTGCGTCTCCCTGGGCGTCATTCCGTAGAACCGCGCGGCGTACGCGAGATTCTCGGCGGCGCTCATCTTCTTGAAGAAGCTCGCCTCGACCGAGACGCGGTTGACCAAACGACGGACGGCGCGCGCGTCCCCGAACACGTCGTGATCGAAGATGTGCGCCTCGCCGCCGTCGGGGAGAAGCAGCGTCGAGAGCAGCCGGACCAGCGTCGACTTGCCCGACCCGTTCTGGCCGAGGATCGCGACGCACTCGCCGCGCTCCATCGAGAACGAGACGCCGTTCAGCGCAGCGCGCCGGTGCCGGCGGCCAAAGAGGCCTTTCCTACGGGTGAAGACCTTCCGAAGGTCCGAGACGACGACTGCCTGGTGCTGCGGGTACTGCATACATGCTCCTTGGATCGCGTGAAAAGAGAACCGAACGAAGACGTACCTCGACCGCGGTCAGCGGCGAGGCAGCACGTCTGCGTTGGCGATCCCGAACATGTTGCGATCCAAGATAAGCGAGACTCGCCGGATTCGCAAGCGAGATTTCAGCTCGAGCTCTGTGCGCGGCGACGAGCCGTGTCGACCACGGTTTCGGCTTCGACACGGTTGCCGAAGCCGCGCGTCACCGTCTCCTTGTCCTCGAGATCCTTGTACACCTGGAAGAAGTGCTCGATCTCGTTGCGGAGCTGCGCCGGGACGTCGTGGATGTCCGAGACGACGCTCCACTGCGGGTCGCTCAGCGGGACGCAGATCAACTTCTCGTCGTCGCCTTTCTCGTCGGCCATGTGGAACACGCCGACGACGCGAACCCTGATGCGGCAGCCGGGAAACGTCGGCTCGCCGACAAGCACGATCGCGTCGAGCGGATCGCCGTCGGAGGCGAGCGTGCCCTCGAGATAGCCGTAGTCGGCCGGGTACGTCATCGACGTGAACAGGCGCCGGTCGAGCACGATCCCGCCGAGCTCGTCGTCCCATTCGTACTTGTTGCGCGAGCCCGAAGGGATTTCGACGAAGACGACATCCGTCACACGCCGAGTCTAGGCATCACCGGATGAGGAACGAGACGGTGATGTCTGCGGTCACGTCCTGCGTTCCGGGCTCGATCGGCGTCGGCGCGGCCGCACCGGCGGTGGCGGCCTGGTAGACGGGCTGGGGCGCTTGGCCGCCTTCGGTCACCGAGTACACGGGGCCGACGGTGAAGCCGCCCGCCTGGGCGAGTGCCTCCGCTTTGGCGCGCGCGTCTGCCACGGCCTGCTTGAGCGCGGCGCGGTAGAGCGCGTCGCTGTCGGAGACGTCGAGGCTCGGGCCGTCGACCGTGTTCGCCCCCGCTCCGACGGCGGCGTCGATCAGCGCTCCCGCGGCAGCGATCTTGGCCTTCGCGCTGACCGTGTTCTGCGCGACATAACCGGTGACGCCGCCCTGGTTGTCGGTCTGCGGATCGAGCGAAACCTCCTGCGTCTGGAGGTCGGTACCACCGGCGTTCTCGAGCGCCGCGATCACCTGCCGCATCGCCTGCGCGTTCTGCGACAGGGCGGCGGCGGCGGTCGCCGCGTGCGTGTTGACCCCGGCCGAGATGACGGCCTCGTCGGGCACGGCCGAGACGTCGCCGTGCCCGCTCGTCGTGACGAGGCTCGGCTGGACCGGTGTCGTACCGGCACCACTGGCCGGGGCCGGCCGGCCGACGCCGGCGATCGCAGCGACCGCGAACAGCACCGCTGCGGCCAAGACGGAGAAGAAAAGGTTGCGTTTCATGCTGTCGATACGCCGCCGCGTGCTCAGATGTCACGGTGATTTACGGATTCGTCGACTGCCGCTGGTCGCTCGAGGACCCGGAGCACGGGCGTCGGGCGTATCTCGAGGGCCATATTCCCGGCGCCGCGTTTCTCGACGTCGAGCGCGACCTCTCGTCGCCGCCGGGGCCTGCCGGCCGCCATCCGCTGCCACCGGCGTCGCAGTTCGCCGCGGCCGCCGGGAGAGCCGGCATCGGCCCGTCCACCTTCGTCGTCGCGTACGGGTCACTCGGCGGAGCCGAGCGGCTCTGGTGGCTGCTGCGGCATTTCGGGCACGACGCGAGCGCGGTGATCGACCTCGAGGCCTGGCGCGGGCCGCTATGCAGCGGTGAGGAGCAGATCGCACCGGCGATCTTCACGCCGCGGGCGCGGAGCGACGACACGATCGACGCCGGCGAGCTTGCAGCAAGGCTCGCCGAACTGGTCGTCGTCGACGCGCGCCTTGCGCCACGCTGGCGCGGCGAGCCGAATCCGACCGATCGCGTCCCCGGACGGATCCCCGGTGCGTACAACGCGCCGTGGAACGAACCGCTGCCAACGCTGCCCGAGGGCGAGCTCGTCGCCTACTGCGGCTCGGGGGTGACCGCGTGCGTCCCGCTCCACCGGCTGCACCTGGCCGGGCGCGACGGCCGGCTGTATCCGGGGTCGTGGTCGGAGTGGGAGCAGCGCGCCGACCTCCCGCGCACGTCCGGCTAGGCTGCCGCGCCGATCGTCGTGGTCGCATAGGGAGCGAGATAGCGCTCCCAGCGATCCGGGATCTTCGGCGTCGCGAGGCGGATGAAGAGCACCGGTGCGGGTTGGCGGGGATGCCGCGACAGCACCATCTCCACCTCATGCGGTAGGCGGTTGCCCTTGCGCAGGTTGCAGGGCGAACAGGAGGTGACGACGTTCTCCCACGTCGAGTCGCCGCCGCGCGACCGGGGGATCACGTGGTCGAGGGTCAGGCGACCGCCGGTCGAGCCGCAGTAGACGCAACGCCAGCCGTCACGGGCGAAGAGGGCGCGCCGGGAGATCTTCCGCTGCACGAGCCGCGGTACGCGGACGTAGTGCACGAGCCGGATGACGTGCGGCCAGCGGAAGGTGTCGCTGGCCGAGCGGAGTGGTCGCTCGAGCTGCTCGATGACCTCCGCCTTCCCCTTGTAGACCAGCACGTGGGCGCGGCGCAGCGAGCACACGTTCAGGGGCTCGTAGCTCGCATTCAGAACAAGAACCTGCTGCACCCTGGCGGCAATGTACCGGACGAAGCGGGCGCAAAGCCGCTCGGGGACTGACGCTCTCGGCCGAGAGTGTCAGCGGCTCATGGCGCGTTCGACCGCCTCTGTCTCCTCCGGTGAGAGGTCGACCGACGCGCGGCCGCGGTCGAGCTCCTTCATGTAGATGCGCGCATAGTCGCGGCCCTGGATCGCCGTGACGACGATGCCGCTGCGGGCCGAGTCGAGCAGCGCGAGCGACGCCGACTGGTGGCCGCCGGTGTTCTCGTAGGCGTCGTAACGGACGATCGAGCTGTTCGCAACAACGCCGTCGACGCGGCGGTCGACGCGTTGCAGGCCGGCGGCGACCTCGTCGACGGCCCGGTGCAGATCGTCGACCCGCCCCTGGAGCGTGACCGCGAACTCGACGAGGTCGCGGCGACCCCCGCCCAGCATCAGGCGCTGCGCATCGCGGACGCGCCGCACCCTGACCATGCCCCACCAGGCGAGGGCGAGCGAGATCGCGCCGACCGCAAGCCCGGCGATCGCAACGACGAGCGCGGTTGAAGCAGAGACGTGCATGGGTTATCCGAGCGAGAAGATGACGGGGTAGCTGGCCCTGTTGTTGTCGACCTTCACTCTCACCGGGCACGGGCTTCACGTCGACGTTGACGTGGGCAGGAAGTGCGAACGTCACCTCGCCGAGGTTCGAGAACGTCAGCGTCTTCTGCTGACCGGGGTTGATGAGGTCGATCGTCTGCGTCTTCACGATCGGGACCTTCTGCTGGATCGTCAGGGTGACCTTGATCCCGGCCTCCTGGAAGTTGCCCGAGTCCTCGATCGTGACCGCGAACGCGAGATTGGTGCTGACGCCGTTGATCGTGTTCTGCTGGGTTTGCGAGAGCACGAGCCCGGACGGGAGCGCCTTCGTCTGGACGATGTCGGTCCCGTGCAGGCCGCTCGGCGTCGTACCGGTGCCCGCCGAGTTGATCCGGTTCAGCAGGCCGGTCATCGACGACGTGCCGAGGAGGTCCGGGTCGGTGACGAAGACGGACTGCGGCACCGGGACGCCGACCACACCTTGCTGTTTCAGCTCCGCGATCGACGGCGCTCGGAAGAGGTCCTCCCAGACGACATCGCTCGCGAGCAGTCGGTTCGCCTGCTCGGCGAGGATGGCGGCCTCGTCGCTTGCCTTCGTCGAGGCCGTGGTCTTGGCGAACGCGTTCGCAAGGCCCTGGGTGCCACTCACGCGCAGCTGAAGCGACTCGATCATGTGCCCGTTCTCGTCTCGGATGGTGCCCGGCGGATCGAGCTTCGAGGCGGCCGTCACGTTCTGGCGCTCCTGCTCGGCGATGCCCGAGAGCTTCTGGCTCAACTCGGGCGCCTTGATCCCCGGCGTGACGAGAGCGTTCGTGACCGCCGCGCCGTCGTCGGCCGAGCTCTTGGCGATCACGGAGACCTTGTCCATGTAGTTGGCGTACGTGTCGTGCTTCGAGGTCGAGGTGCACGATTGGAGGAGGAGCCCGAAGACGACGAGCAGGACGATCAGTCCGACGACGAGCGCTCCGAGTCGCAGGAGAGGCGTCAGGTTGCGGTGCGGAACGCTCGGCCGGCGAGGCCCGCTGCCACCCCGCCTCGGAAGCCGGCTCCGCGTGGGCTGCTGAACCTCCGTGGTAGCGGGCTCGTCCTCGAAGAAATCGAAGTGGATGTCGTCGTCGGTGGGGCCCATCGACCCCCCGAGCGTACAGTGCTTCGCGGTCGGAAACGACCCGGTGAAGGAGTCGCCGGGCCCGCGGTGTAAGCCCCTGTACGTGTCTCAGGCCGCGGTTCAGCACGACCTCTTCCTCGGCCGGTATCGGCCGGTCCGCCCGCTCGGCTCGGGCGGGATGGGCCATGTCTGGCTGGCGCGGGACGAGCGGACCGGCCTCGACGTCGCACTGAAGATCGTCGCCCGCGAGGGCAAGGCGGGGCATCGGGCCGAGCGCGAAGCGAGAGCCGCGGCGGCGCTGCGCCATCCACGCTGCCAGCGCATCCGGTCGCTGGCACACGACTCGTCGCACGTCTACATCACCTACGAGTACGTCCCGGGCCGGACGCTGCGCGAGGCGATGCGCTCGGGCGAGCTCGACGACCGCGCGACGATCGAGGTCGCCGCGCAGATCTGCGACGCGCTCGCCCACGCCCACGGCCGCGGAATCGTCCACCGCGACGTCAAGCCGTCGAACGTGCTGCTCGCCGAGACCGGCTCGATCGACATCCGCCTCCTGGACTTCGGGCTGGCCCAGATGGCCGAGTTCGACACTCTGACGGCGCTCGGAGACGTTCCGGGCACGCTCGCCTACATCTCGCCGGAACGGCTGCACGGAGCGGTCGCGACCCCGGCCGCCGACGTTTGGGCCGTCGGCGTGGTGCTCTGGGAATCGCTCGCCGGAGAGCACCCGTTCTGGCACGGCGACCTGAACGAGACGACGCGGCGGATCGAGCACGGTGCGCCGCCGCTCGAGACGATCCGGCCGGATCTGCCGTCGAGCCTGCTCCAGACCGTTGCCGGCGCGCTCGTCCTGAACCCCGAGCGCCGCCCGTCGGCGGCGCGCCTGGCGGCCGACCTGCGGTCGCTCTCGACGCGGCGCCGCAAGAGCGAAGGGCTCCCGGCCGGCGGCGCCCCCGCTCGACCGCCGGGCCGTCCTCCTGGAGCGCGTGCTCCCGGCCACGGCGGCCGGCCTCGCCACCGGCTGGGCGACCTCCGCGCTGCCCTTCTACCCGCCGGGCTGGTCGCTGGGGCTCGGCGCGCTCACCGCCGCGGCCACGCTCGTCGGCCCGAGGCTCGGCCTCGTCGCTGCGCTCGCGACGCTGTTCTTCCCGCTCGCGAACATCTCGACCGGCCTCGCGCTGCTCTACGCGGTCGTCGCAGCCGCCTGGATCGTTCTCACGTGGCGCGATGCGCGCGCCGGCCTCCTCCTGATCGTCGGACCGCTCCTGGCGCCGATCGCGGCGCTCGGCCTCATCCCGCTTGCCGCACAATGCGCCCGCGGCACGCCTCGCCGCGTCGCCCAGGCGGCAGGCGCCGTCGTGCTCGCCGGCATCGTCGCAGGGCTCCGGCACGGACGGCTCCCGTTCGACCTCTCGAAGCCGCCGCTCGGGCTGGGCATCGACGGCTCGAGGCGACCGACCGCGGTCGCGCACGCGCTCATCGGCCAGCTCGGAGCCCATCCGACGCTCCTCGCCGAGGCGCTGATCCTGGCCACCGCTGCCGCTGTGCTCCCGCTGCTTCGCCGCCGGGGGCCGTGGGTTGCGGCCGGTTACGGAGCCGCGTTGCTCGCGGCGACCGCCTTGACCGCGCCGGCCGCGGCGATCCTGCCGCTGATCGCGGCCGCGTGGATCTCGGCCGCCGCTCTAACCCTCGATTCGAGGCCGTAAACTGGAGCTCCGGGGAAGGATCCCCTGCCGCCCATGCCCGTGCTCCGCAGCATCGAATCGAAGCTCGAATCGCTCTTTGAGGGCGTCTTCGGCCGCGCCTTCCGGACGAACGTCCAACCGGTCGAGCTCGCGCGGAAGCTCGTCAAGGAGATGGACGATCACCGGAACGTCTCGGTGTCGCGCGTCTACGTCCCGAACGAGTACACGGTGTTCCTCGCGCCGGCCGACCGGGCGCAGTTTCAGAGCTACGAGACGCAGCTGACCGACGAGCTGGCGGACTACCTCGCCGAGCACGCGCGCCGCGAGAACTACGCGCTGCTGACGCCGCCGCGCGTACTACTCGAGACGGACGACGACCTCGACGTCGGCATGTTCGGGATCGCGACCCGTCTGTCGCAGGTCGAGCCGGCTGCGCCCGGGGCGCCCGAGGCGGCCGCACGGGGTGCAACCATGGTGTACGCCCCGATGCCAGCCGTGGCCCAGCCAACCGAGGCGGCCTCGCCCGTCGAACTCGGCATCGAGCCCGAGGTCGCCGTCCTGACCTGGGAAGGCGGACGGCACGAGGCGACGCGACCCCGAGCAGTCGTCGGGCGCTCGAAGGACGCCGACATCCAGGTGCCCGATCCGAACGTCTCGCGCCGCCACGCGGAGCTGCGCAGGGAAGGCTCGGCGTACTGGCTCGTCGACCTCGACTCGACGAACGGGATCGAGGTTCGCGGCAAACGCGTCAAGCGCCTGAAGCTCGAGGACGGGACCCGGTTCACGATCGGCTCGACGGAGGTCACGTTCTCTCGGGAGACGCGGTGAACGAGGCCGCAGCGGTGCTCGGATCGGCTCAGGTCGAGACCACGCTGCTCGCTCTGAAGATCGCATTCCTCGTCCTCCTCTATCTCTTCATCTGGCGCATCGTCCGGTCGGCGACCCGTGACCTGCGCCCGTCTCAGGAGTCCATGATTCTCTCCCCGCTCGACGCAGCCAGCCTGACCGCGAAGCCGACACAGCCGCCGGCCGGGCGGCTCGTCGTGCTCGAGAGCCCCGCGCTCGACGACGGCGACATCTACGCGCTCGACTCGCGCCCGCTCACCGTCGGCCGGGGCACGAACAACGACCTCGCGCTCGCCGCCGACGAGTACGCCTCGGGACGCCATGCGCGCTTCGAGCGCCGGCGCGACGGCGTGTGGCTCGAGGACATCGGCTCGACGAACGGGACGTTCGTCAATGGGATCAGGCTGACACGCGAGCGGCGTCTCGCCCCGGGCGACGTCGTGCGCATCGGCGAGACCGACCTGAGGTTCGAATCGTGATCGCGGTCGTGCAATCGTTCGGGAGCACCGACACCGGTCGCAAGCGCCGGCGCAACGAGGACGCCTTCGTCTGCGAGCCGCCGCTGTTCGCCGTCGCCGACGGCATGGGGGGCGCGCAGGCAGGCGAGGTCGCCTCGGGCCTCGCCGCGTCGGCATTACGCGAGGCCGGCGGGAACGGCAGCGGCGAGCAGCGCGTCGCGCAGCTGATCCAGGAGGCGAATCGCCGCGTCCACGACCGCGCCACGACGGACGCGGCCGCGAGCGGCATGGGGACGACGATCACCGCCGCCCTCGTCGCGCCCGACGGGCAGGTCGCGTTCGGCCACGTCGGCGATTCGCGCGCGTACATCCTCCGCAACGGCCGCCTCGACCAGCTCACCGACGACCACTCGCTGGTCGCAGAGCTCGTGCGGCGGGGCGAGCTCTCACCCGCAGAGGCGGAGGTACACCCGCAGCGGTCCGTGATCACCCGCGCGCTCGGGACCGATCCCGACGTCGACGTCGACACGTTCTCGGTCGAGGCGCGCGCGGGCGACGTCTTCCTGATCTGCAGCGACGGCCTCTCGTCCTACGTCGACGGCGCGGAGATCGAGCAGATCGTGTCCCAGTATCGGGCCGACCTCGAGTCGGCCGCCCGCTCGCTGATCCAGGCGGCCAATCGCGGCGGCGGTGAGGACAACATCACGGCAGTCCTCTTCGCGGTCGGCACGAACGGCGAGCCGGACGAACGCACGCGCGAGTACGCCACGGCCCCCGCCCTCCCGCACCCCGAGGACGAGGACACGCTGTATCCCGAGGACAACGTCACGCTCCCGCCCGAGGCGCTCGACGGGCACCCGCCGGTCGACGACACGATGGTGATGTCGGCAGCCGAGCTCGCCGAAGCGCGCGAGAGCGCCGCGGCCGTCGCCACCGCACCCGTCGAGCCCGAGGCGGGACTCGGGCGCAAGGCACTCGCATCGCTCGTGATCGTGATGCTCGTCGTCCTGATCGTCGTGCTCGCCTGGTGGGGGCTGGCACGCTGAGCTACCGGAATCGGGAGCTCTTCTACCTCTCGATCGTCGGGGTGCTGACCGGGCTCGGGTTCGCGTCCGTCTACATCGCACGTCAGTCGACGGTGAGCTGGGGCTCGCTCACCTACGCGCTCTTCTTCTTCGGCCTCTACCTCGTCGCACACCTCGTGACGCGGTACGCGACGCCGAACGCAGACCCATACCTGCTGCCCATGGCGGCGCTCATGACAGCGGTCGGCCTCACCGAGATCTACCGGCTCGGCCCGAGCGACGCGTTCAAGCAAGGGCTCTGGATCGTGATCGGCGTCGTTCTGTTCTCGGTCGCGCTCCTCCGGCTGCGGCGCGACTACCGCGTGCTCGAGCAGTACAAGTACCTCTTCGGGATCGGCGCGATCGTGCTTCTGTACCTCCCGCGCCTGCCGGGTATCGGCACCACCGTCAACGGGGCGCGGCTGTGGGTGGAGGCGGGCCCGTTTCGCTTCCAGCCGGGCGAGCTTGCGAAGATCTTCCTGATCGTCTTCCTCGCCGGCTACCTGCGGGAGAAGCGGGAGGTGCTTGCGCAGGCGCGGCTCAAGGATCTCGGTCCGCTCCTCGTGATCTGGGGCGCCTGCATGCTCGTGCTCGTCACGACAAACGACCTCGGCTCCGGCCTCCTGTACTTCGGGATCTTCCTCGCGATGCTCTACATCGCCACGAACCGGCTCTCGTTCGTGCTCGCCGGGATCGGCCTCTTCGCCGCGGGCGGCTTCGTCGCCTACGAGAAGATCCCGCACGTCCACGAGCGCGTGACGATCTGGCTGCAGCCGTGGACGACGCACCCGGTTTTCTGCCCTCAGACCGGCGGTGTCGCGCTGCGACAGGATTGCGAGAGCTACCAGCTCGTGAAGTCGCTCTATTCGATCGGCAACGGCGGCTTCGGTGGAGCGGGCCTCGGCAAGGGCGTTTTCGCGTCGGCCGACGGGCACGCATTGATCCCCTACGTGAACACCGACTTCATCTATTCGGCGCTCGCACAGGAGCTCGGGCTCGTCGGCGCCGCCGCCCTGCTGCTCGTCTTCATGCTCTTCGTGGCGCGCGGGATGCGCGTCGCCCTCCAGGCCGACGATGGCTTTTCGAAGCTGCTCGCGGCCGGGCTCACCTTCGGGTTCGCGTTGCAGACGTTCATCATCGTCGGCGGTGTGCTGCGCATCATCCCGCTGACGGGGATCACGCTGCCCTTCATCTCGTACGGAGGCTCGTCGGTCGTGGCGAACTTCCTCCTGCTCGCCGGACTGCTGCTCGTGTCGAACCGGGCGAACGCGCCGTCATGAACAAGCAGATCTCGCGCCTGTCCATCGTCGCCCTGCTGCTTCTCGCCGCGCTGATCGTCGCGACGACCTACTGGCAGTCGTGGGCGGCGCCGGGCCTCGCCGCTCGCCAGGACAACGCCATCCAGCTCGTGGCCGAGTTCCAGATCAAGCGTGGGCTGATCTACGCCTCCGACGGCCACACGCTGCTCGCGGGCAACAAGAGAGTCAAGCAAGGGAGCCAGACCTTCTACTTCCGCCGCTACCCGACGGACGGGCTCGCCTCGCAGGTCGTCGGCTACTCGACGCAGGGCCGCTCGCGCTCGGGCGTCGAACGCGAGCTGAACGGCTACCTGACGGCCTCGAACGCGAACCTCGGAACGATCATCGACAAGATCACCGACAAGCTGCGCGGGACCACCGTCACCGGCAACAACGTCACGCTGACGATCCACGCGAACGCGCAGAAGCTCGCGGAGTCGGCGCTCGCGGGCTCGTGCGGCGCGGCCGTCGTCCTCAACCCCAAGACCGGCGCCGTCGACGTGATGGCGTCGTCGCCGGGCTTCAACCCGAACAAGATCGAGTCGTCGGCCGGCTACGCGTCGATCCTGCACTCCCCGAGCGCGTGCCCGGGCTCCTCGTCGGCTCTCCTGAACCGCGCGACGCAGGGCCTGTACGCGCCGGGCTCGACCTTCAAGACGGTCACCGCCGCCGCGGCGCTCGACGCCGGCATCTACACGCCCGAGTCGCGGTTCTTCGATCCCGGGTACTGCACGGAGTACGGAAAGCGCGTCTACAACTCCGGCAACCCCGACCAGAACGGCCCGGAGATGTACGGCAACGTCAACCTGATCGAGGCCTATCAGCACTCGATCAACGCGGTCTTCTGCAACATCGGCCAAAGGATCGGCGCCCGCCGCATCCTCGACAAGGCGAAGCAGTTCGGCTTCTACTCGACGCCGCCGCTCGAGCTGCCCGCGGACGAACGAGCGCCGAGCGGCCTCTACGACTTCAAGCACCACTCGCTGATCGAGAACCCGTCGGGCGTCGATCCAGGACGCCTCGCGTTCGGCCAGGAGCGGATGCTCGTGACGCCGCTGCAGATGGCGATGGTGGCAGCGGGCGTCGCCAACGGCGGCAAGGTGATGACGCCCTTCCTGCTCAAGGAGGTGCGGAGCCCCGGCGGGAGCGTGGTCGTGAAGACGAAGCCGACGGTCTGGCGCAAAGCGATGAAGCCGACCACCGCCGCCGCCCTCAACCAGATGATGCAGGCCGTCGTGACCGGCGGTACCGGGACGGCGGCGCAGATCCCCGGAATCAAGGTCGCCGGCAAGACCGGAACGGCCGAGACGGGCCTGGCGCACGTCTACACGGCGTGGTTCATCTTCTTCGCGCCGGCCGACAACCCGCAGGTCGCAGGCGCGGTCGTCGTCGAGCACCAGCTGAACGGCTTCGGCGGCAGTGTCGCCGCGCCGATCGCGCGCGAGCTCATGCAGGCCATCCTCCCGGCGGCGTCGAAGCAGTAGCCCCCGAACCATGGCCTCGACCGACACGCGCATCAACCGGATCTTCGACACGCGCTACGTGATCAAGCGGAAGCTCGGTTCGGGCGGCATGGCGGACGTGTACCTCGCAGAGGACCAGGAGCTCGGCCGCCGGGTCGCGCTGAAGCTGCTCGACGAGCGGCACGCCTCGGATGAGCAGTTCGTCGAGCGGTTCCGCCGCGAGGCGCAGAGCGCCGCCGGGCTCAACCACCCGAGCATCGTCTCGATCTTCGACCGCGGCCAGGCCGAGGGCACCTACTACATCGCGATGGAGTACCTGGACGGCCGCACGCTCAAGGAGCTGCTGATCCGAAACGGCCCGACGCCGCCGGCGATCGCCATCGACTATGCGCGGCAGATCCTCGGCGCGCTGTCCTTCGCCCACCGCAACGGCATCGTTCACCGCGACATCAAGCCGCACAACATCATCGTGCGCCCCGACGGCCGGCTGAAGGTGACGGACTTCGGGATCGCACGCTCCGGCGCGTCGCAAATGACGGAAGCCGGCTCGATCGTCGGCACGGCGCAGTACCTGTCGCCGGAGCAGGCGCGCGGCGCGCCCGTCGATCCGCGGTCGGATCTCTATTCACTCGGGATCGTCCTCTACGAGATGCTGACCGGCAAGGTGCCGTTCACCGGCGACACGCCGGTCGAGATCGCGATGAAGCACCTGTCGCAGGTACCCGAGCCGCCGTCGACGCTCCGGCCCGAGGTGCCGCACGATCTCGACGCGGTGGTGATGCGGGCGCTCGCAAAGGATCCCGACCAACGCTACGGGTCGGCCGAGGAGATGGACGCCGACCTGGCGCGCGTCGCACGTGGCGTCGCGGTCTCGCGCGAGACCGAGGACGCGATGACCCAGGTGCTCGCCGGAGCGGGCGTCGCCGCGTCGCAGACCATGGTGACCAAGCCGCGCGCGGTCGCGACACCGCCCATCCCGCCCGCCTACCGCCCGCCGACGCCCTACTACGACTACGAGGAGCAACCGCCGCGGCGCTCGTTGCTGCCGTGGCTGCTCGCGCTGCTCCTGATCCTCGCGGCCGCTGCCGGCGGCTGGTTCCTCTACACGAAGATCCAGGACCAGCTCAACGACTCGAAGCCCGTCGCTGTGCCCGACGTGACGCGCCTCGAGGAGAACCTTGCCAAGACCAAGATCGAACAGGCGGGACTCACGCCGCAGGTGCGGAAGCTGCCGAACGACACGGTGCCGGCGGGACAAGTGGCCGAACAGAACCCCGCAGGCGGCGCCAAGATCAACAAGACCTCGACCGTGACCCTGATCGTCTCGACAGGCATCGCGCAGGTGGCCGTCCCGGGTGTGGTCGGCCTCGATCTGACGAGCGCGGTGCAGACGCTCGCGCAGAAGGGGTTCAACTCGAAGATCCGGCGGATCTACTCGAGCGAGCCCCAGGATACGGTGACCGCACAGCTTCCGGCGGCAGGGGACAAGGTCGACAAGGGCTACACCGTGACGCTCAACGTCTCCCGCGGCGCGAAGCCGATCACGATCCCCGATGTCACCGGTCAGCCGTTCGCGAACGCCCAGTCCCAGCTGATCGGGCTCGGCTTCACCGTCTCGCGCATCGACGCGCCGTCCGACCAGCAGCCCCAGGGCGTGGTGATGTCGATGGATCCGCCGCAGGGATCGGCGGAGCCGAGCGGCACGCGCATCACCCTGACCGTGTCGAAGGGCCCGACGACGTCCAAGGTGCCCGACGTGACGAACCTGACCCAGGCGGACGCGACGAGCATCCTCCAGGGCGCCGGTTTCTCGGTCGCCACCGTCACGCAGCCCGTGACCGATCCGAGCCAGGACGGGGTCGTGATCAGCCAGACGCCGAAGGGCAACTCGACCGGACAGCAGGGCGAGGTGATCGTGATCACGATCGGGCAGTTCCAGCCCGGCGCGGGGCCGTCGGGGCCGTCGGGGCCGACCGGCGCCACGGGCACGGGGACGCCCGGCGTGACGACGACGCAGACGACCACCACCGTTCCGTGAGGCGGCGCGTCGCCGTGATACTCGGCGGCCGCTCGAGCGAGAACGCGATCTCGATCGCCTCGGCGAGCAGCGTGGTCGCCGCGCTCGAACAGAGCGGAGCCGAGGTGGTCACGGTCGAGATCGACCGCAGCGGACGCTGGCAGCTGCAGGCGGGACGCCCGGGGATCGAGCCCGGTGACGAAGCCGGAGCGGCGTCGACCGATCTCGAGCGCCTCCCACCGCGCGCCGTGACCGCAACCCTCGCGCAGGTCGACGTCGTGTTTCCGATCCTGCACGGGCCGTTCGGCGAGGACGGCACGGTGCAGGGCCTGCTCGAGCTCGCCGGAGTGCCCTATGTCGGCGCCGGGGTCCTCGCGTCCGCGCTGTGCATGGACAAGGACGTGTTCAAGTCCGTGATGCGCGACCAGGGCATCCCGGTCACACGCAACATCACGCTGCGGCTCGGCGACGAGCCGCGCAATCCATTCGGCTATCCGTGTTTCGTGAAGCCCGCGCGGCTCGGCTCCTCGATCGGCATCACCAAGGCCCACGACGAAGGCGAGCTGCGGCGCGGCGTCGCACTCGCGTTCGAGCACGACGAGAAGGTGCTCGTCGAGGAGCTTGTCGAGGGCGTCGAGGTGGAGGTGGGGGTTCTCGGCAACCTCGCGCCAATCGCGTCGCTCCCGGGCGAGATCGTGGTCACGCACAACGAGTGGTACGACTTCGAGGCGAAGTACGACGAGGGTGAGATGGATCTGCGCGTCCCGGCGCGGATCAGCGACCGGCAAAGCGAGCGGGTGCAGGAGCTCGCGGTGCGCGCGTTCGTCGCGACCGACTGCGAGGGCATGGCGCGCGCCGACTGCTTCGTCACGAGCGACGGCGACGTCCTCGTCAACGAGCTGAACACCATTCCCGGCTTCACGCCAACGAGCGTCTACGCGCAGTTGTTCGCAGCTTCGGGGATCCCCTACGGCGAGCTGCTCGAGCGGCTGGCCGACCTCGCGGTCGAGCGCTTCGACCGGCGCAGCAGCCTCCGTTTTTAGCCGGTGCGGACCTCGTTCACGTGGTCGGCCTGGTGCGGGCCGAGGTTCGTGATCCAGAGCAGGTAGTACGGCTGCGCGTTGCCGCCGACCGCAAATGTCGTGGTCCGAGAGACGACCTGCGGGCTCGACACCACGTTCGGAAAGGAATCCTCGCTGTTGCCGGCCTTGATCTCCGCCGTGAAGCCCGGCGTGTCGGTGGTGACGACGATGCTCGCCGGCTCGCCCGAGCCCTTGACCCGGAGCACGAGCCCGACGCCCGGCTTGTCGAGCTCGGCGAAGCTCGCGCGGTAGGTCTCGGTCGGCCAGAACGTCGACTCGTTGCCGTCCGTGGCGAGCGGCGCCTGCGCATTGTTCTCGCCCGGCGCCCCCGTGCCGAAGGGGTCGTAGGCGGTGACGGCGGTGACCGTTGCGGTGCCGCCCGCACCGCCCGCCGACGAGCCTCCCGAGCCACGGAAGAGCAGATAAGCGCCGACTGCGCCGATCGCGATCAGCCCGAGCAGGACCAGCACGAGCGGCCACGCCCAGGAGCGACGGCGCCTGGAAGGCTTGGGCGCCGCCTTCGCCGGTGCGATGATCTGCGTCCCCTCCTCGGTGCCGCCGGCGCAGGCTTCGAGCTCGCGGCCGAAGTCGGCCATCGACGGGAACCGGTCGCCGGGGTCCTTCGCCATGGCGCGCTGCACCGCCGCGTCGACTCGCGCCGGGACGTCGCCGCGCTTTGCGCGTACCGACGGCGGCGGCTCGTTGATGTGCCGCATCGCCACGGTGACGAAGTTCTCACCGGGGAACGGGACCTCTCCGGTCAGCATCTCGTAGAGCACGACGCCGAGCGAGTAGACGTCGGTCTGCTCGTCGACGTGCATGCCCTGCGCCTGCTCCGGCGCGATGTAATCGGACGTGCCGAGCACGGTCCCGGTCTCGGTCATCCCGCGCTTGACGTCCAGCGAACGGGCGATGCCGAAGTCGGTGACCTTTGCATGTCCGTCGCCGTTCAGCAGGACGTTCTGCGGCTTGACGTCGCGATGGACGAGACCGTTTCGGTGCGCGAACGAGAGCCCGCGGGCGATCTGGATCGCCAGCTCGAGCGCCGTCGAGACCGGCAGTGGGTTCGACTGCTCGATCAGCCGCTTGAGGTTGTCGCCGCCGACGAACTCGAACACGATGAACTGCTGCCCACCGTGCTCACCCCGGTCGATGACCGTGACGATGTTCGGGTGCGAGAGGACGGCCGCCGAGCGAGCCTCGCGCCGAAACCGTTCGACGTACTCCGGCTCCTGCAGATGGCGCTCGTGGAGGATCTTCAGCGCGACCGTACGGTCGAGCAACCGGTCGTGCGCCCGGTAGACGCTCGACATGCCGCCGGAGCCGACGAGCTCCTCGAGCTCGTAGCGGTCCAGGAGAACCTCCCCGACCATCCCCGCTGAGGGTAGCCCTCCCGGGCTTCGTCAGCCGGCCGCGACGAGCGCGTCTTCCCAGAGGTCGAGCGCCTCTGAGAGCTCACCGTCCGCGATCACGAGCGGCACGAGCACCCTGATGCAGTTCGACTGCACGCCGGCAAGCAACAGGAGCAGGCCGCGCGCGAGTGCTTCCGCCTGCACGCGGCCTGCGAGAGCCGCCGCCGGAATCTTGGTCTGGGGATCCTCGACGAGCTCGATCGCCAGCATCGAGCCGAGACCGCGAACGTCGCCGATGCTCGGGAAACGGCGCTGCCAGCCCTCCATGCGTGCCCGCATCGTCTCGCCCATCGCCGCCGACCGCTCGACGAGCCCTTCGTCCTCGATCACGTCGAGCACCGCGAGCGCCGCGGCCTGGGCGACCGGGTTGCCGACGTAGGTGCCGCCGACACCGCCGGGGGCCGGCGCGTCCATGATCTCGGCCTTCCCGAGAACGCCGGAGAGGGGCAAGCCGCCCGCGATCGACTTGGCGACCGTGATCAGGTCCGGCTCGATCCCGAAGTGCTCGATCGCGAAGAACCGGCCAGTCCTCGCGAACCCGGTCTGGACCTCGTCGCAGACGAGGACGATCCCATGCTCGTCGCAGATCGCGCGCAAGCCGCGCAGGAAGTCGGCGTCGGCCGGAATGAAGCCGCCCTCACCCTGGACCGGCTCGACGACGATCGCCGCAACGGTCTCTGCGGCGACGAGCGTCGCGAACGCACGGCGCAGCGCCGCGAGCGCCTCGGCCGCAGACGGCCCACGGTAGGCGTTCGGGAAGGGCACGCGATACACCTCGGGTGCGAACGGCCCGAGCCCGGCCTTGTACGGGTGCGTCTTCGACGTCAGCGAGAGCGACAGCAGCGTGCGTCCGTGGAACGCCCCCTCGAAGCCGATCACCGCCGGCCGGCCCGTATAGGCGCGCGCGAACTTGACCGCGTTCTCGACGGCCTCGGTTCCGGCATTGAAGAACGCGGCCTTCGCCGGGCCGGTGAACGGAGCGAGTGCGAGAAGCCGCTCGGAGAGCTGCGCGTAGACCTCGTAGGGAACGACCGTGTAGTCGGTGTGTGCGAACCGCTCGAGTTGCTCCTGGGCGGCCGCCACGACGCGCGGATGCGCGTGCCCGACGTTGAGGCAGCCGACGCCTCCGGTGAAGTCGATGAAGACGTTCCCGTCGACGTCGGTGATCGTCGCGCCGCGTGCCTCGGCGGCGACGACGGGGAACGTCAGATCGAGCGGCGACGCCACGCTCGCACGGAGCCGATCGAGCACCTCGCGCGAGCGGGGGCCTGGAATCTCGGTGACGATCTGCGCGGTGCGGGTCGCTGCCATGGTCGCCCGAGGGTAGCGAGTCGCCACGACGACCGCGGCGATGGTTCGACCCGAAACGGCCCACCTTCGCTAGCCTCCCGCCCGTCCCCAGGGCAACGATGACGACCGTTCGGACCGAACCCAACGCCAACACCTGGTGGTCTGCGAGTCACGCCGCCGACCGAGGCTTCCTGGTCGCCTATTTCAGCATGGAGTTCGGCGTCGAGACCCGCCTGCCCATCTACTCGGGGGGCCTGGGCATCCTCGCCGGCGACTACCTGAAGGCTGCATCCGAGCTCGGACTGCCGCTGGTCGGCGTCGGTCTGCTCTACCGCGACGGCTACTTCCGGCAGTCCGTCGACGCGTCCGGGCGCCAGGTCGAGTCCCAGGAGGGCTTCGATCCAGTCGCCTTCGGGCTCGTGCGCGAGCCCGTGGCCGTGCAGGTCGAGTTGGCCGGCGAGCCGCTCGAGGTGACGGTGTGGCGCTACGACGTTGGTTCGGTTCCGCTCTACCTCCTCGACGCAGACGGCGTGAGCGACGGGCTGTACAGCGGCGATCGCGAGCACCGGATCCGCCAGGAGCTCGTGCTCGGCATCGGAGGCGTCCGTGCACTCGACGCGCTCGGACTCGACCCGCGTGTCTACCACGTGAACGAGGGGCACGCCGCATTCTTGTCGATCGAACGGGCGAGACGACTCGTCGCGGGCGGCAGCTCGACCCACGACGCGCTCGAGCGGGTCGCGGCGACGACAGTCTTCACGACGCACACCCCGGTCCCGGCCGGCAACGAGGTCTTCGCCGACGAGCTCGTGCTGCGGTATGTCGCCGGGCCTGCCGCTCAGGCCGGAATCGCACCCGACGAGCTGCTCGCCCTCGGTCGCGCGAACGGCGTGGCCGAGTTCGGGCTCACGCCGCTCGCGCTCCGGCTGTCGGCACATGCGAACGGTGTCTCGCGGCTCCACGGAGAGGTCGCCCGCTCGATGTGGTCCGGGCTCCCGCCCGAGGAACGCGCGCCGATCGACCACATCACGAACGGGGTGCACCTGGGGACCTGGATCGCGCCGGAGCTCGCCGCGCTGCTCCGCGACGCCGGCGTCAAGCCGGAGGCACCTCCGGCGCTCGGCGGCTGGGACGCGGCCGGGAACCTCGACCTGGATGCCCTGCTAGCGGTGCGCGCGCCGCTTCGGGAGCGCCTGGCGGAGCTCGCCGGCCTCGACTCGTCGCTGCTGACGATCGGCTTCGCGCGACGGTTCGCGACGTATAAGCGCGCCGCGCTCGTCTTCAGCGACCTCGAACGGCTGCTCGCCCTCCCAGTGCAGATCGTCGTGGCCGGGAAAGCGCATCCGCAAGACGTCGCCGGGAAGGATCTGCTGCAGGAGGTGGTCGAGCTGTCGCGCGGGCCGGCAGCCGGGCGAGTCGTGTTCCTCGAGGGATACGACATCGATCTCGCCCGCACCCTGATCCCCGGCTGCGACGTCTGGCTGAACACGCCGCGCCGGCCGTACGAGGCGTCAGGCACGAGCGGCATGAAGGCAGCCGTGAACGGCGTCCTCAACCTCTCGGTGCTCGACGGATGGTGGGCGGAGGCGTACGACGCTGCGTACGGGTGGGCGATCAGGGGAACGACGGACGAGGAGGACGCGGCCGAGCTGTACGACCTGCTCGCGACACAGGTCGTCCCGCGCTTCGCGGCGCGGGACGACTGGGCCTCGATGATGAGAGCCTCGATCGCGACGCTCGCGCCGCGGTTCTCGATGCTGCGAGCGGTGATCGAGTACACCGAGCGGTACTACGTGCCGGCCGGCGCATCAAGCCGCTAGCTCTAGATCTCGGGCTGCGGGTCGGCCGACGCCGGCCCGGCGTCGTCGCCGAGCCGCTCGAGCAGGTCCTGGACGTTCGCAAGCTCGCTCTCGAGATGCTGCCGGTAGCCGGTCAGGCGCTCGACGAGCTGCTCGCGGTTCGGGAACCCCCGACGCCCACGGCCGAAGCGGTGGTGGTGATGGTGATGTTCTGCACACATGGATACGCTCACCTCCTTTCGTGTCACTCGATAATAGTGATCACATGATAACTGATGCTGAATGGTAACGAAAAGCGACCAGCTCGACGAGCTGCGCCGCAGCCTGCGCAGGGTGATGCGCGGGCTGTGGCAGCGCCGCCGCCCGAGCGAGGACCTCCTGGCCTTCGTCCACGGCGACCGCCGGCTCTCGCGCCGCCACATCGCGGTGCTCGCCCAGATCGGCACGGAGGGGGAGCGCACGGTGGGCGAGCTCGCGCAGGAGCTCGGGCTGTCGCTGCCGGCCGCCAGCAAGCTGACCCGCGAGCTCGAGGATTCAAGCCTCGTCCACCGCCGGGAGGACGCCGACGACCGGCGCCGGACGGTCGTCGACCTGAACGAGCTCACCTCGCAGCGCGTCCGCACGTGGCTCGAGAACCGGGATCGCCCGTTCAGCCGAACGCTCTCGGCCCTGACGCCGGACGAGCGCGAGGCGTTTCTCAAAGGCCTGAGCACGCTCGCGGACGCACTGATGGAAGAATCACCCGATGGTCCTCTCCGATCGCACCATCGAGCGGCTCATCGGCGAAGGTCGCATCGCGATCGACCCGTATGACTCCTCGCTGCTGCAGCCGTCGAGCGTCGACGTGCGGGTCGACCGCTACTTCCGCGTCTTCCACAACGCGCGCTACCCGTTCATCGACGTGAAGCAGCCGCAGGAAGAACTGACCGAAGAGGTAGAGATCGTCGGCGACCAGCCGTTCATCCTCCACCCGGGCGAGTTCGTGCTCGGCTCGACGCTCGAACGTGTGACGCTGCCCGACGATCTTGTCGCGCGGCTCGAGGGCAAGAGCTCGCTCGGCCGCCTCGGGCTCCTGATCCACTCGACGGCGGGCTTCATCGATCCCGGGTGGGACGGCCACGTGACGCTGGAGCTGTCGAACGTCGCCAACCTCCCGATCACGATCTACTACGAGATGAAGATCGGCCAGCTCTCGTTCATGCAGCTCTCCGAGCCCGCGTCGGCGCCGTACGGGAGCAGCACCTTCGGATCGAAGTACCAGGGCCAGCGCGGCCCGACGCCCAGCCGCTACTGGCAGAACTTCGAGCGATGAAGGTCCTCGTCGCCGGTGGAACGGGCTTCGTCGGGACGGCGATCGTCCACGCGCTCCGCGCCCGGGAGGTCGAGGTCCGCGTGCTGGCCCGGCACCCCGATCGCGCCGCGCCGCTCGCGTCGATCGGGGTCGAGCTCGTTCCGGGCGACCTGACCGACGCCGGCAGCCTCGCTTCGGCAGTCCAGGGCTGTACCCACGTCGTCAACCTGGTCGCGATCATCAAGGGCGCCCCCGACGACTTCGAGCGGGTGATGATCCGCGGCACCGGATCGCTGGTCGACGCCGCGCGCGACGCCGGCGTCACGCGGTTCGTGCAGATGAGCGCGCTCGGGACGACCGAGCAGACGAGCACGCTCGTCCCCTACTACGGAGCGAAGTGGGCGATGGAGCACGCGGTCGCCGAGTCGGGCCTCGAGTACGCGATCGTGCGGCCGAGCTTCGTCTTCGGGCGCGGCGGCGCGCTGCCGACGTTCGTCAAGCAGGTGAGGCTCTCGCCGGTCGTCACCGTCATCGGGCCGGGAACCCAGCGGCTTCAGCCGGTCTGGCTCGAGGACGTGGCGCAGTTCTTCGCGACGGTCGTCGACGACGAGCGCGCCTCTGGGCGCACGTGGGAGCTCGGCGGCCCCGACGTCGTGACGTGGAACGAGCTCTACGAGACGATCGCCCGAACGCTGGGCAAGAAACGGCGCCTCCTCCACATCCCGTTCGCCGTCGCCCGCACCGGCGCAAGGCTGACCGAGTGGGCGCCCGGCGCCCCGCTGACCGCCGATCAGGTGACGATGCTCGAGGCGGGCGACAACGTCTGCTCGAACTCCGATGCCACAGAAACCTTCAGCCTCAAGCTCGTCTCCCTCGAAGACCAGCTCCGGCGCGCAGCGTTCTGAGCAGCGTCCGCTCTCGTTGCTGCTGCGGCTGGTCGCGGCGCATCAGCGGATGGCGCAGCTCGTGCAGCGCGAGCTCGCGGCAGATGCCGTCGACGACGACCGCTACGCCATGCTCAGCCTGATCGGCGTACGCGCACCGGTACGGCTGACCGAGCTCGCCTTCGACCTTGGATTGCCCCTCACGACGGCGTCGGACTCCGTTCGACGGCTCGAGGCACGCGGCGACGTCCGGCGGCGTCCGAACCCCGACGACGGGCGCTCGTACCTCTTCGAGTTGACCCCATCCGGGGCCCGCACCTGGAAGCGGGGCTTCGGCGCCCTCCAGCGGATCAACGCTGCGCTCGCACGCGAGCTCGACGACGAAGCGGGCGTCGCGCGAGCCCTGCGGGACCTGGATGCCGCATTCGCGCGCACCCTCGACAAGGGGAACTGATCCGGATCCGTAGCACATAGTCCGGTTCCGTAGTACAATCGAGCGGTGCGCATTCTCTTGCTCGTCGTCGCCGCCGGCATCGCGACTGCCGCGGGCGGTGCGGCTCCGACGCCCACCGTCGTCGCGAAGATCAAGGTCGCGCCCGGATCGGCACCGTGCGCAGCCGCCGCCGCGAACGGATCGGTCTGGGTGAGCGAATACGGCTCGCCCTACCTGCTCCGCATCGATTCGCGCACGAACCGTGTCCTGTCGAAGACGCGAATCGGCTTCGGCTCGTGCGGGATCGGCGCGGGCGCCGGGTCGCTGTGGGTCGAAGACACGAGCTCGGGGACCCTGAGCCGCGTCTCCGTGAAGACGCGCAAGCGCACCGCGATCCACGTCGGCAGCCAGCCGTACGACGCGACGTTCGCGTACCGCGCCGCGTGGGTGACCTCCCATGGAGACAGCAGCGTCGATCGGGTGGATCCGGCGAGCAACCGGGTCGTCAAGCGCTTTCCGCTCGAGCTGGCGACCGGAGTCGTCGGCGCGTTCGGATCGGTCTGGGCGGCCGGAGCCGACGGTGTCCTCCGGATCGATCCCGCGACGAACACGATCGTCGCCCGCATCCCGGTCCAGGGGGCCGGCTGGACAGCGGCATCGAGCGACGCGGTCTGGATCACATCGCCGAACGGGCTCGTCCGCATCGACCCACAGACGAACACGGTTGCGGCAACGATCGGGATCCACGTGCCTGCCCTGGGCGACCCGGCGGTGGTCGACGGGCTCGTCTGGGTTCCGGAGATCGGCCAGAACCGGGTCGCGCTCGTCGATCCGTCGACGAACCGGATCAGCGGCACGGTCAAGGTCGGCGCCGGTCCCTTCGTCGTCACCGAAATCGCCGGCGAAGCCTGGGTGCCCAGCTGGAAGGGCGCCGACATCTGGCGGTTGCGCCCGTAAGGGACGCTCGCCGTCCTCGAATCGCCCACGGTTGCCGCCGGAGGCCGGCTTGCCCGGCCGGGAGGCGAAGCGCGCCCACGCGACTTAAGGCGCCAAGGGAGGGATGGGCCTTGGGAAGGGAACCGCAGGTTCTCTTCCCAACTGAGGTTCTCTTCCCAACAAAGAAAGAGGCCGCCTAGAAGGCGGCCTCGATCCGGTTACCAGCTGGTATTCGTAGAGGCGCTTCCGGCCGATCAGGCGGCGCGTAACGCGAGTCCCCCACGCTGGCTAAGCGATTCCCCGTCAGGTCCCGGGGACACGCCTCTACGAGCCGGTACCTCCACTGCCCGTACTCGAAGTCTCCAACGCCGGACCACCTCCTTTCCGCGGTTGATCTCACCTTAGCGGATCGGCCAGGACGGATGCCCGCTCTCGCTCGACCGATTTGCGCACCCAGCACGCCGCGAGATGGTCGTTCAGGACGCCGCACGCCTGGAGGGCGGCGTGGACGGTGGTGGGCCCGACGAAGCGGAAGCCGGCGGCACGCAGGCGCTTTGCGAGCGCTGTCGAGGCGGGAGACGAGGCGACCCAATCCGCGTGCGACCGCGGCGCCTTCTGGCGGAGCGGCGCCGTCTCCCAGACGAGCTCGTGCAGCGGCGTTCCCGCCTCGCGCAAGGCGAGCGTCGCACGTGCGTTCGCGATCGCCGCTTCGATCTTGCCGCGATGGCGGACGATCGACGCGTCGGCGAGGAGCCGCTCCAGGTCGCGTTCGCCAAACCGGGCGACCCGCTCCGGGTCGAAGCCGCGGAAGGCGGCCCGAAAGCCCTCCCGCTTGCGCAGGATCGTCAGCCACGAGAGCCCGGACTGGAAACCCTCGAGCGTCAGCCGCTCGTACAGGCCGCGCTCGTCGCGAACCGGGCGTCCCCACTCCTCGTCGTGATAGGCGAGGTAGAGCGGGTCGGCCGATTCCCAGCAGCGGATCAGGGGTGCACGTCCGCGACGACGACCATCACGACCTCGTCCCGGACGACGACCTCGTACGTGTCGACCGGCTCGAACGCCGGCAGCGAGAGCGGCCGCCCGGTTCGCAGGTCGAAGGCCGACCCGTGCCGGGGGCAGATCACGCGGCAGGAATCCTCCTCCCACTCGCCCTCGCAGAGCGGGCCGTCGTCGTGCGAGCACCGATCCTCGAGTGCGAGGAGCTCGCCGCCGCAGTTGTAGACGCCGATCGACGTCCACCCGACTGTGACGATCTTGACCGAGCCGGGACCGAAATCGGCCAGCGGCGCAACGTGGACCTCCGGCATCGCTAGTGCTCCACTAGTCGAACTGGAGGCCCTCGGAGAGGCCGCGCCACTCCTCGGGAAGCGGCGTCCCTTTCGCGCGGTGGAGCGCCACCTTCAGCACACCGAGACCGAGGATCGCGCACTTGAGGCGGATCGGCGTCAGCGGGATCCCGATCTCCTCGAGGAGCTCCTCCTTCGGCAGCGCCGCAACCTCGCTCGCCTTCCGGCCTTTCACCATCTCCGTGAGCATCGACGTCGCCGCCTGCGAGATCGCACAGCCGCGCCCCTCGAACCCGATGTCGTCGATCGTCTCGCCGTCCGCGCCGAAACGCACCGAGATCGTCACCTCGTCGCCGCAGAGCGGGTTCTCGCCCTCCGCCTGCGCATCGGCGCCCTCGAGGATCCCGTGCCCGCGGGGGTTCCTGTAGTGGTCGAGGATCACCTCGCGATACATCTGGTCGAACTCGCTCATACGCTCAGACGCCGAACGTTTCCTTGACCTTGAGCAGGCCCGCCGCGAGCCGGTCGACGTCGTCGGGCAAGGTGTACAGGTAGAAGCTCGCGCGCGAGGTGGCGGCGACGCCGAGCCGCGTCATCAGAGGCTGCGTGCAGTGATGGCCGGCGCGCAGGGCGACACCTTCCCAGTCGAGGATCTGCGCCACGTCGTGCGGGTGCACCCCGTCCATCTCGAAGCTGACGATCCCCGTACGCCGGTCAGCCGGCGGCCCGAAGATGTGGATGCCCGGGATCTCTCCGAGCAGATCCATCGCCTGGACGAGCAGCTCGTGCTCGTGCTGCTCGATCGCATCGAGACCGACGGCGGAGACGTAGTCGATCGCAACGCCGAAGCCGTAGGCCTCCGCGATCGCAGGTGTGCCCGCCTCGAACTTGTACGGCAGCTCGTTCCAGCTCGTCCGGTCGAGCGCGACCGACCGAATCATCTCGCCGCCGAGATTGAACGGCTGCATCTCCTCGAGCAGCTCGCGGCGGCCCCAGAGAGCTCCGATCCCGGTCGGCCCGCAGAGCTTGTGCGACGAGAACGCGAGGAAGTCGCAGCCGAGTGCCTGCACGTCGATCGGGCGATGCGGTGCGGCCTGCGCGGCGTCCACGACCATGATCGCGCCCTGCCCGTGCGCCCACTCCGCCAGCTTCTCGACGGGATTGATCGTGCCGAGCGTGTTCGACACCAGATTGTTGGCGACGACCTTGACATTGCCGCGCGCCGCGAGCCCGTCGAGTGCATCGAGCTGAAGCTCGCCCAGATCGTCGATCGGGATGTGAGCGAACTCGGCTCCGGTCCGCTTGGCGATGAACTGCCACGGCACGAAGTTCGCGTGGTGCTCCAACTCGGTGACGACGACCACGTCACCAGGCCCGAGATTGTCGAGGCCCCAAGCGTAGGCGACGAGATTCAACGCCTCGGTGGCGCTGCGCGTGAAGATCACCTCCCGATTCGAAGGCGCATTGACGAACGCCCGCACCTTCTCGCGGGCACCCTCGTACCCGGCGGTGGCACGCTCGGCAAGCGTGTACACGCCTCGATGCACGTTCGCATACGAGTGCTCGTAGAACTCGCGCATCGCGTCGAGCACCTGCCGGGGCTTCTGCGTCGACGAGGCCGAGTCGAGATAGGCGAACGGGCGGCCGTTCACGAGCTCGTCGAAGACGGCGAAATCGGCGCGCAGCTCGTGCACGTCCAGAGTCGAAGGTGCCTTGACGGCCATGCGCCTACTGTACCCAGGCGCATCCGGCAGGCACCGACCGCCCGACCGGCGACTCAGCGCTTGGCGAACGACGCGGCCGCGTAGCCGGCGGCGGTCACGGCGACGCGCGTCCCGTGACGGAAGGACGCAAGGCTCGCCGTGCCGGTTGCGCTCGTCTTCACCGTGTGCCCGCCGCCCCTGAGCGTCGCCTTCACGCCCAAGCCGTCGTCGGTGACCATGACGGCCGTGGCCGTTGCGCGCACCGTCAGGCTCGGCAGGAGCACCGTCCGCTCGATCGCGGCGCCGGTGTCCACGTACACGGCGACGCTTCCGTTCGCCAGGGCGAGCGCCGCGAGCTGGTAGGCGGTGACGCTGCCGAGCGGGGCGACGGACACCGCGCCGAAATGGTGGGCCGCGCTGCGCGACCGCCGGGCGTGCACCGCACCCCCTTGCGTCCAGACCGCCCAGAGACGGTTCGCCGGGTCGACTCCGAGCGCCATGTGGGGGTCCCCGCCCGCGAACGTGCCTCCGGAGACCACCGTCGAGTAGAGGAGGTTGCCGCCGCGGAAGGAGTTCACCGCGAAGCTCGTCGAGGACGGATAGCCGCCCGACCACCCCATGAAGGTATTGCCGAGCCCGTCGGCGACGAGTGGGACGTCGTCGTCACGCGGCGTGGTCTGCGGCTGGCCGAACGCGCGGCCGGGACCGGCTTGCGCGCCGGTCGCATCGAGCCCTTCGTAGACGAATTCGCTCGGAAACGGATTGGCATTCGACCAGAACGCGATCTGTGCGTAGTTCGAGGTGTCGACGGCGAGCGACTCCGCGTAGCCACAGCAAACGCCGAACACGGTGTGGGACGCCTCGCCGTTCAACCCCTGGAAGACGACGACGCCGGACGTCCCGTCCTGCGTGAACATCGGCGTCCCGTCGGGTCGCACGGCGGCGGCCTGCACGTCGCCGAGGCTGGTCGAATGCGTCGCCACGGGAGCCGACCAGGACGCGCCGTCGGAGGTCGACTCGAAGCGCAGCACACCCTGCTCGGCGAAACCGGGCGTCGTCGCCGGCGCGTACAGCTCGACGGCGCCGGAGGGCAGCTGCACGAGCGCAGGCTTCCCGACCGACAGCAGCCCGGACGCGACGGTGTGGTCGCCGGTCGCGCTCGACCAGACCTTGAGCGTGCCGTTGCCGTCGCTGTACGCCGCGAGCTCGACGCCCGAGGCCGTGCGCATCACGCCGGGTTGCATCGTGTTTTGCACGGGAAGGCTGGAGATCGTCGTCCAGCCCGCGAAGGCCGAAGGAACGGCGACGAGTCCGAAGAGGAGTGCGACCACGAAGCGCATGCGGCGCGTCACACGATGCCGCACCGTTCGGCGGTCGTCACCCCCAAACAGGTGCTGGGACGTGTGAAGGTATCGTGGCCGCCGGGTGAGCAGCGACTACGTCTTCAGCATGTACCGGGCCGACAAGTTCTACGGCTCCGACCGGCAGGTGCTCCAGTCGATCTCACTATCGTTCCTGCCCGGAGCGAAGATTGGCGTGCTCGGGGCGAACGGCGCCGGCAAGTCGACGCTGCTCCGGATCATGGCCGGACGCGAGGAGACGTCGTCAGGCAGCGCGGAGCTCGCCCCGAACGCGACCGTCGGACTGCTCGAGCAGGAGCCCGAGCTCGACCCGGCCAAAACCGTGCGCGAGAACGTCGAGGACGGCGTGCGCGAGGTTCGCGACCTGGTCGACCGCTTCAACGTGATCTCCGCGAGCTTCGCCGAGCCGGACGCCGACTTCGACACGCTGCTGGCCGAGCAGGCGAAGGTGCAGGATCAGATCGACCGGCGCGACGCCTGGCAGCTCGAAGCGCAGCTCGACCACGCGATGGATGCGCTCCGGCTTCCGGACGGCGACCGTGACGTGTCCACGCTTGTCCGGTGGCGAGCGTCGGCGGGTTGCGCTCTGCCGCTTGCTCCTGCAGTCGCCCGACCTGCTGCTGCTCGACGAGCCGACCAACCACCTCGACGCGGAATCGGTGCTCTGGCTCGAGCGCTTCCTCGCCGACTACAAGGGCACCGTCGTCGCGGTCACCCACGACCGTTACTTCCTCGACAACGTGGCCGGGTGGATCCTCGAGCTCGACCGCGGCCGCGGCATCCCCTATCAGGGCAACTACTCGGGCTGGCTCGAGCAGAAGCAGGAGCGACTCGCGCACGAGGAGAAGACCGAGTCGGCGCATCGGCGCACTTTGCAGCGGGAGCTCGAGTGGGTCAGGCTCGCACCCCGCGCGCGCCACGCGAAGTCGAAAGCCCGGCTCGGCGCCTACGAGAAGCTGCTGGCCGAGGAACAGAGCGTGAGGCTCGACCGCGTCGAGATCCACATCCCGCCGGGGCCGAGACTCGGCGACGTCGTGATCGACGCGGACGCCGTCGCCAAGGGCTTCGGGGACCGGCTGCTCGTCGAGAACCTGACCTTCTCGCTACCGCCCGCCGGGATCGTCGGCGTGGTCGGGCCGAACGGCGCCGGCAAGACGACACTGTTCCGGATGATCGCCGGCGAGGAATCGCCGGACGCGGGGACGTTGCGGATCGGCGACACGGTGCAGCTTGCGTACGTCGACCAGTCGCGCGCCGACCTCGACCCGAAGAGCACCGTGTGGAAGGAGATCTCGGGCGGACAGGACGTCGTCCTGCTCGGCAAGCGCGAGGTCAACTCGCGTCAGTACACGTCGTGGTTCAACTTCCGGGGCGGCGACCAGCAGAAGCCGGTCGGGATGCTGTCGGGCGGGGAACGCAACCGCGTTCACCTCGCGAAGCTCCTCCGCAGCGGCGGCAACGTGCTCCTCCTCGACGAGCCGACCAACGACCTCGACGTCGACACGCTGCGCGCGCTGGAAGAGGCGCTGCTCGACTTCGCAGGCTGCGCGGTCGTGATCACCCACGACCGGTGGTTCCTCGACCGCGTCGCAACCCACATCCTCGCGTTCGAGGGCGACTCGCAGGTGACGTGGTTCGAGGGCGACTGGGCCGAGTACGCGGAGTGGGTGCGCGAGACCCGCGGCCCGGAGGCGCTCGAGCCGCACCGGATCAAGTACAAGCCGCTCGTACGCGCGTAGGTCACACGCCTCGAATTTGCCCGCCGGCGCCCGGTTCCTCATACTGCCCGGCGCAAATAGTGGATCATCTATCCGAAGGGGAGCGGAATGACGAGAACGATCCTCACCGTGCTCGGCGCGGCATTGACCGCCGCCGTCCTGGCCGGCGGCTCGGGTGCCGCAGGCAGCAACAGCGGCTCGGGCTGCATCGCCCACCGGCCCGCCTACATCGAAGGCGTCTTCGAGTCCTCGTATCTTGCGGGTTGCTCGGGCCACGACGAACCGGAGCTCGACCCGGTGTCGAACGCCCCCGGGTCGGCGAAGGATCTCACCTGGACTTTCGTCCTCCCGACGGATGGCGTGGTCCCGGTCTCCGCAGTCGGACCGACGTTCTGGTTCGGCGGCGTCGTCGGGCCCGATCTCACGAGCTTCGGCGGCCAGGACTTCCTCGAGGTGCAGTTCTATCCCGACGCACTCGTACACAACTGCACACCCAACGGCGGGTTCGTCGTCAGCTACGCACCGAATACGTACACCGTCTGCTCGCCGGTCTGGTCGATCCATACGACCGGCCAGAAGGCGAAGTTCCACGAGCCGGCCGCCTTCAACGCCATGTTGACCGACGGGAGCTCCAAGAACAGCCCGCTCGTGATGCATGCGGGCGACACGATCCAGATCCATTTCCACGTCGTCTCGACCCGAGAGGGGTGGCATGTCGACGTGGCCGACAAGACGACGGGCGGCTCGGGGACGATCGTCCTGAACAGCGCTGCCGGACCGCTTCTCCCGGTGTTCGACAAGCAGACGATCGGCAACTCGCTCGCCTGGGGCTCGGTCTACGACACGCCGAACGCATTCGTCTGGGAGATCGGGCACACCTCGCCGTTCTCGAGCCCGGCATCCCAGTTCTGCCTACCGGGGGACCCGATTTGCGACTCGTACAATGCCGCCTCCTGGGCCGGCTTCTCACCGATCCAGATCAAGTCGGTGACGTTCGGCGACGGTTCCGCTCCGACCCACTGGGCCGTGGTCAGTGACTTCGGAGGGAACGCCGAGATCAACCAGGACTGCTCGGCGTTCGGCGGCCCCTTCTGCATCTACCCGTGGTACTCGCTCGGCAAGAGCGGCTTCCACTACGGCGTCGACTATCCCGACAACAAGAACGACTTCGGGCAGGGAGCGCAGTTCGCGACGACCACGCAGTGCGACTCGGCCGCATTCGGCCCGGACTCGCTCTACTGCGCCAACATCGTCAAGTAAGCCGACCGGCGGGCCGTCGTCCTGACGGATGACGGCCCGCCGCCCAGCTCCTTCGAGCGAGCGACCACAAGATCGCCTCGGCGGCCGACGCGCCTCGGCCGCCCGTGAAGCACGATCGCCTCCGACACCTTTTCGCAGGAGGCTCGATCGACATGAACCAGGCATGGCGCAGGAAGCAGTTCGGACCGGTCGACGCGCGGGAGCTCGCAGACCGGATCGACGGGACGGTGTTCGTCCCGGGCGACGAGGCGTGGGGCGAAGCCCGGCTGGCCTGGAATCTCGCCGTCGACCAGCGCCCGGCCGGTGTCGCAACGCCGGAGAGCGCGGGCGACATCGTCGAGATCGTCGAGTTCGCGCGCGAAGCCGGCCTGCGGGTGGCGCCCCAGGGAACCGGCCACGGAGCTGCGGCCCTCGGCTCGCTCGACGACACGATCCTCGTCAAGCTGCACCGGCTGCGCGGCGTCGCGATCGACCCCGAGTCGCGAACGGCGCGAGCCGCTGCCGGAACGATCTGGATCGAGGTGGTCGGGGAGGCGGCGCGTCACGGCCTCGCCGCGCTCGCCGGCTCGTCACCGGACGTCGGGGTCGTCGGGTACTTGCTGGGCGGCGGCCTGTCGTGGCTCAGCCGCAAGCACGGCATCGGCGCGAATCAGGTCACCGCGATCGAGCTCGTGACCGCCGACGGACGGCTCCGCCGCGTCGACCGCGACAGCGACCCTGATCTCTTCTGGGCGCTGCGCGGCGGCGGCGGCAACTTCGGGGTCGTGACGGCGATCGAGTTCCAGCTCATCCCGGTGCGGGAGGTCTACGCCGGCATCCTCTGGTACCCGGTCGACCGTGCGGCCGAGGTGCTCGCCGAGTGGCGGGCGTGGACGGATGGGCTGCCGGACGAGACGACGTCGGTCGGGCGTATCCTGCAGCTGCCACCCTTCGAGGAGATCCCCGAGCCGGTTCGCGGCAAGTCGTTCGTCGTGGTCGAGGTGATCCATTGCGGAAGTGAGCGCGAGGGGCGCGAGCTCGTCGCGCCGCTCCGAGGCCTCGGGCCGGTCATGGACACGGTCGAGCCGGTACCGGTGCAGGCGCTCTCGCATCTGCACATGGACCCGGACCACCCGGTGCCCGGTTCCGGCGACGGCATGGCGCTCGTCGACGTCGACGTCGACGCGATCGATGCGCTCGTCTGCGCGACGGTCGGCTCGCCGCTCCTCTCCGTCGAGGTACGGCAGCTCGGCGGCGCGATCGGCCGCACCCGTGCCGAGCACGGCTGTGTGGCGTCGTTCGAGGCGCCCTTTCTGCTCTACGCGGTCGGGGTCGCGCCCACGCCGGAGGCGGCGAGCGCGGTCGAGCGAGCGGTCGACGGCCTGCGCTCCGCGCTCGCGGAGTGGGAGTCGCCGCAGACGTGCCTCAACTTCGCCGAGACGAAACGCGACGGGAAGAACCTCTGGAGCGAGACGAGCTACCGGCGGCTTCGCCGCATCAAGGCCGCCGTGGATCCGCAGAACCGGATCCGCTCGAACCACGAGCTCTAGGGGTAGAGGGGCGTCCGGCACGCGCCGGACGCCCCGACTCACTCGAGCCGAACTAGAGCTGCGACGAGGTGTTCGAGGACGAGTTGCCCATGTTCGGGCAGTTGCCCTTCCCCTGGCTCCTCTGCATGCTCCCCGCCGAGTATTGCCTCGACGTCGCGTGCGTCGCCGGCTTCGTGCTGTGCGAGCCGCCCTGATTCGCAGCGAGCGCAACGCCGCCGCCGGTGACGGCGACGACTGCGGTTCCCACCACGACAGCGACTCTCCGACCGAGCATCTGATTCTCCTTTCGCTCGGATCCTCGCGATCCTCGCATCTGCACCTAAGAAATCTCTACACCTGGGGAATGCGCGCCTCGAGCGCGGCGCCGAGCGCCTCGCGCACGGGCTCGAGCTCGATCCGGTCGAGCACGTCCTGGAAGAAGCCGCGCACGATCAACCGCTCCGCCTCGGCACGGGAGAGCCCGCGCGCCATCAGGTAGAACAGCGCCTCGCGGTCGACCCGGCCGAGCGTGGCTCCGTGCGTGCAGCGAACGTCGTTCGCCATGATCTCGAGGCCCGGGATCGAGTCCGCGTGCGCAGTGTCGGAGAGCAGGAGGTTGCGGTTCTCCTGGTACGCGTTCGTCTTCTGAGCGCCCTCTTCCACGCGGATCATCCCGCGCCACACGGCGCTCGCGCGCTCCCGGAGCGCACCCTTGAAGGCGAAGTCGCTCTCCGTGTTCGGCGCGATGTGCTCCTGGAACGTGTCGTAGTCGAGGTGCTGGTCGCCGTCGGCGAAATACGCCCCGGTCACGCGGGAGGTGGCGCCCGGCCCGGCGAGGTCGTTCTCGACCCACACCTTTCCGCGCTTGGAGCCGAAGCCGCCGATCACCCAGTCGAGCTCGGCGTCACGCTCGAGCACCGCGCGATGCCGGCCGAAATGCCACGTCTCCTGCGAAAGATTCTGCAGCGAGACGTACTCGACCTTGGCGCTGTCGTGCACGAACAACTCGACGACGGCATTCGTGTACGCGACCGCGTCCGGAGCCGACGACGAGAGATCCTCGATGAGCGTGAACCGCGATCCTTCCTCGGCTTCGACGACCATGCGCCAGTAGAGCGAGCCGCCGTTCGAGGTCACCGTGACGTACAACGGACGGTCGAGCTCGACGCCCTTCGGGACACGCACGAGCAGGCCGTGGCGCCACTGCGCCAGGTTCTCGAGCGCGAAACGGTCGTCTTCCGGAATCAGCCGGGCGTCGTAGTCGGCGGGGAGCGGCCCGAAGGTGATACCCGGCGGCGCCGAGATGATCTCGATCCCGCTCTCGTTCACGGCCGCCCGTCCGGAGACGTCGAGATCGAGCATCGGCGTCCCCCCGGTGCCCGTCACCACGGTGCCCGGCGCCGGGTCGGGGTCGAAGCCCCGCAGGTCGGTGAAGCGCCAGTGCTCGTCGGCGGTCGAGGGCAGCGGCAGCTCCGCGAACAGCTTCGCGGCGTTTTCGCGGGTCACGGTCGTCATGACGCTGACGCGTAGCGGCGGTGGAGCATCAGGGCGTTGCCGTCAGGGTCGTGGAAGAAGGCCATGTGGCAGACACCGGAGTCGTGGGTATCGCCGGCGAAGGCGACGCCCTTCTCCTCGAGCTCGCTGCGGGTTGCCTGGACGTCGGGTACCCGAAGGGCGATGTACGCGCTGTGGGGCGCATTGAACTCGCTACCGACGTTCGTCGGGTCGATCAGGTACAGGCTGACGTTCTCGCCGAGTTGGAACTCCGGGAAACCGCCCTCACCGACCTGCTCGAGACCTAGCGTCTCGCCGTAGAACTGCACCGAGCGCGACATGTCCGTCACCGGCACGGACACGAAGTCCGTCCGCTCGACGATCAACCGACACCCCGCGGCCGACTCGTTCGGCGAGGGTCAGCCGACACTGCCCTCCATCTGCAGCTGGATCAGGCGGTTCATCTCGACGGCGTACTCGAGCGGCAGCTCCTTCGTGATCGGCTCGACGAACCCCGAGACGACCATCGCCGAGGCTTCTGCCTCGTTGAGGCCGCGCGACATGAGATAGAACAGCTGCTCCTCACCGATCTTCGACACCGTTGCCTCATGGCCGATATCGACGTCGTTCTCGTCGATGCGAATGTAGGGATAGGTGTCCGACCGCGACTCGTCGTCGAGGATGAGCGCATCGCAGACGACCTTCGACTTCGAGCCGCGTGCGCCCTTGGCCACCTCGAGCAGGCCGCGGTAGCCGGCGCGACCGCCGTTCTTCGAGATCGACTTCGAGGTGATCACGCTGGTCGTCCGCGGCGCAACGTGCACGCACTTGCCGCCGGCGTCCTGATGCTGGTTCTTGCCCGCGAACGCGATCGAGAGCACCTCGCCGTGCGCGCGCTCGCCGAGCAGCCAGATCGCGGGGTACTTCATGGTCAGCTTCGAGCCAAGATTGCCGTCCACCCACTCCATCGTCGCGTCCTCGTAGGCGACGGCGCGCTTCGTGACGAGGTTGTAGACGTTCGTCGACCAGTTCTGGATCGTGGTGTACCGGCAGCGGCCGCGCGGCTTGACGACGATCTCGACGACCGCGCTGTGCAGCGAGTCGGTCGAGTAGATCGGCGCGGTGCAGCCCTCGACGTAGTGCACGTAGGCGTCTTCGTCGACGATGATCAGCGTGCGCTCGAACTGGCCCATGTTCTCGGCGTTGATGCGGAAGTAGGCCTGGAGCGGCAGCTCGATCCTCACGCCGGGCGGGACGTAGATGAACGAGCCGCCCGACCACACCGCGCTGTTCAGCGCGGCGAACTTGTTGTCGTTCTGCGGGATGATCGTCCCGAAGTACTGCTTGAAGATGTCCTCGTGCTCGCGCAGAGCCGTGTCCGTGTCGAGGAAGATCACGCCCTGCGCGGTCAGGCTCTCCTGGAGCTTGTGGTAGACGACTTCGCTCTCGTACTGCGCGCCGACGCCTGCGAGGTACTTCTTCTCCGCCTCGGGGATCCCGAGCTTGTCCCAGGTGTCCTTGATGTCGGCGGGCAGGTCTTCCCACGACTCCGCCTGGTTTTCGGTGGGCTTGATGTAGTAGTAGATGTTGTCGAAGTCGATCTCCTGCAGCGTCTGGCCGCCGCCCCAGGTCGGCATCGGCCGCGCCAGGAAGTAGTCCAGCGACTTGTGGCGGAACTTCCGCATCCAGTCGGGCTCGTCCTTGTGCGAAGAGATCGCGTCGACGAGCTCGTGCGACAGGCCTCGGCCTGACTTGAAGAAGTAGTCCTCGGGGACGTTGAAGCCGTACTTGACCTCGTAGTCCGAGCCGATCCCTTCGACGATCTCGCTCTCGGTCTGAGTCATTAGGCAGCCGCCTTCGGTTGTTCCCACTCTTCGTAGCCCGACACCTCGAGCTTCTCGGCCAGCTCCTTACCGCCTTCCTCGACGATCTTGCCGTCGACGAACACATGTACGAAGTCCGGCTCAATGTAGTTGAGGATCCGCTGGTAGTGCGTGATCACAAGCGCGCCCATGTCTGGGCCGATGAGATCGGAGACGCCGCTCGCGACGATCTTGAGCGCGTCGATGTCGAGGCCCGAATCGGTTTCGTCGAGCACGGCGATGCGTGGCTTCAGCATCGCCATCTGCAAGATCTCGACACGCTTCTTCTCGCCGCCCGAGAAACCGTCGTTCAGATATCGCGATGCGAGCTCGCGGCTGACCTTCAGCCGGTCCATCTGGCCGAGCAGCTCGGTGCGGAACTCCGGCACCGGAATCGGGTCGTCGACACCGCCCGCCCGCGCCTTCCGCATGGCGTTCAGGGCCTGACGAAGGAAGTTCGTGACGGTGACGCCGGCAATGGCCTGCGGATACTGGAACGCCAGGAAGAGCCCCGCCTGCGCGCGCTCGTCCGCGCCGGCTTCGGTGATGTCCGCTCCGTCGAGCAGGATCTGCCCGCCGGTGATCTCGTAGGCAGGGTGACCGGCGATCGCGTAGGCGAGCGTCGACTTGCCGGAGCCGTTCGGCCCCATCACGGCGTGCACCTCACCCGAGGAAACGGTGAGATCGACACCCTTCACGATTTGGGTGCCGTCCTCGAGCGCGACCTGCAGGTTTTTTAGCTCCAGCTTTGCCATTTGGAATCGTGGCCCATCGTAGCCGGACGGCAGTGGTAGGCTGGTTCCATGCCGAACATCGGTACTGGAGAAATCGTTCTCCTGCTGCTGGTCGCGCTGCTGCTCTTCGGGGCGAAGCGCCTGCCGGAGATCGGTCGCTCGCTCGGTAGCGGAATGCGGGAGTTCAAGGATTCGGTGACGGGTGCGGGCAAGCCCGACGTGACGCAGGCAAGCGAGTTGCCGCCTGCCGCACCGCCGGATCCGACCGTGACCACCGCGCCTCGCGAGAACGAAACCGTCCGCTAGGAGCGACCGTGGCCGGTCTGCCGCGTCGCCTGGAGCACGGCGAAGAGGCGACGCTCGTCGAACACCTCGAAGAGCTGCGCCAGCGCATCTTCGTCTGCCTCGGCGCTCTCCTCGCCGGCTTCATCGTCGCGTACATCTTCCACCAGCGCCTGATCCACCTGCTCACGCAGGCGCTGCCACCCGGGTACCGAAGGCTCTCGACGTTCACGCTCGGCGAACCGTTCATGACGTCGATGTGGATCAGCCTCTACGCGGGCTTCCTCGTCGCGATCCCGGTGATTCTGTGGCAGGGATGGCTCTTCTTCAGCCCGGCGATCGACCCGGCGCATGCACGAATGGTCCGCCTGTTCACGCTCCTCGCGACCCTTCTGCTCGTCGCCGGGGTCCTTTTCGGGTACTACCTCGCGTTGCCCGCCGCCGCACACTTCCTCGCGCACTACGACGACACCGATTACCACCAGTTCATTAGGGCGCGCGACTACATCTCGTTCGCCGCCAAGGTGCTCATCGCGATGGCGATCGTGTTCGAGCTGCCGATCTTCGTCGTCGGCCTGACCCGCACCGGGATCCTGACGACGCAGAAGCTGCGGAAGAACCGCCGCATCGGCTACTTCATCGTCGTCTGCGTCGCCGTTGCGCTTCCCGGGGTCGACCCCGTGACGACGACGATGGAGGCGATCCCCCTCGTCATTCTCTACGAGGGCTCGATCTGGCTCTCGTTGCTGCTCGACCGGCGCGCCGCGCGTGCCCGAGCAGCCGCGACCGCCGGGACGTGATCGCGGTCGAAGGCGCAGTTTCGGCCGACTGGGTCCTGCCGGTCGACGGGCCGCCGATCGCCGGGGGCCTGGTGCGCTACGAGCACGGGGAGATCGTCGACGTCGGCCCCGGCCGCGCCGACCGCCACTACGCGGACGCGGCGATCGTGCCCGGCTTCGTCAACGCGCACTCGCACCTCGAGTACGCCGTCTATGCAGGCTTCGCGGACGGCGCCCCGTTCGCCGAGTGGCTGGCGACGCACATGGAGCGCAAGCGCTCACTCGAACGTGAGCACATGCTTGCGATCGCGCTTCGCGGCGCTTCCGACTCGCTTGCCGCCGGCATCACGACGACTGCCGACTACAGCTTCTCGGGCGCTGCTGCCCGGGCCGCGGCGATGCTCGGCCTGCGGGCGATCGTCTATCTCGAGGTGTTCGGAGTCGACCCGCTCGACGCAGAGCGCCAGTTCGAGACGACGCGCGCCGGCGTCGAGGAGAGCCCGCTCGTCCGCATCGGCGTCTCCCCCCACGCGCCGTACACCTGCTCTCTCGACGTCTACCGCTGGTGCCTGTCGCTCGGCATCCCCGTCGGGACGCACCTCGCGGAGAGCGCGAACGAGCACGAGTGGCTCGAGCATGGGACCGGGCCTCTGGAGCAGATCGCGCCCTTTCTCGTGCCGCCGACCGGAAGGCGCAGCGTCGCCGAGCTCGAGCCCGTCCTGGGGCCTGACCTGCTGTGCGCCCATTGCGTGGACGTTAAGCCGGCGGAGGTCGATCTGCTCGCCGCGCGCGACGTCCCGGTCGCCCACTGTCCCCGGTCGAATGCGCTCCTCGGCTGCGGCGTCGCCCCACTCACTCGATTGAGGGGGGCCGGCGTGCGCGTCGGCCTCGGAACGGATTCGCCCGCATCCGCGCCGTCCTTCGACATGTTCGAGGAGATGCGCGCCGCCGTCTACCTCGCGAGAGCCCAGGCAAGGGACCCGGCCGCGCTCGACGCAGACGCCGCGCTGCGCCTCGCGACCCTCGATGCGGCCCGTGCGCTCCGGCTCGACGACCGGGTCGGTACCCTGGCCGCGGGCAAGCGCGCCGACTTGACGGTGGTGTCGCTGGCCGGAAGCCCCTACCATCCGGTAGAGGACCCGGTGGCGGCGGTCGTGTTCGGCGGCTCGCCGGAACGCGTGCTGGCGACGGTGGTCGACGGCGAAACCCGATACACGAGCGAAGACGAGGACACGTGGCAAGAGGTACGCAACACCGCAAGCGCCGCCCGAGAACGGATGCTCAGGCCGCCGCCGCGGTAGCACGCCCGCACAAGTCCAAGCCGCCGCAGTGGCAGGAAGAGCTCTTCTTCCAGCGGCTGCGGACCCACGCCAAGTGGATCTACGTAGGCCTCGCAGTCGTCTTCGTGCTCAGCTTCGTTCTCCTCGGCGTCGGCTCCGGCTCGACCGGCATCGGCAACGCGCTCCAGAATGCCTTCAACTTCGGCAGCAGCGGCGGCACGTCGATCTCGAGCCTCGAGAGCAAGGTCGCCAAGAACCCGAACAACGCAGCCGACTGGCGTGCTCTCGCGACGGCGTACGAGCAGAAGCAGCGCACGGCCGACGCCGTGACCGCGCTCGAGCACCTGACCGCGCTCCACCCCAAGGACACGAACAGCCTCACGGAGCTTGCATCCCAGTACTCCCAGCTCGCGACGAAGTACGGCACCGACTACACGAACGCCCAGGTCGCCGCCCAGGTCGCCGCGCCGGGCACGTCGTTCCTGCCGCCCAGCACGACCGCGCTCGGCCGCGCGTTCCAGGATCCGAAGGCCCTCGGCGACCCGATCTCGAGCGCAGTCCAGTCGGTGGCGCAGACCCAGGTCTCCGCCGCCTACACCAAGATGCAGTCGGTCGCAACGAAGGCGGAGAGCGCGTACGAGAAGCTTGCCGCGCAATCGCCCGACGACGCGACGCTCCAGATTCAGCTCGGGCAGGCGGCGCAGACCGCCGGCGACATTCCGACGGCCCTCGTCGCCTACAGGCGTTTCCTGAAGCTGGCTCCGAACGACCCGCTCGCATCACAGGTCAAGAGTGTGATCACCTCGCTCAAACAGCAGGTCGCGGCGTCGCAGGCCAGCACCCAGGGCTCCGGGTAGAGGTTCGATGTGGAATGGCGTGCCCGCGACGCACCAGCCGTGGGTGCATGAGTTCCACATCAAGCCTCTCGCCACGTCCACTAGACTCTCGACGGCGCGGGCCCGATGATCGGTGCCCGGTCGACAGGGGTTGGACGTGAACTTCGACATCAAGACCGAACAGCTGGCCGACGACATCTATGCGATCTCGCTCTCCGGCGAGATCGACCTCTACACGGCCCCTGAGTTCAAGCAGCAGTTGCTCGAGGTGATCGGCGAGGGCGCCAAGCTCGTCGTCGTCGACCTGACGTCGACGACCTTCATCGACTCGACCACGCTCGGCGTGCTCGTGGGTGGCCTGCGGCGGTTGCGGTCGGCCGACGGCCAACTGTCGATCGTGTGCAGCGACCCGAACATCACCAAGATCTTCGAGATCACCGGCCTCGATCGCGTGTTCGACGTCGTCGGCACGAGGGACGAAGCGCTCTCGAGCCTGCCGGACGGGACCCGACACTCCTCCCCCTAACCGTCGCGACTTGACCCTGCGCCGAGCTCTCCTCTCCGCTGTCGTGATCGCGGTCGCGGTCTGTAGCGCCGGGTGCGGGGCCGTCAAGCGCGTGACCCAGGGCGACCCGAGCCACGGGAAGCTGCTCTTCGTGACCCCCGCCAAGCCGGGCGACCCGTCGTGCGGCTCGTGTCACACGCTTGCCGACGCGAAGACGACGGGCACCGTCGGCCCGAACCTCGACGACGCCTTCTCGAGCGACAAGCAGCAGGGCTTCGCGCTCTCGACGATCACGAACGTCGTCCGCGGCCAGATCGCCTATCCCGAACCTCCGATGCCGGCCAACCTGTACCAGGGGCAGGACGCGGACGACATCGCGCTCTACGTCGCCCAGTGCTCGGGGAATCCGACCTGCGGCGTCACCGCATCCGGCCGGAAACCCACCGCCACCCCCTCTCCGCACACGGCGGCGAGCGGACCGGCGGTCAACGGCAAGAGCGTCTTCGAGACGGCGGGCTGCAGCGGCTGCCACACCCTCAAGGACGCCGGGGCAACCGGTACGGTCGGGCCGAACCTGGACCAGCTGAAGCCGTCGAAGGCGGTAGTGGCCACCCAGGTGACGAACGGCGGCGGCGTGATGCCCTCGTTCAAGGACAAGCTGAGCGCGGCGCAGATCCAGGCAGTCGCCGGCTACGTCGCCTCGGTTGCCGGCAAGTAGCTGATGCGCTTGCCAAGCGCGATGTACGGCGGATAGCCGCGCCCGAAATCGACCTCGGCCAGCTCCTGCCAGCCGTTCTTGGCGTAGAAGCGGCGCGCCGATGACGATGCAGCCCGCGTCGTCAGCACCGCCCGCCTGTGCGGCTGACGCGAGAGGAGCTGCGCGAGCAGAGCGCTGCCGATACCGCGACGCTGGGCCGACGGCCGGACGTGCAGCTCCACGACTTCGAAGTGCGGACGGTCGAGCCAGTCGGCTCGCTGGGCCTTCGTGAGCCCACGAGCGACGCGGTCGGTCCACCACTGGCCGTACGACCCGGTGTAGCCGTAGCCGAAGCCGGCGATCTTCTCGCGATCGCACGCGACGAGAAAGACGAAGTCAGGGCGGGTGACGTGATGCGGCAGCCGCTCCTCGGCCCACTCGTCGGAGAGGGCACCCGCGCCGAGGGCGGCCCGGTGCACCTCGCGCAGCTCGTCTCGCAGCGGGAGGGGGTCGATCGGCTCGACGCGAGGCGCGGTCGCGGTCACGCCGAAGGATCCGCGTCGCCGACGAGAGCGGATACCGGCAGCTCGAACCGCTCGCGCGCGCGGTCGACGAACCCGGGCCCGAGCCAGGGCTCCGCCCTCTCCGGCCCGGTCGAGACGAGGAGCTCGTCCGGCCTGAACCGCCGCACGACCTCGTTGATCGCGGCGTCCGGATCGCCGTCGACCACCTCGCCCGTGGCGTCGAGACCGGCAGCCCGCAGGGACATCAGATTCGCCGCGAGCCGCTCGCCGGAGCCCGAGCTCACGATCTGGACGACGGCGCGGCGGCCTGCAGCGCGCCGGCGCAGCTCGTCGAGGAGCTCTGGGCCGCAGGCGCCCTCCTCGGCGACGACGAGAATCCTGCGCTCGCCACTGTTCTGCCGGTGCACGCGGCGTGGCTCCGAGCCTCCCCTTCGCGACCGCAGCAGCCAGACGATCCCACCGGCGGTCAGCACCACGAACACGGCGGCACCGAGCCACCGGTCGATCTTCGACCCGATCCCGATCAGACCGCAGTACACGATCGCCACCAACACCATCCGGAACGCGGCCCGCTCGCTCCGGATCGGGTTCTCCATTGCCTAGATGATGTAGACCGTGAGGTAGACCACGATCCACATCACGTCGACGAAGTGCCAGTAGATCCCGGCGAGCTCGACGCCCTGGTGGTGCTCCTCCGAGAAGTGGCCGCGGAACGCTCGCACCGTCATCACCATCAGGATCGTCAAGCCGATGAAAACGTGCGCGCCGTGCAGGCCCGTCAGCCCGAAGAACGTCGCCGCGAACGCCGTGTCGCTGGTGTTGAAGCCGATCCGGCTGTACTCGATCAGCTGGATGATCAGGAAGCTGAGGCCGAGCGCGAAGGTGAGCACGAGCCCAGCCTGCATCCCGACGCGATTGCCTTTCTTGATCGAGCTGTCCGCCCAGTGCATCGAAAAGCTCGACGTGACCAGCAAGAGCGTGTTGACTCCGGCGACGAACGCCGGCAGCTGGTACGGCGAGGGCGGCCAGTGCCCGCCCCAGAACGCGCTGTTGACGACTCGAATGAAGAAGTAGACGGTGAAGAACGAGCCGAAGAGCATGATCTCCGACCCGATGAACAGCAGGATCCCCAGCGTGGCCGGAGACACGCGCGAGCTGTAATGCGGCGTCGGCGGGCCATGATGCTCGCCGTGCGGATGTGCCTCGGCCGCCGCACTCATTCCCGCTCCAGCGCCGGCAAAGCCGCTGCCGCCGCTCCCTCCGCTCCGCCGGCCGAGCCGGCACCTCCGCTCATGGTCGGCTCCGTCGAGCCTACGCCGACTCCCGCCTCCGTCGAGCCTACGGCTCATACCCGCTCCAACGTGGCGACGACGTGCTCGACGGGCAGGCCGGTGTCCTTGCGCAGGCGCTGAACGAGGTCGCGGCGCAGCCAGCCGCTCTTCTCGCCCGGGAACGTCGAGACGATGATCTCGTCCACACGCTCGTCGTTCACGACGTGCATCGCAGCCGTGTACGGATCGGGGTGCACGACCTGGCCGTGCGCGTCGATGCCCTCGCCGCGCAGTTCGCTGAGCGCGAGCCGCAGCCGCCGGTCGGCGTCTGCGTGGTCCTCACCGTCGCCCTGGGGCGACACGATCAGGAAGCTCGCCGCGCCCTGTTCTGCGCGCCGGCGGACGCTGTCGAGCAGCTCTGGCGCGACGACGGTCTGATTGGCGAGCACCAGCACGTTGACATCGTCGCCGCCGGCCGTGTCGACGACGACGTGCTTTACGGGAATCCCCTGTGCGCGCCGCTCGATGTCGCCGAGGACATCGCGACGCAACCAGCCCGAACGCTCGGGCTCGTGCGTCGAGACGACGATCTGATCGACCTTCGGCTCGAGCTGCGCGAGCGCGTCGACGACAGCCTGAACCGGCCCGGTCTCGACGACGAAGCCCTGCGCCGAGAAACCTGCCTCCCGCAGCGCCCCGAGCGTCTTCTCGAGACGACGGCCCGCCGACGCGCGTCGCGTGTCGTCGTAGACCACGTACCCCTGATTCGGCTCGTTGACCGGAGCGATGACGGTGATCAGCTGCGACGTCTCCGTTTCGTCGCGCAGCGCCTCGAGCAGCGTCTGCGACGCGGCCGTCTCGTTTGCGATCACGAGCACGTGGTTCGACACTAATCAGCTGCCCCGACCGGCTCCGGTGCGGGAGCTCCGAAGATCGCGTGGCGTGCGCCGGGAACGCCGTACTCGTAGGGGTTGCCGACGACCTGCGGGATCTCGTCGAAGTTGAAGATCGGCGGCGGCGAGGACACCTGCCACTCGAGCGTCAGGGAGTGCCACGGGTTCGCCTCGGCGAGCGGGCCGTGCGCCCACGACCGCGCCATGTTGTAGAGGAACACGAGCGTCGACGCGCCGAGCCCGAACGAGGCGATCGAGATGAACAGGTTGATGTCGGCGAAGCGACTCGCGTAGTCGGCAACGCGCCGCGGCATCCCCTGCAGGCCGATGTAGTGCATCGGGAAGAACGTCAGGTTGAAGCCGACGAACGTCAGCCAGAAGTGCAGCTTCCCGAGCCGCTCGCTGTACATGCGACCGGTCATCTTCGGGAACCAGTAGTAGATGCCGGCGAAGATCGTGAAGACGGATCCGCCGAAGAGCACGTAATGGATGTGCGCCACGATGAAGTAGGTGTCGCTCGCATGGATGTCGATCGGCACCGACGCCAGATAGATGCCGGAGAGGCCGCCGATCACGAACATCGAGAGGAAGCCGAGCGCGAACAGCATCGGTGTCGTGAAGTGAATACGCCCGTCCCACATCGTCGCTAACCACGAGAAGATCTTGATCCCTGTTGGAACGGCGATCACCATCGAGGTCACCATCATCGGCACGCGTAGCCAACTCGCCATCCCCGCGACGAACATGTGGTGTGCCCACACGGAGAAACCGAGCACGAGGATCGCCATCAGCGACAACGCCATCAGCCGGTAGCCGAAGATCGGCTTCCTGCTCATGACGGAGATCACCTCGCTGATGATCCCGAACCCGGGCAGCATCATGATGTACACGGCCGGATGCGAGTAGAACCAGAAGATGTGCTGATAGCCGAGCACGTACCCGCCCTGTTGGTACTCGAAGAAGTTCGTGTGCAGGACGCGGTCGAACATCACGAAGAACTGCGAGCCGGCGATGAACGGCGTCGCGAGCACGACGAGCATGCTCGTGGTGAAGTTCGCCCAGACGAGGAGCGGCATGCGCCAGAAGGTCATTCCCGGCGCGCGCATGGTGATGATCGTGACCAGGAAGTTGAGCGCGGTCATGATCGAGCTCGCACCCGCCCACTGCACCGCCATGTTGAAGAACACCTGCCCGGCAGGCTGGTGCGAGCAGAGTGGCGCGTAGCACGTCCAGCCTGCAGACGGACCGCCGCCCGGCGCCGCCATGCCGACGATCAGCATCGTGCCGGCGATCGGGAGCAGCCAGAACGAGAGCGCGTTCAACCGTGGGAACGCCATGTCGCCGGCGCCGATCATCAACGGGATCACGTAGTTCCCGAGCCCCGCGAAAGCCGGGATGATGAAGAGGAAGATCATCAACGCCGCGTGGTCCGAGACCAGCACGTTGTAGGTCTGCGGGCTGAAGTACTGGTCGCCCGGCTGCGCCAGCTCCGCCCGGAAGAGCATGGCGAGCAGACCGCCGGCGCAGAAGAAGAAGATCGTCGTGACGACGTACTGGATCCCGATCACCTTGTGATCGGTGTTGATGCGGAAGTAGTCGCGCCAGCTCTTCGCTCCGTGGCCCGTGTGGTCCTCGGCCAACGTCGGGCGACCCGAGGCGTAGTACGCCCAGTAGTCGAAGCCGCCGATGCCGACAAGGAAGCCGAGTGGCGTCGTGACGAGCTCGACGGTGAGGATCGGCACGCCGTCCCAGATCGGGTCCCAGCCCAACAGCCATCTCATCCCCGTGACGATCCCGAGCCCGATGCCGAAGAAGAGCGGCACCGTCCACAACACGCGCAACCAACCGGCTCGCGTGAACCGATGGATCCCCGTCCCGGGCGAGCGAGGAGCGTGGACCTCGGGAGAGTGTTGTGCCGCGGTCGTCATTGCTTGGCGTTCGCCACCAGATACTGCACGAGTTGGTCGAGCTGGGCCGGCGGGATCTGCGACTTGAACGTGTGTGGCATGAGGTCGTTGTAGCCGGGCTGAATGTACGCGCCCGGCGAGACGATCGACTCACGAATGAATGCCTCGAGCGATCCGCGGTTCGCCTGCTTGGCGTAGGAGACCAGCTTGTCGAGGTCGGGGCCGATCGTCCCGGTCGCGCCGGCGGCCTTCAGCGTGTGGCAGCTTCCGCAGCCGTTCTTCTGGAACACCGCGAGGCCGGGCGGTCCGGTCGTGCTCCCACCGGTCTTGAGGAACTTCGCGAACTGCGCCTGGCTCACGATCGTCACGTGGCTGCGCATGACCGAATGTCCGAGCCCGCACAGCTCGGTACAGATGACGGGGTAGGTACCGAGCCGCGTCGGCGTCACAACGAGGCTGTTGTGCTCTCCGGGTACGGCGTCCTGCTTCTGCGAAAGCTGGGGGACCCAGAACGAATGGATCACGTCCTTCGACGTGATGTCGAGCTTCGTATGCCGACCCTCCGGCAGCGTGAGGTAGCCGTAAGTCTTGCCGTTCGAATAGGTGAACTCCCACGCGAACTGCTGGGCGACGACGTCGATCTTCACCGGGTCCGTGCCCGCCTCACCGTTCTTCGCGAGCACGATCGCGCTGACGATCGAGATCGCGGTGACGAGCACTGCCGGGATTGCCGTCCAGACGATCTCGATCGTGGTGTGGCCGTGCGTCGGCGGACCGTCCGACCAATCGTCGGGGGGCGCGCGAAACTTCCAGACCGAGTAGATGAGCACCGCGGCGACGACCGAGAAGACGACGATCGCGATCACGGTCGTGAACCAGTAGACAAACTGGATCCGGCTCGCCTCACGGCCGGCAGCCACCGGCAGCCATGGGATCGCCAGCGCCACCGCCGTGCAGATGGCACCGGCAACGAGCCCGATTGCCACGAGCTGAATGACGGACCCCTTGCTCACCCGGGGGCTAGCCTAATCAACCGGCCGGAGCGCCGTGCGGCCACTGTACGGCTTAACGGTGCCGATCTTGCGTCGTTGCGCACGAACTGGGACGGACGCCGTGGCCACCGCGACACTTGACAGCTGTCGGAAGTGATGTCACAGTGATGTCACGATGAATCTGACGATCGTGTTGAGCGGCGTCCAGGAGGACCTCGAAGGATTGGCCGAGCTGGGCGACGACCGCGCAGAGCAGATCGCGCGCCGGTTGGCCGACTCGATCGGGTCGAGCCTGCGCCTCAAGCTGCTCGACCTGCTTTCACAGGCAGCGGTCGAGCTGTCGTCGAAGCTGCCGTCGGGACACGTCGAGGTGCGGCTCGCCGGCCAGGAGCCCGAGTTCGTCTACGTCGACACTCCGGAAGCGGCCGGTGCGAGCGGCGAGGAGCTTTCGTCGCGGATCACGCTGCGGCTGTCGGACAACCTCAAGCTGACGGTCGAGCAGGCCGCCGGACGTGAGGGCGTGTCGACGAACACGTGGATCGTGCGCGCGATCGCGCGCGCAGCAGAGTCGCGACCCGCCCGGTCGGGCGGCAAGCGCCTCACCGGATACGCACAGAGCTAGCGAGAGGGAGGCGAACGATGCAGAAGCAATTCGAGGTTGCCGGTCCCGTCGAGATCGCTGTCCGCCTGCAGTCGGGCGACGTCGAGATCGACGCGAGCCTCGACGGCAGGGTCGAGGTCGAGTTGATCGGCCACGACGACGAGTCGGCGGCGCTGGTCGAGGAGGCACGCGTCGAGCTGCGTGACCACGGCACTCCGAAGGTCGTGATCGAGTTGCCACAGCGGAAGTCGGGCTTCGGCTTCGGCTTCATCTTCGGCCGCCAGGGAGTCACCTGCCGCGTGCGCTGCCCTGAACATTCCGCGGTCACGGCGCAGACGAAGTCGGCCGACGTCAGCGCGCGCGGTGTGGTCGGCAACGTGAACATCGCCACCGCTTCGGGGGGCATCGAGCTCGAGACGGTCGACGGTGGCGTGGTCGTGAAGAGCGCGAGCGGCGACGTGACCGTGCGCCAGGTCGCCGGCGGAATGAGCGCCCAGACTGCATCCGGCGACGTCTCGATCGACATCGCGCGGGGCACGGTGAACATCGCGACCGCATCGGGTGACGTGGAGATCGGAGACGCCGGCGAGAACGTGACCGTGAACACCGTGAGCGGCGACCAGCACCACCGCGCGGTCGTTCGCGGCAACGTCGGCGCCCACTCGGTCTCGGGTGACATCGAGATCGGCGTGCGCCAAGGCTCACGTGCCTGGCTCGACTGCAACACGGTCAGCGGCGACACGAGCTCCGACCTCGAGCTGTCTACGGAGGTCCCCGAAGGAGACGGGCCGCTGGTCGAGATCCGCGCCAAGACGGTCAGCGGAGACATCCGGATCACGCGGGCCCCGGCGCCCGCCGAGACGACGGAGGTACACGCATGAAGCGCCTGACCAGAGACACCACCGCGCCCCGGCGGCTGACCGCCGGACGGCGCGCGCCGCAGCCGCGGCCCGAGGACGCCGTCGCCGAGGAGGCCGAGCTGCTTCGGTCGGCGTGGGACGAGCTCCGCCGCGGCGCCCGCTTCCAGTAGGTACGGCCGGCTAGATACGCCGAGCGCCGACGTATCCGGGGCCGTACGAGGCGAGACTGGTGATCTTCACGACATCACCGGTATGGGGAGCGTGCACGAACTCGCCGCCACCGATGTAGATGCCGACGTGGTCGAGAGCGTCGAAGAAGACGAGGTCGCCGGGCTGGAGCTGATCGCGGGGCACGGAGACCCCGAGCTGATACTGCGCGGCTGCGTAGTGCGGCAGCGTGATCCCGAGCTGCGCGTACACGTAGGCGACGAGCCCGGAGCAGTCGAAGCCCTTCGGGCTCTCGCCACCCCAGACGTACGGCACGCCGAGATAGCGGAGCGCGATCGTTGCCGCCTCGGGATGCCCCGCCGGAAGCGGGACCGGTGACGTTGGGGCGGCGGACGTCGTCGGGTCGGTCGTCGGGTCGGTCGTCGTCCCGCCCGGCGTCTCGGTCGCCGGACCGGTCACGGCCGGCGGGGGCGTCGCCGTCGTCGCAGGGGATGTGGTCACCGGCGGTGCCGCTGCCTGCGTCGTCGTCGGCGTGGCGGGAGTGACGGTCTTCGGCGCGACCTTCGGCGCCGCGGCCGCGGCCTCGGCCGCCTTCTCCCGCTCGGCCGCCTGACGGCGAAGCTCGGCCTGCTCCGCCGCGAGCCGGCGGCGCGCGGCGGCGGCGAGCTCCGCCTGACGGCGGGCCTCCTGTGCACGCATCGCAGTGATCTCCGTCTGCACCGATGCGAGCAGGCGGCGACGCCGATCGAGCATCGCCCCGATCTGAACCTTCTGGCTCGTAAGCTGCTCCACCGACGCGGCACGACGGTGCTCCGTCGTACGCAAGGCATGCTGCGCAGTTTGCAACTGGTCACGCACCTGCGACGCATGCAGTGCCAGCTGATGGTCCGACGTCGCTACAGACCGTGCAGCCTGCATCCGGTCGATCAGATCGCCCAGGCTCGTGCTACCGAGGACGACGTCGATCGTCGTGGGCTGATTGCTCTCGTAGATCGTCACGAGCCGCGACTGAACCAGCAGCTCGGCGTGACGTTCTGCTCGTTTCGCGATCGTCAGCGACGCCTGATTGGCCGCGAGCTGCTTCTTCACCCTGCTGAGGTCGTAACTGGCGCCGTCCCAGGCCTCGACCGTCTTCCCGAGCTGGTTGTCGAGCGCGTTCACCTGCGCCAGCACGACGTCGGCCTCGTGCTGCTTGAGCTTGATCTTCCCCGCGGGTGACGCCGACAGCGGAGCTGCCCCCAGAGCGGCGACCAGAGCGGCGGTCGCGAGCGGTGTGAAGAAGCGGGCCATTCTCATCGGCAGGGGTGCGATGCGAGAACCATCGGCAGAACTTGTAAGGGCCGTGAAAGGCCGCCTTCGCAATCTCCCGCCGGACTCCTTCTCAAACGCCGAAGCGTCTACCTTGACGGAATGCTACGGACTGCGATCGTCGTCCCCGGCCACGGGAGCTTCGGCGGCACCGGTTACCGCATCAGCCCCCGGTGCAGACGGCTCGTGGCGGCGGCCGAGAACCTGGCCGAGCGGCTGCTGCCCTCCGCCGTCGTCTTCACCGGGTGGTCGCCCGACGGTGGCCGCTCGGAGGCCGAGCAGATGTGCGATGTCTGGCGCGGCCCAGACGTCGAGCTGGTCGTCGAGCCGACAGCGCGGGTGACCGCCGAGAACGCGGCACGAACGCTGCCGCTCCTGCTCGAGCGTGGCGTCGAGCTCGCGGACGTCGTCTGCGCGCCGTTCCATTACCTGCGTGCCCGGTACTTCTTCCACTCGCTCTACGCCTCCCGGGGCGTGAAGGCACGCGTTCGTGTCGTCCCCGAGCTTCCGTCGTCGCGCGCGCTCGTGTGGGAGCTTGCGGCGCTGCCGCTCGCGCGCCGGCAGCTGCAGCAGGTGCTGCACGAGCTCGAGCAACGCCCGCGTTGAGCGACACGCTCGTCTTCATCCCTGCCTGGAACGAGGAGGAGAATCTCCTGGCGGTGCTCGAGGATCTCCAGGGCGAGCTACCCGCGCGGACATCCTCGTGGTCGACGACGGATCGACCGACGGCACGGCCGCAGTCGCACGCGCCGGCGGCGCCGAGGTGCTGTCGCTCGGAGTGAACCGCGGGCTGCGCGTCGGCGTTGCCGCCGGTTACCGCTTCGCCCTGGAGCACGAGTACTCGTTCTGCGGCCGAGTGGACGCCGACGGCCAGCACCCCGGCCACGAGCTTGCACGGCTGCTCCGCCTCGTGCGCGGTGACGTCTGCGACGTCGCCGTCGGTTCGCGGTTCGTCTCGGGCGACGGCTATGCGCCGTACCGCTATCTCCCGAGCCCGGCGCGGAGGGTCGGCGCCGCGGTGCTTCGCCGCGCGCTCGCGCTCGTCCTGGGCGAGCCGTTCGGAGACGCGACGAGTGGCCTCTACGCGGTGAACGCCAAGGCGCTGCCGCTTCTCGCCGAGGAGTTCACGACGGGCGCGCCGGAGGTCGAGGCCCTGATCCGCATCAGCGGCGCCGGATTGCGGCTGAAGGAGGTGCCGGTCGACATGGCGGAGCGAGCGGGCGGCATCTCGAAGCTTCGCGGCGGCAAGGCGGTGTCGCTGGTCGTCACGGTGGCCGCCGTGCTCCTCACCGGCTTCGTCGCGCGACACCGCCGGCGATAGGCCGGCGGCGCAGGACGATCGCCGAGCGCCCAACCTGTTCATCAGCGTCGTGTCGACGAGCGCGAGATGAGTCGCGCCGGGATGAGGGCGGGCGCGTCAGGCGCGACGCCGCGGATCAGCCCGTCGAGCATCTCGATCGCCGGTTCGGCAAAGCGCTCGGGGAAGACGGCGACCGACGTCATGGGCGGTGACGCCTTGCGGGCGATCAGGCTGTCGCCCACGCACATCACTCCCACGTCCGGACCGACCCGAAGCCCGGCCCGCTCGACAGCGATCACTGCCGCGAGCGCGAGCTGGTCGTGGACGCAGAAGAAGGCATCGGGCGGATCGGCTGCTGCGAGGGCTTCGACTGCAGCCGCGGTCGCCGCGCGGCTCGTGAAATCGTCGGCGATGACGACGGGGCCGCCGTCGCCGAACGCCGCGCGGAAGGCCGCCGAGGCAGTCGACGACGTACGTCATGTCCGCCTCGATCGTCAGCAGCGCCGTTCGGCGGTACCCGGCCCCGCGAAGATGATCGGCCGCGAGACGGCAGATCCCGGCATGGTCGTTGTCGACCCAGAACGGGCTCGACTCGTCGAGCGGGCGACTGATTGTCACGAACGGCGTGGCGCCCTTCTTGAGCGCGGCCACGAAAGGATCGTCGAGCAGTGGGTCGACGAGGATCGCCCCGTCGACCCGGCGCTCGGTGAGCAGCGGCCCGATGAAGTTCCGGCCGGCGTCGCGCGGCGGCTCGCTCAGGAACGTGTTCAGCAGGAGCGCCTCCCCCGTCAAAGAGACCTGCAACGCGAGCGCAACGGTGCAACCTGTCGCGAGCGCTTTCGCGGCTGGGCTCGGCGTGTACGAGAGTCGCGTCGCGGCGGTGAGCACCGCTGGCGCGTTCGCTCGTGGACGCGTCGCTTCCCTGAGAAGACGTGCGAGACAGTCGTGATCGAAACGCCTGCCGCCTCGGCCACTTCGAAAATGGTCGTCCTGCCATTCTCGTTCGGGCTCATCAAGCCGAGTATCTCGCCCGAATGAAACCGGGTCTACAGCCAGATTTCCGCCCGCGGTGATGTCAGTCGATCGTGTTCGGCCGCGCCGGCTTGTGCGATCTTGATGCCAAACCCAGCCGATACGGAGGTCGAGATGACCAGCACCGAGACGGATCCCGAGCGCGCAGCGGTCACCGCGCGGGATGACACCGACATGAGCCTCGAGGTGGTGGTCGTCCCCGTTTCAGACGTCGATCGCGCCAAGAGCTTCTACGAGAGCCTGGGCTGGAGACTCGATGCCGACGTCGCCCGCGACGACTTCCGCTTGATCCAGTTCACGCCTCCAGGCTCCGGGTGCTCGATCCAGTTCGGCACCGGCATCACGTCGGCGCCGCCCGGCTCGGCCCGGGGCATGTACCTGATCGTCTCCGACGTCCAGGCTGCCCGCGACGAGTTGGCGGCGCATCACGTCGCGGTCAGCGAGGTCTTCCACGAAGGAGCGCTCGGCGATCGTTTCGATCAGTCCGGAGCAGGCGGTCGCGTCGGCGGTGCGGCTCCCGAGCGCCGCAGCTACGGATCCTTCGCCTCGTTCGACGACCCGGACGGCAACGGCTGGTTGCTCCAGGAGATCACGGCGCGGCTGCCGGGCCGAGTCGACCCGGCCGCGACGTCCTTCGCAGCGGCGAGTGAACTGGCGAGCGCGCTTCGGCGTGCGGCCGCCGCTCACGGCGAGCACGAGCAGCGAACCGGCAAGGAGGACCCCAACTGGCCCGACTGGTACGCCGAGTACATGGTGCGCGAACAGGCCGGAGAAGAGCTGCCGTCATGACGGACTACGACGTGATCGTCATCGGAGGCGGCTCGCCCGGCGAGCACTGCGCAGGAGCGCTGGCCGAGGGCGGACTGCGCGTCGCGCTCGTCGAGCGCGAGCTGGTCGGCGGCGAATGCTCCTACTGGGCCTGCATCCCCTCGAAGACGCTGTTGCGTCCCGGCGAAGCTGCAAAGGCCGCGCGCGACGCTGCCGGAAGCGCGGAGGTCGACGTGGCAGCAGCGCTCGCCTGGCGCGACTTCATGGTCTCGGAGTACTCCGACGCCGGACAGGAGCGATGGCTGGCCGAACACGGCATCGATCTGCTCCGCGGCACCGGCCGGCTCGCCGGGACCGGCGTCGTCGAGGTCGACGGTGTCCGCCACACGGCGGAGAACGTCGTCCTCGCGAACGGTGCCGACCCGATCGTCCCACCGGTCCCGGGCCTGCGCGAGCTCGAGGGCATCTGGACGAACCGGGAGGTAACCGGCATGAAAGCCGTGCCGCGACGCCTGCTCGTACTCGGCGGCGGGCCGGTCGGGGTCGAGATGGCACAGGCGGTCACCCGGCTCGGCGGCGCAGCGGCGATCGTCGAGGGCGCCGAGAACCTGCTCCCTCACGAGGCGGCGCCGCTCGGCGAGGCGCTCGGGGAGGTGCTCGGCCGCGAAGGCATCGAGCTCTTCCTGGGCGTGCGCGCGAGCGCCGCCCGCCGCGAGGGTGAGGAGTATGTCCTCGCGCTGGACGACGGGCGCGAGCTCCGCGGCGACCATCTGCTGGTGGCGACCGGCCGGCGGCCGCGCGTCGACTCACTGGGCCTCGAGACTGTCGGTGTCGAAGCCAACCCGCATGGTGTCCCGGTCGACGCCCGCCTGCGTGTGGGGGAGCGATTGTGGGCGATCGGCGACGTGAACGGCGTCTGGCAGCTGACCCACGTCGGGAAGTACCAGGGCGAGATCGTCGCCGCGAACATTCTCGGCGAACCGCGCGACGCGAGCTACGAAGCCGTTCCGCGCGCGGTCTTCACCGACCCGCAAGCGGCGGCGGTAGGGGCAACCGAGGCCCCGTTCAGCGCAACCGCGCAGATCTCAGAGGTGGCAAAGACCGCCACCTACACGCGTGCGTACGCGGAGTCCAACGGGTTCCTCACGCTCCTGAGCGACGGTGACCGGTTGACGGGCGCGTACGCGCTCGGACCGGAAGCAGGCGAGTGGCTGCAGCAGGCGACGCTGGCGATCCGCGCTCGCGTTCTGCTCGAGGTGTTGCGCGACACGATCCAGCCTTTCCCGACCTTCTCCGAGATCTACGTCGCAGCGCTCAAAGCGTTGCGCGGCGCGATAGAAGCCTGATCTCGCCAGGCCGGCTGCGCCTGTGTTGCCCGCCCCGGGCGGGCGGGTCAGACTCGCGTCGTGGCGATCTGTCCTGCCTGCGGGAGGGAGAACCCGGAGGGGTTCCGGTTTTGCGGCTTCTGCACCGCCCCGCTGTCCGGGTCGCCCGCCGGCGGACGCGAGCTGCGCAAGACCGTGACGGTCGTCTTCTGTGACGTCGTCGGCTCGACCGCTCTCGGCGAGACCGTCGATCCCGAGACGTTGCGGGTGATGTTGGCGCGCTATTTCGAGCGGATGAAGGCGATCGTCGAGTCGCACGGCGGCAGGGTGGACAAGTTCATCGGCGATGCGGTGATGGCCGTCTTCGGGATCCCCGCGGCACATGAGGACGATGCGCTGCGGGCCTGTCGGGCGGCGGTGGAGATGCGCGACGCGCTGCCCGAGCTGGGTGTACGTGGCCGGATCGGTGTCAACACCGGCGAGGTGGTCACCGGGACGGCGGAGCGGCTGGTGACCGGGGACGCCGTGAACGTCGCGGCACGGCTCGAGCACGCGGCGGCCCCGGGCCAGGTGCTGATCGGGGAGTCGACATATGCACTCGTGGATGGGGCGGTCGTGGTCGAGGCGGTGGAGCCGCTGACGCTGAAAGGGAAGTCGGAGCCGGTGTCCGCCTCCCGGCTCGTCTCGGTCCTGGACGCGCCGGAGCGAAGCACACAGCTCCCGGTTCGTCGGGCGCGAACGGGAGCTCGCGCTGATCGCGCAAGCCTGGCAGCGGGCGCAGGAGGAGGCGAGTTGCGAGCTGGTCACGGTGGTCGGCGACGCCGGTGTCGGCAAGTCGCGGCTCGTGGCAGAGGCGCTCGCTGCGGTCGAGGCGCGGACGGTGCGAGGCCGTTGCCTGCCGTACGGTGACGGGATCACCTATTGGCCGGTGGTCGAGGTGATCAAGCAGCTCGGCACGCTGCCGAGCGATGACGCTGCGGCCAACGCGGTGCGGTCGCTGCTTCGAGAGAGCGACCGGCCGACGAGCGCGGACGAGATCGCCTGGGCGTTCCGCAAGCTGCTCGAGGAGCAGGCGCCGCTCGCGGTCTGCTTCGACGACCTGCAGTGGGGCGAGCAGACGTTCCTGGATCTCGTCGAGTCGACAGGACTGCTCGCGGCCGGCGCACCGTTGCTGCTTCTGTGCATGGCGCGGCCGGAGTTGCTCGAGCGGCGCGCCTCCTGGCCGGTGCCGGTGCGACTCGAGCCGCTTCAGTCCGACGAAGCGGATGCGCTGATCGGCGCATTCGCTGCCGGACGACGTGCGTGGGCGAATCGCCGGCGCGGCGGGCGGGAACCCGCTCTTCATCACCGAGATGCTGGCGCTGGCGACGGACGGGCGTGAGCTGGAGGTGCCGCCGACGCTGCGTGCGCTGCTCGCCGCCCGGCTCGACCAGCTCGAGGAACCCGAGCGGCGCGTGCTCGAACGGGGTGCAATCGAGGGCGAGGTCTTCCACCGCGGCGCTGTGCAGGCGCTCGCCCCGGAGGAGCCAGAGGTGCTGCCGCGACTCGCAGCACTCGTACGGCACGAGCTGATCCGCACGGAGCGGCCCCAGTTTCCCGGCGAGGACGGCTTCCGCTTCCGCCACTTGCTCATCCGCGACGCGGCGTACGAGGCGTTGCCGAAGGCCGTTCGCGCAGACCTGCACCGCCGCTTCGCCGACTGGCTCGAGGACAAGACAAGCCCTCGTCGAGCTGGACGAGCTCGTGGGCTACCACCTCGAGCAGGCCGCCCGCTACCACAGTGAGCTCGGTGAGCCCGACGCCGCGCTCGCACTCCGTGCAGGGGATCGCTTTGTAGCTGCCGGACAACGTGCGCTCGACCGAGAGGACGTACGAGCCGCCGCGGGCTTGCTCGAACGCGCCCTCGTCCTGACGCGGCCGTTCAGGCTCGACGTCCACGCCGAGCTCGACCTCGCCGCGGCGGTCATGCAGCAGCCGGTGCGCGCCGCACGCGTCGCGGACGAGGCGGCCGATCGCGCACGCGAGGCGGGCGACGAGACCGCCGAGGCTCTCGCTCGCGCGATGGCGCTCAACTACCGCCTCATCGTCGTCCCCGGCTCGCCGGACGAGCTCGAGACGCTCCTCCTCGATGCGCGCCGGCGGCTCGAAGCCGCCGGCGATCACGCGGGACTCGTCCATGTGTGGGGGGCACTCGGCTTCGGCGTGGCCAACCCACGCGGTCGCTACGACGACTGGGCGGCCGCATCCGACCGTGCGCGCCACCACAGCCGGCTCGACGGTCGCGCGGGTGGGCCAGAGTTCGGCATTCCACTGATCGTGGGATCGCGTCCGGCGGACGAGGCGCTCGAAGTCATCGATCGCCTCCTCGCAGAGAGGCCGTCCGCATGGCTGCGACTCAGCCGGGCCTGGCTGCTCGGCATGCTCGACCGGGGCGACGAGGCACGGCGGATCGCAGACGATGCGGACAGGCGGCTCCGAGAGCAGAGCGGTGCCCTTTGGGGCGAGTGGATACTCGCCGAGCTGGCGACTCTGGCCGGCAACCACGAGGAAGCGAGCAATCGTCTAGGCGTCCTCTGCGAATGGCTCGAGGCGGTGGAGCAGGTCTCGCTCCTCCCCGGCTACCAGGCCGCCCTCGGCCGCTCACTGTCCCTGCTCGGTCGCTTCGACGAAGCGGAACAGCTGGCGCTGCAAACGCGAGCAGTCGAAGAGTCCGACGGGATAAACGATCCGTACAACGCCTGGCGGCGAGTGCTGGCACGCGTGCATGCCCACCGCGGCGAGCTGGCGGAGGCCGAGCGCCTAGCGCGGGAGGGCCTGGCCGCAATCGAGCAGACCGACTCGCTCGGCGAGCAAGCTCTCGCTCTCTGGGACCTCGCGGAGGTCCTCGCCGCGGCGGGCCGACCCGAGGACGCGGCAGCCGCGCTCGGCCAGGCGCTCGACCGCTGCCGGCGCAAGAAGAACCACGCGCTGGCGAAGCAGTTGAGCGACCGCCTGGCGCAGTTACGAGCTGATCCGGTGCATGGGCCGTGAACATCCGACCGAGCGTGAGTCGCCTTCGTCCGAGGAGCTCGGCGCACACGTGCGCCGTGTCCACGCCGGCGTCGTCGATCTCCATTTCGACCTGCTGCTCGACCTCTATGAGAAACGCGCGAACAAACGTGAGCCGATCGGCGTCCTCGGGCGAGACTTCTGGCAGGGATTTCACGACGGTGGGATCGGGGTCGTGGGCGCCGCGATCTTCCTCGACGACCGCTACCTACTGGAGCTCGCACTGCGCGTCGCGATCGACCAGCTCGCGCTCCTCCACGAAGAGGTCGCGCACGATCGCCGCTTCGCCGTCTGCCGCGACAGCGCCGAGATCGAGGCAGCCCGAGCCGAGGGCCGCATCGGCTTCATCCTCACGATGGAGGGCGTCGAGCCGCTCGGCACTGACATCCACCTGCTTCGTGCCTTCCACGAGCTGGGCGTGCGCTGCATCGGCCTCACCCACGTCCGCCGCAACCTGGCCGGCGACGGCGGGCTGATCGCGCCAACCGGATCGTCGCCGCAGGGACTTTCTCCATTCGGGCGCGCTGTCGTCGATGCCTGCGAGGAGCTGCGGATCTTGATCGACCTCGCGCATCTGAATCCCGCGGGCGTCGGAGAGGTACTCGACCGCACGCATCGGCCGCTGGTGATCAGCCACACGAACCCGCGCCGCTTCTATGACATCGAGCGGAACAGCAGCGACGCGCAGATGCAAGCGGTCGCCGAGCGGGGTGGCGTCGTCGGCATCAGCTCGGTGTTGCTCAGCCCGTCCAAGGACGGCGCGACCGCCGCGGCATTTGCGGATCAGGTCGCGTACGTCGCCGACCTGATCGGCATCGACCACGTCGGGCTCGGATTCGACTTCTTCGACTTCATCTACCGCGCGATGCCGCCGGAGGAGAAAGCGGCGTTCGAGCAGGACCTCGCGACCGTCCATCTTCCCCCGGACCTGCTCGATCACCGGGACGCTCCGACGGTCACGCGACTGCTGATCGAGCGCGGGTTCGGAGATGCCGACATCGCGAAGGTCCTGCACCGAAACTGGCTGCGCGTGCTGCGGAACGTCGCGGTAGGTCTGGTTGCCCGGTGTTGCCCAGCGCGGCGTGCCCGGTCAGACTCGCGCCGTGGCGGTGTGTCCTGCCTGCCGGAAGGAGAACCCCGAGGGGTTCCAGTTCTGCGGCTTCTGCACGGCTCCCCTCTCTCCTCAGCCCGCAGCCGAGCACGAGGTGCGGAAGACGGTGTCGGTGGTGTTTTGTGATGTGGCGGGTTCGACCGAGCTGGGCGAGCGGCTCGATGCGGAGGCGTTGCGGGCGCTGCTGGCCCGGTACTTCGAGCGGATGAAGGCGATCGTCGAGTCGCACGGCGGGACGGTGGACAAGTTCATCGGTGATGCGGTGATGGCGGTGTTCGGGATCCCCCAGGCGCATGAGGACGATGCGCTGCGGGCCTGCCGGGCGGCGGTGGAGATGCGCGACGCGCTGCCGGAGCTCGGGATTCGTGGCCGGATCGGCGTGAACACCGGTGAGGTGGTGACCGGCACGGCGGAGCGTCTGGTGACCGGGGATGCGGTGAACGTGGCGGCGCGCTTCGAGCAGGCGGCGGCTGCCGGGGGAGGTGCTGATCGGCGAGACGACGTATCGCGCTCGTGCGCGAGGCGGTGGTCGCGGAGCCGGTCGAGCCTCTCGAGCTGAAAGGGAAGTCGGCGCCGGTTGCCGGCGTTTCGGCTCGTCTCGGTGCTGGACGCACCGGAGCGCAGCCACGCTCTCGCGGTTCGTCGGCCGTGAGCGCGAGCTCGACCTGATCGGGGAGGCGTGGGAGCGCGCGCAGGCCGAGTCGCGCTGCGAGCTGGTCACGGTGGTCGGCGAGGCCGGCGTGGGCAAGTCGCGGCTGGTGGCGGAGGCACTGGCAGCGATCGAGGCCCGGGTCGTGCGGGGCCGCTGTCTGCCGTATGGGGAGGGGATCACCTATTGGCCGGTGGTGGAGGTCGTGAAGCAGCTCGCCGTTCTGCCGTCGGATCCGGCTGCGGCGGCGGCGATCCGTTCGCTGCTCGGCGAGTCGGACGTCGGGACGAGCGGGGATGAGATCGCCTGGGCGTTCCGCAAGCTGCTGGAGGAGCAGGCGCCGCTGGTGTGTGTCTTCGACGACGTGCAGTGGGGCGAGGAGACGTTCCTCGACCTGGTCGAGTCGATGGCGCTGCTCTCGACCGGAGCGCCGTTGCTGCTCCTGTGCATGGCGCGGCCGGAGCTGGTGGAGCGGCGTCCCGCCTGGCCGGCCGCGCTGCGGCTCGAGCCGCTGCCGCCGGAGCAGGCGGACGCGATGATCGGGGACGGCGTCGCGCCGGAGCTGCGCGAGCGGATCGCCCAGGCGGCGGGCGGCAACCCGCTGTTCATCTCGGAGATGCTCGCGATGGCGGCCGAGAATGCGGAGGTCGAGGTGCCTCCCACGCTCAGGGCGCTGCTGGCGATGCGCCTCGACCAGCTCGACGAACCGGAGCGCCGGGTGCTGGAGCGGGGCTCCGTCGAGGGCGAGGTCTTCCACCGCGGCGGCGTGCAGGCGCTCGCACCGGAAGAGACTCAGGTCACGACCCGGCTTGCCGCGCTCGTGCGTCACCAGCTCGTCCGCCCCGACCGCGCTCAGGTGGCGGGCGACGACGGCTACCGCTTCCGCCACCTGCTGATCCGCGACGCCGCCTACGAAGCCCTCCCCAAGGCGGTCCGCGCCGACCTGCACGCCCGCTTCGCCGACTGGCTCGACCAGCACGGCGACGCGCTCGTCGAGCGCGACGAGATCGTCGGCTACCACCTCGAACAGGCCGTCGGCTACCAGGCCGAGCTCGGACACGCCGATCCCGCCCTCGCCGAGCGCGCCGCTCTACGACTCGCCACCGCCGGCAGGCGCGCGTTCGACCGCCTGGACGTCCGCACAGCGTCTGCGCTCCTTACCCGTGCAGCCGAGCTCGTGCGACCTCATCGGCTCGACTTGACGCTCGAGCTCGAGGCCGCATGGGTGCAGAGCGACATCGACCTGCGCGCTTCCACCCGGGCGGCGGAGGCGGTGGCCGAACGTGCCGAGGCCGCGGGCGACCGTTCCGGAGCGATGCTCGGTCGTGCGCAGGTGCTCCTAAACCGGATGTACGAAGGTGAGCTCGCCGGGGTCGACGAGCAGGTAGAGCTCTGCCGCGCAGCGCTTCCCCTCGAGGAGGAGCGGGGCGACCCACGGCGGCTCGCGCTGCTCTGGGAGATGCTCGCCCTAGCCGCGAATTTCCGGATGCAGAACGACGACGACGTCTACGCTTCTCAATCAGGCTCTCCGTTACCACCGCCTCGCGGGCGATTCCCCTCCGACGTGCGGATGGAGTGGCCGCTGATCCTCGGCCCGCGCCCGGCCGACGAGGCGATGCGGATGCTCGACGAGCTCGCCGCCTGGAGGCCGCCGGGATCCGGCGACCTTTCGCGGGCGGCGCTGCTCGCGATGCTCGGCCGCATCGACGAGGCGTGGCCTCTTGCTGAGGCGCGGTCGAGCCACGTGCGCGAGATCACGGGCAATACCTCGCAGCAGGGACACCTCTATCTGTGGCTGATCGCAACAATCGAAGGCGACCGGGAGCGCGCATGCCGACACAACGCCGACATGATCGACGTGATAGGGAAGAGCGTCAGCGTCGCCGCCGCGTTCTGGTCGTTTCAGGCGCGCGACCTCTGCTACCTCGGTCGCTTCGAGGAGGCGGAGAGGATGGCTCCGGCAGGCTCAGGCCGTTCCGCCGCGCGCTTCCGTCCGGGTGATGGCGCCTTCCGCCGAGGCGCTCTTGCTGGCAGCGCGCGGCGAATTCGAGCAGGCGGAGACGCTGGCGCGCACGGCAGTCGCGAGAGCAGAGACAGAGACCGACAACGTCTGGTTCCAGGCGTGGACCAGCGAAGACCTCGCCACTGTGCTCGAGCGCGCCGGCCGGACCGACGAGGCGCGTGCGGCGTCTCGAGCGAGCACTCGCCTACTGGGAACGCAAGCGCTGCCTGCCCTGCGCGAAGCGCGCCCGTGCACAGATCGACTTGGTCGCGCGGGCAGAAGTTTGATCGACGCACAAGAAGAGGCGATGGGCCGTGAAGGATTCGAACCTTCGACCTTGGGATTAAGAGTCCCCTGCTCTACCAACTGAGCTAACGGCCCTGGGCTTTCGACCCCGAGGCGCGCGTATCGTAGCGCCCTCGCCATGCGCGTTCTCTCCGTGGTCGGAAACCGTCCGCAGTTCATCAAGTCGGCCCCGCTCTCGCTGGCTTTGCGGGAAGCCGGGATCGAGGAGATCGTCCTGCACACGGGCCAGCACTGGGATGCCGAGCTGTCGCAGGTGTTCTTCGACGAGCTCGGGATCGCGCCCCCGCGACACCGGCTGGACCTGCGTACCGCCGACGTCTCGTCGATGGAGGAGTCGATTCGCTCGGTCGTCGAGCTCGAGCGGCCCCGACTGGGTTCTCGTCTTCGGCGACACGAACTCCACGACCGCCGGAGCCCGAGCCGCGCGCGAGCGCCCGGTCGCGCACGTCGAGGCGGGGCTCCGCAGCTTCGACCTGGAGATGCCGGAGGAGCGAAACCGGATCGAGGTCGACCGACTGGCCGCGCTTCTCCTCTGTCCCGACGAGCGTTCGTCGGCCCAGCTCGCGATCGAAGGCGTGCCCGGGCGCCGCGTCGTCGTCGGCGACGTGATGGCCGACGCGGCGCGGCTGTTCGCCCCCCTGGCACGGGCGCGGTCGTCGGTGCTCCAGCACTTCGGCGTCGAGCCCCGGGCGTACGCCGTCGTCACCGTCCACCGCGAGGCGAACGTGACGCAGCCCGCGCGGCTCGCCCGCATCGTCGAGGGCCTGCGCCGAATCGACGGGCCGATCGTCTTCCCAGCACACCCGCGCACGCGCGATGCACTCGCCGAGGTCGCACCCGACCTGGCGCTCTTGCCGCCGCTCGGATATCTCGACCTCGCCGCACTCGCGTCGCAGGCCCGTGTGGTCGTCACCGACTCGGGCGGCCTCCAGAAGGAGGCCTACTGGTACCGGGTTCCCTGCGTCACCCTGCGGGCGAGCACCGAGTGGATCGACACGGTCGAAGCGGGCGCCAACGTGCTCGTCGACGACGACCCGGACGAGATCGCAGCTGCGGCCGCGGCCGCGGCTTTTCCGCCGTCCGCGCCGACGCTCTACGGGGACGGTCACGCTGCCGAGCGCGTGGCGGCAGCCCTGTACGCTTGACCGCCGTGCCGGAGGCAGACAGCACCCACTACGACGTCGCCGTCATCGGCGCCGGCTACGTCGGCCTCCCGCTGGCGGCGACGTTCGCAAACGCGGGCCGGCGAGTGCTGCTCGTCGACATCAAGTCCGAGATCGTCGCGGCGCTCAACGAGGGACGAAGCCACATCGAGGACGTCCCGTCCGAGCAGCTCGCCGAGCTGACGAGCGTCGGCAAGATCGTGGCGACCACCGACTACGAGCAGGTCAAGCATGCAGCGGCGGTCCTGATCGCGTTGCCGACACCGCTGTCGAAGCAGCGTGAGCCCGACCTCAGCGCGATCGAAGGAGCCGCGCGCAGCCTTGCGCCCGTCATCCAGCGCGGGCAGATCGTCGTCCTCGAGTCGACGACATGGCCCGGCACGACGCGCGAGGTGCTGAGGCCCCTGCTCGAGGACGGGTCCGGCCTGGTCGCCGGCGAGGACTTCCACCTCGCCATGTCGCCCGAGCGCGTCGACCCCGGCCGCGAGGACTGGACGACGAAGTCGACGCCCAAGGTCGTGGGCGGGCTGACGCCGGCCTGCACGAAGGCAGCCGCTGAGGTGTACCGAGGCGCGATCGACACCGTTCACGAGGTCTCGACGCCTGAGGCTGCCGAGCTGACGAAGCTGCTCGAGAACATCTACCGCGCTGTCAACATCGCGCTCGTCAACGAGCTCGCACAGTTGTGCGAGCGGATGGACATCGACGTCTGGGAGGTCGTCGACGCGGCCGCGACGAAGCCGTTCGGCTTCGCGTCGTTCAAGCCCGGGCCGGGCCTCGGCGGACACTGCATCCCGATCGACCCCTTCTACCTCACCTGGAAGGCACGCGAATACGACTTCTCGACCCGGTTCATCGAGCTGGCCGGCGAGGTCAACAACAACATGCCGTACTTCTGCCGCTCTCTCATCTCACAGGCGCTCAACCACGGCGCGCAGAAGTCGCTGAGCGGCTCGAAGGTGCTCGTCCTCGGTGTCGCATACAAGCCCGACATCGGCGACTGCCGCGAGTCGCCGGCCGAGAAGCTGATCCACCTGCTCGACGGCGCGGGCGCCACGGTCGCGTACCACGATCCGTTCGTGCCGGTCTTCGACGGCCGGCAATCGGTTCCCCTCGAGCCGGAGGACTACGACTGCGTCGCGATCGTGACCAACCACTCCACGATCGACTACGCAGACCTCGTTCGCCGGAGCAGCGTGGTCGCGGACTTTCGCAACGCGACCAAGGGGCTCGAGGTCGCCGGCAAGGTCTGGAAGCTGTAGTGGCCGTCAGGGTGGGCGTCGCCGGGCTCGGCTACTGGGGGCCGAACCTCGCGCGGAACTTCGACGATCTGGCCGAGCTGGCGTGGCTCTGCGACCTCGACGCAGACCATCGGGAGCGCTTCGCAGCGCGGTATCCGTCCACCCGCGTGACTGCAAGCTTCGAGGAGATGCTGGCGGACGACTCGCTCGACGCGGTCGTCGTGGCGACGCCCGTGCCGACGCACTACGCACTCGCGAAGCAGGCGCTCGAGGCCGGAAAGCACGTCCTGGTCGAGAAGCCGCCGGCGATGACGGCATCCGAGATCGACGAGCTCGTCGAGATCGCGTCGGACACCGACCGTGTCCTGATGCCGGGACATCTGCTGCTCTACCACCCCGGCGTCATCAAGCTCAAGGAGCTCGTCTCGAGCGGGGAGCTCGGAGAGGTGCTGTGCGTCTACGGCAACCGCCAGAACCTCGGCATCGTGCGCACGAACGAGAACGCGCTCTGGTCACTCGGGGTGCACGACCTCTCGATCATTCTCTATCTGCTCGACGAGGACCCGGCCGTCGCAACCGCGCAAGGGCGAGACTTCTTGACGCCGGGAGTCGAAGACGTCGTCTTCTGCTTCCTGCGCTTTCCGAGCGGGAAGATCGCGCACATGCATCTTTCATGGCTCGACCCCCACAAGATGCGCAAGATGACCGTCGTCGGCCGTGAAAAGATGGTCGTGTTCGACGACATGGAGCTCGAGCGCAAGGTGACCGTGTACGAGAAGTCCCCATGGAAGCGCGCGGAGACCTACGGCGAATGGCAGACACGCTCCGGTGACATCTTCATTCCGAAGATCTCGACCGATGAGCCGCTGCGGCTCGAGTGCCGGCACTTCCTCGACCTCGTCGAGGGACGCGGCGACCGCAGCAAGGTCGCGCGCGACGGCGCCCGCGTCGTGCGCGCGCTCGAGATGCTCACGAGGTCGCTTGCCGGCTGAGATCCACCCGACCGCGACCGTGTATCCGGGGACGGTGCTGGGAGATGACGTGCGCGTGCTCGAGTACGCGGTGATCGGGAAGCAGCCTTCGCTGGCATCGTCGTCGACCGCGAAGCGGGAGCCGCTTCCGCCGGCCGAGATCGGAGCGCGCACCGTGGTCTCGACCGGGGCGATCGTGTTCGCCGGCTCGTCGGTCGGAGCCGACTCGGTCGTCGGCGACCAGTCGTGCATTCGCGAACGTGTGTCGCTGGGGGACGGTTGCGTGCTCGGACGCGGCTCCCTGATCGAGAACGACACGACCGTCGGCGCCGGCACGCGGATCCAGGCGGGCGCCTACATCACCGCCTATTCGACGCTCGAGGACGACGTCTTCATCGCACCGTGCGTCGTCACGACGAACGACAACTACATGGGCCGGACCGATCGCCGAAGGGCGGAGATGCGGGGCCCCACGATCCGCCGGAGCGCGCGCGTGGGCGGGGGCGCGGTCCTCTGCCCGGGCATCGAGGTCGGCGAAGAGGCATTCGTCGGCGCGGGCGCCGTCGTCACGAAGGACGTTCCACCGCGCACGGTCGTCGTCGGCTCGCCGGCCCGCGTCATCCGCGACGTGGCCCCCGACGAGCTGCGCGCGAACGGCGGGTAGGTCGTCGTGGGGCCTACGAGGCTCGGGTGACCGACAACCGGTATTGCACCGGGTAGTACGACTGCGTCACGAGCTTCGCCTCCAGGTAGTAGATCCCCGTCACCGGAGCGCGATAGGCGATGCGCACCTGCCCGCCGACCGACCGCGACTCGGCGACGCGCCGGCGCACGTCGACGCGAAGACCTTCGACGCGTGCGGTCCCGGGCCGCCAGACGGCGAGACGGACGCCGGCAGAAGTCTTCGGCGTCAGTCGCGCGTACAGCCGCTGGCCGCGCCGCACGTACACGTGGTAGACGTCGACGTTGTCGTCCCAGTAGTCGAGGGAGGCTTCGATCGTCCGGGGCAGCGGCGGCAGCGCGTGCGACCACGGGCCGGCATCGTCGTTCGGCTCGTAGTGGTCCGGGGAAGGCAGCTTCGTGCCGTCGGTGAGCATCGTGAGTGCCGCGAGCACGTCCAGGCTGCCCCAGCCCGAGTACATGTCGCGTCCGGCCGGGCACTGCGGGCAGCCCGTCGCCGCCGTGACGTCGTCGGCGCTCCGCTCGAGCAGCCAGGAGACCTGGTCGGGCGTGAGCTTCGGATCGACGCCGAGCAGGAGCGCCGCGGCCGCCGAGACCTGCGGCGCCGCGAACGACGTCCCGATCGCATTGCGGAACTCGAACGGCCCGCAGTCGGAGTACGGGCCGTCGGCGCACTGAGTCGTCGACTCGGCGAGTTGCCTCGGAATGGTCGAGAAGATGTTCTCCCCCGGCGCCGAGATGTCGTTGAAGACGGCGTCGCGGTTCGAGAACGCCGGGACCGAGCCGTCCTCGCCCAGCGCGCTGACGCCGATCACGTGAGGAAGCGCGGAGGGGTAGTGCGCGAAGTTCCATGGCGTCGCCGGAGACTGCGGCCCGTTGCCGACCGCCGCGACGACGATCGCGCCCTTCGAATACGCGTACTCGACCGCCGCCTGCTCGATCGCCGAGTACGTATCGAGCTCGGGGTCGAGCGGGTCCCGGACACCGCCGAGGCTGAGGTTGATCACGCGCGCGCCCTCGTGCACGGCCCACCGGATGGCGGCGACCTCTGCCTGGAGGGAGACGGTGCCGTCCGGCTCGACCACCTTCCCGATGATCAGGCGCGCGTTGAACGCCATGCCGGCGATGCCGATGCCGTTGAACGGGTTCGCCGCAATCTCGCCGGCGACGAACGTGCCGTGCCCATCCTCGTCGCGGTACGGCGATCCCCCGACGAACGAGCGCGCTGCGACGACGCGGCCCTGAAGATCGGGATGGCCGCCGTCGATTCCCGAGTCGATCACCGCGACCTTGACCGGGGCGAGGTTCGTCGGCGGCGACGGCCAGAAATCCCACGCCTGGTCCTTGGTCAGGTACCACTGCTGGGCGGCGAGCGGCTCCGTGTTGTCGAACGCGGCCGCGGTCGAGACGGCGACGAGGGCCACCAGCAGGACGAGCAGGCCGGCCAGCCGTCTCATGGCAGGGTGACCGTCGGGCGAGAGGCCCGGCTGCAGGCCCCCGCCGGGGGCGCAGCGGGCACGGTACTGGCCGGAGGCGATCGGGCCCTCGAACGCGAACGCGCCGGTGCCGTCGGTGACCGTCGAGGAGACCGTCGTCCAACCGGTCCCGTTCGCCCGCTGCAACTGCACGGCCGCAGACGGAACGGCCGGCTTCAGGATCCCTCGGACGCCCGCAGAGACGATCGAGGCTGCGACGCGCGCCGCGACGGTCACCGTCGTCAGCCCGGCGCGGACTGCTCCGGCGGCAAGCCGGTAGGAGGTCCGCGTCCTCGGCGAGACCGGCAACTGAAACGTCCCGTCGGCGGCAAGCGTCGATCGGGCCGGCCGCCGTCCAGTCACCACCGTAGGCCTTCGACTCGAGCGTCACGCCGGTCGTCCCCCGCACGAAGCCCGCGAGCGACGCCGTTCCCCCGTACGTGACGGCGGCGTGTCCGGGAGTGAGCGAGAACAGAGTCGGCTGAAACCACGTCGAGCGCAGGCCGAGCGCCGCCCGGATCTCGGAGCCGGTGAAGCTCGCCTCCGCCTCGTCCGCCCCGACGACCGTGAGCCTCTGCACCCGGCCCGACGGTGCCGGCGGCGATCTGCACGTCGGCGATCGCCGGCGAGACCTTCAGCTTCCTGGCCACGGTCGCGGCGTCGAAGAGCACGGGCCCCCAGTCATGGAACGGCGACGCCGTGTCGTACGGGTCGGGCACGGAGATGAGATACGGGATGGGCGTGCCGAGCTGCTCGGCAGCCGACGCGGTGCGGCCGCCCGACGTCGAGAAGAAAAGCGTGTCGGCGACCGAGCCTTCGTAGAGCACGACTTGCCCTTTCGTCGCGTCGACCGCGGCGCTCGTCGAGGACGACTCGGCGTCGATGCCGCCGTAGACCTGGCTGCGGGTGTCGTCGTAGAGGTCGAACGAGCCTCTGTGCACGAGGTTCGCGAGCGCATAGGACCGGGCGGCGATTGCCTGAGCCTCGAGCGCTGCCGGCGGCCACTCGAACGGCATCTCCGAAGGGACAACGCCTTTCAGGTAGCCCTCGAGGCCGACGACGTCGACCACCTGCAACCCCTTGCCGTCGGCCGAGACGACGAAACGGCCGCGATATGGCTTGCCGTTGAGCGCGAGCGGTGCCGCGGTGGTCGTCGTGAACGTCGCGGGCAGCGTCAGCACCTGCCCATCGAGCTTCGCGGCCGAGGTCAAGGTCAGTGGCCCCGGAGCGAGCGAAACCGCCTTGCCGGAGGCGTCGACCGCGCGCCAGGCGCCGGCGGACACGAGCGATACGCGCCGGGCGCGGGCGAGCAGGACGCGCACGGTGTGCGTGGGCGCCGGGCCGAGGGTCGTCCCGGGGTAGTAGTGGGCGAGGATCCGCGCGAAGCCGTACCCATGGAGGGCGTACCCGTACGCGCCCCACTGGCTGAGCCCGAGCCCGTGGCCCCACCCGTGCCCCGACACGGCGAGTACCTCGGTCGCGTCGCTGGTCACGGTCGGAGTCGTCGTCGTGGCGGCCGCCGTCGTCCCTCCGGCGCGCGCCGGGCGGGCAGCCAGAGAGAGGGCGAGCGCCGACGCCAGACCGCCGGAGGCAAGCACCAGTACGCAGGCGAGTCGCGCCGCTTGACGACTCATCGCCGGGCACCGTAGCCGAGCCGGTCGACGGGTCGCCGGCGACGTTTCTCAGGAACGGAGGCGTGCGGCGTACTGCTCGGCGTAGTACGCCCGGTACTCGCCCGACTTGATCGGCTCCCACCACTCCCGGTTGTCGCGGTACCAGCCGACGGTCTCCTCGAGGCCGCCGGCGTCGAAGGACTGCCGCGGAGACCAGCCGAGCGCTCGGAGCTTCGACGAGTCCACCGAGTAGCGCCGGTCGTGCCCCGGACGGTCTTCGACGTGCCTGACCAGGTCCGGCGAGGCACCGGTGAGATCGAGGATCCGCCGGACGACGTCGAGATTCTCGCGCTCCTGGCCGCCGACGTTGTAGACCTCGCCGCCCGCGCCGGATCGGAGTGCGATCTCGATCGCGGCGCAGTGATCGTCGACGTGCAGCCATTCGCGGCGCTGGCGGCCGTCGCCGTACACCGGCAGAGGCTCGCCTTCGAAGGCGTTCGTGATGAAGAGCGGCAGGAACTTCTCCGGATACTGCCGCGGCCCGTAGGTGTTGGCGCCACGGGTGACGAGCGCGTCGACCCCGTACGTGCGCACGTACGCGAGGACCTGGAGGTCGCCACCCGCCTTGGAGGCGCTGTACGGGCTCGAGGGTCGCAGCGGCGCGTCCTCGTTGCAGGCGGGGGCGCCGAGCGCGATGTCGCCGTACACCTCGTCGGTCGAGACATGGAGCAGTCGCAGGCCGTGATGTCTCGCGTGATCGAGCAACACCTGTGTGCCGAGCACGTCAGTCAGGATGAACTCTGCCGGGCCGAGAATCGACCGGTCGACGTGGGTCTCGGCAGCGAAGTTGACGATCGCATCGCACCCGGCCGCGGCGCGTGCGACCGCCTGGGGGTCTGCGATGTCGCCCTCGTGGAACTCGTGCTCGACGCCTTCGAGATTTGCTTGGTTGCCGGCGTACGTCAGCTTGTCGAGCACGACGACCGCATCGTCCGCATCGGCGATTCGCCGCGCGAACTGCGAGCCGATGAAGCCGGCGCCTCCGGCCACCAGGATCCGCATCGCGCGAAGGTTAGACGGTGCGGAGGCGGGCCAGACACTCACGCAGCCCCTCGCGCCAGTGCGGCAGCTCCGGCGCGCCACGCTCGCTGCGCAGCACCGAACGTGCCGGGCGCGGCGCGCGGCCACCGTACTCGGCGGCCGAGATCCTCCGCACCTTCGCCTCCAGCCCGGCCTCTTCGACGATGGCCTCTGCGAACTCGGCCCAGCTGCACTCTCCCGCCGACGCGACGTGGTAGGTGCCGAACGGCAGTTCGAGCACGCGGTGCGTGGCCCGTGCGAGGTGCCCCGCGTAGGTCGGACAGCCGATCTGGTCGTCGACGACCGCGATCTCGTCGCGCTCGGCCGCGAGGCGCAGGATCGTGCGAACGAAGTTTCGCGACGTCCAGCCGAACACCCACGAGGTCCGGATCACCCACGCCTGCTCGCCGGCCGCGGCCTCACCGAGCAGCTTCGTGCGGCCGTATGCGCCGAGCGGCGAGGGCGAGTCAGACTCGAGATACGGCGACGTCTTGCTGCCGTCGAAGACATAGTCGGTCGACCACACGACAAGCGGTGCGCCCAGAGAGGCTGCGTGACGGACCCCGCCGACGTTCGCCGCGGCAGCTCCCTGCGGATCGTCCTCGGCCCCGTCGACGTCGGTCCAGGCTGCCGCGTGGAGCACAAGGTCGACCGGCTCGAGGTCGACCGGCGGCGGGAAGTCGACGTCCCAGTCAGCCCGCGTGAGTGCGCGCGCCTCCGGGAACTCCTCGACGAGCGCGCTGCCGAGTTGCCCGGCCGCGCCCGTGATCACGATGTTGCGGCGCTGTCCCGTGCCGAGAGAATTGGCGATCGCGTGCTCCACAGGTCGACGACGCGGGGATCGTTCCACGGCACGCCATGCTCGTCGGGAGCGGCCGCGTCGTACTCCTCGGTGACGAAGTAGGAAAACAGACAGTCGGTGAGCGCCTCGTAACCGTGCGCCTTCGCTCCCGGCACGTAGATCGCGACCGGATTGTCGTCGCCGATGTCCTCGGTGAACGTCTCGCCGGTTGCCCGGTCGAGGACGACGACGCGCACCATCCCCTGCAGGCAGAGGAACAGGTCGTCCTGGCCGCGCTCGTGGTAATGGAGCGCACGGATGACACCGCGGCGGGAGCGCGCGAGGTTCGCCTGCCGGATCGGCTTCGGAAGCCCGCTCTGCCGCATCAGCTCGACGAACCAGCCACGCTCGTCGTCGAACCTGCGCAGCTCGAACCGTCGGAGCCCTTCGATCACTTGTTCGCTCCGGTCTCCTCGATCAGCCGGCCCACGTCCGCGAGATCGGCCCAGTGCTTGCCGCCGTCGTGCCACCAGCCGGCGACTCGACGCACCTCGAGCCGGCCCTGCTGCGCGTACACGCGGTTGACGTCGGTGACCTCGAGCTCGCCGCGACTCGACGGCTCGAGCCCGTCGATCACGTCGAAGACGTCCGGCGGGTAGCAGTACAGCCCGACGACGGCGTCGTTCGACGGCGGCGAGGGGTACCGCAGGTCCACCCGCCCGGCTTTCTCGACGATGTCCGAGACGGTGCCGTCGTCGCGATAGGCGACGACGCCGAAGTTCTCCGGGTCCGGGACCTCCTTGACGAAGACGAGGGCGTCGTCGTCCCAGCCCGAGATCGCCTCGAGCTGGGCCTGCTCGAAGATGTTGTCGCCCAGGCACACGACGAGCCGCTCGCCCGCGGCGAATGCGCGCGCCATCCCGACGACCTGTGCGATGCCCCCCGGCTCGACCTGCACCTTGTAGGTGAGGTCGAGATCGAAGAGCAACTCGTCACCGCCTCGCGTGCGCACCTTGCCGTCGCCGAGCAGGTCGATGAACTGGCCCGCATGCTGCTGGCCGGTCACGAGGAGGACGTCGCGGACGCCGACGCGTTGCAGAAGCTGCAGCGGGTAGTAGACCATCGGCCAGCGGCCCACCGGCAACAGGTGCTTGTTCGCGACGCGCGTCAGCTCCTCGAGCCTGGTGGCGGACCCGCCCGCACAGATCAGCCCTTTCACGCGGGCGATGCTACAGCCGTCCCGCCGGGGCGCACCGGGCGCGGTACGTTTTGGTCGTGGGCAAACGCGACGCGGACAGGCTGCAGGCGGAGATCGAGCAGCTGTTCGCCGATCTGTGGCACGTCCCGCGGTTCTCGGGGCCGCGACACGGGTTCGGTTTCAGGCCGAACGTCGACTGCTTCCACACGGACGATCCGCACACCCTGACGGTCGTCGTCGAGCTCCCCGGCGTCGAGCCGGAGAGCGTGCGCGTCGTCGCCGGAGAGCGGCTACTGGTCGTAGCGGGCGAGCGGCCGCGCCCACATGCGCCGGGGCGCGTGTATCAGCAGATGGAGATCGAATACGGCACGTTCCACCGGCAAGTGCAGCTCGCCGAGGACGTCGAGCCGGAGGGCGCGACCGCCCGCTTCGAGCACGGCATCCTGACCGTCCAGCTCCCGGTCGCCGAGCACGCGCCTCTCGGCCACGTCACGATCGAGGTGCAGCGCACATGAGCCGTAGGGGGACGGAGCTCACAGGAGCGGATACCGGCTCTGACGGAACAGAGCCGGAGGCTGGACCGGCTTTGCCGGTGCCGGAGCGGAGATGAGCGAGCTCTTCGACGTCCCGGAGCCGGACGGCGAGCGGGTCGAGTTGCCGGCGGTGCTCCCGATCCTGCCGCTCAAGGACACCGTCGTCTTTCCGCAGTCGATGTCGCCGCTCGCGATCGGCCAGGAGCGCTCGATCCGGGTCATCGACGACGTCGTCGCCGGCGACCGGCTGGTCGCCCTGATCGCGACGCGCGACAGCTCGACCGAGTCGCCCGGGTTCGACGACATCTACAAGGTCGGGACCGTCGCCGTCGTCCACAAGCTGATCAAGGTGCCCGACGGCACGCTCCGCATCCTCGTGCAGGGGCTCGAACGCGTGCACCTCGACCACGAGGTCGAGGTCGACCCGTATCTGCTCGGCGAGTTCGCGGCGCTTCCCGACGTGCTCGTCGCGTCGCCGGAGGTCGAGGCGCTGACGCGAAACGTGCAAGGCCTCTTCGCGCGCATCATCGGGCTGGCGCCGTACCTTCCGGAGGAGCTTCAGCTCGCCGCCGCCAACGTCGACGACCCGAGCGCCCTCTGCCACCTCGTCGCGTCCACCCTGCGCACGATCCCGCCCGTGGAGCGGCAGCAGATCCTCGAGGAGGTCGATGTCGAGGCGCGGCTGCGCATGGTTTCGGCGATCCTGAGCCGCGAGCTCGAGGTGTTCGAGCTCGGCTCGCGGATCCAGTCGCAGGTGCAGTCCGAGATGGAGAAGGGCCAGCGAGAGTACTTCCTCCGCCAGCAGCTGAAGGCGATCCAGGCCGAGCTCGGCGAGTCCGATCCGGAACAGGCGGAGCTCGCGGAGTTGAAGGAGCGCCTCGCCTCGCTCGGAGAGCTCCCCGACGAGGCGCGCAAGGCTGCCGACCGGGAGCTCGCAACGACTCGAGCGCCTGCCGCAGGCCGCCGCCGAGTACGGCGTCATCCGCACCTATCTGGAGTGGATCCTCACGCTGCCGTGGAACACCTTCACCGACGACAACCTCGATCTCGACCATGCCCGCGAGGTCCTCGACGCCGACCACTTCGACCTCGAGAAGGTCAAGGACCGGATCATCGAGTACCTCGCGGTCGCGAAACTTCGCAACCAGATCTCGGGGCAGATCCTCTGCTTCGTCGGCCCGCCGGGTGTCGGCAAGACATCACTCGGACAGTCGATCGCGCGGGCACTCGGTCGTCGCTTCGTCCGGCTCTCGGTCGGCGGGGTTCGTGACGAGTCGGAGATCCGCGGCCACCGCCGCACCTACATCGGGTCGATGCCGGGCTCGATCATCCGCTCCCTCCGCGATGCGGAGTCACGCAACCCGCTGGTGCTCATCGACGAGCTCGACAAGATGGGCGCGGACTGGCGCGGCGACCCGTGCGAGCGCGATGCTCGAGGTGCTCGATCCCGAGCAGAACAATGCCTTCCGCGATCACTATCTCGATCTCGCGTTCGACCTGTCGAAGGTCTTGTTCATCTGCACGGCGAACGCGCTCGACACGATTCCCGGACCGCTGCTCGACCGGATGGACGTGATCGAGCTCGCCGGTTACACGGAGGAGGAGAAGCTCGGGATCGCAAAGCGCTATCTCGTCCCGAAACAGATCTCGGCTCACGGGCTGAAGCGCAGCCAGCTCCGGCTCTCCGACCGGATCCTGCGCACGATCATCCGCGAGTACACGCGCGAAGCCGGCGTGCGAAACCTCGAGCGCCGGCTCGCCGACGTCTGTCGGAAGGCGGCGACCGAGATCGCGCGGCACGGCGCGACGAAGGTCTCACTCGACGACGAACGGCTCCGCGAATGGCTCGGGCCGCGCCGGTTCTCGGGCGAGGTGCAGAAGCGCGTCGCGCACCCCGGTGTCGCAACCGGGCTCGCGTACACGACGGCCGGCGGCGACGTGCTCTTCATCGAGGCAACCGCCTACCCGGGGCGCGGGAAGCTGACGATCACCGGTCAGCTGGGAGACGTGATGCAGGAGTCGGCCCAGGCGGCGCTCTCCTGGGTTCGCGCGCAACGCGGCCTCGCTCGGCGTCTCGGACACGTGGTTCGGCGAGCACGACCTCCACGTCCACGTTCCCGCCGGTGCAGTGCCGAAGGATGGTCCATCGGCCGGCGTGACGATGGCGACGGCGATCGCGTCGCTCCTGCGCGGCGAGCCGGTTGCCGCCGACGTCGGGATGACCGGGGAGATCACGCTCACGGGGCGCGTGCTCCCGATCGGCGGCCTCCGCGAGAAGTCGCTCGCCGCGGCGCGTGCCGGGCTCAAGCGGGTGATCTTCCCCCGTGAGAACGAGCCTGACCTGGTCGATCTGCCACCCGAGACGCGCCGCGTGCTGGAGTTCATCCCGGTCGACACGATCCAGCAGGTCTTCGAGGCCGCATTCGCCCCGAACGGGCGGGTTCGGGCCCGCAACGTGACCCGGCTCGAGCGCCAGGCCGCGAAGCCTCTGCCTCTCTAGCCGATCTTGAACGCACTGACGAGGAGGCGGCAGTTCTTGTCGCTCTCCGAGGCGCTGCGCCGGCAGAGGAGCTGGTACTCGCGCATCCCGCTGAGCACGAAGGTGTATTGGTCGATCCGATCGTCCGTCTTCACCTCGTAGCTGTGCGAGCGCACGCCGCTCGCCGAGACGACGCGCGAGCCCGACAGCCGTCCCGAGGTCTGCTTCGCCACGGCCGCCATGCGCACGTCGAGCTCCTTCTCGACCTTGGCGAAGAGGGCGGCCGAGTACGGCTTGAGCAGGCGGAACCTGGCCACCTGAACGAGATCCGAGCCCGAGCCTGCCGACACAAGCTCACGGCTCACGAACGACGCGCCAGCCGCTCCGGCGCGGCGAAGCTGAACCCGGGCCCGCTCACCCGCTGCGCCGGTTTGCCGCCTCCCGACCCCCCGCAGCCTGCAAGGATGGTGGCCAGCAGGAGAAGCGCCGCCGGGCGGCAGGCTCGCGGCAGGCACGCAGTCACGAGGCGAAAGGAGACGGACGATGGCAAATAAGACAAAGGACAAGGTCTACGACGCGGCGGGCAACGTCAAACCCTACGTCGACCGTGCGCTGTCGGACGAGAAGCTGCGCGCAGACGTGATCAGCGCGTTCACGACCGCTCGTGATGTGTACAACGAGTTGATCGGAAGCCGGACGGCGGCCACGGTCGCGACGCGCGTCGCGACCGACGAGGAGGTTCGTGCCAAGCTCCGGACGGCGGTCGAGGATCTGCGGAGCGCCGCAGACCGGCTCCAGGGCAAGCGCAGGTCCGACCGCAAGCGCGGACGGACCGTTGCTCCTGCTCGGCATCGTGATCGGCATCCTCTTCAACCCGGTCACCGGCCCCGAGACGCGCAAGTGGATCGAAGGACACGGTCTCGGGCGGCGGAGACGACGACTTCGGCGAAGACTTCCCGCCGGAGCGCGAACGGCGGCGTCTAGAGAACACGCGGCCGAGGTCGCCAGCCGCGGCCGAGGTCCGCGTCGGCGCGACGACGGTCGGCAGCTGGCGGAGGAGCGCCGCTGCCTTCGGGGCGGCAAGGGCCTGCTGAAGCGACGGAGGGTCGAGGCCGTTCGGCGGTCGAGATGTCGGACATGTGCAAGCAGGATTGCTCCGGGCTCGGGCGCCCTGCCGCCGGGGACCGGCGGCGTCCACCCGCCTGCGACCGGGAACGGCAGGTCTTGCTGGTGACGCCACGCGTCGAGATACGGCGTCGGGTCGACCGCACCGTCGTAGCCGAGGTACAGGAGCGAGACCGGGTGAATCTCGAAGTGGAGGTGGTACCGGCGTTCCCTCGGCGTCGCCGGTGTGGCCCATGAAGCCGACAACCTGGCCGGCTTTCACGCGCGCCCCGTTCACGCGGTCGTCGCGAACGCGGACAGGTGGGCGTAGTAGAACTGGTTGCCCTGGGCGTCGACGATCCAGAGTCGGTTTCCGCCGATCTTGTTCCAGCCGACCGAGAACAGGGTGCCGTCGGCGCACGCGACGAGCGGCTGACCGAGCTGGCCGAAGATGTCGTCGCCGTGGTGGTAGGTGACGTCGCGCGGGATGCTCCGAAGGTGTCGATGTACGAGCTCGCGCCGTAGACCGGGAAGACATAGTGGCCGGCGGTCAGCTTGGGACGGATGCCGACAGCGGGCCTGGTCCGACGACGGACACCGCTTTTCGACTGCTTCGGCCGCTCGCTCGGGAGATCGCCGACCGGGCGAGTCCGGCCCGGCGGCAGCCTGCCTCCAGCTGACGGCGCAGGCGTCGTCGCGTCGGAGTCGTCGTCGTGGGCGCCGTCGTCGTCGCGGGACGGCAGCGGAGCCGTCTGGCCGCGGCTGCGGCGTACCCGATCCTGGATCAGGCTCCCGACCGGGAGCCCGCCGTGGTCGGCGGTCAGCCGCAGCGCGAGCTCGTAGACGACGCCGCGGTACCCGCGGATCCCGTCGCCGGCGCGTCCGATCGACGGTCTGCGTCGCGAGCGTCGAGTGACGCCCCAATCGCCGATCGTGAGCTTGTTGCCGGCCGGCGACAGGCTGGCCGTCGATCAGCAGGTTCGCGATTCCACTGCCGTTTGCGTTGCCGCCCGCGCCGGACGGGCCCGTCCCGGCGGAAGCGCTCGCAGTGACGGCGTCCGCGGTGATCTCGCCGCCGAAGAGGGAGACGCCCGTGACGACGCTCTGCGAACGGGCACCGGCGTTCTGCGTCGATCGTCGTCGTCGCGCTCGCCGTCGTCGACTGCACGGTCACCACCGACCCGTCGGCGGGATACACGTAGACGCCGCCCGTCACCGGCGCGGCGTCGGGAGGCGCGGACGAGGTGGTCGTGGTCAGCGGCGCGGCGTTCGGCAGTGCGATCTGGACTCCCCACGCGGTCGCCGATGCGGTCGGCTGCGTCGACAGTCCCTGGGCGCCGGTCACGCCGAAGGCGACCAGTCCGACCAGCGGGCTCACCAGGGCGAGGCGTAGGCGCACCGTCTGAGGAGTTTGCCACGCCTGCGCCTCGTCCTCCCGGACGGAGCCGTTCGGGCCCCACGATAGGTTCACGCGAATGGCGACCTGGTGGGCGATCCCGCTTGCTGCGCTCACGACCTGCTCGACGCTCGCGGGGGGGTATGTCGCGCTCCGAGTCAAGGGCGAGTTGCAGACCCTGATCGCACTGACCGGCGGCATCGTGGTCGCCGTCGCCCTCTTCGACGTCCTGCCGGAGGCGATCGACGCCGTCGGAAACGCGCGGCACGTGACGTGGCTCGTCGGTGCCGGGTTTCTGGCGTTCTTCCTGGCCGAGCGTGCGCTCGTGCTCCACCACCGAGACGACGAGGAACACGCCCGCGCGCACCATCACGTGGGAGCGCTCGGTGCCGCCGGCCTGTCGGTGCACAGTTTCATCGACGGCCTCGGGATCGGGCTCGCCTTCCATCTCTCGACCTCGACTGGCTTGCTCGTCTTCATCGCCGTCGTGTCACACGACTTCGCGGACGGCATGAACACCGTGTCGTTCATCCTTCGCCAGAGCGGGGAGCGAAGCGCCGCAATCAGGTGGCTCGTCCTGGATGCGATCGCGCCGCTCCTCGGCGCGATCGTCGGGACCACGTCGCGATCAGCGAGCAGAGCCTCGGTTACCTGCTGGCCGTCTACGCCGGGTTCTTCCTCTTCATGGGCGCGACCGACCTGCTCCCCGAAGCGCACCAGCACGCTTCGGGCCGCCGCGTCGCCCTCACCGTGCTCGGCTTCACCGTGACTGCCGGGATCGCCTACGCAGCGTCGCGCTGATACGCGAGTGGCGTACCCGCCAGGCGATCTGCACGGCCGTCACGAGAGAAACGCACCGAACAGACGGCGAAGCGCATGCTGGGGTAGTGACTCGGCGACGATCACGCCGCCCTGCACGCCCGAGGATCGACGCGACGCCGACGACGATCGCGGCGCGAACATCGACGTTTCCGAGTCGGAGCTGCCGCCACGTCCCGACGGCGGCGGTCGGAATGATCGCGAGCAGCGAGCGTGGCCTGTGCGTGCAGCTGCGTCAAACCGAGGCCGAGGGCGAGCGTCGGGACGAAGACGATGCCCCCGCCACGCCGAAGGTCCCCGCGAGCACGCCACCGGCGAGACCGACGAGGATCACAAACACCTCGATCACAGGATCAGCTTCGCTCCGACCGCCGCGATGAGCAGCGCAAACGCGTAGCCGAGCGTGCGCTGCGCGAGCCGCTGCTGCAGGTCGACGCCGGCGACGACGCCGACGACGGCCGGGATCCCGACCAGCGATCGCGCGCCCACTTTGACGTCACCGTGGACGCCGTACGTGATCGCGCCGGCCGCCGACGAGAGCAGGATCGCTGCGAGCGATGTCGCCGCCGCGCGACGCTGGTCGAACGCGGCAAACGCCATCAGCAGCGGCACGATCACGATCCCGCCGCCGACGCCGAACAGCGCGCCGAGGAAGCCCGCAGCCACGCCGATGCCGACGAGTTCATGGTCCCGGCCACCGCTCCTACTCTACGAGCGTGGATGCGATCTCCCGCCTCGCGGCCGAGCCGGAACAGGCGGCGCTGTTCCTCGACGTCGACGGCGTGCTGGCGCCGATCGTCGATCGCCCCGAGGACGCCACCGTCCCGGAGAGCACGCGCCGGCTGCTCCGCAGCCTGGCCGGCCGATTCGCGCTCGTCGCCTGCGTCACGGGGCGATCGAGCGCCACGGCCCGGCGCATCGTCGGCGTGCCCGAGCTCCGCTACGCCGGGGAGCACGGGCTCGAGCTCGAGCCCACGGCCGCCGCCTATGCGGATACGGTGCACCGCTTCGCAGCCGCGACGGAATGGCCCGACATCGAGGCGAAGCCGTTCTCGGCCGCGTTGCACTTCCGCCGGGCCGCCGACCCTGAGGTCGCTCGCCGATCGCTCGAAGCCGTCGCAGCCCGAGCGGCGGAGGAGGGCCTGCGGGCCAGCTTCGGGCGGATGGTTCTCGACATCCTTCCGCCCGTGACCGCCACGAAGGGCACGGCCGTGCAGCGGCTGCTCGACGAGAGCGGGCTTCGGCGCGCGCTGTACGCCGGCGACGATACGACCGATCTCGACGGCTTCGCCGCGCTCGCCGGACTGGAGCTGGCGGTCCGGGTGGCCGTCGCCTCCGCTGAAGGGCCGGCGCTGCTCCGCGAGCGGGCCGACGTCGTCGTCGAGTCGCCCGCGGCGTTCGCGGCCCTGCTGCTGCGCCTTCTCTAGACGCGAATCGTCCGCGAGCGGCCGATCTCGTGGCCGTGGCGGTCGAGTGCGACGGCCTGGGCGTAGCGAAGCCCGGCGGGCACCTCGAGTTCGGTCTCGAAGCTTCGCTTCGCCTTCGCGCCGGCGGTGACGAGCGCGCCGGCCGCGTGTCCCGCACGCAGGCGCCAGGCGGCGACCGCCGTGGCGCCGTTCCAGCTGACGTACGCCTGGCGTCCGTGGCGGCCACGGGGTGCGACGAGCACCGGGTCGGTGGTCGGAGCGCCGGACCAGCTGAAGCGGAAAGCCCGGTAGTTCATGCCGCCGCGCGGCAGCTTCGCGTCGAACAGGATCTCCCCGTTCGTCCCGAACTCCGTCACGTACGGCTCGTTGCCCCATCCGACCACGACGTGGCCGTCGGGAAGCAACTGGGCGTTGCCCATGAACTGCGACAGAAGCCGGTTGGGATGGTGCGTGTACGACCGAACGAGCGTCGCCCGCTTGTGCGCGGCGTCGAGCTCGAGCAGCAGCACGCGCGACTGAGCCTGCACCTGAGGCGCCGCGCCGTCGTCGAAGATCGTCACCAGGTCGCCTCCGTGGTGACGCGCGTCGTGCTGCCACGCGAAGACCGTGCCTCTGCCCATCGTGAAGTCGCTGCGCTTGCCTCCGAGCCGCCAGATCACCTCGCCGCTCGCCCTACTCACCTTGTAGACGGCCCACGTGTTCCGCGCCGAGACGAGGAGATTTCCGTCCGCGAGGAGGTCGATCGAGTTGACGTGGAAGTAGTCGAGCGGGTGTCCCTGGAATGCGGCGTGCGTCTCCTCGATCGGAACGTGGTCGAGGCTTCGCCATTCGAAGAGCACGCGGCCACTCGGCAGTGCGAGCTCCTGCACGATCCCGCCGATCACCTTGCCGGCCGCAGGCCCTCCGACGGAGGAGAGGTCCGCCTGGCGCACCTCGTAGCTCGTGATCAGCGCCGTGTTGTGGGGGGTGATCACAAACTCGTGGAGGTCGGACTGCCGGCCACGCCCGGCCGGCACGCGCGCCAGCTCGCGGTAGGACCGGTCGAGGATCACGTGCGTGCCACGGCCGAGCCCGCTCTCGGACTTGCCTTCCCACCACGTGAGCACCGGCTCGCCGTGATAGCGCGCGGCCCGGAAGTTCATCGCCGTGTTCGGTGTCGTCGGATGGAAGAAGACGACCTGGCCGCGGTCGTCGAGGATCAGCGCCCCTCGTTGTCCCGGCCCGGACGAGGGCGCGACGAAGAGATCGCCGTCCGAGGTCCGGTCGGCGCGGAGGACGGTCACGACGGGCGGCCGGAGATCCGGACGCGAGAAGAAGTGGTGGACCGCCCCGTTCGGCACAGCTGGAGGTGCCGCGAGTGCCACGTCGCCGGCGAGCAGCCGCCGCGCCGCGCCGGGAAGGAGCAGCCCGCTTCCGAGCAGCAGCGACCGCCGCACGAAAGCCTCACGCGAAAACCGGCTGTCGCCCTCGAAACGGCCGCCTGCGCCGAGGTCCACGTCGAGAGCCTATAGACCGAGCCGCTCGCGCAACTCGCGACCCTGACGCCGCGCGACGTCGAGCTCGGTTCGCGCCGCGTCGTCGAGTTGAAGGCTGATCCGGTCCGGTGCCGACCGACGGACCGCCGAGACCTTCGCCAGGTTCACGAGGTGCGAGCGGTGGATCCGCGCGAAACCGCGGTCCGAGCTTTGCGGCGAGCTCACCGAGGGAGGCGGTCGAGAGGTACGAACGGTCGTAGGTGTGCACACGGCTGTAGTCACCGTCTGCCTGGATGTAATACAGCTGGTCGAAATCGACCAACTCGCTGCCGCCGGGCGCGACGACCGGGATCTTGGCGACGGCGGCATCGCCGGCCGGTGTGGCCGCCCGCAGTCGGTCGAGCACCCGTGCCAGACGTTCCGGGTCAACGGGTTTCAGCAGGTAATCGAACGCCTCGACCGCGAAAGCATCGACGGCGTAGCGCTCGTGTGCGGTGACGAACACGACCGGCCGCGCGCGCGAGGGGGGCGAGCTCGAGCCCCGACAAACCCGGCAGCTCGACGTCGAGGAAGACGACGTCGTAGCCGCCGGCGCGCACGAGGCCGTCGGCGTCGACCGCGTTCGCGGCCTCGCCGACGACGTGGATGTCGTCGTGCGCGGCGAGCAGGTAGCGGAGCTCGGACCGGGCGGGCGCCTCGTCGTCGACGATCGCCGCAGCGATCACGCCGCGCGGGACCTCGAGCGATACGACGGTACCGAGCGGAGAGGACCGGAGCCGGACACCCGACCCGTAGTGCGCCTCGAGCCGGAGCTGGACGTTGGCGAGCCCGACGCCAGTCCCTTCTCCGAAGCCGGGCTCGAGCACCCGCTCGATCGCATCGCGCGCGATGCCCCGTCCGTCGTCTCGAACCGTGACCCGCAGGCGGCCGCGCCGAATGCGCGCGCGCACGAGCAGGTGTAGCGGCCGGTCGGTCTTGCCGTGCTTGACCGCGTTCTCGACGATCGGCTGGACGAGCAGCGGCGGGAGCCTGACCTGCAGCGCCTCGGGCTCGGCCTCGACCGTCACGTCGAGGTCGATGCCGAATCGCGCCTGTTCGAGCTCCAGGTAGCTCCGAACGTGGCCGAGCTCCTCCTCGAGCGTCACGAACTCGCCGGGACGGGCGAACCGTGCCCGCAAGGCGTCCGCGAAGGCAAGGACGAGCTGTCGCGCGCGCTCCGGATCGGTGCGGATGAACGATGCGATCGTGTTGAGCGCGTTGAAGACGAAATGTGGCTCGATCTGCGCCTGCAGTGCCGTCGCGGTCGCGGTTCGCAAGCTCGGAGAGCTGCAGCTGAGCCGACAGCTGGTCGCCCAGCGCGTCGAGCGTCTGCACCGCGGCCTCGTCGAGCGGAGAGCCGTCGGTGGCATATGCGACGAGCGCCCCGGCGGGCCTGTCCGCGAGGACGAGCGGCACCACGGCAGCGGCCCCGAGCGGGCACGCCGCGTGTCCGCACTCGGTGCGCAGCCCAAGGGGCGCGAGCAGCGGTCGCCTCTGTGCGAGCGCCTCGAAGACGGGCCTGATCGGACGCTCGCCGGCGGCGTGATGGTCGGCGCCCGCCCCCACGAAGGCGAGCACGCGCTGCGTATCGGTCACGGCGACGGCGCCGTACCCGATCTTCTCGAACAGCTCGTAGGCGACCGTCCGCGCCGCCGACTCCGTCAGCCCGCGGCGGAGCTCGGGCAGCGTCGCGGCGAGGAGCTCGAGCACCGGCGCCCGGCGCCTCGGCCTGCGGACCCGCGGCATGATCCGGATTGTGCACGTCACGGACGCGGTCCTCGCACCACTGCGCCGGCGCTACGGAACGCCGGTGCGCCTCGAATGGGACGACGAGGTGAGCCGCGAGGAGTACGCACTCGCCACGTACAACCCGGCGCGCAGGCACGACGTCACCCTGTTCATCCTCGACCCGGCCACTCGCCTGGCACTGATCCGGAAGCCCCACTTCGCGGCCGGCGTCTGGCGGCCGCCCGGCGGCGGCGTGAAACCGGGCGAGGACTTTGCCGCCGGGGCGACGCGCGAGGCACTCGAGGAGACGGGCCTGTCGGTGACGCTCGACCGTTACCTGGTCGACGCGGGCGCGCGCTTCCGCTGCGGCTCGGAGGAGGTCGAGTGGCGTACGCACGTGTTCCTGGCGCAAACCGCTGACGAGACGATCTCGCCGCGCGACGCGGAGGAGATCGCCGAGGCGCGCTGGGGGACACTTGAAGAGCTCGACGGGCCTATTCGCGCCCGGCTGCTCGCCACGGGCCGGGCGCTCTGGCGCTACCGGGTCGCGCTGCACGACGCCGCGCTCGAGGCGATTGCAGGCTGAGAAGCTCTAAAGCTTGCGGATGCGCACGGCGGTGCCGTAGGCGCAGATCTCGGTCCAGGTGCCGCCCATCTCCGACGTGTCGAACCGCATGCCGAGGATCGCGTTCGCGCCCTTCGCCTCGGCCTCGTCGACCATGCGCTGAATCACGTCGGAACGGCTGTCGGCGAGGGCCTTGGTCATGCCCTTCAACTCGCCGCCGAGCATCGACTTCAGACCGGCGCCGAACTGCGAGCCGATGTTCCGCGAGCGCACCGTCAACCCGAACACCTCGCCGTACACCTCCTCGATCGAGTATCCGGGCACGTCGTTGGTCGTCGTGATCAGCACAGCTCCAGCACCTCCATCACCTCCGGGATCGACGTCACACGCGGTCCCTCGAAGCCGGCCAGGTCGTCCCAGTACGGCTCCTCGCCCGGGCGGTGAATGAGGATCGCCCGCATCCCGACGCGTTCTGCGCCGGCCAGCTCGTCGTTCGCGCCGTCGCCGACGAACACCGCCTCGGACGGCTCGACCCCGAGCAGGTCGCAGCAACGCAGGTAGATCCTGGGATCCGGCTTGGAAAGCCCGACCGACGACGAGAAGACCTCGGCGTCGAACAGCCCCGCGAACGCCGTCGACGGCCACAGCACCTCGACGTCCTCGCTGCACACCGTGATCAGCCCGACGAGGATCCGGAGCTCGCGCAGCCTGCGCAGCGTCTCGACGGCCCCCGGCCGCGGGACGAGCGCCCCACGCACGTAGTCGAGGCGGAGCGCGCACACCTCCTCGAGTGCCGCCGCGGGCACGCCGGCGTCGGCCAGGGCGACCCGGATCGGGCCCGTGTAGCGGTTCTCCGACCGGTGCCACAGCTCGACGAAGTCGGGCGCGCGCTCGGCGACGGCGGCGACCATCGCGGCAGCGGCTTCGGGATCCCAGTCGATCAAGGTCTCCCAGAGATCGAAGATCACTGCGCGCGGCCGCACTCGCGCAACACCTCCCATGCAAGCGCTACGTCCGCTTCGGTCGTGCCCGCGTTGCCGATCGCGAGCGCGGATGATCGAGACGCCACGCAGCTGCGCGGGCGCGACGAACAGCTTTCCAGTCGCGGTCGCAGCGTGGGCGATCGCGTCGTTGTCACCGGTGCGATGGCGAAAGCACACGGCCGAGAACGGGTGCGGCGCGCACACTTCCCAGTCGGGGTCGTCCTCCACCCACGACGCGAAGAGCTGCGCAAGGCGCACATGCTCGCGGATCAGTGCGCGCAGGCCCTCCGCCCCGTACCAGCGAAGGACGAACCACAGCTTGAGGGCTCGGAACCGACGGCCGAGTGCAGGTCCGAAGTCCTTGAGGTCGACGGCCGTCTCGGTGTCGGCGAGGTAGTCGCGGACGATCCCGAACGTCGCGCGAAAGACGTCTGGCCGACGCGTCCACATCGTCGAGCAATCCATCGGCGTGAACAGCCACTTGTGCGGGTTGACGACGATCGAATCGGCGCGGTCGCAGCCGTCGAGACACCAGCGCAGCTCCGGGCAGACGGCAGCCGAGCCGGCGTACGCCGCATCGACATGCAGCCAGACGCCTGCCTCCTCGCAGCGCCGCTGCAGCTCGGGGACCGGATCGACCGAGGTCGTTCCGGTAGTGCCGACGGTCGCGACGACCGCGGTCGCGTCGTCGAGGGGAAAGTCCGTGCGCATCCGAAATGCGTCGTCGACCTCGACGGGGCGGAACTCGAGGCCGACCAGCCGCGCCGCCTTCTCGACACTGAAGTTCGCCTGCTCGGACGCGTACACGACGCCGCCGGGACGCAGCGTTCGCGCGGCGGCGAGCGCGGCGACGGTCGCTGTCGACGCGGTGTCCTCGATGTGCCCGTGCCAGCCTGCGGGAAGGCCGAGCAACTGCGCGAGCCACGACAGGGTCACCTCCTCGAGCTCGGTAGCCGCAGGCGACGCGCCCCAGGTCATCGCGTTCACGTTCAGCGCGGCGATCAGCAGCTCGGCGAGGATGCCCGGCTCCGAGCCCGTGTTCGCGAACCAGGCGAAGAAGCGCGGGTGGTTCCAGTGCGAGAGACCCGGCATGATCAGCTCGTCCAGGTCGCGGAGCATCGCTTCGAACGACTCGCCGTGCTCGGGCGGCGAGCCGGGCAGCAGCGTCCGGGTGCTGCCCGGCTCGGCCACCGCCGTCACCGGCCGCTCGCCGACGCCCTCGCAGATAGGCGTCGACCCAGTCTGCTGCGCGGTCGAGCTCGTTGCGGAACTGGCTCACGGGCGCTTTTTCCGCAGCCGCTCGACCTGCTTCCAGGTACGCGTGTTCAGCACGTCCTCCTTGCGCAGCCAGGCACGCCGCGCCTGGCCGACGCCGAGGGTCACATAGTCGAGCGCGGCGATCTGGTGCCCGTCGGAGTCGATCACGAGCTTCAGTCCTGCCTCGCGCGCAGCGCGCGCATGGACATCGGTGAGATCGAGCCGGTCCGGCTGCGAATTGATCTCGAGGAACGTCCCCGTCTCGAGCGCCTTCACGATCACCCGCTCGACGTCGACCGCCGCCGGTGCGCGCCTGCCGATCTTCCTGTTCGTCGGATGCCCGATGCAGTCGACAAACGGGTTGTCCATCGCCGCGAGGACGCGTCCCGTCGGGATCGTGATCGAACCGCGAATGCACCGACGCGACGACCCAGTCGCGCGTCGCGAGCTCCTCGTCCGAGACGTCAAGCGATCCGTCGGGGCGGATGTTGACCTCGATGCCTTTGAGAATGTGGAACGGCGCGACCTTCTCGTTGAGCGCGTCGATCTGCACCGACTGCAGATGCAGCAGGTCGCCACGAAGGCGCTGCGAGTGGTCGCAGACGGCGTAGTACGCGTACCCGCGCGCGCGGGCCGCCGCGACCATCGTCTCGAGCGTGTCCTTGCCGTCGGACCACGTCGTGTGCGTGTGCAGGTCGCCGCGGAGGTCGCGGAGCTCGACGAGCTCCGGCAGCTCGCCGCTCCGCGCCGCCTTCAGCTCGCCGGCGTCCTCGCGGAGCTCGGGCGGGATCCACTCGTAACCGAGGAAGCGGTAGACCTCGGCCTCGGTCGCGAAGCGATGTTCCTCGCCCGTCTCGACCTCCGTCACGGCGTACTCCGACACGGAGAGCCCGCGGCGCACGGCATCCTCTCGCAGCGCGACGTTGTGGTGCTTCGAACCGGTGAAGTGCTGCAGCAGGTTGCCGTAGCTCTCCGGCGGAACGACGCGGAGATCGAAGCGCAGCCCGTCGTGCGACACGACCGTCGCCTTCGTCGTCCCTTCGCGGCTACCTCGACCACCCAGGGCTGCGTGCAGAAGTGGTCGACGAGCGCCGGGGCGTCTGTCGCCGTCGCGATGATGTCGAGATCGCGCACCGTCTCGCGCATGCGCCGCGCCGAGCCTGCGTAGCTCACCTCGACGGAGGCCGGATGAGCGCGCAACTCGTCGACAGCGGCGGTCAGCCGGGGCAGTGCCGTGCCGAGCAGCCCGCGGCCTCGTTCGGGCGTCTTCGCGGGGCCCTGGGCGAGGGCGGACGGCGATCCTCGACTCGGTCCCGGGCCCCACGCCGGCGTGACCCCGCAGTTGCCCGGACTCGACCGCAGACCTGAGACCGTCGACCGTCGTGATCCCGAGCTCCTGCCAGATCCGGCGGGCGGTCTTCGGACCGAGCCCCGGGAGCCGCATGAACACGGCGACCTCGGCAGGCACCTCCGCCTTCTTCTTGGTCAGCGCGTGAACCTCACCGTCGTTCACCGCCTCGACGATCTTGCCCTCGATCGTCTTGCCGATCCCCTGCAGCTTCGTCGCCTTGCCCTCGAGGGCGAGCTGGGCGACGGAGGTCGACGTCTCGCGTATCCGCGCGGCAGCCTTGCGATATGCGCCGACGCGGAACGAATCGGCATTCGCCAGCTCCATCAGGTCGGCGAGCAGCTCGAACTGCTCCGCGAGCTCGTCGTTTCGCGGAAGTGTCGCCACTTCCGCGATCATAGGCGGAGCGATACGGGCCACCGTCTGTCTCCCGACCTACAACGAGCTCCCGAACGTCGAGCCGATGCTGCGAGCTCTCGAGCGCGTCCTGCGCGTAGGCGACCGCGTGCTCGTGATCGACGACAACTCGCCGGACGGGACCGGAGAAGCAGCGGACCGGCTGGCCGCCGAGCTCGGCTTCGTCGACGTGCTGCACCGCAAACGGCGTGAGGGCCTCGGGCCCGCCTACCTGGCGGGTTTCCGGCGGGCGCTGGCCGACGGCGCGGAGCTGGTGCTGGAGATGGACTGCGACTTCTCCCACGACCCGGCCGACGTGCCCCGACTGATCGCTGCTGCCGAGGCAGGTGCCGATCTCGTCCTCGGCTCGCGCTACGTCCCCGGCGGGTCGGTCGCGAACTGGGGAGCCGCCCGCCGCGCGATCTCCCGGGGCGCAGCCTGGTACACGGCGCTCTTTCTGCACATGGGCGTGAACGATCCGACCGGCGGCTTCAAGTGCTTTCACCGGCGCGTGCTCGAGGCGATCGACCTCGACGCGATCGGCTCGCAGGGCTACGCCTTTCAGATCGAGACGACGTACCGTGCGAAGCGGGCGGGCTTCCGCGTAGTCGAGCTGCCGATCCGGTTCTCCGACCGCGAGCGAGGTCACTCGAAAATGAGTCGCGCGATCGTGCTCGAGGCGATCTGGCGGGTGCCGCTGCTGAGAGTGCGGCTACGGTAGACGCGATGCGCTCGGTCGACGACGCAACCTTCGAGCAGGAGGTGCTCGCCTCCGAGCGGCCCGTGATCGTCGACTTCACGGCGCCGTGGTGCGGGCCCTGCCGGGCGATCGCTCCCGCGCTCGAGGAGCTCGCGCGCGAGTCCGAGATCGACCTCGTGTCCGTCGACGTCGACGTGAACCCGGCAACGGCTGCCCGCTACTCCGTCCTCTCGCTGCCGACCGTGATCCTCTTCGCCGGCGGTGAGCCGCGCGAGACGGTGTACGGCGCTCGGCCGAAGAAGCACTTCGCAAAGGTCTTTGCCGCTTACATCTGACGGAAGTGCTCGAAACCGCCGAGCTCGATCGGCACACCTCGATGGAGGAGCACCACGCCGTCGCCGGGCTCGACGCGACCGACCGTCACGAAGCCGCCTGCCTCGGGCACAGCCGCGAGCAGCTCGAAGTCCTCCCCGAACCCGAGGTCGGCGATGGTCGCCCCGGGCGCGAGCGGCACATCGTCCAGCTCGACGACGATCCGCACGCCCGACCGGCGCGCCAGGTGTCCGGCGTCCACGGCGAGGCCGTCCGAGACGTCGATCAGCGCGTTCGCCGACGCCGCCAGCGTCCGGCCTTCCTCGAGACGCAGCGGCGGACGGACGTAACCGCCGTCGCGAAATGCTGCACCCGCCCCGCCCAGCGTCCCCGTGACCACGAGCGTGTCGCCCGGCTCCGCACCCGCGCGCCCGGGGACGCGCTCACTGCGGCCGGCGGCCGTGACCGAGACGACCACCACGCCTGCGGCCGTGGTGTCTCCGCCGACGACCGGGACACCGGTCTCGGCGATCCCTTCGTAGAGCGAGATCACGTCGGCGACCTCCGTGTCCGGCGGCAGCGCGAGCGAGACGAGCAGCCCGAGCGGAGTCGCGCCCGACGCGGCGAGGTCACTCAGGTTGACCGCGGCCGCCCGCCAGCCGAGGTCCGCCCAGGAGATGCGGTCGAGCCGAAAGTGCACCGCCTCGACCAGCGCGTCCTGCGTGAGGACGAGGCCGCCGACCTGGGCTGCGTCGTGCTCGACACCGACCACGAGCGAGCGACGCTCGAGCTCCGCGAGGAGCCCCAGCTCACCGAGCGCCGAGAGCTTCGTCAACGGCCTTCCTGACCCGAGGGTCGGCAGCGGCGCGAATCGTCGCGACCCCCTCTGCGCCGGCCGCGATGCAGTCGCCTGCGTTGCCGGCGTCGATGCCGCCGATCGCGACCACGGGCACCGAGGCCGCGCCGCAGATCGCATGCAGGCCGTCGAGGCCGATCGGCGCCTCCGCGTCGAGCTTGGACGGAGTGGCCCACACAGGCCCGGCGCCGAGGTAGTCGGCGTCGGCAGCGGCCGCTTCGGCGACCGTCGCGACCGAGCGGCCGAGCAAGCAGCCCGGCGGCCCGCGCCTGCTCGGCGCCGGCGTCGCCCTGGCCGAGATGCACGCCGTCGGCAGCGAGCGCAACGGCCGCGTCGACGTCGTCGTTCACGACGAATGTCACGCCCAGCGACGACACCCCCTGTCCGCGGAGCACGAGCTCCTCGGTCGACACACCCTTGACCCGCAGCTGCACGACGGTCGCTCCTGCGGCGACGGCCCGCTTCGCCCCGTCCAGGTCCTCGATCAGCGCGTGCACCCTCACGCGAACCTCGCGCGCTCGTCGAGGAGGTCGGGGTCGAGCGCGGCGAGGGCGTCGTAAAGATTGACGTGAAACGATCCCGGTCCTTTCGCGCCGGGCGCCGCGTTCTCGCCGGCCACGCCGAACGCCGCCAGCGCCTCGGCAGCTGCTTCGAGCGGCTCGTCGGGGCGGACGGCGAGGAACGCACCGGTGATCGCGCTCGACATGCACCCGGTGCCGGTGATCGACGCGAGGAGAGGGTGGCCGTTCTCGACCGCCACCACGCGGGCGCCGTTCGACACATGGTCGACGCTGCCGGTCACAGACGCGACGACGCCGAGCGACAACGCTGCGGACCGCGCGACGTCGGCTGCCGACTCCGCGGCGCCTATCGACTCCACGCCTCGTACCTCGGCGTCGACGCCGGCGAGCGTCGCCACCTCACCGGCATTGCCGCGAAGCACGGCGACGTCGACCACGTCGAGGATCCTCTTCGCGGTGTCGGTGCGGTACCGCGTCGCCCCCACGCCGACGGGGTCGAGCACGACCGGCACGCCGCGCGCGTTGGCTGCGCGTCCCGCGAGCAGCATCGCGTCGATCCACGACGCCGAGAGCGTGCCGATGTTCAGGACGAGTGCGCCGGCGAGGCCGGCCATCTCCTCGACCTCCTCGGGCGCGTGCGCCATCACCGGCAGCGCGCCGATCGCCAGGGTCGCGTTCGCCGTCTCGTTCATCACCACGTAGTTGGTGATCTGGTGGACGAGCGGCCGCTTCTCGCGCAGCCTCCGCAGGGACTCGCCGGGTTTCATCGTGCTCCTCTCAGCTGAAGGACATCGACAGGGCCGTCACCAGCGCCGATCTCGACGAGCCCGTGACGCACGGCCTCGGTCGCAGCGCGCGCCGCGCCGCAAGCGGCGTCGACGAGTGACAGCCCGCTTGCGAGCAGCGCCGGCAAGCGTCGCCGAGTGCGTGCAGCCTGCTCCGTGCGTCGCCGCTACATCGAGCCGCTCGACGGGGATCTCGACGTGCTCTCGGCCGTCGAACAGATGGTCGACCGGAGCGCCGTGGCCGCCGGTGACGATTGCCGCCGGTGCCCCGAGCGCGACGACCCGCCTGGCCAGCTCGTCCTTGGCGACGAGGGTCGGGCTGCCGGTGAGCGCCTGGGCCTCGGCGAGGTTCGGGGTCACGACGGTCGCGAGCGGGAAGAGACGGGCGACGAGCGCGCCGATCGCCTCCCCCTCGAGGAGCGTCGCACCCGACGACGCAACCAGCACCGGGTCGACCACCGAGCGGGACCGGTCGCCCGCCGAGATAGTCCGCGACCGCCTCGATCACCGGCTGCGAGAAGAGCATTCCGGTCTTCGCCGCATCGACGCCGATGTCCGAGAAGACCGCGTCGAGCTGCGCCACCACGAAGGCGGGCGGCACAGGATGGACCGCGTCGACCCCGACGGTGTTCTGGGCGGTGAGTGCGACGATCGCGCACGTTCCGAACACGCCGGCCGCCGCGAACGCCTTCGAGGTCGGCCTGGATGCCGGCGCCCCCGCCCGAGTCCGACCCCGCGATCGTCAGCGCTCTAGGAATCATCGAAAGTGCGCCTCCACTCCCTTCGCCGGTACGAGCCGGATCAGGTTCGACGGGTGTGTTCTCAGCCCGATCAGGGCACCCCGGTAGGGCGAGGCTAGCATCGGGCGGGTGCTCGCCTCACCGGCCTTCGACGGGCTCCTTCAGGGCGAGGAGCTCGCCTACCTCGGAACGGAGCCCGAACGCGACGGGACGTACGCCGGCGTGCCCGGCTCGCTCGCGCCGGCCGTCCGTGCTGCAATCGGCGTCGACCGCCTGTACTCCCACCAACGCGCGACGTGGGACGCGGCGGCCCGGGCGGAGCACGTCTGCATCGCGACCGGCACGGCGTCCGGTAAGACGCTCGCATTCAACCTCCCGGTCCTCGACGCCGTGGCGCGAGACTCGAAGGTGCGCGCGCTGTACCTCTATCCGACCAAGGCGCTCGCGCAAGACCAGTTCCGGACGCTGAGCTCGCTCGCGCTGCCCCGGCTGCGGCCGGCGATCTACGACGGCGACACGCCCCTCGAGCACCGGCGCGACATCCGGCGCACCGCGAACGTCGTCCTCACCAACCCCGACATGATCCACATCGGCGTCTTGCCGAACCATGACCGCTGGGGAGACTTCCTCGCCAACCTGCGGTTCGTCGTCGTCGACGAAGCGCATGTCTACCGGGGGGTCTTCGGATCGCACGTCGCGAACGTGCTCCGGCGCCTGCGCCGGATCGCCTCCATCTACGGCGCCCGGCCGCAACTCTTGCTCGCCTCGGCGACGATCGCGAATCCCGGCGAGCTCGGGATCGGCGCTGCTCGGCGAGCGCGTGACGGTCGTCCACGACGACGGGGCGCCGCGCCCCTCGCGGACAGTCGTGCTCTGGAACCCGCCACTCGTCGACGCCGAGCTCGGCCTGCGCGGGTCGGCGCTCGCCGAGGCGGCGAAGCTGCAGGCCACGTTCGTCGAGCACGGGCTGCGCACGCTCACCTTCGCGAAGAGCCGCAAAGCGGCCGAGCTCATTCACCGGTTCACCGCCGAGCGACTCGGCGACGACTCGCAGCTGTCGCCGTACCGCGCGGGCTACACGGCAGCGCAGCGACGGGACATCGAGCGCCGCCTCGCCGGCGGCGAGCTGCTCGGCGTCAGCGCGACGAACGCGCTCGAGCTCGGCATCGACATCGGCCTGCTCGACTGTGTCGTCTCCGTCGGGTTCCCCGGGACGGTGTCGTCCTTACGGCAGCAGTGGGGCCGCGCCGGCCGAACGGGCAGCGGCCTCGCCGTCCTGGTCGCTTCGGAGGACGCTCTCGACCAGTTCTTCATGCGCGACCCGGAGAAGCTCCTCGGCCGGCGGGTCGAGGCGGCGATCCTCGATCACGCGAATCCGCGCGTCCTCCAAGGCCACGTGCGCGCCGCGGCCTACGAGGCGCCGCTCACGAAGGACGACGCGGCGTTCCTGGGCCCGGAAGCGATCGCCCTCGCGGAAGCCGACCCCGAGCTGCGCTCGACGCCTGCAGGAATCGTCTGGGGCGGCCGCGACCACCCCGCGGGGCGGATCCAGCTCCGGGCGGCGGACTCGGACACCTTCGCGATCGTCGACCTCTCGACCGGCTCCGTGCTCGGGCAGATCGAACGCTCACGCGCATACGGAACCGTGCACGAAGGCGCCGTCTACCTGCATCTCGGCGAGTCCTATGTGGTGCGCGAGCTCGACCTGACGGCGATGCACGCGATCGTCGAGCCGTTCGGCGGCGACTGGTACACGCAGACGAAGAAGGAGACCGACACCGCAATCGTCGCCGCACGGCGCAGCGAAGAGCGCCTCGGGCTCACCTTGCACTTCGGCGAGCTCGAGGTGACCGAGCAGGTCGTGGCGTACGAGCGCCGCACCGTTGCCTCTCAGGAGCGGATCGAGCTCGTGCCGCTCGAGCTGCCGCCGACGAGCTTTCAGACCGAGGCGATCTGGTTCTGCCCCGAGCCGGCGCAGCTCGCCGGGCTCGACGAGATGCCGAAGCTGCTCGCGACACTGCACGCGGCCGAGCACGCGCTGATCGCGCTGCTTCCGCTCTGGGCCATGTGCGACCGGTGGGACATCGGCGGGCTGTCGACGAACTTTCACCTCCAGACCCTTCGCCCGACCGTGTTCGTCTACGACGGGCACCCGGGCGGCGTCGGCATCACCGAGCGCGGCTTCGACGAGTTCGAGGGGTGGGTCGGCGACACGGCAGAGCTCCTCCGCACCTGCCCCTGCCCCGCCGGCTGCCCGTCCTGCGTCCAGAGCCCGAAGTGCGGCAACCTGAACGAGATGCTCGACAAGGCCGGAGCTGCGCTCTTTCTCGGGCGGCTCGACCGGTCACGCTGAGATGTCGATTTTTCGCATCACCGTTCGTCGTGTGAACGACACCGAGTTCGAAGGAGGGCACGATGAAGTACGCACTCTTGATCCATGCGAACGACGAGCAGTGGGAGGAGCGCCCGGAGGCCGAACAGCTGGCGATCCGCGGCGAGTACATGGCGATTTCGGAGCTTCCGGGAATTTTCGGCGGCGCCCAGCTCGAGCCCGTGACGGCCGCGACCACCGTCCGCGTCGCCGACGGCCGCACGCTCGCCACCGACGGTCCGTTCGCAGAGACGAAGGAGGCGCTCGGCGGCTTCTACCTGTTCGAGGCGCCCAACCTCGACGACGCGATCGAGGTCGCCGCGCGCATTCCGGCCGCACGGCTCGGAGGCGCCGTCGAGGTTCGGCCGCTCGTGGAGCGCTGACCATCCTCGAGCAGGTCTTTCGCGACGAGTGGGGCCGCGTCGTGGCCTCGCTGATCGGCTTCCTCGGCGACTTCGACCTCGCCGAGGAAGCCGCGCAGGAGGCGTTCGCGATCGCCGCCGAGCGCTGGCCGCGCACCGGCGCGCCCGAAAACCCCGGCGCGTGGCTTCAGACGACGGCCCGCAATCGGGCGATCGACAGGATCCGCCGCGACCGGACGCTCGCGACCAAGACGCGGCTGCTCGTTGTTCCCGAGGCCGTGGAGGAACCGATGGACGACCAAACGCCCATACCCGACGAGCGGCTCGAGCTGATCTTCACCTGCTGCCACCCGGCACTCGCTCTGGAGGCACAGGTCCCGCTGACGCTGCGAACGCTCGGAGGGCTGACCACCGACCAGATCGCCCGTGCCTTCCTCGTCCCCGAGGCCACGATGGCCCAGCGACTCGTCCGGGCGAAGCGCAAGATCAAGACGGCCGGCGTGCCCTTCCGGGTACCTCCCGAGCATCTGCTGCCCGACCGCCTCACTGCCGTGCTCGCGGTCGTCTACCTGATCTTCAACGAGGGCTACGGAGGAGACGGCACGCTCGCCCTCGAGGCGATCCGGCTCGGACGCGCACTCGCCGAGCTGATGCCGGACGAGCCGGAGGCACACGGCCTGCTGGCACTGATGCTGCTGCACGACGCTCGACGCGGTGCGCGGTTCCGAGGCGGTGAGCTCGTGCTCCTGGACGACCAGGACCGTGGGCTCTGGAACGGCGCCGAGCTCGCGGAAGGGGACGCGGCGCTGTCCCGCGCGCGCGCTCTCGGGGGCAACGGCGCCTACGCGGTGCAAGCCGGGATCGCATCGCTCCACGCAGCGAAGACGCGTGACTGGAGTGCGATCGTCGCTCTCTACGACCAGCTGGCCGCGCTCACGGGCTCGCCTGTCGTCGAGCTGAACCGCGCGGTCGCCGTGGCCGAGGTCGCGGGGCCCGAGGCGGCACTCGAGCTCGTCGAGGAGCTCGACCTCGACGGCTACCGCTACCTGCATTCGACCCGCGCCGACCTCCTGCGCCGCCTCGGAAGGGCGGGCGAAGCGCGCGCCGCCTACGAGCGGGCGCTCGAGCTGACGACGGCCGAGCACGAACGGAGATTCCTCGAGCGTCGGGTGCGGGAGTGCAGCGGCGCAGCCGGCGCCGTATGATCGCGCCGTAGTCGAGGAAGGAGGGCACGCCATGACGATGCGGCTGCCCCGCCCGCGGCACGGGGATCCTCTGCAGACCACACAGGAGCTGCGCGAGCTCGCGGCTGCGATCCTGCAGGACGACGTCCAGACGCTGGCGCGCACGACCGCGTACCTGCGCCGCTCCTACCGGGTCGTCTTCGTCGGATACGTGGCGATGATGGTGTTCGGCGTCGCCGCGATCGTTGCCGCCTTCGTGAAAGGGATGGCGGCATCGAGTCTTGGAGAGGCCGCAGCCGCGATCGGGCTCGCCGGCCTGACCGTCGGGATCTTCATCGCGTTCTTCGTGCAACGGCCGTCCGCCGCGCTCGAACGGAATGCGATCTTCATGCCGTGGGTCTCGATCGTCCTGACGACGTTCTGGACGCGCATGCTCTACCTCGACGATCCAGCGACGCTCGACGCGAAGCTCGGTCACGCGGCCCGCGAAGCGTCGGACGAGCTGAGCGCGATCGCGCTCCGCTACGCGGCGATCGACGGCAAGGAGCTGACCGTCGCGAAACAGGCAGCGCGCACCCATCCGGTGAAGCCGACGTAGCTCGTCAGAGCCGGCGGAGGGCCTTCGAGAGCGACTGCCTGGTCGTCAGCACCTCTGCGTACAGATCACCTTGCCGGCGGACACGCTCGAGCACCACGTCCATCGTGAACCGGGCGGGGTCGAGCGTGTCGTTCACCTCGTCCCACCGAAGCGGCGTGGAGACGGGAGCACCCGGGTGGGGTCGCACCGAATAGGCCGAGGCGATGGTCTTCCCCTCGCCGTTCTGGTTCGCGTCGATGAGGACGCCGCGACGCCGTGCCTTCGACCACTCGGTCGTGGCCAGCTCGGGATGCGCGCGCACGATCGCGCCGGCGACGACTTCGGCGAAGCCACGCGTGTCGGCGTAGGAGAATCGGCGCTCGATCGGTACGAGCACGTGGAAGCCCTTCCCGCCCGAGGTCTTCGGGAACGAGCGCAGACCGAGCGCATCGATCAGCTCTCGGAGGACGAGCGCGACCTCGATCGTCTGCTGCCAGGGCACGTCGGGCGTCGGGTCGAGATCGAAGAGCACGAAGTCGGGCCGGTCGGGACGATCGACGCGCGAGTACCAGGCATTCATGTCGATGCAGCCCATGTTCACCATCCACAGCAGCGCCAGCTCGTCGTCGACGAGCGGGAACCGAACCGTCTTCCCCGGCGAGACGGTGGCCGCGTACGTCTTGATCCAGTCGGGCATGTGCTTCGGCGCGTCCTTCTGGAAGAACGCCTTGCCGTACGCGCCGTCGGGATACCGCCGCATGGTGAACGGACGTGCACGCAGGTGAGGGACGAGTACCGGTGCGACCGACTCGTAGTAGGCGAGGAGGTCGCCTTTCGTGATCCCCTCGTCGGGCCAGAACGGCTTGTCGAGGTTCGAGAGCTGAAGCTCGCGCCGCCCGCGCCGGACGACGTCGCCTGTCGACGGACTGCTGGTCGCCGGCCGCTCGGCGACGACCGCGGAGGCGTCCTTGTCGTCGCGCAGGCCGAGGTAGGCCGGATGACGGAGGTGGCCGTCGTGGGTCCATTCGCTGAACCGGACCTGCGCAACGAGCCTCGGCTCGACCCATTGCACGTCCGCGCGGCGCACGCGCGGGAGCTTCGGAACCTCGCGAAACGGTGGATCGTCGCGATGCAGCGGCTCGAGGAGCCCGAGCAGCTTTCGAATCTCGCCGTCGTCGAATCCCGTGCCGACGTTCCCGACGTAGCGGAGCTCGCCGCCCTCGTAGACGGCGAGCACGAGCGACCCGAAGGTGCCCGCGCGACGCCCTGCACCACGGGTGTACCCGGCCACGACGAACTCCTGCTCGCGGTGCACCTTCACCTTCAGCCAGTCGTGTGAGCGCCGACCCACCAGGTAGCGCGACTCGGTCCGCTTGGCAACGACGCCTTCGAGCCCCTGCTCGGCGGCGGCCCGAAGGAGCGCACCTCCGTCCGTGAAGTCCTCCGACCAGAGCACCGTGCGATTCCTGCCGTCGAGCAGCTTTCGCAGGCGCGACCGTCGCTCGGACAGCGGCAGGTCGACGAGTGGGACACCATCCTCCTCGAGCAAGTCGAACACGTAGTAGACAAGCGGGCCGGTACCGCGCTGGAGCTCCGAGAAGCTCGAGCGGCCCGTCGCGTCGAGCCGGCAGACCTCGCCGTCGAGAACGGCGCTCGGTGTCTTCACGGCCCGCCCCACCTGTGCAGCCACACTCGCAAAGCGCTCCGACAGGTCCTTGCCGTTTCGCGACCGAAGCGTCGCCTCGCCGCGCGACAGGTAGGCCACTGCGCGATAGCCGTCGAACTTCACCTCGAAAACCCATCCGGCGCCGCCGGGAAGCTGGTCGGCGGGCGTCGCCAGCATCGGCGCGTACTCGCGGTGCGCCGAAGGAGCCTGCCGTCTCGCCGCTCCGGCGGATCAGCAGCCAGTTCTCCTCCTTCCCGTCGAGCCGGGCAGGAACGAGCGTCCACTCGCCGTTCAGACGCCGCCCGTGCAGGCGAACGGTCAGTTGTCCGTTCGCCTTCTCCTCGACGAGCTCGTAGGTGCCGTCGTCCCAGATCTCGACCGACCCCGCGCCGTACTCGCCCTTCGGGATCTCACCGGCGAAGGAGGCGTACTCGAGTGGATGATCCTCGACGTGGACGGCGAGGGCCCGGCCGCCAGGTTCGAGCGGGACACCCTTCGGCACGGCCCACGAGGCGAGCGCTCCCGCCCGCTCGAGCCGGAAGTCGTAGTGCAGCCGCCGCGCGTCGTGCCGCTGAACGACGAAGATCGGCTCGGCGGCGCTCGGCTTCCGCCCCGCGAACGGCTCGGGAGTCCGCGCCGGGTCCCGTTTGCGGCGGTATTCGCCCAGGCTGCTCATGTCGAGACTTTTCCACAGGGCCGGTGCATGGGAGGCCCAGTCTCCCACCGACACGTGTTTCCCCGGTTGAAAACCCTGTGGAACGTGTGGATAGCCCGCGTGTATCTAGGCGAAGACGCCCATGCCGCGGAACTTCGCGCGCCGGCGGCGGCGGAGCTCGTCGCCGGGCACGTCGTCGAGATCCGCGAGGGCCTCCACCAGGGCTACCTCGAGCAGCCGGGCGGCCGCGTCGTGGTCGAGGTGGGCTCCGCCCTCGGGCTCGGGCACGACCGTGTCGATCACGCCGAGGTCGAGGCAGTGGAGCGCGTCGGGCTTGAAGGCGGCGGCCGCCTTCTTGGCCTCGCCGGCGTCGCGCCAGAGGATCGCCGCACAGCCCTCGGGGGTGATCACCGAATAGATCGCGTTCTCCTGCATCAGGACTCGATCAGAGACGGCGATCGCCACCGCGCCGCCTGATCCGCCCTCGCCGATGATGCACGCGACCGTCGGCACCGTCAGGCGAGTCATCGCCGCCTGGGAACGGGCAATCGCGCCTCCCTGCCCATGTTGCTCGGCTGCGACCCCGGGGTAGGCGCCGGGCGTGTCCACGAGCGACACGAAGGGAAACCCGAAGCGCTCGGCGATCTCCATCGCTCGCATCGCCTTCACGTACCCCTCCGGATAAGCCATCCCGAACTGCCGGTCGATCCGCTCCTTCACATCGCGGCCTTTCTGGTGACCCACGAGCACGACCGTCCTGTCGTCCAGACGCCCGATCCCGGTCACAAGGGCGCCGTCGTCGGCGCGGCTCCGATCGCCGTGCAGCTCGACCCAGTCGTCGAGGATCCGAGAGACGTAGTCGAGCGTATAGGGACGATCCTGGTGCCGCGCGAGCTCGACCGAGCGCCAGATCGCCTCGTCGCTCGTGTCCGTCTGCAGCCGCTCGAGCTGGCGCTGCAGACGATCTGCCTCTCCCGAGACCTTCGCTCCGCGCAACAGCGGCAGCCGCGACAGCCCGGACAACCGCTGCCGCAGGTTCATCTCCTGATCCTCAGAGCTCATACGTCGTTGCCCGCGAAGAGCCGCAGAACGCGCGTCAGGTAGGCGCGCTGCTCGCCGCGCGGCACGATCGCGTCGATGTGACCGAACCGCAGGTTCTGCTCCGCGAGCCCGAAGTCGTCCGGAAGCTTCTCCTTCGTCGTCTGCTGGACGACGCGCGGGCCGGTGAACGCGATCAGCGCGCCAGGCTCTGCGATCGTCACATCGCCGAGCGAGGCGAACGACGCGAGCACACCGGCCGTCGTCGGGTGCGCCATCACCGTGATGAGCGGCAGCCTCGCATCGTGGAGATCCTCGACGGCGCACACCGTCTTCGGCAACTGCATCAGCGAGAGGATCCCCTCCTGCATCCGTGCACCGCCCGACGACGTCACGGTCAGGAGCGGGACACCGCGATCGACCGCCGAGTCGCACGCACGCGAGAACTTCTCGCCGACGGCGCTTCCCATCGAGCCGCCCATGAACGAGAAGTCCATGACGGCGAGCTCGACAGGGTGGTGGTCGATCGTCGCCTGCCCGATCACGATCGCCTCACCCAGGCCGGTGTTGAGCTCGGCTTCCGCCAGCCGCTCGACATAGGGTCGAAGGTCGAAGAACGCAAGCGGGTCGTCGGACCGAACGTCGGCCGCCTCTTCGGCGAACGAGTCGGCATCGGCGTACCACGCGATCCTGGCACGGGCGCCCATCGGAAAGTGGTGGCCGCACTGCGCGCACACCCACAGAGCCGCGTCGAGCTCGTCGTCGCGATAGTGCGACCCGCACTTGGGGCACGTGTTGGGGTGCTGCTGCTCGGACGGGGTCGGAGCGTTCCTATGCTCGACCTGGACGTCGATCCGGGCCTCTGACATCGCTAGAGCTTAGACCGCCGCCGGCAGAGGACGGTTACAGGCCGAGCGCGTGGCCGAGGCGCGCGAGCGTGGCCTCGTTCCGCTGCGAGCGGGCAAATCCCGTCAGCCCGGCGCCCGCCACGGCCGGGAGCCCGGCCAGCAGGAGCTCGAGGCGATCGAGCGGCATCCCGTCAGGCTCCGGCATGAAGACATCGGCGTCCGGAGGGTCGATGACGTCGCCGTCGACCGCGACGTACAGCCGCCCGGGAAGCTCCCCGAGCTCTTGCCGGACCCCCGCGGCCGCGATGAACTCGACCTCCGGCGGATCGAGGTTGCGGGCGCCGATCAGCGTCACGTCCTCCGGCCGGACGTCACCCGCGTCGATCAGCATCCGCAGAGGCATCCCCCACGCGTTGCCGGAGGGCGAGGATGCGGGAGTGTTGAGATCACCGTGGGCATCGAGCCACACGACGCTGATCCGGCCGTGACGGCGTGCAAGCTCGCGCACCGCACCGACATGCGAGCAGCAACATCCGCCGAGCACCAGCGGCCGCTCGGGCAGCTCGCGGCCCATCGCGTCGACCTGCAGCTCGAGCGACTCCTCCTCGATCGTCGCCGCATCGGGCCACGGGAGAGCCATCGAGGCAGCCGCCTTCATCACCTCTCCGCCGTCGCCCCACGCGCGCGGAACGCGCACGAGCCCGGCCGAAAAATCGCGTCCGCACGAGTGGCACTGGTAGTCAGGACCGATCGCGACCGCCGTGAGCGTGCGGCAGTCCGGGCAGCGCGCGCGCAGAGCACTCATGGCCGGTCCAGGACGAGCTCGTCGAGCGTCTCGGGGAGCGCGAGCAGATCGTTCAACTCGCGCGTCGGCGTCACGCCGTCTGCGAGCTCGCCCACGCGGTTGATCCAGACACTGCGCAAGCCCAGCTCGTTGCACGGGGCGACGTCGTGGTACAGCGACGCCGCAACGTGCACATGGCCCTCGCGCGGCGCGCGCGTGCGCGCGAAGAACTCGTCCCAGTGACGGTGCGCCGGCTTGTATGAGCCGATCTCCTGTGCGACGACGACCTCGTCGAACGACACGCCGATCTGAACCTGCGACGCGGCGATGTAATCGTCGTCCGTGTTCGAGAGCACACCGATTCGCCAGCCACGGCTGCGCAATTCCTCGAGCGATCCGCGAACCTCGGAAAACGCTCGCCACGACGGCAGCGACTCGGCGAGCCCGTGCTCGCTCCCGGGCGGTGCGCCGAGGGCGCGCATCGCCTCGGTCATCACCTCGCGATAGCTCCGCGTCCCGTCGCGCTGGAGCTCCGGCTCGATCTCGTGGTAGCGCGCGAGTAGCTCGACCGACCGCTCCTCGCCGAAGACGCGCGTCAGCTCGGCGCGAACACCGCCGTCCCAGTCGATCAGCGTCCCGTAGCAGTCGAACGTCGCCCAGCGCACCACACGACAAATCCTACGAGCTACGCCGCCAGCGGCGGCCGGTAGGCGAGCAGCTCCCAGCCGTTGTCGTCGAGCCACCTCTTCGAGTCCGCGTACTCGCGCCTCCGCCGCGCGACGAGCCGCCAGAAGGACGGCCCGTGATGGTGCTCGATCAGGTGGCAGACCTCATGGACGACCACGTAGTCGAGCACGTCGTGGGGCGCGAGGACGAGCCGCCAGTTGAAGCTCAGCTCGCCCTTCGCCGAGCACGATCCCCAACGGCTGCGCTGATCGCGCAGGATGATGCGGCTGTAGCTCGCGTCGAGGGCGGTCGCCTCGGACTGTGCGATCAGCTCGATGCGAGCGCGAGCCTCGCGCCGACCCTGTTCCTCCGTCAGCGTCAGACGGTCGAGCCCGAGCACCGGCGCGGATGCGCGCGCCAGCTGTCGTTCGAGCCACGGCAGGTAACCGGCGATCGCCTCGTCGATCTCCGCTGCGGTCGCGCGGGGTCGCACGACGAGCTCGGGCGGCAAGCCGTGATGGACGACGATGCGATGACCGTGCACGCGCTTCGAGCGGCGCACGTGAATCTCGACCATCCGGCCGCCCACGTCGACGACGCGCATCGCCGGAAGGTAGGCGTCGCCTCGGACGGCGACGCGCCCGAAAAAGGCTGAGAAGCTAGTCGTCCTCGTACCGGCGGACGACGATCGATGCGTTGTGACCGCCGAAGCCGAACGAGTTCGAGACGCCCACGCGGAGATCGGGCAGGTCGCGCGCGACGTTCGGAACGTAGTCGAGATCGCAGGCAGGGTCGGCCGCCTCGTAGTTGATCGTCGGCGGGGCAATGCCCTCCGTGACCGCAAGCACGGTGAAGACCGCTTCGACAGCGCCGGCTGCCCCGAAGCAATGACCGGTCGCGCCCTTCGTCGACGACACGGCGAGTCTCCGCGCATGCTCCTCGCCGAACGCGAGCTTGATCACGCGCGTCTCGGCCGAGTCGCCGAGCGGCGTCGACGTCGCGTGCGCATTGACGTACCCGACCTCCGTCGGATCGACGCCGGCGTCGGAAAGCGCCATCGTCATCGCGCGTGCGGGGCTCTCACCGGTCGGATCCGGCTCGGTCATGTGCAGCGCGTCGGCCGAGATGCCGTAACCCAGGAGCTCGGCCTTGATCGTCGCCCCGCGCGCCCGCGCGTGCTCGAGCTCCTCGAGCACGAGCACGGCTGCCGCCTCGCCCATCACGAGCCCGTCGCGGTCCCTGTCGAACGGCCGTGAGGCACGCGCCGGGTCATCGTTGCGTCGCGACAGCGCTCGCATCGCATCGAAACCGGCGATGCCGACCTCGGTGATCGGCGCCTCGGTTCCCCCGGCGAACATCACGTCGGCGCGGCCGACGCGGATCTCGTCCATCGCATCCCCGATTGCCATGTTCGATGCCGCGCACGCGGTGCACTCGCTCATCAGTGGGCCTTTCGTACCGAGCTCGATCGACACCCAGCCCGCACCCATGTTGGGGATGATCGACGGAATCGAGAACGGGCTCACCCGATCCGGCCCGCGACTGATCAGGATGTCGTAGCACTCCTGGTAGGACTTCAGGCCTCCGATCCCGGTGGCAATCGACGCGCCTGCACGGTCGGGCGCGCGCGAGACGTCGACACCCGACTCCCGCTCGGCCTGCCGCGCCGCGGCGAGGATCATCTGCGCGAACCGGTCCATCCGCCGCGCTGCCTTGCGATCGACCCAGAGAGTCGGATCGAACTCCTTCAGCTCACAGGCGAAGTGGACGGTGTAGTCCGTGTGGTCGAAAGCCGTGATCGCGGCCGCACCCGACCCCCCGGCGACGAGTGCGTCCCAGGACGAGCGCACGTCGTTGCCCAGAGGGCTCACCATGCCGAGACCCGTGATCACCACGCGCCTCCGGCCGTTGCCGTTCGTGTTCTCCATTACATGCCCAGCCCGCCGTCGACGAGCAGAACGTCGCCCGTGATGAACGACGCCTCGTCGGAGGCGAGGAAGCGTACCGCACCCGCGATCTCCTCCGGTTCCGCGACACGGCCGAGCGGCGTCTGCGCGACCATGACAGCCGTGGCCTCGTCGGGGAGGACGTCTGTGAGCTGCGTCTTCACGTACCCGGGCGCGACAACGTTCGCTCTGATCCCACGCGAGCCGAGCTCACGCGCGAGCGACTTGGTGAAGCCGATGATCCCGGCCTTCGACGCGGCGTAGTTCGTCTGACCCCAGTTGCCGTGGACCCCGACGATCGAGCTGATGTTGACGATTACGCCGCGCCGCTTCTTCATCATCGGGCGGGTGACGGCGCGACACGTGTAGAAGACCGAGCTGAGGTTCGTGTCGATCACCGTGCGCCAGTCGTCGTCGGACATACGCGCCAACAGGCCGTCGCGCGTCAGGCCCGCGTTGTTGACGAGCACGTCGACGTCACCGGCCTCCTCCACGAGTCGCTTCGCATCGTCGGCCGACGAGACATCGGCCTGCACGGCGCGGCCTCCGATCTCGGCCGCGAGCGCCTCGGCCTCTTCCTGCCCGGTCCGGTAGCCGACGACGACGGAGGCTCCCGCACGAGCGAGCTCGCGCGCGACGGCCCGCCCGATACCGCGCGACGCGCCCGTGACGAGTGCGAGCCGTCCGGCGAGCGCCGCAAATTCAGCCAAGCGACTGCGCGACGCGGTCGAGCGATCCGAGATCCTTGACCGAGAGCGTTCGGGCCGAGCTGTCGATCCTCTTCAGTAAACCGGAGAGGACATTCCCCGGTCCCACTTCGACGAACACCGTCACGCCCTGCTCGACGAGAGCGCGGGCAGCTTGGGTGAACCGGACCGGCGCAGTCAATTGCTCGACCAGCAGTTCGCCGTAACGCTGCACGTCCTCGATCTTCGCGGTGACGGTCGACATGAACGCCGCCCCGCCCTCGCGCAGATGCACGCGCTCGATCGCCGGGCGCAGGCGATCCGACGCGCGCTCGACGAGCGGCGAGTGGAACGCACCGGAGACCCGGAGCTTGACCGCACGGCGTGCACCTTCGCGCTCCGCCTCGACGCACGCCTCGTCGACCGACGACGTCTCGCCGGAGATGACGAGCTGGCCCGGGCAGTTGTAGTTGGCAGGCCACACACCGGCGATCTTCTTGCAAAGCGCCTCGACGGCCTCGTCGGCCAGCCCGAGGATCGCGGCCATCGAGCCCGGATGCTGTCGCGCCGCGTCGGCCATTGCCTGGCCGCGCTCGGACACGAGCGCGATCGCCTCGCGCGTCGAGAGTGCATTGGCAGAACCGAGGGCCGCAAACTCCCCGACGGAATGGCCGACCACGAAGTCGGGCGTGATCCCGCGCACGCGCAACGCTGCGTTCAGTGCCAGCGAGGTGGCGACGAGGGCCGGCTGCTGAACCTCCGTGTCGACGAGGCGCTCGACCGGTGCTTCGAAGCACAGCTCCTTCAGGTCGAGGCCGGAGGCCTCGGAGCCCTCGTCGTACACCGCCATCGCCTCGGGAATCGCCTCGGCGACGTCCTTCCCCATGCCGGCCTCGAAAGAGCCTTGTCCAGGGAACATGAACGCGATCTTGGTCATGGGGTCGCTCCAGTGGTCGAATGAGTCCAGTCGATCAGGGCGGATCCCCAGGTGAGGCCGGCGCCCATGCCGGTGAGGAGCACCAGTTTGCCCGGCTGGAGCCTCCCGTCGTCGGCCGCATCGGCGAGCGCCAGGGGAATCGACCCCGACGAGGTGTTGCCGTACCGGTCGACGTTCACGACGATCTTCTCCTCCGGGATCTCGAGCTTCTTGGCTGCGTGGTCGATGATGCGGACGTTCGCCTGGTGCGGGACGTACACGTCGATGTCTTCCACAGTCTTTCCGCATTCACGCAGGATTGCCTCTGCCGACGAGACCATCACACGGGTTGCGAACCTGAACACCTCGCGCCCGTTCATCTTGACGTAGCTCTCGGATTCGTCAAAGTGACGCGTCCCGCTGCCCGGGAGCCAGAGGTGCATGCCGCCGCCGCCGTCGGCCCCGAGCTCGAAGCCGAGGAACCCGCCGTGGTCGACGGGCTCGACGACGACCGCACCGGCGCCGTCCCCGAAGAGGACGAGCGTCGAGCGATCCTCCCAGTCGAGGATCGACGAGAGCACGTCGCCGCCGACCACCAGCGCCCGGTGTGCCAGCCCCGCCGCGATCATGGCGTGCGCCTGGGCGATCGCGTAGACGAACCCGGTGCAGCCGGCGGCGAGGTCGTACGCCGCGGCATCAGGCATCCCGAGCCGGTCGGCCAGCAGCGCCGCCGTCGACGGGAAGGCCATGTCCGGCGTCACGGTCGCGACGATCAGCAGATCGACCGACGCCGGGTCGACGCCCGCCATCTCGAGCGCGCGAGTGCAGGCGGGAGCGGCCAGATCGGACATCGCGAGCGGACCATCGGCGAGACGCCGCTCGCGGATGCCTGTCCGGCTGACGATCCATTCGTCGGAGGTGGCGACGATCTCCGCCAGGTCCTCGTTCGTGACGACACGGTCGGGGACGCTGCATCCGAGGCCCGTGATCGAGATCGGCCTCCCGTTGGCACGGCCGATCACTCGGCGTCACCCACCGCGAACGTGAGCGTGCCGCGCACCGCCAGCTGACCGTCGACCGTCGCCTTCGCACGCCCACGGCCGACCGGCCCCCGCACAACCTCGATCACGCATTCGAGCGTCAGGGTCTCCCCGGGCCGCACGACGCGCTTGAACCGGACGTCGTCGATGCCCGCGAAGAGCGCCAGCTTGCCTCGGTTCTCGGGCTGTGACAGGACGGCAACTGCGCCGCATTGGGCGAGCGCCTCGACCATTTTGACGCCCGGCATGATCGGATTGCCCGGAAAGTGGCCGGCGCAATCATCGGCCGTGACGGTCTTCAGCGCCACGACGCGTTCGCCCGGAACGAGCTCGAGCACCTCGTCCACCAACAGCATCGGATCGCGATGCGGCAGGATCGCCTCGATCGCCTGCTTGTCGAGAGTGCTCATGCGGACAAGCGCTCCCGCAACCCGGTCCGCCCGCGGTGGGCGTAGCACTTCGCGGTTCCGACCGGCAGGCCGGTCACGGATGAGATCTCGTCGAACCCGAGGTCGAGCGCGTCCTTCAGCGCGACGACGGTGGCCTGCGCGGGCGGGAGCTCGGCGAGACAGCGGCCGAGCTCGCGACGGGTCTCGCCGGCCTCGGCGGCGCGAACCGGATCGCCGTCCGACGCCTCACGCTCGTCCTCGACGAGCTCTTCGGTCCGCCGCTCGGTCTGCCATCGTGCCTGAGCCACGTCCTTGCAGGTGTTGACGACGAGCCGGTGGAACCAGGTCGTGAACTGCGACTGGCCGCGGTAGGAGTGGAGCCGTCGGACCATTTTCACGAGCGACTCCTGCGCGGCGTCCGCCGCATCCTCGGGACGACCCAGAACGTGCAGCGCGATCCGCTCGGCGCGGCCGGCGTGACGGGCGCACAGCGCATCGAGGGCTCGCTTGTCGCCGTCCTTGGCGCGACGCACGAGGATCGGGTCCGACAGCCTCTCGTAGACGAGCGGCGCGGTCGGCCTGACGGTGCGCACGGTTGAACGCTCGCGTCTGCGCGCGGGTTGCACGGGCCTACTCTAGTGTGGGTGGACGATCCGGTAGCCCTGACCCCGGAGGTGGTGCTGCCGGCGCTGCGCGGCTCCTTCGGACGCGACTACCACTACGCAGAGGTGGCGCCGACGACACAGAGGATGTTTCCTGCGGAGGCTCCGCATGGAGCCGTGGCGCTCGCAGAGCACCAGACGGAAGGCCGCGGGCGCCTCGGTCGGACCTGGGTCGACCAGGCCGGCCGCAGCCTGACGTTCTCGATCGCCCTCTCCCCGCCCGATCCGGTCGCGCGCTGGCCGGAGCTCACGCTGCTCGCCGCCCGGGCAGTCGCCGATGAGATCGGCGCCGGTGCGTCGGTCAAACACCCGAACGACGTCCTGGTCGGCGGTCGCAAGGTCGCCGGGGTCCTCGCGGATGCCGGCGAGCGGGTGACCCTCGGCATCGGGATCAACGTCGGTGCGGCGCCCTGGCCCGGAGCCGGCTTTGTCGACGGCGACCGGCTGCGACTCTTGACCGGCGTGCTCGAGCGCTTCGAGCGCGCATACGCGGGCTGGGCTACCCGGTGACCGTCGCCGAAAGATTGCCTGCGAGGTCCTGCGCCTGGGCGGACACGCTGGTCACCCGACCCGCGAACGGGACCGTGAACGCCCCGGCCGGCTCCCCGACGACGATCCGGGTCTGGCCGTTGACGAGCAGCGTCACCGTCGCCGGCTCGCTGAGCGTGAACGCGAGCCGCTTCGCATCGACGATGGTCAACACCGGAGGCGTGACGTCGATCGTCACGGGCAGCGTCTGTTGCACCTCGCCGAGCGCGTCTGTGACGGTGAGCGCGAGCTGATACTGGCCGTCGGGTAGCGGGGCGCCGTTCGCAGTCCCGTTCCAGGTGACGGTCTCCGCTCCCGGCCCGAGTGTTCCTTCGAAGACCGTCGCGAGCACGACTCCCGTCCCGAGCACGTCGACCCGAACTGGGACGGCCTGATCGAGGGAGAAGCTCACCGTCGTCATGTCGTCCACGCCGTCGCCGTTCGGCGAGAGTGCGATGTTCGACGCGGCGAGGCCCGTCAGCGTGCGGTCGACGACGACGTCCGCCGCCTTGCGAACAAACCGGCCGAGCGCGGTCGCCGTGACGACGAGCCGGTACCGGCCATCGGGCAGCGCGCCGGCCGACCATGTGAACTCGTTCAGGCCTGCCGGCCGGTCGGCGCCGAGCACCGTCGCCACCACAGCCCCGGCGGTGTTCTGGATCTGCGCAATCACGTGCGCAGGCGCGGCGAGGCTGAACGACGCGTCCGCGGCGGCACCGCTCCCGTCTGTGCCAGGAGCAAGCACCGCCGGGACGCTCTGCAGGCCGGTCAGGCGCAGCACGAGTTGCGAGGGCGGCGGCGGCGTCACGGGCGCGAGGCCGAGCCTTCCGCCGGCCGGGCGGACGCCGGGGGCCGTGATCGTCCACGTGAACGGGCCCGCCCTGGCCCCGGCCGAAGCCCACGTCCAGTCGACAAGCGCGCCGCGGCCGGTCCCCGACGCGATCAGCGCGCCCGAACGGTCGGTGACGGCGACCGTCCACTGCAGCGCCGATGAGAGCTGCGCGCGGAAACGCACGGGCCCTCCGACCACGCCGATCACTTCCGGCGCATAGAGCTTCGGCAGCCCCGTCGCCGTCACACGGCGCGTCAGAGCAGGGATCAGCGCATAAGCACGGGCGCCGGGGCACTCGGTCGGGCCCGTGTCGCGATGCCCCGAGATCGCCCGCAGCGTGACGACGCGGCCGGCGTGGAACTTGTAGTTGCCCGCGGACGTGTACAGCACCTTCGACTCCGGATCGACGTGCGCGACGTCGAGTCGCCAGGCGAGCAGTCGGACCAGCGCATGCTGTTGCGCCTGAGTCGGGTCGACCGACTGGAAGTTTCCGATCAGCGCCACTCCGACTGTGCCGACGTTGAAGCCCTGGGCGTGTGCGCCGACGACGTTCTGGTCGACGCCGCCGCCGCGCCCCTCGTACACGGTGCCGAACCGGTCGACGAGAAAGTTGTAGCCGATGTCGTTCCAACCGTTCCCGAGCACGTGGTACACCTCGATGCCGCGCACGATCGCCGCCGACTGAGCTCGGGTGTAGTCGTTCGTCCCCGCTGTGTGGTGAACGATCGCCAGTCGCAGGCGAGACGCGATCACCGGGCGCGCCCGGACGATCTCCTCGTTCGCGTGCCACCCTGCGCGCGTGACGATCGCGGGCGATCCCGCGGACTCCGTCGTGCGCACAGGTGTCGCGAGCACGCGCGAGGCGATCTCGTAGCTGCGCAGGCGCCGCACATCGCCATGCGTGCGAAAGACCGCCGCGTCCGCCGGCCCCGTCCAGTCGAGGTCGCCGTCGTGCCACGCACCCGAGCGATCGTCGGCATCTGCAGCATGCCAGGGCTGCCATTTGCCCGCAGTCGTCCGGATGCGGTAGTCCACCGAACCGGAGCCGATCCAATGCACTGCGAGCATGTCGAAGCGCCGCGAGGACGTCGCCGACTGAAGGTCGCGGCTGCCGCCGAGTGGAACGTCGCTGACGTGCATCGTCACGACCCCCGCACAGGCGTACGCCGGAACGGCGAGAGCGAGCACCATGGCGGCAAGCAACAGGCGCATCGAGAGCCCCGGCAGACCGTGCACCACCCCGGGCCGCGACTCAACCCCGAGCTGCTTCACGCGAATACAATCCTTACACGTGTGAAAGTCCTGGTCGCGCTTGCATTCGTCCTCGCGCTCGCGCTGCCTGCGCAAGCATCGCCTGCCGCGCCACGGGTGCTCGCCGTTCACTTTACGTCCGACGTGAACCCGGTCACCGCGGATTGGCTGAACTCCGAGCTCGACCATGCCCAGTCGAGCGGTTACAGCGCCGTCGTGATCGTCCTCGACACGCCCGGCGGGCTCGAGGACTCGATGCGCAAGATCGTGCAGAAGGAGCTGTCGCTCAAGATCCCCGTTCTCGTCTACGTCTCTCCGGAGGGAGCGCGGGCTGCGTCTGCGGGCGTGTGGATCTCCCAGGCGGCCGACCTGCTCGCAATGGCGCCGGAGACGAACATCGGATCGTCGACACCGATCCAGGGCAGCGGAGCGAACATCGGGAGCGATCTGCGACGCAAGGAGATCAACGATGCCGCCGCATCGCTGCGCGGCCTCGCGAAAGCGCACGGGCGCAACGCGGCGTGGGCCGACGCGGCCGTCCGGGTCGCGTCGAACCTGACGGCGCAGGAGGCGCTCGCGAAGAACGTGATCGACGTGACGGCACCCACGCTCCCCGCGCTGCTCGACAAGGTGAACGGCCGGGTGACGATTCCGCGTGACTTCACGCTGCACACGAAGGACGCGACGATCGTGAATGCCCAACCTGGGTTCTTCACGCGATTCCTGTCGGCGCTGATCGACCCCAACCTCATCTCGCTGCTGTTTCTCGCCGGCCTTGCGGGCCTCGGCTTCGAGCTCTTTCATCCAGGGGTCGTCATTCCGGGCGCCTTCGGCGCGATCTGCATGGTCTGCGCGCTGTTCGGGCTCGCGATCCTGCCCGTTACCTGGGGTGGCCTCGCCCTGGTGATTCTCGGCGCGGCCCTGCTCGTCGCCGACCTGCACGTGCCGAGCCACGGGGCACTGACGCTCTCCGGACTCGCTGCCATGGCGCTCGGCTTCGTCGTCCTCTTCAACAAGGCGCCGGCGCCGTACCACACGTCCCACACCCTCGTCGTGACGGTCACGGTGATCCTCGGCACGCTCTGGGCGTTCGCGATCTCGAAGGCTCTTGCGATTCGCGGGGCTCCGGCCACCGTCGGCCCGGAGCTGATCGTCGGGCTCGAAGGCATCGCCCGCGACGACGAGCACGTCATCGTGCAGGGCGAGCTCTGGCGCGCCCAATCCGACGACCGGCTGGTGCCGGGGCAGCGGGTCCGCGTCGACCGCCTCGACGGGTTGACACTCGACGTGCATAGGATCGACGCGTGACGGTCGCTCTCGTCGTATTCGTCGTCATCGTCTTCTTCGCCGTGCTGTACGCGATCAGTGCCATCAAGGTGCTGCGCGAGTACGAACGGGGGATCGTCTTCCGGCTCGGCAGACTGGTGTCGGAGCCGAAAGGACCGGGGTTGTTCTTCCTGATCCCGGTCGTCGACCGGATGGTGCGTGTCGATCTGCGGACGATCACGCTGAACATCCCTCCACAAGAGGTCATCACCAAGGACAACGTCCCGGTGCGCGTGAACGCAGTCGCATACTTCCGGATCGTTGCGCCGAAGGACGCGATCGTGCAGATCGAGAACTTCATGGTGGCGACGTCGCAGATCGCGCAGACGACGCTCAGGTCGGTGCTCGGCCAGCACCAGCTCGACGAGCTGCTGTCCGAGCGAGAGAAGATCAACGCGATCCTGCAGGAGATCATCGACGAGCAGACTGCTCCCTGGGGCGTCAAGGTCTCGGTCGTCGAGGTGAAGGACGTCGAGATCCCGCAGGGCATGCAACGCGCGATGGCACGGCAGGCCGAGGCCGAGCGCGAGCGGCGGGCGAAGGTGATCGCGGCCGAAGGCGAGTTCCAGGCGTCCGAGCGCTTGAAGGACGCCGCTCTCGTGATCGAGGATCACCCGATCGCGCTGCAGCTCCGGTATCTGCAGACGCTGATCGAGATCGGCTCCTCGCCGTCGACGACGATCGTGTTCCCCGCACCGATCGAGCTGTTCAAGCCGTTCCTCAGGCACGGCGACACGACCTAGGAGGTTCGGCTCGTGCCCGACTTGCGCCACGATCCGGCGACGGGACGCTGGGTGGCGATCGCGCCCGGACGGGTCAAGCGGCCGGGCGGCGCCGAGACTCCCGCTACCGACGAACCCGACGCCTGCCCGTTCTGCGCCGGCCACGAGGACCAGACGCCGCCCGAGACGCTTCGGCTCGGCGACGGCCCGACCGGCTGGGACGTCCGCGTCGTCCCGAACCTGTACCCGGCGCTCGAGCGGCAGGAGGTCGTGATTCACGGGCCGGAGCACGTGCACTCCGTCGCCGAGTTACGGATCGCGACGCTCGACCTCGTCGCCGAAGCCTGGCAGCGCCGTGCGGTCGATGTCGGAGGCACCTGCTTCCCGCTGCTCAACGAGGGCCGTGAGGCCGGCGCGTCGCTGCCCCACTCGCACTCGCAGCTTGCCTGGCTCCCGGCTGCCGCGCCCGCCGCGGTCGCCGAGCGCGACGTCCCGAAGACGGTCGACGTGATCCGGCTCGACGGCGTCGTTGCCGGCTGCCCCATCGCGAGCCGCGTGCCGTACGAGCTCCTCATCGCTCCCGCTGCGGACGGCGACGGAGACTGGCGTACGATCCGACCTGCTCGCGCCGGCCCTTCGACTGCTCGCCGAGCTCGTTCGCAGAATCCAGAAGGTGCGCGGCGAGGAGCTCGTCCCGGTGAATGCCTGGCTGCACGATCGCCCGCGCTGGCACCTCGAGGTGATGCCACGCACGACGCGGCTGGCGGGCCTCGAGCTCGGCGCAAGCGTCTACATCAACCCGGTTGCGCCCGAGCGCGCTTCACGCGAGCTCGCCGACGCCTCCGTCTGACGATCAGGAGGACTGCTCGACGAGCGGGCGCTCGCGAAAGCGCCGGGCTGCGTCGATCGCCGCGCCGAGATTCAGCCCCTTGTCCTTGGCCTGCTTGATCAGCATCACCGTCTCGACCGCCTCCATGTCGTAGATCCGCTGCTTCTTGCCCTTCGTCGGGATCTGCGCCTTGTTCGTCCAGTAGTCGAGTTGCATCTTCGAGATGCCCGCAACCGCGCAGACCTGGCCGAGGTAGAGCTCGATCTTGTCGAGATGCTCCGCCATGTCAACCGGTTCAAGCAGCTCGACGTGCTTGCTGTACGCCATCCGCGAGCTTCCTTTCACCCAGTGCTACCGCCGACCCTGCTTCTCCCTTATATCGCGACCGCTTGCAAAACGGAAGCGATTCCGAAAAGCGCTATCAGTCGTCGGGGTCGGCGGAAGGGGCTCGCAGCGTATTCGCCGGCTTCTGCGACGTCGTCTCCAGAGTCGACGACGGGCGCGAGAGAGGACACGAGCTCGCCGTCGCGGAGCCGCATCACGATCACGCCCTGCGTCGAGCGCCCCATCTGGCGAATGTCGTCGACCGGCATCCGGATCACGGTGCCGCCGGTCGAGATCAGCATCACCTGGTACCCCTGCCGCACGACGCGCGCGCCGGCGAGATGGCCGCGCGCCTCCGTGAGCTGCACCGTCTTGACGCCGAGACCGCCGCGTCCCTTCTTCGGGTACTCCGCGACGCGTGTGCGCTTGCCGTAACCGTTCTCGGTGACGACGAGCAGATCGGCGTCGTCTGCTGCGATCGTGACGGAGATCACCTCGTCGCCCGCACGAAGACGCATGCCCTGCACGCCCGATGCATCGCGACCCATCGGCCGGACGTCGCGCTCGGAGAAGCGGATCGCCTGGCCTCCACGCGAGACCATCAGGACATCGTCGTCGCCCGAGCTGTGACGCACGCCGATCAACTCGTCGCCCTCGCGCATCTTGATCGCGATGATCCCGTCGGACTTGAGCGACGTGTTGTACGCGGCGAGCTCCGTCTTCTTGACGACGCCGTTCTTGGTCGCGAAGAGCAGGTACTTCGCCTCCTCGAAGGCGCGCGTCTGGATCACCGCGCGCACGGCTTCGCCCTGCCGGAACGGCAGCAGGTTGACGATCGCGCGTCCCTTCGACTGGCGTGAGCCGAGCGGAAGCTCGTGGGCCTTCAGCCGGTAGACCTTCCCGACGCTCGTGAAGAAGAGGATGTAGTCGTGGGTCGACGCGACGAAGAGGTGCTCGATGTAGTCCTCGTCCTTCAGATCCATGCCCATCACGCCGATTCCGCCGCGCCGCTGTTCGCGGTAGGCGGTGACCGGTAGCCGCTTGATGTAGCCGGAGCGGGTGATCGCGATCACCATGTCCTCTTCCGCGATCAGGTCCTCGAGCTCGAGCTCTTCTTCGGCGGCGACGATCTCGGTGCGGCGGTCGTCGCCGCGGCTGTAGATCGTCTTGAGCTCGTTCAGCTCCTCCTTGATCAGCGCATCGATCTTCGCCTCGTCGCCGAGCAACTCGCGGAGCTCGCCGATTCGTTCCATCAAGTCGCGGTGCTCTTCTTCCACGTGCTTGCGCTCGAGGGCGGTCAGCGCGCGCAGCCGGAGCTCGAGGATGGCGACCGCTTGCCGTTCGGTCAGCTCGAAACGCTCCATCAAGCCGGTGCGCGCGGAATCCGTGTCGGCAGCGCTGCGGATCAGCTGGATCACCGCGTCGAGGTTGTCGAGCGCGATCAGAAGGCCGCGCAGGATGTGCGCGCGCTTCTCGGCCTGGCGCAGCTCGTGCTTCGACCGTCGCGTGACGATCTCGCGCTGGAAGTCGACGTAGTGCGTGATCAGCTCGAGCAGCGACAGCGTGCGCGGCACGCCGTTGACCAGCGCGACCGCGTTGTAGCCGAAGGTCGTCTGCAGCGGCGTGTGCTTGAACAACTTGTTCAGCGCGACCTGCGGCACCGCGTCGCGCTTGAGCTCGATCTGGATGCGCATCCCCGAGCGGTCCGAGTGGTCGGCGAGATCGGAGACCTCGGTCAGCACCTTGTCGTTGACGAGATCGGCGATCTTCGCGATCACGCCGGTGTCGCCGCCCTTCTTCACGCCGAACGGCAGCTCGGTCACGATGATCGCGCTCTTGCCGCCGCGGAGCTCCTCGATGTGGGCGCGCGCGCGCATCACCACCCTGCCGCGGCCCGTCCGGTAGGCGTCGCGGATCCCCGAGCGTCCGACGACGATCGCCCCGGTCGGGAAGTCGGGGCCCTTCACGTGCTTCATCAGATCCTCGACGCTTGCGTCCGGCTTGTCGATCAGCGTCTCGATCGCGTCGGCGACCTCTGCGAGGTTGTGCGGCGGGATGTTCGTCGCCATTCCGACGGCGATCCCGGAGCTGCCGTTGACGAGCAGGTTCGGGAAGCGCGCCGGCAGGACGAGCGGCTCGCGCTTCGACTCGTCGTAGTTCGGGCCGAAGTCGACCGTGTCGCTGCCGAGCTCCTCGAGCATCGCCTCGGCGAGCCGGGCGAGGCGCGCCTCGGTGTTGTGGCTGACGAAGCCGTTCGTGAGGAACGAGTGGTCGTCGGTGTCGACGCGAAGCGAGTAGACGGGCTGGACGCCCGCATCCTCGACTGAAGCAACCTCGGCGTAGTAGTAGTCGCCGGTCACGAGCGGCTCGACGACGGCCTTGACCTCCTCCGAGGCGATCCGCTCGAGGATCGTCGTCCCTCCACGCTCCCAGCGCTCGATGCGATCGACGTTGTGCCGGCGCAGCCAGTCCTTGTCGACCAACCGCGAGTCGCAGTCCGACCGGATGTAGTCGGCGACGAACGGAACGTGATCGTGACTCAGAGCGGTGCTCTCGGTCGGGATCTGCGCGAGCTCCCGGTCGAGCTTTCCCTGTTTCGCTCCGAGGAAACCCGACGTTGCGGGCAAAGAGCCGCGCGTCGCGCCGATTCGTGATCACGACTTTGATCTCGCCCTTGGCGTAGCGGCAAAGACGGCTGACGACACCGAACTCGAGCAGCAGCAACTGGACGTCCTTCGCGAGCTGCTCGCTATAGGTCGAGTAGGAAACCTGGATCGTCTTTCGCGGCAGCAGCGAGGACGAGCCGTCGCCGGTGAAGAGCGCCTGCAGGAACACGCGCTTGAAGGCCTGGGATCCGCGCCAAACGACTTCGGGAACACACTTCTCTCGACTGCGAAGTCCGGCAAGGGTGCCGAGCGGGCTGGACGAGCAACTCATCGAGCCTCTGAACGTCGAGCTCGAGGAGCGTGCGTCCGGACGCGATCGTGCGCTTGCTCAGATATCGTCGTCCACCGACGACCTCGTCGTACGCGGCGAGCACCGACGCGAAGAAGTCGGAGTCGATGTTGTTGAAGCCGGCCCGGTTGGCGCTGACGAATCCCTCGGCGACGAACGCGCCGAGCAACAGCGCCGTCTGGCGTTCAACCCGATCGAGGTCGACCTCTACAGGCCTCGGCGCGCGAGCCACCAGGACGCTGTCGCCGGGCTCGATCTCCTCGAGCAGCTTCCAGAGTGGCATCGGGACGCCTGCCACGCTCGCCAGGCAAAGCAGCGGGTGGTTGCGGGTCCCGGTCACCTCGAAACCCTCGCGCGTACGCAGGCGTAGCGTCGGGTGGTCGCCGGAATGGAACAGGCGCGAGGCGTGGACCGGCCGGCCGAGCCGGTCGAGCACGTCGAGGTCGATCGCGGTCTCTGTCTCGGGCTGTGCGCTCTCGACGAGGTCGGCGATCCGCAGCGTTCCTTGCGTCGTAGCGATGCGCGCGTCGCCGACCACGCAGTATCTCATGGCAGCCGCCGGATCGTCGTCGATCGAACCGAAGTTTCCCTGCCCGTCGACGAGCGGGTAGCGCAACGAGAAGGGCTGCGCCAGACGCACCAGCGTGTCGTAGATCGCTGCAGTCGCCGTGCGGGTGATGGTTGCCCATCACGTAGCCGACGATGTTCGCCGACTTCACGTACGGCCGGCCCGGGCCGGTTGCCGTTCGTCCACATGGAGTACAGGACACGGCGATGTACCGGCTTCAGCCCGTCGCGCACGTCGGGCAGCGCGCGCGCGACGATCACGCTCATCGCGTAGTCGAGGAAGCTCGAGCGCATCTCCTGCTCGAGCTCACGCTGCTCGATGCGGCCCGGCCCCAGGGCCCCGGTCTCGAGCTCAGACACGGCGCACCCTAGACATCCAAGAACTTCACGTCCTTCGCGTTCTGCTCGATGAACTCGCGCCGTGGCTCGACGGCGTCGCCCATCAGCTTCGCGAAGAGCGTGTCTGCGGCCGGCGCGTCCTCGACCTCGACTCGGATCAGGAGCCGCTTCGACGGGTCCATCGTCGTCTCCCACAACTGGTCGGCGTTCATCTCGCCGAGGCCCTTGAAGCGCGAGATCTGGATCCCTTGCTTCGCGGCATCGAGCACGCGCGCCCGCAACTGGTCGAACGACTCGGCGACCTCGGTCTCCTTGCCGACCTGCACCACGAACGGGGGCCGGCCGATCGTGTCGCTCAGCTTCACGTACGCGTCTCGGAGTCGCGCATAGATCGGTGATGCGAGCAGCTCGATCGGCACGGCGATGTTGCGAGCCGCGGACGTCTCCGTCTCGATGACGCGCACGCGGAACGTGTCGTCGCCGCGCTCGAGCAGCGACAGCTGGTAGCCGTTCTCGCCGATCGCCGCGAGCGCCGCCGGCAGGTCGTCTGGGCTTTCGACGGTGTGCTCGACGAGGCGGTGCTGAATCATGAGCTCCGTCGGGGCCGCGCCAAAGTCGGACCGCAGCCGGGCGTAGTAGCCCTCGTACTGCGCGAGATCCTTCACGAAGCGGTGCCACTTCGCCTCGGTGAGCTTCACCGGGGTGTCGGCGCGCCCGGTCGCCTCGACCTGCGGGATGCGCTCGCGCGCGAGGAGGTCCTCGAGCTGGGCGTCCTTCTCGAAGTAGAACTCCTGGCTCCCGAGCTTCACGCGGTACAGCGGCGGAACGGCGATGTACACGTGGCCGCGATCGATCAGATCGGGCATCTGCCGGTACAGGAACGTGAGGATCAGCGTGCGGATGTGCGAGCCGTCGACGTCGGCGTCCGTCATCACGATCACGCGGTGATAGCGAAGCTTCTCGAGGTCGAACTCCTCGCCGATCCCGGTGCCGATCGCGGTGATCATCGCCTGGATCTCGTTGTTCGACAGCACCTTGTTGATGCGGTTCTTCTCGCTGTTGATGATCTTCCCGCGCAGCGGCAGGATCGCCTGGTACGTGCGGTCGCGGCCCATCTTGGCCGACCCTCCTGCGCTGTCACCCTCGACGATGAAGAGCTCCGCAGCCTCCGGATCCTTGATCGAGCAGTCGGCGAGCTTTCCCGGAAGCGACATGCTCTCGAGCGCGGACTTCCGACGCGTCAACTCGCGGGCCTTGCGAGCCGCCTGGCGGGCGCGTGACGCGGCGATCCCTTTCGAGATGATCTGCCGAGCATCCGTCGGGTTCTCCTCGAGGAACTCGGAGAGCTTCTGGTTGACCGCCTGAGACACGAGGCCGGTGACATAGGGGTTCCCGAGCTTGGTCTTCGTCTGTCCTTCGAACTGCGGCTCGGCGAGCTTCACCGAGATGACCGCTGCGAGTCCCTCGCGCACGTCCTCACCCTCGAGGTTGTCTTCCTTCTCCTTCAGCAGTGACTTCTCGCGCGCGTACTTGTTGATCGTCGCGGTCAGCGCCGAGCGGAATCCGGAGAGGTGCGAGCCCCCCTCGTGCGTGTTGATGTTGTTGGCGAACGAGAACACCGATTCCTGGTACGAGGCGTTCCATTGCATGGCCACCTCGACCTCGCCCTCGTCGCTCGGGCTCGAGAAGTAGACGACGTGGCGGTGGACGACATCCTTCGACTCGTTGATGTAACCGACGAAGTCCCTGATGCCGCCCTCGTAATGGAACTCGACGGGAGCAGCGGCACCGGCGCGCTCGTCGACGAACGTGATGCGGAGTCCGCGCGTCAGGAACGCGACCTCGCGGAACCGCGACAGGAGCGTCGTCGCGTCGAACACCGTCTCGTCGAAGATCTCCGCGTCGGGCAGGAACGAGATCGTCGTCCCTGTCTCGGTCGACGTTCCGATCTCGCGCATGTCACCTTGCGGCTCACCGCGGGCGAACTCCTGGCGATAGAGCTTCCCGTCCCGGGCGACGTCCGCGATCAGCCACTCGGACAGCGCATTGACGACCGAGACGCCGACGCCGTGCAGTCCCCCGGAAACCTTGTAGCCGGCGCCGCCGAACTTGCCGCCGGCGTGCAGCTTGGTGAGGACCACGGTCAAGGCCGGCAGTCCCTGCTCGGGGATCATGTCGATCGGGATCCCGGCGCCGCGGTCGCGCACCGTGACCGAGTTGTCCGGGTGAATCGTCACCTCGATCGTGTCGTTGCGGCCCGCGAGCGCCTCGTCGACGGCGTTCGCGACAACCTCCTCGACGAGGTGGTGCAGGCCCCTCGACCCGGTCGATCCGATGTACATCCCGGGTCGCAGCCGGACCGGCTCGAGGCCTTCGAGCACGGTGATGTCCTTGGCCGAGTAGTCGGCCGTTGTTGTCGTCTTCGCCATACAGAAGGAAAATCCCTGCAAAACCTCTGTTTTGCGGGGTGCCGTCAGTGTATCAGAACGGGGGGTTGGACCGCCCCCGCGCGAGCGCGAAACTGACCGCTTTTTGCACCGTTTCGCGCAGTTTTTCGTGCGTCACGGCCGTGGTCAGCTCGCCCGCCAGCCGGGTCTCCTCCAGAGTCGGCGAAACGGTGTCGGCGACCTCCTCGAGCGGGGGGTCCGGAAGTGGTCCCGGCGCGAACCGCAGGCGCGCGCCGTCGAGCCGCGCGCCGATCTCGGCGGCGCGTTGTCCGAGCTCGAAGGCCCAGATCGAGTCGGCGGTCGACACGTGGACGGTTCCGTCGCGCGCGATCCGCGCCGGCCATGCGAAACGCGCGATCTCGGGGCCCACCGCCGCCGGCCACCGGTCGACGAGGTCGGCCATTCCGGCCTGCGGGCCGAAGCGGCCGAGCTCGGACCGGACGCCGTCAGCGAGCCGTTCCAGGTTCCACCTCGACGAGCTGAGACGGAGCGACCGGCAAGGCGCTCGCATGGGTCGCCGTGATCACCGTCTGACCGTGACCGGCGAGCAATCCGGCCAGGATGCGGCGGCGGCCCGGGTCGAGCTCGGAGAGCACGTCGTCGAGCAGGAGCAGCGGCGGCGTCTCGAGCAGGCGCGCCTCGGCCAGGAGGAGGGACAGCACCGCGAGCCGCTGTTCGCCCTGGGAACCGAACTGCCGCAGGTCACGCGGGCCGCTCTCCATGACGACGTCGTGGAGGTGCGGGCCGAGCCCCGTCAAGCCTCGCTCGACGTCGCGGCCGAGGCGGGCGTCGAGCTCGGCCAGGGTCGCCGGCTCACCGTCGTAGCGAAGTGTGGCAGCGCCGAGCCCGAGCTCCGCCGCGTGCCGGGCGAACCCGTCCTCCAGGGCAGCGAGCGTCGTCCTCCGCAGCTCGACCAGAGAGCCGCCGAGCTCTGCGATCTGCTCGGTCCACGGCTCGACCGCGCTTCGCTCCGACAGGCCGAGTTGGACACGGCGCAGCGACGCGTTGCGTTGCGCCAGCGCCGCGAGGTACGCCTGCGGCAATCCCGCGTGCGCAGGATGCAGGCGCGCGAGCACACGGTCGAAATACGCGCGGCGGACGGCCGGCCCACCTTTGACGATCGCAAGCCGGTCGGGCGTGAACACGAGCGTGCTGATCTCACGGCGGAGCGACTCCGCCGAAGGCAGTCGCGCGCCGTTCACCCTGGCCTCCTTCGCCTGGCCTGCACGTAACGTGACCGTGACCTCGAGCGGACGGGCGCCCGAGCTACCGGCGATGCCGACGCGGGCCGCCTGCTCCCCGAAATGGATCAGCTGCGCGTCCGTCCGGCTGCGCGGGGAGAAGCCCTGGGTTCCGAGATGGAGGGACTCGAGCAGGTTCGTCTTGCCGACGCCGTTCGGGCCGGTGACGAGAACGATCCCGGAGGTGAGCTCGAGCTCGAGCGACGCGTACGAGCGGTACTGGCGAAGGGAGACCTGCGTGACGACCAGGCGCTTCTCAGCCGGCGAGGCGGATCGGCATGATCAGGTAGACGTAGTCGTCGCTCTCGCCTTCGAGCACAGCCGGGCGGAGCGGGCTGATCAGCTTGAAGCGCAGCGACTCCGAGTCGATCGACTCGAGCCCGCTGCGCAGGAACTCGGCGTTGAAGCCGATCTCGAGCGGGTCGGCGGCGTACGGGGCCGGAAGGGACTCGCGCGCCTCGCCGACGTCCTGCGTGATCGCCGAGACCGTCACCTCGCCCTCCGCGAACCGCAGGCGCAGCGGCGAGTTTCGCTGCGCCATCAGCGAGACGCGGCGAACGACCTCGAGCAGCTCCTCGCGCGGCAACTGCAGCTCGTGCTCGAACTGCTCCGGCAGGAGCTGCCGGTAGTTCGGGAACTGGCCGTCGATCCGGCGGGTCGTCAGCCAGACGCCATCTGCTCCGAACACGACGTGGTTCTCGTGGAGCCCCAGTTGCACGTCTTCGGCGCCGGACGCGATGCGCGAGAGCTCCTGGAGTGCGCGCGCAGGAATGATCGCCTCGAGCTCCGGCAACGGCGCAGCGACGGCGGTCTCTTTCACGGCGAGCCGGTAGGAGTCCGTCGCCGCCATCACGATCTTCCCCGGCTCGAAACGTACGAGGATGCCGGTCAGCACCGGGCGGCTCTCATCGCGCGATGCGCTGCGGCCGACGCGGCCGACGGTCTCGACCAACGCGTCGCCGTCGACGGAATGGAGCGTCAACGTCTCGATGTCGGGAAGCCGCGGGAAGTCCTCGGCCGAGTACGTGTGCAGCCGATACGTCGCGGATCCAGCCGAGACGACTGCGACCGCTTCGTCGGGGCGGTGCTCGATCGTCACCTCGGCCTCCGGCAGCGACCTCGCGATGTCGAGCAGGAGCCGCCCCGGCACCACGACCGTCCCTTCGTCCGAAACACGCGCGTCGAGCGTCGCCCGTAGCGACAACTCCATGTCTGTCGCGGACAAGAGCAGCTGGCCGTCGGCCGCGCGAAGCTGGATACCGCCGAGCACGAGCACGGTTGCACGCGTCGAAACGGCTCGCGAGACGATTCCGAGCTTCGAGGCGAGCTCATCTCGAGCGACGGTGATGCGAAGACCTGTGCCCACTACGGTTTCTGAGTCAATCATCTAAAAGAACCTCGTTGTAGTGATAAGCCCTGTGGGTACCGGGGAAAGGTGGCATGCGTGCTGCTCGGAGCGCCATTCTCCCTGTGGGAGCGGACGGGGGAGAAGTCGAGGTCGCCCACAGGCTGCCGTGTCAGCGCGCTTGACGGACGCGAGCTGTGAGTTCCTGGATCAGGTTGTACACACCCCTGTCCTCACGGATCAGGCGCGCGATCTTGGAGGTGGCATGAATCACAGTCGTGTGGTCGCGGCCCCCGAACTCGCGCCCGATCTTCGGTAGCGAGGAGTCGGTCAGCTCGCGTGAGAGGTACATCGCGACCTGGCGTGGATACACGATGTTCTGGGAGCGCCGGTCGCCGGTGAGCTCCGCCATCGTGACTCCGAAGCGTTCGCAGACGAGCTCCTGGATCAGCCCGATCGAGATCTGCGCGGCCTCGCCCTGCGGGAAGACGTCCTTGAGAACGTCCTGCGCAAGATCGACGGACAGCGGGCGGCCGGTGAGCGACGAGAACGCGACGACGCGCGTCAGCGCTCCCTCGAGCTCACGGATGTTCGTCGAGACCCGCGAGGCGATGAACGTGAGCAGTTCGGGATCGCCGATCTCGATCTGGTCGCTCTTCACCTTCTTGCGGAGGATCGCGATCCGCGTCTCGAGATCGGGCGGCTGGATGTCGGTGATGAGGCCCCACTCGAACCGCGACCGCAGGCGTTCCTCGAGCGTCGCGATGTCGCGCGGCGGCCGGTCGCTCGACATGATGATCTGACGGCCGGCTTCGTAGAGCGAGTTGAACGTATGGAAGAACTCCTCCTGGATCCGCTCCTTGTGCTCGAAGAACTGGACGTCGTCGATCAGCAGGACGTCGTAGGTGCGGTAACGCTGTTTGAAGCCCTCGATGCGCTTGTCGCGGAGGCTGTTGATGAAGTCGTTCATAAAGGTCTCGGACGTGACGTACCGGCACGTCAGCCCGCCGCCGTGCTCGGTCACGAAGTTCGAGACGGCGTGCAGGAGATGCGTCTTGCCGAGCCCGGTGTGGCCGTAGATGAAGAGCGGGTTGTAGGCCTTCGCCGGCGACTCGGCGACCGCGAGCGCGGCCGCATGTGCGAAACGGTTCGAGGAACCGATCACGAACGAGTCGAAGGTGTACTTCGGGTTGATGCCGGGCGTCTCGGGCCGTGGGAGCTGCTCGACCGGGAGCGGCCGGACCGACGCGGGCACCGCCTGGAGCGCCGGCGGCGGTGTCTCGGCGATGCGAAGCGACACGCGAACGCCGTCTCCGGCGACATCGCGGACTGCCGCCCTGATCAGGTCGAGGAAGTGGCCCTCGATCCAGTCCCGGACGAATTCGTTCGGAACCGCGAGCTCGAACGCATCGGCGTCGAGCTCCACCTCACCGATGCCGCCGAACCATGTTTGGTACGTCGTCTGGTTAAGTGCCTCACGCAGCCGAGCCGAGACGTCGCTCCAGAGGCTCTCCGCCGTCAGCTCGATTTGACTTTCCACCTGCCTTGAGGCTCCTCTCGCTCTGGCGCCGGGGTTGGCGAGCATAGCAGCGTCCGCGCGGCCTCTCAATGAGGATTTCTCGCCCTGTCCGCTCCGCCGATCACGGGCTTTTGCAGGGATTTTTCCGACCTCCACACAACACTCCACAGCTGTGGAAAGCGGTTCACCGGACCGACTCACGTGCCGCACTTTCCACGGCTTTTGGTCGCGGGGCGAGGTGTGGAAAACCGATCGCGGAGTCGGTCCATGTAGACTGCCCGCTCGTCCGGCCGCCCCTCGACGAAGCGGCCGATTGTCTTCCTCGGAGCTCTATTTTGAAACGGACCTATCAGCCGAACGTGCGCAGGCGGAAGCGGAAGCATGGCTTTCGCGCCCGCATGTCGACGCGCGCCGGCCGCCAGATCCTGAAGCGCCGCCGCTCGAAGGGGCGCGCGCGCCTGTCCGCCTAAGCGCCGGTGCAGCGGCGAAACCGCCTCTCTCGCTCCCGTGACTTCGACGCGGTCTACCGGCACGGGCGCTCGGCATCGACGCGATTCCTCACGCTCTACTGGTTCCAGCGCGACGAGTCGCTCGGCGACCCACGGCTCGGGTTCGCAGTACCGAAGGCGGTCGGGAACGCCGCCGTTCGCAACAGGATCAAACGGCAGTTGAGGGAGATCGTGCGCACCCGGCTCGAAGCCATGCCGCAGACGAACGACTATGTCCTCGTCGTCCGGCGCGGGTTGCCCGAAGCGGCCGAGACGAACGGGCATGCGTGGCTCGAGGCCAGGGTCGACGAGGTGCTCGGGAAGGCGGCGGCATGAGGCGGGCATTCAGCCGTAGGCTTGACGGAGCCGTAGAAGGAGCTGAAGTGCCGGCTCTGCGGGCGCCGGAGCGGGCAGCCAGGCTCGTTGCGATCCTCCCGATTCGGCTCTACCAGCTCGTGGTCGCCCCGTTCGTTCCGGCGAACACGTGCAAGTACCACCCGAGCTGCTCGGAGTACGCCGTGCTCGCGATTCGCAGGCACGGCGTCCTGAAAGGGGTCGCGCTCGCCGGGTGGCGCCTTCTGCGCTGCAACCCCTGGTCGCACGGAGGCGTCGACTACCCATGACCGCGCTACTGATCGTCGCCGGCATCCTGACGCCGCTCGAGAACGTGATGAAGTCGATCCTCGACTTCTTCCACTCCTCGGTCGGCCTGTCGTGGGCGTGGTCGATCGTCGCCCTGACGGTGCTCGTCCGGATCGCGCTCGTGCCGCTTGCTGTCCGCCAGATCCACTCGATGCAGTCGATGCAGCGACATGCGCCCGAGATGAAGGCGATCCAGCAGAAGTACAAGGGCGACCGCCAGAAGCTCAACGAGGAGCTGATGAAGTTCTACAAGGAGAACAACATCAACCCGGCTGCGTCGTGCCTGCCTCTGGTGTTGCAGTTCCCGATCTTCATCGCTCTCTACTTCACGCTACGGCACGAGTCGCACCACATCACAGGCTCGTGGCTGCACGTCGTCCCGAACATCTCCGCGAAGGCGACGGCGCACTGGTCCGGCTATGTGTTGCTCGCGATCTATGCAGGCTCGCAGGTTGCGTCGACGTACTTCATGGGCGCGACGATGGACAAGACGCAGCGCCGGATCATGATGGTCCTGCCGCTCGTCTTCCTGACCGTGGTCGCGCGCTTCCCGACCGGCCTGATCATCTACTGGATGACGACCAACCTGTGGACGGTAGGTCAGGGGCTGATCACACGCCGGCTCGTCCCGAAGACCCCTGCGGCCGCTCGCGCACCCATCGGGCCGCGACGCACCTCGCGCACAAAGGCGCGCCAGGAGCCGGTGCCCGTTCCGGAACCTGCCCCGGCGCCTGCGACCCCCGCGGCCTCCGCCGCGCCCCGCCGCGTCCGGCGGAAGAAGAAGGGCGGCGCCCGGCGGTGACCGGCGAGGTGTCCGTCGAGGCGACGGGCGAGACCGTCGGTGAGGCGAAGTGGAAGGCGCTGCGCGACCTCGAGCGGCTCGCACCGGGGCTCGATCGGGCGAGCGTTCGCTTCCAGGTCGTGTCGGAGGGCGAACGCGGCCTGCTGGGCGTCGGCTATACCCCGGCCCTCGTGATCGCGTCTGCGGACGACGCGCAGGCGCCGGAGCGGTTGGAGGCGCGTGAGGGCGAGTCCGAGCATGCGGCGAAGATCCGTGGCCTGGTCGAACGAGTCGTCGCGGCGCTCGGCGTCGTCGCTCGAGTCGACACCTACGAGAGTGAGGAGGAGATCGTCGTCAGCTGCAGCGGCGGCGACCTCGGCCTGCTGATCGGCAAGCACGGGCACACGATCGACTCGCTGCAGTACCTCGCCAACGTGATCCTCCATCGAACCAGCACCGGCAAGCATGCGACGATCGACGCAGCGGGCTACCGGGACCGCCGCCGGCTGACGCTCGAGTCGATCGCGATCCGTAGCGCCGAACGCGCCGCCGCGGGCGAGCGTGTTCTGTTGGAGCCCATGTCCGCGGTGGAGCGGCGGATCGTGCACGAACGCCTCGCCGACGAGCCCGGCATCCGGACCGTCAGCGAGGGAGCGGAGCCGAACCGGTACGTCGTCGTCGAGCCCGACGCTTGACGACTGGGTTCGGGCCGTCCTCGCGACGCCCGGCCTGACCGCGCTCCGCGACCCTGCTGCCGCGCGTCGGGTGCTCCTGGACGATTCTCTGACTGCGGTCGAGGTCGTGAGGGCGCTCGAGGGGCCGATCGTGGACGTCGGCTCGGGCGGCGGCGCGCCCGGGATCCCGCTCGCGCACGCCCTACCCGATCGCGAGGTGGTGCTGCTCGAAGCCGAGCGCCGCAAGTGTGAGTTCCTCGAGCACGCCGCTCCCGCGAACGCGCGCGTGCTGTGGGGCCGCGCCGAGGAGCAACCGACCGACTGGGCCGGCGTCGCGGTCGCGAAGGCGCTCGCCAAGCCGCCGACCGCGGCCGAGTGGTGTCTGCCGCTCGTCCGCGTCGGAGGCGCCGCGATCCTCTGGGTCGGCCAGACGGCGGACACCGAGCACGTCGCTCGGGTTGCTGCGCGGCTCGGCGGAACGCTCGACGACGGGCCACCGGGTCTGCTCGTGCTGCGCAAGCTCGCGCCGACGCCGCCGGGCTTTCCGCGGCGCGTCGGCGTGGCGCGGAAGCGCCCGCTTCCGTAGCAAGCTTCGCTGCAAATCAGCGTCCGGGGTCGCGGCTAGATTGGGCGCGGTGCGCGGCAAGATCTACGCCTTTGCAAATCAGAAGGGCGGTGTCGGCAAGACCACGTCTGCGGTCAACCTCGCGGCGTGCCTCGCCGAGGCCGGGGAGCGGGCCGTCGTGGTCGACCTCGACCCGCAGGCGAACGCAACGTCGGGGCTCGGTCTCCGCGCGAACGGCACGTCGACGTACGACCTGCTCGACGGGGCCGCGCTCGAGGACCTCGCCAAGCCGACCCAGTTCGAGAACCTCTTCCTCGTCCCCTCGCGCCCGGAGCTCGCCGGCGCCGCCGTGGAGCTCGCGCGGCGAGACGACGGCGACCGCTTCCTCGCCGAGGCGCTCCGTCACGGGGAGGGCTTCGACTTCGTCCTGCTCGACTGTCCGCCATCGCTCGGCCCGCTCACGGTCAACGCGCTCGCTGCCGCCGCATCGCGTCGTCGTTCCCGTGCAGACCGAGTACTACGCGCTCGAAGGTCTCGCGCAGCTCGTCCAGTCGATCGAGCTCGTCAAGCGACGGCTCAATCCCGGGCTGGCGATCGCCGGCGTGCTGCTGACCATGGCCGATGCGCGAACCCGGCTCTCGGCCGAGGTCGAGGCGGAGGTGCGGCGTCACTTCGGCGCGCTCGTCTTCGATGCAGTCGTGCCGCGCTCGATCCGCGTCGCGGAGGCGCCGAGCCACGGGCTCCCCGTGACCCATTACGACCGGCGCTCACGCGGCGCCGAGGCCTACTGGAAGGTGGCGATGGAGCTTGTCCAGCGGAGCTAGCGTGGGCGGGCCGACCACCCGCCGCGGGCTCGGGCGCGGGTTCGAGGTCCTTGTCGGCGGGCGTGCCCGAGCTTGCGCAGGTACCGGTCGACCAGATCCATCCGAACGCGCGCCAGCCGCGCAAGCGCTTCGAGAGCGAAAGCGTCGGCGGCCTCGCCGACTCGATCCGCGCCCAGGGCATGATCCAGCCGGTCGTCGTTCGGCCCAGGCTCGAGGGCGGCTACGAGCTGATCGCAGGCGAGCGGCGCTGGCGCGCTGCGCGCGAGGCCGGGATCGAGACGCGTTCCGACCATCGTCCGTGAGGCCGACGACCGGGAGACGCTTCTGCTCGGACTGGTCGAGAACGTCGCGCGCGAGGACCTCTCGCCCGTCGACGAGGCGCGCGCCTATGCGCTCTTGCTCGACGAGTTCTCGCTCTCGCTCGGCGAGATCGCCGAGCGCGTCGGCAAGTCGAAGCCGACGGTGTCGAACCGCATCCGCCTGCTCGAGCTGCCCGACGACGTGCTCGCGATGGTGAGCCGGCACGAGCTGACCGAGGGGCACGCGCGCGCGGTGCTCTCGGTCCCCGACCAGGACGGCAGGCGCAGGCTCGCGCGCACGATCGTCCGCGAAGGGCTGTCGGTTCGGGCCGCCGAACGAGCTGCACGCTGGGCAGGGGCCCGGACCAGGGAGCGTCGTGCAACGAAGGTCGATCCAGCGCTCGCCGCGCGTGTCCGGAGCGCCTTCAGGCTCTTGACGGGGTTCGAGGCCTCGGTCGGGGCAACCGGCGTCCACGTCGCGCTTGACAGCGAGGTGCAGCTGGCGGAGCTTGCCGAGGCGCTCGAGCGCCTTGCGCCGCCCGCGTAGCTTCGGCGACGCGCTAACGCCGCCACGTGATGCCGTCGATGTGCTGCACGAACAGTCGCGTCAAGGCCCGCTCTTCGAGCCCCGACGTCCGGACCGTACGGATCTCGAAGTACGACCCGCCGGCGCCGGCGCGCTCGACGGTGAACGCGAGCCGGGTGCCGTCGGGGGACCAGGCGAGCGGCCCGAGCGAGCCCTGATGATGTTCGATCAGCCGAATTCGCCCGTCGCGCGGGTCGAGCTCGTGGATCGAGACGGTCCGTCCGTGTCTGCTCCTCGAACGCGATGCGGCGGCCGTCGGGAGACCAGGCGGGGAAGGCCACGTCGCGGGAGAGCAACGTGCGTTTGCCCGAGCCGTCCGACAGGACCTCGCTCAGGCCCCCGTCCCCGACGTAGGCGATCCACTTTCCGTCCGGCGACCACGCGGGCGTGTCCGCGACGTGCACGATCGAGAGGCCGTGCAGCTGCAGTCCGTCCGAGCGAACGACCCAGAGCTCCGACGTCTCGTGGCCGTTGTCGACGCGGACGTAGGCGATGTGCGCGCCGTCCGGCGACCAGGTCGGGTACGTGTACGTGATGTAGTCGGCGAAGCGCGGGACGATCTGCCGCCGGCCCGTTCCGTCGCCGTTCGACACCCAGACGCCGTTCAACGTGAAGGCGAGCCTGCCGCTGCGCGAGTACGCGGGGTAGTCCCCGGCACCGAGTGCATGTCCGCCGGTCCCGTCCGCAGCGACGACGAAGACGTATTGCCCGGTGCCGACGGCGATCGTGCCCTGGCCTCGCGCCGTCGTTGCGCCCGCCCCGCCCGCGACGGCGACCGTCGCGACGACCAGGGCGGCGAGTACCGCGCCGACGGGGTGGACTGGAGCCAGGAATGGGCGATCCTGGATTCGAACCAGGGACCTCCGCCTTATCAGAGCGGCGCTCTAACCAACTGAGCTAATCGCCCAAGCGCGCGTCAGTCTAGCCGGGCGTGTTGGCCGTCAGAGCCAGGGGTAACCTATTTGCAGTGGTCGAGATGACGATCTACGGGGTCTCGTTCGACATCGTGGGGAAGCAGCCGATCGTGCTGCTCAAGACGGCCGACGGGAACCGGTACCTGCCGATCTGGATCGGCCAGCCGGAGGCCGCAGCCATTCTGATGAAGCTCCAGGGCGCGAGTACGCCCCGGCCGCTGACCCACGACCTGCTCGTGAACATCCTCACCGAGCTCGACGTGTCGGTCGTGCGGGTGACCGTGACGGAGCTGCGCGAGAGCACGTTCCACGCCTCGATCACCGTCGCCCAGAACGGCACGGAGCTTGAGATCGACTCGCGCTCCTCCGACGCGATCGCCGTCGCCGTGAGGACCGGCGCGCCGATCTTCGCCGACGACGAGGTGATCGAGGAGTCGGCGATCGAGATGGAGGGTGACGAGGTGAACGAAGAGGAGATCGTCGACGAGTTCAAGCGGTTCCTCGATCGCGTCTCGGCCGAGGACTTTGCCGGCGCCGAGGCGGAGGCCGAGGCCGCCGAGGTCGACGACGAGCAGGACGACGACGACGACACCTGACGGCTAGCTGTAGATGTAGATCGGGGTGCCGAGCCCGATGTCGCCATAGATCGTCGTCGCGATCCACATCGGAATGCGGACGCACCCGTGCGATGCAGGGTACGGCGGCACGTCGGGATAGCCGTGCACGGCGAACCCGCGCAGGAAGTAGTTGGGGTAGTACAGGACCCAGTCGAAGCCGGTCACCTTCCGGTAGACGTGCCAGAGCCCGAGGGGCGTGTTCCCGGTGGCGCCGGTCGAGACCGCCACGACGAGCGAGACCTTGCCGCCGCGCACGACGAACAGCACCTGCCTGGCCTTGTCGACCTCGATGTGGTTTCCGGCATAGCGCGCTCGAGGCACCTGGGCCTGGAGGAGCCGCGTCCAGAGCCCGGCGGTCACCATGCCGGTGCGTGGAAGCCCCTCGACCTTCTGGAACGCGTAGACCGCCTCGACGTCGTCATCGCCGTACACGCCGTCGGCCTCGACCGCGTAGTGGAGGTCGCGTAGCCGCTCCTCGAGCTGCAGGACGCTTGCGCCATGCGCTCCCAGTGCGAGCTGTCGCAAGACGATCTCCGTTCGCACGGTGCTGCGTACCGGAGCCCAGCCGGCTGCCGGATGCGTGGTCACGGTCACGTGAGCGACGCGGGCAAGGCGCGTGTCGACCACCCTCGGGCCGACGATCCGTCCGGCGCTCGCCGGATGCAGCGTCGCCTGCACGCGGACTCGTGCCCCGACGATGGGCTCGCCGACCAGCCGAACGACCAGTCTCGGCACCGCCAAGATGCGGGCTGTCGCCGTCACGTTCCCGGCGTGTGCGACCCAGGGCGCCGCAGAGAGGACGCGCACGCGCAGCTTGCCGTGCACGAACTGCCGGCCGTGCAGGGTCACCGGGAGCCTCGGTGTGACGGTGGCGTGGAGCGTCACCCACTGCGCGTAACGCGCCTTGGCCGGCGCACTCACCTTCAGGGCGATCGAGAGCACCGTGGCCGCCGCCTCCGGGGCGGGGTCCGCATCGGTCGCGAGCGTCGGACGAAAGACGCCCGCCGCGTAGACGTGCCGAACGGTCTGCCCGGCGCCTGTGGCCCCGTCGCCGAAGCTCCACTGGTAGCTCGTCGAGGCACAGGCTGCCGTGAACGTCACCCTCAGCGGCGCGGTCCCCGACACCCGGCTGTGCGTGACCCCGCAAGCGGCATCCGCGAGCGACGGCAACGCGAGGGCAGCGGCCAGCGCGAAGATGACGAGCGTGAGGCGGCGCACGAGCTCTGAGATTAGAGCGTGACGGCGACGATGAGTGCGATCAGGTTGAAGGCACCGTGCAGGAACATCCCGGGTATCACGCTGTCCGTGCGGTCGCGGATCCAGGCGAGCACGCAGCCGAAGGCCACGATCACGGGCAGCGAGACGATCAGGCCATGGGCGAGCCCGAACATCACGCCGACGATCAGGATCGCCGGCCAGCGGCCGAAGCGCGCGACGACCGAGAAGCCGAGCCCGCGGTACGTCAGCTCCTCGACGAACGGAACGAAGGTGCAGATGACGATCGCATTGGCGACATAGGCGGCCGCATGGGCCGGCTCCCAGTGCGAAGGCGTTAGGCCCTGTTCGTTGCCGGGGTGGGCCAGGGCCGCGTAGGCCTCCTCGAAGAAATAGATCGCGAACAGGGCCACGCCGAGGTACATGAACGCCCGCCGGAGCGACGAGGGCCGGCGGAGGGCGAGCAAATCGAAGCGAGGCTTGGCGATCAGCAGCACGAGCCCGAGGATGATCCCGTCCTGGATCAGGGCGCCGATCGCGGTCGTCCATTCGTAGAGGACCTGTGGATCGGGCTTCCCGGACGAGACCCTGGCGGCGTACGCGATTGCGGCGAGGACGCCGACGAGGAGGAACCAGAGCGCGAGACGGCGCTTCTCCCTCGTACGATACGACGGCGCCGTGCTCGACCGCACGTTCACTCCCGCCGAGGCTAACAGCGCTCTCGGCGAGGTGCGCCCCGCAGCGGAGCGCCTCGTCTCCCTGCGCGAGCGCCTGCGCGAGCTCCAGTCGGCCCAGGGGCGCCACGTGACGGCGATCGGCGGCAACGGCGGCGGCCACGCGGCCAACGATCTCGGCGCGGCGCAGTCGGAGCTGGTCTCGCTGGCCGCCGACGCCGCCGCGTGCGTCGACCACATCGAGTCGCTGGGCGTCTTCGTCAAGGACGCCGACCTGGGTTTGCTCGACTTCCCTGCACTGCGCGACGGCGAGCCTGTGCTCCTCTGCTGGCACGTCGGGGAGCAGGCAGTCGGCTTCTGGCATTCATACGAAGAGGGGTTCGCAGGCCGGAAACCGATCGACTGGGGCGAAGGAGGCGTGTACGAGTGAGTGAGTTCTGGCAACACGCCCTGATCGCCGCCGCCGTCATCGTGGTGGCGTGGGTGGTCGCGAAGCTCGTCGACCACCGGATCTCGCGGCGCGACCTGCCGCCGGAGGTGATCACGCGCTATCGCGTGATCCGTCGCACGCTGTTCGCCACGATCGTCTGCGTCGGCGTCCTCTCTGCGTTGCTCGTGATCCCGCAGGTGCGCGCTGTCGCGGGCGCGGTCCTCGCGTCGTCCGCGGTCCTCGCCCTCGTGATCGGGTTCGCCAGCCAGCGCGTGATCGGGAACGCCGTCGCAGGGATCATGATCGCATTCACTCAGCCGCTCCGGCTCGGCGACGAGGTCGAGATCGACGACGCCAGAGGCGTGGTCGAGGAGATCGGTCTCAACTACACCTGGCTCCGCACGTCGGACGACAACCAGATCGCCGTTCCGAACGAGAAGCTCGCATCGCAGACGATCCGCAACTCGACGATCCGCACTCCGGGCGGCTACGTCGAAGCGACGGCGAAGCTGCCCCTTCAGAGCGACCTGCGCAGCGTGATCGAGTCACTGTCCGTTGACGGGGACGTCGCGCGAGTCGTCGAGCTGGGCGCGGACGATGTGACGATCGCCGTTCGCCGCCGGGCACCGGCGGACGCGCTCGGGACCGCTGCATCCGACCTGCGCGTCGAGATGGCCGAGCGGCTGCGTGGAACCGGGGTATTTGCGGAGGAGCAGGCATGACCCCGCGCCGGCACGACGACCTCGACTTCATCCTCGCCCAGCGAGGTCGGAAGAGAAAGCGCGCAGGACGTACGAGGCGCCGCCGGCGTGCGGGCATGATCTTCGCCGCGATCGCCGCCGCGCTCGTCGTCGGCGCGGTCACCGTCGGAGTCGGCACCGGCGTCGCGCTGTCGGCCAGCTGCGACTTGAGCACGCTGAAGCCCGTCGACATCGGCCAGAACTCGTTCGTCTACGCCAGCGACGGCTCGTTGCTCGGGTCGATCCCGGCCGAGCACAACCGCGAGCCGGTCGCGCTGGGACGGATGACCGTCTGGCTCCCGCGCGCGACCGTCGCGATCGAGGACCGCCGTTTCTGGTCGCACGGCGGCGTCGACTACCTCGGCATCGCGCGGGCGGCGTGGACGGACGTCACTGCAGGGAAGGCCGTCGAGGGCGGGTCGACGATCACACAGCAGCTCGTGCGCGGTCTCTACACGGGCCGCGAGAAGACGTTCAGCCGCAAGATCAAGGAGGCCTGCCTCGCCATCAAGCTCGCGCGGAAGTGGCCGAAGTCGAAGATCCTCGACGAGTACCTCAACACCACGTACTACGGGAATCACGCGTACGGGGTCGAGGCCGCCGCGCAGACCTACTTCTCCCGCCCGGCGAGCCGGCTGACGCTGCTGCAGTCCGCGTTGCTCGCGGGGCTCCCGCAGGCACCTTCGGTCTACGACCCGTTCCACGATCCGAAGGCGGCACTCGCGCGGCGCCAGGAGGTTCTGCAGGCGATGCTCACGAACCGGGTGATCACAGCCCGGCAGTACCGGAGCGCGGTCCGGTCGAGATCGCTCGGCCTGAGGCCGGGCAACATCTACACGCAGATCAAGCAGCCGTACTTCTTCTCGTACGTCACCGATCAGTTGATCGACGAGTACGGAGCCGGAACGGTGCGCGAGGGCGGATTGAAGGTCTACACGACGATCGACCCACGGCTGCAGCGCCTCGCGAACAAGGCCATCCGCGACGTGCTCCCCTACCGCACCGACCCGGCGGCTGCGATCGTCTCCGTCGAGCCGGGAACGGGCGCGATCCGCGCGATGACCGCGGTCGTCCGCAGTGCAGGCAACCAGTTCAACCTCGCGGCGCAGTCGGCGAGGCAGGCCGGCTCGACGTTCAAGACGTTCGTGCTCGCCTCGGCGGTCGAGCAGGGGATGGATCCCAACTCCACCTACTACACCTCTGCCCCGTTCACCTGCGACGTCGCCCCGTGGTGCGATCCGGCCAAGCCGTGGCAGGTGCATACCTACGACGACACGTATGCGGGATCGGAGAGCGTGACCCGGGCCACGCTGCAGTCGGACAACACGGTCTATGCGCAGCTGACGCTGGACGTCGGCCCGCGGTACGTCTGGCAGATGGCGCACCGCCTGGGTGTGCAGCTGACCCCGGACAAGCCCGTCGCCTCGATCGGCCTGGGCTCGCTCGCCGTGTCGCCGCTCGACATGGCGGCCGCCTACGCGACCTTCCCGGCGATGGGCGTCTACGCCAAGCCGATGGCGATCACCAAGGTCGTTCTCCCGAGCGGCAAGGTCGACACCGCGAGCGGGTGGGGCAAGCCGCAGACCAAGCGGGCGCTCTCGGAGGGAGTGGCCTGGCAGGTGACCGACGTGCTGCGTCAGAACGCCCAATACGGGACCGGCGCCGGTTCGGGCGACGGCGTCCACCCGAACGCCGGGAAGACGGGCACGACCGAGAACCACGCCGACGCATGGTTCGACGGCTTCACCCGGCAGCTCAGCACGGTCGTCTGGATGGGCTACCAGCAGGGCGAGATCCCGATGACGGACGTCCACGGCGAGGTGGTTGCCGGGGCGACCTTCCCCGTGCCGATCTGGCACGAGTACATGGCGTCCGCGCTCTGGAAGCGGCCGGCGCTCGACTTCCAGGTGCCGAACGTCTACCCGACGTTCAGGCCGATCAAGCACGGCGACTACGGCTTCCTGCAGTACGTGAGCCCGCCCCCTGCGACGACCGCCCCGACGACCACGACTCCGACGACGACCGCGCCGCCGGCCGTCACCAATCCAGCGCCTCCTCCCGGCACGCCGCACTCGACGCATTGAAGCTCGACAAGCGCCATTCCGAGGCGACCTCCTAGCGCCCTCCTCGCGGGCTACCTGACGCTGGCGCTCGTGGCCGGCTGCGTGCTCGTGGCGCGGCTCTCCCACGTCGGGACGGCCTTCCTCGTTCTGCTCGCGACCGCCTTCGCGACGTACGTCGCCGGCTACTGGCTGCTCCGACACGGCGGGCGCTTCGGACCGGTCTTCGCCGTCGCCTGCGCGATCCAGCTCGCTCCGCTTGCAGCGCCGCTTCTGCTCTCGACCGATGCGTTGGCCTACTGGAGCTACGCGCGCCTCCATGACCCGTATCTCCAGACGCCGGCCGACGACCCGGTCTCCGCGGCGCACGTAGGCGCCCCGCACCTGCACGCGACGGCGACGAACGGGCCGGCGTTCACCCTCGTCTCGAAGCCCGTCGCGCTGACACGGTCGCCGGCTGTCGCCGGGTGGTCGTTTCGAATCGCCGCTGCCCTCGCCGTTCTGGCGGCGACGTTCCTCGCCTCCCGCCGGAGAGCTTCGGCCGCCGCGCTCGTCGGATGGAACCCGGTCGTGGCGGTGCACTTCGCCGGCGGTGGTCACAACGACGCGCTGATGGTCGCGCTCGTCGCCGCGGCGCTTGCGCTCGGCGATCGCGGCCGGCCGCGGCAAGCAGGCGTCGACTGGGCGCTCGCGGTGCTGGTGAAGTGGGTGGCGCTCGTCCTGCTCCCGTTGCGCGCGCTCGAGGCTCGTGCGACGGGCCGCCGCGTCGATCACATCGCCTTCGCCGTCACCGCGGTCGCGACGCTCGGCCTGGCGACGGCGCTGTGGAGGCTCCACTGGCTGCACGCGTTCGCGCCGTTCGCCCACGGCCTCGAACCTCGAACGTCCTACGCGTTGCCGTCGCGCCTCCACGCATCGACGTGGGTGTTCGTCGCGGCCTACGCGTTCGCCTACGTGTGGCTGCTCTTCGAGGCCGCAAGGGGCCGGGCGCGACTCGGTCTCGCCTGGCTGCTGCTTCTGCTGTGCCTCCCCTACCTGATCGTCTGGTACGTGCTGTGGCCGCTCGTCGCGTCGGCCTACGACGAGGATCGTGCGGCGGTCGTCCTGACGCTCGCCCTCTGCGCCTACCTCCTGCCGCAGACGATCACGTGAGCAGATCCTCGATCAGCGCACGCCACTGCGAGCCACGGACCCTGCGTGCCGCCTGCTCCGCGAACACGCGGCTGCCGCCTGCCGCGACGCGGCCCCGGAGCTCTGCGTCGGCGGCGAGCCGCGCGACCGCGGCCGCAAGCGCCTCCGGGCTCTCGGGTGGGACGAGGAGTGCCGACTCGCAGTCGCTCAGCAGCTCGCGTGCCGCTTCTGTGTCCGCCGTGATCACGGGCGCGCCGGTGGCGAGTCCGCTGAAGACCGCGGGTGAGATCGCGCGAGACTCCCTGAACGAGCCCAGCACGATCCCCGCGTGACCGAACGCCAGGCCGAGCTCGTCGGGCTCGAGGTCACGCCGCGACACGATGCGGATGGGGACGTCGGGCACGAGCTCGGCGGCCGCGGAGACGACGTCGGTCGAGCCGTCGGCCTCGTGCAGGGCGGAGAAGGGATAGGTGGGCGTCCAGGCTTCGCAGAAGACGTCCTCGTCGGCCCCGAGGAAGACGACCGCCGTCCGTCCGGCCCCGAGCGTGCTCAGATGGCCCGCTTCTGCCTCCGTCCCGCAGACGACGAGGTCGGGCAGGCGCAACGCCCTGGCGTCGGCAACGCGGAGCACGTTGGCGGCAGCGGAGTGCGGGCGGAACCGGCGGCGGACCGAGACGAGCTCGTCCTCGAGCGAGAGGACCGCGTCGAAGACGAGCGGCCGCGAACCCGCGAGCCGGCGGGCGCGGGGCACGTCGAAGTGGCCGGGATAGCCGACGACCAGCGCGTCGGCGCCCTTGCGACCCGGCGTCGAGAGACGAGTCTCGGCCAGGAAAACGTCGAGCGTTCCGCGGAGACCGCCGCGGCCGAGCTGCGTGTGCCGCTCGACGACCTCGACACCGGCGTCGCGCAGGGCCGCGATCGCGTTCACGTTGCGCGGATGCTCGCGGTCGTACGTCCCGAAGTAGAGGATCCTCAAGGCAGTCCCGCCACGTTGCGGGATTATCGTGAACGTCGATGGAAGCCCTGCTCGCCATCGCCGAAGCGCAGCAGCTCGTTCTCGGGCGCGTACGCGTGCTCGAGCCGGAGAGCGTCCCGCTCGCCGCCGCCCTCGGGCGGGTGCTCGCCCGGACGGTCGCCTCGCCGCTCGACCTGCCACCGTTCGACAGCTCGGCGATGGACGGATTCGCCGTGCGCGCCGCAGACACGCCCGGGCGGCTCGCCGTCGTCGCGCCGTCGGCGGCAGGTCGCCCGTCGGCCGGTGAGGTCCTGAAGGGCGAGGCGGCGCCGATCGCGACCGGAGCGGTCGTTCCTGCCGGGGCCGACGCGGTGGTGCCGGTCGAACGAACGCAGAACGACGTGACGGCAGTGGTGGTCGAGCGCGTTGTCACCGGCGACAACGTGAGACCGCGCGGAGGCGACATCGCTGCCGGCGAGGTCGTCGCTGTCGCAGGAGCCCGGCTCACCCCGTGGACGATCGGAGCCCTCGCTGCCGCCGGGTCGGCCTCGGTCGTCTGTTCCCGGCGCCCGCGGGTGATGCTCCTCCCGACCGGGAGCGAGTTGCGCTCCCCCGGCGAGGCGCTTCGGCCCGGAGAGATCTACGAGGCGAACTCGCTGCTCCTCGGCGCGCAGCTCGCCGAGGCCGGTGCGGAGGTCGAGACGCTCGACATCGTCGCCGACGACGAGCCGGCGACGCGTGCCGCGCTCGAGCGAGGGCTGACCGGGGACGTGCTCGTCACGACCGGCGGCGTCTCGGTCGGCCGCCACGACCTCGTACGCGCGACGCTGGCTGCGCTCGACGTCGAGGAGGTGTTCTGGCGGGTGGCCGTTCGGCCGGGCAAGCCGGTCGCGTTCGGGACCCGTGACGCGACGCTGGTGTTCGGCCTTCCGGGCAACCCCGTGTCGTCACTGGTCGGCTTCACGCTCTTCGTGCTACCGGCGCTACTCGCCCTGCAGGGTGCAGCCGACCCGCTTCCGCAGTGGCAGCCAGGCCGGCTCGTAGCCGGCGTGCGCCGCGACCGGGACCGCGACCAGATCGTCCGCGCACGGCGCCGCGTCGAGAGCGACGTCGTGCTGCTCGAGCCGGTCGCCGGCAACGAGTCGCACATGATCGCGCGCACGGCCCGCGCCGACGCACTCGTGCTCGTCGGCGCGCGGCGACGGCGAGCTCGAGGCCGGCTCGGCCGTCAGCTACCTCGCGGGGTAGGACGCGTGCGCGCACGAGCGAACCGGCGCACGAGGTCTCGCACAGGCCCGCGCACGGGCCGCTCGCCGGCTCTGGGATAGGGCGCGTACCGCCCCGCTGCTACGACTGCGAGTTGCGCCGCGCATGCCGTCCCGAGAAGTGCGATCGCGAAGGCGATCGGCCGCACGTACCGGAGGGCGACGAGCTCCAGGAGGTACCACGGTGCGTCGAAGCCGAGACCGAAGCGGAGGGCCAGGGAGAGGAGCGGCAACAACGGCCCGATCAGCCCGACGGCGAACACGAGCGCTCGCACGTGCGCGCCGCGCGTCCGCACCTGCGGCAGCCACAGCCACGCATGCAGTGCCGGCAGGCAGAAGAGCAGCGCGTACGGGTTCGTTGCCACAACGAGCAACGCCACGACGCCGCAGCCGACGAGCGCGCTCACGCTTCCGGCGAGGTCCTCCTCGACGGAGACCTCCCTTCTCGGCACGAGGCGCTGCCGGCAGCAGAGCCACCCGCGCGAGCAGGACCGCACCGAGCAGGATCAAGGGGAGCACGGCCCAGTCGCCCGCCCCCTCCGCCGCCGGATTCGGCGGCCGCGCAGGCCCATCGGGCCAGGCGCCGAGGAAGCCGAAGACGACGAAGGCGATTGCGGCGAAGAGCCAGAACGCGATCCGGCTGCGCAGGCTGCGGAAGGCGGGAGCGATCGGAATGCGCCGCCGGCGCATGTGCGCGACCAGGTCGACCACCGCCACGACGTATGGCACGAGGAGCGAGATGAGCAGGAGCTCGATCGCCCAGCCGCGGATCGCCCGCCCTGCCGCCCAGACGACGCCCGGCGTCCCGTGAGGGAGCTCGACCCCCTGGTCGAGCGAGCCGAGGAGCTCCTGCGCCGCTCGCCCGAGCGCGGTCAGATGCGGCCCGTCGAGGTTCCCTGGTCGGTCCGTGAACGCCTCGGGCGGGCGTTCTCCGCCTGTTGTCACGGTGACGGCGGGGATGCCGCGCGCGATGAACGGGCCTTGCTCCCCGAGGGTGAACGGGAAGCCGAGATCGATCAGCTGCGAGAGCACACCGGGCGCCGCGGCGTCTGCCCGCTCTGTTCGCCGATCCGCTCGGCGGTGGTGGCGGCGAGGAGCGCCGCGGTCGAGTGGGACGAATCGCCGGAGAGGAGGAGGCGGGGCGCACCGCGGCCGCCGAGCGCGGTCAGATTCACGACGGCGTCGACTGGATAGGGCAGCCGGCCGGCGAACCGCTCGGCGCCGAGCCCGCCCGCGGCGCCCCCGTCGGTGGAGAGGAAGACCAGCGTGTGCACCGGCTTGACGGCGGGGACGCCGGCCGCGCCCGTCGCCGCGTAGCCGCGGGCGAGCTCGATCAGCGCTGCCGTGCCGCTGGCGTTGTCGTTCGCCCCAGGCCCGACGCCGGTGTCGTCCCGGTGGGCCATCACGACGATCGAGTCCCGTGACTGGCCCGGCACCACGGCCCAGACGTTGTCGAGCTGGACGACGCCGGCTGCCGGGATGCGTTCGTTCCAGGTGTCCGACGAGACGCGCAGGCCGAAGCCGCCGAGCTGCTCGCGCACCCAGGCCGCCGCGCCGCGCGCGCCGGCGCTGCCCGGCGAGCGATCCGGAAAGCTCATCGCGAGCTCGGTGGCGAGGCTCGTCGCCCCGGGCCCATCGAAGTTCGGTGGCAGCGAGGGTGCGGCCAGCACGCCGGTCCGGGAGCTCGCGAGCGCCACCAGCAGGAGTGGAAGGAGGGCGACGAGAAAGGAAGCGCGGTACAGACGGCCGTTGACGGGACGCTCCACCGACCCGCGGCGGGCCCGCCTGCGGGGCGTCGGAGCTCGAGTCGGTCTCATGTGCAGGGCTATAGTAGGAGGGCGACCGATCCAGGCGGTTCTTGCGCGCGCGCCCGGCAGGCGCAGCAGCCGATGCCCGACTCGTCACCCACGATCCTGCTCGTCGACGACGAGGACGCAGTCCGCACGGTGCTGGCCTTCCCGCTCGAGCGAGACGGCTACGTGGTCGTCCAGGCGGCCGACGGCGAGGAGGCGCTCGAGAAGTTCGACGCCCAGCCCGTCGACCTCGTCGTCCTCGACATCATGCTGCCCCGTCTGGATGGGCTCGAGGTCTGCAAGCGCCTCCGTGCGAAAAGCACCGTGCCGATCATCATGCTCACGGCCCGGGATGACGAGCTCGACAAGGTGATCGGCCTCGAGCTCGGCGCCGACGACTACATCACGAAGCCCTTCTCGATCCGCGAGTTTCGCTCCCGCGTCCGTGCCTTGCTCCGCCGCGCACGCGCGCCGCACACGACCGACGGTGTCGACGAGGAGCGGATCGAGCACGATGGGCTGCTGATCGACGTCCCCCGCCGCGCGGTCGAGATACGTGGCGAGCCGGTGCAGCTGACCTACGTCGAATTCGAGCTCCTGCGCGCGCTGGCCACCCAGCCGGGCCGGGTCTTCAGCCGGCGCATGCTGCTCGAGGCGCTCTGGAAGAGCGCCGACTATCGCGATCCTCGGACGATCGACGTCCATGTCCGGCACCTGCGCGAGAAGCTGGAAGCGGAGCCTCGGACGCCGGAGTACATCCTGACCGTCCGCGGCGTCGGCTACCGCTTCCGGGACAGATGAGCACGCTTCGCGGCGTCGGCGGCCGACTCGCGCTCGCGCTGATCGTCGTGGTCGCCGGCGTGCTCGGGATCGTCTATCTGATCGTCGTCCCTTCGTACCAGCGCTCGCTCGAGAACAGCGAGCTGCGGAGCCTTCAGACGGCGATCCGGACGATCGCGATCCCGAACTACCCGGCGGGCCAGGAGTTTGCGAAGCAGGCGTATGCCGACAAGTGGGCGCCCGCCGTGAATGCGCGGATCGTGGTCTACGACGTCCAGAACAACGTGCCGCTGAATCTGCAGCCGGTCGCGGACTCGGCGGACGAGGCGGACTCGAGCGATATGGAGAACGATCGCGTCGCCACGCAGGCTGTCGACCGCAAGACGCTGGCGCGGGGCACCGTCGAGCGGAGCGGGCAGCAGTTCGCCGAGGCCGCCTACCCGATCAACGGCTCGGTGGTTCTGCTCTCGGCCCCGCTCCACGACCAGCTACGGACCGTTGCAGTCGTGCGCCGCCGGGTCCTGATCGCCGGCGGCGTGGCCTTCGGATTCGCGCTGCTGATCGGGTATGCAGGGGCTGCTCGACTCGCGAGCCGGATTCGCCGGCTCGAGGGGGCGGCTGAGCAGATCGCGGCCGGGAACTTCGCCGAGCCGGTCGTCGACGCGAGCACGGACGAGCTCGGGCAACTGGCCCGCGCGTTCGAGCGGATGCGGCTTCAGCTCCTGCAGCTCGATCGCGCCCGGGGGGAGTTCATCGCGAACGCCTCGCACGAGCTCCGCACGCCGCTCTTCTCGCTCGGCGCCTTCCTGGAGCTCCTCGACGACGACACCCTGGACGATGCGACGCGCGAGGAGTTCCTCGACCAGATGCGCGGGCAGGTCGGCCGGCTCGGCCGGCTCGCCACCGACCTGCTCGACCTATCCCGGCTGGACGCCGGCCGGCTCGCCGTGGGCCGCGAGCAGGTCGATCTGACCGAGCTCGGCGCAGACTTCGTCCGCGAGCTCGAACCGCGCGCCGCAGCGCTCGGCCAGACCCTGGACTCGGTCGCCGGCGCGCCCGTGCTCGCGCAGGGCGACGCCGCGCGGATCGCCCAGATCGGGCGCATCCTGGTCGAGAACGCGCTCCTCCACACACCCAAGGGGAGCACGGTGCGGGTGTCGACCGGGCGCGACGGCGGCCGCGCGATGTTGGTCGTCGCCGACAACGGGCCGGGCATCCCGCCGGAAGCGCGCCAGCAGGTCTTCGAGCGGTTCTACCGGCTAGACGGCGCGCGGGCCTCGGGGAGCGGCCTCGGGCTCGCGATCGCGCGGGAGCTTGCCGGCCTGATGGGGGCGGCTCGAGCTCGACGCGCAGGAGGGGTGGACGTTCTTCACGCTCGTTCTGAGCGCCGAGGCGCCCGAACGCGAGCTCGCACACTCGGGGGTCTGACGCCCAGCGCGTTTCGACGTGAAAACGGTGGGGGTACAGTGGTCCTCGGTGCGCCCGGGACTGCTCGCCGTCGTCTCGTTGATTGCCGCAGCCGTCGGTGCCGCGCTGGTGCTCGTCGCGGCCAAGGCCGCCGGCTGGCTGCATGGCGGCTCCGCCACGACTACCGTCGTACAGGTGTCGACGGGCGCGCCGGCGGTCGCCCCGGTCGTCGCCGCCAAGCCGCTGGCCGGCAACGGCTTCGCCCCGGCGCAGATCTACCGAGCGCGCTCGGCCGGCGTGGTCACGATCTACAGCACGTTTCCGGCCTCCGGCTCGACCGGCGCGAGCGCCGGGCTGGGCTCGGGGTTCGTGGTCGGGAGTGACGGCACGATCCTCACCAGCGCGCACGTGATCACGACCGCCGGCCACGGTCTCCCGGGCGGCGTCGAGCCGGCGAACACCGTTTACGTCGGCTTCGCCGACGGCGACCGCGTGGCGGCGACGATCGTCGGTTACGACCTGTTCGACGACGTCGGCGTCCTACGCGTCAGGCCGGCTGCCCATCCGGTCTCCCCGGTCCCGCTCGGCAACTCGAGCCTGGTGGTGGTCGGCCAGCCGGTGGCGGCGATCGGCAGCCCCTTCGGGAACACGGATTCGCTGTCCGTCGGCGTCGTCTCGGCGATCCACCGCTCGATTCCCTCGATCACCACCACTTACGACCTCGTCGACGCGATCCAGACCGACGCGCCGATCAACCACGGTAACTCCGGCGGACCGCTATTCGACGCGCGGGGCCGGGTGATCGGCATCAACGCGCAGATCCGGTCGACCGGTGATTCGTCGGGCTTCGAAGGCGTTGGCTTCGCCGTGCCGATCGACTCCGCCCGGCGGTCGCTGCAGCAGCTCGTCAGGGCGGGGAAGGTCAGCTATGCCTACGTTGGCATCACGACGGAGGACCTCACCCCCGCGATCGCGAAGAAGTTCGGTTACGCCGCGACCCGCGGCGCCCTGATCGACGGTTTTGCGAGCGGCGACCCGGCGGGCGAACGGGCCGGCCTGAAGGCTGCGACGCGGCTCGTGACCTTCCAGGGCGAGACCGTGCGCGTCGGCGGCGATGCGATCGTGGCGATCGACGGGATCCCCGTGCGAGGCGCCGAGGACGTCGTGCGGATCGTCGCCGACCGGCTCGAGCCCGGGCAGACGGCTGCGTTCACGGTGGTCCGCGGCGACCGCCGCCTCACCGTTCCGGTCAAGCTCGATTCACGTCCGGCGCCCACGGGGTAGGGATCGAGATCCGGCGCGCGGCAGGAGCCGTTCGTTCCGCGGCGAACGGTGACGTGAGAAAGCGGAAGAATCCCCGAGGTTTGCTCCACCCGTGCGACAGGGAAAGGTGCCGCAGGAATGCGTGCGTTCGACGACGATGCGACCCGGGCCGTTCGACTGACGATCCCGGCGAAGGCGGAGTACATCGGTCTCGGCCGGCTGGCGCTGAGCGGTCTCGCGCGACTCCATCCCGAGCCGCTCTCGGACGAGATGGTCGCCGACCTCAAGCTCGCCCTGACCGAGGCCTGCACGAACGCCGTCCGGCACGCCTACGACGGCGGCGACGGACTGGTCGAAATCACGTACGAGCTGTACGCCGACAGGCTCGTCGTGGAGGTTGCCGACGATGGCGACGGGTTCGATCTCGAGCCGACGCCGTCGGCCGCCGGCGACGACGAGCTCGTCGAGGGCGGGCTCGGCATCGCGATCATCCGGGCTCTCGCCGACGAGCTCGTGATCTCGGGCCGCGAGCAGGGAGGCTCGACACTGCGCTTCGTCAAGCACCTGCCGGCCACGCAAGTCCTCTAGTGCTCCAACTCGTCAACGCCGGGCGCAAGTCGCTCGACGACTACGCCACGCTCGTCTCGCGCGGGCTGATGGACGAGGTGCGGCGCCTGGCCGCGCCCCTCGCCGGCAAACGCGTCGTGCACCTCTCCGCGACGGCGTTCGGCGGCGGCGTCGCCGAGATCCTGTACACGCTCGTTCCCGTGATGGCCGACGCCGGCCTCGACGTCGAGTGGCGGGTGATGCGCGGCGCGGAGGAGTTCTTCCGCGTCACGAAGACGATCCACAACGCGCTGCAGGGTGATCCGCGCGGGCTCGAGCCGGACGATCTCGAGGTGTTCGCCCGGTACAACGCCGAGACAGCCGTCGCCCTCGACGCGGACGCGTACGACTTCGTGATCGTCCACGACCCGCAGCCGGCGGCGACGATCGACTCGTATCCGGACCGGAGCGCGAAGTGGATCTGGCGCGGGCACATCGACTTCTCGACGCCGAATGCGAGCGTCTTCGACGCGCTGCTGCCGTCGCTCCGCCGGTACGACGCGGCGGTCTTCCACCTGCGCCAGTACGCGCCTGCAAACGGGGGCCTGCCGCGCGTCGCGATCTGGCCGCCCGCGATCGATCCGCTCCAGCCGAAGAACATGGCGCTGTCGACCGAGGACGCGACGTACATCGTCGACCAGTTCGGCATCGACGTCGAACGGCCGCTGCTGACGCAGGTGTCGCGATTCGACCCGTGGAAGGATCCACTCGGCGTGATCGACGCCTACCGGATCGTGAAGCGGAGACACCCGGACGTCCAACTCGCGCTGGTCGGCTCGATGGCGCACGACGACCCGGAGGGGTGGGAGTACTACGAGCGGACGGTTGCGCACGCCGACGGCGATCCAGACATCTTCATCCTCAGCAACCTGAACAACGTGGGCGCCGTCGAGATCAACGCCTTCCAGGTGCACTCCGACGCGGTGATCCAGAAGTCCATCCGGGAGGGTTTCGGCCTCACCGTGACCGAGGCGCTCTGGAAGACCCGGCCGACTGTTGCCGGCCGCGTCGGAGGGATCGTCGCGCAGATCACCGACGGGGAGAGCGGCTGGCTCGTCAACTCGGCCGCAGAGTGCGCCGACGCTTGCGCATCCATCCTGTCCGAGCCCGCCGAGGCGCGGGCGCGGGCGCTGCGCGGGAAGGAGCAGGTGCGGCGCCGGTTTCTGACCCCGCGTCTGCTGCGCGACTGGCTCGTTCTCTTCAACCTGCTCGCAGGGAACGACACCGGCGGCAGCGAGATCACGCTCGTGTGAGCCCGCGGCCGCTGATCGTGGTCTCGAATCGTGGCCCGCTTTCGTTCGAGCGCGACCAGAGCGGCGCGCGGGTCGCTCGGCGCGGCGCCGGTGGGCTCGCGACGGCGCTGCGCGGTCTGCTCGCCCGGCACGACGTGACCTGGATCGCGAGTGCGATCTCCGACGAGGACCGCGTGGTCGCCGGCGAGTGCGGCGGCGTCGTTCCGGAGGGGGCCGGCGCGCCCTGCCCTCTGCGCCTGCTCGCGCACGACCCAGCTGCCTACGACGATTTCTACAACGTCGTCGCGAACCCGCTTCTCTGGTTCGTGCAGCACTCGCTGTACGGCCTTGGTGAGCAACCTGTCCTCGATGAGGCCTTCGCCCGTGCGTGGGCGGGATATGCGAACGTCAATAACGGGTTCGCGGCAGCGGTCGTTGCCGAGCTCGACTCGAGTCCCGACGCGGTCGTGTTCTTCCACGACTACCACCTCTACCTTGCGCCGCGGGTGGTGCGCGACGCGCGTCCCGGCGCGGTGCTGGCGCACTTCGTGCACATCCCGTGGCCACAGTCGGACGGCTGGACGGTCCTTCCCCTGACGCGCGATTCGCGATCCACGACGGTCTGCTGGCGAACGATCTCGTCGGCTTCCATACGCGCCGCTGGCGCCGCAACTTCGTTGCGAGCGCGGCGGACGTCACCGGCGCCGAGTGTGTCGCCGACGGTCGCGTCGTGCACCGTGGCCGTGCGACCGCGGTCGCCAGCCATCCGATCTCGGTGGACAGCGCCGAGTTCGACGCGCTCGCCTCGAGCGCAGCCGTGCTCGCCGCGGAACGCGGCGTCAGCGAGTCCCGCCTCGAGCGTCTCGTCGTGCGCGTCGACCGCACCGACCCGTCGAAGAACGTCGTGCGCGGTTTCATCGCCTTCGGATTGCTCCTCGATCGACACCCCGAATGGCGTAGGCGCGCCTCGATGCTCGCGCTGCTCGATCCGTCACGGCAGGACGTGCCCGAATATGTCGACTACCGCGCCGCCATCGAACGTGCGGCGGCGGCCGTCAACGACCGCCACGGCGCCGTCGGCTACCTCCCGGTCGACCTGCACATCGCCGACGACTTCCCGCTCACGGTCGCCGCGTACAAGCAGTACGACGTGCTGCTCGTCAACGCCGTGTTCGACGGGCTCAACCTCGTCGCGAAGGAGGGGCCGCTCGTGAACGCACGCAGCGGCGTGCTCGTCCTCTCGGAGAACGCCGGCGCGCACGAGGAACTCGGCGACTGGGCGCTGACGGTGAATCCATTCGACGTCCTCGGTCAGGCCGAAGCACTCCATGTCGCGCTGTCGATGGAGGTCGAGGAGCGGGTGCGTCGAGCGCGGCTCCTCTCGGATCAGGTACGGACGCACGATCTGGACGGCTGGATCGACGGCCTGCTGGGAGACCTGGGCGTCACGTCGGCGTAACCTGTCGCCGGTGAGCGAGCTCTCTCACGTCGACGAGGCCGGCGGCGTTCGCATGGTCGATGTCGGCGGCAAGCCCGAGGTCGAGCGGCGGGCAGTCGCCCGCGCGTTCGTGGCGACGACCTTGGCGGATCGGCTGCGAGCGCTTCCGAAGGGAGACGCGTTCGTGACCGCCCAACTCGCGGGGATCATGGCCGCCAAGCGGACGGCCGAGCTGATCCCGCTCTGTCATCCGCTGCCGCTGTCGCACGTCGACGTCAAGGTGCAGATCGCCGACGGCGGTGTCGAGATCCTCGCCGAGGTGGCGACGACCGCACGCACCGGCGTCGAGATGGAGGCGTTGACCGCGGCCTCTGTCGCGGCGCTGACGGTCTACGACATGGCGAAGGCGGTCGACAAGTCGATGACGCTGACCATCGAACTCGTCGAGAAAGTGAAAGGGTGAACGCAGCGGTGCTCACGGTCTCGGACCGCGTTTCGCGCGGCGAGGCCGCCGATACGAGCGGCGACGAGCTCGAACGCGGTTTGCGTGCAGACGGCTTTGCGGTCGATCGCCGGGTCGTGCCGGACGAGGCGGAGCAGATCGCGGCGGCGATCGAGGCGCTGGCCGCGAATGCGGCCGTCGTGCTGACGACGGGCGGCACGGGCGTCGCGCCTCGCGACGTGACGCCCGAGGCGACGCGGTCCGTGGTCGAACGCGAGGTACCGGGCATCGCCGAGGCTCTCCGGGCCGACGCCGCGTCGAAGACGCCGCATGGACTGCTTTCGCGTGGGACCGCGGGCATTCTCGGACGTGCGCTGGTCGTCAATCTCCCGGGCTCGCCGGGCGGCGCCCGCGACGGCTACGCACTGCTTCGGACCGCGTTGCCGCATGCGCTTGCTCTCGTCGCCGGCGAGCCGACCGAGCACGAGCAGACCTGATCGCTCGTATGCGCGTCGCACGCCTCTACTACCGGCTCGTCAAGTTCGAGCACACGATCTTCGCGCTGCCCTTCGCCTACGTCGGCGCGGTGCTCGCGGTCGGCGGCGTGCCGTCGGGGCACGCACTGTTCTGGATCACGGTCGCGATGGTCGGCGCGCGGTCGCTCGCGATGGCGCTGAACAGGCTGATCGACGCACGCATCGACGCCGCCAACCCGCGCACCGCCGGACGCGAGCTGCCGAGTGGCGCGCTCTCCGTCCTCGGGGTGCTCGTCTTCTGCATCGTGGCTCTCGCCGTCTACGTCGCCGCCGTGTGGCAGCTGAACCCGTTCGTCCGCCCGCTCGCGCCGATTCCGGTGGCGATGTTCGTCGTCTACCCGTACCTCAAGCGGTTCACGTGGCTCTGCCATCTCTGGCTGGGCGCCGTCGACGGCCTCGCCCCCGTCGGCGCCTGGGCGGCCGTCCGCGGCGACCTGGCCTGGCAGGCGTGGGCACTCGGTGCCGCCGTGGCCGCGTGGGTGGCGGGCTTCGACCTCTTCTACGCCCTGTTCGACGTCGACGTCGACCAGGAGCAGGGGCTGCACTCGTGGGTGACGCGGTTCGGCGAGAAGGGCGCGTTCCTCGGAGCCCGTGCCCTGCATCTGCTCACGGTCGTGCTGCTCGTCGCGGTCGGGTTGGGGCTGGACGTCGGCGTCCTCTACTGGGTCGGTGTCGCCTGCGTCGCCGGCCTTCTCGCCTACGAGCACTCGCTCGTCCGGCCGGGCGACCTGCGCCGCCTCGACACCGCCTTCTTCACGATGAACGGCGTCATCTCGCTCGCCTTCTTCGTCTTCGTGCTCGCCGACGTCTTGTGATCGTCGGGCTCCTGCACCCGGGCGCAATGGGCGCGGCGCTCGGCGATGCGCTGCGAGCGGCCGACCACGACGTGCTCTGGGCGTCCGCCGGTCGCAGCGCCGGGACGCACGATCGTGCCGGCAGCTTCAGGGACGTCGGGACGGTGGAGGCGCTCGTCGCCGAGAGCGAGCTCCTCCTGTCGGTGTGCCCGCCCCACGCTGCGCTCGACGTGGCGTCGGAGGCGCGTGGATTCGGCGGCATCTACGTCGACGCGAACGCGATCTCGCCCGGGAGCGCGCGCGAGGTCGCGGCGCTCCACCCTCGGTTCGTGGACGGCGGGATCGTCGGCTCGCCGCCGCGCCGCGCCGGGACCACGCGTCTCTACCTCTCAGGCGAAGAGGCGCCGGCCGTCGCGGCGCTCTTCGAGGGCAGCGTCGTCGGCACGCGGCTCGTGACCGGACGCCTCGGCCCTGAAGATGGTCTACGCGGCGTGGTCGAAGGGAACCGCTGCGCTGCTCCTCGCGATCAGAGACGTGGCGCGCGCGAACGGCGTCTGGGACGACCTGCAGGCGGAGTGGCTCGTGTCGGCGCCCGAGCTTCCCGCCCGCCTGGTAGCTGCGGAGCGCTCGGCCGGAGAGAAGGGCTGGCGCTGGATCGCCGAGATGGAGGAGATCGCCGACACGTTCGCGGCATCCGGAGCGCCTGACGGCTTCCACCGCGCGGCCGCAGAGGTCTACCGCTCGTGATCCGCGGCCGCGGCCTTGCGAAGCGTTTCGGCGACCGCCGTGTCTTCGCAGGTGTCGACGTCGATCTCGCCGACGACGGCTTCCTGCTCGTCACCGGGCCCAACGGCTCGGGAAAGACGACGCTGCTCCGCATGCTTGCCGGCCTTGCCGCGCCCACCGCGGGCAAGCTGGAGCTTCCGCCGCGATCCGCGATCGGCTACCTCGCGCACGACCCACTCGTCTACCGCGAGCTCACGCCGCTCGAGAACCTGAACCTCTTCGCGCGGCTCTACCGCATTCCGGAGCGCGGCGAGCAGGTCGGGATGCTGCTCGAGCGCTTCAGCCTCTGGGACGTCCGTCACGAGCGCGTCTCGTCGTTCTCGCGCGGCATGCAGCAGCGGCTCGGGCTCTGCCGCGTGCTGTTGCATGCGCCGACTCTGCTGCTGCTCGACGAGCCGTTCAATGCGCTCGACGAGGAAGGGGCTGGGCTGCTCGACGCAATGCTGCGCGACCGGGGCCGCGCGTGCGTCGTCGCGACGCACGATCCGGCACGGGTGGCGGAGCTTGCAACCACCACGCTCTCGTTCGCATGACGTACGTCCGTGATGTGGGCGCGCTGGCGCGCAAGGACCTGCTGCTCGAGCTGCGCGCAAAGGAGACGCTGCCGGCGATGTTGCTGTTCATCGTTGCGATGCTGACAATCTTCCACTTCGCGCTGCCGAACGGCAGCAGCGACGCGGCCTCCCTCGGACTGCTCTGGTCGGCTCTCGTGCTGACCGCGCTGCTCGGGCTCACCCGTGCGTTCGTCGCCGAGCGGGAACAGGGGATGTTCGACGCGCTCGTCCTGGCGCCGTGCGACCGCAGCGCGATCTGGCTGGGGAAGGCGCTGTCGGTGCTCGCGTTCCTCGTGTGCGCCGAGCTCGTGGCCCTGCCGGCGTTCGCCGCTTTCTTCTCGGGCATCGACGGCCGGACGATCGCGGCCGTCGCGCTCGCGGACGTCGGCATCAGCACGGTCGGCACGCTCTTCGGCGCGATGGCGGTCGCCGGGCGCGCCCGGGAGCTCCTGCTGCCGCTCCTGTTCCTTCCGGCCGCAATCCCGATCGTGGTCGGCGGGGTCGGCGGCTACCTCTGGTTCCTCGCCCTTTACGACGCGCTCTTCGCAGTGTTCGCCTGGGCGACGTTCGAGTACGTGGTCGCCGAGGTCTGAGGGGCCGCCGTGCCGTCCGGACTACGATTCCGCCTGTGAGAGACCTCTCCTCACGCTTGCCGGTGGTGGCGGGCGCGTGCGCGGTCCTGTTCACGACCGCCCTCGCGCTCGTCTTCTTCTATGCGCCGACCGACGCGAACCAGGGGCTGTCCCAGCGGATCTTCTACTTCCACGTCCCGCTTGCCTTCACGGCGTACGCATGTTTCGGATGGGGCGCGTGGAAGGCGCTGCGCCACCTGTGGAAGCAGGATCCGGACGCCGACCTCGAGAGCTACGTCGCCATCCACCAGGGGGTGATCTTCGGGGCGCTCACGCTCGCGACCGGGTCGATCTGGGCGAAGATCTCGTGGGGCGTATGGTGGTCGTGGGGAGAGGACCAGCTCGTCCTCTTCCTCGTGCTCTTCCTCTTCTACTGCGCGTACTTCATGCTTCGCTTCTCCGTCGAGCCGGGCCTGCAGCGCGCCAACATGTCCGCGGTCTACGCGCTGTTCGGGGTGGTGCTGATTCCCGTGTCCTTTCTGGCGATCCGTCTCTCGAAGAGCTTCATCCACCCGGTGGTGTTCACAGCGCACGGCTATCAGATGACCAATTCGCAGTTCCTCACCTTCTGTGTGTCCCTGGCCGCGATGCTGAGCCTGTTCGTGACGCTCTACTCGATCGAGCTCGCCGGGAAGCGCCTCGACGCGTCGCTCCGCGAGCTCCGCGAGCTGCTGGCATGAGCAGCAGGCGGGGATCGTGACACCATCCGAGAAGTACACCGCCGCTGCGTATCTGGTCGTCTTCGTCGCGGTGCTGGCGTACGTGGTGATCATCGCGTCGAAGCTGCAGCGGTTGCAGCGTGAGGTGGCGAGGCTCGTCGAGCTCGAACGGGAGAAGCAGGGTGGCTGAGGTTCTCTTCTGGCCGGTGCTGATCGGGTACGGGGAGGCCGCATTCGCGTATGCGTCGGCGCGAACTTCCCGCGTCGCGACGTGGGGCGTCCGCGTCGGCTGGCTCGCGCAGACAGCGTTGCTCGCGGTTCAGGCCGAGCGCTCGGACGGGTTCCCGTGGTCGACCTCCGCCGGCTCGCTCAACCTCTTCGTCTGGCTCGTGGTCAGCACGTACCTGATCTGGGGCTGCAGGCCGCGCTTCCGGCTGCTCGGCCTCGCGGTGATGCCGCCCGTCGCCCTGCTGTTCGTGATCGCCAGGCTGGGTGGCGGGATTGCGAGCGGCGAGGGGTCGCACTACTCGAACCTGTTCCTCGTGCTGCACGTTGGGCTCGTGCTCGCAGCGTTCGCGGGCTTCACGCTGGCGGCGGGACTAGCGGGGCTGTACCTCTGGGAGGAGCGCCGGCTGAAACGCCGGGCGCCCGACATCCTGCGCCTCCGGCTGCCGCCGCTGCAGGCGCTCGAGCGGCTGACGCAGCGCACGATCGTCGTCGCGCTGCCGCTGCTCACCTTCGGGCTCGCCGCCGGCATCGTGCGACTGCGTGAGCAGGGCGACTCGACCGATCCGCTCGAGTGGCTGACGATCGCGACGTGGCTGCTCTACGGCGCCTTCTTCGTGACCCGGCCGTCCGGCCGCCGCGGTGCCTATCTCGCACTCGGCGGCTTCGTGCTAGTGGTCGTGTCGCGGCTCGCGCTCGCGGGAGGGCACTTCGCATGATCGCCGGCTCGACGGAGGGGACGCGGCCATGAGCACCTCGGAGCTGACTCTGGTCGGCCTCTCGCATCGCGTCGCTCCGGTCGAGCTGCGCGAGCGGGTCGTCCTCGATCTCGAGGCGGCGGCCGCTTTCGCCCGGTCGCTCGCCCCGGCTGTGTGTCTCTCGACCTGCAACCGGACCGAGATCTACCTCGCCGGCAACCAGGAGGAGCGGGCGGCGTCGGCGCTCGCAGAGCTGGCCGGGGAGCCGCTCGACGGTGTGCTGTATCGCCTGCACGACGACGAGGCCGCGTTGCATCTGTTCCGCGTGGCCGCCGGGCTCGACTCGCTGATTCCGGGCGAGGGCGAGATCCTCGGGCAGGTGCGCGGGGCCTACGAGGCCGTGGAACCGGGCAGCCTGCTCGATCGCGTCTTCCGCCAGGCGCTCTCGCTGGGCAAGCGCGTGCGCAGCGAGACGGCGATCGGCGAGAGCCCCGCGTCGGTGTCGTCGGCAGCGGCGGCGCTCGCGGCCCAGGTCTTCGGCGACCTCGAAGGACGGCGTGTGCTGCTGATCGGGGCAGGTCGGATCGGCGCGCTCGCCGCGTCGAACCTCGCATCGCGCGGTGCCTCGATCGCCTACGTCGCGAACCGATCGCCCGAGGCCGCACGCGGGCTCGCAGACCAGTTCGGCGGCCAGGGTGTATCGCTCGACACGCTCGCCGGCGCGCTGGCCGACGTCGACGTCGTCGTCTCGTCGACCGGAGCTCCGGGGTTCGTCTTGCGCGCGGGCGACGTCCCGGCGCGCAGGCATCACCCGCTGTTCTTCATCGACATCGCCGTCCCGCGCGATCTCGACCCGACGCTCTCGAAGCTCGACGGCTGCTTCCTCTACGACATCGACGATCTCGAGGCGGTCGTTGCCGAGACGCTCGCTGGACGGCGCGTCGAGGCGGAGCGCGCCGAGGCGTTGGCCGTCGAGGAAGTCGAGCGCTTCCGCTCCTGGCGTGCGTCCCTCGACGTCGTCCCTGCGATCGCGTCGCTCCGAGCGCACGCGGAGGAGATCAGGGCGGCCGAGCTGGCGAAGCTCGACGGGCGCGTGACCGAGGACGAACGCGCCAAGCTCGAATCGGTCACCTCGCAGATCGTGAACAAGCTCCTCCATTTGCCGACCGTGCGGATGAAGGAGGCGGCGGTGAGTGCCGACGGCGCCCAATACGCCGATGCGGTGCGGCATCTGTTCGGGCTCGAAGAGGACGATATTTGAGCGACGACGAGCCCCGCCGCATCGAGCGGCCGCTGCCGGTCGTCGCACCCTCGGCATTCCTCCGTGTCCGCCGCGGCCCACTCCTGTGCGGCCGGAGCACGCGGGCTGCAAGGTCGATCTGTGCTCGTTCGCGTCGGGTCTCGCGGCTCTAGGCTCGCGCTCACGCAGGCGGAGCAGGCCGCTGGGCTGCTGCGCCGGCCGGGCGTCGAGATCGCGTTCGTCCCGATCACGACCGCGGGCGACCGCGACCGCAGCAAACCGTTCGGTGAGATCGGCAGCCGCGGTGTGTTCGTGAAGGAGCTCGAGGAGGCGTTGCTTGCAGGCCGCATCGACGTCGCCGTCCACTCGGCGAAGGACATGACGGCGGAGGATCAGGACGAGCTCGTGGTCGGCGCCTACCTCGAGCGCGACGATGCGCGCGACGCGCTCGTCGGCGCGGAGGCGGTTGTTCCGGGCATGCGCATCGGCACGGCTTCAGCGAGGCGGCGTGCGCAGCTGCTCGCGGCCGAGCCGACGCTCTCGATCGAGCCGCTGCGCGGCAACGTCGACACGCGGCTGCGCAAGCTGCGGGAGCGCGGGCTCGACGCGATCGTGCTCGCCGCATGCGGTCTCGACCGCCTCGGGCTCTCCGGTGAGATCGGGATGCGGCTCGAGCCCGACCAGATGCTCCCCGAGGCGGGACAGGGAGCGCTCGCGCTTCAGGTCCGGGGAGGCGAGGCGGAGCTCGTCGCGGCTGCCGACCACGCGGAGACGCGGCGGCGCGTCGAGGCCGAGCGCGCGTGCGTCGCCGGGATCGGGGCCGGCTGCCTCGCGCCAGTAGCGGCGCACCACGACGGGCACATGCTCCAAGCGCTCGTGGCAGCGGACGACGGCGAGTGGTTGCTGCGACGGTCGGGAAACGACCCGATCGTTCTCGCGCACGAGCTGTTGACGTTCGCGGCCGCACGGTGAGGGTGATCGTCACCCGCCCGCGTACGCAGGCAGAGCCGCTCGTCGCTCGGCTCCGCGGGCTTCCGGCCGACGTCGTCGAGTGCCCGCTGATCGAGATCGAGCGCATCTCGGACGAGCCGGTCGACGGCGCAGGGTACGACTGGGTGATCGTGACGAGCCCGAACGGAGCGGCCGAGCTGGCCCGCCGTGGCCGGAACCTGCCGCGGCTCGCAGCCGTCGGTGCCGCGACCGCCGAGGCGCTTCGTGCCTGTGGGCTCGAGGCGGCGTTCGTCCCGCGGGTCGCCTCCCAGGAAGACCTGCTGGCCGAGCTGCCGCGGCCCGCCGGAAAGGTCCTCTTCGTCGCGGCGGAGGGGGCGGGTCGTGGCCCCGTCGAACAACTGGGCGCCGACTTCGTGCCGCTGTACCGCACCAGGCTCCTGCGCCCCGTCCTGCCGTCCGGCGACCTCGTGCTGCTCGCGTCGGGCTCGGCGGCCCGGGCATACGCCGAGGCGGGCGGCCACGCGCCGGCGGTCACGATCGGCCCCGAGACGTCACGGGTCGCTCGCGACGCCGGGATCGAGGTCGTCCGCGAGGCGGAGACACACGATGTCGAAGGTCTCGTCGCCGCGGTGCGGGATCTGATGGAGTTGGGCAGGCGCTGATGGCGGAGACGATCACGTTCCTGACCGACTTCGGCCTGCAGGACGACTTCGTGGGCACCTGCCACGGAGTGATGGCCACGATCGCACCCGAGGCACGGGTGATCGATCTCACCCACGGCATCGATCCTCAGGCGGTGCTACAAGGCGCGCTCGTGCTGCGGAACGCGGTCAAGTTCGCGCCCGTCGGCGTGTCACTCGCGGTCGTCGACCCCGACGTGGGCGGGAACCGGCGAGCAGTCGCGGTCGCGACGTCGGATGGCCGCCGCTTCGTCGGGCCCGACAACGGCCTGTTGCTGCTCGCCGCCGACGAGCTCGGGATCGAGGCCGCCCACGAGATCACCGACCCGCGGTTCCGCCTCGACGCGGTCTCGCGGACGTTTCACGCGCGCGACATCTTTGCGCCCGCCGCGGCCCACCTCGCGGTCGGCGTCACGATCGCCGAGCTCGGGCCGCAGGTCGACCCGGGGACGCTGGTGCGCCTCGAGCTGCCGCGGGCCGAGGTAGGCCGGTCGCAGGTTCGCGCGACCGTGCTGATCGTCGACCGCTTCGGCAATGTCGCCACGAACATGCGGCGCGACGAGATCGCCGAGCTTGGCTGCGAGGAGGGAGCCCGCGTCGAGGTGAGGCTCCAGCTCGACCGCTACTTCGCGGTCCTCGCCGGCACGTTCGCGGACGCGGTGCCGGGCGAGCTGATCCTGTACGAAGACTCGTACGGCCTGATGACACTCGCGATCAGTCAGGGAAACGCGGCGCGCCTGACCGGCGTCGGTCCGGGAGACGAGTTGAGGGTAGCGCGCACGTGATCGACCTTCGGGCGCGGCAGCGTTTCGCGCGGCTCGTCACCGATCTGGTGATGGCGCGGCCGGCGCTCTGGAGCGTGGTGCGCCGGCCATTCGTGTGGATGTTCGACGGGATCGCAGCCGACTGGGAGGAGACGCGCGTGTCGCCGCAACACGTCGCGCCGCTCGAGGCGGCACTCGCCGCAGTGGCGGACGAGCCGGCGAGCGCGCTCGACGTTGGGACCGGGACCGGCGTCGGAGCCCGCGCGATCGCGGCCCGGTTCGCGACCGCTTCGGTGACCGGCGTCGACGCGTCGAAGCAGATGATCGACGAGGCGCGTTCCCGTGCGTCCACCGACCGTGAGCGCTACGACGTGGCGGACGCGTCCGCGCTGCCGTACGCAGACGGAGCGTTCGATCTGGTGACGCAGCTGAACATGATCCCGTTCTTCGACGAGGTCGCGCGCGTCACGGCACCGGGGGGCCACGTGGCCGTTGCCTTCTCGCGCGGCGCGGAGACGCCGATCTGGGTGCCCCTCGAACGGGTCCAGGCCGAGCTCGAGCGGCGAGGGTTCTCGCATGTAGCGAACTTCTCGGCGGGCGCCGGAGTTGCCCTGCTTGCCCAGCGTGCCGGCACGTCCTAAGGTGCGGTCACAGGGACGTTCGCGACGCGGTAACACCGGTCCGGACGTCTCTTTTTTCGCGCTCGCAGTCGCCGTCGCCCTGCTCGCGGCCGGCAGCGCCGCCCGCGGCGCGACGCGCGTCGCGGGCTGCGCGACCCCCCTGGCGCCGCCTGCGTATGCGCACAAGGTGCACGCCGTTCTTTCCGCGCGTCGCGACGTCGAGGGCCGGCGGCTGCTCGAGGCGCCGGGCGGACCGACCTACGATCGCGCCAAGGCGGTCCTCGCGCCGCTGCTGTACGCGGTCGGGCCGCGGGGCAAGCAGCTCACGGAGTCGGGCGTCTACTACCTGCCGTTCGCGTATCCGTTCAACGTCAACGGCGGACGGATCTTCGCGCTTCACGTCGCGGACGGGAGCGAGATCATCAACGGCACGGTCGGCGGCCCGAACGTCACGATCGACGTCGGGGCTGCGGGCCGCGAACGCTACGGCTCGTGCCTCGCCCGCCTCGGAGCTCCGAAGCTCGCCGACGGCTTCCTGCCGATCCTCGACACGACGTACACCGACGCGGCCGGGGTCCGGTACGAGCAGGAGTCGTTCGTCGGGAGGGCATACGGCACGATCTCTCTCAGCTACGTGCACCTGCGCGTGGACGCGACCGCGGCGACCTCCGACGCCGACGTGCGGTTCGTGCTGTCGCCGGGCGCCCTTGCCAGGAACGGCGATCAGGTGCTCCAGCGTGGCTCGACGCGGCTTGCCTGGAGCGGCGACGCGATCGTCGACGGTTCGTCGGTCGGCTTCGACGTGCCCGCGGGAACGGAGGAGGACATCTACGTGGGCGTGCCGAGCACCCGGAACGACGGGCGGGCGCTCACGATCTCGCAACGCGTCTACGAGGCCGCGCGCGCCGACGTGACGAGCGTGTGGGAGTCGCGCGTCGACGAGGGCACCGTCTTCGACGTCCCGGATCCGCGTGTGCTCGACGCCGAGCAGGCCGTGCTCATCCAACAGCTCCTCCTGACGTGGCGGTACAGCGCCGGCAACCCGTATCAGGAGCTCTCCTTCGCCGAGGCGGCGGACGCCGCGCGCGTGATGGCGGCGTACGGGCGGTCCGACGTCGCCGAGACGATCCTGCGTTTCGCGCTTCGCCGGCTCCCGCTGCGCTTCACGACCTGGCGCGCCGGCGAGCTGCTCGTCGCGCACGCCGACCTGTACCGGCTCGCACGGGACCGACCGTTCCTGAACGCCGAGACGCCACACCTGGCGCGGCTCGTGCAGGCGATCGCGGCGCAGCTCGCAGTGAGCCCGAACGGGCTGCTCGCCCCCGAGCAGTTCTCCTCGGACGTCTCACGCGAGGTGTATGCGCTCCACGGCCAGGCCGTCGTTTGGCAGGGGCTCTCGTCGCTCGGCCGGGTGTGGTCGGTGACGGGGCACTCGGAGCTCGCCGAGCTCTGCAGCCGGCTTGCGAGCCGCCTGCGCGCCGGGCTCGACCGGGCCGTCGCACGGTCCGAGCGGCCGGCCGCGCAGGGATCGGTCTTCGTGCCGGCGGCGCTGCTCGCGGGGGAGCCGCCGTACTCGAGTCTCTCGTACTCGCGCGCGGGCACCTACTGGAACCTCGTCATGCCGTACGCACTGGCGTCCGGGCTCTTTCCACCTCACGGGCGCATCGCCAACGGTGTGCTGCGCTACCTGCTCGGTCACGGCGGACGGCTGCTCGGCCTCGTCCGGGCGGGCGCCACGAAGCTGTACGGCGAGTACCCGCCCCCGCCGACCTCGGGAATCGACCAGGTGTACGGCGTCAACGTCGACCGGTTCCTGGCCGACGCCGACCAGCCGGATCAGCTCGTGCTCTCGCTCTACGGGATGCTCGGGGCTGCGATGACCCCCGACACGTTCGTGTCGGGGGAGAGCGAGAGCGTGACGCCGATGCACGGACGGCTCTACCGCACGATGTATCTGCCGCCGAACAGCGGCGCCAACGCTGCGTTCCTCGAGAACCTGCGCCTCCTGCTCGTCCACGAGACACGCGGGCCGGGCGGCGCGCCCGGCGGCCTCCAACTCGCGTTCGCGACGCCCAGGCCGTGGCTCGCGAGCGGACAGACGATCAGCGTGCAGCAGGCACCGACCAGCTTCGGTCCCGTCTCGTACACGCTCGAACGGGTCGGCTCGACCGTGCAGGGGACGATCGATCCGCCGGCGCAGCCGGTGCCCGCGTCGCTCGAGCTGCGCCTCCGTCTGCCCGCCGGCGAGCATCTCGGCGCAGTCCGGGTCAACGGGCGTAGCGTCACGGTCGATCGCAAGAGCGGCACGATCGACCTGTCCGGTCAGACCGGGCATCTCGAGCTGGATGCGATCGTTCGGTGAGCTACGCTGCAGTCCCTTCGGGCGAGGTAGCTCAGTTGGTAGAGCACACGGCTGAAAACCGTGGTGTCGCCGGTTCAAGTCCGGCCCTCGCCACTGCATGACTCGTGTCGACGCCGCCGTGCGATCGCGGATCGCCGACGTCGGCCTCGCGCCGGAGGGCGAACGCCGGATCGCCTGGGCGCGGCAGCACATGCCGGTGCTCGCGTGGCTGGCCCGCCGCGAGCTCGCGGATGGTGCGTTGCGCGGTCGCCGCGTCGCCGTCGTCGTCCACCTCGAGGCAAAGACGGCCTGCCTGGTGCTGGCGCTCGCCGACGCGGGGGCGACCGTCGTCGCGGCCGGTTCAAACGCGCTGTCGACCCAGGACGCCGTCTGCGCAGCGCTGGTCGCGCGCGGCATCGAAGTGCATGCGCGGCACGGTGCGACGCCCGAGGAGTTCACCGCCGACCTGCTCGCCGTCGCCGACACCGAGCCCGAGCTCGTGATCGACGACGGGCTCGAATTGACCCGGCGAGCCGAGCAGCATCGGCCGGACGTCTACGCAAGTCTCGCAGGCGTCAGCGAGGAGACGACGACCGGCGTTGCCCGGCTGCGGGCGCTCGAGACGGCCGGCCGGCTCCCGTTCGCGGCTGTCGCCGCGAACGATGCCAGGTGCAAGCACCTGTTCGACAACCCGTACGGAACCGGGCAGACGACGCTGACCGCGTTGCTCGCGCTCACGAACGTCCTCGCCGCCGGGCGCGAGTTCTGCGTCGTCGGCTACGGCTACGTCGGACAAGGCCTCGCGCGCGCGGCCGACGGTCTCGGAGGGCGTGTGACGGTCGTGGAGGTCGATCCGGTGCGCGCGCTCGTCGCTCACATGGACGGCTATCGCGTCGCGCCGCTGCGCCACGCGCTTCCCGACGCCGACGTCGTTCTCACCGCGACGGGCCTGGTCGAGGCCGTCGGCGCCGACGCGCTGCCGCTCTTGAAGAACGGCGTCCTGCTCGCGAACGCCGGCCACTCCGACCGTGAGATCGACGTCGCCGCGATCTCGGCCGCGGCGGGCGAGGCGGTGTCGCAACGCGACGGCGTGATGACGTATGCGGTCGGCGACCGTAAGGTCCACGTGCTCGTGGACGGTGCTCTCGTCAACATCGCAGGCCTCGACGGCAATCCGATCGAGATCATGGATCTCTCGTTCTCCGTGCAAGCGCTGTCGGTCCGGGAGCTCGCGGCCGGCCGTCTGCCGGTCGGCGTGAACCGGTTCCCCGAGCAGCTCGACACCCTGATCGCGCGGACGAAGCTCGAGACACTCGGGATCTCGCTCGACGAGTTGACCGCCGCTCAACTGCGCGCACTCGACGAATGGCGGGTCGGCTGACCATGCCCGCGACCCGTCCTGTCGCAGTGATCGGCGCCGGCCTCGACCTGGGCGCCGGACGCCGCGGTGTCGACATGGGCCCCTCCGCGATTCGCTACGCCGGGCTCTCGGCGCGCCTCGCCGAGATCGGCCGCGAGGTGTACGACTCGGGCGACATCCACTCGCCGGTGCCCGAGGCGACGGAGGCGGGTGAGTCCAACGCCCACTACCTCCGGCCGATCCTGGCTGCGTGCGACCTCGTCGCCGAGCTCGTCGCCGGCGCTGCGAGTCTCGGCCGCCTGCCCCTGACCCTCGGCGGCGATCACTCGATCGCCATGGGGACGCTCGGCGGCATGGCCCGCGCGCGCGGGCCGGGCGGGGTGCTCTGGATCGACGCCCACGGTGATCTGAACCGGCCGCAGACGTCGCCGACCGGCAACGTCCACGGCATGCCGCTCGCGGCGGCGTTCGGCGTCGCCGGTGACGCGTTCGCCGACGTCGCCTACCCGACGCCGTCGGTCACGAAGGCGGCACTGCTGGGCATCCGCTCGCTCGATCCCGGCGAGCGCGAGCTGATCCGCGAGCTCGGTCTTCGCGTCTACACGATGAAGGAGCTCGACGAGCGGGGTGTCCAGGTCTGCACGGCCGAGGCGCTCGACTACCTGCGCGGCTCGCCGTTCGTCCACGTCAGCCTCGACCTGGACGCCGTCGACCCGATGTTCGCGCCCGGCGTCGGGACGCCGGTGCGCGGCGGCCTCTCGTACCGTGAGGCGCATCTCGCGCTCGAGCTCGTCAGCGAGTCGGGCCTCGCCGACTCGCTCGACGTCGTCGAGGTGAATCCGATTCTCGACCGCGAGAACGAGACGGGCGCCCTCGCCGTCGAGCTCGTCGCGAGCGCTCTCGGCGCGCGGATCCTCTGATCAGCCCCGCTCGGGTGCGATCCGGTCGACCAGGGCGGCTGTACGGACGTCCCGCACGGGGGCGCGGTCGATCGTTCAGCCGACGGCGAACAGGAAAAAGGCCGAGAAGATCGCGAAGACGTGCCTGGCGCGGCGGGCCGCTCGAAGGACCATCGGAGTACAGACTGCCATCGCGGCTGCTCGTTACGTCGGATCACGAACGGCCGGGCGCCCGGTGGTCACTCGGATGCCGCGTCTGCCGATCGCTCGATCGCCTGCTCCTCGCCGTGCCCCGACGGCTCGTAGTAGACGCTTCCTCGGAGCCGCTCGGGCAGGCAGTCGAACGCGAATCCCGCGGGATCGTCGTGCGGATAGCGATACCCGACCCCGCGCCCGAGCTTCTTCGCACCCGCGAAGCCGGCGGAGCGGAGCTCTGCCGGGGGCGTGAGCGTCCCGTGCTCGCGCACGTCGGCGACGGCCCGTCCGAGTGCGACGGTCGACGCGTTCGACTTCGGCGCGCGCGCGAGATAGACGGCGGCCTGCGCCAGGGAGTGCCGCGCCTCGGGCAGCCCGACGTGCTCGACCGCCTGTGCCGCCGCGACCGCGACGAGCAGCGCTTGCGGATCGGCGTTGCCGATGTCCTCGGACGCCAGCACGATCATCCGGCGGGCGAGAAAGCGGGCGTCCTCGCCGCCCTCGAGCATCGCCGCCAGGTAGTAGACGGACGCCTGGACGTCACCCGCGCGAGTCGACTTGATCCACGCCGAGATCAGGTCGTAGTGGGCGTCGCCGCCCTTGTCGTAGAGGAGCGGCCGCTTGCGCGCCGCGTCCTCGACATGCGCCTCCGAGATCGGTGCGTCTTCCGCTGCCGCCGTCGCCGCCGTGAGCTCGAGGATGCCGAGCGCCGACGCGGGCGTCGCCGCCGGCACGGGTGACGATCAGTGAGCGGACGTCGTCCGGCAGGTCGATCGAGAGCTCTGCAGCGCCGCGGTCGACGACCTGGGCCAGCGCGTCGGCGTCGAGCGGCTCCAGTTCGTACAGCTGCAACCGCGACAGCAGCGCCGAGTTGACCTCGAAGTAGGGGTTCTCGGTCGTCGCCCCGATCAGGGTCAACAGCCCGCTCTCGACCGCGGGTAGCAGCGCATCCTGCTGTGCCTTGTTGAAGCGGTGGATCTCGTCGAGGAAGAGGATCGTCCGCCGCCCCGTCGTCCCCAGTCGCTCGCGAGCCTGGGCGAGCACCTCGCGCACCTGTGCGACCGTCGCCGAGACGGCAGAGAGCTCCTCGAACTCCGCGCCGGTCGTCGCGGCGACGATCCGCGCGAGTGTCGTCTTCCCGGAGCCGGGTGGGCCGTAGAGGATCAGCGACGGCACACGGTCGGCGGCGATGGCCAGCCGGAGCGCGCGGCCCTTCCCGACGACGTGGGCCTGGCCCACGAACTCGTCGAGGCTCTCGGGCCGCAACCGCTGCGCGAGCGGGGCCGTCCCGTCGAGCCGCCGCGCCGCCGCCTCGGAGAAGAGGTCGCCCACGCCGAAAGTATGCTCCGGGAGCAGCGTGAGCGAGGTCTGGAGCATCGGGACGTACGAGCGGCTGGCGGCCTGGTTCGCTCCGGTGCACGAACGTCTGGTCGAGGTGCTGCACATCGAGCCCGGCGAGCGGCTGGCCGACCTGGCGACGGGGACCGGCGCCGTGGCGATCCTCGCGGCGCGCGCCGGCGCCGTGGTGAGCGGGCTCGACCTCGCCGAGCCGATGCTCGCCAAGGCTCGCGCGGCGGCGGACGAGGCCGGTGTCGACGTGGAGTTCGAGCTCGGAGACGTCGAGCACCTGCCCTACGACGACGCGTCGTTCGACGTCGTCGCGTCGGCGTTCGGGCTCGTCTTCGCACCCGATCACGCGAACGTCGCCGACGAGCTTCGGCGCGTGACTCGCCCCGGCGGCCGGATCGGGTTCACCGGCTGGCGGCCGAACCAGCGACTCGGCGAGCTCTATCGTCGCTTCACGGAGGAGCCGATCGACGGGCCGCGAGGCCTACGAGTGGGGTCGCGAGGATCACGTCGAGGACATGCTGGCCGAGGGCTTCGAGCTCGATTTCGAGGACGGCACCTTGTGGCTCGATGCCGCGAGCGGTGAGGAGATCTGGGAGCTCTTCTCGACGTCCGCCCCTCCGGTAGTGGCCCTCGTGCAACGCCTCGATCCCGCCCGCAGGGAGGAGTTCCACCACGCGTTCGTCGAGCACTACGACGGCTATCGGGTGCCGGAAGGCGGGATCCGGGTGCCGCGCCGCTATCTGCTCTCCCTCGGCGTGCGGCGCTAGCGCCCGGTTCGCTTCAATTCCTGAGATGGACGACAAGATCAGGCTCGGCGGCATGGCGCTCGGCAACGGCGTGCTCGTCCACGGGCCCGTCGCCTGGGCGTGCGCGGTGCGAACGCCCGACGGCGAGCTCCGGGTCGTCGCCAGGCGCAAGCGCTTCCTGGCGTCGTCGATCTCGTCCCCGCTGCTTCGAGGCCCGGCCCGGATCGCAGAGGTCTTCGCGCTGCTCCCTCAGGTCAAGCGCGAGCTGCCCGAGGCCGTGCTGCCGATGGAGCGCAGGCGTGTGCTCGTGGCGATGGCCGGGAGTGCCGCCGCGCTGCAGCTGCTGAAGCGCTCGCGGTTGAGCCCGTTTGCCCGGGAGCTCGTGTCCGGCCTGCTCTCGCTCGCTCCGGCAGCGCTCGCGCTGCGCGGCGGGGAGCTGGCCGCGTACCACGGTGCCGAGCACATGTCGATCGGCTCGTACGAGCACGGCGAAGATCGGCCGAAGGAGCACGAGCGCTGCGGCTCGCACCTCGTGGGGCCGCTCCTGCTGACGACGGCCGTCGGTCGGGCGGCGGCCGAGCAGGCGCCCGAGCGGCTGAGGCCGGCGGCGCGGGCCGCGGCGGCCTTCGGAGCCCTCGCCGTCTCGGTCGAGACCTTCGGCTGGATGACTCGGAACCCGGACAACGCGCTGGCCCGCGCGCTCGCCTTCCCGGGGCACGAGCTCCAGCACCGTCTCGGCACGCGCGAGCCGACGCCCGAGCAGCTGGAGGTCGCCGAGGCGGCCTTGCGAGCCTGTCTCGAGCTGGAGACCGCGTGATCGCGACGCGCACGCGGCTCGACCCGAGCGTGTTCGACCTGCCGGTCGAGAAGATGCGCGCCGGGTGGTACACGGATGCCTACTTCAACCACACCCGTGCCGCCCTGTTGCGCGACGGCCGCCGCCCGCAGGTGCTGATGCAGGTGTTCCAGAAGCGTGACTCCTTCCTCGGCGGAATGGACGAGGCAATTGCGATCCTCAAGCTGTGCGCCGAGGACTTCGACGCTCTCGAGGTGCAGCGCGCTGTACGACGGAGAGCGGCTCGAACCGTACGAGACGGTACTCACGATCGAGGGTGACTACACCGCGTTCGCGCATCTCGAGACCGTCTACCTCGGCACGCTCGCCCGCCGCACGCTGATCACGACCAACGTCGTGCACATGCTCGAGGCGACGAACGGCAAGCCGCTCATCTTCATGCCGGCGCGGCACGACCATCACCGCGTGCAGACCGGCGACGGCTACGCCGCCTACGTGGCCAGTCTGGTGGCCGGCTCGCCGATCGGGGTCACCACCGACGAGCAGGCGTCGTGGTGGGGCGGCCGTGGGCTCGGCACGGTTCCGCACGCGCTCATCGCCGCCTACGGCGGCGACACGGTTGTGGCGGCGAAGCACTTCGCCGATTGGGCGCCCGACGACATGAACGTCACCGTGCTCGTCGACTTCGAGAACGACTCGGTGCGCACGGCGCTCGAGGTCGCCCGCGCACTCGGCCCGCGTCTGTGGGGCGTGCGCCTCGACACGTCCGAGGCGCTCGTCGACCGCTCGCTCTGGGAGGAGCTCGGCGACTTCCGGCCGACCGGTGTCAATCCACGGCTCGTCGCGAAGGTCCGCGATGCGCTCGACGCGGACGGCTTCGACTGGGTCAAGATCGTCGTCTCCGGTGGGTTCACGCTCGACAAGATCCGTGAGTTCGAGGCTGCCGGCGTGCCGGTCGACGCCTACGGTGTCGGTTCGTCGCTGATCCGCGGCTCGTACGACTTCACGGCGGACATCGTTCGCGTCGACGGCCTTCCGGTCTCCAAGGTCGGCCGCCGCGTGCGCCCCAATCCGCGGCTCGAGCTCGTCGAGTGATCGACTGGCTGAGGAGTCGACGGAGCGGCGCCGGGCTGTGAGACGGATCCTCTGGGACGTCGACACGCAGGTCGACTTCGTGAAGTCGGACGGCAAGCTCGCGGTTCCGGATGCCGAGGCCGCCGTGCCGTCGATGGCCCGCCTCGTCGGCGCTGTACGGGCGGCGGGGATCCCGCATGTCGCGTCGGCCGACGACCACGAGCTGACCGATGACGAGATCTCCGCGCAGCCGGACTACCGTGAGACGTATCCGCCGCACTGCCTGCGCGGCACCCGCGGCGCCGAGAAGGTGCCCGAGACCGCCCAGGCCGACCCGGTGCCGCTGGCACTCACCAAGGTTCCCGAGCATTGGCTCGAGGGGCGGCGCGAGTTTCTCCTGCTCAAGAAGCACTTCGACGTCTTCACCAACCCGAACGCCGACGTGCTGCTCGACCGGCTCGACCCCGAGGAGGTCGTCGTCTTCGGAGTCGCGACCGACGTGTGTGACGACGCGGCGATCCGCGGCCTGCTGGCGCGGGGGCGCAAGGTGACATTCGTTCCCGAGGCCTCACGTGGGCTCGACACGGACCGCACCGCAGCCTGCCTGGACGACTGGCGCGCACGGGGTGTCAGGTTCGCCACGGTCGACCAGATACTGGCCGAACTTTAGGTCCTCTTCGCCTCTGCCGATGAGTCACGCGATGCTTGTCGGCTTCGACTTCGGGTCCGCTGCGAGGGACTTCGCTCTCACCTGGCTGCCCGTCCTCTTCTTCGGCCTGATGTGCTTCGTCGTCTTCCTGCTCTGGAAGACCGTGCGCCTCATGCCGCGCGTCAAGCCGCACGAGATCACGCCCGGCTCCGACTCCTCGGTCACCTGGTCGGACGTCGCCGGCCTTGACGAGGCGAAGGAGGAGCTACAGGAGATCGTCGACTTCCTGCGCGATCCGAAGCGCTTCGAGCGCCTTGGTGCGCGCGTGCCGAAGGGCATCCTCTTCCACGGGCCGCCGGGGACGGGCAAGACACTCGCCGCGAAGGCGGTCGCCAACGAGTCCGGTGCGCGTTTCTACGCGCAGAGCGCATCGGCGTTCGTCGAGATGTTCGCCGGGCTCGGCGCCGCCCGGATCCGCAAGCTCTTCGAAGATGCGCGCAAGAACGCGCCGTCGATCGTGTTCATCGACGAGCTCGACGCGGTGGGACAGGCGCGCAGCGGGCACTCCTTCAACCGCGAGCAGGATCAGACGCTCAACCAGCTGCTCGTCGAGCTCGACGGCTTCGGCCCGCGCGACCAGGTGGTCGTGATGGGTGCCTCGAACCGGCTGCAGGATCTCGATCCGGCGCTGCTTCGCCCGGGCCGTTTCGACCGCCAGATCCTGATCCAGCCGCCCGACCTGAAAGGGCGCATCGAGATCCTCGGTGTGCACTCGCGCGGCAAGCCGCTCGCCGCGGACGTCGATCTCGCGGGCGTGGCGCGCCAGACCTCGGGGCTCACCGGCGCCGACCTTGCGAACATCTGCAACGAGGCCGCGATCGTGGCCGGACGCAGGGATGCGGCCGAGATCGGCGCTGCCGACTTCGAGTACGCACTCGAACGCGTCATCGCAGGACTGCAGCAACGCCGTGTCGTCACCGACAAGGAGAAGCGCATCCTCGCCTACCACGAGGGCGGCCACGCCCTGATGTCGCACCTCGTCGGCAAGGAGCCGCAGAAAGCTTCGATCATCGCCCGCGGCACGGCGCTCGGCTACGTCCTGCACTTGTCCGAGGAAGAGCGGTACCTCGAAACCAAAGAGGAGTTGCTCGACTGGATGGTCGTCGGCCTCGCCGGCCGCGCCGCCGAGGAGATCGTGTTCGGCCGCGTCACCAACGGCGCCGCCAACGATCTCGAAAAGGTCACGCAGATCGCCCGCGCAATGGTGTTCGAGTGGGGGATGGGCGAGCACGTGACCTCTCGCACGCTGCGCGCCGACAACTACGCGCTCTCGGAGGAGACGAAGAGCCTTCGCGACTCGGAGCAGGCGAACCTGACCGACTACGCCTACGGCGAGGCGCTTCGGCTGCTCGGCAAGCACCGCGTCGCTCTCGACCGGCTCGCCGGAGCACTGCTCGAACACGAGACGCTCGGCCGCGACGATCTGATCGAGGTGTTCGTCGGCGTGACGCCCGACTCGCTCTCCTCCGACGCCGTCGGCGTCGTCCGCGCGCTCGGCGCCGATCCGACCGGGTAGCGTACGCCGTCATCGGCGCGAGCGGCATCCATCACATCGGCGTCGCCGTGCTGGACCTCGACGAGGCGATCCGGCGCTACGAGCGGCTGTTCGGCGCCGTCCTCGAGCATCGCGAGCGCCTCGAGGAGCAGGGCGTCGAGGCGGCCTCGCTGCGCGTGGGCGCCGATCGCGTCGAGCTGCTTCAGGCTGCGTCGGCCGACACGCCCGTCGGCCGGTTCGTGGAGAGCCGCGGCCCGGGCCTGCATCACGTGGCATTCGAGGTCGATGACGTGCGGGCCGAGCTCGCCCGGCTGGCCGCTTCCGGCGACCGGCTTGTCGACGAGCAGCCGAGGCGCGGCCTGAACGGCCTCCGGGTCGCGTTCGTTCACCCCGAGGCGACCGGCGGGGTCCTGGCAGAGTTGGTGGATCATGGAGCTGTCTGACCGGCAACGGATCGAGATCGCATTCGAGGGCACCCAGGTGCTCTCGCTGCTCGTCACCGCATCGGTGGCGGACGATCTCGACCGTGCGCTCTCCGGCGGCGGCGATACCACGTTCTCGTTCGAGGCCGAGGACGGTCGCTACACCCTCCTGTTGCGGCGTGTGGTGTACGTGAAGCGCTTCGCTCGCGAGAGCCGGGTCGGCTTCGGCTCCAACGCCTGAGTGCCGCTCGAGGTCGGCATTGTCGGCCCGCCCGGCAGCGGGAAGACGTCACTCTTCACCGCACTGACGCGCGCCGCCGGCGGTGAGTACGGCAAGACGAACGTCGGCATCGCACCGATCGCCGACGAGCGGCTCGACGCCCTCGCGCAGGTGGTGAAGGCGCGCAAGGTGACCGAGGCGACGATCCGCGTTCAGGACGTTCCGGGTGCCGGCGACGCCCAGCTCGGCAACCTGCGCCAGGTCGACGCCCTGCTCGCCGTCCTGCGCGGATTCGGCGCCGACCCCGACCCGGACGGCGACCTCGAGACCTTCTCGCTCGAGCTGCTCGTCGCCGATCGGGATCATGTCGAGCGGCGCCTGGAGCGGGTCGCCAAGCAGGCGAAGTCCGGTGACGCGGCGCTGCGCGGCGAGGTCGAGGAGCTCGGCCGCGTGCTCGCGCATGTCGACGCGGGCCACTCGCTGGCCGACTATCCCGGCGAGCTGCCGGCCGCCCTCGAGCCACTGACGACGAAGCCGTTGCTCGCGGTCGTCAACGGGCCGGACGGGGTCGACCTGAAGCTGGAGGCCGAGCTGGCGGAGCTTCCCGACGAGGAGGCTTCGGCGTTTCGCGACGGCAGCGCCTCGGCGCTCGACGAGGTCGTCCGTCGGCTTCGCGATGCGCTCGATCTGATCACGTTCTTCACGGCAGGAGAGAAGGAGACGCGCGCGTGGACGCTCCGCTCAGGCGAGACCGCGCTCGATGCCGCCGGCGCGATCCACTCCGACATCGCCCGCGGCTTCATCCGCTGCGAGGTCGTCGACTGGCAGGATCTCGTGACGGCGGGCTCGCACGCGGAGGTGGCGAAGCGCGGCCAGCAGCGGCTCGAGGGGAAGACGTACGTCGTGCGCGACGGCGACGTGCTGAACATTCGCTTCAACGTGTAAGGCGGCGAAGGGCGGAACGCAGCGGAGCTGCGCCGTTCTAAACGGAGATCAGCACCACGCCGGCGAGCGTGAGCACGATCCCGGCGCGCTGTGGGCTCGAGACTCGCTCGTGCAGCACCGCCGCCGCGAGCAGAACGGTGACGAGCGGGTACAGCGAGGCGAGCACGGAGGTGAGGCTGACGAGGCCGTGGCTCGCCGAGGCGGCGAAGAGCACGTTGCCGAGCGTGTCGCCGATGCCGACGGCGGCCACGATCGCAAGGTCGCGCGGACGCAGGCGAAGCGGCGGCCGGCGCGCGACGACCGCGGCGGCGACGATCGCAAACGCCGTCGTGCGGAAGAGCAGGGACGCCCACCAGAAATCGGCCTTCCCGGCCGCGTGCATCGGTGGGAAGTAGAAGCCGAAGCCGATGGCTGCCAGCACCGCCAGGCCGACCCCGGCCGCGATGCGCGGCACGCCGTTTTGATGTTCGAGCGAAGCCAGGCCGACACCCGCGATCGCGCAGACGATCCCGACGATCTGCAAGGGCGAGAGACTGTCGCCCGTCGCGATCCCGAAGGCGACCGGTACCACCGCCGAGACGCCGGCGATCGGGGCGACAACACTCATTGCGCCGACTGCCATGCCGCGGTAATAGGCGTAGAGGCCCAGCGTGCCCGCCAGCGCGGCCGGGACTGCGAACAGGATCTCCCAGCCGTGCGGGCCCTGGCCGCGAACCGCGACGGCGATTGCGATGGCGATGACACCGCCGACCTGCGCCCAGAGGAGCACGCGCAGTGCTCCAAACGTGCGTCCCCAGAGCGGCCCGACGAAGTCCGCGACACCCCACGCCACGCTCGCGCCGAGCGCGAGGAGCGAAGGCGTTCAACCCGTCGGTCGCGTCGCGGCGACGGCGTCGAGGGCGTTCGCGTGGTGGAGCACGGAAGCCTCGGCCGTTCGCGCCGCTCGGAGATCGTGGTGGGCGGCGATGCAGTGCAGGAGCTCGGCCTTCTGAATCGACGTCAACCCGGAAGCCCGCTCGTCGGTGAGCCTGATCCCGAGCTGAACGTGTCCCAGCAGCCGCCCCTCCTCGGTGATCGCGAACCCGGGGCCCGGCCCGAGTTCGAGCACACGCCCGACATCGTGGACGAGTGCGGCCGCCAGCAGCAGCTCGCTGCGCAGGCGCGGGTGCAGCTGCGCGGTCTCGCGGCAGATCGTCGCCACGCCGACTGTGTGCTCGAGCAGCCCGCCGGCGTACGAGTGGTGGGCGTCGGGTGTCGCCGGCCGTGTTTCGAGCGGTGCATCGGCGAGCACGGCCCGTACCGTCTCGGCGAGGCCGGGGTGCGAGACCTCGTTGACGAGGAACTCGAGGAAGCCCTGCAACTCGTCGATGTCGCGCCTCGCGGTCGGCGTCAGCGACCCGGGGTCGACGTCGGAGGCCTCGAGTGAGCGCACGTCGAGCTGTAGGCGGTCGCGAAAGCGCTCGACGCGCCCGAGCACGCGGACCGCGTCGCCTTCGGCGAAGCGGCCGTCGAGCAGCTCGACGTCGCTCCAGACTCGTGCCTCGATCCTTCCCGTCGGGTCGACAAGCTCGAGTGCGAGGTACGGAGCGCCGCCGCGTGTGCGCAGCTTGCGCTTGCCCTTGACGGCGTAGACGGCCTCGACGACCCGGTCTTCCTGCAGCTCCGCGATCGTCACGTCGCCAGTCTACGGAGCCGTCCAGATGCGGAAGTCGCCGAGCTCGCGACCCTCGGCGACCTCGTCCAGCACCTCCGCGGCCAGGCGCCGGCGCCAACCGAGCACGGCGCCGAGGTCGGCCGCGGTCAGCTCACGGGCGCTCGTCAGGACGACGCGGGCGAGCTCGCGGCGCGCCTCGTCGGCGAGCGGCAGCCGCCCCGGAAGCTTCCACTTCCGCTCGAGGAGATCGTGGGCCAGGGAACCCCAGCCGCTGTCGGAGCGTACGAGGTGCGAGCTCGTGAGCACGAGACGCCGATGGAGCGCGGCGATCCCGCGATCGACCTCCTTCTTCGGCGCACCGACGAGTGCCCGCAGCTCGGCTCCGGTCAGCGGCCCGGCCGAGTGGACTGCCGAGACCAGCTCGCCTTCGAGGCCTTCGGGCTCGGGTCGGTCGGTCTGCGCGACGAGTGCCGGCAGCATCCGGGGCGCGATGCAGGCGGTCACGCGTGCGACGTGCTTGCCGACGCAGACGAGCCCGAGCGCCGGCAGCTCGTCCTTCGCGCCCCAGAGGAACTCCATTCCCTCCGACCAGTCGACGAACGTCCCGTCAGGCTCGCGGACCGCATGCGGCGCATCGGTCTCGCCGGCAACCTGCTCCCAGAGCGAGGGCAGGACGACGTCGGCCTTCGGAAAGAGGAGTGCGAGGCCGGTGTCGTCGACCCACGCCGCCGCGGCGTCGAGCGTGGCGATCATTAGGCTCCAAGCATGCCCGCGGTCAGGCCGTTCCGTCCGCTCCGCTTCGACCCGGCAGTGGCCGGGCCGCTCGAGCAGCTGGTGGCGCCTCCGTACGACGTGATCTCCGACGATGCGCGTGCCGACTACCTCGTCCGGAGCCCCTACAACATCGTCCACCTGACGCTGCCCGACACCCCGGAGGACGCGGCACGCGAGCTGGCGGACTGGCGCCGCGGCGGCGCGCTCGTCGAGGGCCCGTCGTCGTACTGGTGGATCGCGCAGGACTACACCGGGCCAGACGGGGTTGCGCGGACACGCGAGGGCATCGGCGCTGCGATCCCAGTGACGCCGTACGCACAGGGCGATGTGCTCCCGCACGAACGGACGCACGCCGGCCCGAAGGAAGGGCGGCTGCGGCTGCTTCGAGCCACGCACACCCAGCTCGAGCCGATCTTCGTGCTCTACGACGGCGAGCCGCCGATCCAGGCCCCTACCGGCGCGTCCGATCTCGACGTCGAGGAGGGAGGCGTGCGCACGCGGATGTGGCAGATCGCGTCGGAGGAGGAGATGGCGATCGACACGCCGCTTCTGATCGCCGACGGGCACCACCGTTACGAGACTGCTGTGTCATATCGTGAGGAGGACCCGGCGGCGACGCACATGTTTGCGGTGCTCGTCTCGGCGCACGCGCCTGGTCTCGAGATCTTCCCTACGCATCGGCTCGCGCGGCACGTGGGTCACGTCCCCGGCGTCGAGATCGACCGTCCGAACGGGGGCGTGACGCTCTACCGCGACGGTCGCTATCTGCGCGTGCAGACCGATGACGACTTCGGTCCGCGGGTCGTCGACGCGCTGCGCCCCGAAGGGGTCACGTACACGGCCGACGCGGCGGCGGCAATCGCGGCGGTCGACCGTGGCGACGCCGAGGCGGCGTTCTTGCTCGAGCCCGTCACGGTCGAGCAGGTCGCGCGCTTCGCGCACGCGGGCGAGACGATGCCTCAGAAGTCGACCTTCTTCTACCCGAAGCTCACGTCCGGCCTCGTCCTGTATCCACTTTGAGCGCAGGGTTCACGAGCGAGGATTGGCTCGCTCTCTGCCGCGAAGCGCGTGCCGACGTCGCGCGCGTCCTTGAGGACCTGCCGACGCGTGCCGAGCGCGAGCCGGTCGTCGGCGACGGCGAAGGAGGCGACGAGACGACCGCCGTCGACGCCGCCGCCGAGCGGGCGATCCTGGAGCGGTTTCAGAGCACCGGTGCGCGCATCGTCAGCGAGGAGATCGGCGAGGAAGGCGACGGCGACGTCACCATTGTCGTCGACCCGATCGACGGGTCGTTGAACGCCAAGCGCGGGATCCCGTTCTTCGCCGTCTCGATCGCGGTCGCGGACGGTCGCACGATGGACGACGTGCACACCGCCTATGTCTTCGACTTCGGAACCGGCGAGGAGTGGACCGCGATCAAAGGCGGTGGAGCGTTCCTCGACGGCACGGTGCTCGAGGAGCTGCCGAAGGACGAGCTCGAGATCCTGTCGTTCGAGGCGACGACGACCGCGTTCGTCGCGGAGAATGCCGCGCGCTTCGTCGGCGTCGCTCATCGGCTCCGCGTCATGGGCTCGCTCGCGGTCACGCTCTGTCACCTGTCCGCAGGGAGGGTCGACGGGGTCGTGTCGCTGAAAGGGGCGCGGTCGGTCGACATCGCCGCCGCCCAGTTGCTCGTGCGCGAGCGCGGGCTCGCGATCGAACTGCCGGAGGCGCCTCCGTTCGGGGCCGCTCCGCTCGACCTCCAGGCACGTTCCCGGGTCGTTGCGGCCGGGACGACAGCGCTCTGCGACGGGCTCGCGGCGGCGCTCCTGGCCAAATAGCTCGTCCGGGCGCTCATGCCGGTGGTGGCGGCCGCCGATACGAACGCGCGTGAGCGCGGAATCGTCCTTCTCCTCCCTCGACCATCACGGCTCGAGCGACGGATCGCAACCGGTGGCCGGGTCGACGCTTGCGACGATCCTCGCGTTCCTGCGGCGTCTGTTCGGCTCCGATCGCGTCTGAGTTCGTCCGGGAGCGTAAGCTCTCGGCGTGAGCCTTCGCGACGAGATTTTCGCTGCACTCGAGCGCGTCATCGACCCGGAGTTGAGGCGTCCTGTCACCGAGCTCGACATGGTTCGCGGTGTCGAGGTGGACGGCGGGGCCGTGACCGTCACGATCGCGCTGACCGTCGTCGGCTGCCCGCTGCGCTCGAGCTTCGAGGATCAGGTCGGCCGGCATGTCGGCAGCCTTCCAGGCGTGTCGTCGACGGCGGTCCGATTCGACGTGATGACGCCCGACGAGCGTGCTGCGCTGACCAGCAAGCTTCGCGGCGGTAGCGAGCAACGCGGAATCCAGCTGCCGGTGACGACGCGCGTGATCGCCGTCGCCTCGGGCAAGGGAGGTGTCGGCAAGTCGACGCTGACGGTGAACATTGCCGCCGCCCTGGCTGCCGCAGGACACGAGGTCGGCGTGCTCGATGCCGACATCTACGGGCACTCGATCCCGTACATGCTCGGCGTGAATCAGCGGCCGGTCGCCGTCGACAGGATGATCGTGCCTCCGGTCGGGCACGGCATGAAGCTGATGTCGATCGGGTTCTTCCTCGACGAGAACCAGCCGGTGATGTGGCGCGGACCGATGCTGCATCGCGCGCTCGAGCAGTTTCTGCAAGACGTCCACTGGGGCGATCTCGACGTTCTGCTCGTCGATATGCCGCCGGGCACCGGTGACGTGTCGATCTCGCTCGGCCAGCTGCTTCCGCGCGCGGAGGCGGTCGTGGTGACGACACCACAGCCGCTCGCCCAGGAGGTCGCGGCGCGCGCGGCGGCGATGGCCCAGAAGACCGGCATGCGGCTGGTCGGCGTGGTCGAGAACATGAGCTCCGAGGTGTTCGGCTCCGGCGGTGGCGAACGGCTCGCCGAGCAGCTCGAGGTGCCGCTGCTCGGCCGTGTGCCCCTCGACGCGCGCGTTCGCGCGTCGGCCGACGACGGCGCGCCGCTGGTGCTCGCCGATCCCAGGAGCCCGCCGGCCGCCGAGATCACCCGAATCGCCGAGACGATCGACTCGAGTCGTGTCGGCGGTTTCACGCGAACGCTGCCGCTCGTCTCGTAGTCACGGTGGCTGCCGCCGGGGGCGACGCGTTGCAGCGATTGCTCGCGCTCGGCTTCTCGGATGCCGACGCGGAAACCCTCGCCGCGCACTTCCTCTGGGCCGAGCGTCGCGGGCTGGCGAGCCACGGGCTCGGCCGCATCGAGTGGCTCGAGGGATTCGACGACCTCGAGCCCGGCGCGCGTCCGGCGCGGGTCGAAGCGACGGAGGGGTACGAGCGCTGGGACGGGAACGGTGCGCTCGGCTACCTGACGCTCTCGGCGGTCGTCGACACGCAGCTCGCCTCGCCGCCACGAGCTGCGCGCCTCGTCGTGTGCTCGCGCACTTTCCCGACCGGCGCGCTCGGCTACTGGGTGAGGCGGCTGGCGCGGGGCGGCCTCGTCGCCGCGCTCACAGCGACGTCGCCGCGGCGGCTGCCCTCCCCGGCGGGTGGGCCGCCGCTGACGGGCACGAACCCGCTCGCCGTCGCCGTACCGTCCTCCGACGGGCGTCCGCTCGCAGTCGACGTCTCGATGGGCGCAGTCACCCACGGCGACGTGCTCGCGGGAAGAGCGCAACCCGAGGAGCTCGTCCCGTTCGGCGGCGACCAGTCGCACAAGGCGTTCGCCCTGGCGGTCGGCCTGCAGCTGCTCGTCGACGCGCTGACGCCGGATGCGGAGTTCGGTGCGGTCATGCTCGTCGCACGACCGCGCGCCGACCCCGTGCCCGCGCTACGCGCTCTGGCGGCGGGCGTTCGCCTCCCGGGCGATCGCGATGAGCTCTGAGTCGTCGCTGAGCGACGCGAGGTCGTCGTCCGCGAGCGGGTCGATGTCAGCGCCGAGCTCGAATGCGGACCGAAGATGCATGATCGCATCGTCGCGGCGCCCCAGGAGGGCCTCCATGCAGCCCATGTTGTAGAGCAGTGCCCAGTCCGACGGGAACTCCTCGTGGCCCTCGCGGAAACCTGCGAGCGCGGCCTCGTAGTCGCCCTCGTGGTAGGGCTGGAATGCACGTGCGATCCATTCCCACGCCGAGGGGGAGAAGGCGCGGCCCGGCTTCGCCCCCGCCGACAGCACGACGGTGCCCGACTCGGTCGCGACGGCTCCGCGCCGAACGGCGGGGTCGCGGACGAAGACGATCGTCCCGTGCGGCGCGTCGACCTCGTCGCCGGCGACCGTGAAGCGCGCGTGGCCACGGACGACGACGTACAGCTCCTCGTGCTCGACCTGGCGCTCGTCGTGCTCGGGGATGACGGGATCACCGACGCTCTCGACCGACCACGCGTTGACCCCGAACGCCTTCACGTCGAGCTGCTCGCGCAACGGGATCCATCCGCGCCGGTGCTCGGCCTCGTCGAGCGAGACCACCGTCCACGACGGGCTCATGCCGGGAACCCCGGCTCGCGGCGGATCGAGGCGAAGTCGGTGTCTGTGCGGGCGTAGGCCGCCCACTTCGGCTCGAGCGCGACCGCGCGCCGCAGGTGGTCGAGCGCGTCGACGGTCCGACCGGCCCGGGCCTCCACACAGGCGAGGTTGTAGAGCAGCGCCGGGTGATCAGGCCGCTCGGCGAGCGCCTCCTCGTGCAGCCGGATCGCCTCGTTCCAGTCGCCGCGCCGGGTCGCAGGCATCGCGGCGAACATCGCCTCCCACGCCGAGACGGTGTACGGCTCGCCCGGCTTGCCGCCGAGCGCCAGAACGGTCGTGTCGGCGTCGTGGCTGATCGCGACGCGCCGAACCTCGGGGTCGGGGATGTGGACGAGCGTGCCCGCGCCCAACTCGACGTCTTCGCCGTCGAGCGTGAACGTCGCCGTGCCGCGCAGGACGACGTAGATCTCCTCGTGGCCGAGCTGGCTTTCGGTGTGCTCCTCGACGACCTGGCCACCCGTCTCCTCGCTGGTGTACGCGTTGACGCCGAACGCCCGAACGTCGAAGCGTCTGCGCACCGGCCGCCAGACGAGCCCGTGTGAGATCGGGATCGCCTCGAGGTCGTCGACGTGCGCAACCTCGTAGGCGTTCCTCCTCACGGTCACCGCTTGCGCAGCTCCTCGAGCACGACGGGATCGATCCGCTCGACGCCGTCGATGCGCTCCTCGAGGTTCTCGGTTCCGGCCCACGCCACGAACGCGTCGTCGAGGTCGCCGTCGTAGCCGAGGCGCGCGAGGCGTTCGGACAGCTCGCGCCGGAGCGTCGTCGTCGACCGGTAGCCAGCTCGACGACGGCGATTTCCCGAACAGGAGCGAGTGCAGCTCGTACAGGCGCGTGATCTCGGCGACCGGCGCCGGGTGATCGTCGACGCGCAGGTCGACGACGAGGTCGCAGAGGCCGGCGTAGCCGCCGTCGCGCTCGACCACGAGGAGCGCCGCAGACTGCTGGCCGCGGCGATCGCCGCCGGCATCCTGTGCCGCGGCGAGACACTCGAGCAGTCGCTCGGCGAGCGGTCGACCTGCCGTGGCCGTGAAGGTCTCGGCGAGCGCGTCGACTGTCGCGGCGCCGACCAGGATGTTGCCCTGCGCCGCGAAGCCCGTGTCCGGCGATGCCGCCGGCCCAGTCCATGCAGGCCGAGCCCGTGTACGTGGCGCCGCGGCCGTCACGGTCGACGACGCCGAGCTGGCGGTGGTCGCGTTCGTCGTCGGCGCCCGTCAGTCGTTGCACGACCTGGTCGGCGGAGACACCGTCGCGCAGCAGCGCGAGCCCGTCGGGCCCGTAGCGAGGATTCGCGTAGGCCTGCGTCGCGATCGCGCCGACCCCGGGCTCGGCCCAGGGCACGATCGAGCCGACCGCGAGGAACTTCGACTGCGTGGCGACGCCCCACTGGCCGGCGTCGAGGTCGCACGCGGCGATCGAGTAAGTGGCGACGACAGGATCAGCCATACGTCAGCTCGGTCAGGTCGAGCTCGAGGAGCGCCGGATCCGCGACGAGCGCGCACGCAACCTCGGGGCGTGCGAGTGCCGCACTTGACCTCTGCGGCCGTCGCGGCGCGGATCACGACCGGGCGACCTTCTGCGTGGGCGGCCTCGAGCGCGGCCGTGTCTCCCGGCGAGTCGAGCACGAGAGCACCCGTCAGCTCGACCTCGCCGTCCAGCGCGATCTCCGGCACCCGCTTGCCGGTCGCCCCGAACCAGCGCTCCCTCACAGCGTGATCGAGTCTCCCGGGGAGATGCGCTCGACGGTCGCCGGGGTCAGGGCCGCCAGCGCGTCCGGCGTTCCCGTGAGGATCGGGAAAGTGCCCCAGTGGCACGGGACGCAACGCGGATTGCCGAGCAGCTCTAGCGCTTTCGCGGCCTCTCGCGGCCCCATGGTGAACCAGTCGCCGATCGGCAGCACGGCGACCGTCGGCGAGTAGAGCTCCGCGATCAGCGCCATGTCGCCGAACACCGTCGTGTCGCCGGCGAAGTAGACGGACGAGTCGCCGAGATCGAAGATGAATCCGGCAGCCTCTCCCGTGTACGTCCCGTCCGGGGCCGAGCTCGAGTGGAACGCATGCGTCATCGTGACCGGGACGCCCGCGACGTCCACGGTGCCGCCCTTGTTGAAGCCGACCAGCTTGTCGTCGGGGACGCCCTGCCCGTTGAGCCACGCCACGAGCTCGACGATGCCGAAGAGTGTGCAGCCGAGCCGCTGGTGGAGCCCGACCGCGTCGGCCGTGTGGTCGCCGTGGCCGTGTGTGAGCGCGATCGCGTCGGCGCGTTCGGGCTCTCGTTCACTGTCGGGGCACGTCGGCCCCGAGAGGAACGGGTCGACGTAGATACGGCTGCCGCCGTCGGTGTCGAGCCGAAACGACGCGTGGCCGAGCCAGGTGAGCGTTGCCAAACCGATCCTTTCCGTCGCTGGCCGGGGAACGGGATGAGCATAGAAAAACAGCCCCGCCCGGGAGCGGGCCTGCCGTCCTCTAGAAGTGGATCGCGCTCGCCGCCGAGGTGGCGACGTCGATCAGCGGTTGGACGGCGAAGAACGACCCGATCGTGACCACGAGGCAGACGACGACGGCGCCGCTCAAGACGACCTCGCGCGGAGGCGCACCGCCGGCCGGGGCGAGCTGCAGCTCCGCGGACTCGCGGAAGTACATCGCCCGCACCACTCCGAGGTAGTAGTAGGCGGAGATCATCGTCGCGATCACCCCGGCGACGACCAGCCACCACAGGCCGCTGTCGTATGCCGCCGAGAAGACGTAGAACTTGCCGATGAAGCCTCCCGTCAACGGGAAGCCGAGCATGCCGAGCATGAACACCCAGAGCGAGATGCCGAGGAACGGGCGCTCCCACCCGAACCCGGCGAGATTGTCGAGCGTCACCGGCCTTTGCAGCTCGCGCTCGCGCGCGGCGACGACGCCGAAGGCTCCGATGGACATCGCCGTGTAGGGGATGAGATAGAAGAGGAGCGCGCGCACCCCGAGCGAGCTCGCGGCTGCGACGGCGATCAGCATGAAGCCTGCATGGGAGACGGAGGAGTACGCGAGGATGCGTTTGACGTTCCGCTGGACGAGCGCGGCGATGTTCCCCCAGGCGAGCGAGACGCATGCGATCACGGCGATCGCGAGCTGCCAGAGCCGCTGGTCGGCCGGGAACGCGGTTTGCAGCACGCGGTAGGTGACCATCAGCGCTGCGACCTTCGTGGCCGACGACATGAACGCGGTCACCGGGGTCGGAGCGCCCTGGTACACGTCGGGCGTCCACATGTGGAACGGGGCCGCTGACGACTTGAACGCCAGCCCGACGATGATCATCGCGAGCCCCGCGACGAGCAGCGCCGAGTGCGCATGACCCGCGGCGGCGATCTTGTCGAACGACAGCTCGCCCGTCGCGCCGTAGACAAGCGCCGATCCGAACAGCAGCGTTGCCGAGCCGACGGCGCCGACGATCAGGTACTTGAGGCCCGCCTCGAGTGATCCGATCAGGTCGATGTCGATCGCGCTCAGCACGTAGAGGGCGATCGAGAACCATTCGAGGCCCAGGAACAGCGTCATCAGGTTGGCGGCCTGGACGAAGAACGCCATCCCGGCGCCGGCTGCCGCGAGCAGTGCGTAGTACTCGGCGAGGTGCTCCTCGCTCCATTGCTCACCGAAGCTGACGAGCACCGCAACTGCTCCGCACCCGGCGACCATGAGCTGTCCGAAGGCCGAATACCGGTCGCGGAAGATCGAGTCGGCGATGATCGGCGAGCCGTTCGGCGTCTTCGCCGCGACGACGACGGCGAGCGCGAACGCCGCGACGAAGCCTCCGAAGCAGAGGACGGCGGCGGTTCCCTTTCGCTGCCTGCGGGGGACGAACACCGCGACCATCAGGAGCGAAGCGGCGGCGCCGAGCATCGCCAACGTCGGGGAGAGCGCAAGCCAGTCGACGTGAGGGTGGGCGATCACGGCAGCCCCTGCTGGATCGTCGACGCTGCATGGTTGCCGCCGAACGAGTGCGCCCGAGATGAGGTTCGGCCAGGCGGAGAGCCCGATCAGGCACAACAGCAGCGGCACGACGACGGCGAGCTCGCCCAGCCGGAGGTCGAGCGCGGACTCGGGCACCGCCGGCCCGACGTCCTGGTGCAGGACGCCGGAAATCGCCCGCAACACGTACATCGCCGCGAGCACGATGCTGACGGCGCCGACGACCGCCCAGCCCCAGCCCTGCTGGAACACGCCCGGCGAGGATCAGGAACTCGCCGGCGAAGGCCGACGACAACGGCACGGCGAGCGCGATCACGCCGGCCGTCAGGACGACGGTGGCAAGGGCCGGCCGGCCGCGGGCCATGCCGCCGAGCAGCCGGAACTCACCGGTCGAGCAGCGCCGCTCGACCATGGCCGCGATCAGGAAGAGCGACGCCGAGATGAGTGCGTGGTTGACGATCTGTAGGACGGCGCCGTCGAAGCCGAGGTCGTTGTTCGCGAGCAGGCCGATCACGATCAGCCCCGACTGGGCGAGCGACGAGTACAGGACGACGCCGCGGAAGTCACGGGCACGGAAGGCGAGCAGCGAGCCGTAGATGAGCGACACCGACGCGAGGATCAGCAAGACGACCCGCCAGTCGTGGACCGGTGTCGGGAACTTCGGGATCACGATCCGGAGCAACCCGTACAGGCCGGCCTTCGACACGACGCCGGAGAGGACGGCCGCCACCTCGGGCGGCGACTCGCGATAGGTCGGGGCAAGCCAGCCGTGGAACGGGAAGAGCGGCGACTTGATCACGAACGCGATCACGAAGCCGAGGAAGATCCAGGTCGACGAGCTCTGGCGGATCGTCGTCAGGTCGAACGTCCCCTCCTGCAGGCCGTAGGCGACGATCGCAGCGAGCATCAACAGCGACCCGACGACGGTGTAGACGACGAAGACGATCGTCGCGCGCAGCCGCGCTGCACCGCCCCACACGCCGATGAGGATGTAGAGCGGGATCAGCATCGCCTCGAAGAACGCGTAGAAGAGCAGCAGGTCCTGCGCGGTGAACACGCCGACGATCGAGCCGGTGAGCACCAGCATGAGCGAGAAGTACGCACGTGCCCGAGCGCGGTTGACCCACCAGCCGTAGATCACGCACGCTGCCATCACGATCGTCGTCATCCCGACGAGCCAGAGCGAGAAGGCGTACAGCCCGACGTGGTAGGAGACGTTCAGGTCGGGGATCCAGGATCGCTGCTGCGCGAACTGGAGCCTCGGGTCTCCGAAGTCGAACTTGCCCACCGTGGTGATCCACGCACCGATCTCGATCAGCGAGATCAGCGCGGCGAGGGAGCCGAGCCAGTACGCGGTCAGCGGGGCGATCAGCACGAGCAGCGCGCCGGCGAACGGCAGGACGATCAGGAGCGTCGTCACTTGACCGCGATGAAGACGACGAGGAGGACGGCAAGCCCGGCCGTGAGGGCGAGCGCATACGAGCGGACGAGGCCCGTCTGGGCGCGGCCGAGCTCGCGTGCGCCGGTCGACACGCCCTCGCCGAGGAGCGACAGCGAACCGGCGATCAGCGGGCGTTCGACGAGGGCTCCCAGACTGCGGGCCAGGAGGTCCGAGCTGCGATAGAAGACGACGTCGTAGATCTCGTCCCAGTAGAACTTGTGCTCGAGGACGGCCCAGGGCTTCGGCGCCTCGACGCGCTTCGCCGAGTAGATCAACCAGGCCACTCCGGCTCCCGCGAGCGCGAGCACGATCGCGACGCCCGAGGACACCCAGTCCTCACGGCCCGTCGGCACGACGATCGGCGGCGCCACCGGATCGAGCCACTTCGCCACGTACCCCCAGAGGGGCTCCCACTGGATGAAGCCGGCGATCGTCGACAGCACCGCCAGCACGAACACGACCACCAGCATCGTGAACGGCCCTTCCTTGCCCTTGTGCGCGTGATAGTGCTCGCGTACGAACGCCGTCGGCTCGCCCGTGAAGACGATGAAGACGAGGCGGAAGGTGTAGAGGCCGGTGAGGAACGCGCCGATCATCCCGATCACGTAGAGCACGTGGCCGTACCAGCCGGCTGCGAGCGCGGCCGAGAGGATCTCGTCCTTCGAGAAGAAACCGGCGAACGGGAAGATGCCGGCGAGCGCGAGCGAGCCGATCAGGAACACCGCCCGGGTCTTCGGCATCAGCTTGCCGACGCCCGCGAGCTTCCTGATGTCCTGCTCGCCGGCGAGCGCATGGATGACGAGCCCGGCGGAGAGGAAGAGCAGCGCCTTGAAGAACGCGTGCGTCATCAGGTGGAACATCGCGTTCGCGAACGCGCCGAGGCCTGCGGCGACGAACATGTAGCCGATCTGCGACATCGTCGAGTAGGCGATCACGCGCTTGATGTCGACCTGGACGAGCGCGATCAGCCCGGCCATCAGCAGCGTGGCGGCGCCCAGGCCGGCCGCGAGGTCGCGGACGACATAGGCGTTCTCGAACAGCGTGTGGCATCGGACGATCAGGTAGACGCCGGCGGTGACCATCGTGGCGGCGTGGATGAGCGCGCTGACCGGCGTGGGGCCCTCCATCGCGTCCGGGAGCCAGGTGTGCAGCGGGATCTGCGCACTCTTCGCGAGCGCTCCTCCGAGCAGCCCGAGCGCGATCAGGTTGGCGGCGGCGCCGCTCGTGGGCGCCGCGGCGAACACACTCGAGTAGTTGAGCGTGCCCGTCTGCTGGACGAGCAGGAAGAGCGCCAACGCGAACGTCGCGTCGCCGATGGCGTTCATCACGAATGCTTTCTTCGCCGCCGCGATCGCCGACGGGCGCTCCTGGTAGAAGCCGATCAGCAGGTAGCTCGAGAGCCCGACCATGCCCCAGCCGGCGAGCAGCAAGAGCAGGTTCGCTCCCTGCACGAGGAGCAGCATCGAGAACGCGAACAGCGACATGTACGCGAAGTAGCGCCGCTCCTCGTTCTCCCCGTGCATGTAGCCGAGCGAGTAGAGGATGATCAAGCCGCCGACGCCGGAGACGATCAGCATCATCATCACGCTCAGCTGGTCGGTGAGCAGCGAGAGCCCGAAGTGATACTGCCCGGCCGACAGCCAGGTCCACGACGTCGTCGTGTGGCTTCGCTCGGGCGGGGTCTCGCCGAGGAGGATCCCGAAGCAGACGCAGGCCGCCACGAATGATCCGAACAGCGTCACCGTCGAGATCCACCCGGCGACGCGGCGCGAGATCAGCGTTCCGCCGAGCGTGATCACGATCGTGGAGGCGAGCGGAAGCAAGAGGCAGGTCCAGGTCGCGGCTGTCACCGGCTATCCCCTCAGCGTCCGCAGCTTGTCGACGTCCATCTCGACGTTGCGCCGGCCGAGCGCGACGATCATGCCGAGCCCGACGACGACTTCGGATGCGGCGACCGCCATCACCGAGATGGCGAAGACCTGGCCGTCCTCACGTCCATGCAGCCGTGAGAAGGCGATCAGCAGCAGGTTCGCGGAGTTGAGCATGATCTCGACGGAGAGCAGGATGATCAGCGGGCTGCGTCGCAGCATCACGCCGAGCGCACCCGTCGCGAACAGGAGCGCGGCGAGCACGACGTACCACTTGATGTCAGGCCCGTGCATCGGCTCTCTCCCCGCGCTCGAGTGGGTCGACGCGCCGCGCATGGGCGCCGAGCACGACTCCGCCGACAGCCGCGACGAGCAGCACGATCGATGTGACCTCGAATGCGAGCAGGTGATCCGTGAGGAACAGTCGCCCGATCGACTCGGGCGAGCCGAACGAGCGTGTGATGTGCCGCGGCTGCGAGAGCAGGTTGCCGGTACTGAGGCTGACGACTGCGATCACCTCGGCGAGGATCGCGCCACCGGCGAAAATCGCCCCGACCGCGAGCCACGAGGGCCCGCCCGACCAAGGCGACTCCCCGGACCGGTCGCCGAGGTAGGCGATCACGAACAGGAACATCACCATCACGGCTCCGCCGTACACGAGCACCTGGCCTGCAGCGACGAACTCGCCCGACAGCAGCAGGAACAAGACCGCGAGCGAGCCGAGGTTCCCGATCAGCGACAGCGCCGAGTAGAAGGGGTTGCTGAAGCTGACCACGGCGAGCGCGCTCGCGAGGCACGCGAACGCGGCGAGGAACCAGACGACCCAGACGAGGAAGTTCGCCATCGCGCGCGACCTAGGAGTGATCCTTGTAGAACGGGATCGGCGTGTCGTAGAGATCCGGGTCCACGACCGGCATCCGCTTCACCGGCGGCGCGAGCAGCATGTCCTTCGTGTAGATGAGGTCGTCGCGGTTGTACTCCGAGATCTCGAAGTCGTTGCCGAGCGTGATCGCGTCGAAGGGACAGGCGAGCTCGCAGTAGCCGCAGAAGATGCACCGCGACATGTTGATCTCGTAGATCCGCGCGTAGCGCTCCCCGGGCGACACGCGGTTGTCGGGCGTGTTCTCATCCGCGACGACGCGAATGCAGTCCGCCGGGCAGGCGGCTGCGCAAAGCGAGCAGCCGACGCACTTCTCGAGGCCGTTCTCGTGGCGATGCAGCCGGTGGCGACCGCGGAAGCGCGGATAGACCGGCGACTTCTGCTCGGGATACTGCTGGGTGATCGGCTTCTTGAAGATCTGCTTCAGCGTCACACCGAAGCCCTTGAAGGTGTTCGGGACGACGCTCACGAGACGGCCACCACGAGTGCGGCGGTGATCAACGCGTTCAGGGTCGCGACCGGCAGCAGCACCTTCCAGCCGAACCGCATCAGCTGGTCGTAGCGGAGCCGCGGCTGCGTGGCGCGAAGCCAGATGAACACCGACACGAGGATGAACAGCTTCAACACGAACCAGATCGGCCCGAGGACGTCGAGCGAGTGCACCCACGGGAAGTGGTAGCCCCCGAAGAAGAGCGTCACGCAGAGGCCCGAGAGCACGAGCAGGTTGATGTACTCGGCTGCCTGGAAGATCCCCCAGCGCATGCCCGAGTACTCGGTGTGGTAGCCCGCGACGAGCTCGGTGTCGGCCTCGGGCAGGTCGAACGGCGCGCGCGAGGTCTCGGCCGTGCCTCCGATCAGGAACACCGCCAGGCCGACCGCCTGCGGGATGAAGAACCAGACCGTGCTCTCCTGCTTGTTGACGATCGCGACGAGATTCAGCGACTGGCCCATCATCACGACGCCGAGCACCGACAGCGCCAGCGACACCTCGTAGGAGACGAGCTGCGCGCAGGTCCGCATCGAGCCGAGGATCGAGTACTTCGACTCGGACGCCCAGCCGCCGACGATGAAGCCGTAGATGCCGAGCGATCCGAGCGCGAAGATGAGGATCAGCGAGATCGGGACGTTCACGACCTCGCCGGCGATGTAGTAGCCGTCGACGGTCCAGCCCGCGCCGAACGGGAGCACGCTGAACGCGGCAAGCGCGGTGAACATCGAGATGATCGGCGCGAGGATGTAGAGCGGCTCCTTGGCTCCGCTCGGGGAGAACGCCTCCTTGCGGATCAGCTTCAGCAGGTCGGCGATCGGAACGAGCAGGCCCTTCGGGCCGGCGCGGTTGGGGCCGTAGCGGAGCTGCATGCGCCCGAGCAGCTTCCGCTCGAGCCACGTCGTGAACGCGAAGAACAGCATCACGACGTTGATCACGATCAACGCCTTGATGATCGTGATCCACCAGGGCTCGTGCATCAGGCGCTCACCTCGACCGTCGCGTGGAGGCCGCTGGCGTGATCTTCCGCGATGCGGACCGCGCCGGGTGCGAGGTCGCGGGCAATCCGCGCTCGCAGCTCGACCGAGGTGCCGTTCGAGGAGACCGTCACCGGCGCGCCGTTCCTGATCTTCCGCTTGCGCGCGTCCTCCGCGGAGAGCCAGACGTCGCGCTCCGGGCGCTGGAAGGCAAGCTCGGGAGTGCGCTCGACGGCGAGGCCGGAGAAGAGCGGGCGGTAGGCGATGAGGCGCAGGCCCTTGGCGCGCGCCCGCGCCGCCGGCCGGCTTTTTGCGGGCGGGCTCTCGGCGACGGCCGGCCGCGGCGGCAGCGGCGCACTCTCGCCGATGTCGGCGAGCGCGATGCCGCCGAAGCACTTCGCCGACACCTCTTCGAACACGACCGACGCGTGCGGCGAGAGCTCGACCCCGAAGCGCTCGGCCAGCTTGGCCAGCCAGGCGAGCACGTCGGGGGCCGGCGCCATGACGGCGCGCCGCTGCCGCTGCAGCCGGCCCTCGAGGTTCACGGTCGTCCCGTCGCGCTCGAGGTAGCTCGTTCCCGGTAGGACGACGTCGGCGAGCCCGCGGAAGCTCTCCTCGAACATGCCGATGCCGAGCACGGCAGACGCCTTCTCGGCAAGCGCTCGAACGCTCGGGTCGCGGGCTGCCTCGTCACCCGAGATCACGAGCAGGCGAGGCTCCTCGTCGCCCGGTTCTCCGTCGGCGGCACTGCTCCAGGCGTCGGTGACCCCGCGCCCGTTCGGGGTGAGCGGCAGGTAGTAGACGGCGGGTGCTGCGTCGGCGAGCGACGGGTCGTCGGTGACGAGGGCGTCGACAGGCCCGGTGGGACGTCCGTAGCCGATCGTCGCGCCGCGCCGGGCTGCCGCCTTCAGCCACAGGTCGACGACCGGCGCGCGCTCGATCACGGGCGCGTCGCAGACGACCGCGATCGTCTTGGCGTCGCGGAGCGCCGAGAGTGGCGCGTACGTCGCGTCGAGCGTGTCGGGGACGTCCTCGGGCAGGACGGCGTTGTGGGCGCCGAGACCCTGACGCAGCACCTTCGCGAGCCCGTAGGCCTCCTCGACGGACTCGCTGCCGGAGAGAGCGGTGACGGTCGACGTGGCGCTCTCCCGCAGCATCCGCTCGACCTCGTCGAGCGCCTCGTCCCACGACAGCTCCTGGAAGTGGCGGGGGCCGCTCGGCCGGAGCGGCGTCAAGATCCGGTCGGGCGCGAGCAGGTGCTCGTAGGCGAAGCGGCCCTTGTCGCACAACCAGCCCTCGTCGATCTCGGGATGGATCCGCGACTGGATGCGCTTGACCTTGCCCTCGCGTGTGGTCGCGCTGACGTTGCAGCCGACGGGGCAGAGGCCGCAGACGGTCGGCACGTTCTGGATCTCCCACGGCCGCGCCTCGAAGCGGTACTGCGTCGACGTCAGCGCGCCGACGGGGCAGATCTCCGTGACGTTGCCCGAGAAGTGTCCGCGGTACGGCTCGTCCTCGAAGGTCGCGATGATCGACTGCGAGCCGCGGTTGACCGCGACGAGCTGGCCGTCTTCGGCGACCTGCTCGCTGAACCGGGTGCAGCGATAGCAGAGGATGCACCGCTCGCGGTCGAGCGCGATCAGCGGGGAGATCGGGATCGGTTTTTCGAACGTGCGCTTCGGGAAAACCATCCGCGTCGAGCCAGGGCCGTAGCGGAAGGTCAGGTCCTGCAGCGGGCACTCCCCGCCCTTGTCGCACACGGGGCAGTCGAGCGGATGGTTGACGAGGATGAACTCGAGCGTCGCGTTCTGGCCGTCGGCGGCGAGCTTCGACGTGCGCGCAGTGTGCACGACCATCCCGTCCTGCGCGGTGAGCGTGCAGCCGGCCTGCAGCTTCGGGATCCCCTCCACCTCGACGAGGCACATGCGGCACGCGCCGACCGGCGGCCCGAGGCGCGGTTCGTAGCAGAAGACGGGGATTTCGATCCCTGCCGTCTGCGCCGTCTCGACGAGCCCCGTCCCTTTCGGCACCTCGACCTGCCGCTCGTCGATCGTGACCGTGACCGTTTCGGGCGTCACCGGCCGCCCCGTTGCAGTTCTGTCACCTTCGCCTGGCGATGCACACGGGAGTGCGACGAGCCGTCGTCCCGCTCCACGAGGCAAATCTCGTGCCTGTGGATTGTTTGTTGCAAAGTTGTCACCCTGGCCAGGCGACAGGACATGCCGCTACCCGTCACGCCGGTACCTCCACGGCCGGAACGATCGAGTGCATCGCCACGGGGGCGAGCACGTGGTCGAGCGGGGAGCTTTCGCCGAACGGACAGCCGGCCCGCGTCGATGTGCGCGACGAACTCGTCCCGGAACTTCGCGACGTAGCTCGCCACCGCCATCGCGGCGGTCTCGCCGAGCGGGCAGAGGCACTTGCCGTTGATCCGGTCGCAGACGTCGAGCAGGAGGTCGAGCTCGAGTCGCGTCGCGTCGCCCGCCTCGAGCCTGCGCAGGATGGCGGTCATCCACCGCGTGCCCTCGCGGCACGGCGTGCACTTGCCGCACGACTCGTGCTCGTAGAACTCGCTCACCCGAATGCCGAGCTGCACCATGCACACGCGCTCGTCGAGGCAGATGACGCCTGCCGAGCCCATCGCCGTGTGGAGCTTCGCCAGCGAGTCGAAGTCGTAGCCGACGTCGATCTCGTCACCGGTCAGGATCACCGTCGACGACCCACCCGGGATCACGGCTTTCAGCTTCCGTCCGCCGGGAACGCCGCCGCCGAGATGCTCTGCGTAGATCAGATCGCGCAGCAAGATGCCCGGCTCGATCTCGTAGTTGCCGCCGTTGACCACGTGGCCCGAAACCGAGACGACGCGCGTGCCGCGCGAGTTCTCGACGCCGAGCTTCGCGTACTCCGCTGCGCCGAGCCGGAGGATCGGCGGCACCGATGCCATCGTCTCCACGTTGTTGACGACGGTCGGCGAGCCGTAGACGCCCGAGATCGCGGGGAACGGCGGCTTCGACCGCGGCTGGCCGCGCTTCCCCTCGAGCGATTCGATCAGCGCGGTCTCCTCGCCGCAGATGTACGCCCCGGCACCGCGGTGCAGGACGATGTCGACGTCTCCGATCAGGTCGGGGCGAGCGGTGAGCTCGTCGAGTGCGGCTCTCACGACCTCGTACGGCCCGCTGTACTCGCCGCGGATGTAGACGAACACGTTCGTCGAATCGACCGCGTGCGCGGTGATGAGGCACCCCTCGAGGAAGCGGTGCGGGACCCGTGTGAGGATCTCGTTGTCCTTGAAGCTTCCCGGCTCGGACTCGTCGGCATTGACGACGAGGTAGTGCGGCTTCGGAATCTGCTCCTTCGACGGGACGAACGACCACTTGCGACCGGTGGCGAAGAAGGCACCGCCGCGACCGCGGAGCTCGGAGGCGAGCAGCTCGTCGGTGACCTCGGACGGCGTCATCGCACGCGCACGGGCCAGCTGCGCGTACCCACCGGAAGCTTCGTAGTCGACGAGGCTCGTCGTCGCGTTTGCGAGAACGATCTCCTTGATCTCAGCCGGCACGCAACTCCTCCACGATCCCCGCCGTGTCCTCGGGCTTCACGTGCAGGTGATAGCGATGGTCGACCGCGACGATCGTCCCCCACCCGCATCCGCCGAGGCATTCGATCGTCCGCAACGTCACCTTGCCGTCCTCGCTGGTCTCGCCCGCGTGGCAGCCGAGATCGGCTTCGAACGACTCGAGCACCTGCTGCGCGCCGTAGAGCGCGCACGACACGTTCGTGCAGACCTCGACGAGGTGCTCGCCCACCGGCTCGGTGTTGAACTGGTCGTAGAACGTCGCGATCGAGGCGACGAACGCCGGCGTCACGTCGAGCGCGTCTGCGACCTCGCGCATCACGTCGGGCGACAGCCAGCCGTGCTCCTCCTGTGCGAGCCGGAGCGCCGGCAGCACGGCGCTGCGCGAGCCCTCCGGGTACCTGGCGCGCTCCTCCTGGATCGCGTCGTACAACGACGTCACCGGTCGACCTCGCCCATCACGGTGTCGAGCGATCCGACGATCGCGATCATGTCGGCGATCAGCGCGTCGGTCATGCAGGTCGCGGTTGCCTGCAGCGCGACGAACGACGGCGCCCGGAACTTGACGCGCCACGGCTTCGGCCCACCTTCCGAGCAGACGTAGCAGCCGAGCTCGCCGCGCGGCGACTCGATCGCGGTGTAGACCTCGCCCTCCGGCACGCGGAATCCCTCGGTGACGATCTTGAAGTGGTGGATGAGCGACTCCATCGAGGTGTGGAGCTCGTGCCGCGGCGGCAGGACGACCTTGCGGTCGTCGGCGATCCACGGCTCGCCCTCCATGCGCTCGAGGCGGTCGAGGCACTGCTCGACGATACGGACCGACTGCCGCATCTCCTCGATGTGGATGCGGTAGCGGGCGTAGACGTCGCCCTCGGTGAGCACCGGCACGCGGAAGTCCACCTGGTGGTAGGCGAGGTAACCCTCGTCGCGGCGGATGTCCCAGTCGACGCCCGAGGCGCGAAGCACCGGGCCCGACTGGCCGAGCGCGATCGCGTCGTCGGCGGAGAGCAGGCCGACGCCCTCGGTGCGCTCGAGCCAGATCTTGTTGCGCGTCAGCAGCGTCTCGTAGTCGTCGATCGCGCGCGGCATCCAGTCGCAGAACGCACGCGTCTGCGGGTAGAAGCCGCGCGGGATGTCCTCGGCGAGCCCGCCGACCTGGAAGTACCGCGTGTGCATGCGATAACCCGCGACGAGCTCGAACAGATCGAGGATCTGCTCGCGTTCGCGGAACGCGTACCAGAACATCGAGATCGCGCCCAGCTCGAGTGCCGACGTGCCGAGCCAGACGAGGTGGGAGTGGATCCGGTTCAGCTCGCAGAGCAGGGTGCGCATCCAGATCGCCTTCGGCGGCACCTCGAGGTCGAGCAGCTTCTCCACCGCAGCGACGAAGACGTACTCGTTGTTCTGGTACGAGACGTAGTCGATGCGCTCCGGGTACGTGATGCACTTCCACCACGTCTTGTGCTCCATGTTCTTCTCGAAGCCCGTGTGCAGGTAACCGACCACCGCGTAGAGGCCGGTGACGTCCTCGCCGTAGAGGTCGACCACCAACCGCAGGACGCCGTGCGTCGACGGGTGGTTCGGCCCGAAGTTGACGGTCATCACGTCGCCCGTGTCCCAGAGCTCCTGCGTCGTGGCGAGCACCGTCGGGGTCGGGTGCGGGATTCTCGAGCCTTCGTAGATCGCGCGGCCGAGAGGCCGCTTCGCCGTTGCCGTCACGGCTATTCCTCCCCCGAGAACCGGACCGGCTCGCCGCCGAGGGGGTAGTCCTTGCGCAGGGGGTGACCTTCCCAGTCGTCGTCGAGGAGAATTCGCACCAGGTTCGGATGGCCTTCGATCGTGATGCCCATCAGGTCGTACGCCTCGCGCTCGTGCCAGTCCGCGGTCGGCCACACCGTGACCACCGACGGCACGCCCTCACCCTCGTCGACCCACGTCTGCAGGCGCATGCGGCGCGGGGGTGTGGCGATCGCCAGCAGGTGGTAGTTCATTGCGAACCGCTTGGGCTTCGCCGGCGGAACGACCTGGAGCCCCTGCGTCATCGGCGCATTCATGTCGCGCCCTGCAGGGGTGCCGATGAAGCCCGACACGCTCTCGCCTCCGTAGCCGAGGTAATCGACCGCCGTGATGTCGGCGAGGAAGGTGAATCCACGCTCGTCACGGAGATGCATGCTCGCGTCGACCAGGCGCTCCGGCTCGACGATCACGGTGGTCTCGTGATGCTGCTCGATGACTCCGACGAGCCCGGGCACCTCGCCCCACTCGCCGGCCGGCGTCGTCACGAGGCGACGCTCCGAAGCTCATACGCCGGCGGGACGCCGGCTTTCACCGCCTCGTGAAGCCGGACGATCCCCTCGATGAGCTGCTCGGGGCGCGGCGGACAGCCGGGGACGTAGATGTCGACCGGAACGAGCTTGTCGACCGACTGCACGATCGCGTAGTTGTTGAACATCCCGCCCGAGCTCGCACACGCGCCCATTGCGATCACCCACTTGGGCTCCAGCATCTGGTCGTAGATCTGGCGGAGCGGGGCTGCCATCTTGTGCGAGACGCGACCCGACACGATCAGGAGATCCGCTTGCCGCGGGGAACCTCGGAACGGCTCCATCCCGAATCGCGCGATGTCGTAGCGCGCCGTGACGATCGACATCATCTCGATCGCGCAACACGCGAGCCCGAACGTGTCGGGCCACATCGAGTTGGTCTGCGCCCACGCCACCGCCTTCTGGAGCGTCGTGAGCCCGACACGCTGCTCGAGGTCGTCCACCTCGTCCTCGAAACGGCTCGACGCCTTCGTCGGCCAGAGCAGGCGCTCCGACTTGAGCCCGTGGTCGCGAAGGCGGCTGCCGTCTAGCGCCATTCGAGTGCTCCCTTCCGCCAGATGTAGACGTAGGCCACGAACAGGACGATCAGGAAGGTGAGGAACTCGAAGAACCCGAACCAGTCGAGCTGGTGGAGGATGACGGCGAGCGGGTACAGAAACACGATCTCGATGTCGAAGAGGATGAAGAGCATCGCCGTGAGGTAGAAGCTGACGGTGAAGCGCTGGCGCTGCGGCGGCCCTTTCGAGACGCCGGACTCGAACGGGATCGAGCGCGCGCGGAGGCGGCGGTGAGGCCGCTGGGCGAACACGAAGCTCCCGACGATCATCGTCGTGGGGATCATCAGGGCGAAGAACCCGTAGATCGCGAACGGCAACCAGCTGTCGAACAAGAAACCCGCCTCCTCGAGTCCCGGCGGCCCGACGCTACCACGGTTCGGACCCGCCGCACGAACCGAACGGGAAACCGTTAAGTCATCGGAGTTGCAGGTGTCACGAAGTGCCCATGGCCGCCCCCTCGGGCTACACTGCGAGCACGATGGCGACCACCGAGGTCCAGACCGAGTCCGTGCTCACCCTCACCGAGCGGGCGGCCGAAAAGATCCGCGGCCTCCAGGCGGAGGAGCCGACCGGCGATGCGTCGGTCCTGCGCGTAGCGATCCAGGGCGGCGGCTGCAGCGGCTTCGAATACGCACTCGGGTTCGACCGGGGCCCGCAGGAGGGCGACCACGAGCTCGAGTTCCACGGCGTCCGGGTCGTCGTCGACCCCTTCAGCGCTCCGTACCTTCAGGGCTCGACCGTCGACTTCCTCGAGACGCTGCAGGAGTCCGGCTTCAAGATCGAAAACCCGAACGCGGTCTCCGCATGCGGTTGCGGCTCGAGCTTCCAGGTCGCGGACGGCGAGGCGCCGTCCGACGCCGCCGGCTGCGGTAGCTGTCACTGAGAGCGGTACGCTCGCGCGCGTGAGCGCGCTCCGCGTCGCAGTCGTCGGTTCCGGCCCCGCCGGGTTCTACACAGCGGACGCGTTGCTCCGTAGCACCGAGCCGTCCGTCGAAGTCGACCTGCTCGACAGGTTGCCGACCCCGTGGGGGCTCGTCCGCCTCGGCGTCGCCCCGGATCACGAGAACATCAAGGCGGTGTCGCGGGCGTTCGAGAAGACCGCGGCGCGGCCCGGGTTTCGGTTCTTCGGCAACGTCGACGTCGGCCGGACGGTCACCCACACCGAGCTGTTGGAGCGCTATGACGCCGTCATCTACACGGTCGGAGCCCAGACCGACCGGCAACTCGGCATTCCCGGGGAAGACCTCCGGGCTCGTGGCCCGCGACGGCGTTCGTCGCCTGGTACAACGGCCACCCCGACTTCCAGGACCTCTCGTTCGACCTCTCCGGTGAGCGGGTCGTCGTCGTCGGCAACGGGAACGTCGCGATCGACTGCGCCCGCATGCTCGCGCTCACGGCTCCGGAGCTGGCGGCGACAGACACCGTCGACGCCGCCGAGCGTGCGATCGTCGAGTCCGGCATCCGCGAGATCGTGATGCTCGGCCGGCGTGGCCCCGTGCAGGCCGCGTTCACGCCGCCGGAGCTCCAGGAGCTCGGCGAGCTCGCGGGGTCGGACGTCGTCGTCGACCCGCACGACCTCGAGCTCGACGCCGACAGCCTCGACGCTCTCGAGCACGATCGCGAGCGTGCGCGCCGCAATGTCGAGCTGCTGCGCGAGTTCGCGGAGCGGCCGCCGAACGGGCTGCCGCGCCGGATCGCGCTGCGCTTCCTCGTCTCGCCGGTGGAGATCGTCGGCGAGGGCAAGGTCGAGGGCGTCGAGGTCGTTCGCAATCGCCTCGTCACGGAGAACGGACGACTGGTCGCCCGCGCGACGGACGTTCGGGAGACGATCCCGTGCAGCCTCGTGCTGCGCAGCGTGGGCTACCAAGGGGTCGAGCTGCCGGGCGTTCCGTTCGATCAGGACGCAGGGGTGATCCCGAACGACCGGGGGCGTGTCGTCGGCAGCGAGCGTACGTATTGTGCCGGGTGGATCAAGCGCGGGCCGAGCGGCGTGATCGGGACGAACAAGAAGGATGCGACCGAGACCGTCCAGCTGGTGCTCGAGGACGCGGTGGCGGGAAAGCTCGTCGCGCCGAACCGCAGTGACCTGGCAGCGCTGCTCGAGGAGCGCGGCGCGGCCTTCATCGAGTACGACGGTTGGCAGGCGATCGACGCCGTCGAGCGCGCCGCGGGCGAGCCGCTCGGGCGACCGCGGGTCAAGGTGACAGGCTGGAGCGACCTGCTCGAGACGGGCCGGTCGGTACAGTCCTCGTCGTGAGCGAACGGGTGCACTCGCGCGAGTTGTGGGGCGGCGAGACGCGCAAGGCGATCGCCAACTTCCCCGTCTCAGGCGAGCCGATCCCGGCGCCGGTCGCGCGCTGGCTCGGGCGGATCAAGGCCGCCGCAGCCCGTGTGAACGGGGAGCTCGGCCTGCTCGACCCCGAGAAGGCGGAGCGCATCGCGCAGGCAGCGGACCGCGTTGCGGCCGGCGAGCTCGACGACCAGTTCCCGATCGACGTTTTTCAGACGGGCTCGGGCACCTCGTCGAACATGAACGCGAACGAGGTGATCGCCACGCTCGCCGGAGACGACGTCCATGCGAACGACGACGTCAACATGGGCCAGAGCTCGAACGACGTCTTCCCGTCGGCGGTGCATCTTGCCGCGCTTGACGAGACGGTCAACGACTTGCTGCCGGCGCTCGACGGGCTGGCGGGGGCGCTGGCGGCGAAGGCGCGCGAGTTCGACGACGTCGTCAAGTCGGGCCGCACGCACTGGATGGATGCGGTGCCGGTGACGCTGGGACAGGAGTTCGGCGGCTACGCGGCGCAGGTCCGCGAAGGGCATGCGCGCGTGACCGCGACGTTGCAGCGGCTCGGGCAGATCCCGCTCGGCGGCACGGCGGTAGGCACCGGGCTGAACACCCACCCGGAGTTCGCCGCTCGCGTGCGCTCCGAGCTGGTGCGGGCGAGCGGCCTGCCGATCTCGCCACCTGCTGACCCCTTCGAGTCGCAGGCGGCGCGCGACGGGCTCGTGGAGGCGTCCGGCGCCCTGAAGACACTCGCAGTGAGCCTCACGAAGATCGCCAACGACCTGCGGTTCCTCGGCTCCGGACCGCGCGCCGGGCTCGCCGAGATCTTCCTGCCCGAGCTCCAGAAGGGCTCCTCGATCATGCCGGGCAAGGTCAACCCGGTCATCCCCGAGGTCGTGACGCAGGTCGCGGCGCAGGTGATCGGCAACGACCAGGCGATCGCCGTCGGAGGAATGCAGGGCCACTTCGAGCTGAACGTGTTCGTCCCGCTGCTGGCGCGAAACCTGCTGCAGTCGATCAAGCTTCTCGCCGCGGCCGCGAGGTTGCTCGACGAGAAGTGCGTCGCGGGGATCCAGGCGAACCGCGAGCAGTGCGAGCGCTACGCGGAGCTCACGCTGGCCGCCGCCACGGGCCTCAACCCGTACATCGGCTACGACAAGGCGAGCGAGATCGTGAAGGCTGCCGTCGCATCCGGGCGACCGCTTCGGGACGAGGCGCGCGACGCAGGCGTCGAGGAGACGGTCCTCGACGTCGCGCTCGACTATCGAGCGCTCGCAAAGCCGCACGAGTAGCGGCGAAAAGTCCCTGCATCTCGGCGTAGTTGCCGAATTCTTCCAGTACGGTTGCGAGCTACTATCGAGGCATGAAGGCGCGCGTGACAGCGGCCTCGATCGTTGCGGTACTGATCGCCGCGGCAGGCGCAGCTGCAGCCGGCGGCTTCCAGTCGCCAGATCACCAGGCGGGCGTGACGTTGTCGTCCGCCAGGGCGGGCTCGTCCAACGTCGGGCTGGTCGTTCAGCTGCCGACCGTGCTCCAATGCGGGCGGCCGATCGGCGGCGCCGTCGTCGTAACGCTCCCTCGGAGCGAGCAGATGCCCCGGTCGATCGCCGTCACGAACGTTCGCGTCAACGGGGTGCCGGCGTCGAAGGTCACGGTGGCGGGGCGTGCCGTGACCGTCAGCCTGCCGATCCATCGCGGGATCACATGCTTCGCGCTGATCGACGGGATGATGAAGATCACCGTTGCACCGGGCGCCGCACTGGGCAACCCGTCGAGTGCCGGCTCGTACGCGATCAGGATCCGTCAGGGCAAGACGTCGTACGTCGTCCCGATCACGATCAAGGCCTGACCGCTCTCTAGTACGCGACGGCGCCGCGGCCGGTCGCCGCTGCGTGACGCTGCTCGTCGGCGCGGTAGCTCGAACGCACGAGCGGCCCCGAGAAGACCGAGCCGAACCCGAGCGCCTCGCCCTGCTCGCGGAACCACCGGAACTCGTCCGGGTGGACCCAGCGGTCGATCGTCGCGTGCTTCGAGCTCGGCTGCAGGTACTGCCCGATAGTGACGACGTCGACGCCGTTCGCGCGCAGGTCGCGCATCGTGTCGACCACCTCGTCGTTGCGCTCGCCGAGCCCGACGATGATCCCGCTCTTCGTGAGCACGGGGTAGTCGGCGATCTCCTTCGCACGTCGCAGGAGCTCGAGCGCACCGTCGTAGCTCGCCTTTGCCCCCCGCATGCGGCGGTGCAGGCGTCGAACGGTCTCGATGTTGTGGTTGAACACCTCGGGACGCGCGCCGATCACCGTCTGCAGCGCAGACTCCTCGACGCCGAGGAAATCGGGCGTCAGCACTTCGACGGTGGCGGCGGGGAGCTTGGCCTTCAGTGCGCGGATCGTCGCCGCGTAGTGGCCTGCTCCCTTGTCGGGGACGTCGTCGCGGTCGACCGACGTCACGACGACGTGCTTCAGGTCCATCCGCCGCGCGGTTTCGGCGAGGCGGAGCGGCTCGAGCGGATCGACGGGCTCCGAGGGCTTTCCCGAATGCACGTAGCAGTAGCGGCACGCACGGGTGCAGGTCTCCCCGAGGATCTGAAACGTCGCCGTCCCCCGGCCCCAGCACTCTGCGATGTTCGGACAGCGCGCCTCCTCGCAGATCGTGTTCAGGTTGGCGCCGTGAATGAGCTTCTTGACGTCGTAATAGCGCCCGTTCTGCGACGGCGCGCGGACTTTCATCCACTCGGGGCGGCGCGGGCGCTCGGCGACGGGCAGCGACGTCTCCATCGTGCCTCAGTCTAGAGCCGGAGTTCTGTCGCGCGGGTTGCGATGCACGAGCTCGGCATACCGGCCCCCGAGCGCGACCAGCTCGTCGTGCCGCCCTCGCTCGACGATGCGCCCGTCGTCGAGGACGAGGATCTGGTCGGCGTCGAAGACCGTCGACAGGCGGTGGGCGATCGCGAGCGTCGTCCGTCCGGTGGCCAGGCGGTCGAGCGCCTCCTGCACCTGGCGCTCGGTCTCGGTGTCGAGGGAGCTCGTCGCCTCGTCGAGGACGAGGATCGGCGGGTTGCGCAGGACGGTGCGCGCGATCGCGATCCGCTGCTTCTCGCCGCCCGAGAAGCGGTAGCCGCGCTCGCCGACGATCGTCTCGTAGCCTTCGGGCAGCGAAGCGATCAGGTCGTGGATCTGTGCCGCCTGCGCGGCGAGCTCGATCTCCTCGTCCGTTGCATCCGGCTTCGCGAAACGAAGGTTCTCACGGACGCTTGCGTGGAACAGATACGTCTCTTGCGAGACGACCCCGACGAGGCTCGTGAGCGACTGGAACGACAGGTCACGCACGTCGACGCCTCCGATCGAGACGCTGCCGAGCGCGACGTCATACAGTCGTGCCGTCAGGTAGCCGAGCGTAGTTTTGCCAGACCCAGTCTCGCCGACGAGCGCCGTCGTCGACCCCGTCGGCACGGTGAACGTGACGTCCTCGAGCGTCCACGGCCCGTCCTCGTCGTAGCGGAACCACACTCCGTCGAAGGTGACGTCCCCTGCTTCGGCGAGCGCGCGCGGCTCCGCCGACTCGATGATGTCGACCGGCTGGTCGAGGTATTCGAAGATCCTGTCGAAGAGCGCCAACGAGGTCTGGACGTCGAGACCGACGCCGAGCAGCGATCCGACCGGGAAGAAGAGGCGCGCCTGGAGCGTGGTGAACGAGACGAGCGTCGGGACGGTGATCGACGTCGACCAGCCGTGGGCCAGCGCCAGCCCGCCGAACCAGTACGTCGCGGCCGGCATCACCGCGAAGCTGGTCTGGATCATCGCCATCATCCATCGACCCGCCATGCGCTGGCGCACTTCGAGGTCGGCGAGCAGCTCCGACTCGCCGTGGAAGCGGTCGGCGAGCTCCTCGCTGCGCCCCATCGTCTTTCCGAGCAGGATGCCGCTCACCGAGAGCGACTCCTGGACGAGGCTCGAGATGTCGGCGAGCGTCTCCTGCGTCGACTTCGCGATGCGCCGCCGCTCGTTGCCGACCCGTCGCGTCAGCAGCACGAAGATCGGGATGAGCGCGAACGCGAACAGCGCGAGCTCCCAGCTGAGCAGGAGCATGCCGACCATCGTCGCGAGCACCGTGGTCGCGTTGGAGATGATCGACGTCGCGGTCGACGTGACGACGCTCTGCACGCCGCCGATGTCGTTCGAGATCCGCGACTGCACCTCGCCTGTGCGGGTGCGTGTGAAGAAGGCGAGCGACAGCCGCTGCAGATGGCGGAACACCGCCGTGCGCAGGTCGTGCATCACCGCCTGGCCAACCTGGTTCGAGAGCAGCGTCTGCCATACGCCGATCGCGCCCGTCACGACCGCGATCACGATCATCCCGCTGGCGCCGATCGCGAGCTTTCGCGTGTCCTGGACCTGGATCGCCTCGAGCACACCGCGCAGCAGGAAGGCGGGCAGCACGCCGAGCGCGGCGGAGACGAGGATCAGCGCCAGCACGACCCCCAGCCGCCAGCGGTAGGGGCTGAACAGCCCGGCGATGCGCCTCAGGTTCGCCTTGCGGACGGCAGGGTCGGACGGCCGCTGCGGCGGCTCCTCGCGGCTGAAGCGCCGGCCACGGCCGCCGCGCTCTCCGACATCGAACATCTCGCCAAAGTAGACGACCGCGTTCGGCTCGCGACGGCCGCGGCTAGGCTCGGCGCGTGAAGCGCGTCTGCGTCTTCTGCGGCGCCTCGAGCGGGCGCCTGGCCGCGTACGCGGTCACTGCGCGTGCCTTCGGTGAGGCGGTCGCGTCGCGCGGGCTCGGGCTCGTCTTCGGCGGCGGGCGTGTCGGGCTGATGGGCGCTGTCGCCGACGGAGCGCTCGCCGCCGGAGGCGAGGTGATCGGCGTGATCCCGCAGAGCCTCGTCGACCGCGAGCTCGCACACGACGGGCTGAGCTCGCTCGAGGTCGTCGACTCACTGCACGAGCGCAAAGCGCGGATGGCGGGTCTCGCCGATGCCTTCGTCGCGCTTCCCGGCGGGTTCGGCACGCTCGACGAACTGCTCGAGCAGCTGACTTGGTCGCAGCTCGGCCTGCACGAACGACCGATCGGCCTGCTCGACGTGGAGGGCTACTGGCGCCCGCTGATCGCGCTCGCGCGACACGCGACCGAGGAGGGCTTCGTGCGCGAGTCGGACCTCGCGGCGATCGCGGTCGCCGAAGAGCCGGAGGCGCTGCTCGATCGGCTCGAGCGCATGACGCGCGAGGTGCGCCCGCGTCCCAAGTGGTCGTGACCGCAGCCGCCGGTAGTTCGTGACGACCGACCGGCCGTGTCCGCACCTCGGACATTTCTCCCACAACCCGCGGCCCTCCTCGCCGAGCCGGAACCGACAAGAGCCCAGAATCGTCCGCGATCAGCCTGTGGATGGTTTGTGAGGGCGGCAGCCACCCGACAGGTCCGCCGCCGACCCGGCCGCACGGTGAGCTTTGTGGCGCCGGTCGGGCGCCGGTCAGCCGACGACGGGGCTTGGCTGCTCGGCGAACGTGACGTCGAAGACGTCGGCGAAGGCAGCCGCCGCAACCGGGCGGACGTCGTCGACGGAGAGCGGCCGGCCGAGCTCCTCGGCCATCGACGTGAACTGGTAGCCGTCAAGGCCGCACGCGGTGATCCAGTCCGTGAACGGTGCGGGATCGAGATCGACGTTCAGCGCGTACCCGTGGGTCGAGATCCATCTCGACAGGTGGATGCCGATCGACGCGATCTTGCGCGGCGGACGCTCGAGCCAGACGCCGGTGAGGCCGTCGATTCGCGTCGACTCGATCCCGAAGGCGGCGGTCGTCTGGATCAGCACGTCCTCGAGGTCGCGGCAGTAGCGCCTCACGTCCTGGCCGTGCCGCGTGAGGTCGAGAATCGGGTAGCACACGAGTTGCCCCGGAGCGTGATAGGTCGACTTCCCGCCGCGGTCGGTCTCGACGATCTCGACCGCCGCACCGTCGGGCACGTGCAGCTCACCCGCCTCGGCGCGCCGTCCGAGCGTGATCGTCGGCGGATGCTCGAGCAGCAGCACCGTGTCGGGCGCGTCTCCGCTAGCAACGGCGGCTGCGATCGAGCGCTGCAGGTCGAGGGCCTCGCGATAGTCGACGACGCCGAGCGAGACGAGACGGGCGCTGCTCATGCCGGCTGAGCGTACCGTTGCCACCCGTGGAGCCGAAGCCGAAGGGCTGGTCGGAGCGCGACGGCGCGGTGTTCGCCGGCAGGACGTCGTCGACCATTACCACCTGCGGCCGCCGTATCCCGCGGCGACGATCGACTTCCTCTCGAGCGTCGCGCGAGGCGGCGCGATGCTCGACCTCACCTCAGATGCGGGACGGGAGAGCTCGCGCGGCGTCTTGCGCCGCGGGTCGCGCTGGGGCCGACCATCGGCCGGCTAGTAGTCGCTCTCGCCCCAGGTCTGCAGCCGCTCGCGCAGGTCGCGCAGGAACCTTCCGGCGAGCGCGCCGTCGATCAGACGGTGGTCGTACGTGAGCGTGAGGTTCATCATCGACCGGATCGCGATCGCGTCGGTGCCGTCGTGGTCGGTGATCACCCACGGCCGCTTGACGATGGCGTAGGTGCCGAGGATCGCCGACTGCGGCTGGCTGATCACCGGCGTCCCGTGGAACGTCCCGTAGCCGCCGGGGTTCGTGATCGTGAACGTCCCTCCCGCGACGTCGTCGGGGAGCAACTGCTTGCTGCGCGCCCGTGCTGCGATGTCGGCGATGCCCTTCGCCATCCCGAGCAGGTTGAGCGTCTCCGCGTTCTTGACGACGGGCACGATCAATCCCTTGCCGTCGGTCAGCTCGACCGCGAAGCCGAGGTTGACGAACGTCCGCGTGACGATCTGACCGTCGCGGAGCTCGCCGTTCACGTACGGGTAGTCGCGCAGCGTGTCGACCGTCGCGCGCGCGATGAACGCGAGGTAGGTCGGGTTCACCCCATAGGCCTGCTCGAACTCCCGCTTCAGCTTCGCGCGCACGCCGACGACGTTCGTCATGTCGACTTCGATCGCGCTCGTCACGTGCGCCGATGTGTCGAGCGAGCGGCGCATGTGCTCGGCGATGCCTCTCCGCATTGCCGACATCGGCTCGAACGTCTCGCCCTGCCCCGGTGTCAACGGCTCGCCGCTCGCCGCCGCGGGCACGGCTGCGGGCGGCGCTGCTGCCGGTGGTGGCGTGACCGCGGGGGGCGGGGACGGAGGCGCGGCGGGCGGCGCGACGGAAGGCGCAACGGGCGGTGTTGCCGCCGGCGCGGCCGCGGCGGGCTCGGGCACAGCGGGAGCCGGTGCGCCGGCGGCGGTTCCGCCGGACTCGATGAACGCGAGGATGTCTCGCTTCGTGACGCGCCCGCCCGTCCCGGTGCCGGGCACCTGCGAGGGATCGACTCCATGCTCACCCGCGATGCGTGCGACGACCGGTGAGATGAACGCCTTGCCGTTCGACCCGAGATCTGCGGCCGGCGTCGCCGGCTCGGCGGCGGGCGCGGCTGCGAACCCGGATCCGGCAGTCGGCTGGGGCTGAGACTCGAGCTGAGGCTCCGGCTCGGACGGTGCGGCGTCGGGCTCAGGGCGTTCGGGCTCCGGCTGCACCGGCGGGGGCGGCGCGGCGGCTGTTTCGCCGCCGATGCGTGCGAGGATGGTCCCGACCTCGACCGTCTCGCCCTCGCCGACGAGGATCTCCGTGACGATGCCGGACGCCGGCGACGGGACCTCGGTGTCGACCTTGTCGGTCGAGATCTCGAGCAGCGTCTCGTCGGCCTCGATGTGCTCGCCGACCTGCTTGGCCCACCGGGTGATCGTCCCTTCCGAGACGGAGACACCCATCTGCGGCATCACGACGTCGACTGCGGTTCCCGTTGACATGCGCCTCGCCTCTCCTCGTGCCTGCTAGTACTCCACGAGCTCTCTGAGCCCACGGGCGACATCCTCCACCTGTGGGATGAATGCCTTCTCGAGCACCGGCGAGAACGGGACCGGTGTGTCGGGTGCCGCGATCCGGCGCACGGGACCGTCGAGGTCCTCGAAGGCCTCCTCTGCGATCGTCGCGGCGATCTCGGCGCCGAAGCCGCCCGAGCGCGTGTCCTCGTGCAGGACGAGCACCTTTGACGTCTTGCGCGCCGAGTCGAGGACGGCCTGCTTGTCCCACGGCATGACGGTGCGCAGGTCGACGATCTCGACGGACGCATCCACTTGAGCCGCGGCTTCCTCTGCCGTGTAGACCATCGCTCCCCATGTGATCACGGAGACGTCCGTGCCCTCCGCGTGGATGCGCGCCTTGCCGATCGGAACCGTGTAGCGCTCCGCAGGCACTTCGCCCTTCACGCGACGGTAGAGATGCTTGTGCTCGAAGAAGAGCACCGGGTTCGGGTCCTCGATCGACGAGATGATCAGCCCCTTGGCGTCCTCGGGCGTCGCCGGACAGACGCACTTGAGGCCCGGGATGTGCGCGAACGACGACTCCGGGTTCTGCGAGTGGAACGGTCCGCCGGAGAACCCGCCGCCCGAGGGAAGTCGCAGGACGAAGGGCACGGGCGTGCCTGCGCGCCAGCGTTGCTTCGCGGCGACGGTCACGAGATGGTCCCACGCGCACGAGACGAAGTCGGCGAACTGCATCTCCGCGACCGGGCGCAGTCCCATCAGCGCCGCCCCCGTGGCGCCGCCCATGATCGCCGTCTCCGACAGGGGCGCGTCGATCACGCGCCACGAGCCGAACTCCTCCTGGAAGCCGAGCGTGACCTTGAACGCGCCGCCGTAGACGCCGACGTCCTCGCCGATCACGAATACACGCTTGTCGCGCCGCATCTCCAGGCGCAGGCCGTCGCTGATCGCCTGCAGGTATGTCATCTCGGGCATGAGGGCGCCCTACTTGTGGTGAGGAGTGTCGAGGTCTTCGGGCTCGGCGTAGACGCCGTCGAGCATCGTTGCCGGGTCGGGCTGCGGCGACTCCTCCGCGCGCTGGAGCGCGTCGTTCAGGAGCCGTTTGACGTGGCTCGTCATCTCCTCTTCCTCGCTGTCGGCGAACTCGACGTTCGAGCGGAGCCAGTTGCGGTAACGCTCGAGCGGATCGCGCGCCGCCCACTGCTCGAAGAGCTCCTTCGGTACGTAGAACGCGTCGTCGTGCACCGCGTGGCCCTCCATGCGCAGCGTCTGGCACTCGATCAGCGTCGGGCCGCCGCCGTCCCGAGCCTTCTCGATCGCGCGCTTCGCCTCGCGATAGACGGCAAGCGCGTCGGTGCCGTCGACGACCACGCCGTCGAAGCCGTAGGCAGCAGCACGATCGGCGAGATGGTCGACGGCGTACTCGAGGTGGGTCGGCGTCGAGTACGCCCACTGGTTGTTGTCGCAGATGAAGACGACGGGCAGCCGCCGCACACCTGCGAAGTTCATCGCCTCGTGTGCGTCGCCGCGCGCCATCGCGCCTTCGCCGGTCCATCCGACGGCGACCCGGTGCTCCTCGCGGATGCGGAAGGCGAGCGCGCAGCCGACCGCGACGGGGAGCATCGCCGGCAGGTGGCTGACCATCGCGATGAGACCGAGCCGGGGGTCGGCCATGTGCACGTTGCCGTCCCTGCCCTGCGCGGGGCCGTCGGCACGGCCCATGTACTGGGCGAAGATCCGCCAAGGCTCGACGCCGCGTGTGATGTGCACGCCCATGTCGCGGTGCAGCGGCGCGCCGACGTCGTCTCCGCGCATCGCCGTCGCGACGCCGATCGCGGCGGCCTCGTTTCCGCGGCCGGTGTAGAACGAGCCCGGGATCTTGCCCTGGCGGTAGAGGATGTGGCCCCGCTCTTCGACGCCCCGCGTGATCAACATGTTGCGGTAGATCTGAAGCAGGTCCTCACGGTCGAGTCCCCACTCCCTCACCTCCTGGAGCGAGCCCGAGGGCTCGGCTACGCGAGCGATCGCCACTGCACCGTCCTCGTCGAAAGGGAAAGCCGCCCGCATGCTAACGACCACCGGGCGGCGGCGGTCAGTACAGTCGTAGCGTGGGAAAGGCGGCTGACTGGCTGCGCGAAGAGCGGCGGGGCGTGCTGGGGCACTGGAGTGCATTCTGCCTCGACTGTGGCGCCGCGCGTCGCTGGTTCGAGGACTTCGAGGCCGAGCTGCCCGAACGCTGCCCCGCGTGCGGCGGCCGAGCTCCTGCATCGTTGCCCCGCGTGCTCGGCGCCCTTCTCCTCGACCTTCGCGGTCGACTGCGAGGAGTGCGGGTTGCCGCTTCGGGCGCCCGAGCTCCACGGCATCCGCATCCGCCGCTTCGGGGCCTAGAGCCCGAGACTGGGCTGGATCGCCGAGAAGCGGATCACGGTGACGGTGTCGTCGCCGCTGACGTCGCGGTTGTAGAGCTGGCCGAGGAAGCGGCACAGCTCGTCGTGATGGCGGATCTCCGGGTTGTCGTGCTCGATCTCGTTCGGCGAGAGCTCGTCGATCGTCTTGACCTCGACCTTGTCGAGGACCGCGTCGAAGACGTGCTGGCGTTGGCTGAAGCGGGCGCCCACGAGCACCGAGACGATCATCCCCTTCTGGTACTTGCGGGACTTGTCGCCGAGCCGGATCGTGGCCGTCTTCCGATGCGAGCGGAGCTGCGCCTCGACGATCGGCGAGTAGAAGTTCAACGCGAGGGCGGCCACGAGTGGCTGCCGATCATACGCCGTCGTCTGCCGGCCGCGAAGCAGAGGCCTTCTGGCCGAGATCTAAGTGACCGACACTGAGATTCTCGGAGAACCTTGCGCCGCTGGCACTCGTGTGGGTAGAGTGCCAGCTGCAAGCACAAGCCTGTTACAAGCTTGTGGTCACAAAGTGTAGGTGGAGGTCCTATCTATGAATCTCAAGCCGCTCGGCGATCGGCTGATCGTCACGGTCCTCGATGAAGAGGAGACGACGGTCAGCGGCATCGTCCTGCCGGACACGGCGAAGGAGAAGCCGCAGCGCGGCCGCGTCCTCGCCGTCGGTCCGGGCCCCCGTGACGAAGACGGCGAGTACATCGCCATGGACGTCGAAGAGGGCGACGAAATCATCTTCAGCAAGTACGGCGGGACCGAGATCAAGCTCGGTGTCGACGAAGTCCTGATCCTGCGCGAGTCCGATGTGCTCGCAAAGGTCGTCGGCGACCGCGCAGCGGTCGCGTAGGAAGGGGAAAGAGAAACCATGGCTCACAAGGAGCTGAAGTTCAGTGAGGATGCCCGCCGCTCGCTCCAGCGCGGCGTGGACATCCTGGCCGACGCGGTCAAGGTGACGCTCGGCCCGAAGGGACGCTACGTCGTCCTCGACAAGAAGTTCGGGGCGCCGACGATCACCAATGACGGTGTGACGATCGCCCGCGAGATCGAGGTCGAGGACGTCTTCGAGAACCAGGGAGCGCAGCTCGTGCGCGAGGTCGCGACCGCGACCAACGACGTGGCCGGCGACGGCACGACGACCGCGACGGTGCTCGCCCAGGCTGTCGTCCGCGAGGGGCTCAAGAACGTCTCTGCCGGCGCCAACCCGATGGCGCTCAAGCGCGGCATCGAGACCGCCGTCGAGCAGATCGTCGAGAACCTCAAGTCCCAGTCGACCGAGATCTCCGGCAAGGAGGACATCGCACGCGTTGCGACCGTCTCCTCGCGCTCGAGCGAGATCGGCGACGTGCTCTCCGAGGCGATCGAGAAGGTCGGCAAGGACGGCGTCGTGAACGTCGAGGAGGGCCAGACGTTCGGCCTCGAGCTCGAGTTCACCGAGGGCATGCAGTTCGACAAGGGCTACCTGTCGCCCTACATGATCACCGACGCCGAGCGCATGGAGGCCGTGCTCGACGACCCGTACATCCTGGTCGCGAACCAGAAGATCGGGGCCGTCAAGGACCTCCTGCCGGTGCTCGAGCAGGTCATCCAGGCGGGACGCCCGCTGCTGATCGTGGCCGAGGACGTCGAGGGCGAGTCGCTCGCGACGATCGTGGTCAACAAGCTGCGCGGCACCTTCCAGGCCGTCGCCGTCAAGGCGCCGGGCTTCGGCGATCGCCGCAAGCGCATGCTCGAGGACATCGCGATCCTCTCGGGCGGCGAGGTGATCACCGAGGAGATGGGCCTCAAGCTCGAGAACACGAAGCTGTCGCAGCTCGGGCACGCCCGCAAGGTGGTCGTCGACAAGGATTCGACGACGATCATCGACGGTGCCGGCGAGAGCGACGCGATCAAGGGCCGCATCAAGCAGCTGAAGGCGGAGATCGAGAACACCGACTCCGACTTCGACCGCGAGAAGCTCCAGGAGCGCCTCGCGAAGCTGTCGGGCGGTGTCGCGGTCGTCAAGGTCGGCGCGGCCACCGAGACCGAGATGAAGGAGACCAAGCACCGCGTCGAGGACGCGCTGCAGGCTGCACGGGCCGCCCTCGAGGAGGGTGTCGTCCCGGGCGGCGGAGTCGCGCTGCTGAACGCCGCCGATGCGATCAAGGAGAAGCTCCTGAAGTCGCTCGAAGGGGACGAGCGGACGGGCGCGCAGATCATCATCAAGTCGCTCGAGGAGCCGCTTCGCCAGCTCGCGACGAACGCGGGCCTCGAGGGCTCGGTCGTCGTTCAGCAGGTGCGGACGGCGAAGCCGGGCGAGGGTCTGAACGTCGACACCGGCGAGGTCACCGATCTCGTCAAGGCCGGCATCACCGATCCGACCATGGTCACCCGCTCGGCGCTGCAGAACGCCGCGTCGATCGCGAAGAACATCCTCACCACGGAGGCGATCGTCGCCGAGGCCCCGGAGAAGAATCCGGTGGGCGCCGGTGGCGGCATGCCCGATATGGGCGGGATGATGTAGATCGAACTGTCGGTGCCTGGCGCTTCGGTGCCAGGCACCGATGTTTGGGAATCACTCGGGCGAGGGATCCGACAGTGGACGTCGAACTCCGACAACCAAGTCAACACCCTCCCAATCCCCTTGAAGAGCCGCCTCCCCGGGCGGCTCTTCTCGTTGGTTGGGAAGAGAACCTGCGGTTCCCTTCCCAAGTCCCATCCCTCCCTTGGCGCGCGGCGTCGCCGCCTCGCGCTGCGCCTCCCGCCGGGCCAAGCCCGGCTTCGGCGGCGACCGGTTCGCTCCTCGACGCCTGGAACTGCCAAGCCGTCTAGAAGGAGTAGCGCTCTTCCTTCCAGGGGTCGGCTTCGTTGTTGTAGCCGTAGCGCTCCCAGAAGCCCGGTTGGTCTTCCGCTGACAGCTCGATCCCGCGGAGCCATTTGGCGCTCTTCCAGAAGTACTTGCCCGGGATCACGAGGCGCAGCGGAAAGCCGTGGTCCGGCGTCAGGGGCTCCCCGTCGGCGTGGGTGACGAGCAGGGCATTGTCGTCGCCCAGGAAGCGGATCGGCACGTTCGAGGTGAACCCGTGCTCTGCGTGGGCGACCACGAAGGCGGCCGTGGGCTTCGGCTTCGCCAGATCGGCGACCTCACGCCAGTGGACGCCTTGGAAGCGCGCGTCGAATCGCGACCAGCGCGTGACGCAGTGGATGTCCTGCTGGTTCTCGCTGCGCGGCAGGCCGTTCAGCTGCTCCCAGGTCAGCTCGAGCTCGTTCTCCACCTCGCCGAAGACCCGCAACGTCCAGGTCGAGAGGTCGTCGTAGCGGGGAACCGAGCCCGCGTGCAGGACCGGCCATTTCTCGGTGATGTACTGGCCTGGGGGCAGCCGCGCGGGGTCGTAGCCCAGCTCGGCGACTTTCCGTTCCGCCTTCGACCTGAACATGCGATCTAGTCTAGGAGCGATGGGATCCCTGACGCTCCTCGCCGCCCGCCGCGCTCGTTCGTACGTCGCCGTGCGGGGGCCAGACGCCGTCGAGTATCTCGACCGTCTGCTCTCGAACGACGTTCCGGAGACGGGCTCCGTCGACGCGCTGTTGCTCACCGCGAAGGCGCGGGTGATCGCGCCGCTTCTCGTTTGGCGCCGGGGTGCCGACGACGTCCTGCTGCTCACCGAGCCCGAGCTCGGTGAGGTGGTGCGAACGCACCTCGTGCGAAACCGGTTCGCCGCGAAATGCGAGGTCGAGGTCGAGTCCCACTCCTCCATCGTCGTGTTCGCGAGCGACGTCGAAGGCGGGATCGCAAACCGCGACTACGGCGAGCCGGCGTTCGAGATGCTCGACGCCGCCCACGCCGTCACGCTCGACGACGAGGAGCTCGAGCGCCGTCGCATCGCAGCCGCCACTCCGCGCTTCGGCCGTGAGCTCGACGACCGGGTGTTGCCGGCAGAGGCCGGGCTCGACGAGCGGGCGGTCTCGTTCACGAAGGGCTGCTACCCGGGACAGGAGCCGATCGCGAGACAGCGGTATCGCGGAAAGGTGAACCGTCGCCTGCGGGTGCTCGAGGTCGAGGGTGCCCCGCCGGACGCGGAGACGCCCGTCACCTACGACGGCAAGGACGTCGGACGCGTCACAAGTGCAGTGCCCGGGCTCGCGCTCGCGTACGTTCGCGCCGAGGTGCCGGACGACGCCGTGCTGCGGGTCGGCTCGGCAAACGCCCGGGTACACTGACCGCTCCCTCGCGCCCGTAGCTCAGGGGATAGAGCGCTGCCCTGCGGAGGCAGAGGTCGCAAGTTCGAATCTTGCCGGGCGCATGGACCAAGCCATTCTTGGCAGCTCATCCTTCCGGCGGCCGCTCGGCCACCAGCGCGAACTTGCGAGCGCGCCCTGTCGCCAGCCAGTCGCTCCACAGCCGGTGGGCGGCCAGGAGCTCTTCCAGCGCCCGGCGTCCGATCCGCGACGCGATCGCCTTCGAGTCGGCGGCGTAGGCGTCGGCCAGCGCAGCGGCCACTTCGCGGTGCGACTCGCTCCATTCTTCTTGCCAGCGAACCGCGAAGCCGGTCCGCGCGAGCAGCGTGTGCATCTCGTCGAGCGGCGTGAGCCAGACGGTCTCGGCGGCGGGCATGCGGGCCTGCTCCGAGGCGGTCAACGGCGCGCCCTCCTCCAGCGTGAATGCGAACCGCCCTCCGACCGGGAGGGCGCGGCCGACGCCTTCCAGCAGCGCTCGCTTATCGCGGAAGGCCAGCATCGTCTCGAGCTGGAGCACCACCTCGAACGTGCCCGCCGGCAGCGGCGGTACCTGCGCGACTTCGAAGCGGCACGACAGGCCGCGCGAGCGCTCCGTCGCGATGGCAACGGCGCACTCGCTCGAGTCGACGCCAACGTAGTCGCAGCCGAGCTCGCGAGTCAGGAAGCGGCCCGGTCCGGCGACACCACAGCACAGATCGAGGACGGAGACGTCCGGGCCGATGACGGCCCGCTCCGCGAGCAACCGGATCTCCGACGCGCGTACGAAGCTCTCCTGCTCGACGAACTCGCCCGGACCGAAAGCCGCCTCCTGGCTTGGTCGCAGCGCCTCGACGAGCGACCGGCGCTCGTCTGCGATCATGCGCCCCCGAGAAACCGATGCATGACAGGCACCGTAGAGCCCTCGGGATGCTCGAGCGTGGAGCAACGCTGCGGGCGCAGCGGAGCCTGGTGGCTGATCACAGCAACCAGCTCGGCCCGGTCGCCGGCCTCGTCGGCTCCCTCTTGCTCCTTGCTGTGCTTGCGGGGACGGTCGGGCTCGGCGGCGCCGGCTGGCTCGTCGGTCTCGCCAGCGGGCTGACGCTGAACGCGGCGCTTGCGCGCGCACTTTGGCGCGATCCGTCGGCGAGGCTCGGCCCGGCGGGCTGGGTGACGCTGATCCGCGGGACGCTCGCGGTGGGCGTCGCGGCTCTGACGGCGGCCTCGTTCGAGCGCGACGTGGCGGTGGCGACCCTCGTGACGCTCGCCTGCGTCGCACTCGCGCTCGACTTCGTCGACGGCTGGCTCGCGCGCCGCACGGCGACGGAGTCGCCGCTGGGAGCGAAGCTCGACGGCGAGGTCGATGCATTCCTCATCCTCGTGCTCAGCATCGACGTCGCGACCTCCGCCGGTGTCTGGGTGCTCGCGATCGGTCTCGCCCGCTACGCATTCCTCGCGGCGGGATGGGTGCTTCCGTGGATGCGCGCACCACTGCCGCGGCGTGATTGGCGCAAGACGGTGACGGCTTCGCAGGGGATCGCGCTGGTGATCGCGGCTGCGGGGGTTCTGCCGTTGGGGGTGAGCCGCCTCCTGTTGGCAATTGCCCTTGCGATGCTCGCCGAGTCTTTCGGCCGCGATGTCTGGTGGCTGTGGCGGCACCGGGATGCCGCTCCGGCGCCGTCGGCAGCGGCTCGCGATCGCCATCCAGCCGCGACGGTCGTGCTCACGCTCGTCGCCTTCCTGGTCGTGTGGGCGGCTCTCGTCTTCCCGATCCAGCCGTGGCTTCTCACGCCCGGCTCCTTCGTGCGGCTTCCGCTCGAGGGACTTGTCGTCGTCGGCCTGGCGGTCGCCCTTCCGTCCCGCGCTCGGCGCTTCGTGCCCTGGGTGGTCGGGCCGCTGCTCGGCGTGCTCGTGCTGCTGAAGCTCTTCGACCTGGGTTTCTTCATCGCCTTCGACCGCCCGTTCAACCCGGTCGAGGACTGGACCTATTTCTCGATCGGCGTCGCGACCGTGCGCGACACGTTCGGCGGCCGGGACGCTGATCTGGCGGTCGCCGCTGCCGTCGTGATCGGCCTTTTCGCGATCGCCGTCCCAACGTTGGCCGTGGGCCAGCTGACCCGGGTCGGGGCCCGTCACCAGAGGCCCTGGCTGCGGACGGTGGTCGTGCTCGCCGCTGTCTGGGTGCTCTTCCGGGCGGTCGGCCCGGAGGTCTCCGGCGCCGGGATCGCGTCGGTGAGCGCGGCGCGACTCGCCGTCAACGAGGTTCATGCCGTGCGCGCCGACCTGCGCGACCAGGCCCGCTTCCGGGCCTTGATCGACCGCAAGGATCCCTTCCTCGCCACGCCACGCAGCCGGCTCCTGAAGGGATTGCGCGGCAAGGACGTCCTGCTCGTGTTCGTCGAGAGCTACGGGCAGATGGCGGTCCAGGGGACGTCCTTCTCGCCGGAAATCGATGCCATCGTCGAGGCCGGCACCCGAGCGCTTCAGGCACGAGGGTTCTCATCTCGCAGCGGCTGGCTCACCTCGTCGACGTTCGGCGGTGGGAGTTGGCTCGCGCACGGCACGCTGGAGTCGGGAACCTGGATCAACAGCCCCAGCCGTTATTCCGCGCTGATCCACAGCAAACGTCTCACGCTTCCGGCCGCGTTCCGGCGCGCCGGATGGAGGACGGTCGCCGACGTGCCTTCGACCCACGGCCCCTGGCCGGAAGGGAAGTCCTTCTACGGCTACGAGAAGGTCTGGGACCGCGACAACCTCGGGTATCACGGCCCGCGATACGGCTTTTCCGCCATGCCCGACCAATACACGTTCGAGGCGCTGCAGAAGCTGGAGCTCGGCAAGCCGAACCGCCCGCCGATCTTCGCCGAGATCGACACGACGTCGAGCCATGAGCCCTGGACGCGAATTCCACCGCTCACCTCCTGGAATCAGCTCGGCAACGGGTCGATCTTCAATCGCCTGCCGATCGATCGCGCCGGGCTGACCGACACCCAGCAGGGATACGCAACGTCGATTCAGTACTCCTTGCGCGTTCTCTATTCGTTCATCGAGCGCTACGGCAACAAGAACACCGTGCTCATCGTCCTGGGGGACCACCAACCGTCACGGGTGATCGGCGGACAACCGGGCCACGAGGTGCCGACCACGATCATCGCCCACGATCCGAATGTGATCAGCAGGCTCTCCAGCTGGGACTGGACGAACGGGATGCTGCCCAGCCCGACGGCACCGGTCTGGCAGATGAGCGCCTTCCGGGACAACTTCTTCAAGGCGTTCGACCACTAAGAGCTGCGGGACCCGGCAGCGAGGAATGCGGTTCCGAAGAGCAACTCGGCCCAGGAGACATCGGCCAGCGTGGCTTGCATGGCGGCCCGAATCGTCTCCCAGGGGCGGCGCATGATCCACTCGTCGATCGACCCGAAGGGCCGCACGAACGCGATCCCGAGCTCGGCCAACCGCCGAGGCATCTTGTCCGGGGCCTTGAGATCCAGCACGGCCCAGCGTCCGCCGTGGGACAGGGCCGCCGCGCCGCGGGCGACGACGTCTCCACATTCGGGCACCTGCGTCAGCGCGTATGTCGACAGGATCGCGTCGACGTCGGTTGGGAAGTCGAACGCGGCCGCGTCGGATTGCACGAGGGTGATATTGCTCCAGCCGTTGGTCTCAATTCGATGCTGGGCTTGCGTGAGCATCGCGTCGGTCAGATCGACGCCGACGACCCGGCCGGCGGGACCGATCGCTTGCTCGATCAGCGAAAAGTTGAGACCGGTGCCGCAGGCGATGTCGACAACGCTGGCTCCCGGGCGAAGCCCGAGTGCCTGTACGGCGCGAACGCGCTGGGTCCGCTGGGGGTAGCCGGGCACGGGGTAGAGCCGCGAGGTGAGGTCGTAGTGCTTCGCCTTCTTGCGGTATGTCTCGATCAGGCGCGCTTGCGTGGTGTCGGTCTGGCTCAATCCGAGCCGCCTGGCGTGGCCGACTCGACCGCAGCCTTGATCGCCGCCATCTCGACATCCATCACACGCCGAATCCTCCCGTTGAGAACACGGCCGGGTATCGCACGCATGACGTTCTTGAGGTCGACCTCGACCCACATGACGGCCTCGGTCTGCGTGTCGCCCGCCGGCTCGAGTTCCATTCCCCAGCGTGCCGTGGACGTGCCCATCGGGCCGGCGAACGCCAGGCGGCGTGGCGCCTCGACCAGGGTCACGTCCTGGGCCCGGAAGCGAGTAGCCCCGAAGATCAACTTCGCGTGCTGCTCCACCCGCGAGCCGGGCTGGAGCGGAGCCCCACCGCGCACCCAACTTTCGCGAACCGTCGGCGCCCACTCCGGCCAGCGTCCGACGTCGCAGACATACGCCCACACTTCGGGGACGCTGCCGGCGATCGTCACGCGGCTCTCGGACCTGAGCGGCATCGTGCGTACCTACGGCAGCGCCGCCGCACCGGATTCCGCGGAACGAGCGTCGCCTGAGAGCGACCTGAGCACGCTCGGGAGCTCGAGGGTGTGTCGTCCCCGCCGGGCCTTCGTCTCCAGGTAGCGGTGGTTGGCGGCAGACACGTAAACCCCTGTCGGTACCTGCTCGACAAGCGTCACGCCGCAGGACTCGAGCTGCCGGGCCTTGTCGGGGTTGTTGCTGAGGAGCGCGACTCGAGACACGCCGAGTGCGTGCAGCATCTGCGCCGCGGCCACGTAGCTGCGCTCGTCCTCGTCGTGGCCCAGCGCGAGGTTCGCGTCGTAGGTGTCGACCCCGGCGTCCTGCAACGCGTATGCCTCGAGCTTCGAATAGAGGCCGATGCCCCGGCCTTCCTGCCGCAGGTAGAGGAGGTAGCCGCCGATCTCGGCGATGCGCTCGACAGCCTCGCGGAGCTGCGGCCCGCAGTCACACCGCCGGCTCCCGAACACGTCGCCGGTGAGGCACTCGCTGTGAGGGCGGACGAGCGGCACGTGGCGGTTGTCCGCGGAATGAAGGGCAGCAGGGTTGCCGAGCGCGAACGCGAGATGCTCGAGGCCGTCGACCAGTCCGTCGAAGCTGAACACCTGGGCGTCGGCTGTATACCCGTCGGCGAAGCGCAGGGGCAGCTCGACGTGCGTGCGGATCGTCGCCTTCGGGAGTCGCATCAACATCCATTCCCTCGCTCGGCTTCCTGGAAGCGTGACGAGAGCGCGTAGCGCAGGAGAACCACGTCGCCGAGCTTCTGAACCTCGACGAGCTCCGCCCGACGTGCGGAGCTCCAGGGGAAGACGCCGTCACGCACGAACCTGGGCGCGTCCGAGTCGCCGACGAACACCGGTGCAACGGTCAAGTGCAGCTCATCGACGATGTCGTCCGTGAGGAACTGCGTGTGGACGGTGCCGCCGCCTTCCACCATCAACCGGTCGACGCCTCGCGCCGCCAGGTCGGTGCTCAGCGTGCGCATCTCGACGTTGTCGCCGGCATCGACGACGGTCGCGACCGGGCCGAGACGATCGCGCGCATCTGCCACCCTCGGGCTCGCGCAATAGACGATCTTCTCGGTGTCCCCGGCGTTGAAGAAGTCGGCTCGGGCGTCGAGCGCGGCGCGCCGCGTCACCGTGACCTTCATCGGCGATTCCGGAAGGCCGCGGGCGGCCCGCTCCTCACGACGAGCTTCCGATCGCACGACGAGCCGGGGGTTGTCGATCCGCACCGTCTCCGCCCCGACCAGAATCGCGTCGCAGGAAGCGCGCACGGCATCGACGCGGTCGAAGTCGGCGTCGTTCGACAGGAGCAGCCGCGACGCCGCGTTCGCGATGTAGCCGTCGATCGACGTGCAGCAGGAAAGCAGCGTGTAGGGGCGCTCACGCATCCGCAGCCCCTTCCGGCCCGAAGACGACCCGCCCTCGCGACCGGGCCTTCGACACGCGACGGCGAGGGAGCCACCCCACGATGAGCACCACCGCGCCGGGGAGGCTTGCGACGAGCACGAGAACGCCGTACGTGACGGCGGTTGCGGCGCCACGACTCGCGCCGAGGCCCGCTGCAGCGAACATCCACGCGGTCGCTCCTTCGCGCGGTCCCCAGCCGCCGATGCTCGGCAGCACCATGGCCAGCAACGCGAGCAAAGCCAGAGGGAGGAGTCGGGACATCGGCGCGTCGACGCCGACCGTCCGCGCCGCGACCAGGAACGTGGCTGCGTGGCCGATGAACACGAGGGTCGAGGCGACCACGACCGCCGGCAGCGCGTTCCGCCGCAGCACGCCGTTGCGGATGTCGGTCACCAGCGCGTTCCAGATCCGCGTCCACCTCGAACCGCTGTCTTTCACCCTCGCCCGGCCCACGACGACGATTCCGAGGACGACCGCGACCGCTGCAACCGCTATGAAGGGCATGGACGAGCGCACCGGCGACGGCATCACGAGGAGAACGCAGATCGCCAGCACGACCTGCACGAGTTGGCCGGCGCCGCGCTCCCATACGACGGCCCTCATGCCACGGCCGACGTCATTGACCTCGCGGCCATGACTGACGCCGCGATGGACGTCGCCGGCGACACCGGCAGGGAGCACGAGGTTGAGGAAAACCGCCCGGTAGTAAGCGGCGACGGCGGCCGGCAGGGAGAGGCGGATTCCGAGGCCGCGGGAGACGATCGTCCAGCGCCAGGCAGAGCAGAGGGTGGTGACGAAGAAGATGGCCGCCGCGGCAAGAAGAGCACGGGCGTCGAGCGCGCCGAGGCCGGCGAGGAACGGACCGGTGCCGAGACGCCAGATCACGACGGCGAGCACCGCAGCTGCGATCGCCGGACTGGCCCACCGACGGACGTTGCTCACCGCAGCACCAGGAGGTCGGCGTGGCCAACGGTGACGGCGAGGGTGCCCGCTTCCGCCTCTCGCAGGCGTCGCCGCCGGTACGGCTCGGCGTCCGCTGCCAGGTCCGGCTCCTGCTCGCACGCGGCTCCGATCCAACCGGCGAGCCACTCGGCAACGAGGCCGGCGTCGCCTGCGCCGAGCCGCCACGGGCTCGGCTCGACGACGGTGTCGGCACCGAGCCGGCGGAACGCGCCGACAGCGGCCTGGACTGCGTCCGGGCCGCGGAGGCGGCCGCGGGCCGTCACGCGGCGCTGGTGCGCGCCGAAGGAAGCCGCGACGCGCGAATCGAGTGGATCCGTCGGGAGCAGTTGGACGCGGCCCGTGACGGAGAGCGCGAAGAGCACTGGGCACCCGGCTCCCGCGCAAGCCCCGACCAGCGCGGACAACTCGCCCCCCGTCAGCAGGTCGAGAAGGGCGGACGCAGTGATGAGATCCGACCCGGCGAGCTCCTCCCGGCCGAGCCGGGTGACGTCGGACCGCCTGGTCTCGACGGTGACGGCGCCTCCGTCGGCGGCGAGGCCGGGGACTGCGGACTCGGCGCACGCCAACAGGTCCGTGTCGCGGTCGTGGAGGACCCAGTGCTGCGGCCCGTCGAGCAGCGGGGCGAGCCACCGGCCCATCGACCCGCTGCCGCAGGCGAGGTCGTGGACGAGGAGGGGACGGTCGGCGGGAAGCCGGCGGCGGAGTCGCCGGACGAGGTCTCGCGAGCGGGCCGCTGCGTCCGCGCGCTCGCGCAAGTCGAGCCACTCGGGGCTGACGCGGATCGCCTCGGCTGCTGTCACGCCGCCCTCTCGAGCACGTCGGCCACGGTTGAGGTGGTCGTCGACCAGTCGACGAGCGACTCGCGCCGCTCCCGGGCCGCGCGGCGCAACCGGTGGCGGAGCTCGGCGTCCTCGAGCCAGCTCCGGAGCGCGTCGCGGAGCGCGACAGAGTCCCCCGGAGGAACGAGCAGGCCTGGCCGAGTTCCGTCGGCGCCATACCCGAGAGCCTCCGGCAGGCCGCCGACCTCGGCGGCGACGACAGGCAGCCCGCGCGCGAGCGCCTCCACAACGACCATCCCGTAGCTCTCGGAGCGCGACGGGAGGACGAGGACGTCCGCCGCCGCGTAGCTGCTCGCGAGATCGGCGTCCGTCTGGGGGCCCGGGAAGCACACGCGGCCGTTCATCCGTGCGTCGAGGACGCGGCGGCGCAGCCGGTCCACGAAGGCCGGGTCGCGTTCGAGGCTGCCGACGCAGCTGCACTGCCAGCGACGGTCGGCCAGTGGCTCGAGCGCATCGAGGAGCAGGTCGTGACCCTTGCCGGGGATCACCGCAGCAACCGAGAGCAACGCTCCGGCGGTTGCGGTACCGGGCGCGAGCTCGGCGCGATCGACCCCGGGCTCCGCGACGTGGACGCGGTCGCTCGGCAGGGAGTAGAGCTCCAGCAAGGTCCGCCGAGTCCAGGCGCTCGTGGTGAGGACGGACGCGGCAGCCAAGAGGGCGGCCTCTTCTCGCTCCCGTGCCCAGCCGTCCGCCGCCTCACCGAGCGGCATGTGCACGAGGACGACGAGCCGCAGACGCCCCGTCTCCGAGGCCAGCACTTCCGGCGCGGGCGAAGCGACGAGCCCATCGAGCAGGACCAGGGCCCCGTCGGGGATCCCGCCGACGGCACCTGCCAGGGTGTCGAGCGACTGCGCGTCCGGCCACGGCCACGATCCGGAAACCTCGTGGACGCGCACCGTCCAGCCCGCCGCGGCCAGATCGCGGGCAATCCGGCGGTCGTAGGCGTTGCCTCCGCTCGGCCGCGCCGGGTCGTCGATGCCTGCCGGGACGATGAAATAGACGGCGCTCACAGCGCACGCTCGTAGGACGCAGACGCGACCGGCGACTCGTGCAGTGTGACCACGAGGCCGTGGAGCTCCCGCGCACCGTCGCCGAGCGCGCCGGCCTGGGTGCGCTCCGCGAGCCGGTTCGCGATCAGGCGGGCGAGGGCCTCCGTCGTCGAGTTCTCTCCGGCGAGACTCGGCTCGTCGTCGAGGTTGCGGTAGTCGAGCTCCGCCAGCACGGCGCGCAGCGCCTCGCGCGCACGGCCGATGTCGAGGACGATCCCGTCGGAATCGAGCTCGGCGCGCCGGAACGTCGCTTCCACCACGTATGTCGCGCCGTGGAGCCTCTGTGCCGGCCCGAAGGTCTCGCCCCGGAGACTGTGGGCGATCATCATGTGATCGCGGACGGTCACGCTGAACACGCCGTCCTACCGCTCGCCATAGGTGAGTGTGTGACAAAGCGCCGGCAGGTGTCCCGCGGCCAGACGAGCCATCACTTCGGGCGCCTCGTCGAAGCGCGACTCGCCCGTGAGCAACGCGTCGAACGCGGGGTCGCGCAGCAACTCGAGGGCCAGCGCCAGACGTTCGGCGAACGTCCGGCGCGAGGCGCGGGCGGGTGAGAGAGTTCCGACCTGGCTCGAGCGGATGGCGAGGCGGCGGGCGTGGAACGCCCCTCCCAGCGAGAGACGAACCTCGGTGTCGCCGTACCAGCTGAGATCGACGACGGTGCCCTCGGCTGCGAGCAGGTCCAACGAGAGCTGGAGGCCCGCGGAGGACGCACTCGTATGCACGACCAGGTCGAGATCCCGCGGCGCGCCTTCCGCCAGGGCGAAGTCGACCTCGAGAGCGGCCGCGATGTCAGCGCGCTCGGGGTCGACGTCCACGAGCGTCACTTGCACGGCCGGATAGCGCTGCAGCAGCCGGGCGACGCAGCAGCCCACCATGCCGGCGCCGACGACGGCGACCCGGTCGCCGACGGCAGGGGCGGCGTCCCACAGTGCGTTGACGGCGGTCTCGACGGTGCCGGCGAGCACCGCGCGGGCTTCCGGAACGCCGTCGGGCACGACCGAAACGGCGCGGGCGGGTACGACGTAGGCGGTCTGGTGCGGGTAGAGGCAGAACACGGTGCGGCCGCGCAGCTCTGCGGGCCCCTCCTCGACGGCGCCGACGTTCAGGTAGCCGTACTTGACCGGCCCCGGAAAGTCCCCTTCCTGGAACGGCGCCCGCATCCTCGCGCGCTGGTCGAGTGGCACGGCGCCGCGGAACACGAGCGTCTCGGTGCCGCGGCTGATACCTGACCGCACGGTCCGCACGACGACGTCGTCGGGCCCCGGCTCGGGCAGCGCGACGGGACGGATCTCGCCGCGACCGGGCTCCCGCAGCCAGTACGCCCGCGCTGCCCTACCCTCGCGGATCACGCGGCCGTCGTGTTTGCGCACCTCTCTCATGACGTGTCGTGTCGCAGTACGCGGGACGTCCGCAGGCGGATTGACGGCCGGGTCGTTGCGCCGGCGCCTGCCGGGCCTCGAAGGAGGATGTACCTACACGTCGGCCGTCGAAACCTCGGATGTTCGAATCTTGCCGGGAGCATGGCCACGTATAACTCGTCTATGTCCGCGGCCGCAGGAGAGCGGCGGATCGTCTCGGTGCTCGTCGCCGACGTCGCGGGCTCGACGTCGATCGCCGAGGAGCTCGGTCCGGAGCGGTCGAAGTTCCTCTTCGACGACGTCGTGCGGCTGATGCGCGAGGGCGTGGAGCGTTTCGGCGGTACTGTCGCGCAGCTGACCGGAGACGGCCTCTTCGCACTGTTCGGCGCGCCGGTTGCGCGCGAGGACGACTCCGAGCGGGCGGTCCGCGCTGCCCTCGCGATTCGCGAAGCAGTCGGCGACTACGCCGCGGAGGTCGCGCCGGCATACGGGATCGAGCTCGCCGCGCGCGTCGCTGTCAACACGGGGCTCGTCGTGATCCCGGCCGGCGTGGCGCCTCCGGATGTCCTGTACAACGCCCTTGGCGACACCGTCAACGTCGCCGCCCGCCTCCAGGCGCTCGGCGATCTCGTCGTCGGGCCGGCGACCGCGAATCAGGTCGGCTGGCTGTTCGAGCTCGATGCGCTCGGCGACCTCGAGCTGAAGGGACGAGCCGCGCCGGTCGCCGCCTTCCGCGTGACGGCGATCCGTGAGCAACCCCAGGCACATCCGGACCTGCCACTCGTTGGCCGTGGGGACGAGCTGGCGGAGCTCACCGAGGTGCTCGGCGGGCTGCTCGAGGGAAGAGGCGCGATCGTGGCGATCACGGGCGAGCCCGGGATTGGCAAGTCGCGCCTTGTCGCCGACACAGAGCGGCGCTTCGCGGGCGCGGATACTGTTTCTCGCCGGTCACGCCGTTGCGTACGCCGAGACGATCCCGTACTGGCCGGTGCGCGAGTTGCTCCGAGGTTGGCTCGGTCTGGGCGTCTCCGATCCGGAGGCGAAGGTCCGGCTGGAGTTGCACGCGGCGCTCGCACGCACGCTCGGCGACGAGGCAGAGCAGGCCTATCCCTTTCTCGCATCGTTGCTCGGCTTGTCGCTGGGGCCGAACGACGGGCAGGAGCTTCGCGACTTCTCCCCGGATACCGTCCAGCGGCAGACGTTCGACTGGGTCTACCAGCTGATCTGCGCCATCGCCGAGGAGCGGCCGCTGTGTCTGCTCGTCGACGACCTGCACTGGTCGGACGAGGCGACGCTCTCGCTGCTGAAGGAGCTTCTGCCCGCCATCGAGCAGGCGGCCGTCGCTTTCGTACTCGTCCATCGCAGCGATCCTGACCATTCCGCCTGGCAGCTCGTCGACCGCGCTCGCAGGCGTTTCCGCCGTTCGTTCGTCGAGATCGACCTGGAACCGCTCGAGGAGCGGGAGGTCCGCGAGCTTGCAGAAGCGGATGCCGGCGGGGAACTGCCGCCGGAGGTCGTCCAACTGGTCGTCGACCGGACCGGGGGCAACCCGTACTTCGTCGGCGAGGCTGTGCGCGATCTACGCGAGCGCGGGGTGCTCGAGCGGCAGAACGGCCGGATCGTGCTCGTGGGCGACGCCTCGATCCCCGTTGCGCTCCTGGAGGCGCTTCAGGCGCGGCTCGCCCGTCTCGACGACGACGCCCGCCGGCTGATCACGACCGCCGCCGTGATCGGGCGTTCGTTCGGGCTCCCGCTGCTCGAGCGCCTGCTCCCGTCGTCGCGGCTGCTGCCCACCCTGTCCGAGCTCCAGTGGTTGCAGCTCGTCGTCGAGGAGAGGACCGGAGCAGCGTCCGAGTACCGCTTTCGCCACGGCCTCGTCCAGGAGGCGGCCTACGGCACGCTGGTCGAGGCACGACGGCGCGAGCTCCACCTGCGTGTGGGCGAGGCGTTGGTGGAGATCCACCACGACTCGCCTGAGGAGGTGTTCGGCCTGCTCGCCCATCACTTCGCCGAGGCGGACGACCTCGAGCGTGCGGTCGAGTACCTCCTGAAGGCGGGTGACGCGGCGCGTGCGGCCTACGCGGAGGAGGAGGCGATCGAGTTCTACCGACGTGCGCTCGGCTTCATGGATCGGACCGGTGACGATGAACGTGCCCGCCAGACGCTGCTCCGGATCGGCCTCACCCACCACATCGCCTTCGATTATCGCGAGGCGAATGAGGCGTTCGGCGAGGCATTCGCGCGAACCGTGCCGGCCCCCGTGCGGCTTGCGCCGACCGAGCGCATTCGCTGGGTGATGGGGGCCTCCTGGCCCGACGACGAGTTGGCACCCGGGCCACTGTGACGTGAGCGATCTGGCGACCTGGGTCACGGAGAATCTCTTTCGCGGCCTCGTCGCGATCGGAGTCGATTTCGACATCGAGCCGGATCTCGCCGAGTGCTTCACCGTCTCGGATGACGGATGCTCGTACCGGTTCACGCTTCGCCGGGACGCGTTGTGGAGCGACGAGACGCCGGTCACGGCGGACGACTTCGTCTTCACTTTTGCGCAGATGATCGTAGACGGGGTCGATGCGGACTCCTGGCACGACGGCGTGACCGCCGAGGCCGTCGACCGAGCGGGTGCTCGAGATCCGGCTGCGCGAGCCGCGGAATCACTTCCTCTATCAGCTCGGGCAGACCGCCTTCTTCGCCTGGCCGCGGCACGTCTATGCGCGGCGCGGACGCGACTGGTACAAGGACGTTCCCTCGATCGGCAGCGGACCCTTCGTCGTCACCCGACACGTCGCCCGCTCCGACGCGCGCTTGCCGGGCGGGCTCACGCTCGAGTCCGCCTCGACGTGGTACGGAGACCGGGGAAACGTCGGTGAGGTGACGGTCGAGCTCGAACCGTCGCCGGCGGCAGGCGGCAAGCGGTGGAAGGAAGGCGAGTACGACCTCATCTACGAATCGTTCGCTGCGGCTGCGGGCATCGACACCGCGGACGAGACGGTCGTGCAGCGGGCTCCGGGTGGAGATACCTGGTTTCTCGACCTCGACGCGAGTCGGCCGCCATTTGACGACCCACGTCTCCGCCGGGCTCTCGCCCACGCGATCGATCGAGGGCGCCCGGCGCAGGCTCTGGGCGGAGCACCGGCCGCCACGGGTGGGGTCCTGTCGCCGGGCATGCCGGGGCACTCGCCGCGGGTCGCCTTGCCGTTCGACCCCGATCGTGCCCGTGCGCTCCTGAGCGACGCGGGTCACCCTGAGGGACGTGGTCTCGACGAGATCCGCTTCCCGTACCTGTCGATCTGGGAGCGGGCGGTGTCCGAGATCGCCGTGCAGTTGGAGGCGGTCGGCTTTCGCGTCAGACGTCTACCACGCCACTCGCGGGCAGCTTTGGACGCCGCACTCGAATCGAGCCATGCCTCCCTCGGGATCGGGTACTACACGTTCCCCGATCCGGTGGGCGGATTCCTCCAACCGCTCTTCAGCGGGCAAGCGCACTATCGCGACGAGCGACTGGCGGTGCTCCTGGCGCGAGCCGGCACTCTTCGCGACGAAGACGAGCGCCTGCGCATCTGCCGGGAGTTCGAGCGGATCTGGATCGGTGAGCACGCAGCCGTCGTGCCGCTTGTGTACCGGGACGCGCTGTTGTGGCGGCGTCCCTGGGTGACTGGACTGTGGGCGAACGCGATTACGAGGTCGACGTTCGCCCAGGCCGTCGTCCGGCTGCGAGCTACCGCACCACCGCGTGTCGGTAGCGCCAGACCGCGAGGACGCTGAACACCGCCACGATCGCGAGCGACCAGAAGGCTGCGAGCCAGATCTGGTTGCCGGCAGGGGTCCCGACGAACAGCGACCGCGTCGCATTGACCATGTTCGTGAACGGGTTGTGAATCGCGATCGGCTGGAGCCACGACGGCATCGAGGCGATCGGGACGAATGCCGACGAGACGAACGTGACCGGGAACAGCACCGTGAAGCCGTAGGCATTCGCCGCTTCGGGGGACGAGGCGGTGAGGCCGATGAATGCGAACACCCACGAGAACGCGTAGCCGATGACGAGCAGCAGCAGGAGCCCGGCCGCGACCCGCAGCGCGTCGGTGTCGATGAACCGGAAGCCGACGGCGAAGCCGACTGCGAGCATGACGACCAACTGGACGACGTTCGTCGCGACGTCGGCCAGCGTGCGACCGGTGAGGACGGCGGCGCGTGACATCGGGAGCGAGCGAAAGCGGTCGATCAGCCCCTTCCTCAGGTCCTCGGCGAGGCCGAGCGCTGTCACGAAGCCGCCGAACACCATCGACTGCACCATGATCGCCGGAATCAGGAAGTCGACGTAGTCGAGGCCGGGCGTCGAGATCGCCCCGCCGAACACGTAGACGAACAGCAGGATGAACATGATCGGCTGCACCGTGAACCCGAGCAGAAGGTCGGGCTGGCGCGGGATCCGCAGCAGGTTGCGCCAGGCCAGCACGATCGTGTCCGAGACCGCGAATCTGAGGGCCCTCACGACGCGTCCTCCTCCTCGGCTGCGTGACCGGTGAGGCGCAGGAAGACGTCGTTGAGCGTCGCGCTCACGACGGCCACATCGTCGACGGCCACCTGCGCCCCGTCGAGAAGTCGAACGGCTGCCGCAACCGCGCCGTGCCGCGTGCGCAGCGGCACGCGTACGGTCGAATCCTGCATCGAGGGGTCTCCCGCCGCGAGCGGCCGAAGGGCCTCGATCGCGCTCGAAGCCTCCGCGGGGTCGACGAGGCGAAGCTCGAGCCATTCGCCGCCGCTGTCGGCTTTCAGTTGCGCCGGTGTGCCCTCCGCGATCACCCGGCCGCGGTCCACGACCGCGAGCTGCGACGCGAGCCGGTCGGCCTCGTCGAGGTACTGCGTCGTCAGCAGGACGGTCGTCCCCGAGGCGACGAGGTTCTCGATCGTGTCCCAGAGAGCGATTCGGCTGCGCGGATCGAGGCCCGTCGTCGGCTCGTCGAGGAAGACGACCGGCGGTCGTGCGACGAGTGCGGCGGCGAGATCGAGCCGGCGGCGCATCCCGCCGGAGTAGGTGCGGACGAGCCGGTGCTGAGCGTCGGCGAGATCGAAGTCCACGAGGAGCTCCGCGGCTCGCCGGCGGGCTTCTCGACCGCCGAGATGGTAGAGGCGGCCGACCATCGCGAGGTTCTCGAAGCCGCTCAGATTCTCGTCGACGGCGGCGTACTGCCCCGCCAGCCCGATCCGCTCGCGCAACAGGGCGGGCTCCGTCAGGACGTCGACACCGTCGACCATGCGCGCTTCCCCCGTCGGGGGGCAGGAGCGTGGTCAGAATGCGGACTGCGGTCGTCTTGCCTGCACCGTTGGGGCCGAGCAGCCCGAAGACGATCCCGCGTTCGACGAGCAGGTCGATGCCGTCGAGCGCGACCACGTCGCCGTACCGCTTCCGGAGCCCGGTGGCCTCGATTGCGTGGGCGTTCGTCATCGCTCGAACCTACCGAGCGAGAGCCCCACGCGCCGACGGCGCGGTTGTCACGGCCGACGAAGCGGAGTAGGGTCGCGCGGTTCCCTTTCAAGGAGGCTTGGTAGTGAGCGGTTTGCGGCGTGGTGCACGGCCTGTCCTGAAGTGGTTCGCGGCCCTTTACGTGGTGGCGATCATCGTGGCGATCTTCCTGGCCGGCGAAGGCATCTTCCGGTTGAAGAACATCGTCAACTCCGACGACTGCAGCAAGAAGGGCGTCAACGTCGCCGCGACCGACTGTGTCGGGAACTCGAACACACTCGACGCGCACCGCGCTCTCGGCACGATTCTCGTCCTCTTCTCGATCCTGTTCCTGATCGTTGCGCTGATCGCGTGGCTGCCCGACAAGCCGGCGCGCATCGTCTCGATCGTCGTGCCGATCCTCACCTTCCTCCAGGTCGTCCTCGCGGCGATCGGCGGTTGGGTCGGAGGGCTCCATCCGGTCAACGCATTCCTCGTGCTCGTCCTCTACGGATGGCTCTTCCACCGGCTGCGGAAAGGGGAACCGCAGCCCGCGGCAGCGTCGCCGCCGGCGGTCGCCGACTGAGTCAGGCGGGCGAGGCTCGTCGGCCGTCTCGCGCATGAGTGCGAGTCGCCAGCCGTTCTCGAGGCGCATGACGATCCAGCCGGGGTGCGCGGCGAGGGGCCTGCCGCGCGCGGCGACGACACAGGCGATGCCGCGGGCCGCGGCAGCGGCGATCGGATCGCGGCGAGGGAGCGAGGTGAGCGTTCTCGAGAGGCGTGGGCCGTAGAGCGGGTACGCCTGGTCGCCACTGGTGAGATCAGTCCCGACGGCTGCATTCGTCGGAACGAGCCGGTCGATCGTCTGGATCGCGGCGCCGAGGCCCGGCGTTGCGATCGTCTCGGCTGCGACGCGGTTCATCGACCAGATAGGCGGACTGGCCGAGCCGACTCCGGTCGGATCGTAAAAGTTGTTGGCGAGTGTGTAGACGAGTGTGATCGTTCCGACAATCGCGAGTGCCGGTTTGACGATGTCCAGGCGTGTGTCGTAGATCCAGGCGGCGAGCGGCATCGTCAACGCGACCGGGATGACCATGAAGCGGCCGAGCCAAGGGTTGTAGGCGTTCGCGAAGGAGAGGGCGATCACGAAGGCGGGCAGCGCGCAGGCCAGGACGAAGCGAGGGCTTCGCCAACTCCGCGACAGCACGCCGGCGACGATGAATCCGAGCGAGAGCGGGATCACGATCAGGACGCCGAGCGCGCCGAAGTACGACGTGTCCTCGTTGGACTGGTCGTTCGGCAGGAAGCTGAACGAGGCCCGATGCGGTGGCGGCTCGATCCTGGCTCGCGCGAACAGCCATTCGCCTCCCTTCGCGACCGCCTGGCTGGCGTCCGCCGCTACCGGGACACCTGAGAAGTCGACGAAGCGGTAGTAGATGTGTGTGACGGTCGACAACGTCGATGCGGGTGTGATCGCGGGTACGAACCGCGCGTCCTCGGGCACGACTCCGAGCGCGTGACCGGTGTTCTTCAGATTGTCGGCGTAGGTCCAGGCGCCGACGAGGGCGAAGGCCGCGAGCGACCAGGCCGCGAGCTCGCGAAGGCGGTGACGGGGGAGGATCGCCAGCGCCAGAACCGCGAGGATGGGGAGAGCGAACAGGGCCGTCAACTTCGCTCCAACGCCGAGTGCGACGGCACACGCGGCGACGAAGAGATCCCGTCGCTCGCCTGAGAGGATGAAGAACACCGCAATCGCGACGAAGGACGCGACGACCAGATCGTTCTGCGCAGTCGTCGACTCGAGCGCGATCTCGCTCAGCGTCGCCGTGAGGAGGGCCGCGAACAGCGCGGCGGGCCCGCTGAATCTCAGGCGGAGGGCGCTTCCGTAGATCGCGACGAGGACGGCGGCCTCCGCGATCAGCTGCGGCAGCGCGGCAAATGTGTCTCGGCCACTGAACACGAACGTGTAGAGCACCCCGACCTCGGCCACGATCGGGAACGCATTGTCCCGCGCCGTGTTCGCGGGGAAGTAGCCGAGGGTGCCCCGCTGCAGCCATGCTGCGGCACGGGGAAGGTGGTAGGTGAGCGCGTCCACGTTGTTCGGCGGCACTGCGAGCGCGATGAAGGCCTGGTAGGCAAATGCGGCCAGCACGACGAGGCTCAGGAAGGCGATGACCGGGTGCCCGGCTACAGCCGAGCGCGAGAGGTGCGGCAGCGATGGTCTCGGCCGGCCGCGGGCGAGCCAGGCGCTCGCCGCCACGAGCAGCAACACCGCCTCGCCGAGGCCGTAGCTCACGCGACCGATGGCGTGTGCCGGCGACGCCGCCTCTGCAAGGAGCACGATTTCGACCCAGGCCAACACGTAGGCGCCGAGCAGGTACGCCGCTCCCTGCAGCCGTAGCGTCGCCGAGGCGAGCAGCGCGGTGGCCGTGAGCACCGCCGCAGCAGGTGCGATCAGGTAGATGCTCACCTGAACAGCTATCGGGCGCGCAGAAAGTGCCCTTGAGCGCGATCAGCTCACCGGGATGAACGGCACGAAGCGGTCGTCGACGACCGCGAGCCCGCCTGCCGCAAGCGCCGCGCCGAGGATCGCCGGCACGAGGACCGAGATGTGTGGCGCGCTGAGCGCGAAGAAGCTGCGTGTGCCGGGGAGGATCAGGATCGCCAAGTACGTCGCGAGCAGTGCGGCCGTCATGATCGCGATCGCCGTTCCGCGGACCGCGCCTGCGGCCTCGAGCGCCAGGATCAGATAGAGCCCGACGAGCACGAGCGCCGTCGTCGCGACCGTTTGCGCGTCGAGCAGGTCGAGGCCGAGCACGTTCAGTGCGAACAGGTAGCTGGACGCGACACCGAGCCCGGCCGCCGTGCCGGCCGGGATTGCAAATCGGCCGAGATCGCGGAGGAAGCCCCGGGCCGAGTACCGCCCGCTCGACGGCCCGAGCGCCAGGAAGAACCCGGGGATCCCGATCGTCAGCAGCGCCGCCAGCGTCAGGTGCCGTGGCAGGAGAGGGTATGCCGTGGGCGTCAATCCGACGGACAGGATGAGGAACGCGGCGAACACGGACTTGGTGACGAAGAGCTTCGCGACGCGGTGCAAGTTGCGCAGGATGCGCCGGCCCTCGTCGACCATCGGCGGCACGGACGAGAACTCGCCGCGCACCAGCACGATGTCTGCGACGGCGCGAGCCATCTGCGTGCCCGTGCCCTGTGCGATCGCGAGCCGCGCCGCCTTGAGCGCGGGCACGTCGTTCGCGCCGTCCCCGATCATCGCGACGTGGTGGCCTTCGGCGACGAGCGACTCGACGACGCGTCGCTTGTCCTCGGGAGAGATCCGCGCGAGCACTGCGTTGTTCGCGACGACGTGTCGCAAGCCGGCCGCGTTCTCCGGGAGGCTCGAGGCGTCGAACACCGTGCCGTCGATGCCTGCGTCTCGGGCGATCGAGGCGACGGTCTCGGGCCTGTCGCCGGACAGCACCTTGAGTTGGACGCCCTGGCTCTTGAACCACTCGACCGTCTGCCGCGCCTCCGGGCGGAGACGCTCGGCGAGCAGGACGAGCCCGGTTGCTTCGGGGTGCGAGTCGTCGAGCTGCTCGGCCGTCCCGAAGGCCAGGACGCGGCGGCCTTCTCCCGCTGCACGCTCGGCGGGCTCCGACAGACCGTCGAGCGCGAAGTGCTCGGGAGCGCCGAGCACGTAGCCCACGCCGCCGATCCGCTGGCCGCCGAAGCGCCGTCGCGAGGTGAATGGAAGCTGCTCGTCGACGCTTGCCGATTCGGCCGGGTACGCGGTCGCGATCGCCTCGAGCGTCGCGTTGCGGGCGGTCGCCGACGCCGCGTAGCGACCGAGGTCGTCCGCCAGCGACTCGGGCCCGACGAGCTCGGTCACCCGCAAGGCCGGCTCGGTCAACGTCCCGGTCTTGTCGAGACAGACGACGTCGACCGACGCGAGCGATTCGATGGCGTTGAGCTGCTGGGCGAGCGCTCCGCGGCGTGCCATGCGCATGGCGGCGACGGCGAAGGTCAGGCTCGTGAGCAGCACGAGCCCTTCCGGCACGAGGGTGACGACAGCGGCAACCGACGTCGGCACGGCTGTGTGCAGCGACGCGTGCCGGTGCCACAGCGAGTATCCGAGTGCCAGTGCCAACGGCACCATCGCGCCGACGAGGATGAACAGCAGCAGGTTCAGGGTCCGCTCGAGCGGCGAGCGTGGGTGCCGGAACGACCGCGCCTCCCCGGTGAGCCGCGAGGCGTAGCTCTGCTCGCCCACCGCGGTGACGGTGTACGCGCCGACTCCGTCGGCCGCGAACGAGCCGGATCGAATCCCGTCGCCGACGCTTCGCGCGACGGGCCGCGACTCGCCGCTCAAGATCGACTCGTCGAGCTCGAGGCCGTCGCTCTGCTCGAGCGTCCCGTCGGCGACGACCTGGTCGCCTGGGCCGATTCGGACGAGGTCTCCCGGTACGAGCTCGTCGACGTCCACCTCGCGCGCCGCGCCGTCACGCACCACGGTGGCGTGCGGGGCGACGAGCGCGCTCAGCCGGTCGAGCGCGTGTTTCGCCCGGACCTCCTGCAGGATGCCGATTCCCGAGTTGGCGACGAGGATGCCGAGAAAGAGCGCGTCCTGCCATTCGCCGAAGATCAGCGTCAGGCCACCGGCCACCGCGAGGATCAGGTTGAAGACCGTGAAGACGTTGGCGCGGACGATGCTCTTGTACGAGCGTCCGCGCGGCTCTTCCGGCGTGGGACCATGCTCGGCCCGCCGTCTCGCGGCCTCGGCGTCGGTCAGTCCCCGCAGCGGGTGCTCGTCGTTCATCGTCGGCATTAGCATTTTCGTGTGCCGCTCTACCTGACCGAGGCCGAGGTTGTCGAGCTGCTCACGCCTGCCGAGGCGCGGCCGGTGGTCGAGGCGTCGCTGCAGCGGCTTGCTGCGGGAGTCGTCGACAACCCGCCGCGTGTTCGGCTCGAGCTTCCGGACGGCTTTTTCGCGGCGATGCCGTGCGTCGACCGGGAGCTCGGCTTTGCGGGGCTCAAGACGTTCGCCTGGACGACTGCAGCCGTCAACTTCCTCGTCGTGCTCGAGTCGCTCGACGGCAGGCTCGTCGCGCTCGTGGAGGCGGAGCGGCTGAGCAGATTGCGCACGGCAGCCGCCTCTGCCGTCGCCGCCACGTACCTCGCCCGCGCCGGAGCGCGGTCACTCGGCGTCTTCGGCTGCGGCCGGCAGGCCGGCGCCCACGTGGCCGCGATGCGCGAAGCGGTGCCGGCGCTGGAGCGCGTCGTCGTCCAGGGTCGCAATGCCGGCAGGGTCGCCGCGTTCTGCACGGAGCACGGCTGCGTTCCTGCCGAGGAGCCGCGCGACGCGGGCGGCTGCGACATCGTCGTCACCGTGACGACCTCGACCGATCCCGTGCTCCGAGGCGAATGGCTCGAGCCGGGTGCGCTGATCTGCGCGATCGGCGCGAACAGCCTGACCGCGCGCGAGCTCGACAACGTGGTCCTGGATCGCGCCGCCTTCGTCTGCTGCGACTCCCGTGACCAGTCGCGCGAGGAGGCAGGCGATCTTGCCGAACCGGTCGAGCGCGGCGTTCTCGACTGGCTGGAGGTGCACGAACTGGGCGAGGTGGTAAGCGGAGAGGTCACGGGCCGCTCGGCGGACGACGACATCGTCGTGTTCAAGTCGAACGGCCTCGCCGCGTGGGATCTCGCCGCTGCGGCGCGCGTCGTCGAGCTTGCGCGCGAGCGTGGCTCCGGACGCGAGCTCTAGATCGTCTGCTTCGCGGCAGCGACGGTGTCGTCGCCGATCGCGCGCACGACTTCGGGGCGGTCGAGCAGCCGCCGGACCTGCTCCGGCGTGCACCGATTGGTGACGTAGTTGTCCTCGAGGATCTCCTGCAGCGGGCGGCCGCGGTGGTGCTCGCGAATCACGTAGTCCGCCATCCGCTGCTCGTTCTGCGATGACGACGACAGAAACGAGAATGCGCCTCTGATCGCGTCCGCGAGACCCACGAAGCGATTGTATAGTCGCCGCCGTGAAGTCCCCGTCGCAGGCTGGGCGCTTCGCCGAACGGGTCGTCGCAGGCCGCGACGACGCGGGTCGTGACGAGCGGGTCGTGATCTGGATCGAGCGCCGGCCCGGCGCGCTGTGGGCTGTTGGCCGGATCGTCAACCCGCAGCACCGGGAGACGGACGAGGCCCGCGCCGACGACTACCTCTGGGAGGGCTACGAGCTCGAGGACTGCTTGCAGATCGCGAACGCGACGCTCGAGGACGATGTCGTGGTGTCGGAGGACGACGGCGGTGCCGAGCTCGTGCGCGCCTTCCATCGCGAGGAGTTGCTCGAGCCGCTCGAGCGTTACTTCTTCGGCCGCTGAGACGGCCACTTGAGGTTCGCGTCCGGGATCGGGTCGCCGTGCGGGTCGTGCGTCGGGAAGCCGAGCGCGCGGTCGATCCGCGCCTCCAGCTCCTCTGAGATCACGTGCTCGAGCCGGTCTGCCTCGTCGTGGACGTTCTCGACGTCGAGGCCGAGCGTCTCTGCGAGGTAGAGCTCGATCAGCCGGTGGTGGCGGATCACCTCGAGCGCGACCCGTTCGCCCGCGGGTGTGAGGTGCGCGCCTCCGTAGCGTTCGTGCTCGAGGAAGTCGAGCGCGGCGAGCTTCTTCACCATCGCGGACGCCGACGCCGGCGAGACCCCCTGGTCGCGGGCGACCGCGCCGATCGTGACGCGCCCTCCGGCCGCCTGCAGCTTGTAGACGCTCTTCAGGTAGTCCTGAATCGCCTCCGAGAGGCGCTCATTCGCCATCAGCGAGGAGGGTAACGTGAGGGCCGCGTGCGGATCCATGTGGGACACAGCGCCGATCCCGACGATGCGTTCATGGTCTGGGCCCTCGGCGCCGGGCGCGTCGACACGCGCGGACTGGAGCTCGAACCGGTCGCGTCGGACATCCAGACGCTGAACGAGTGGGCGCTTGCCGGCCGGCTCGAAGTGACCGCGCTGTCCGCCGGCGCGTACCCGGCCGTCGCCGACCGCTATCGGCTCCTGCCGCACGGCGCCTCGTTCGGGGACGGCTACGGTCCGATCGTCGTCGCGCGTGAAGAGCTCTCACTCGACGAGCTCCGCGAGCTCGAGATCGTCACCCCGGGATCGCTGACAACCGCGATCAGGGTGCTCCGGCTCGCTCTGGGAGACGGCATCCGAACGCGCGACGTCGCATTCGACGCGGTCCTCGATGAGGTCGTGTCCGGCCGCGGGCGGGCGGGTCTGGTGATCCACGAAGGCCAGTTGACCTACGCCGGAGCGGGCCTGCACAAACTGCTCGACCTCGGCGTGTGGTGGCGCGACGAGACCGGCCTGCCGCTCCCGCTCGGACTCGTCGCGATCAGGCGCGATGTCGAGCGGGCCGCCGACGTCTCGGCCGTGCTGCGCGAGGCGATCGACGTGGCGCTCGCGAACCGGCAGGAGGCGCTCGCCTACGCGCGGGGCTTCGGTCGCGGGATCGACGCCGAGACGGCCGACGAGTTCGTCGCGCTCTACGTCAACGATCTGACGCTCGACATGGGCGAGCGGGGTCGGGACGCCGTGACGCGGCTCCTCGGCCGCGAGCCGGAGCTGGTCTGAGCTGAGGAGGGCATCCGCGTGAGGGCCGTCATCCTCTCCGCCGTGCGCACTCCGGTGGGCCGGTACGGCGGCGGCCTGGCCGGCATTCGCGCCGACGATCTTGCGGCGATCGCGGTGCGGGCTGCCGTCGATCGCGCGAGCGTTCCGGCCGATCAGATCGAGGACGTGTGGCTCGGATGCGCGAACCAGGCGGGGGAGGACAATCGCAACGTCGCCCGGATGGCCGTTCTGCTCGCCGGGCTCCCCGAGTCGGTCGCGGGCGTGACCGTGAACCGGCTCTGCGCGTCTGGTCTCGCAGCGGTCGTCGGCGCCTGCCATGCCGTGATCGCCGGCGACGGCGATCTCTTCGTCGCCGGCGGCGTCGAGTCGATGTCGCGCGCACCGTTCGTGACCGCGAAGCCCGAGCGCGCCTTTGCGCGCGGCGACCGGACCCTCTACGACACCACGCTTGGCTGGCGCTTTCCGAATCCGCGCCTCGAGGAGCTCTTCCCGCTCGAGTCGATGGGCGAGACCGGCGAGAACGTCGCCGACCGCTGGCACGTGAGCCGCGCGGACCAGGACGCCTTCGCGCTCCAGTCGCAGCGTCGCCACGCCGAGGCGTCCGCAGCCGGCCGCTTCGACGACGAGCTCGTCCCCGCGGGCGAGCTGACCCGCGACGAGCACCCACGCGCCGACACGGACGCCGACAAGCTGGCGGCCCTCAAGCCCGCATTCCGGCCCGACGGCACGGTCACGGCCGGCAACTCGTCGGGGATCAACGACGGCGCCGCAGCGCTGGTCGTCGCGTCGGAGCAGAAGGCGAAGGAGCTCGGCGTCGCGCCGCTCGGTGTGTTCGGCGGCTCAGCGGTTGCAGGCGTCGACCCGCGAGTGATGGGCATCGGCCCGGTTCCAGCCGTGCGGCGGCTGCTCGAACGCGCGGGTCTCGGCGTCGACGAGCTCGACCTCGTCGAGCTGAACGAGGCGTTCGCGTCGCAGTCGCTCGCCGTCATACGCGAGCTCGGCCTCGACGAGAGCAAGGTGAACGTGAACGGGGGCGCGATCGCGATCGGACATCCGCTGGGGATGAGCGGTGCCCGGCTCGTGGTCAGCCTGTTGCACGAATTGCGCCGGCGTGGCGGCGGGCGCGGCATCGCGACCATGTGCGTCGGCGTGGGGCAGGGCCAGGCCGCGCTGTTCGAGGTCGCGTCCTGACGGCGGCCCGGCGCTACCTGGAGCTCGGGCTGCGCCTGGGCAAGCACGTCGACGGCCTCGTCGACGCCTACTACGGTCCGCCCGAGCTGAAGGCGCAGGTCGACGCGGAGAGCATCGTCGACGCAGCCCGGCTCGTCGCGGACGCCGACGTGCTCCTCGCCGAGCTCTCCGACGGCTGGCTCCAGGATCAGGTGCGTGGGTGCGCGATGTGCGCGCGCGTTCTCTCGGGCGCGGAGATCCCCTACGGAGACGAGGTGGAGGCGTGCTACGGCGTTCGACCCGAGAAGACCCCGGTCGCGGCCTACGAGGCGGCGCATGCCGAGCTCGACGACCTGCTTCCCGGAGACGGGACGCTCTTCGAGCGTCGAGTCGCCTGGCGCGCCCGCCACCTGATCGAGGGCGAGGTGGCTGTGGCCGCGCTGGTCGGGCTCCTGCCGGTGCTGCGCGAGCGGACGCAGGCGCTCGTCGAGCTTCCCGCAGGCGAGCAGGTCACCGTCGAGCCGGTTCGCGACGAGCCCTGGTGGGCGTTCAACTACTACCTGGGCGATCTCTCGAGTCGCGTCGTCCTGAACGTCGACGTGCCGACGACCGGGTTCGATCTGATCCAGCTGGCTGCGCACGAGGTCTACCCGGGTCACCACACCGAGCACTCCGTCAAGGAGCAGCTGCTCCTGAGAGATCGAGGAGCGGTGGAGGAGGCGATCCAGCTCGTGCCGACGCCTCAGGCGCTGCTCTCGGAGGGGATCGCAGAGGCGGGGCAAGAGCTCGTGCTCGATGCCGACGGTCGAGCCGCTGCCTACGACGTCCTGGCGCGGCACGGGATCGAGTTCGACCAGGAGCTGACGGAGCGCATCGCGAAGGCCATCGAGCCGCTCGGCACCGTGACCCTCGACGCCGCGCTGATGATCCACGAGGACGGCGCGTCGCTCGAGCAGGCGCAGAGCTACATCGAGCGCTGGCGTTTGGTGACGCCCGAGCAGGCGCAGCAGAACGTGCGCTTCATCGTCGACCCGACCTGGCGCGCATACACGGTGACGTACTCGGCCGGCGAGACGTTGTGTCGCGCATACACCGGCGGTGATCCCGCGCGGTTCGCCCGCCTGCTCACCGAGCATGTCCGCGTCGGCGACCTGCTGGCGCAGGCCCGGTAGATTCAAGCCCATGGCAGTCGCGACCGAGTACGGCCTCTATATCGACGGAGCCGTCGTCGAGGCCGCGTCGGGCGACGTTCGCGAGCTTTGCGAGCCGGCCACCGACGAGCTGCTCGCACGAGCGGCGATCGGTTCAGAGGCCGACGTCGATCGCGCGGTCGGTGCTGCCCGTGCGGCGCTCGAAGGCGCCTGGAGCAAGACGTCCGGGACGGAACGCTCGCGGCTGCTGCACGCGCTCGCGGACGCGATCGTCGCGAACCGCAAGGAGCTGGCGGAGCTCGAGAGCCGCAACGTGGGCAAGGCGATCTCGTCGGTGAAAGCGGAGCTCGCCGGCGGCGCCGAGCAGTTCCGCTTCTTCGCGAGCGCGATCGGCTCGATCGCGGGCCGTTCGGCGCCCATCGGCGGATCGCTGCTCTTCTACTCGCTGAAGGAGCCCGTTGGCGTCTGCGCCCAGATCGTTCCCTGGAACTACCCGCTCCTGATGTCGACCTGGAAGCTCGCGCCTGCGCTCGCGGCCGGCTGCACGGTCGTGCTGAAGCCGGATCCGCAGACGCCGCTCACCGCGCTCCGGCTCGCAGAGCTCGCGACCGAGGTCGGCATCCCGCCGGGGGTGGTGAACATCGTTCCCGGCGACGGGCCGACGACGGGCGCCTACCTCGTCCGGCATCCGGGAGTCGACAAGGTTGCGTTCACGGGGTCGACGCGGACGGGCGGCGAGATCATGCGGCTCGCGTCCGACCCGATCAAGCGCGTGACGCTCGAGCTCGGCGGCAAGAGCCCGAACATCGTCTTCGCCGACGCCGACCTGGACGACGCGATTCCCGCCAGCGTGTGGGCGATCTTCTACTCGGCCGGGCAGTCGTGCGAGGCGCGGTCGCGCCTCCTCGTCGAACGACGGGTCTACGACGAGGTCGTCGAGCGGGTGACGCAGCTCGCGGCCCACGTCCGCGTCGGCGATCCGCTCGACGCGGAGACCCAGATGGGCTCGCTGATCTCGACCGCCCACCGTGCGAAGGTGCACGGCTTCGTCGACGGTGCCCGGAGCGAAGGGGCAGAGGTGACCACGGGTGGGGCGGTGGCAGACGGCGTGGGCGCCTTCTATCCCCCGACAGTGATCGCGGCGGCGACGAACGACCTCCGCGCGGCGCAGGAGGAGATCTTCGGCCCGGTCGTGACCGTGATCCCGTTCGAGGACGAGGCCGAGGCGGTGCGGCTCGCGAACGACGTGGCGTACGGGCTGATGGCAACCGTCTGGACCGGCGATCCGGCTCGAGCCCATCGCGTCGCCTCACGCATCAAGTCCGGGACGGTCGGGATCAACATGCCCTACACGGCCTTCCCCGGGATCCCCTTCGGCGGCTACAAGCAGTCCGGCTTCGGACGCGAGCTCTCGGTCGAGACCCTCGACCTCTACCTCGAGACGAAGTCGGTCGTGACCTACACCGGCTCGCGGCCGACGAACCCGTTCGGGCTGTAGCGATCCCGAACCGGTACCGCTTCGCCGTCCTCGCGGCGGGGACGGTCGCGCAGACGTCGTACTCCGCGATCTGGTTCGGTGTCGCCGTCATGGCGCCCGCGCTCAGGAGCGCCTACGACCTGACGCTCGGACAGACCGGCCTGCTGATCTCCGTCTCGCTCGTCGGCTCGGTCGTGAGCCTCATCCCCTGGGGCATGGCGACCGACCGCGTCGGAGAGCGAGTCGTGCTCGTCAGCGGTCTCACGGGCTGCGGCGGTTTCTTGCTGGTGGCGTCGCGGGCGCACGGCTTCTGGCCGTTGGCTCTCCTGCTCGCGGCCGCGGGGGCGTTCGGAGCGAGCGTGCAGTCGGCGAGCGGCCGGGCGGTGATGCACTGGTTCGATCCGTCGGAGCGGGGGCTCGCCCTCGGCATTCGCCAGACGGCGATTCCGCTCAGCGGGTTCCTGGTCGCGATCGCCTTGCCGCCCATCGTGCACTCGGGCGGCGTCGGCGCAGGCTTTGCGACGCTCGGCGTCGCCTGCCTGGTCGGGGCCGCGGTGGGCGGCATCGTGATTCGCGAAGCGCCGCCGTCCACCCGTCCGGCGACCGCTGCAGGGTCGGGGCCCCTGCGGGACCGCCGCATCTGGACGCTCTCGGTCGGCAGCGCCCTCATCCTTGCGCCTCAACTCTGTGTCGCAGGCTTCGCCGTCCTGTTCCTGCACGAGGCCCACGGCCTGTCGGACGGCGCGGCGGCCGCAGTGCTCGCCGTGATGCAGCTGTTGGCTGTGGGCGGCCGGATCGGAGCCGGTCGGTGGTCGGACGTGCACGGCTCGCGCATCGGCCCGCTGCGCAGCATCGCGCTGGGCTCGGCACTCCTCGTCGGTCTGACGGCGTTGCTCGTGGCGGCGCCGCTCGGCGTGCTGGTGCCGGTGCTGATCGCCGCCGGCGTCGTCTCGATGAGCTGGAACAGCCTGTCGTTCGCGGCTGCAGTCGAGCTTGCCGGTTACGACCGGAGCGGCTCGGCGATCGGATTGCAGCAGACGGTGCTGAACGTCCCCGGCGCGGCGTATCCGGGGCTCTTCGGCGTGCTCGTCGCCGCCACGACGTGGCGCGTCGGCTACGCGGTCGTCGCGCTGTTCCCGCTCGCCGGCTGGCGCGTGCTGCGAGCATTGACGCGCTGATGCGGGCCATCGAGCGCCTTGACGAGATCGCGGCGATTGCGACGTACCGACGCGGCTATACGCAGGAGGAGGACGCCGCGCACGCGCTGGCGGCCGGCTGGATGCGCGCGGCCGGGCTCGAGACGCACGTCGATCCAGCCGGGAACCTGCACGGACGCCGCGGCGACGGGCGTGTGTGGAGCGGGTCGCACCTCGACTCGGTGCCGACGGGCGGTCGGTTCGACGGCGCGCTCGGCGTCGTCGCCGCAATCGAGGCGGCGGCGCGTCTGCCCGAGGCACCGCTCGAGGTCGTCGTGTTTCGCGCGGAGGAGACGGGCCCGCTCGGCAGTCGCAACCTCGAGCAGCTGCCGGAGGCGTTCGTCGAGCTTCACATCGAGCAAGGGCCGGTGCTCGAACAGCTGGGAGCCCCGCTCGGGATCGTCACCGGAGTCGCAGGGCAGGCGCGTGGCGCGGTCGTCTTCGACGGCCGCCCCGACCATGCAGGCACCACGCCGATGGCTGTACGCAACGACGCGCTCGTCGAGGCTGCGCGGTTCATCTTGCACGTCCGTGATTGCGCTCGCGACGGGGCGGTCGCCACGGTCGGCGCCGTCGAGGTCGAGCCCAACGCCGTCAACGTCGTCCCCGCTCGCGTGACGGTGAGTGTCGACGCGCGTGCGCCAACGGCCGAGCAGCTGCACGACCTGGTGACGGCGATCGGCTTCATCCCCGGCTCACGGGTCGAGCCGGTCGCGTTCGCGGGCGCTCCGCTCGCGGCCCTGCGCGCCGTGTTGCCGGGCGTGCCCGAGCTGACATCGGGCGCCGGTCATGACGCCATGGTGCTCGCCGAGGCGGGGGTGCCGACCGCCATGCTGTTCGTCCGCAGCCTGAACGGCGGCGTCAGCCACCACCCGGACGAGCTTTCGAGCGACGAGGACATCGCACTCGGGATCGACGCGCTCACGGCCGTCCTCGGTCGGCTCGCGCTCCCGTGAACGAGCACGAGCTCGTGACGTGGATCCCGGCACCTGATCGAGTCGAGAGCTTCTAGATCTCCTTGTAGAACACGGTCGCGTCGCAGACGCGTCCGTCCGGGTAGAGCGCGTAGCCCGGGATCACGCCGACGCGCTGCCAGCCGAGGCGCGTGTAGAGCCGCTCGGCGCCGTCGCCGGTCACCGTGTCGAGATTGAGCAGCGTCTTACCCTCGGCGCGCGCCTCGGCCTCCGCCTGCGCCATCAGCTGTTCTGCAACGCCGCGCCTGCGCACCGAGCGGTGAACGAGCAGCTTGGCGATCTCGCCGCGATGCGGCTGGTTCGGCGGCACGGAGAGGATCACCTGCACCGTGCCGACGACGCGTTCGTCCAGGAACGCCGCGAGAAGGAGTCGGCGACCCTGGTCGACCTCGGCCGCGAACGCCTCGAATGCAGCTCGCGCCTGTTCCTGGGAGAACGGTTCCATGTAGCTGACCGATGCGCCGCCGGCGACACAGTCGGCGAGGACGGAGGCCAGGCCGTCCAACGCAGCCTCGAGCTCGGCGTCGGCCAGACGGCGAACGACGATGCGGTCTTCGTCGGGCATCTACACGGAACGGCCGAGAATGACGTGCTCTCCGATCGGTTCGAAGCCCAGCTTGCGGTTGATCGCACGCATGGCGGCGTTCTCCTCGGCGTTGCTGGTCGTGATCCGCGTGACGCCCTTCGCGGCGGCGATACGCAGCGCGTGGCGCTTCGCAGCGGTCGCGAGGCCGCGTCCCCAGTGCTCACGGAGTGTCGCGGTGCCTACGTGCTGGCCTCGGGTGCCGACGATCTTGAGGTAGGCGAATGCCACGGGCCGGTCGCCGTGGACGACGATCGTGCTCGCCTCGTGGTCGAAGTCGGGGTCCTCCCACTCGACGAGCCAGTCGTCGTAGCGGAGATCGTCGTTGCGTACCGGGCCGGGCTCGTCGGCGATTGCAACGCGCGTGAGCTCGAAGATCGCCTGCAGCCGCCCGAAAGCGGCGGCCGAGACGCAGGCGAATCCCGCCGGTGGTGACGGTGCGGGCACGTCCCGCGGGTCGAGCGCGATCAGCGGAGCCGTGAGCAGCCGGCGCCAGCCGCGTGCAGCGGCCCAGCGCTCCGCCTCGTCGGTCCGGCGAACGAACGTGGTGATCTCCCTGGCGTCGATCGCGCGCAGGTGGTCGATCAGCGCGTCGTGGAGCGCCGAGCCGATTCCCCGCCCCCGGCACGGGGCCGTCACCAGCACCTTCGCCCAGGCCGCGCCGGGCGTCGTCGTGTCGGTGTTCAGGCCCGGCGTCGCCCATGGCGACGACCTGCCCGTCGAGCTCGGCCGAGAGCGCGAGCCGGCGTTGGCGCGGGTTGGCCCGCCGCCGGTTCAGCCAGCCGGCCTCCGACATCACTTCGGCGTCATCGGCCTCGAGCCGCAGAGCGGCCCCAGCCGTCGCGTCGCGGTCCTCCTGCGGCCTGAGCACGAGCTCGAGGGGCGCCTCTCGCTCCATCCCGGGCACACTAGACGCGCCGGGCATGACCCATATCGCGTACGCACGTTCGACGGGCTGGGGTCGTCTACGATGGCGTCGATGTACGTCGGCGACGGCGAACGCGACCGAGTCCTCGTCACGCTGCGCGAGCACTTCGTGCGCGGACGCCTCACGGTGGAGGAGCTTTCGAGCCGGGCCGAGCGCGTCCTGGTTGCACGCTCGCGGGCCGATCTTCGGCGTGCTCTCGCCGGGCTCCCGGCGTCGCTCGACACGAGTGATCTCGTGGCACGCGGCCGCTCGGTTGCGCAGGCCGCGATCCGCGGCGCGCTGCTCGTGATGCTCACGGGCGCCTACCTGGTGTTCTGTCTCCTGCTCCTGGGCGTCCTCTCGTTGATACTCGTCGTTCACGGGGCATCGGTTGCCGCCCTCGTCGCGCTCCTCGTGGTCTGGCTCGTCCCGACCTACCTGCTGTCGCGAATGTGGCGCCGGAAGCCGAAGCTGGTCGGCAGCTCAGCGCCGGAACGAACCGAGGAGGACCCGGGCGCTCCCGTCGTCGCAGGCGGGGCCGACGATCGTCACGCCTTTGTCGGCGAAGCCCGCATGCGCCCACAACGTGAACGTCGTGCCCTTGCTGCGGTCACAGCCGCCCGGATCGATGCGGATGTAAGCGCGGGCCTGCTGTCCGTGGGCGAGGATCAGCGGGCCGCCCGGCTTGCCGGCGAGCGGGTCGCCGGTCCAGTCCGCGACCGTCACGGGCTGCGGGAGCCGCGGCAGCCGCACCCAGGGACGCCCGGCGATCGCGCAGGGCTCGTGACCGGTATTGGTGATCCGGACCTCCGCGTAGATCATTCCGCCGAAGCCGTCGTAGTCGCCGCCGGAGGCCTTCACCGACTTGCATTGCGCCACCGCGGCGTTGCCGTGAGCGACCCCTGTGGTCAGCGCCGAAGCGGCGACCGTCGCGAGCACGAGCAACGTGACCAGGCCTGTCGCGAGCGTCGTCGTCCGCATGCGGAAACCCTACGCATTGCGGCCCGACGTGACCGCTACCCGCCCATCAGTTCCTTGAAGGCGGGGTCGTCCCGAATCAGGTCGAAGTCCGAATCGTCCTTCGCGTAGGCGCGAGAGCGCTCCGACGCGTCGATCGCCTGCCGGAGGTGCTCGATCGCGTCGGTCGTCCGGCCTGCGAGGCTCTCGCAGCACGCGAGGTTGTAGAACAGCTCGGGGTACTCCGGATGCTCCTCGATCAGCTTGCGTCCCAGATCGACCGCCTCGGCATACTCTCCGGCCTCGTAGAGCGGCCGCAGCGGAGACCAGATCTCCCAGCCGCTGGCCTCGTACGCTTTTCCCGGCGTGGCTCCCATCGCGACGATCGTCGTCCCCGCCTCCTCGGCGAATGCGGTCCGCTTCACGCCCGGGCGGACGTAGACGAGCGACCCGGCAGGAACATCCACGCGCTCGCCTTCGAGCTCGAACGACGCTCGGCCCCTCGTGACGAGATAGAGCTCCTCGCCTCCGTCCGGCTCGTCTTCATCGTGCTCGTTGATGATCCGATCGCCGACGCCACGCGCCGTCCACGTGTTGACGCCGAAGGATGTGATGCCGAAGTGGTGCCGCACCGGCCTGTACGCGCAGCGTCCGTCGGTGATCTCGTCGATCTCGTCGAGGTGCGCGACCGCATAACCGCTCATCAGGTCCTCCTTCGGGTCGTCGTCGCTCCGCAGTGTGCTCCCCACGAGTGTACGGAGGGGACGAAGACGCCGTCTGGTGCGCGGGGCTAGACCTCGCGGAACGAGATCGGCTGTGCGCCTTCCCAGAGCGTGCGCCGGCCGAGCTCGCGCAGCTCGAGTGCCCCGTCGACGAGCGTTGCAAAGTGGTTCGCCCACAGCTGGCCGGCCTTCGACGCGAAGTTGCAGTAGCCGTACGGGAACAGCAGCTCGGTCTCGCTCTGCCCGCCTGGATAGAGCGCGAGCTCGCCGGGATGCGGGTACGACGTCGCGTTCTCGGGACCGATACCGAGGTCACGGTCGCCCCAAGGGATCCAGTTCGACTCGCCGCTCCAGCGGCAGTGGATGATCCGGTCGTCGAACGGGAGGATCGCCTTGAACGCGGCGACCGTGTTCGGCGCCAGTTCGTCCTCCCAGCGGGCGACGAATGTGAGCCCCGAGGCGACGATCTCGAGCATCGCCGGAACCTACCTGCCGCCGCCCGCCGGGGACAGCCTGGAGAAGTGCGCGATCACGGCCTGATCAGAAGCGCGATCGCGACGATGCCGGCGGCGGCGACGCCGAGCACCGGCCACACATTGAGGCCCCGATGCCGCAGGTTGAAGTAATGGCGTGTGAGCGCGCCGATCGCCATCAACGCGACGAGGATCACCCAGGCGTGCGAGTGCCCGTAGGTGATGGTGAAGTGATTCGAGAGCATCGCGAACACGACGGGAAGCGTGAGGTAGTTGTTGTGCACCGAGCGCTGCTTGCTGCGCAGCGCCAATCGTGGGTCAGGCTCGCGTCCTTCCCGTTTCGCGCGTACGAGCTCGTGGTGCGCCGGGATGATCACGAAGAACACGTTGCCGACCATCATCGTCCCGATCATCGCGCCGACCTGGAGGTACGCGGCGCGGGCGGCGAAGAGCTCGCACGCACTCCAGGCCGAAAGGCAGATGAAGCCGAAGAGCAGAATCGCAAGGACGAGGTCGTCGTTCTCGAACGCTCGGCAGAGGCCGTCGTATACGAGCCAGGCGATCGCGAGCCCGGCGACGGAGATCGCGATCGCCTGCCACGGACGAAGATCTGCGACGGTCGGGTCGATCATGAACGACGACGCGTGCGCGTAATACACGACAATGAAGAGCGCGAACCCGGAGAGCCACGTCGTGTACGCCTCCCATTTGAACCAGTACAAGTGCTCCGGCAGCCGATCGGGTGCGAGGGAGAACTTCTCGACGCGGTAGAAGCCGCCGCCGTGGATCTCCCACGCCTCGCCGCCCACGCCGCGCTTCGCGTCGTTCGGATCTCGCGGCGCGTCGAGATGGTTGTCGAGGGCGATGAAGTAGAACGAGGCGCCGACCCAGGCGATGGCGGCGACCACGTGGAGCCAGCGAAAGAGCAGGTTGCCCCACTGCCACCAGTAGTCGGAGAGGGCTACGAGGTTTGCTGCCATCGATCGATCGCAATCTGCACGAGCTCGTCCACCCCCGTTGCGAGCTCCAGCTCACGCGTGCGGTGGAGTCGTTCGCGCAGGATCGGAAGGATCTCACGCCGCGGCCGGCGGTTCACGAACACGACGAACCTGAACCCGAACCGTTCCTCGTATGCGCGGTTGAGCTCGGCCAGCTCGGCGAGCACGGCGGGATCGTCGTCGGTCCCCTGCTCGGCGGTGGACCGCGTCGACAGGCCGTCCTTCACTCCGATCCGCGGATGCGCGTCGAGCAGTTCCTTCTGCTCTGCCGGCGAGAGCCGCGCCGCGACCCCGCGTGCGCGGCCGAGCGGGTCCTCGACGGCTGCCAGCTGCTCGACGAGCACGCTGCGCCCTTCGAACAACTCCGCGAGCTCGTCCGCGCTCAGCTGCCGCGGTAGCTCGCGCACGCGTAGGACGAGACGAGCAGGGGGACGTGGTGATGGCCGTCGCCCAGGGCGACCTCGAGCTCGATGCGCCTGAAGAACGGCGAGGGCGGGTGGAAGACGAGGCGGTACGTGCCGGGCTCGCCCTCCGCCAACTCGCGGACGCGGCCGTCGGCGTCGGTCACGCCTGCGCCCGCGAGCGTCCCGTCCTCGGCATAGAGCTCGACGCGCACGCCGGCGGCCGGAAGGCCCATCTCGGTGTCGAGGACATGCGTCGAGATCGTCAATCGCCCCACATCCTTCGCGCCTGTTTGCGGTGCTCGAGGGCGATTTCCTGCTCGTCCGCGTTCACGAGTGCGCCGCCCCGCACGACCTCGCGGCCACCTACGAGGAGCCGGTCGACGCGATGCGGTCCCGAGAGGACGAGGTTTGCAACGAGATCGACCGCTCCGCCGAACTCGAGCGAGTCTGTTCGCCACACCGCGACGTCGGCGCGCCGACCCGGCTCGAGCGAGCCGATATCGGGACGCCGCAGCACATCGGCGCCGCCGCGCGTGGCGAGACGGAGCGCATCGCGAGCCGTCAGCGCGGCTGGGCCCCCTCGACCGCGCGCGACGAGCAACGCCTGCTTCACCTCGCCGAACAGGTCGCCGCGCTCGTTCGACGCCGTTCCGTCGACACCCAGGCCGACGCGGACTCCGGCGTCGAGCAGCGCCCGCACCGGGGCGACCCCGGCTCCGAGCCGCAGGTTCGACGTCGGGCAGTGAGCGACGCCGACTCTCGCGTGGCCGAACGTCTGCACGTCGGCGGCCGAGAGGTGCACGCAGTGCGCGCACCAGACGTCGCCGTCGATCCAGCCGACACGGTCGAGGTAGTCGACTGGAGTGCAGCCGTACAGCGTGCGGCAGAACTCGATCTTCCTCGGCCGTCTCGGCGAGATGCGTGTGCAGCTGCAAGTCGAGGCGGTGCGCGAGCGCGGCCGACTCCTCCATCAGCCGCGTCGTGACGCTGAACGGTGAGCATGGAGCCACCGCGAGACCGATGAGGTCGCCGTCGGCCTGCCCGGCGAGCCGCTCCGTGTCGGCGAGGATCGCGTCGAGCTCCTCGACGAGCGTGTCCGGGGGCAGTCCGCCGTCCGACTCTCCGAGGTCCATCGAGCCGCGGGCGGCGACGAAACGAACGCCGATCGAGCGAGCGGCCTCGAGCTCCGCTTCGATCAGGCCGGTGACGCCGCGCGGAAAGACGTAGTGGTGGTCGAAGACCGTCGAGCAGCCGGACAGGGCGAGCTCCGCGAGCCCGGCGCGGGCGGCCGCATGCTCCATCTCCTCGTCGAGCCGCGCCCACACCGGGTAGAGCTCGCGCAGCCAGGTGAACAGGTCGGCCTGCTGCGCACGTGCGCGCGTGAGCGTCTGGTACAGGTGGTGATGGGTGTTGACGAGGCCCGGCGTGACGATCGCGCCGCGAAGGTCCTCGGTCGATTGCGGAGTCAGGAGGCGTGCCGGAGCCGGTCTCGGCGATCAGCCCGTCCTCGATCCGCACCCAGCCCGTCTCGTGCTCCGTGCCCGCGTCGTCCATCGTCACGACACGGCAGTTGGCCAGGATCACGTCGCCTCCAGCGGGACGAGCTCGAACCGGTCGACGTCGACCAGCCCTCGATCGGTCAGCTTCAGGCTCGGGATCACGCTGAGGGCGAGAAATGCGAGGTGCTGGAACGGCGACTCGAGCGTGCAGCCGAGCGAGCGCGCGGCGGCGACGAGTGCGTGCGAGGCGGCGACCACCTCTTGCAGCGGCGCGTCCGAGAGCAGCCCGGCGACGGGGAGCGGCAGCTCCGCGAGGACCTCGGCGCCGTCGACGACGACGATCCCGCCGCCGCGGTTCGCGAGCCGGCGCACGGCCGCCGCCATCGAGGCGTCGTTCATGCCGACGACGACGACGTTGTGGGCGTCGTGCGCGACACTCGACGCGAGCGCTCCGCGGTTCAGGCCGAAGCCGCGGACGAAGCCGAGCCCGGCGCGCCCCGTTCCGAGGTGCCGCTCGACGACCGCGATCTTGGCCAGGTCGCGGGCTGCGTCGGCAGACGCCTCGCCCGTTCGTGCCGGAAGCTCCTCGACGAGCGAGTCGGTGATGATCTGGCCGGGCACGATGCCGATCACACGCGCCGGGCCGCCCCGCCACGGGATGCGGAACATCTCCGGGCCGTAGGCTCCGATGCGCACGGTGTGCCGCACCCAATCCGGCACCTCCGCGGCCGCGATGTCCTCGACCGGGCGTCCCGCCTTCAACACGGTTTCGGGAACGAACCGCTCGAGGTCGGGGAGCACGAGCAGGTCGGCGGCGCGCGCGGGTGCGATCGCGCCGATCTGGGCGAGGCCGTGCCAGAGCGCCGGGTTGAGGGTCGCGCAGACGAGCGCGTCCTCGGCGGGAATGCCAGCCGCGACCGCGTCGCGGACCATCGAGTTGATGTGACCCTCGTCGGCGATGTGCTCCGGCTCGCGGTCGTCGGTGCAAAACGCGATCCGGCCCGGCCCGTACTCGGCGAGCAACGGCAGCAGCGCGTGGAGGTTGCGCGCCGCCGACCCCTCGCGAATCAGCAGCCACATGCCTGCGCGAAGCCGCTCCCGTCCTTCCTCTGCCGTATACGCCTCGTGGTCGGAGCCGATGCCCGCCGCCGCGTACGCCTGCAGCGCCGCGCCACGCACGCCCGGCGCGTGCCCGTCGACGTGTGCCGCGAGTGCGAGTTTCTCGAGCTCGCTCTCGGCTACCGCCGATCACGCCCGGGAAGTTCATCATCTCGGCGAGCCCGATCACGCGGCGGCGGCGCAGGAGCGCATCCAGGTCGCCCGACGTCAATGCCCGCCGCGGCGATTCGAACTTCGAGGCCGGGACGCACGACGACGCCATGAAGTAGACGTCGAGCGGCAGTCCGGCGGTCGCGTCGAGCAGCCAGTGCACTCCATCCGTTCCGAGGACGTTGGCGATCTCGTGCGGGTCCGCCACCACGGCGGTCGTGCCGAACGGGAGCACGAGCCTTGCGAACTCGTCGACGAGCAGCTTGGACGACTCGAGGTGCATGTGAGCGTCGACGAACCCGGGAACGACGAACCGCTCGGAGGCGTCGACGATCTCCACGCCGTCGTAGCTGCCGATGCCTGCGATGACGCCGTCGGCGATCGCGATGTCGGCGTCGAGCCACTCTCGCGTGAAGACCGACAGCACGCGGCCGCCCTTGATCACCACGTCGGCCGGCTCATCTCCGCGTGCAACCGAGAGCCGGTGCGGGAGGGAAGCAGCCACGGCGCGTGAAACCGTACAGTCAACGCCGATGGAGATCCTCACTCCGTACTCGCTCGATGAGGCTCTCCGCCTCAGGTCCGAGCGCCCCGAAGCGGTGGCGATTCAGGGCGGGACGGACGTGATGATCGCCCTCAACTTCGATCGCTCGAGACCGGACGCCGTGCTCAACCTGAACGAGGTGGCCGAGCTTCGCGGCTGGTCGCGAAGCGACGGCGAGATTCGGCTCGGCGCGGGCCTCACGTACGCCGAGTTGATGCGCGGCGAGCTCGCCGAGCTCTTGCCCGCACTGGCAGAGGCGTCACGCACCGTCGGCTCGCCCCAGATTCGCAACCGCGGCACGATCGGAGGCAATCTCGGGACGGCCTCTCCGGCGGGCGATGCGATCCCGCCGCTCGTGGTCGAGGCGGCCGAGGTCGAGTGCTTGTCGAATCGAGGCTCACGACGTGTGCCGATCACCGACTTCGTCACCGGCGTCAAGCAGACAGGGCTCGCGGCCGACGAGCTGATCGCCGCCGTGTGGACGCGCCCGTCACACACGGCCCAGACGTTCATGAAGATCGGTCCGCGCAACGCGATGGTGATCGCCGTCGTCTCGCTCGCGGTCTCTGCGGGCGACGAGCTGCGAGCCTCGTTCGGCTCCGCTGGGCCGCGTCCCGTGCTGGTGACGGCGCCGCGGGGAGACGCCGACACGTTCGCCGAGGCGGTCGCTGCTGCCGCCGCGCCGATCGACGACGTGCGCGGCACCGGCCGCTACCGCAGCCACGCGTTGCGCGTCCTCACGCAGCGCGCGCTGCAACGGGTGCTGCTTGAGGTGGCCGTGAGGATCTCGGTCCGCGTCAACGGCGACGAGTGCGAGGCCGACTGCTGGGAGGGGGAGTCGCTCCTCTATGCGCTGCGGGAGAAGCTCGGTTTCCCGGGGTCGAAGAATGCTTGTGAGCAGGGGGAATGTGGATCGTGCTCGGTTCTCCTCGACGGTGTGCTCGTGTGCTCGTGTCTCGTGCTCGCTGCACAGGCCGACGGGCACGAGGTGACGACGGTCGAGGGCCTCGCCGAGGGCGACGCAGCTGCACCCGGTGCAGCAGGCGTTCGTCGACGCGGGAGCGGTGCAGTGCGGCTTCTGCACCCCGGGCCTCGTCGTCGCGACCGTGGATCTGCTGCGACAGAGCCCCGCGCCGTCGGACGACGAGATCCGGGAGGCGCTCTCGGGCAATCTCTGCCGCTGTACGGGCTACGCGAAGATCTTCGATGCCGTCGAGCGGCCGCGGGGGCGCGCTCCAATGACGCAGAGCGATCCCGCGCCGGCTGAAGGTCGGCAGGATCGGCGAGCGCGTCCCGCGGGCCGACGCGCCGCCCAAGGTGACGGGCGAGTTCGCCTACTCGAGCGATCTGTCCGCGCCAGGGATGCTCTTCGGCCACACGCTGCGCAGTCCACACGCTCATGCGCGCATCGTCGCTGATCGACACGAGCGACGCGCTGACCATGCCCGGCGTGCACGCCGTCCTCACGCACGAGGACGTGCCGGGCGACAAGACCTACGGCCTCGAGTTCTCCGACCAGCCCGTGCTCGCGATCGACCGGGTCCTGTACCACGGTGAGCCGATTGCCGTTGTCGCCGCGGAGCATCCCGAGCAGGCGCGCCGGGCGGCCGAGCGCATCCAGATCGTGTACGAGCCGCTCGAGCCCGTCGCCGAGATGGAGCGTGCGACCGAGCAGGTCGACCTCCATCCCGATCGTCCGACGCGCGGTCACGGCTATCGCGAGGACGACCGGCCGAACGTGGTGCGCCACCTGGTGATCCGGCACGGCGATCCCGGGGCGACCGGAGCGACGTCTCGGTCCGCGGCGTGTACGAGCTCGGCATCCAGGATCAGGCGTTCCTCGGTCCCGAATCGGGCCTGGCGGTGCCCGACGGCGAGGGTGGGGTCGACATCTACGTGGCGACCCAGTGGCTGCACGTCGACCGCGCGCAGATAGCGCCTTGCCTCGCCCTCCCGCTCGAACAGGTTCGCGTGCATCTCGGCGGCGTCGGCGGTGCGTTCGGCGGGCGCGAGGACCTCTCGATGCAGATCCACGGCGCGTTGCTCGCGCTGCACACCAATCGCGCGGTGAAGATCGTCTACAACCGAGAGGAGTCGTTCTCGGGTCACGTGCACCGGCACCCGGCTCGGATCTGGGCCGAGCATCGCGCGACGAAGGACGGACGACTCGTCTCGGTGCGGATGCGGGTGCTCCTCGACGGGGGTGCCTACGCGTCCAGCTCGACCGCCGTGTGCTCCAACGCCGCCTCGTTCGCGGTCGGGCCGTACGACGTTCCGAACGCGCTCATCGAGTCGACCGTCGTCTACACCAACAATCCCCCGTGCGGTGCGATGCGTGGCTTCGGTGCGGTGCAGACCTGCTTTCGCCGCAGAGGCGCAGATGGACAAGCTGGCGGCGGCCCTCGAGGTCGATCCGATCGAGCTGCGACTGTTGAACGCGCTCGCTCCCGGCGACACGCTTCCGACCGGACAGGTGATCACGGGATCCCTGCCGATCGCGGACGTGATCCGCGCGGCTGCGACACTCGAGCCGCCTCCCGCCGAGGAGCTTCCTCGCGATCCGCTTCGCCTGCCGGGTGGTGCGGGGAACACGACGCGCGGCGAGGGTGTGCGTCGCGGGGTCGGGTTCGCGGTCGGCTTCAAGAACATCGCCTACTCGGAGGGCTACGACGACTACTGCGCGGCGCGCGTTCGGCTGTTCGAGGACGGCTCCGCCGAGATCCACTGCGCGGCTGCCGAGGTCGGTCAGGGGGTGACGGGCGTGATCCTCCAGGTCGCGCGTACCGAGCTCGAGACCGACGACGTGCGGCTTGCCTCCGCTGCGACGACGACGGTCGACTCGGCAGGGTCGGTGTCCGCGTCGCGCATGACCTGGATGGCGGCCGGCGCCGTGCGTGACGCGTGCCGGGCCGCGCTTGCCGAGCGGAAGCGCCGCGGCGATCGTTCGGAGGTCGACGTCGAGCGCCTCTATCGGCACCCGCGCACGACGCCGCTCGATCCCGAGAACGGCCAGGTCACCGGCGAGCGGGCGCACGTGGCGTTCGCCGCCTGCGCGATGAAGGTCGTGGTCGAGGTGGACGTCGAGCTCGGCCTCACGCGGGTCGTGTGGATCGGGGCCGCGCAGGACGTCGGGAAGGCGATCAACCCGCAGCAGGTCGAGGGCCAGATCGAAGGCGGAACGGCTCAGGGTCTCGGCCTGGCGTTGATGGAGGAGATCCGGACCGCGGGCGGTCTGATCACGAACGCCAGCTTCACCGACTACCTGATCCCGACCGCTCTCGACATGCCGCCGGTCGAGTCCGTGCTGATCGAGGACCCCGAGCCCGAGGCGCCCTACGGCGTCAAGGGCGTCGGCGAGCCGCCGACCGTGGTCTCGACCGCCGCGATCGTGTCGGCACTTCGTGACGCGACCGGACGCGAGCTGACGCGTGTCCCGGTGCGGCCCGACGACATCTGCCTTTAGCAGCTTCAACGCAGGCCTTCCTCGAGCGTCGTCGCCGACGGCGGCTCCTGGCGCACGACGGCCGCGACGGCGGCGACGACGATCGCTGCGCCGAGCACGAGCCGCCAGGTCAGCTGCTCGCCTCGGAACAGGACGCCGAGTGCGATCGCGACCACCGGGTTCACGTACGCATAGGTCGAGACGGTGCCGAGCGGCGCGTTCGCGAGCAGCCACACGTAGGCGCTGTAGCCGACGATCGACCCGAACGTGACGAGGTAGACCCAGGCGGCGATCGACGCGCCCGACGGCGAGAAGCCGTGCACGGTGAACACCGCGGGCACGATCATCAGCAGCCCTCCCGCGAGCATCTCGTACGCCGTCGCTGCGAACGGGTCGCGCGGCATCGTGAGCCGCGCCGACAGCACCGATCCGCCCGCCCACATCAGCGCCGAGATGAGACAGAGGACGAGCCCGAGCGTCGTTGCGCCACCCGACGGCTGCGCGATCACCGCCACTCCCGCGAATCCCACGCCGACGGCTGCAAGCGCCCGCCACGAGAGACGCTCCCCGCCCAGCAGGCGCATGACGACGATCCACAACGGAACCGAGGCGATGATCAGCGACGCGAGGCCGGTCGGCACGGTTCGCTCGGCGAAGAAGAGCACGGCGTTGGCGCCGGGAAGCAGCAGCCCGATCACGACGCACGAGACGAACGCGCGGCGCTCGATACGCAGCGATCCGCCGCGTAGGGCGACGATGCCGGCCATCAGCGCGCCCGCGGTGATGAAGCGCGTCGAGACGGCGAACAGGGGCGGGATCGTCTCGCCCGCGACGGCGATCGCCAGGTAGGTCGAGCCCCAGATCACATAGACCGTGCCGAGCGCGGTCCACGTCTTTCCCTTGAGGCCCACGCCTCAGCGAACGAGTGACAGCGCCGCGCCGATTCCGAGCAGTGCGATTCCGGCCATACGCGGCGGGCGAGATCGCGATCTGATCCACGCCGAACAGGCCGAAGCGGTCGATCAGGGCACCCATCACGAGTTGGCCCGCGATCAGGATGCCGATCGTCGCGGTCGCACCGATGCGCGGCTGGGCGAACGTGATCGAGAAGACCACCGTCAACCCCATCACCCCGCCCAGCCACATCCATGCCGGAGACCTGAACGCTCCCCCGATCCCGCCGAAGCCGGTGCGCGCGACGAGCAGAATCGTGAGTGACAGCGCGAGCTGCACGCCGGTCGCGAACGTCAGCGCCTCGACGATGCCGATGCGTCCGCCGAAACGGCCCATCACCGCGACCTGGATCGATCCGGCAAGGCCGGCGAGGACCGCGAGCGCGACAGCGGCGGACGTCAAGGTGCTTCTACGCGGCGTTGGGATCGTCTTGCCAGAGGCTGAAGGTGTTGCCCTCGGTGTCCTTGCAGCTCGCGAACCAGCCGTGTGTCGGTACCGGCTGCTTGTCGCCGGCGGTGCCGCCGAGCTCGCGCACCTTCGCTGCAGAGGCTTCGATGTCGTCGGTCGAGAAATAGACGATCGGGCCGGTGCCGGCGGCGTCCGGAGACGGGAAGACGGCGACGCCTTGGCCCTGGGGCGATCTGCGCCATGCGGTAGTCGAAGCCCTCCATCGCCGAGGCGCCGAGGCCCCAGCCGAACAGTCCGTTCCAGAACGACGCGGCGCGATCGGCGTCGCTCGACGGCAGCTCCACGTGTACGACAGAACCAGCCATGGTTAGTCTCCTCTCCTCTTCGAGCTCGAAAGGGGTGGCCGTGATCAGAGTCGTCGTACTCTACGGAGAGGAGCCCGACGCGGAGCAGTACGCCGCGCACGCCGAGGTCTGTCGGCAAGTTCCTGGTGGCACGTTCCGGCACGGCGAGGTCTTCGGCGCGCCGATGGGCGAGCCGACGCATCGCTATCTCGCGGAATGGGAGTTCGCGGACGAGGAGGCGTTCAAGGCGGCGACGCGGAGCGACGAGTTCATGGCGACCGCCCACGACGCCCGTGATCGCGGCCTCCCGCGCCCGACCGTCGAGTTCGTCCGGCTCTACCTGAGCCGAAATTCGGGCGGCCGCTTCTCGCGCACGGCGGCGACGCCTTCGTGCACGTCGGGGCCGGTCGAGGTCGAGGAACTCGAGCGCGAGCGACGCGTCGAATGCCAGGGCCCGCAAGCCGGAGCCAGTTGTTCAGCGCAAGCTTGGTGTGGCGGATGGCCGACTGCGCGCCGCGCGCAAGTCGCGTCGCGATCTCGAGGGCACGCTCGTCGAGCTCCGCGTCCGGGACGCAGAGCGAGACGAGCCCGATGCGCTCCGCCTCGACGCCGTCGATCGGCTCGCACAGCAGCAGGTGGTACTTCGCCTTCGCCAGGCCGCAGAGCAGCGGCCAGACGAGGACGGCGTGGTCGCCGGCCGCGACTCCGAGCTTGGTGTGGCCGTCGACGATGCGGGCGGCCGGTGTCGCGATCGAGATGTCGGCGAGCAACCCGACTGCAAGCCCCGCGCCGACCGCGGGGCCGGCGATCGCCGAAACGATCGGCTTCGGGCACGCGACCACGTTGTAGACGAGGTCACGCGCCTCGTGGAAGACGCGTTCTCGTGCGGCGGCGTCGTTCGCGATCTCGACGACCAGGTCGAGGTCTCCACCGGCGCTGAAGGCGCCGTCGGCTCCGCGGACGATCACCGCCCGTGTCTCGTCGTCGTCGCCGATCGTTCGCCAGATGGCCGCAAGCTCGCCGTGCATCGCGCCGCTTACCGCGTTCAGCTTCCCGGCCGCACGTAGCGTGATCCGAAGGACGCCCGGCGCCGGACGGTCGAGCTCGAGGCTCGGATAGGCAGCGTAGAGGTCGCTCACGCCACGACTCTAGAAGGTAAAGCGCCGACGGACGCGGCGGTTATGGTCCTTTTGCCGTGCCGGAGGTCGAGCTCACACGCGTCGACAGCGTTCTGACGATCACGCTCAACCGTCCGGATGTGCTGAACGCGCTCAACCGCGCAGTGCACGAGGGCATCCACGCCGCTCTCAGCGAGGCGGCCGCCGATCAGACGATTCGCGCTGTCGTGATCACCGGTGCCGGGCGCGGCTTCTGCGTCGGCCAGGACCTGCAGGAGTTCTCGTCGGGTGCGCGCGATGTTGCCGACAACTTGCGACGGAACTACCACCGCAACGTCCTCGCGATTCGAGCGCTCCAGAAGCCGGTCATCGCCTCCGTCAACGGCCCGGCGGCGGGGGCAGGCCTGTCTCTGGCTCTGGCGTGCGACGTCAGGATCGCCTCCGATGCGGCGAGCTTCGTCCCCGCTTTCATCTCGATCGGGCTCGTGCCCGACTCGGGTGGAACGTGGCTCGCGCGCAGGCTGCTCGGCGCCGCCCGTGCGTTCGAGTGGTTCACGACCGGACGCCGCCTCGATGCCGAGGAGGCGCGCACGTGGGGGCTCGTCTCGGAGGTCGTCGCGTCAGCCGAGTTGTCAGCGCGTGCCCAGGAGGTCGCGCAGCTGTTCTCGGCGATGCCCACACGCGCGGTGTGGGAGACGAAGCGGCTGCTCGACGAGGCCGAGACGCGCACCTTCGACGAGCAGCTCGAGCTCGAAGCGCGGGCGCAATCGGACCTCACGAAGACGCATGACTTCAGGGAAGGTGTCGCCGCGTTTCTCGCCAAGCGGCCCCCGGAGTTCACGGGCGCGGCGGTGGAGTGGACACACCCGGTGCGCATGGTCGTCAACGACGACCTGGAGCGTTGGCGGCTTACGGTCGCGTTGCGCTGGCTGCTCGCGCTGCCGCATCTGCTCGTTCTCTCGTTCTGGTCGCTCGTTGCCGCGTTGGTCGCGGTCGTCGATTGGGCGATCACGCTCGTGAGAGGACGATCACCCGACGCGTTGCACGCCTGGCTCGGCCGCTTCGTGCGCTACCAGGCACACGTCTACGCGTACACCTACCTCGTGGCCGACCCGTTCCCCTCCTTCCGCGGCTGGGCGGGCACCTATCCGATCGATGTCTCGATCGCCCCGGCGGCCTTACAGGCGCGGTGGAAGACCGCGCTTCGGATCGTCTGGGTGCTCCCGGCGTACGTGCTCGCCGTGGCTCTCGGCTACGTGCTCCAGATCGTCGCAGTCCTCGGGTTCTTCGTCGCGCTTGCCGTCGGGCGCTACCCGCGTGGTTTCCGCGACCTCGGGGCATACGCGCTGCGCTTCCAGGCGCAGACGTTCGCCTACCTGTTGTTCCTCACCGACCGCTATCCGGCGCTCGCCGACACGACCGCGGTCGCTGCTTCGCCGGCTACGCCGGCCAGTTCGTCAACAGCTGCTGACAGAACGTGAGCCCCAGCTTGTGCGCCTGCGCGTGGATCGCGTCGCTGACGTTCTTCGCAGCCGACTGATCTCGTCGCGCGGCTGCGAGGTTGCGGCGCATCAGCGCGGCGTGGACCTGCACGATTCCCTCCTCGAGTCGTTGGGCGAGCGCGAGCAGATGGCCAAAGCGCACCTGATCGAAGAGCGGCGGGCGCAGCTTGCGCATCTCCGCGATCGCAATGCGTGCTGCCTTCGCGACCTTCGCCCAGCCCACCGGATCGAGTGAGAGCGTGCCGAGCTTGTAGACGCGCCGGTCGGAACTGAGGCACACGAGATTTCCTTCGTTGACGAAGCTCTTCTGTGTCAGCCGGGGGATCACCTTGACCGCGGGCGACGTCACAGTTTTCGCGACAGACGAGGCACCACACCCAGCGAGCACAGGCACCGTCAGGAACAACCAGGCCACTCGCATGGTCGGCGCCGAGCGTAGTCGCGGCCAGGTTGACCCCGTGTTACGCGCCGAAAGGCTAGATCGTCTTGAACTGCTCGAACGGCTGCCGGCAGCTCGCGCACCAGCGAAGCGACCGGCACGGGGTCGGGCCGAAGATGTTCTCGAGGCGTGTTTCGGTCGAGCCGCAGTAGGGACAGCGAAACGCCTTCGACTGCAGCTGGACGAGCGTGGTCGCGCCTGCGGCGCGCGGCGCCGGTGGCGCGAAGCCCGCGGCGCGCAGCTTCTCGCGACCGACGGGCGTGATCTTGTCGGTCGACCAGGAATCGTCCTGCACGACGGCGATCTCGGGGCTCGCGCCGAGCGCCGTCACCGTCTCCTCGAGGGAGCGTCTCATCGACTCGAGCGCGGGGCAGCCGAGGAAGGTCGGTGTCAACTCGATGCGCACTGCATCGCCCTCCACTGCGACGTCGCGGATGATCCCGAGCTCCACGAGCGAGATCACGGGGATCTCTGGGTCGGGGATCTCGTCGATCGCCGCCCAGACCTGCTCGGCCGTCACCATTGCGCGCCGGGGATGCTCCGCCGGACCTCGGTCATCTCGAGCCACAACGGCTCGAGGTCGCTGCTGTGGCCGCCTCGAGCGTGTGCGTGCGACGGACCGTTGCGTGCGGCCGGTCGCCCGACGCGGACCGCGAGCTCGTCGCGCTGCTCGGGTGGGAGCATCCCGAGGGCGTAGGGCCACAGCTCGTCGACAGCTGCTTCGAAGCGCGGCTCACCGTTCAGGCGATCCGCCCAGAGCTCGGCGTGCAGGCGGTGGTAGACCTCCTCGCGGTCGATCTTCGCCGCCAGCCCGGCCAGCTCGGCGTCGGACGACGAGATCAGGGCCGTGATGCGGACGCGGTCGGCCTGCTCGTACAGATAGCGGCGCGCGATCGTCATCGCCCAGTCGTCGAGCAGCCGGAGCTCGACCAGCGGTGCGCACGCATAGTCGGCCGGGTCGCGATCGAAGGCGAGGGCGTCGGCGTCCGTACCGAGCTCCTCCGCGGCCAGCTCGTAGAGCGCGCGCGCGTGGCCGATCTCGTTCTGCGCGATCGAGGAGAACGCGACGTCCTCTTCGAGCGTCGGCGCGATCCCGGTCCATTCCGAGTCGCGCCAGCCGAGGATCAGCTCGTCATCGGCCAGCGCCAGGAGCAGGTCCGACCGCGCGGAACCGTCGCGGGAGCGTCCGTCCACCCCGGCGTCTCCCGTCTGCGGCTCGCTCGAGCCCACGCCGCTCACCCGCCATGGTCCGGTCCCGAGGCGCGCTCACGCGCCTCGGCGAGCCGTCCCTTGATCGAATAGCCGTCGACGCGGCGGTACTTGAGGTCGAACTCGTCGGCCCACTCGTTGATCTCGTGGATCGAACCGCGCGGCACGAGCCAGAGCGCATCGGACTCGCCCCGCCGGCCGTACTGCTCGCGCGCCCAGGCGTCGGCGAAGGCCGCGTCAGGTGCCTCGATCGACCCCGCATGCTGGAACGGCTGCCCCTTCCGCTCGCGGCGGAAGACCTCGAAGACGTTCGTCACGCCGCGAGCACGGTGTCGCGGACCCAGCGCTCCTGGTCGAGGAAGTGGCGACGGAAGGCGAGCCGATCCTGCGAGCGCGGCCCGTGGCCGGTGACGACCGACTTGAGCTCGTCCCAGTCGGGCTCCGAGTACTCCCACACGCCGTCGTCCCGCCGGCGCAGCTTCGGGTCCGGCACGGTCAGGCCGAGCTCCCAGATCTGCGGCACATATCCCTCGAGGAACTGCTGGCGCGCCTCCTCGTTCCCCTGCGACTTGATCCGCCAGATCCACATCGGATCCTCGTCGCGGCCGATCGGGTTGCCGTGGAACTGCATCAGCGGCGGCCACCAGCGCGTGACCGCCTCCTGCACGAGCTCGCGCTGCTCGTCGGTGCCCGTCATCAAGGCGAGGATCACGTCGCGGCCGTGGAGGATGTGGAACGACTCCTCCCAGCAGATCTTCCGCATGATGCGGGCGTACGGCGCGTACGAGCACTTGAGGAGCGCCTTCTGGCTGATGATCGCCGCGGCGTCGACGAGCCATGCGATCACGCCGACGTCGCCCCAGGAACGCGTCGGGTAGTGAAAGACGTTGTGGAACTTCGCCTTCCCGGAGATGAGGTCGTCGAGCATCGCGTCGCGCGGCTTGCCGAGATCCTCGGCGACCCGGTAGATCAGCTGCGCATGGCCGACTTCGTCCTGCACCTTCGCCGTCAGCGCCAGCTTCCGCTGCAGCGTCGGCGCCTTGAGAATCCACTCGCGCTCGGGCAGGACGCCCATCAGCTCGCTGTTCGCATGCATCTCGACGAACTTGACGAGCCGCTGCCGGTACTCGTCCGGCAGCCAGTCCGTCGCCTCGACCTGGCCGCCCTCCTGCACGTAGGCCAGGAACTCCTGCGTCCGTTGCTCCATTCGCGACAGCCTCCCTACCGACCGTTCGTTAGTCTCAGTGTAGACGTGTCGCAACGGCGCGAGGAGCTGACCCGGATCGCCGCCCGGCTGTTCGCCGAACGGGGGTACCAGGGCACGTCGTTGGCCGACCTGGCCGAGTCGCTGGGCGTCCAGAAGCCGTCGCTCTACCACCACATCGCTTCGAAGGAGGACCTCCTCTGGGCGGTCGCGAGCGAGGGCGCCGACGCGTTTCACGCCGCGCTCGACGCCGTGCCTGCCGCGGCACCGGCTGCGGATCGCATCCGTCTCGCTCTCCGCGCGCACCTGTCCGTGGTCGCTGGACAGCTCGACGTCGCGACCGTGTTCGTGCGCGAGTGGCGTTACCTCGGCGGCGAGCGGCGCGAGACGTTCCTCGCCGAGCGCCGGCGCTACGAGCAGCGGATCCGCGACCTCTTCCGCGAAGGCGTCGACGGGAGCGAGCTTCGCACCGACCTCGACGTGCAGACCGCGGCGCTCTTGTTCCTCTCCGCGGCGAACTGGGCCTACGCGTGGCTGCAGCCGGGTGCCGACACCGACGCCCTCGCCGATCGCCTCTATGCAGTCCTGTTCGACGGGATGCGCGGCTACGCGACCACTGCTTGAAGCTCGAACCGCCGGCGCGCAGTCCAGCGCCCGTCGCCGTCTTCCTCGAGCAGCGTCACCGCGCGCGCGACGCACGCGATCGGCAGGTCGAGCTGCAGCTCGAGCCGCGTGAGCCCCACCGTCAGGTGCGGGACGATCTCCTCGAAGGCACCGTCGTAGAGCGGGTACTCCGGCCATCGCGCCGCGCTCGCCATGATCACCTCGCGGAAGGGCGCCGCGGGACGTGGTGCGAGGTACGTCACGGCGTCGTCGAAGTGCTCGACCGACGCAAGCTCGAATGCGAAGGCGGGCCGCTCGGCCACCAACGCGGCGACGGCGTCCTCGTCGACGGCATCGGGTGGCGCGAACGGGAAGTGGATCGTGAGGTGCGCGGGGACCCCGAGGCGTGCCATCGGGTCGTGCTGCAGGCGCAGCGCTGCGATCGCCGGCTCCGCCTCCGGCACGGCGACGACCAGCGCGGTCCGGCGTGGCATGCTCGCGAGCGTGAAGCGCGCCGCGATGATCGTCAACCCGTACTCGACACACGTGACGGGTGACCTGATCACGAAGGTCGAGCGCGTGCTCCGCGAACAGGTCGACGTCAGCACCGAGTTCACCCGCGGCCCGGGCCACGCGACCGAGCTCGCCGCGCGCGCGGCCCGCGAGTCCGACGCGATCCTCGTCCTCTCCGGCGACGGTACGTACAACGAGGCGCTCAACGCCGCCGACGGGTCGGTGCCGTTCGGCTTCCTGCCCGGCGGCGGCACGAGCGTGCTGCCGCGGGCGCTCGGCTTGCCCCGCGACCCGGTCGGCGCGGCCCGCGAGGTCGCGGGCGCGCTCGCCGCCGGCCGCACGCGCCGGATCTCGCTCGGCTCGGTGAACGGCCGGCGCTTCTGTTTCGCCGCCGGGATCGGGTTCGACGCCGAGGCCGTCCGGCGGATCGACCAGCTCGGCCGCTCTCCGGGCGGCGCGCGGCCCGGCGACCTCACGTTCCTCCGGATGGTCGCGCGGATGTTCGTCGAGCGGCGCGCCCGCTGGGCGCCCGACCTCGAGATCGAAGGCGTCGGCCGGGCTGCGTTCATCCTCGTCGCCAACTGCGATCCCTACTCCTACGCCGGGCGGATTCCCCTGCATGTCGCGCCGGCCGCGCGGTTCGACGGCGGGCTCGACCTGATCGCGCCCAAGCGGGTTCGGGCCCGCGACGTGCCCCGGCTCGCCGTCTACCTCGTACGCGGCCGCGGTCAGCTCGAGGCCGGCGACCTGTGGAGCGGTCACGATCTCGACCGGATCGTCGTCCGGTGCGACAAGCCGCTGCCGCTCCAGGCCGACGGCGAGGATCTGGGCGACGTCGTCGAAGCTGTCTTCGAGGCGAAACGGGACGCCGTTTCCGTGCTCGTGTAGGTAGCTTGCGCGGGCGATGGCGCAGGCCGTGACCGAGCTTCGCCGCGTCCTCGACGGCTCCGAGCCGCCTTCCGGGCTGAGCCCGGGGGACCTGTTGGAGCTGCATCGGCGGATGGTGTTGTTGCGCACGTTCGACGAGCGGGCGGTGGTGTTTCAGCGGCAGGGCCGGATCGGGACGTACGCGATCTTCTGGAACCACGAGGCGATTCAGGCCGGAGCGTCGTTTGCGCTCGAGGACCGCGATTGGATCTTTCCGTCGTATCGGGAGAGCGCGATCGGGCTGGTGCGCGGGATGCCGGCCGAGACGGTGCTGCAGTGGTGGCGTGGGCATCCGTCGGGCTGGTGGAGCCCGGATGAGTGGAACGTCGCGTCGATCTGCGTGCCGATCGCGACGCAGGTCCCTCATGCGGCAGGGCTCGCCTGGGGGAAGAAGCTCCGCGGTGAGGACACGGTCGCGATGGCGTTCTTCGGTGACGGTGCGACGAGCGAGGGCGCGTTCCACGAGGGTGTGAACTTCGCCGCGGTGATGAACGCGCCGGCGGTGTTCGTGTGCAACAACAACCAGTGGGCGATCTCGACGCCGATCGAGGCGCAGACGCGCGCGGAGACGCTGGCCGACAAGGCGGTCGGCTACGGCATTCCCGGCGTCCGGGTCGACGGGCTCGACGTGCTCGCGGTGTACGAGGCTGCGCGCGACGCGGTCGCGCGGGCACGGAGCGGCGGCGGGCCGACGCTGATCGAGGCCGTCCACTACCGGGCGGCGCCGCACGCGACGGCGGACGACCCGAGCGCGTACATCGATCCGGTTCGTGTCGAGCAGGAGCGCGCGCGCGAGTGTCTCGGTCGCTACGAGGAGTTTCTGACGCGTACCGGGGTGCTGAGCGCCGAGCGTGCCGGGCAGGTGCGCGCGGAGGCCGAGCAGGCGTTGCGCGACGGGATCGCGGCCGCCGAGGCTGCGCCTGCGCCGTCCGCCGAGCTCTTGTTCGAGAACGTCTACGTCGATCCACCGGGCTCGATGCGCGATGGCTGAGTTGACGCTCGTGGAGGCGGTGAACGCGGCGCTCCACACCGAGCTGGAGCGCGACGACGACGTGCTCGTGATGGGCGAGGACGTGGGGCGGGCAGGGGGCGTGTTCCGCGCGACGGCCGGCCTGCGCGACCGCTTCGGGCCCGAGCGCTGCGTCGACACGCCGCTCGCGGAGGCCGGGATGCTCGGCGCCGCCGTCGGTCTCTGCATGGCGGGCTGGCGGCCGGTCTGCGAGATGCAGTACGACGCATTCTCGTATCCGTGCCTCGACCAGCTGATCACGCATGTCGGCCGTTACCGCTGGCGCAGCGGCGGGCGGATGCGGTTTCCGCTCACGATTCGGATGCCGTACGGGGGCGGGGTGCGCGCGCCGGAGCTCCACGACGACTCGCCCGAGACGTACTACGTGCACACGCCCGGGATCAAGGTGGCGATCCCGTCGACGCCTGCCGACGCGAAGGGCCTGCTCGCCGCGGCGATCCGCGATCCCGACCCGGTCGTCGTCTTCGAGCCGAAGCTCGTCTACCGCACCGCCCGTGGCGAGGTCCCGGACGGCGATTACGTCGTGCCTCTGGGAGAGGCGCGGATCGCGCGTCCCGGCGAGGACGTGACGCTGATCGCGTACGGGGCGATGGTGCTCGTGTGTGAGGCAGCCGCGTCCGAGCTCGAGGGGGAGGCGTCGTGCGAGGTCGTCGACATCCGCTCGCTCCGCCCGCTCGACGAGACGACGATTCTCCGCTCGGTCGCCAAGACCGGGCGCGTGGTGATCGTCCACGAGGCGCCGCGAACGGTCGGGTTCGGCGCGGAGCTCGCCGCCCTGATCGCCGAGAAGGCGATCTTCGATCTGAAAGGCCCGGTGCTTCGCGTCACCGGCTACGACGTCCCGTACCCGTACTGGACGCTCGAGGATGCCTACGTGCCGTCGGTCGAGCGGGTCAGCGCTGCCGTCCGCAGACTCACCGTCTGAGCGTCTACGCCTGTGGCTCGAGCGCTCGCGTGACGGCGCCGGCTACCACCTGCGCGACGCCGCGACGGGGGAGCCCCTGCGTGCGGACGATCCCCGGGTGCTCGTCGTGCCGGTCGCAGGCGTCTCGTTCCGCGAGGACGCCGTGCTCGATCCGTCGTTCGACCCGGGCCTTCCGCTCGCCCTCGTGCCCGAGCCCGAGAACGAGTTCGACCCGAACGCGGTCGGCGTCTGGAACGCCGAGCGGACGCTGCAGGCCGGTTACGTCCCGCGCGCCCAGGCCCCGGCGCTCGACGGCACCGAGCAGGCGGTCGCGTTGTGGCGGGTTGGCACCGGCTTGCGGGTGCTGATCGTTCCCGCGGGCTCGTGGGTCGGACGACCGCGGCGGCGGTAGCCTGCCGCCGTGGCCTACGCGTTCAAGCTCCCCGATCTCGGCGAAGGGCTCACGGAGGGCGAGGTCGCGCGGTGGCTCGTCGTCGAGGGCGACGAGGTTGCCGAGGACGATCCGCTGGTCGAGATCCAGACCGACAAGGCCACGGTCGAGATCCCGTCGCCGGCCGCAGGCCCCGTGACCCGGATCCTCGTTCCGGCCGGAGCGGTCGTGCCGGTCGGGACGGTGCTCGTCGTGATCGGGGGCGAGCCGGAGGAGGGCCCGCAGCCGTCCGCCACCAGGGTTCAAGCGACGCCGCTCGTGCGCCGGGTTGCTCAGGAGCTCGGTGTCGACCTCGAGTCCGTGACGCCGACGGGGCCCGGTGGGCGAATCACCGAAGCGGACGTGCGCGGTGCGACGGAAGCGATACCGGGCAGCAGTCAGGTGCAAGCGCCCGAGGGTCGTCGCGAGCCGCTGCGCGGCATCCGGCGCCAGATCGCCGAGCATCTCTCGCGGGCGCACCGGGAGATCCCCGCGGTCACGTACGTCGAGGAATGCGACTTCACCGGTGTCGACCTGCCGATGCTGCTGCCGCTCGTCCTCCGCGCCACGGCGCAGTCGCTGCACGAGTTCCCGGAGTTGAACGCGCGTCTCGAAGGCGACGTGATCGTCTATCTCGACCGTTACGACCTCGGGGTCGCGGTGCAGACCGACGAGGGGCTCGTCGTGCCCGTCGTGCGCGGCTGCGACGTTCGTCCGCTCGATGAGCTCCGGGCCGACGTCGACTCGCTCGCCGAGCGCGCCCGCTCGGGCACGCTCGAGCCGGCCGAGCTCCGCGGCTCGACCTTCACCGTCACCAGTGCCGGAAAGCTCTCGGGCCTCCTGGTCACGCCGCTGATCAACGCGCCCGAGGTCGGGATCCTCGGCGTGCACCGGATCGCACCCCGCCCGGTCGTTCGCGAGGGCGAGATCGTCGTGCGGTCGATCGGCAACGTGAGCGTGACGTTCGATCACCGAGTTGTCGACGGCGCTCGGGCGGCGGCGTTCGCACTCGCCGTGATCGGACGGCTCGAACGGGCCGACTGAGGAGGAGTCGGGCGGGTCTACACTGGCTGCCGAGTGGGCGCCTGGTACTCAGTCGGGGTGATGGTCGGTCTCGGCACCGCAATCGGAATTGCGATGAGCGCCGCGATTCGCCGTCTTCTGCCGGCGCTCGTCGTGGCGGTCGTCGTCGCCGTGGTCGTCGGCTTCGCGGCGTGGGGGTGGCCCGAGGCCCTCGGGGGCGCCGTCGGCGGCGTGTGCGGCGTGATCGGCGGCTTGCCGTTCGTCCTCGGGACGTTGCGCCGCGGGGGCACGCCCGCCGGGACCGCAACCCTGCTCGGCGCCGTGGCGCTCGTGGGGGCGGCGCTCGCCTTCATCCCGATCGTGGGCTACCTCGAAGCGGTCGCGGTGCTCGTGCTCGGCGCACGGCTCCGCCGGCGCGCTCCCGAGACGCACGCCGGGCTGCGCACGCTCGCGCGCGATTAGGAGGGACGTCCCCTGAAGCCGGTCGTGCTGATCGTGATCGACGGCCTCACGCCGTCGATGTTCGAAGCCGCCGAGACGCCCGCGCTCAGATTCCTCGCCGAGCACGGCGAGTATGCTCGCGCCGCCTCGGTCTTCCCTTCGCTCACGCCGGTGTGCCTGGCGTCGATCGCCACCGGCTCGTACCCGGATGTGCACCAGATCCCGCATCTCGTCTGGTGGCACCGCGGCGAACAGCGCCTTGTCGAGTACGGGTCGTCATTCAGTGCGATGCGCGCGGCGGGGCTCGCGCGCGGCCTGCGCGACACGATCGTCGACCTGAACGCGCGCCATCTGTCGCGCGACGCGGAGACGGTCTACGAGGCGCTCGAGGCAACCGGTCTGACGACCGCTGCGATCGACATCACCTGTTACCGGGGCACCCATCGCCACCTTCCGACGATCCCCGGAGCGCCTGCCGTGTTCGGCCCGAAGCGCTTCTTCTTCTACTCGCTCTACGAGAGCGATCCGACCGGAGCACCGCTGGCGTTTCTCAATCGGGCGCTCGGCTCGATCGACGCCTACGCCGCGACCGTCGGCCGCTGGCTCGTGACACGCGACGGCTTCGACCTGCTCGTCTACTACCTGCCCGACTACGACTACGCGTCCCATGCGCAGGGCCCCGACGCCGCGCACGAGGCACTTCGCCGGAGCGACGACGCGATCGCCGCTCTCTTCGACGCGGCCGGTGGGCCGGAGGAGTTCCTCGAGCGGTACGCGGTCGTCGTCTGCTCGGATCACGGCCAGTCGAAGGTGGAGACGGTCGCCCGCCTCGAAGCCGGCGACGAGCTCGTGACGGCGTCGAACCGCGCCGCGATGGTCTACACCGACGATCCGCGCCGCGTCGCCGCGAATCTCGACGGTGAGCCGTCGGCGGGAACCGTCCTCTTCCTCGAGGACGGCCTGCTCGTCGCGCGCCGGGACGGCGACGAGGATCTGGCGCTGCTCGACGAGTTTCCGGACGGTCGCGCACGGGCCGAGCACGCGTTGCGCAATCCGAACGCCGGCGAGGTGCTCGTCTCGGCCGCACCGGGCTTCGAGTTCGTCGATCTCGCCGGCCGCCATCACCTCGGCGGCGGGAGCCACGGCTCACTCGACATCGCCGACTCGGAGGTTCCGATGCTCACGGTCGGGCTCGGCGCGCCACCCTCGTCGATCACGGAGATCAAGCCGCTCATCGTCCGTCACTTCCGATCGGCCGGCGCCCGGGCGGCGTGAGCGAGCCCGGCTGGGTCGAACGACAGCTCCGCCGTCGAGGCATCGACGACCCGCGCGTCCTCGCGGCGATGTCGCGCGTGCGGCGTGAGGAGTTCGTGCCCGAGCAGGCGCGCGCCCATGCCTATGACGACGCCGCGCTCGCGATCGGCCACGCCCAGACGATCTCGCAGCCATATGTCGTCGCATGCATCTGCCAGGCGCTCGCCCTGACCGGGGACGAACGGGTGCTCGACGTCGGCACGGGGTCCGGCTACCAGGCCGCCGTCCTGGCCGAGCTCGCAGGCGAGGTGATCTCCGTGGAACGCGTGCCCGAGCTCGCGATGCGGGCGCGAGCGTCGCTCCTCGCCGCCGGGTATCCGGACGTCGAGGTGCTGCTCGGCGACGGCAGCCTCGGCCTGCCGGACCGGGCGCCCTTCGCGGCGATTGCCGTCGGCGCGGCCACCAGACGGCCGCCGCCGAGCCTGTTGGCGCAACTCGAGCTCGGCGGACGGTTGGTCATGCCCGTCGGGGGCTCCCGCCTCCAGCGTCTCGTGCTGATCGAACGCGCGGCGGACGGTTTCTCGACCCGCCGGCTCGCCGATGTGCGCTTCGTACCGCTTCTGGGCGCGGAAGGTGTCCGATAGCCTCGCCGACGGTGACCGCGTCAGCACGTGCCGCCGCTGCGCTCCGCAGCCCGCACAACTGGATCCAGCTCGCGAAGTTCTCGGTCGTCGGGCTGAGCGGCTACGTCATCAACCTCGCGGTCTATTCCGCGCTGCTCGGGCTGGGCGCTCACCGTGCTGCCGCGATCTCGTTCGTGATCGCGGCGGCCAACAACTACTGGTGGAACCGCGTCTGGACGTTCGCGCGCGAGCGTGGCGCATTCGCGTACCAGGGCATGCGGTTCTTCGCGGTCGCCGTGGTCGGGTGGATCGTCAATCAGTTCTGGCTGTACGTGTTCCTCGACGCGATGGGGCTCGGGAAGATCGTGTCGCAGGCAATTGCGATCCTGCTCGTCGTGCCGCTCAACTTCCTCGGCAACAAGCTGTGGTCGTTCCGGGTCTGAGGCTCGCGGCGATCGTCGCCGCCGCGCTCGTGCTGGTGCCGGTCGCGTGCGCAGCCACGACTCCGGCGGCGACGACGAATCCGATCGCACCGCAGGCGCCGGCAGCGAGCGCGAAGGCCAGGATGACCAAGCAGCACGCAATCGCGCTCTTCCTCGCGGACTCCAAGGTCGAGTCGTGGCTGCACGAGCACTATCCGCCGAATCCCACGACCGACGCGACCTTCGCCAACGCGCAGTGGACGGTGCAGGTGTGGTCGGGTCGGGCGGGTGAGGTCGCAACCGGGATCGTCGACGACGCCAGCGGTACGGTGCTCGAAGCGTGGACCGGCCCGCAGGTCGCGTGGCGGCAGGCTCGCGGCATCCCCGGGCAGTTCGGCGGCGCGAAGATCAACAGCGCGCCGGTCTGGCTCGCCTTCTGCGCGGTGTTCCTGATCGGCCTCGTCGACTGGCGCCGGATCCTCTCGGTGCGGAACCTCGACCTGCTGGTGCTGCTCTCTTTCACGTTCTCGCTGTGGTTCTTCAACCACGGCAACATCTTCGCCGCCGTCCCACTCCTGTACCCCGCGTTCCTGTGGCTCATCGTCCGGTGCGCATGGGTCGCCCGGCACGACCGGCCGTCGGCCGGCGGGTCGGTCTGGCCCGTGTGGGTGCTAGCGGCGGCGACGGTCTTCCTCGCCGGCTTTCGGATCGGATTGAACGTGCGCGACTCGAATGTGATCGACGTCGGCTACTCGGGGGTGATCGGCGCCGACCGCATCTGGCACGGGCAGAGCCCGTATGGCAATTTCCCGACGGAGGCCGGGAAGCCGTGCGGCCCCGCCGACTCCACGGGCGAGATCCGCGACCGCGTGCAGACGAACGGGGTCTGCGAGACCGCTGACGGGGAGGGCGACACGTATGGCCCCGTTGCCTACCTCGCCTACATCCCTGGCTACCTGACCTTCGGCTGGAGCCACAAGTGGGACACGCTTCCTGCGGTGCACGCCACGTCGATCCTGTTCGACACGCTGACACTCATCGGACTCGCGCTCGTCGGGCGGAGGCTGGGCGATCCTCGACTGGCGGCGACGCTCGCGTTCGCGTGGGTCGCGTGGCCGTTCTCGCAGTACGCGTCGAGCTCGAATACGAACGACGCGATCATGCCGGCGCTGCTCGTGTACGGCTTCCTCGTCCTGATGAGCGACTTCGGCCGCGGCGTCGCGGTCGCGCTCTCCGGCTGGACGAAGTTCGCGTCGCTCATCCTCTTCCCGCTCTGGTCGGGCTACCCGGAGGCACGCCGGCCGAAGCGGGCGGGCGTGTTCGCGGCCGGTTTCGTCGTGACGACGATCGCCGTCTTCTTCGTGCTCTTCCTCGAGCCGTCACCGATCCACGCCGCGCACGTGTTCTTCGACCGCACCGTCCGGTTCCAGATCGGCCGCTCGTCGCCGTTCTCGCTCTGGGACTGGCGGCAGTATCACGCACGAGGTATCCCGAACCTCCACGCCGTGCAAATCGCCCTCGAGGCCGCGCTGGTGGGCGCCGCGATTGCGTTCGCGTTCTGGCCGCGCCGACGCTCTCCACTCCGGATGGCGGCTCTGACGACGATTCTGCTCGTCGGTTTCGAGGCCGTGCTGACGTACTGGAACTATCCGTACCTGACGTGGTTCTTCCCGTTCGCGTGCCTCGCGCTTGTCGGCCCGCTGCAGGGCCGCGAGGCGACCGTCGAATCGATGGTGGATGAGGAAGCTTCACCGGCGCTGGCCGCAGCTTGACGTCACGCTCGCCGCCGGCGGGCTGTTCCTCTTCTCGTTCGCGCTCGTCCATCGGTGGTTCTGGGCACACGGGCAGCTGGTCGACTGGCCGGTCTACAAGACCTACGGCGACGCGATCGTCCACCACGGCCTGGTGCCCTATCGCGACTTCGCCGTCGAGTATCCACCGGCGGCGCTGGTCGTGTTCGTCATCCCTTCGTTCTTCGCTGACTATCGGACGGTCTTCGAGGTCTCGATGGCGGTGTGCGGCGTCGGCCTCGTCGCGGTCGTCGCCACGATCCGGCCCGCGGCCGCGTACTACGTCGGCATCTCGCCGCTCCTCGTCGGCTCGCTGATCCTGACGCGGTTCGATCTCTGGCCGGCGTTGCTCGCGACCGGCGCGCTCGCAGCACTGCTCGGCGGACGGCACCGACTCGGGTGGGCGTTGCTCGGTGTCGCGGTCGCGGCAAAGCTCTGGCCCGTGGTGCTCGTCCCGCCCGCCCTGGCGTGGTCGCTGATGTACGGACGGCTGCGGGCGTCGCTCGCCGGCGCTGCGACGTTCGCCGTCGCGGTCGTGCCGTTCGCGGTGTTGGCACCGCACGGGTTGTTCGAGAGCGTGCGCGGCCAGGGCGATCGGCCCCTTCAGATCGAAAGCCTCGGCGCCTCGCTGCTGACGACGTTCGGCCATCCACTCGTGATCACGTCCCACGGGTCGCAGAGCCTCGCCGGTCACGGTCTGCTCGGCGCGACGTTTGCGGTCGCGCAGGCCGTCGCCGTCGTCGCGCTGTGGATCGCGTTCCTCCGCGGACCGATCGACCGAGATCGCCTGATCCGCTACTCGGCGGCGTGCGTCTGCGCGTTCGTGGCGCTCGGCAAGGTGCTCTCGCCCCAGTTCCTGCTCTGGCTCGTTCCGCTCGTTCCGCTGGTGAGAGGACGTCGAGGCACGGCGGCGACGGCACTGCTCACCGCGGCGCTGGTCCTGACGCAGGTCTGGTTCCCGTGGCGTTACTGGGCGTACGTCCAGCACTTCCATCTCGCCGGCGTCGTGCTCGCGCGCAACCTTGCGCTGATCGCATTGCTCGTCGTGCTCGCGTGGCCTGCCAGGTCACCCGTTCAGCGCACATGATCAGGCGATCTCGACGCGGATCGCCTCGCAGGCGGTCGCGCGGCCGTCGGGCGCGCACTCGACGAGCGCGCCTTCGATGCGCACGCCGCGCGTCGCCGGCTCGAGCCGGACCGGCTGGCCGGTGAGGAAGCGGCGGATCGCGCCCTCGTCCTCGCTGCCGATCACGGATTCGTGCGGCCCGGTCATGCCCGCGTCGGTGATCGCCGCCGTGCCACCGGCGAGCACCCGCGCGTCGTTCGTCTGGACGTGCGTGTGCGTACCGAGCACGGCGGTGACGCGGCCGTCCAGATACCGGGCAAGGGCGACCTTCTCGCTGGTCGCCTCCGCGTGGAAATCGACGACGATCACCGAGGTCGAACGGTGCGCCTCGTCGACGAGGCGGTCGGCGGCGAGGAACGGGCTCTCGAACGGGTTGAGTGAGAACACGCCGAGCAGGCTGATCACCGCGACGCCCTCGTGCAGCGTGAGGCCGACGCCGGGGGTGCGGGGCGACAGGTTGGCCGGCCGGATGACGCGGTTCGTCCCGGCGAGGTACGGAGCGAATCCCGGCTGCCCCCACGTCCAGTTTCCGAGCGTGATCACGTCGGCGCCTGACGCAAGCAGCCGCTCGGCGATCTTCGCGGTGATACCGCGGCCGGCGGCGGCGTTCTCGCCGTTCACGATGCAGACATCCGCCGCCAGCTCCGCGCGCAACGACGGCAGGCGGCTCTCGACCGCGCGGCGGCCGGGCGCGCCGAACACGTCGGCGACGAAGAGGATCCTCACAGGGTTCTTCTAGCCGACCGACAGCGACGCCGAGGGATGAACCTCGACGACGACGTGGTTGCCCGCGTCGTTCGTGTAGTGCGCGAGCGCCTGGCGCTCCGCATGTGAGAAGTCGACGATCGAGCCGAGACGCGTTCCGGCCACCGTCACAGGCGATCCGACGAGCAGCGCGGGATCGACGCGGACGTGAGAGACGTCGACGACGAGCGACGGCGCGCCGGTCGGCTGGATCTCGATCGTCGAGCCGAGCCGTGCGCCGTCGATCACGACCGGATCGATTGCGACCACGCTCCCGTCGACGGGCGAGAACACGTCGGTGCCGCTCGGCGCGCCGACGTCGAGCGCCGAGGTGCCGGGGCCGAGCCCGCCGGGAAGCTGGTACCAGCGCGGGCCGCTGCTCGACGCGCCGACCAGGTCGCGGGCCAGCCGGCGAAGGAGGCCCTGGTTCGCCTGCGTCCCGACCGGGTCGAGCGCAACGGCGCCTTCGCTGCCTCCCTGGAAGCCGATCGCGGTCACGCGAGCCTGGCTCACCGGGAGCTGCAGGTGGAGCGCACCGACCTTTGCCACGGGTTCGATCGCCGGAGGACCGACCGGGATCAGGCGCGAAGCGCTTGCCGGAGCTATCAGACGGGTCGGCGCAGCCGATCCGCCGAAGGCGGACAAGAGCACCACGACGGCGATGACGAGCATCACGACCGTGAGAACTGCGAGTCGGCGCAGGCGCCGCTCGCGCTCCAGGTGCCGGGACCGCGCCTGAGACCTGCGGCCGCGTGCCGGCTGGGGCGACATCGGGGGCACGGTAGCCGAGTCCCGCGAGCGATTCAACCGAGGGTCTGCGAGCAGGTGAAGCCGGGGGCGGTCGGCAGGCTCGTCCCACGAGCCTGGATCGAGTGCGAGGGCCCCGTCGACCTCGAACGACCAATCCCAGGCGGGCGGCCGGGGCCGCCGGACGCGCGCTGTAGCATCGATCACATGACCGTTCCCGGCCGCCCGCCGCGGCTCGAGATTCCGCGCTGGATCCAGCTGGTCGGTCTGCCGCTTCTTCTGGTGTTGACGTGGATCCTGGCGAAGGCGGCGTTTCACGTCGTCTTCCTGTTCCTGATCGCCGCGCTCGTCGCCCTCTTGCTCGACCCGATCGTGCGCGCCCTCCAACGGGCCCGACTGCCTCGCGGCCTTGCGGTCGCTCTGGTGTATCTGAGCTTTCTCGCGGTGCTCGTCCTCATCATCGTGGCGCTCGCGGCCGTCGTCGTCGGCCAGACCAAGACGGCTGCGACGCGGTTCAACGACTACTTCACCCATCCTCACGCCCCCTCCGGACAGACGAGCGCCGATCGCGACGTCGACCGGCTTCAGCTCTGGCTCAACGCCCATCACCTGCGTTCGGTCAAGATCCAGAGGAGCGGGCACAACCTCGTGCGCCGGATCAGGCAGCGCGACGTCGGCAAGTACACGACGCGCATCGTCAACTTCGTCGAAGGTGCGGCGATCTCGATCGGCAAGACGCTCTTCTCCGTCGTCCTGCTGGTCGTCGTGTCGATCTACATGCTCCTCGACATCCAGCGACTCGGGCGGGTCTTCGACCGTCGCTTCCCGCCCCTACCGGGCGAGCCGCCGCTGCTCCTCCGGATGGAGTCGGCGCTCCTCTCGTACGTGCGCGGCCAGGCGCTGCTCAGCCTGATCATCGGCACCAGTGCCGGGTTCGGGTTGTGGCTGCTCGCCGAGCTCGGGCTGTTCCCGCACGGTCAGCAGTACGCGCTGCTGTTCGGCGGCTGGGTCGCGCTGACCGAGGTGATCCCGTACATCGGTCCCTGGCTCGGCGCGATCCCGCCGCTCATCTTTGCGCTCGTCGTCCACCCGATCTCGGCGGTGTGGGTCGCGCTGCTCTTCCTCGGGATCCACCAGCTCGAAGGCCACCTCGTCGTCCCGAAGGTGATGGGCAGCGCCCTCCGGCTGCATCCGCTCCTCGTGATCTTCGGCCTGGCCGCCGGCGCTGAGCTGTACGGTCTCGCCGGCGCGCTGACTGCGTTGCCGCTGCTCGCACTCTGCCGGGCGATCTGGGAGTTCTTCTCCGGCCGCCTCACGCTCGAGCCGTGGTCGAAGCAACCGACGCCGGTCGAGGTGGAGCTCGTCGAGCCGCCGTCGGCCGCGCGCAAGTAGCCGCGCCATCGACGGTCTCGCACAGTGCGCCTGTGCGACCATGCAAATCGTGAGCTCGTTTCCCGTCGCCCGCCTCCGCCGGCTCCGGCGCACACCCGCGCTTCGCGATCTCGTCCGGGAGACCACGCTCTCGCTCGACGATCTCGTCTTCCCACTGTTCGTCGCGCCGGAGGCGCTCCCGAACGATCGCCTGCCAGCGCTCCGCCGCCATACCGTCGAGGGGGTCGTGCGCGAGTGCGAGGAGCTCGTCCGGCTCGGCGTGAAGTCGGTGATCCTGTTCGGGATCCCCGAGGACAAGGACGACGAGGGGTCGGGCGCGTGGACCCACGACGGGATCGTCCAGGAGGCCTTGCGCGCGCTGCGGCCGCGCTTCGACGAGCTCCTGCTCCTCACCGACGTCTGCCTCTGCGAATACACGAGCCACGGCCACTGCGGGGTGCTCGTCGGCGACGAGGTCGACAACGACGCGTCGCTCGAGCTGATCGCGCGGACGGCCGTGTCGCACGTCGAGGCCGGCGCGGACGCGGTTTGCCCCAGCGACATGATGGACGGTCGCGTCGCCGCGATTCGCGAGCAACTGCCGGTGACGCCGATCGTCGCGTACTCCGCGAAGTACGCCTCCGCGTTCTACGGGCCGTTCCGGGATGTCGCCGGCTCCGCGCCCTCGTTCGGCGATCGCCGCGGCTATCAGATGGATCCCGGCAACGTGCGTGAGGCGCTGCGTGAGTGCCAGCTCGACGTCGACGAAGGCGCGGACATGTTGATGGTCAAGCCGGCGCTGCCGTACCTCGACGTCGTGCGCGCGGTGCGCGAGCGTTTCGACCTTCCGCTCGCCGCCTACAACGTGAGCGGCGAGTACGCGATGCTCAAGGCGGCGGCAGCGTCGGGCGACCTCGACGAGCGCGCGGTCGCGCTCGAATCGTTGATCTCGATCAAGCGGGCCGGAGCCGACGTGATCTTCACGTACTGGGCCAAGGAGCTCGCGGGCTGGCTCTGAAAGACGACGCGAGCTCGAAGGACGTCGACCTCTGGCGCAGCGCGTTGCGGTTGATTCCGGGCGGGGTGAACTCACCGGTGCGGGCGATGCGGTCCGTCGGGCTCGACGAGCCGCTCTTTGCCGAGCGCGGACGCGGTGCCTACCTCGAGACGGCCGACGGCCGGACGTACTGCGACTGGGTGCAGTCGTGGGGACCGCTGATCTTCGGCCACGCCGACGAGGAGACCGTCGAGGCGGTTCGCGAGGCGGCCTCGCGCGGCACGAGTTTCGGTGCCGCGACCGAAGCCGAGGTCGAGCTCGCAGCCGAGATCGCCGACGCCGTGCCGTCGGTCGAGTCGGTACGCCTCGTCTCGTCGGGCACCGAGGCGGCGATGTCCGCTCTCCGGCTGGCACGCGGCGCGACCCGGCGCGACCGGGTGATCACGTTCGCGGGCTGCTACCACGGCCACGCCGATCCGTTTCTCGCATCGGCCGGCTCGGGCCTCGCCACGCTGGGGATCCCGAGCTCGCCCGGTGTTCCGAGCGGCGTGACCGCCGACACGATCGTGTGCGACTACAACGACATCGATGGTGTCGCCTCGGCCGTCGAGCGCTACGGCGAGGGACTCGCGGCGATCTTCGTCGAGCCCGTGGCCGGGAACATGGGCTGCGTGCCCCCCGCCGAGGGCTTCCTCGAGGCGCTACGGCTGTTGTGCGACGCGTCCGGTGCGCTGCTGGTCTTCGACGAGGTGATCACGGGGTTCAGAGTGGGCCGTGGCGGCGCGCAGGAGCGCTTGGGTGTGATCCCCGACCTGACGGTGCTCGGCAAGATCGTGGGCGGTGGGCTGCCGCTCGCCGCGTTCGGTGGCCGGCGCGAGGTGATGTCCGAGCTCGCGCCCGCGGGTGCGGTCTACCAGGCGGGCACGTTGAGCGGGAACCCGCTCGCCACGGCGGCGGGCATCTCGGTGCTGCGACGGCTGCGTGATCCAAAGGTGTACGCGGAGCTCGAACGGCGCTCCGCCCGACTGGCCGACGGCCTGGCGCCGTTCGGTCGGGTGCAGGGAGTCGGAGCGATGCTGACGCTCTACCCGGGGCGCGCCGAGCCCGTCGAGCGGTTCACGAGGCTCGATCAGGATCGCTACGGAGAGCTCTTCCGCTCGCTGCTTCGCCTAGGTGTCTACATCGCGCCGAGCCCCTACGAGTGCATGTTCCCCTCGCTCGCCCACGGCGACGAGGAGATCGACGCGACGATCGAGGCGGTCGCCGCGTCGTGAGCATGCTGGAGACGATCACGCTCGAGGCGGAGCACGAGAGCCCTCTCTGGGCGCGGTTGCTGCGACCCCGCGGAGAGCGAGAGCTCGACCCGGTTTTCTCACCTCTCGTGCCGGCCGCCTTCGCCGTCGGCGTCGAGACCGTGTACGAGGCGTACCTCGTGCACTACGCCCGCCCGCGACTGTTTGCAGCGCCCGATGTGGACGAAGCCGTGCTACTCGGCGACTACCTCTACGCACACGGTCTCGTGCGGATCGCCGAGGCCGGTGGGGTGCCGGCCGTCGCCGCGATGGCCGAGCTGATCTCGAGCTGCGCAGCGCTGCGCGCCGACGGCGCTGCGGGCGACGGCGACGTGTGGGTCGAGGCAGTGCGCGCCCTCGGAGGAGAACCGAAGGCGGGCGCCGTCGAGCGCGCACTCGCCTGGCACTGCGCTAGAGTCGCGCCGTGATCTTCGACGCTGCCAGCGACGGGAAGCACGTGATCACCGCGATGCTGATCGTCGGGTTGATCTTCTGTGCCGTGATCGCGCTCGGACAGGCGACGAAGTGGGTTGGCCACCGGCGCGATGCGCGGCGCAAGGCCCGGCGCAGCGCCTACTAGAGACCGACGTGCGTTCGGACCTCCCGGCGGCGCCTCCGTAGACTGATCCGCGGTGTCGTTCCGCGACCTCCGGGACTGGATCGCGCTCCTCGAACGAGAGGGGGAGCTCGTGCGAGTCGCCGCGGAGGTCGATCCGTACCTCGAGATGACGGAGATCGTCGACCGGACGGTCAAGGCAGGCGGCCCGGCGCTCTTGTTCGAGCGGCCGAAGGGATCGGCTCATCCGTTGCTGATCAACCAGTTCGGGACGGAGCGGCGCATGTGCCTCGCATTTGGGGTCGAGCGGCTCGACGACGTCGCGGCGAAGCTGGCCGACGTGCTCGAGATGCAACCCCCCGAGGGCCTCGCGGCGAAGGTTCGCGGTCTGCGCACGCTGAAGTCGATCGCCGACTCGCGGCCGAAGGTCGTCCGCCACGGCGCGTCCCAGGAGATCGTTCTTCGCGGGGACGACGTCGACCTCGGCGTGCTGCCGGTGATGACGTGCTGGCCGGGGGACGCCGGCCCGTTCGTGACGCTGCCCGCCGTGATCACGCACGACCCGCGAACGGGCGGGCGCAACGTCGGCATGTACCGCCTGCAGGTGCTCGGCCCCCGATCGACGGCGATGCACTGGCAGCTGCACAAGGATGGTCGAGCCGACTACCTGTTCAGCGAGGGACGCCTCGAGGTGGCGGTGGCGATCGGTCTCGACCCCGTGAGCGCGTACTCGGCCAGCGCGCCTCTCCCCAAGCACATCGACGAGTTCATGCTCGCGGGCTTCCTGCGCGGAGAGCCGGTCGAGCTCGTCAAAGCCGTCTCGGTCGACCTCGAGGTGCCCGCCGGCGCCGAGATCGTGCTCGAGGGCTACGTCGAGCAGGGCGACCTCGTCGAGGAAGGGCCGTTCGGCGACCACACCGGGTACTACACGCCGGCCGAGCTCTTCCCCGTTTTCCACGTCACGGCGATGACGATGCGACGCGACGCCATCTACCCGTCGATCGTCGTCGGCAAGCCGCCCCAGGAGGACGCCTGGCTGGGCAAGGCGACCGAGCGGATCTTCCTGCCCGCGATCCGCATGAGCGTCCCCGAGATCGTCGACTACGACCTCCCGGTGGCCGGTGCATTCCACAACCTGGCGATCGTCTCGATCAAGAAGAGCTTCCCCGGTCACGCGCGCAAGGTGATGAATGCGCTCTGGGGTCTCGGGCTCCTCAGCCTCACCAAGGGGATCGTGGTCGTCGACGCCCACGTGGACGTGCACGACTACGAGCAGGTGCTGTTCTACGCCGGGGCCAATGTCGATCCCAAGCGCGACGTGGTCATCGGCGAGGGCCCACTCGACCACCTCGATCACGCGCCCACGCTGCAGTTCCTGGGCGGGAAGCTCGGGATCGACGCGACCGCCAAGAGCCCCGCGGAGGGCGCGCGGGAGTGGCCGCCGGAGATCGAGATGACCGCCGACGTCCGGGATCTCGTCGACCGCCGTTGGGGCGAGTACGGCCTCGCCGCGGTTCTCTCTGCAGGGAACGGGACTATCCGGCAGAGTTCGCGCAGCTTGTTACGACGTTGACCGGTGTCCGCTCGGACGGGTTAGATCCGCAGTAGCCGTTGCAGCCTCACGACGACCACGAGCACGCCCCCGGGCCGAGCCTCTGGCCGATCGGCTTCGCCGTCGGCATCGTCGTGCTGCTCGTCGGCCTGATCATCTCGTGGTGGGTGGCCGGCATCGGGGCGTTGATCGCGCTGGCGTTCGCGTTCCTCTGGATCCGTGACCTGACCAGCGGGACCGACCTCGCCGAGGCGCCGAAGGTCGAGCCCGAGCGCGCCGGCGCGGCACCGGCCGCCCGCGCCGAGGCGACCCTGCCGCCGCCGTCGCCGGAGGAGCGCTATCCGCGCGCGCGGTTCCTCGAGATCTCGACGCTCGGGCTGGGCGCGGTCATCGGCGGTCTCGTCGCGGCTCCTGCGCTCGGCTTCGCCGTGATCCCTCCGTTCCTCAAGCAGGGGTCGAAGGACCACGACCTCGGGCCGCTCACCGATTATCCCGAGGGCAAGTACGTCGTCGTGACGTGGACGAGCGATCCGGCTCAGGGGCAGGTGTCCCGCCGGACGGCGTTCATTCGCTCCAACGGCCCGCTGAAAGGCCAGCCCAGCTTCACCATCATCTCGAACCACTGCGCGCACCTCGGCTGCCCGGTGCAGCCGAACGGGCTGCTCGACGAGGCGAACACCAAGCATTTGGGCGACGTCACGCTCATCCCGACGATCGCGATCGCCGGCTTCGGCTGCCCGTGCCACGGCGGCCAGTACACGACCGAGGGCAACCGCACCGCCGGCCCCCCGGTGCGCGCGCTCGACCGGTACGCATTCTCGATCCGCCACGACCATCTCTGGGTCGGCGCGCCGTTCTCGGTCTCCTACGTCGACGGCACCGGGGCGACCGCGCAGATCCACAAGTGGTCCTACTCCTTCCCCGGCGAGCACGTCAACGGCATCGAGTCCTGGCTGTATCCGGTGCAGCCACCCCACTAGCTCTCGACGATGGCGACCACGACGCGCAAGCCGAAGGCGCACCAGCTCCAGTCGGCGATCATGTACCCGCTCGACTGGATCGAGGAGCGGTCCGGGCTCGTCGGCGGCGTCAAGTACTTCCTCTTCCGCAAGGTTCCCGGCGACGTCAACTGGTTCACGACGCTCGGCTCGGCGACGCTGACGGCGTTCCTCGTGCAGGCGACGACGGGCGTCTTCCTGGCGATGTACTACAAGCCGGATCCGAACGGTCGCGTACGCGTCGATCCAGCACATCACGAACGACGTCTGGGCTGGCTGGCTCGTGCGGGGCATGCACCGCTGGGGCGCGTCGGTGTTCATCATCCTCATGTTCATGCACATGGGCCGCGTCTTCCTGTTCGGCGCGTACAAGTACCCGCGCGAGCTGAACTGGATCATCGGCGTGCTGCTGCTCGCGATGGGCCTGGGCGAAGGCTTCACGGGCTATCTGCTGCCTTGGGACCAGACGGCGTACTGGGCCACGGTCGTCGGCATCAACATCAACGGCACCGCACCGTTCGTGGGGCCATTCCTCGCGCAGTTCTTACAAGGCGGCACGTACATCAACCCCGACACGCTGTCGCGGTTCTATTCGATCCACATGCTGTTGATACCCGGTGCCATCTTCGCCCTGATCGGGTTGCACCTGTATCTCGTGATCCGGCTCGGCGTGACGTCACCGCCGTGGTCGAAGGAGGCCGCCGGGCACGGGGCCGCTCGAGGGTGTCTCCACGAACGGGTCGCGCGCCGGGCTCGTGAACCCGCAGCCGCGCAAGGACGTCCGTGGCTAGCGACCGCGTCGTCGAGCGCCGCCGGGTCTTCCAGCAGTACAAGGAGGACGTCAAGGACCGCGGGAAGCCGTTCTACCCGTACGCGATGTTCCACGACACGGTGATGTCGCTCGTCGTGGTGAGCGTGATCATCGGCCTCGCCGTCATCTGGCGTTACACGAGCTTGCTCGGCAAGCTCTACGACGCGCCGGCCGACCCCGGCACGATCAACTTCGTCCCGCGCCCGGATTGGTACTTCTACTTCCTCTTCTATCTGCTGCGGGTGTTCAAGTGGCCGCCGACGGTCATCCTCGGCACGATCGGCATCCCGACGATCTGCCTCGTCCTGCTGATCTCGCTGCCGTTCTACGACATCCGTCCCGAACGGCATCCACTGCGCCGCCCGGTCGCGATGGTCGCAGGCGTGCTCGTGATCATCTCGATGGGAGTGCTCACGTACAAGGGCGCCACGGCGCGCGAGGCACTCGGGAGCGAGCTGAAAGCGCTCGTCCCGACATGGGCGAAGAAGCAGGGATTCGAGAACAACCCGAAGGCGATCGCGGGCGCCAACCTGTTTGCGGTCGTCGGGATGCGCGAACTGCCATCAGTACGAGGGGATCGGCGGTGGCTTCGCGGGTGCGCCGAACCTCAGCGCCGAAGGCGCGAAGGGCAAGGGCGTCGACTTCCAGATCAGGCACCTCGAGTGCCCGTCCTGCGTCAATCCGGGGTCACCGATGCCGTCCTTCCAGGATCTCGGCACCGAACGGCTGTCCGAGCTCGCAGCGTTCCTGGAGGCCTCGAAGGGCGGCAAGTAGCCGCTCTGCCGCGCCTCGCGGCGTAGTCTGACCCGGCAGTGCGCATCTTTCTCGGCATCACGGGCGCCTCCGGCGCGCCCTACGCGCGCCGCCTGCTGCAGTCGCTGTCGGCCTCGGGGTGCGAGGTCGGCGTCGCGGTCTCCGGTGCGGCGGTCGAGGTGCTCGCCACCGAGCTCTACGGCGACGCCCGCCTCTCGCGCGACGAGGTGCTCACACGCCTGACCGAGGGGACGAGCGACGCCGTCACGCTGTACGAGCAGAACGACTGGCGTGCGCCGTTCGCGTCGGGCTCCGCACAGGTGGACGGCTACGTGATCTGCCCGTGCTCGATGGGGACACTCGGCACGATCGCGTCGGGCGCGATGCAGAACCTGGTGCACCGAGCTGCCTCGGTCGCGCTGAAGGAGGAGCGGAAGCTGATCGTCTGCCCGCGCGAGACGCCGCTCTCGACGATCCATCTCGAGAACATGCTGACGTTGCGGCGGGCGGGAGCGACGATTCTCTTCCTCGCGCCGGGCTTCTACCACGGTGCCGAGAGCGTCGACGACCTGGTCGACTTCGTCGTCGGCCGGATCCTCGACCACCTCGGGGTCGAGAACTCGCTCGTCGCACGCTGGGGCCAGCAATGACGCTCGCGCCAGACGCGGTGCGCTCGATGTTCGATCGCATCGCGCCGGTGTACGACGTCATGAACCGCGTGATGACGGCCGGCCTCGACGTGCGCTGGCGCCGTCATGCGGCGGAGGCCGTCGTCCGCCCGGGAGACCGCGTGCTCGATGCCGCGTGCGGGACCGGCGACCTCGCGATCGCCGACCTGCGTGCGGGCGCCGGTGAGGTGACGGGTCTCGACTTCTCGGAGCGCATGCTCGAGCGCGCGCGGCGCAAGGCAGCGCTCAACTGGGTCGTGGGCGACCTGCTTGCGTTGCCGTTCGACGACGCGACCTTCGATGCCGCGACGGTCGGCTTCGGCGTGCGCAACGTCGCCGATCTCGATCTGGCGTTGCGCGAGCTGCGTCGCGTCCTCAAGCCGGGCGGCCGGCTCGCGATTCTCGAGATCACCCAGCCTCGGGGAATCGCGCGGCCCTTCTACTCGCTCTGGTTCGACCGCGTCGTCCCGTTGCTCGGGAAGGTGCTCCCGGGCGGATCGGCGTACACCTACCTGCCCGCGTCGGTCAAGCGGTTCCCGTCGGCCGAGCAGCTGGTCGAGCGGCTGGGCAACGCGGGCTTCGAGCGACATCCGCTTCCGCCTCTTCGGCGCCTCGATCGTCGCGCTGCACACCGGAGAGGCCCAGTGACGCAGCTCGCCGCGGTTCAGGCGACGCCGGGCGTGGCTGCCTATATGGCGGAAGTCGAGGCAGGGCTCGATCGCGCGGTCGCCGCTCGTCCAGGGCTCGTGCACGAGGTCGCCGGCGAGGCGCTCGCCGCGGGCGGGAAGCGGCTCAGGCCGCTCCTCTGCTTCCTCACCTCGGACGGCCGTCCCTCGATCCCGGCGGGTGTCGCGGTCGAGCTGGTGCACATGGCGACGCTCGTCCACGACGACCTGGTGGACGGCGCCCGCATGCGCCGCGGGATGCCTGCCGCGTGGTCCGTGTTCGGCGCGAACGCGGCGAAGTCGGCGGGCGACTACCTCTATGCGAGGGCGTTCGCGGTGCTGGTCGAGACGGACGACCGCCGGGCGGTCGAGACGCTCGCAGATGCAGCGCTCGACCTGGCGCGCGGCGAGGCGATGCAGCGTCTCCAGACCCACGATCCGGACACGAGCCTGGACGACTACGTCACGCGGTGCCGGCTCAAGACGGCGAAGCTGATCGAGGCGGCATGCCTCCTCGGCTCCGGCGGGGAGGAGCGGCTCGGGGCCTACGGCGTCAACCTGGGGATCGCGTTCCAGATCGCCGACGACATCCTCGACTGCGCGGGCCAGACGCAGGAGACGGGGAAGATTCCCGGTACCGACCTTCGCGAGGGGACGCCGACGATGCCGCTGCTGCTTGCCGCGCGGCAGGACGACGCGGTCCGACGGGCGCTCGCGGGAGAACCGGTCGACGGAGCCCTCGTACGTGTGGCCGCCACCGACGCGCTCGATCGTTCGCGGCAGGCGGCACTCCACTACGCGGCGGAGGCGCGCGCTCACCTTCGCGGCGATCGTTATCGCGAAGAGCTCGAGGCCCTGACCGTCGCCGTCGTGGACCGGGCCGGATGATCAGGCTCGGCCGCATCGGGTACGTGAACATGGCGCCGGTCTTCTTCCGGCTCGAGGCCGAAGTCGACGAGGTCGTCGGCGTCCCGACCGACCTGAACCGCAAGCTGATCGGGGGCGAGCTCGACGTCGCCCCGATCTCGTCGATCGCCTATGCGCGGCATGCCGATCGCCTGCGCCTCCTTCCGCGTCTGTGCGTGTCGAGCGAAGGAGCGGTCGAGTCGATCCAGCTCGTCTCGAAGACGCCGCTCTCGCAGATCCGTACGGTCGCGGTCACGCCGGAGTCGGCAACGTCCGTCGTCCTGACGCGCGTCCTGCTGCCGGAGGCGGAGCATCTCCCGTTGGAGGCGTTCGCGAGCGGCGACGCCGAGGCGCAGCTTCTGATCGGCGACGCCGCGCTGCGGTCTGCGTTCGAGGATCCCGACGCCGCACCACGATCTCGGCCGCCTCTGGCTCGAACGCACGGGGCTCCCGATGGTGTTCGCGGTGTGGGCGGCCCCCGAGCCGACCCATCCCGGCCTCGTCGAGCTCGAGGATGCGCTCGTGTCCTCCTTGCGCGCCGCGCGCGCCGAGCCGGAGCAGCTTGCCCACGACTCGTCGGAGCGTTACGGCTATCCGGCCGGCTTCCTCGCGCGCTACTTCGAGAAGCTGCGCTATCGGTTCGGGCCGCGCGAGCGGGCCGGGCCTCTACACGTTCCTCGAGCTCGCCCACGACGTGGGAGAGCTCGAAGAGGTGCCCGAGCTGCGCTTCGTCGCGGCCGGCGCGACCGTCTAGCTCGTCAGCCGGCGCCTTTGCAGTTCTTCTTGGCCCAGGTTTCGATGTTCTGTGCGGCCGTCCTGACCTTCGGCGTCGAGAAGCTCTGAAGCACCGCCGCGAGCCCCGCGAGTTGCGTCGCGGTCGGCGTCGAACCAGGCTTGAACCCGGAGGCCTTGAGCTTCGACGCGTAGGTGCTGAACGCGGCGGCAAGGGTCTCGATGTCGCCTCGGATCGCAGAGGGCGCAGCACTCGCCGCCTGCTTGATGACGTTGGCCTGGGCCTGAAGCGCGGTGGCCCCCGACCCGCTCTGAGCTTCGAGCGACTGCGACAGCTTCGTGCCGAGCGAGACCAACTGTGAGCAGTTCTTCGTCGACGCGAACGAGGTCGACGACGACGAGGACGACGACGACGAGGACGCGCTCGAAGACGAGGACGACGAGGACGAGGTCGTCATCGACCCGCCCGTGCTCGAGGTCGCCGTGACAGAGGTGGTCGCCGCGACAGAGGTCGTCGCCGGGCTCCCCGACGTGCTGCTTCCGCCACAGCCGGCGGCTGCGACCGCGAGGACGAGGATCGAAGCGAATGCAAACGTGTGTCTCATGCCTGCTCCCCCAGTCGAACGTCGGACTGAACCTACTGGCTCGCGGCGCTGCGGTCTAGCGAACCAGCGCCGCCGGCCGCTCCGCGCGGCGGTAGCTCACGGTGTAGCCCAGAGACCGCGGGATCGCCAGCAGGCCGTCCAGATCGAGATCGATCCGCGCTCCGGCCTTCTGTGTCACCTCGTCCTCGATCGGGAGGTCGAAGTCGTCGGCGCCGTAGTCGAGCGCGCGAAATGCATCCTCGTTCTGCGTCAGGACCGAGGTTCGGACGTGCTTGACGTTGTCGAGGAAGATCCGCGACAACGCGATGTGCCGCCAGTACTCCTGCGGCGTGATCTCGCGACCCCCGAAGGCCGTGCCGTACGGCTTGTAGGTCCAGCAGAGGAACGAGAACAGGCCGTCCCGGCCGTCGTGCAGGCACGCGTCCTGGAAGTCGCGTGTGCGTTGCAGATGCTCGAGGCGTTCATCGAGGGTCTCGTCGAATCCGATCACCATCGTCGCCGTCGTTCGCAGGCCGGCGTCGACGATCGCGCGTTGGGCCTCGAGGTACTCGCGCACCGTGTATTTGAACTTCGCGTGCCGCTTGCGGAAGTCCTCGGTCAGGATCTCGCTGCCGCCGCCCGTCACCCAGTGGACACCTGCGTCGCGCAGCCGAGCCGCCGCCTCGGCGTGACTCAGGTTGGCCCGGTCGGCGAGGTAGACGAATTCGGCAACCGTCAGCGCGTAGAACTCGACGCGGTCTCCATAAGTGGTTCGCACCGACGCGAACAGATCGCAATAGAAGTCCAGTGGGAGCTTCGGGTTGAAGCCGCCGTTGAACGCGACGAGATCGCCGCCGACCGAGAGGAGCTCGTCGATCTTCGCGAAGACGTCGCGCTGCGACAGGACGTAGCCGCCCTGCTGGTTCGGCAGCACGTAGAAGGCGCAGTAGTCGCATTGTGCGACGCACACGTTCGTGTAGTTGATGATCCGCATCACCATGTAGGTCGCGTTGTTCGGGTCGTGGAAGCGCGCCCGTGTCGCCTGTGCGAGCGAGCGCAGCTCGTCGTCCGATGCATCGAGCCAGAGGCTGCGGGCCTCGTCGACGGTGATCCGGTCCGTCATGCCGGCACAGCTTCTTCGACGGTGACGGTCTCGGGCGCGAGGGTGTCCATGAAGGAGCTGACCGAGAAGACCGCGTTCCCCGCGCCCGCGACGCCGTAACCGGGCGGCGGCTTCAGCCCATGTGCCTCGAGCGTCTCGCGATAGGCCCCGAGCAGGCGGATGTGGTATTCGAGCGGCGCGCCGTCCGGATTGTCGCGGCCGAGCGGTGTGGTCGGCTCCGGGCACCAGGTCGTGAACCGCGGGGTGATGCCGCGGCTCATGAAGTACGTGAGGCCCTCCGTCGTCGAGGCGATCGCTTCGTCGACCGTCTCGAACCCGAACGGCTTCGCCATCTCGACTCCGGCCACGAAGTTCGGGATCACGTACCGGGCGCCGAACACCTCGGCGGCGTCGAAGATCCTGCGGTGCCACTCCTCGCGTCCGACGTAGCGCTGCTTGCCGGGTGAGATGAGCTCGAAGAGGCGCTTGTCCCACACCTCGTAGTTCGGGTGGTAGATCGAGATGCCGTAGTCCTTGTAGCGCTGCACGTCCTCGCGTGGCAGAGCTTGAGCGACCACCTTGCCGATCCAGCGCCCCGGGAACCGCTCCTCGATCGCGCGCGCATAGCGGCCGTAGAAGTCGGCCTCGGCGAGCCCGTCGACGGTGCTCGTGACCGATCCGCCCGTGAGCGTGTAGGCCTTCGAGGCGCGTTCGGTGTCGTAGCGGTCGATCAGCGCGAGCGCCTCGAGCACGTCGTCGACCGGTTTCACGCCGGTGTACGGACGTCCCTCGCGCTTGTGCTGGCGCCAGTTGTGGTTGATGTCGCAGAAGCCGCACTCCTCCTTGGCGCCGAAGTACTGGCAGAGGCGCAGCACGGTCAGGTAGATCAGATAGCCCCACTGGATCGTCGGGGCTGTCTCCATCACGGTCTTGCCGTTCGACAAGGTGTGCCGGTAGTACTCGGGCATCGGCGGCAGGCCGATGTCGGCAACCGTGCGTCCCTCGAGCGAAAGACGCAGCTCGCCGCTCTCGTCGCGCGCGGCCCGATACGGGGACGTCGGGTTGACGCGGACCGAGACGATCGTGCGCCGCAGCCCGTACGCGCCTCCGGTCAGCGCGATCTCCTCGGGCGGCCGCCGCTTGGCCGCCTCGCCGAGCGACGCCAGCGGCTTCTGGTCGAAGGAGAAGATGAAGTACGACTTCGGCTTGACCTCGCCTTCGAGGTTGTCGGTCAAGGCCGACTCGTCGAACGCGATCCCGGTCCGGAGGAGATCCTCCTTCAACACCGCCTCGCGTGGGATCTCGGGGAACCTGGCCATCAGGCCCTCGACGAGGTCGGTGCGGCTCACGACCGCAATCTAGCGGGCGGCAGCACTAACCCCAGTCGTCGGGCTCGCCGTCGCGGTAGGCGAGCGGCTCGACGCGTGCGATCACCCCGACGCCGCACCAGAAGATCTTGTTCGAGCGCGGATAGAAGCAGATGTCGTTCGGCGGGTTCGTTCCATAGGCGAGGAGCGTCATGCCGCCCGCTCCGCCCCTGAAAGCGTGCGCGATCGAGCTCGCCGGCGGCCGTGCGACGACGTGACCGGCGCGAACCGAGATGTCCTCCCGCTCGAAGCCGTTCTCCGCGGCCACGGGTGTCGGCCAGAGCTCGAGCGTCCCCGCGCCCTCGAGGACGACGAACACCTCCTCCGCTGCCGAGTGGCAGTGCGGCGGCCCGCTCAGCCGTCCCTCTCCGATCCGCAGGTAGTTCAGTCCGGTCTGGCGCGCGCCGCCGGCCGCTCCGAGCTGACGGTACTGCTCGTCCCGCTCGAGCGTGACGATGTTCTGCGGGCGCGGGGCGGGGTCGGCGAACACGAGCGGTTCGGCCTTCGCCTCGATGTCCCAGGGATCGTCGGTGCGGCCCTCGACCCACGGCCACCCCAGCCGGACGGCGCCCGACCGCGGCAGCCAGCCGAACTCGGTCGGGTGGTTCGTGCCGAAGACGATGTACTCGAGCCCTTCGGCGCCGGCTTTGAATGTGTGCTCGAAGTGGTCGGCGCGCTGCACCACGCAGCTCCCGGCCGCCACCGCGTGCGTCGCTTCGTCCTGCCACGCGAGCCCCGAGCCGGCGAGCACGAAGTAGATCTCCTCCGACGCGCCATGCGAGTGCGGTGGCGTCGGCAGCATCCCGGGCGCCACCCGGACGCGGTTCACGCCGACGCCCGCGGCTCCCGCGGTCGCACCGAGCCGTTGCCACGAGGCGTCGATCTCCCCGTTCGCTGCCCGGTGGAACTCGATTTCGTCCCAGTGGACGATGCCCATCCGTCCGACTATCGCAAGCGCGAGCCGGTTGGCGAGGTAACGTCGGTGCGGGTCATGGGCCGCTGCGTCATCCTGGTCGCGCTCGCCTGTGCGGTCGCGGCATCGCCTGCGCGGGCCGCGGCCCCGCTGACCCTGATGCCGGGGGTGACCTTCCAGCAAGCCGTGCAGTTCACGCTCCACGGCCCCGTCGCGATCAACGTCATCACCGCCCCGCCCCCCGGCTCGCAGAGCGGCCTCTATGCGCTCGCGCCGGTCACGGCGCGCGGCCCGCTCACCGCCGGCCACGACCGGTTGACGGCGATCGAGAGCAGTCTCGCCTCGCAGGCGACCGTCGTCGGCATCAACGGCGACTACTCGTCCGGGAAAGCCGGACTGCCCGCCGGGATCCTGATGCAGGCAGGGGCGCTCGAGCACACCCCTCTCCCGCTCCGCTCGTCGATCGGCATCGACCAGTCCGGCCTCGTGCACGTCGACCGCGTCTCGTTCGCCGGCACATGGAAGGGAACCGGGCAACGGCGTCCGGTCGCGGGCGTCAACCAGCTGCCGGGCCGCAACCAGGTGGTGCTCCTGACGCCGGCGTACGGCTCGACGGCGCCCGCCGTGGCCGGGTCGGCCGAAGTCGTCCTGCAGCCGTTTCCCGCCGCGGCAACCGCCGTCGACCTGCAGGCGCCGGTCGTCGCCGTGGGCACGGGCGGCGGCGAGGCGATTCCCGCGGGCGGCGCGATCCTGCAGGCAACCGGGACCGCTGCGACCGCCCTGCAGGCCGAGGCGAAGCTCGCGACCCAGGTCACGGTCAGGCTGATCCTCGCACCGGCCTGGGCGGGCACGGTGTCGGCGCTCGGCGGCGGTCCGGTGCTCGTGCGCGCCGGCAAGGCCGTCTTCAGGTCCGGCGAGAGCTTCACCGGCGACCAGATCGCGGATCGAGATGCACGCGCTGCCGTGGGCCAGCTCGCCGACGGACGCGTGATCCTCGTCACGGTCGACGGGGGGGAGCCCGGCTACAGCGTCGGGCATGACGAGCTTCGAGCTGGCGCAGGCGATGGTGCGGCTCGGAGCGGTGACCGCGTGCGGCGTCGAGTCCGGTCGCCGCGGTGACCGCCGCATTCGACGGGGAGCTGCTCGACCGGCCCAGCGGGCCTGGTGGCGAGCGTCCGATCGGCGAGGCGCTGCTCGTCGAGTATTTCGGCGTCTACGCACCGCCGGCACCCGTGCCGCTCGTGAACGGCGACCCAGGGGCCGCCGCCGAGCCGCTCGACTACAAGCTCGTTCGCCCCTCGACGGTGACAGCGGAGCTGATCGGCCCGGACGGCACCGTCCACGTCCTCGAGTCGGGCGTCGCTCATCCGCCGGGGACGTATGCCAACTCTGCGAACGACTTCGGCGTCGACGGTGAGTGGCACTGGAACGTGACGGCGACCGACGATGTCGGTCGCGTCTCGACGATCGACCGCGCCTTCCGCGTCGACTCGACGCTGCGTGGTCTCGTCGCGCCGGCTCTCGTCCGAGGCCGGGCGACGATTCGGTTCCAGCTGACGCGGCCGGCGTCCGTGCTGCTACGCATCGAGACGGCCGGAGGCGTGACGGTGCGCGCGCTGCCCGCCGTCCAGCTGCAGGCCGGGCGCCGTCGCCTGACGTGGGACGGGACGCTTGCCGGCGGCGCGCGGGCGCCGTCGGGGAAGTACGTCGCGCACGTGTTCGCGACGAGTTCGGTGGGGACTTCGGACCTGCGTGCGACGTTCGTGTTCAGGGTCGCCGGTTGACCTCCCTGCTCGCCCAGTACGGCGTTCCGGCGATCCTCGTCCTGATGGCGATCGACGCGGTGTTCCCCGCCGCGAGCGAGCTCGTGATGGTCTACGGCGGCGCGCTGGCGTCCGGAGCGCTCGTCGATCAGGTGCACGTGTTCGGCTCCGACGTCAGCGGCTTCGGCGCATTCCTGGTCGTCGTCGCAGCAGGCGTGATCGGGTACCAGGTCGGGGCCGCGTTCGGGTGGTGGGTCGGCGATCGCGGCGGCCGGCCGTTCCTCGAGCAGCGAGGGCGCTGGTTCCATCTCTCGGCGGAGCGTCTCGACCGGGCCGAGCGCTGGTTCGAGCGTTACGGCTCGTGGGCCGTCCTGCTCGGCCGTATGACGCCCCTCGTCCGGTCGTTCGTCTCGATCCCGGCAGGGGTCTTCGAGAGCCCGTTTCGCCGGTACAACGTGCTCACGTTCGTCGGCAACGCGGTCTGGTGTGTCGTGTTCGCGTCGATCGGCTGGGCGCTCGGGGCGAGCTGGGACACCTTCCACCGCGACTTCCGGTTCGTCGACTACCTGGTCGTCGCGGCGGTCGTCGCGCTCGCAGCGCTGGTCGTCGTGCGGCTTCGGCGGCGTCGCCGGGGTACCATCACTCCGTCGTGAGGATTCCGCACGTCGACGTCCGGGCTCAGTACGCGCCCCTCCGTGTTGAGCTCGAGGCGGCGTTCGCGCGCACTCTCGACACCGGCAGGTTCATCTTCGGCCCCGAGGTCGAGTCCTTCGAGCGCGAAGCAGCCGAGCGGCTCGGAGTCGCCGACTGCGTCAGCTGCGCGAACGGGACCGACGCACTGGTGCTGGCGCTCGACGCGCTCGGGATCGGTCCGGGCGACGAGGTGATCTGTCCGTCGTTCACGTTCTTCGCGACCGCCGAGGCGATCGCCCGCCGCGGCGCCACGCCGGTCTTCGCCGAGATCGACCCGGCGACGCTGAACGTCGACTCGACCGACGTCGCGCGTCGCGTCACCGGGCGGACGAAGGCGATCATGCCGGTGCATCTCTTCGGACGTCCGGCTCCGGTCGACGAGCTCCAGGCGATCGGGCTGCCGGTGATCGAGGACGCCGCCCAGGCCTTCGGCGCGAGCGGCATCGGATCGAGCGTGCTCTCGACGTTCAGCTTCTTCCCGTCGAAGAACCTGTTCGCCCTCGGCGACGGCGGCATGATCGCCGTCAACGACCCTGAGCTCGCGACACGCTTGCGCATGCTCCGCTTCCACGGGTCCGCGGCGAAGAAGGAGTTCCTCTACGTCGGTTACAACTCCCGCCTCGACGCGATGCAGGCGTCGTTCCTCCGGATCTTCCTGCGGCATATCGACGACTGGAACCGCCTGCGCCGTGAGGCAGCAGCCCGCTACCGCGAGTTGATCGGCAGTGTCGTCGACGTGCCGGCCGACGAGCCGGGGCACGTGTACCACCAGTTCTCCGTGCGCTCGCCGGATCGCGACCACCTCGCCGCGGCGCTCACGGCCGCCGAGATCGGCTGCGCGGTCTTCTATTCGCCGCCCCTTCATCTTCAGCCGGCGCTCGCGTACCTCGGTTACAGCGAGGGCGACTTCCCGGTGACCGAGCAGGCTGCGCGCGAGAATCTGTGCCTGCCGCTCTGGGCCGGAATCAGCGAGGAGCAGCAACAGGAGGTCGCCTCGGTGCTCGAGCGCGCCTCCGACCTTGTCGCGACGTGAGGTTCTTCCCGATCAACCGGCACCGGATCTGGCAGGTCGTCTGCGACGGCGTCCTCGTCGCGGTTGCATGGCGGCTGACCTTCTACCTCCGGTTCGACAAGGCGACGCCGATCTACTACCGCCACCTGCTCGATCTCGAGGTGATTGCGCTGGTGGTCGGGATCAACCTGGCGACGTTCATCGTCTTCGGCTTCTACAACCGCTGGTGGCGCTACGTGTCGACACGCGACATGTGGGGGCTCTTTCGCGGCGTCACCGTGGCTTCGGCGGTCACCTACCTCGTCCTGTATGCGTTCCCGCCCGAGCATGCCTCGAGGCTCCCGCGCGGCATCGCCGCACTCGACTACCTGCTCGTGCTGGCGTTCGTCGCCGGGTCGAGGCTGCTCGCGCGCACGCTCATCGAACGGCCGCAGTCCGGGGTGGTCATCCGCGGCAAGGAGGTGCTGATCGTCGGCGCCGGTGACGCCGCGCAGCTCCTGATCCGCGAGATGCAGCGGAACCGGAACTTGCACTACACGCCGATCGGCCTCGTCGACGACGATCCGCGCAAGAAGAACCTTCGCCTCCACGGCGTACGCGTGCTCGGCACGACCGACGATTTGCAGCACGTCCTACGCGACAACAAGCCCGACGAGGTGCTGATCGCGATTCCGTCGGCCCCCGGCGGCGTGCGGCAGCGCGTCGTCGAGACATGCCGCGCCGAGCGCGTGCCCGTGAAGACGCTGCCGGGGCTCCACGAGCTGATCGCCGGCGACCTCAACCTCGCAGGCCAGATTCGCCCCGTGCAGGTCGAGGACGTCCTCGGCCGGCAGACGGTCGACGTCGACCTGGGCGCGATCGCGGCGTACGTCAGGGACAAGACCGTCCTCGTCACGGGGGCCGGCGGGTCGATCGGCAGCGAGCTCTCGCGGCAGCTCGCGCGCCTCGGCGTGGCGCGCCTCGTCCTCGTCGACAAGGGTGAGTCGGCGCTCTTCGAGATCGAGCGCGAGCTCGTCGCCGAGCGCGACTTCGCGGCCGCGGTGCCCGTGCTCGCGAACTGCGGCGACCAGCAGAAGATGCAGCAGGCGTTCGACGCCTACCGCCCCCAGGTCGTGTTCCACGCAGCCGCGTACAAGCACGTCGGCATGCTCGAGGCGAACCCGCTGCAGGCTGTCGCGAACAACGTCTTCGCGACACGCAGCCTCGTCGAGGTGGCGGTCGATGCAGGAATCGAGCGCTTCGTGCTCATCTCGACCGACAAGGCCGCGAATCCCAAGAGCGTCATGGGACAGTCGAAGGCGCTCTGCGAGTGGATCGTCGAGGCGTTCGCCCGGCAGCCCGACGTCGACACGCGCTTCGTCGCGGTGCGCTTCGGCAACGTCCTCGGCTCGTCCGGGTCGGTGATCCCGATCTTTCGCCGCCAGATCGAGCGCGGCGGTCCCGTGACGGTCCGGCACCCGGAGCTGACGCGCTTCTTCATGACCATCCCCGAGGCTTCGTCGCTCGTCATCCAGGCCGGCGCGATGGGCGGCCGCGGACAGGTCTACGTGCTCGACATGGGCGAGCCGGTGCGGATCCTCGAGCTCGCTCAGCAGATGATCCGGCTGTCCGGCAAAGACGAGTCGCAGGTCCCGATCACCTTCACGGGCGTGCTGCCCGGCGAGAAGCTCCACGAGGTGCTGTGGAACGACGACGAGGCGGTCGGGCCGACCTCGCATCCGAAGATCATGCGCGCGGCCCACGTCCCGGTCGATACCGAGTGGCTCGAGGGCGAGCTCGCCGAGCTCGAGCGCCTCGTCGACGAGGGCGACACGGGTGGGTGTGGTCGCCCGCCTCGCCTCGATCGTGCACGATCCGGTGCGCACGGGCGGCGAGGCAGTCCTCGAAGACACGATGCACTGACGTCACAATCGCCTGCCGCCGCCGCGGGTACGGTCTCTCGGTGGACGTCCTCGACGGGCTGAACCCCGAGCAGCGCCGCGCGGCCGAGGCGGTCGAGGGCCCGGTCTGCATCCTCGCCGGTGCCGGATCGGGCAAGACGACGACGATCACCAGGCGGCTCGCCTATCAGGTCGCGTCGGGCACCTTCACCGCGGCCGAGCTGATGGCCGTGACGTTCACCGACAAGGCCGCAGGTGAGCTGCGAGGGCGGCTCGGCGCGCTCGGTGCGGGTCGAGTGCGCGCGGGCACCTTCCACGCCGCGGCGCTCCGCCAGCTCCGCCATTTCGCTCCCGACCGCGTCGGCAAGCTGCTGCCCTCGAAGGCGCTGCTGCTCCGCCAGCTGGGCAACACGCTGCCCGGTGCCTATCGCTTTCGCCCCGCCGCCGATCTGGCGGGCGAGGTCGAGTGGGCGAAGAACCGGCGGATCTCGCCCGACCGCTACCGGGACGAGCTCGGCGATCACGTGCCGCCGATCCCGCCCGACCTCATGCTTCGCATCTACCGCGAGTACGAACGGCGCAAGGTCGAAGACCGGCTCGCCGACTTCGAGGACCTGCTCGAAGGCGCGATCGCGCTCTTCGAGACGGACGACGTCGCTGCTGACACCTTCCGGCGGCAGTACCGCGCGTTCACGGTGGACGAGTACCAGGACGTGAATCTCCTGCAGCAGACGCTGCTCGACTGCTGGCTCGGCGATCGCGACGAGCTCTGTGTGGTCGGCGACGACTACCAGTCGATCTACGCGTTCACGGGCGCCGGCCCCGAACACCTGCTCGGCATGCCCCGCCGGTTTCCGGGCGCGCTCGTCGTCCGGCTGGAGGAGAACTACCGCTCGACACCGGAGGTGCTCGAGCTGGCGAATCGCCTCGTCCCGAAGCTCGGCGGCGCCGAGAAGGTGCTTCGCGCCACGCGCGCGACCGGCCCGGCCCCGACGCTGCGCCCGTTCGCGACGGCGGGCGACGAGGGTGCCGCGATCGTCGACGCGCTGCGCGCACTCGACTGCCCACTGGACGCCGCCGCGATTCTCTGTCGCACGAATGCGCGCCTGACCGACTACGAGGAGCTCCTGCACGACGCGGGGCTGCCGTTCCAGGGAGCGTCGCTGCTCGACCGCGACGCGGCGCGGCGGCTCGTGCGGCGGCTGCCCGGGGCTGCGGGCGTTCCTGCAGCGAGAAGCGGTACGTGGATTCGCGGTCGAGGCCGGCTGGCTCGAGCGCCTCCCCGACTCGTTGGGCGAGCGGGAGCTCGTCAGGCAGACGGACCTGGCGCGGCTCGTCTCCCTCGCGACCGGGTTCGACGGCGATGCGCCGGAGTTCGTCGACGAGCTGACGCGGCGGTTTTCCCCCGGCGGCGACGCCGCACGTGGCGTTCATCTGTTGACGCTGCACCGTGCGAAAGGCCTCGAGTTCGAGGCGGTCTTCCTGCCCCGTATGGAGGCCAAGGAGCTTCCGTCGCGACAGGCGCGCACGCCGGAGCAGCTCGCCGAAGAGCGGCGGCTGCTCTACGTCGGTCTCACTCGCGCGAAGCGGATCCTCTGGATCACATGGTCGGGCTCGCCGAGCCCGTTCCTGCGCGAGCTCGGAGCCGCCGCCACGAGCGCGGAGCGGGCGGCCGGCAAGACGTCGTGGACGCCGCTCGGCGAGCGGCTGCGCGCCTGGCGGCTCGAACGGGCGCGCGACGACGGCGTGCCGCCCTACGTCGTCTTCCACGACCGTGTGTTGCACGAGATCGCCGATGCGAGGCCGGCGACGATGGGCGAGCTGGCGCAGATCGCAGGCGTCGGGCCGTCGAAGCTCGACCGGTATGGCGACGACGTGCTGGCGACCGTCGCCGGCGACGCCGGCGAGACTCCGCTACGACAACGCTGAGAGCAACAAGTCGAGCATCAGCTGCGGGTCGCGGCGGACGCGCGTTTCGGCGTGCGACTCGCGCTTGTGCAGCTCGAGCGCCCGCGGGTCGGTGAGCGGACGCAGCCGGCCGGCGCGGATCAGCTCCTCGTCGACCCCGCCGAGGCGTCCGCCGTAGGTCGTGTACACCGGCACGCCGAGTGCGGCAGCCTCGCGATTCATCGTGCCGCCGGCCGAGACGACGACGTCTGCGAGCGCGATCAGGCTCTGCGCGTCGACAGCTTCCTCCGGAACGATCACCGACGGGAGCGCCAGGTTGCGAACGAAGTCACGTTGCTCGTCGGTGCGCGGGATCACGAAGGCGTGCACGTCGTCGCGGCGGCCGAGGTGCTCCAGCGTCTGGGGAAAGAGCGGGTTCGAGTGCCGGTGGTAGAGCGAGACGTCGGGCGGCGGCCGCAACACGACGAGCACGCGCGCCGCGTCGATGCCCGAATGCGCCCGGCACGGACGCGTCGGGCTCGAAGTCGGAGAGGTAGTACTCCTCCTTGAGGCCGGGGTACTGCTGCAGCTTCGGAGGGACCGCGTGGTAACGGGCGAGCCGCTCGGGCGGGATCGCCTCGGGGACGACGACGCGCGTCGCCGCGCGGCAGCCGAGCTGGTGCTGGAGCCACGCCCACTCGTAGTCGAACGTCGTGGAGCTCGGGATCCCGAGCCGCCGCGCGGTCATCGTCAACTCGTGCGAGCCGTGCGCGAGTGCGAGGTCGAACCCACGCGGCCCAGCCCACGCGCGGAGCGCCGCGAGCCGCGACCGCAGCTGCCGAGCCTTGCCGAGCGAGGAGCGGCCGCCGTGATGGCCGATCACCGTCGCCGTCATCCCGTGCGCCTCGATCAGCTGGAGGGTCTGCGCGTAGTCGCGCGCGGTGATCTCGACCTCGTGACCCTGCCCCTCGAGCAGCCGGACGAGCGGCCTGAACACGAGCGGGTGCGCGCTCGCCGTGAAGTCGACCCAGACCTTCACGCGACGACCTGCGCGAGCGGCGCGTCGCGGCGCACACCTTCGACGTGCCGCTCGTGCCACAGCGTGAACGCGAGGAGGCCCCAGAGCTGGCGCGAGAGGTCGTCGCGCCCGGCCGCGTGATCGTCGAGCAGCCGCGTCACGACGCTCGGCTGCAGGAAGCCCTGTCTGCGCGACGTTCTCCGGGCTCAGCGTCTCGCGCGCGAACGGCAGCAAGTCGCCGCGCAGCCACGCCGCGGCCGGAATCGAGAATCCACGCTTGCGGCCGTGAACGACCTCGCGGGGGAGGAGCGGCGCCACCGCCTTGCGCAGGAGCCGCTTCTTCTGGAAGCCGCGCACCTTCTGTGCCGCCGGGAGCGAGAACGCGAAATTCGCGACGGCCGGGTCCATGAACGGGACCCGCGCCTCGAGCGACCACGCCATCGACGCCCGGTCGGTCTTCACCAGCAGGTCGTCGACCAGGTAGACGCCGAAGTCGACGTCCTGCAGCCGTGTCAGCAGCTCGTGCCCCTCGGTCTCGGCGAAGCGCGCCCGCAGCGTGTCGACCGGGTCGAATGCGCTGCGGCGCCCGGTCAGCTCGGCGCGTGCGTCGGGAGCGAAGATCTCCTTCCAGCCGTGATGGCGTTCGAGCGGCGGGAGGTGCGCCGACCGGGCGAAGCGTTTGGCCTTGTAGTCGAAGCTCGCCCGTCGCGTCGACGACGGGAGCAGCTCGACCAGCGGGCGTGCGAGGGACGCCGCCGGCCCGATCCGCTCGGCGAGGCGGTCGGCGACGTACGTGTAGTAGCCGCCGAAGAGCTCATCGCCGCCTTCGCCGGAGAGCGCGACCTTGACGTCCTCCGAGGCGAGCTGAGAGACCAGGTACGTCGGAAGCGCCGACGAGTCGGCGAACGGCTCGTCGAAGGCGTCGGCGAGCGCCGGCAAGAGCAAGCGCGGCGTCCGGCCGGAGCACGAGCTCGCGGTGCAGCGTGCCGTAGCGGGTCGCGACTGCGCGCGCTCCGTCGAGCTCGTCGAACGACGACTCCTCGAAGCCGATCGAGAACGTTCGCACCGCGCCCGTCGACTCCTCGGCCGCGAGCGCGGCGAGCGCGCCCGAGTCCACGCCGCCCGAGAGCAGCACTCCGACCGGGACGTCGGCGATCAGGTGGGCGCGCACCGAGTCGCGCAGTCGGGCCCTGCACTCCTCGACGAGCTCGGCCTCGTCGGCGCCGGTCCGCGGTTCGAGCGGGCCGGGCCGCGCATAGCGTTCGAGGGTCGCCTTGCCACGGGCCCAGGCGAGCGTGTGGCCGGCGGGGAGCTTCCGGATCTCGCGATAGATCGAGAGCGGGGCCGGGATCACGTTGAAGGTCAGGAACGCCTCGAGTGCGTCGAGGTCGATCTCGCCGCGCGGCAGCGCGTCGAGCTCCGACGCGAACGCGAGCTCGCCCGCCGCCTCGCGGTAGTAGAGCGGCTTGATCCCGAACGGGTCGCGGGCGAGCATGAGCGTGCCCGAGCGGGCGTCGTGGACGGCGACGGCGAACATCCCTCGGAGGCGCTCCCACAGACGTGCTCCCCACTGCTCGTAGCCGTGGACGAGCACCTCGGTGTCGCACCGCGTCGCGAACCGGTGGCCGGCGCGCTCGAGCTCGGCGCGCAGCTCGAGGTGGTTGTAGATCTCACCGTTCTGCACGACGACGACCGTGCCGTCCTCGTTCGCGATCGGCTGGTCGCCGCCGGTCAGGTCGATGATGGCGAGCCGCCGGGCGGCGAGGCCGATGCCCGAGTCGATGTGCGTGCCCTCCGAGTCGGGCCCGCGGTGGAGCAGCGTCGCCGACATGCGCGCCAGGCGCTCAGGGTCGACTGCGCCGCGCGACGCGGCGATCCCGCAGATGCCGCACATCGTCTAGGTCGTTCCTCCGCAGGGCGCCGAGCGACTGGCGCACGACGCGCACCGCGGTGAACACGACCGTGCGGAGATAGAGGCGGGCGGAGCGGTCGGCGATCCACTCGAGGTCGTGGGCGAGCTTCTCGGCCATCGACGTCTCGTAGCCGCGCCGCACCTGGGCGAACCCGGTCAGGCCGGGGCGTACGACGAGTCGCTGCCAGTACGCGGGCAGCTCGTCGGCGAGGTCGGCGAAGAAGCGCGGCCGGATCGGCCGCGGCCCGACGAACGACATGTCGCCGCGGACGACGTTCCAGAGTTGCGGGATCTCGTCGAGCTGCGACGCCTTCAGGAAGCGGCCGATCCCCGTGAGCTCGTCCTCGGTGTGCCGCACGAGCTCTTCGCCCGAGGTACTGCCCGATGCGCTCCTCGGCGCCGGTGCGGAGCGTCCTGAACTTGAGCATGTCGAAGAAGTGCCCGCCGCCGTCCGACACGCCTGCCGCGATAGAGGACCGGTCGCCCCGTCGTCACGAGCGAGATGGCCGCGATCACGAGTGCGAGCGGCAGGAGCAGCAGCCCGAAGAGAACGGCGAAGCAGCAGGTCGAGCGTGCGAAGCTCGACGTCGATCCGCCGCTTGGGCGAGTCTGCTGCGAGCCGCGAATAGCCACGCATGAGCGTGTCCTCGAGCCGAGGCGGCGCCGCCGTCACACGCTCGATGGTAGACCCTCGTGAGTGACGGTCATCGGGATCGACCACGTCCAGGTCGCCGCGCCGCCCGGCTGCGAGGGCGATGCCCGCGCCTTCTACGGCGGTCTGCTCGGGCTCGAGGAGATCGAGAAGCCGTCGAGCTCGCCGGGCGCGGCGGCTGCTGGTTCAGGGTCGGCGGACAGGCGTTGCATGTCGGTGTCGCGGAATCGTTCGCGCCCGCCCGCAAAGCTCATCCCGGCTTCGTCGTCGACGACCTCGACGGAGCTGCGCGCCCGTCTGCGCGGCGGCGGGTCGTCGCGGCCCGCGAGGACGACGCACTTCCCGGGCGTCGAGCGGGCTTCTATGTCGACGACCCGTTCGGGAACCGGCTCGAGTTGCGGCAGGCGGGCCGCTGACCCCTCGAACCTCGTTCGAACCTCGTTCGAACGAGGTTCGGGTGTGAACGTTGGGCGCCGCAGCCCGGTCGGAGCTGGGCCGGGCCACATCCGCTATAAGTAACTGTTATGGATACGCGGCAGTTGCAGGCGTTTTGCAGGTCGTCGAGCGGAGGTCGTTCTCGCAGGCGGCCGAGCGGCTCGGAGTGACGCAGCCCGCGGTCAGCCTCCAGGTACGCGCGCTCGAGAAGCGGCTCGGGACGCAGCTCCTCGATCGCTCGGGGCGGCGCGTCGAGCCGACCGAGGCGGGGCGCCGGCTCTACCGCGGCGCGCAGCGGCTGCTTGCAACTCGAGGAGGAGATCGTCAGCGAGCTCGCGGACAAGGCGCGCCGGCGAGCTCGCAGGGCAGTTCGAGATCGGCGCCTCGACCGGGCCGGGCGGGGTCGTGCTCGCCGCAGCTGCTCTGCCAGTTCGCCGAGGCGCACCCGAACTGCAGGTCGCGCTGAGCGTGTTCGACACGCAGACCGTCGTCGAGCGCGTCGCCGACCGCAGCCTGCAGCTCGGCGTCGTCGGGGCGGCGCCGCGCCACCGCGGCGTCGAGTACGAGCCGTTCCTCAGAGACACGGTCATCCTGGCCTGCCCGCCCGGGCACCCGTTCGCCGGCCGCACGATCACGCTCGACGAGCTGCAAGCGCGAGACGCTGATCGTGATGCAGGAAGGCGCCGGCGTCCGGCAGATGATCGACGACGAACTGCATCGCGCCGGCCTGCGCCTTCGTGATCTCGACGTCCGACTCGAGCTCGGCCTGCAGGAATCGGTGACGAGCGCGGTACGCGGCGGGCTACGGCGTCACGTTCATCTCGCGCTCGTCCGTCGAGAACGACCTGGCCGCAGGCACGCTCGTCGAGGCGCGGGTCGGCGAGCTCGAGCTCGAGCGCGAGATCTACCTCGTCCGCTCGGCCGGACGGGCCGAGACGCGTGCTGCGCGGGCGTTCGTCGAGTTCGCGAAGGACCGGCTGCCTCGTGATCGTGCGGTGGTCGCTCGCCGAGCTTCCGGAGGCGCTCGCCGAGGCGGGCATCCAGCGGCCCTTCGTGATCGCGAGCGAGCGCTGGGACGGCGCTCGCCTGCCGCCGCACGTCGGCGCGCGGGAGCGAGGTTCCGTCGGAGAGCGTCGAGGTGCCGCCGTCGGCCGACGGGATCCTCGCGATCGGCGGCGGCTCGGCGATCGACACCGCCAAGCACGCGTCGGCCGACAACCGGGCTGCCGCTCGTGCACGTGCCGACGACCTACTCGGGCGCCGAATGGACGACCTTCTACGGCATCCGCTCTCCCGATCGCCGCATGCAGGGCGGCGGCGCCGGTGCGCATCCGGTCGCGACTCGTCTACGACGTGGAGCTGACGCTCGACCTGCCTCCCGGCGAGACCGCCGGGACGGCAATGAACGCGCTCGCCCACTGCGCCGAGGCGCTCTACGTCGGGGCCGGACGGCCGAAGGAGACGCCGAGGCGCTCGCCGGCGCGCCGCTGATCGCAGCGGCGCTGCCACGCGTCCTCGCGACGCCGCGCCGACCGGGAGGCGCGGCTCGAGTTGCTGCACGGGAGCGGCGCACGCCGGGCATGCGCTCGGCACTCGCCGGGCTCGGGCTCGGCGCACGCGATGGCGCAGGCGCTCGGCGGCCGGTACGGCCTGCCGCACGGTGCGATGAACGCGCTCTGCCTGCCGCCGGCACTCGAGTTCAACCGGGTGGTCGTCCCGGCGGAGGTCGGCGCGGTTCGGTGTGGCGATCGGCGGCGACCCGGTCGAGCGGATCGCGTGCGCTCGCGCGTCTCGGCGGCTTCGAGCGCCTCCGCGATTTCGTCGTTCCGAAGGATGACCTGCCCGACGTCGCCGGCCGCAGCCGCCAGCCGCGCGCGGCAACCAGGCGAACCCCCGACCCGCCACGCCGAGCGAGATCGAGGCGCTGTTGGCTGCGATCTGGTGACCGTCCGCTAAATCATCCTCGCGACCGATTGGCCGCGCTAGAAGTAGTGGCAGCTCTACCGCGCGACGCCGGGCACCCGGCTGGTGAAGAGGGTGGCGGGCCACCGTGGAGCGGTGGAGCCATCGACGGAGGAGAGGTCATGGAACGAACAATCTTGCGAGGCGCGCAGGTCGCTGGAGCGCCGCACATTGGAAGACCGCGTTGCTCGGCTGGCTGGCGTTCGTCGTCGCCGCGGTCGTGATCGGCGGCGCAGTCGGAACGAACAAGATCAAGGACGTCGACACCGCCTCGGGCGAGACGAAGACGGCCGAGAAGATCCTCGAGAACGCCGGCTTCGACAGCCGCGCCGGTGAGAGCGTGCTCGTGCAGTCGCCGACGCGAGCGTCGCAGGACCCGGCGTTCCGCGCGACCGTGAACGACGTCGTCCGCGCAGTGTCGGCGGAGCCGGCCGTCCGCAACGTCCGCTCGCCGCTCGAGCGGCGAACGAGGGGCAGATCGCGAAGGACGGCCGCGCCGCGATCGTCCAGTTCGAGATTCGCGGCGACGCAGGCGGCGCGATGGACAAGGTGCAACCCGTGCTCGACGCGGTGGCCGGCGTCCAGAAGGCGCATCCGGGTTCAAGGTGGCCGGAGTTCGGCCAGGCGAGCGCGCAGCACGTGCTCGACGAGACGATCGGCAAGGACTTCCAGCGCGCGGAGTACTCGTCGCTGCCGGTGACGCTGATCATCCTGCTGTTCGCGTTCGGCGCGCTGGTTGCCGCCGGGCTGCCCGTCCTGCTCGGGTTCTCGGGCGTGCTCGCGACGATCGGGCTCTCCTCGCTGGCCAGCCACGTCTTCCCGGCCGGCGACGCAACGCAGTCGGTGATCCTGCTGATCGGGATGGCGGTCGGCGTCGACTACTCGCTCTTCTACATCCGCCGTGAGCGCGAGGAGCGGGCTCCGGTCTCGGTCACCGCGAGGCGCTGCTCCAGACCGCGGGCACCTCCGGGCTACGCGGTGCTCATCTCGGGCGCGACGGTGATGATCGCGATGGCCGGCATGTTGCTGACGGGCAACGGGATCTTCACGTCGATCGGCGTCGGCGCGATGCTGATGGTCGCCGTCGCGCTGATCGGCTCGCTCTCGATCCTGCCGGCGCTGCTCTCGAAGCTCGGCGACCGCGTCAACAAGGGGCGGATCCCGCTGCTGGCGCGGCGCGGAACGGCGAGTCGCGCGTCTGGAGCGCCGTCCTCGATCGCGTCCTCCGCAGGCCGTGGCTCTCCGCGCTCGTCGCGGGCGGCGCGCTCGTCGCGCTCGCGCTTCCGGCGCTGACCCTGCACACGCAGCTGCCGAGCTTCACCGACCTGCCGCGTTCGATCGGGATCGTCCGCACCTACGAGGCGATCCAGAAGGAGTTCCCCGGCGCGCAGACGCCCGCCAGCGTCGTCGTCAGCGCCGCTGACGTGACCGACCCGCAGGTGCAGCGCGGGATCGCGCAGCTCGAGCGCCAGGCGCTCGCGAGCGGCGAGGCGAAGCGCCCGATCGAGATCAAGGTCAACCCGTCCAGGACGGTGGCGGTCGTCGACATCCCGCTGATCGGCAACGGTGACAACGGCGCCTCGGTCGCGGCGCTCGAGACGCTACGCAAGACGATCGATCCCGGCGACCGTCGGGCTCGGTGCCGGGCGTCGTCGCGCCGATCACCGGCGAGACGGCAGGTACGCACGACTTCAACCAGCAGATGGAGTCCACGCGCCGCTCGTCTTCGGCTTCGTGCTCCTGCTCTGCTTCGTGCTGCTGCTCGTGACGTTCAGGTCGATCGTGATCCCGATCAAGGCAGTGCTGCTGAACCTGCTCTCCGTCGGCGCCGCCTACGGCCTGCTCGTGCTCGTCTTCCAGCACACCTGGGCGGAGGGGATGCTGCGGTTCCACTCGAACGGCGCGATCGCCTCCTGGTTGCCGCTCTTCCTGTTCGTCGTGCTGTTCGGCCTCTCGATGGACTACCACGTGTTCATCCTCAGCCGGGTCAAGGAGCTCGTCGACGGCGGCATGTCGACGGAGGAGGCGGTCGCGACGGGCATCAAGCGCACCGCGTCGACGGTGACGAGCGCGGCGCTCGTGATGGTCGCGGTGTTCGCGATCTTCATGACGCTGCACGAGATCGACATCAAGCAGATGGGCTTCGGCCTCGCGGCGGCGATCCTGATCGACGCGACCGTCGTTCGCGCGGTGCTGCTGCCGGCCGTGATGAAGCTGCTCGGCGAGTGGAACTGGTACCTGCCGCGCTGGCTCGAGTGGCTGCCGCGCGTCGGCGGCGAGCGGGCTCCGCGCAGCCCGCCGGTCCCGCGACCGCAGCCGACGAGGGCCTGGCACGTTTGCCGCACTCTTCCCGGCAGTGAACAAAGTATAAGAAGCGCTAATATCAGGTATGGTTTCCGCCGTGGAGACGGCGGTCCCCTCCTTCGATGTGCTCGTGATCGGCAGCGGGGCCTCCGGCCTCGCTGCCTCGGTCTCGGCCGAACGCGCGGGCGCCCGCGTCGCTCTGGCGACGAAGGGCTCGCTGCAGGCGAACAACTCGTCGAAGGCGCAGGGCGGCATTCAGGCGGCGTTCGGCGCCGACGACTCGCCCGAGCAGCACGCCGCCGACGTCTGGCGCTCCTCGCACGAGACGGCCGACCTGCGGCTCGTCGAGGTGCTGACCGGCGACGCGCAGTCGGCGATCCACTGGCTCGAGGAGCTGGGGGTCGAGTTCACCCGCGAGAACGGCGGCTACCGGCTCGCCCGCTGCGGCGGCTCGACCGCGAAGCGCCTGCTGCAGGTCGGCGACCGGACCGGGCACGCGATCACGAAGGGGCTGCGCGAGGCGTGGGAGGCGGGCACCGGGACGAGCTTCACCAACGCGCCGCTGCGCGAGCTCGTCGAGACGGGCGGCGCTGGCGCGCGCGTGTCGGCGACCACGTCGTCGACGCCGGCACGGTCGTGCTCGCTGCCGGGCGGGCGCTGCTACGCCGAGGCCGAGCGGATCGGCGAGCTGTCCACCAACCACCCGAACGCGACCGGCGAGGTGACGCAGATCGCACTCTCGCTCGGGGCGGAGGCTCGCGACCTCGACGCGCTGCAGTACCACCCGAACGGGGGCGCGTGGCCGCCGAACATGCAGGGCTACTCGATTCCCGAGACGACGCGCGCCTACGGCGCCGTGCTCGTCAACGTCGACGGCGAGGAGTTCACGGATTCACTCGGCCCGCGCGACGTGGTCAGCCAGGCGATCTTCGACGAGGTGGCGAAGGGCAAAGGGACGACGACGCCCGACGGCCGCCCGGCGGTCTACCTCGACACGACGCGTATTCCGGAGGACGACGCCGACGTGTCGCTGCCGTACATGCTGCGCCGCTATCGCGGCTCGGGCATCGATCCGCTCTCCGAGCGGATCCTCACCTACCCGGTGCTTGCACTACCAGAACGGCGGACTCGTGATCGACACCGACGCTGCGACGACACTCGAAGGCGTCTACGCCTGCGGCGAGATCGCCGGCGGCACGCACGGCCGCAATCGCATGATGGGTAACAGCCTTCTCGAATGTGTCGTCTTCGGTCGGAGGGCTGGTCGAGAATGCATGAGCACGAGGCTGAGGAGGCTAGGAGGGTCTGAATGACGATCGATATCGACACCGACCTGCAACACGCCGTCGAGGACGCGGCCGCACATCTCTACGTGTGGGCGCTCAAGGACATCCCGCAGGACCTGCGTGACGCGCTGGCCGCTGCGCGCGACCGAGAGACGTCGGTCCCGGGCAAGCGCGTGCTGGAAGTGATCCACCGGAACGTCAGCATCGCCGACAGCGAGAAGAACCTCGTCTGCCAGGACACCGGCATCGCCGTGTACCACGCGAAGGTCGGCGAGCACTTCCCGCTGCACCCGGTGCGCATCTACGAGGGACTTCGCGACGGCACGGCGCGCGCGACCGTCGAGCACCCGCTGCGCTCGAACGCGGTGCACACGATCACCCGTGAGAACACCGGCCCGAACATCGGCTACCGCCTTCCGATCGTGCACTGGGAGTTCATCGCCGACTGGGACGGGCTCGACGTGAAGTGCGTTCCCGAAGGGGTCCGGCAGCGAGAACATGAGCTTCCTGAAGATGTGCGTCCCCGCCGACGGCGTGACGGGCATCAAGAAGTTCGTGCTCGAGTCGATCGTCAACGCCGGTGGCAAGCCGTGCCCGCCGGGGATCGTCGGCGTCGGCATCGGCGGCTCGGCCGACTACGCGATGCATCTCGCCAAGGACGCGATCATGCGCCCGATCGGCACGCGCAACTCCGACCCGATCGTCGCGCAGCTGGAGGACGAGCTCTTCGGCCTGCTCAACGAGACCGGGATCGGCCCGATGGGACTCGGCGGCGACGTGACCGTCCTGCAGTGCCACATCGAGCACGCCGACACGCACATGACCCTCAACCCCGTCGCGGTCAACTACCAGTGCTGGGCGGCGCGGCGCGCCTCGGCCCACATCGGCGCCGACGGCTCCATCGACTACGACCGGGAAGCGTAGGCCGCCATGGCGACTCACGAAGTCACGTTCCCGATCACCGATCCGCAGGAGATCCTGAAGCTCCGCGCCGGCGACGAGGTGACGGTGCAGGGGCACATCATCGGCATCCGCGACCGCACGCAGATCCGGATCTTCGACCAGGGCGTCCCGCCGCCGATGGATCTCGGCGGCGCGTTCCTGCTCCACACGGCCCCCGGCGTGCGCAAGCTCGGCACGGACGCCGAAGGCAAAGGCAAGTACGAGAAGGTCTGCATCGGCACCACGACGTCCGCTCGCATGGTCCGGTTCACGGAGCCGCTCGGCCGCCAGTACGGCGTCCGCGCGATCTGCGGCAAGGGCGGCTTCCCGGACGAGGCGATCGCGCCGATGCACGAGCTCGGGATGGTCTACTTCGCGATCGTCGGCGGCGCCGCGGCGCTCGAGACGACGCAGATCGAGGAGATCGAGGAGGTGCTCTGGGAGGAGCTGATGCCCGAGTGCCTCTGGAAGTTCCGCGTCAAGGACTTCGGCCCGCTCACCGTCGGCATCGACGCCCACGGCAACTCGCTCTACCACGACGTCCAGACCCGCGCCCTCGCGAAGCTGGAGGAGCTCTATGCCCGGCTTTGACCTCGGGCTCGGCCGCCACGTCGGCCTGACGCACGTGATCGACAAGGGCCTCGGGCCGCGCGCGTGGGAGGACATCCTCGAGGTCGGCGGCGACCACATCTCGATCGTGAAGCTCGGCTGGGGCACCGCGTACGTCACCCGCAACCTCGAGCGCAAGCTCGACGTGCTCCGCGACAAGCCGGTCGTGATCGGCGGCACCTTCTTCGAGGTCGTGTACGCGAGGACAGGCTCGACGAGTACAAGCAGTGGCTGACCGACCTCGGCCTCGACCCACGTCGAGATCTCCGACGGCACCGTCGAGATCCCGCGCGAGCGCAAGCTCGAGCTGATCGCCGACTTCGCCCGCGACTTCACCGTGCTCTCGGAGGTCGGCTCGAAGGACTCGTCGGTCGAGTACACCGTCGACGAGTGGACGCGCTGGCTGGACGAGGAGCTCGAGGCAGGAGCCTGGAAGGTGATCACCGAGGCCCGCGAGGGCGGCACCGCGGGCATCTTCGACTCGTCGCGGCGGGATGCGCACCGAGCTGATCGCGCGAGATCGCGAACGTCGTCGGTCCGGCGAACATCATCTTCGAGGCGCCGACGAAGGCGGCCCAGTCGTGGTTCGTGAAGCAGTTCGGGCCCTCGGTCAACCTCGGCAACATCCCGCCCGAAGAAGTGATCCCGCTCGAGACGCTGCGCCTCGGGCTTCGCGGCGACACGCTCAAGGAGGTGCTCCTCGATGGCGGCGAGCCTGTTTCACGCTTCCTGACGCCGCAGCCGTCGAGGCGATGAGCGCCGAGGAGATCCTCGCGCTCGTCACCGCGGAGTTCTCCGGTCGCGTGGCGCTCGCCTGCTCCTTCCAGAAGGAGGAGACGGTGCTGCTCGACATGCTCTTCGCAATCGAGCCGAAGGCTCGGGTCTTCGCGATCGACACGCACTACCTGTTTCCGGAGACCTACGAGCTCTGGCGCGCGGTCGAGCTGCGTTACGAGGCGACCATCGAGGTGTTCGAAGGGCCGAGCCCGCGACGAGCTCGTCGCGGCCCATGGCGACGACCTCTGGGAGCGCAAGCCCGATCTGTATCTCGCCGTCGCGAAGGTCGAGCCGCTCGTTCGGGCACTCGGCGGGCTCGACGCCTGGATCTCCGGCGTCCGCCGCGACCAGGCACCGACGCGCGCGAACTCACCGAAGCTCGGCTGGGACGCCGCGCACGAGCTGTGGAAGGCGAATCCGCTCGCCGATTGGAGCGACGACGATTGCTGGGCGTACATCAGGGCCCGCGATCTCCCTACAACCCGCTGCACGACCGCGGCTACGCGTCGATCGGCGACACGCACTCGACGATCCCCGGCGCCGGTCGCGAGGGGCGCTGGGCCGGCACCGATCGCACCGAGTGCGGCTTGCACGTCGGGTGAGCGGGGATGACCAGCACCGTCTCCACGCGCACCTTGTCGCACCTCGACGAGCTCGAGAGCGAGGCGATCCACATCATGCGTGAGGTCGCGGCCGAGCGTGAGCGCCCGGTGCTGCTGTTCTCGGGCGGCAAGGACTCGATCGTGCTGCTCCGGCTGGCCGAGAAGGCCTTCCGGCCTGCGCGCTTCCCGTTCCCGGTCATGCACGTGGACACGGGGCACAACTTTCCCGAGGTGATCGAGTTCCGTGACCGTCGCGTCGGGGAGCTCGGCGAGCGGCTGATCGTCGCGAGCGTCGAGGAGTCGATCGCGCGCGGCCGCGTCGTCGACCAGACCGGGCCGCGTGCGTCGCGAAACCAGCTGCAGACGACCACGCTGCTCGACGCGATCGCCGAGCACGGGTTCGACGCGGCGATGGGAGGCGCCCGGCGCGACGAGGAGCGCGCCCGCGCGAAGGAACGCGTCTTCAGCTTCCGCGACGACTTCGGCCAGTGGAATCCTCGCGCGCAGCGTCCGGAGCTCTGGAACCTCTACAACGCTCGGATCCGCAAGGGCGAGCACATTCGCGTCTTCCCGATCTCGAACTGGACCGAGCTCGACGTGTGGCAGTACGTCGCACGCGAGCGGCTCGAGCTGCCCTCGATCTACTTTGCGCACGACCGCGAGGTCTTCCGCCGCGACGGGATGCTCTACTCGGCATCCGAGTTCGTCGAGCGTTTCCCGGAGGAGGAGACGTTCAGCGCCAAGGTCCGGTTCCGCACGGTCGGGGACATGACGTGCACCGGCGGCGTCCTCTCCGACGCGGCAACCCTCCCCGATGTCGTCGACGAGATCGCCGCGACCCGGATCACCGAGCGGGGTGAGACGCGGGCCGACGATCGCGTCTCGGAAGCTGCGATGGAGGATCGGAAGCGCGTTGGCTATTTCTAGGGAGCTGATGGACACCGAGCTCGCCCGCCTCGTGACGGCCGGCTCGGTGGACGACGGCAAGTCGACGCTCATCGGACGGCTGCTCTACGACACGAAGCAGATCCTCGTCGACCAGCTCGAGCACATCGAGGACGCCTCGCGGCGTCGCGGCCACGACTACGTCGACCTCGCTCTGCTCACCGACGGCCTGCGCGCCGAGCGCGAGCAGGGCATCACGATCGACGTCGCCTATCGCTCGTTCGTCACGCCGAGGCGGCGGTTCCAGCTCGCCGACGCCCCCGGCCACGTGCAGTACACGCGCAACATGGTTACCGGCGCATCGACCGCGGACGTCGCACTCATCCTCGTCGACGCGCGCAAAGGTGTGGTCGAGCAGACTCGGCGCCACTCGTACATCGCGTCGATTCTCGCGATTCCGCACGTCACCTTCGCAGTCAACAAGATGGACCTCGTCGACTTCTCGGAGGAGCGGTACGACGCGATCGTGCGCGACCTCGCCGAGCTTTCGAGCCGTCTCGGGATGCACGACGTCGTCGCGGTCCCCGTTTCCGCGCTGCGCGGCGACAACGTCGTCGATCGCAGCGATGCGATGTCCTGGTACGCGGGCCCGACATTGCTCGACCACCTCGAGACGGTGGAGCTCACAGCCGACCGCAACCGCGACGATCGCCGCTTCGGCGTGCAATGGGTGATCCGGCCGATGGCGGAGGAGCACCACGACTTTCGCGGCTACGCAGGGCGCGTCGACTCGGGTGTCTGGCGTTCCGGCGACGAGGTCGTCGTGCTGCCGTCTGGGGCGCGCAGCCGTGTGGCCTCGGTCGAGACCACCGACGGCCTGCTCGAGGAGGCGGTTCCGGGCCAGTCCGTCACCATCCGCCTCGACGACGACCTCGACGTCTCGCGCGGCGATCTGCTCGCCGACCCGGATCGTCCGCCGGTCACGGCCGGCGAGCTGGTCGCCCGCGTCTGCTGGATGAGCGACCGCCCGCTCGAGACGGGCGCGACGCTCGCGATCAAGCAGACGACACGCACCGTCGCGCGCGCGCGTCACCGAGCTCTGTTCCGTCGTCGACATCGACACGCTCGAGGACCGGACGAGCCCGGACCGCCTCGAGCTCAACGATCTCGGCGTCGTCCGGCTGCGGCTCTCGGAGCCGCTCGCCGTCGATCCGTACGCGCGCAACCGCGCGACGGGCGGCGTTCATCCTGATCGACGAGGCGACGAACGACACCGTTGGTGCAGGGATGGTCATCGAGGCGACTGCGTGACGCGGCGGGCTCATCCCTACCGCGACACGGCAGTGATCGATTCGAGGGCGCCGCGGGCGAATCAGCTCGTGATCGGATCGCTGTCGCTGCTTGCGGTGCTGACGGGCTCGTGGTGGTTGCTCGCGCTGCTCGCCCTGCAGCTCGCGGTCGGCCTCGGGCTCGGACGCCGCTACTGCCTGCCGTGCGTCGCCTATTTCGCATTCGTGCAGCCACGGTTCGGCGAGGGCCCGCTCGAGGACGCGCGGCCGCCGCGCGTCGCGAACATGGTCGGCCTGGTCGTGCTCTCCGGCGCATCGGTCGCATACGTCGCCGGCGCTCCCGTGCTCGGTGCGGCGCTCGGACTGCTGGTTGCAGCGCTCGCCCTCCTCGCGGCCTTCACCGGTTTCTGCACCGGCTGCGAGGCGTACAAGCTGGGCTGTCGGCTGACCGGGAGGCCGTTCGTCTCCTGCCCGCTCCCGCCCGGGACCGGCGCGAGCAGCGTGAACCCAGGATGACCTGGCAGTTCGTGATCGCCGGCTTCGCGGTCGGCGTCCTCGTCGGCATGACCGGGATGGGTGGCGGCAGCCTGATGACGCCGATGCTGATCCTCGTCTTCGGCTTCGATCCGAAGACGGCGGTCGGCACCGACATCCTGCACGGCGCGATCTTCAAGAGCTTCGGCGCTTGGCGGCATCGGAAGCTCGGCAACGTGAACGTCCCGCTCGCCGCGTGGATCCTGCTCGGATCGGGCCCGTGCTCGCTCGTCGGCGTCGAGCTCGCGAACTCGTTCTCGGACAGCGCCGAGGCGACGATGAGCAGGATCATCGGCGCCGCGTTGATCGTCGGCGGTATCGGCTTCCTCGCACGGACGTTCGTCAAGCCGCGCACCGACCTCCCCGACGGGCCCTTTCGCCTCAGCCGCCGCGACAAGCTCGTCGCGATCGCGATCGGGGCGAGCTGCGGCTTCGTCGTCGGACTGACGTCGGTCGGCTCCGGGACGTTCTTCGGGCTCTTCATGCTCTTCTTGTTCCCGCTGTCGGCGACGCAGATGGTCGGTACCGACGTGACGCAGGCAGCGGCACTGCTCTGGATCGCGGGTGCCGGCTACCTGCTGCACGGCAACGTCGACCTGCACGCGATCGCATGGCTCCTCGTCGGATCGATCCCTGGAGTCTTCCTCGGCGCGAACCTTTCGATCAAGGTGCCCGACCGGGCGCTGCGCACGGTGTTCGCATTCGTGCTGATGCTCTCCGGGATCAAGCTCGTCGAGGTTCCCGGGGCGACGACGATCATCGAGGTCTCGGTCGTGGTTCTGACTCTCGGGGTGATCGTCTGGTCGGTGCGCCAGCTGCAGCAGCGCCGGACGGCGGCCGAGGGCCGACGCATCCGGGCCGAAAACCCTGCATAGAATGCGCCGGGCGTGGCCCGGGCACTGTCGAGCGCACTCGTTCTCGCCCTGCTCGCGGCGACCGCGGTCGCGTTCGCGATCACGGAGCGGGCGAAGCTCGAACGCTCGCCGATCTACGGGACGAAGCCGCCGCCGCACGAGTTCTCGCCCAACGGGACGCGCCGTGCCGGTGGCCGCATTCTCCTTCCGACTGCGGTCGCGTGAGCGGGTCGAAGTCTGGATCGAGAACGACGACGGCAAGCGCGTCCGCACGCTGATGCCGCTGCGCAGCTTCAAGGCCGGGTCGCGGGTCGGTCTCGTCTGGGACGGGCTGGACGACGGCGGGGTGATCGTCCCCGACGGCGACTACAAGCCCGTGGTCAAGCTCGAGCGGTCGCACCGGACGATCGTGCTGCCGAACACCGTGCGGCTCGACACGGTGCCGCCGAAGATCATCGTTCGCCACCCGCAGTATCCGATCCTGTCGCCCGACGGTGATCACCACGGCGACGTGCTCAGGGTCGCCTACCGGGTGAGCGAGCCGGCACACGGGATCCTCTACGTCGACGGGACGCGAGTTGCCTTCACGCTCTCGCAGAAGCTGATCGGAGTCCTCGTCTGGAACGGGACGCTGAAAAAGAACGGCGTTCTCCGGCCCGCGGCTCCCGGCCGTTACGTCCTGACGGTCGCGGCACAGGACCGTGCCGGCAACACGTCCAAGCCCTACCCGTTCGCGATCGCGCAGGTCCGGTACGTCGTGCTCGCGCGCCAGAGGATCGTCGTCAAGCCGAAGCACCGCTTCGCGGTGCGCGTATCGACCGATGCGCCGACGGTGCGGTGGCAGCTTCACGGTCGCTCCGGCGTGGAGCGGCGGGGAACGCTGCACTTCCGCGCTCCCGCGAAGAAGGGCACGTATCACCTCTACGTCTTCGTGGGCAACCACGCCGCGCGCGCCGCAGTGGTCGTCAAGTGAGCCGGAGCGGCGTGTGAGCTCAGGTCTCGCGCAGTGCGCGGGTGCGCTCGCTGCGCTCGGGCTCGCCGTCCTCATCGTCGCGCCACGGCGCGATCTTCGCGTCGCCGGTCTCGCGGTCTGGGCGATCGGCTGGATTGCGCTCGCGCTCTACCTCGCCCCGTCCGGGCACCATCGTCTGTTCGCAGCGGCGGCGGTCGTCGGCCTCGTCCTCGCGGTCGGCGGGACCTGGATCGTCCTCCGCATCCCGTGGCTGCTCGCCCTTGCGACGCTTGCGTGCGTTCCGGCGCGCTTCCCCGTGCACGTCGGCTCCACCCAGGCGAACCTGCTGTTGCCGCTCTACGGCGTCGTGGTGGTCGCTGCCCTCGTGCTCGCGTGGCAGCTCTACGGCGACGATGTCCGGAGCCGCGAGCTCGGGCCGCTGTCGTGGCCGCTCGCACTTCTGGTCGCCTGGACGGGCGTCTCCATGCTCTGGACGAAGGACGTGCGCCAGGGCGCGATCGAGCTCTTCTTCTTCGTCCTGCCGTTCGGCCTGCTGGCGGTCGTGCTCGCGCGGCTGCCCTGGTCGCGCGTGTGGGTGATCACGTTGTACGTGCAGCTCGCGGTGATGGGGCTCGTCTTCGCATCGATCGGGATCGTCCAGTACGAGGAGCGCCAGATCTTCTGGAACCCGAAGGTCAAGGTCGACAATGCCTACGCGCCGAGCGGGTGGTTCTACCGCGTCAACTCGGTCTTCTACGACCCGTCGATCTACGGGCGCTTCCTCGTCGTCGCGATCCTCGCCGGTCTCGCCGTCGTGCTGCGGCGGCGCGGACGCGATCCGCTGTGGGCGATCGCGGCGACTCTCGTGCTCGGGATCACCTGGGTCGGGCTGTTGCCGTCGTTCTCGCAGTCGAGCTACGTCGCGCTGATGGTCGGCGTCGCCGTCGCCGCGATCGTGATGTGGCGCTGGCGCAGCCTCGTCCTGCTCGGCGCGGCAGCGGCGGTGCTCCTGCTCGTCGTCGCAGCCTCGCCGCAGCTCCGGCACAGGATCCAGGGCAAGACGTCCTCGTCGCTGTCCCACATCACGAGCGGCCGCTCGACGCTGGCGCGGAACGGCATCAAGCTCGCCGTACACAATCCGGTGTTCGGGGTGGGCGTCGGCGGCTTCAAGCGCGCGTATGCGGACGAGACCGGCCTCAAGGGCCGTGAGCCGAAGGCCGCCGCGTCGCACACGACCCCGATCACCGTCGCCGCCGAGACGGGCCTCCCCGGCCTCGCGTTGTTGCTCTTCCTCGTCTGGGTGGCCTTGCGCACGGGCTTCGGGCGGATCGGCCCCGCGTTCGAGGGAACCGCCCGTCTCGCCTTCGGATTAGCCTTGACGGCGATCCTGGTGCACTGCCTCTTCTACAACGCGCTGCTCGAGGACCCGACGTTCTGGGGCCTGCTCGCGCTGGTGGTCGTCGGGGCGCGGGCCGACGGGGCGCTGGAGCCGCTCGGATGATCGACGGCGTCCGCCGTGCGCTCGTGCTGGCGCCGCACACCGACGACGGCGAATTCGGCTGCGGCGGGACGATCGCGCGGCTCGTCGAAGCCGGCGCCGAGGTGCGCTATGTCGCGTTCTCGATCGCGACGCGGTCGCTTCCCCCGGGGTTCGCGCCGGACACGCTCGCCCGCGAGGTGCGCGAAGCGACGAGCCAGATCGGGATCCCGCCGGAGCACCTCACCGTGCACGACTTCGACGTCCGCACGTTCCCGGACCATCGTCAGGCGATTCTCGAGCTGCTGATCGAGATCTGGAACGACTGGCAGCCGGACTGTGTCTTCCAGCCGTCCTTGCACGACGTCCATCAGGACCACCGCACGATCGCCGACGAGGGCCTGCGCGCGTTCAAGCGGACGACGATCCTCGGATACGAGATCCCGTGGAACAACTTCGACTTCGCCTACCAGGCATACGTCTCCCTCGAGCAGCGGCACATCGACCTGAAGGTGGCGGCGCTCGAGAAGTACTCCTCGCAGCAGCATCGCCGGTACGCCAACGCCGACTACGTCCGGAGCCTCGCCCGCACCCACGGCATCAACGTCAACCGCGAGTTTGCCGAGGTGTTCCAGGTCTACCGGTTCGTCGCGTGACCGGCGGCCTGATTCCGGGCTCGTACTGGGTGGAGCCGGGACGCCTGCTCGCCGGGCCGTACCCGGAGGGGCAGGAAGCAGTCGCAGCGTTGGTCGCAGCAGGGATCACTGCGACTGTCGACCTGACCGAGGCCGAGGAGGGATGGGCGGACTACTGGAGCGCGCGGCCCGGGCTTCGTCATCACCGGGTCGGATTCCGGGATTTCGCGCCGCCCTCGCCGGCGGGCATGCGCGGCGCGCTCGACCTGATCGACGACCTGGTCGAGACCGGCTCGCCTGTCTATGTGCACTGTCGCGGCGGACGTGGTCGAACGGGGTGCGTGGTGGCATGCCGCCTGATCGAGCGGGGCTCGTCGCCCGAGGATGCGCTCGCGGACGTGCGGCGGTGGTCGGGCCGCGACGACTCGCCCGAGACGCCGGAACAGCGCGAGTTCGTCCGTAACTGGCCCGAAGTGCCATAGTTCCTGCATGACCACCTTCGTAGACAAGCTGGTCGCGGAGGAGCATCACCTCGAGGAGATCGCCAAGGAGGGCTACGAGCCCGCAACGATGCCGATCGTGTTGGGCGCGATCGTGCTTGCACTCGTTGTGATCGTGGGCCTCGCACTCGGCGTGACGCTCGCCGTGTACTACCTCACCTGAAGTCAAGCTTGTTCGGCAACGCCCGTGCGTGCACGACCACGAGGGTCTTGGTCGGCCGCGTGAGGGCGACGTAGAGCTCGCGCAGCCCTTGCGGACGTGCGGCGATCAGGGCCGGTTCGACGACGACGACGTGGTCGAACTCGAGCCCTTTCGCCCGGCGCGGCGTCAGCAGTGGCACGCCGTCCCAGAGATCGTCCTCCTCCAGCTCGGCCACGAGCTCGTCGGGGGCGATCACCGCCAGCAGGCCGTCCTCGCGCGCGAGACGCTCCGCCTCGCGGTACGCCGCCGCGAGCAGATCGTGCTCGTCGACCCGGACGAGCCGGGGCGTCTCGCCGCCGGCGCGGTAGGCGATCGGCGGAGAGACCTCCGGGGCGATCGTTTCCAGCAGCGGCAATGCGACGGCCATGATCTCGCGCGGCACGCGGTAGGCGTGTCGCAGCTCCTCGACGGATGCTTCGTCGCCGTGGGGCAGCTGGGGCAGTACCTCGTCCCAGCTCGCGTAGGCGACGGCGCCCGTTCCCTGCGCGACGTCGCCGAGGATCGTCAGGCCGCCGTCGGGCGCGCGTCGCGCGACCATGCGGAGCTGCATCGGCGACAGATCCTGCGCTTCGTCGACGATCACGTGGCCGTACCGGTGTGGTGCCGCCGCCAGCAGCGATCTCGCCTCGTCGAGCAGCGGGACGTCGGCGTCGGACCACCCGGTGCCGCGGCGGGCGAGCAGCTTCTGCTCCTCCGGCGACAGGATTCCGTCGGCGGCCCGGGCGAGCGTCGGCCGCGACGTGAAGAGCGAACGGATCAACCGGTCCGGCGACACCTGCGGCCAGGCGGCCTTGACGACGCGGTCGAGGTAGCCCCCGCCGCGCAGCGCCCGCTCGACCTCCTCGAACGATCGCACGGCATACGCCCCGAGCACCTGCCCGTACTCCTCGTAGAGGCGACGGAGCAGGTTCATGCGGAAGCGATCCCGTGCAGCGGCGGTGAGCCCGAGCTCGTCCCGCGCACCCTTGACGAGCTCGCGGATCTCGCGCTCGCGCACCCAGACGAAGCTTCCCTCGAGGCGGATCGCGAGCTCTTCCGGCTCGGAGACGAGCCGGGCTTCGGCCGCGCGCCGGATCACGTCGACCAGCCGCAGGTCCGCCTTGAGAACTGCGATCGCCGGGGGGTCGGTGAGGGTCGGCTCGATTCCGTCGACCAGCTCGGCGACTGCGCGTTGCTCGACCGCCTCCTCGCCGAGCGCCGGGAGGACGTGTGAGACGTACTCCATGAACGTGGGGTTCGGGCCGACGACCAGCACGCCGCGACGGGCGAGCGAATCGCGATGGGTGTAGAGGAGCCACGACGCCCGGTGCAGCCCGACGGCGGTCTTCCCCGTTCCGGGACCGCCCTGGATGACGAGTGGTGTCCTCGGATCCCGCGTGATCAGCCTGTACTGGTCGGCCTGGATCGTGGCGACGATGTCCTGCATGTGTTGCTCGCGCGTGCGCTCGAGCTCCTCGAGCAGGAAGTCGCCGACGGCGGCTCCGTCGACGATCGAGCCGTCGAGTGCCTCGTCGGTGAGCTCGAGGAGACGCTGCCCGTCGGTGCGGAAGCGGCGCCGCAGTGTCACGCCGTGCGGATCCTGGGGGGTCGCCGTGTAGAACGGCCGCGCCGCCGGGGCCTGCCAGTTGACGACCACCTGCTGCAACTCTTCGTCGTGAACCCACCTGCGGCCCAGGTACAGCGGCCGCGCGAGCTGTTCGAAGTCGAGCCGCCCGAACACGAGACCGCGCTCTGCGTCCGCGAACGTCTTGAGCCGGCGCGCAGCCCAGGCGTCCATCGCCGCCTGGGCGACCTCGCCGTCGACGGAGTCGGCCGCCCGTGCGACCAGCGACCGCATGCGCTCGAGGTGTAGATAGGCGCGGTCGACGTACTGCTGCTCGGATTCGAGCTCTGGATGCGGCACGCCGGCAAGTCTCGCGGACCTCGACGCACCACCGGGACGTAGGAAGATCGGTGAACCGTCGTGAGTTTGTCGCGCTGGCCGTCGCGGCGCCGTTCGCGCTTCGTCAAGGCCTTGCCGTTGCGGCGGCGGCGCCACACGCGCTCGTCACGTGCGACGCCGAGTCTCGACTGGCGCTGGTCGACCTCGGTGCGCTTCGGGTCGTCGGCACCGTCGCGACGCCGCCTGATCCGCGAGCGATCGAGCAGGTCGGTCCCGTCGCCGTGGTCTGTCACACGGCGGCCGGGGTCGTCACCGTGGTCGACCGGCAGCGCGTTCGCCACACGTTCCACGACTTCGTCGAGCCCCGGTATGTCGCCGCCCATCCCGACGGCACCCACGCCTTCGTCACCGACTCCGGTTCGAGCGGCGTCGTCTCGATCGACGTCCGTTCCGGGCGCGCGCTCGGCAGGGTCTCACTCGCCGGGTGGGCTCGGCACGTGACGATCGACGGGTCGGGTCGGGTGCTCTGGGTCGGGCTCGGCTCGGCGGCGTCGAGCGTGGCCGTCGTCGACGTCTCGGACCCGCGGCGGCCACGGCACATTGCGACCGTTCCGACCCCGTTCCTCAGCCACGACGTGGGATTCGCGCCCGACGGCCGCGTCTGGGTGACGTCCGGCCTGAAGCGCGAGTCGACCGTATTCGACGCCGGCAGGCAGCTTCGCATCAGGCTGTCCGCCGATGCGGCTCCCCAGCACGTCACGTTCTCTCGCGACCGCGCGTACGTCACGAGCGGCGACGACGGCACCTTCAGGGTGCACGCGCTGTCCGGCGGGCTGCTACGGACGACGGGGATCCCGGTCGGCTCCTACAACGTCCAGCACGGGCCGGGACTCGTCCTGACGGCGTCGCTCGATCGCGGAACGCTGGCGGTCCTCGACGACCACGGGCGTCTGCTCCGCGTGCTCCAGGTCGCCGGCTCGTGCCACGACGCCTGCTTCGTCGCCTGACGCCTTAACGAAAGCCTTACGCCTACCAGGGTGGAACTTGACTTCGCCGCGGGAAGATGGACGCGGATGAGACGCTCCATCGTCCTGCTCCTCGCGCTGGTCGCGGTGGCTTCGCTCGGCCCCGCCCGCGCCGCGGCCGCGAAGCCCTCGCCCTGTCGCGACAAGATCTTCAACGAGTGGTACCACGACGGGAAGATCTCATCGACCTTCCCTCTCTCCTGCTACCGCGACGCGCTGAAGCACATCCCGGCGGACGTCGCCGTCTACTCGAGCCTCAGCGACGACATCCGGCTCGCCCTGCAGGCGGCCGTCGATCGCAGCCACGGGAAGAGCGTCCCGAGCGAGGTGGGCGACGGCACACGGCTCACTTCGTCGAGTGCGTCCACCGGCACGAGCACGACGCCCACGTCGACGAGCTCGCAGAGCACGACGACACCGGGGGATACGGCTCCGAACTCCCCCGATCCCGGTACCACGACGCCGACTTCGAGCACACCGGTGGCGGCGCCGTCGACGAGCAGTTCCTCGAGCAGCGTGCCGTTGCCGGTGCTGGTGCTCGGAGGCGTTGCGCTGCTCCTCGTCGCCTCGGGTGCGGTCGGGCTCGGCGTCCGCCGCTACCGGCGCGGCCACACGGGCTGAGCTACAGCGGCACGAGGCGTCTGAGCCGCGCTCGCTCGGCGGGCAGGAAGAACCCGAACAGCCCGAGCACCAGCGGGTACACGGCGACCAACGCGAGTGACGGTGCGAACGGAAGCCCGCCGGCGCGGGCGACGACGTTCAGCGTCACGGCGACGGCGGCCGCCGTCAACACGCGCCGCCACTGGTAGGCGACCGGATACACGGACTGTGCGTAGACGGTCATCCCGACGAAGAGGACGACGTACGCGACCAGTGTCGAGATCGAGGCGCCGACCATGCCGTAGGCCGGGATCAGCCAGAAGTTGAGAGCGATGTTGGCGGCGGCGCCGACCCCGCTCACGACCCAGTTGAGCTGGGTCCGCCGGGCCCGGCCGCTGCCGATCGCGAGCACCGTGTAGCCGGCGTACGCAGCGCCTGCGAAGGCGAGCAGCGCCACGCCCTCCTGGGCGCGCTGGTATTCCGGTGCGGTCAGAAGCTTCGTCCACCATGGCGCGAGCGCGCCGAGCGCGAGTGCCGACCACAGCGCGAACACCATCAGGTAGGTGAGCACGAACGCGTACGTGCGCTTGGCCTTGCGGTCGTCCTCGATCGAGTAGGCGAACGCGGGCCACGCCGTGCGGAACGCGATCAGGACGAACGTGACCACGGAGGCGATCTTGATCGCGGCCGAGTAGACGCCGACCTCGGCGTTGCCCTTGTACCAGGACGACGAATTCGCGGTCGATGAAGTTGATCGCCCACAGCGCGAGCGCGGAGGGGACGAGCGGCATTCCGAACGACTGCATGCGACGGAAGAGCGGGCGATCGAACTCGAGGCCGAGTTGCTCGTGGCGATAGCCGAGCAGCACGAGGTAGACCACGAGCGTCCCCGTGAAGTTGCCGACGACGAGCCCGACCGCGCCCCAGTGGAACACCGCGACGAAGGCGACCATCGCCGCCACCGTCAGGAGGACGTTTGCGACGCTGGCGATCGCGTACGCGGTCGACCGCTCCTCGACGCGGAAGAGCGCGGTCAGCTGCTGATAGTTGGTCTGTGCCCACAGCCCGACAGCGCCTGCGCGCACGAGCGTCGGGTAGTCGCCGAGCCCGAGCAGATGGCTGATCTGAGTCGCGAAACGCGACGCCGATCACCAGGCCGAGGGTCGACATCCCCATCGTGAACCAGAACGACGTGCGGACGACCGTCAGCTTCTCGCCCGGCTTCTTCGCGTCGAAGTAGAAGCGGAAGAATGCGCTTGCGATCCCGAGCTGGAGCACGATCGCGAGCACCGCGGTCGCCGCCGTGATGATCTCCACCTCTCCGTACGCCTGCGGCGGCAGGAAGTGCGTGTAGAGCGGCAGGAGCAGCGTCGCCAGGATGCGCGAGACCAGCCCGCCCAGGCCGTAGATCGCCGAGTGGCGGCCGAGCCGTCTGATCTCCACGGAGAGGCTCATGCGCTCGGAAGCGAACCGTAGAGGTCGATCAGGCGGTCTGCGATCCGGTCGATGTCGTGGACCTGCTCGACGTAGGCCCGGCCGGCGGCTCCGAGCTCCCGGCGCAGCGGCGGCTGCTCGACGAGCGGGCGGAGGGCGTCGACCAGTGTCGCGGGCGTGGCAGGGACGATCGGGATGCGGACGCCGTAGCCTGCGGCGCTCCGCTCGACGACGTCGGGCTTCAGGTGCGCGACGACGGGCTTGCCGAGCGCCATCGACTCGAGCGCGAAGACGCCGTGCCAGCCTGCGTTGAGCTGGTCGACGACGATGTCGGCGCGGGCGTAGCGATCGCGGGCGACGTCGTGTGGCACGCCCTCGACGATGTCGAGCTCGACCGGGAGACGGGCGCACGCCTCGATCACGTGCTCCGTTCCCTTCTTCGCGCGGCTCGAGGGGGCGTGCACGACGAGCGGTCGTCGGCTGTCCGACGGGGGTACGGGCGTGAACGGGCGAAGGTCGAGCCCCGGCGGGATCACGTGCGCCTCGGGCACCCACCGGACGGCGTCGTAGCTGCCGACGATCTCCGCGTCGGCCCGCTTGCCGTACGCGAGCTCGGCGGGCGTCTTGCCGCGGATGTCGGAGCCGAGGTAGTGGAACACGCTTCGGCGGCGAAGCAGTTTCAGCAGCGGGAACTGGATCGACTGCGGCAGCAGCGTGAGCCCGAAGTAGAAGTGGAACACGTCGGTGCGGGGGGCGAGCCGCGCGAACGCCGAGAGCTGGGTGGCGAGCCGGCGCGCGAGCCCGCCGCGGCGGTCGAGCGACCAGTCGGCCTCCGGGTGCAGCAGCCCGCGCTCGAAGACGACGAGCCGCGCGTCGACCCCCTTGCGCCGCAGCGCCTGGACGTTCTCCCACGGGATGCCGGCGACGTTGACGGGGCAGTGGGTGACCCGGAGCTGTGGAACGTTTGTCACAGTTTTGTCACCCTCGCCTGGCGTCGGGCCATGGCCGTTCGAGCGGGCGAAATCACCTGCTTCCGGGCCACGCATCGGGTTACGGTCAGCGGCCGACACAGATTCGTAACCTTCGCCTGGCGACGAAGGTGTCCGCTGCGGCCACGCCCGGCTCGCGCATGTTCAAGGCTCGGTGGACGCGTCGAATTCGAGCTGGTCGAAGTAGCGGAGCGCGGTGCGGCCGGGGCGGACGCGATCCGCGAGGCTCCTGAGCTCGTCGTCGGAGATCTCGCCGAGCGCGCGCTTGATCCCGAGGTAGGGCAGGTTCAGGTCCTCCTGGTAGACGACCGTCGAGATCCGGGGGTTGATCTCGATCACCTGCTCGCCGACCAGCTGAATGTTGAAGAAGTGCTGGATGCCGAACTCGGCGACGATCACATCCGCGAGTCGCATCAGCTCCGGGTCGTGCAGCGTGACGAAGTACATCGCGAGCCCGGCGCGCATCGCCTCTCTCGTCTTCGGATGGCCGAGCACGATCTCGTTGCCGTTCGCGATCCCGTCGACCGTCCGCTCGCCACCCGTCGCGAGCTCCATCACGAGCAGATCCGGCCCGCCCTCGTCGGGCAGCAGCTCGACCGCCTCCTCGAGTCGCATCGACACGGATCCCGGCCGCTCGTACAGGAGTTGATGCGCCCGGTCGACGGTCGGGTCGAGCACGCGGAAGCCGCGCGACCCCGACGAGAACACCGGCTTGAAGCACACCGGCCGCTCCGGGTACCCGAGCGCCCGGGCCGCATCCTCCACCTCGCCGGCGCCGTTGACGCGCCGAAACGCCGGCGCCGGGACGCGGAGTGAGTGCAGCAGCGCATACGTCTCCGCCTTGTCGTTCGACCGCCGGATCGTCTCCGGACGCGAGACCAGCACCGGCATCGGGAACCGGTCGACATGCTCGGCGAGGCCCTCGAGGTCGAACGACGACTGCGGCAGGATCGCGTCGACGCGCTCGCGCGTCGCAACCTCGAGCATCGCGTCGGGGAAGGCGGCGTCGGCGCCGCTCGGGACACGGTGGAACGCGTCGCACAGGTGGCGTCCGACCGACCGCTCGCTCATGTCAGTGCCGACGAGCCGGACCTCCCGCTCGCCGTTGGCGCGCAGCGCCTGGAGCAGCGCGGCGGTCCCCGGCGCGCCGGATGCGCTCACGAGCACGGTGATCGGCTTCACCGGCGGAACGTAGCGAGTCGGGCGAACGCCGACGGAGGAGGACCAGCGGCGAGCCGCTCTCCGATCGCGAGAGTGCAGGCGGCAGGGCTCGACACGGAGGTGTCCACCTCGACGTCGTAGGCCCGGCGACCGTGCACCTCGCGCTCCCACCGCTCGACCACCGCGCGTTCCGTCGCATAGGGCTCGCCGTCGTGCTCGCGGCGCCGAGCGATCACGACGTCGGCCGGGCAGCGCACCCCGACGAAGAGCACCGGGAGGCCGTCCAGCCGGCGCGCGCCGTCCGCGGCCACGCCGTCGTCGTGGAGGCCGACGTCGACCGCCACGTTCAGCCCGAGCCGTTCATGCGCCGCGATCGACTCCCAGAGCGCCGCCCACAGCGTCGGTACGAGCGGCGCGGCAGCATGGTCAGGCTCTCCCGGTCGCAGCCCGATGCCCGGCTGGGCCGAGCCTGGGGTCATGCGCCGGGCGACGTCAACGCCGAGGTTCATCCACACGCCCGCGAAGGCGCGCCTGGATCTCGTCGACGATGGACGATTTGCCGGATCGTGGCACGCCGTTCAGACGACGATCACGACAGGTCGATGCGGTCGGCGCGCAGCAGCTCGAGCCGCGCATCGGCATCCGCGGCGAGGAAGGCGCGCATCGTCTCGCCCATCGTCGCGCCCGGAAAGACCCAGATCTCCGGGTGGATCAGGAGCTGAAGCCATTCGAACCGCCCTGCGGCGAGCTCCTCGTGCGGACAGCCGTGGCGCCAGTGCTGGTTCGAGTCCGACCGGTAGTGGTCGGCGTCGAAGAACGGCGCGCGCATGACGCTCGTTGCGCCGTCGATCTCCGTCCACATGTACTCGGGGTCGGGGTTGTGCCACGCGACGGTCCGCTCGAAGCGCTCGTCGAGGTCGATGTGGGGCCACACGGCGTGATGTGCGATGCGCTGCTCGAGCTCCCGCAGCCTGGCGATCGCCCGCTCGCCCTCGGACGACGCGAGGTTGTAGAAGACCGAGCGCGTCATCAGGAACCACGTCGACGATGCGCCTTCGGCCGCTTCCAGCTCGGCCATCACGACCGCGGCATCGAGCGAGAGATCGACGTCATGGCGCAGGATCAGGTCGCCCGGTTGCGGCGCGCGGTCGAAGCCTGCGAACCGGTATCCGCCCTGTCTCGCAGCCTCGAGCAGCTCGCGATAGTGCGCGAGCGAGAACTCACACGCCGTTTCCTTCATTCGACGTCCACGTCGAGCAGTCTCGCAGCGGCCTCGGCCCGGTCGAGCGCGTCCAGGTTCGTGTCCGCCGTCGCGAGGACGTAGCCGCGCCGGTCGCCGTCGAGCCGGACGGGGCGAATCACCTCGCCCTGTTGCAGGTACACCTCGGCCTGCACGACCCCAGGGAATGCGAGGACCTTGTCGAGTGAGCCGACGCGCGTCACACGACCGGTCGGTAGCGGCCCCGGCTCGGCCGTCAAGAAGCGGATCGCGAGCGGCTGGCTGAAGCGCGGCCGCACGATCTCGTCGGGCAGCTCGTCGCCGAGCGCCATCCGGAGCTGCACGTCGACCAGGTCGACACCCACGGCGACGCGAACGAGATCCGCCATCTGACCGCCGGGGATGCGCGCCGCGCACTCGACGACCACGACGCGGCCGTCGGGGGCCGCGATCAGCTGCGGAAAGGCGATGCCCGTCCTGAGCCCGAGGGCATGAACCGTGTGCCCGGCAACCCGCTCCGCCTCGACGAGCTGCTCCGGCGGGATCGTCGGCGGGTAGACGTGGATCCAGCCGACCCCGAAGCCGATACCGGGCGGTCGGAGCCGGTCCGAGAGCGTCAACAGGATCATCTCGCCGTCGCGAGCGATCACGATCCCGTTCAGCTCGATGCCGTCGACGAACTCCTCGAGGATCGCCTCGCCCGTCGGCGACGCCGCCAGCGCCTCGTGCAGGTGGCCGTCGACGTCGTCGAGCGACTCGACGCGGAACACGCCCCGCTGGCCCCCCGAGTCGGCCGGCTTGAGAACGGCCGGAAAGCTCACCGCGTCGACGGCGCGCCGGCGTCTCGGCGAGCGTCCGCACGGCTGCGAAGCGCGGCTGCGGCACGCCCGCCGCCGCGAGGTGCCGTCGCATCTCGACCTTGTGCGTCATCAGGTGGGCGGTCTCGACGCCGATCCCCGGCAGGCCTCGGGCCTCGGCGACGGCGGCCACGACCGGCACGGCACGATCGGCGCTGACCGTCAACACGCCCTCGAGGCGGAGCCGCTTCGTCGCCCGCAGGACGGCCTCGACGTCGGCGAAATCGACGATCTTCGCGATGTCCGCGAGCGCGAGACCGGGCGCATCCGCGTTCCGATCGACCGCCGCGACTCGCAGACCTGCCTCCTTTGCCTGTGCGATCGCCCGGCGCTGGTGCCTGCCCGCGCCGACGAAGAGGACGGTTCTCGCCACCCGCCAAGGCTAATGTTCCCGCGATGCTCGAGGGCAAGCGTGTGTTCATCACCGGCGGCGCCGGGTTCATCGGCACGACGCTCGCGCGCGAGCTCGTCGACCGCAACACCGTCGTCGCGTACGACAACCTGCACCGGGACGCTCTCGCGGCGAGCGGCCTCGCCGACCACGAGAACTTCACGCTTGTCCAGGGCGATGTCCTCGACGCTGCCGCGGTGCGCGACGCCGCCCGCGGATCGACGCACATCGTGCACTGCGCTGCGATCGCGGGCGTGGACACGGTGCTCGAGAGCCCGGTGCGAACGATGCGCGTCAACGTGATCGGCACCTACAACGTGCTCGAGGCGGCGATCGCCTCCGACACGGTGATCGAGCGCTTCGTCGACTTCTCGACGAGCGAGGTCTTCGGGACGCATGCCTTCCGCGTCCAGGAGGGGCAGGTTTCGACGATCGGCTCCGTCGGCGAGGCGCGCTGGACGTACGCGGTGTCGAAGCTCGCCGGCGAGCACATGGCGCACGCCTACCACGACGAGCTCGGACTCCCCACCGTGACGGTGCACCCCTTCAACGTCTACGGGCCCGGCCAGATCGGCGGCGGGGCGATTCGGGCCTTCATCGAGACGGCGCTCCGTGGGAACGAGCTGACGATCCACGGCGACGGATCACAGATCCGCGCGTGGTGTTACGTCACGGACATGGTGAGCGGAGTGCTCGCCTGCCTCGACCGGCCCGAGGCGGTCGGGCAGGCGTTCAACATCGGCAACCCGCGTTCGGCGGTCACGATCTACGACCTGGCGCAGCGGATCAGGCGTTTGATGCACTACGAGGGCGAGATCGTGTTCCAGCCGCTGCACTATGCCGACGTGGAGCTGCGCATCCCGAACGTCGAGAAGGCTCGTGAGCTGCTCGGCTGGGAGCCCCAGGTCGAGCTCGACGACGGGTTGCTGAAGACGATCGCGTGGTACCGGGAAAGACTCCCAGTCTCCGCCTAGGGTGGCCCGACGTCGGCGAGCCTGAGCTCGCCGAGGTGGCCGAGGTGCTCGAGAGCGGGATGCTCACGATGGGCCCGAAGGTGGTCGAGTTCGAGCGCGAGCTCGAGCGGCGCTGCGAGGTCGAGCACGCTGCGGCGGTCTCGTCGGGCACGGCCGCGCTGCATCTCGCGGTGCTGGCGCTCGACCTCAGCCCCGGCGACGAGGTGCTCGTCCCCGCCTACACCTTCCCGGCGACCGCGAACGTCGTCGCCCTTGCGGGGCTCGCCCCGGTGCTCGTCGACGTCGACCCGGAGACGATGAACGTCGACCCGGAACGGATCCGGGTCGGGCCGCGCACGAAGGCGATTCTCGCGGTGCACCTCTTCGGCCGGCCGGCACGCCTCGAGCAGCTGCCCGATCTGCCCGTGCTCGAGGATGCGGCCGGTGCGCTGGGCGCGCGCCGCGCAGGACGCGCGTGCGGCGGGCTTGGCCTGCTCGGCTGCCTCAGCTTCCATCCGCGCAAGATCGTGACGACGGGCGAGGGCGGTGCGGTCACGACCGACGACGACGGGATCGCGGAGAGCGTGCGCCGGCTGCGAAACCACGGCTGGCACTCGCTGACTCCGCCCGACATGCCCGCGCCGGGTCTCAACTACCGGCTGTCGGACATCCTCGCCGCCGTCGGGCTCCCGCAGATCCGACGCCTCGACGAGCTGCTCGCCGAGCGCACCCGGATCGCCGCGGGCTACGCGGAGCGGCTCCGTGACCTACCGCTGCTCCTGCCGTCGGCGGACGAGGGCGACGTGCACGGCTGGCAGGCCTACGTGGTGCAGGTGGACGACCGCGACCGCGTCCTCTCCGAGCTGCGCGCACATGGGATCGAGGCGCAGATCGGAACCTACGCCCTGCACCGGCTCGGCCCCTATCGCCAGCAAGGCGACTTCGCGGGAGCGGAACGGGTCTTCGACCGGGCGCTCGCCTTGCCCTTCCACACCCGCCTGTCCGACGCCGACCTCGACCTTGTCGCGGAGCGCCTTGACAAGATTGTGAGTAGTCACTAACCTAACGCGTCATGGTCGCCCAGGTACGGAAGACGAAAGACGTCCGGCGGGAGGAGATCCTCGATGCGGCGTTCGTCGAGTTCGCCGAGAAGGGGCTCCACGGCGCGTCGACCGACGACATCGCGCGGCGGGCCGGCATCTCGCAGCCCTACGTCTTCCGCCTGTTCGGGACGAAGCGCGAGCTCTTCATGGCCGTCTGCGCGCGCTGCTTCCGGCAGACGCTCGAGATCTTCCAGCGGGCGGCCGAGGGCGAGCGCGGTGAGGCCGCGCTCGCTGCGATGGGGAAGGCCTACGAACGGCTTCTGCAGTCAGATTCCTACTACCTCCGGGGACAGATGCAGGCCTATGCGGCCTGTGGCGACCCGGAGATCCGTTCCGTCGTCCGCGACGGCTACGGCGACCTCGTCGCCTACGTCGAGCGAGTCTCCGGGCTCGACTCGTCGCGCATCTCCGAGTTCTTCGCCAAGGGGATGCTGATGAACGTGATCGCCTCGACGCATCTCGACGATCCGCCCGAGGCCTGGGCGGCGCGGCTGCTGGAGGGCTGCAAGGAAGGCTAGAACGCCTTCTCGTTTTCGAACGGAGGTAAGTGATGACTCACAAACGCAACATCGGCTGGACGTTCGCGATCACCTCGATTGCCCTGTTCATGGTGACGCTCGACAACCTCGTCGTGACGACGGCGCTGCCGGTGATCCGCAAGGACCTGCACGCGTCGCTGTCGCAGCTCGAATGGACCGTCAACGCGTACACGCTCACCTTCGCGGTGCTGCTGTTGACCGGTGCCGCGCTCGGCGACCGCTTCGGGCGCCGCCGCATGTTCGCGATCGGTCTGACGATCTTCACGCTCGCCTCCGCCTGGGCCGGTCTCGCGACGTCGGCCACGATGCTCGACATCGCGCGCGCAGTTCAGGGGCTCGGTGGCGCGATCGTGATGCCGCTGACGCTCACGATCCTCTCGGCGGGAGTGCCGAAGGAGCGGCGCGGCCTCGCGCTCGGTCTCTGGGGAGGGATCAGCGGGCTCGCCGTCGCGTTCGGGCCGCTCGTCGGCGGCGCCGTCGTGTCGGGGATCTCGTGGCATTGGATCTTCTGGCTGAACGTCCCGATCGGGCTGGTGCTGGCCCCGCTCGCGCTCGGGCGGCTGGACGAGAGCTACGGCCCGGCCTCGAAGCTCGATCTGCCGGGCGTCGCACTCGCGAGCATCGGGCTCTTCGGGATCGTATGGGGGCTCGTCCGGGGGAACTCGCTCGGCTGGAGCTCGCCGGAGATCGTCGGCGCGCTGGTCATCGGCGCGATCGTGATGGTGCTGTTCGTGCTCTGGGAGCTGCGGAGCGCCCAGCCGATGCTGCCGATGGGCTTCTTCGAGAATCGCACCTTCACGCTGGCGAACGTGTCGAGCCTGCTGATGTTCTTCGGGATGTTCGGCTCGATCTTCCTGCTCAGCCAGTACTTCCAGACCGTGCAGGGATATTCGCCGCTGCAGTCCGGCCTGCGGATCCTGCCCTGGACGGCGATGCCGATCCTGATCTCGCCGATCGCCGGCGCGATGTCGGATCGGGTCGGCGGCCAGCGGCTGATGGGGGTCGGCCTGCTCCTGCAGTCGGCGGGGCTCGCGTGGATCGCGTCGGTCTCGACCCCGACGACGCCCTACGTCGACCTGGTGGTGCCGTTCATCCTCTCCGGCGTCGGAATGGCGCTCTTCTTCGCGCCGGTCGCGAACATCGTGCTCTCATCGGTGCGGCCCGAGCAAGAGGGGCAGGCGTCGGGCGCCAACAACGCGATCCGCGAGCTCGGCGGCGTCTTCGGCGTCGCCGTCCTGGCGTCCGTGTTCGCGCACTACGGCGGCTACCGAACGGGTGAGACGTTCGTGCACGGGATGACCGCCTCCGTCTACGTGGGTGCAGTTGTCGTCGGGGTCGGGGCGATCGCAGCGCTTGCAATCAAGCGGCCGAAGCGCCCTCAGGCGGCGCTCGTGGCCGAGCCGGCGCTCGAAGCCGCCTGAGCGAGGAGGGGCAGTGGGCGCCGTGGGCGCCCGCTCGCCCCTCAAGTCCGCTGGCGCGCCGGCCGATAGCTCGCTCGTGGCAGTTCCGTCGGTCGTCCCGTTCCCCTCGCCGCTCGGGCTCGTCCCCGAGCCGGCGCTCCGCCGCGTGGCGTTCATCGTCCCGGCGTACAACGAGGAGGCGACGATCCTCGAGGTGCTCAACCGGATCGAGGCTCTCGACCTCGACCGCCAGGTGATCGTCGTCGACGACGGCTCGACCGACTACACGCCGTTGATCCTCCGGGACTGGGAGGAGACGCGACCGTGGGCAACGGTTGTCCGCCAGCGAAACTGTGGCAAGGGCGCCGCGATCCGTACCGGGCTCGAGTACGTCGATCGCGAGATCGTCGTGATCCAGGACGCGGACATGGAGTACGACCCCGCCGAGGTGCCGTCGCTGATCGAGCCGATCGCCGTCGGCGCTGCGGATGTGGTCTTCGGCTCGCGGCTACGCGGCGGGCGCCCCCAGCGGGCGCATATGTTCTGGCATCTCGTCGGCAACCGGTTCCTCTCCATGATGACGAACGTCCTCTACAACACGACGCTCTCCGACATGGAGACGGGCTACAAGGCGTTCCGCACCGACGTCCTGCGCTCGCTCGACCTCCGTCACTCGAGCTTCGCGATCGAGCCGGAGATCACGGCCAAGGTCTGCAAGCGCAAGCTGCGGGTCTACGAGATGCCGATCTCGTACTACGGACGGTCGTACGCCGAGGGCAAGAAGATCACCTGGCGCGACGGCATCGGCGCCGTTTCCGTGCTCCTCGCCGAGCGTTTCAGAGCCTGAGACCGGAGGGCGCCGGCCACGCCGGGTCCGGCGTCCAGCTCGCCCAGGCACCGGACCACCAACGGCGGCCCTCGTCGAGATCGGTTGCGATGCGCGCTCCCTCGGCCCGGATCGAGGCCGCCTGCGCTGCGGTGAAGCGCCCCTCTCGCACGCGCTGCTCGAGGAGCTCGTCGTCCTTCCACTCCCACGGCCCGTCGAGCGGCAGCCAGATGTCGAGCTCCAGGTCCTGGGTGTCGTATCCCTCCGCGGTTCGCCGGAACGGCTCCTGGAGATTCACGTACCAGCCGCGGAACTCGCGCTCGGGCCCGTGCCAGAAGAGCCAGATCGCATACGCGTCGCCGGGCCGCTGCAGCATCAGGAGCCCGTGACCCTGCCATTCCCGGCGTCCGTGCCACGGGTGGAGGCCGTCCGGCGACGGCCAGTCACCCTCGGGGAACTCGAACGGCGTTCCCTCCGGTACGTACGTCGCGAGCAGCTCTGCATCGTCACGAACGACGATCACCGGGAACCGAAGCCAGACGCGGCCGTCGTTCAGCACCTCCTGCCTGACGACAGACACGCCCGGCTCCCAGCGCTTGTGGTTCGCTTCCTCCGTCATGGACGACCATCCTGACGTCTCGGTCGTGGTCACCGTGCTGAACGAGGAGGCGGCCGTCGACGAGCTCCTCGCGCGGACGGCGTCGGCGCTCGACGGCGCCGCGTGGGAGGTGATCGTCGTCGACGACGGCTCGACCGACGGCACGTTCGAGCGCCTCCGTGCCGCCCACGCGCGCGATCCCCGCATCCGGGCCGTCCGCTTCAAGCGCAACTTCGGCCAGCACCCGGCGATGCATGCCGGGCTCTCCCGCGCCCGCGGCGAGCGGATCGTGACGATGGACGGCGATCTCCAGAACGAGCCGGAGGACCTGCCCAAGCTGCTCGCGGCGCTCGACCGCGCCGACGTCGCCTCCGGCCGCCGCGTCGTTCGCCGCGACTCGCCGGGACGCACGCTTCCGAGCCGCGTCATCAACGGGCTGCTGCGCCGCTTCACCGGCGTCCGGATCTCCGACTTCGGCTGCGCCTTCAACGGCTACCGGCGCGAGGCGATCGAGCCGATGCTCGGGGCGATCGGCCGTCAGAAGTTCACGAAGGCTCTCGTGTTGTCGAGCGGCGTGTCGGTCGAAGAGGTCGACGTGTCACACGCCGCGGCGCAGAACGGATCGCGCTACTCCCCGTTCCGACTCGTGCGGCTCGCCCTCCACGTCGTGGCCGGCTTCTGGCCGCAGCCGGTCCAGTGGATCGGTGTGACGCTCGGTCTCGTGTGCACGCTCGCCGCCATGGCCCTCGGCGTGTACGGCGTCGCCTACTGGATCGCGAACGCGAACTTCCCGGGCCCGCTGTTCGCGGGTGCAGGCATCGTGCTCGTGCTCGGTGTGCAAGGCTTCGTGCTCGCGCTGATCGGCGAGTCTCTCGGCCGGATCCAGCGCGATGTCGAGCGGCGACCGCTGTACACGATCTCGGAGGAGCTGTAGGAAGTGTCGAAGCGCGTTCTCGTGACCGGCGGGGCCGGATTCATCTCGTCGAACTTCATCCGGCACTTGCTCGAGGCGACGCCGTACGAGGTCGTCACGCTCGACGCACTCACGTACGCCGGAAACATCGAGAACCTCGCCGACGTGCTCAGCCATCCGCGGTTGTCGTTCGTGCAGGGCGACATCCGGCATGCGCCGCTCGTTCGTGACCTCGTGGACGGTGTCGACGTGGTCGTCAACGCAGCCGCCGAGTCGCACGTCGCGAAGTCGATCGCCGACGGTGCTTCGGAGTTCGTGACCACGAACGTGGAGGGGACGCAGATCCTGCTCGACGCGATTCGCGAAAGGCCGGTCGAGCGCTTCATCCTGATCTCGTCGTCGGAGGTGTACGGCACTGCCGAGTCCGATCCGATGGACGAGGAGCACCCCCTCAATCCGAGGTCTCCGTACGCGGCCACGAAGGCCGGCGCCGACCGTCTCGCGTACTCCTACTGGACCACCTACGAGCTGCCGATCGTGATCGTGCGTCCGTTCAACAACTACGGGCCGCGCCAGCATCCCGAGAAGCTCGTGCCGCGGTTCATCACGCAGGCGCTCGACGACGAGCCGCTCACGATCCACGGTGACGGCCATGCGTCGCGTGACTGGCTCTACGTCGGCGACGACGCCGAGGCGATCGAGCGCGTGATCGAGGCGCCGATCGACGACGTCGCCGGTGAGGTCGTCAACGTCGCGACGGGCGCCGACATCTCGGTCGCGGAGGTGGCCGAGCTCGTGCTCGACGTGCTCGGCAAGCCACGGTCGCTCACGTGCCACGTGGACGAGCGTCCGGGGCAGGTCGACCGGCACATCGGCTCGACCGAGAAGGCCGAGCGGTTGCTCGGGTGGCGTGCACGGACGTCGTTCGCAGAAGGTCTCGAGACGACCGTCGGGTGGTATCGCGACAATGAGGCGTGGTGGAGAGCGGTTCTCGCTCGCGAAGCCCGCGCCTACTCGTCCTAAGCGCAGGGCCGGCACAGCTCGGGCTGCTCGAGGCCGCCCGGGCGCGCGGCATCTGGCTGGCAGTCGTCGACCGCAACGCCTCGGCTCTCGGGCTTCGCCTCGCCGACCGGCGCTGCATCCTCTCGACGGACGATGAGCCGGCGATCGAGCGGCTGGTCGGCGCCCTCGGCATCGACGGTCTGATCGCGCCCGGTACCGACTGGCCGATCGGCATGGCCGCACGGATCGCGGAGCGCGCCGGGCTCCCGCACCCGCTGTCGTCACAGACGGCCGTGCTCGTGACGAACAAGCTGCGGCAGCGCGAGCGGCTCGACGAGGCCGGCGTCCCGCAGCCGCGCTGGTGGGTGGTCGCGCCCGACGACCCGCTCCCTGCGGTCGAGCTGCCGTGCGTGGTCAAGGCACCCGACCGGCAGGGGCAGAAGGGCCTCACGCTGGTCCGGAACGCGGCCGAGCTCTCACCCGCGATCGAGACGGCCCGGCGCGAGTCACGTGGCAACCTCGCGCTCGTCGAAGAGCTGGCGCCCGGCCCCGAGGTGACGGTGATCGGCTTCTCCACGAGCGGCCGCTTCAAGGCGCTCGCGGTCACCGACCGTGTCGTAGCCGACCCGCCCGCGTTCGGCGTCGCTCTCGCGCACGTGTGGCCGAGCCCGTCGGCCGCGGAGGGCGCGGCGGTGGCGGAGCGGGCGGTCGCGGCGCTCGGCATCGAGCACGGGCCGTCGTACGTCCAGGTTCGCGTCGGCCCCGTCGGCGCGCGGGTGATCGAGGTGGCGGCGCGACTCGGCGGCGGCCACGACGCGGAGCTCGTCGAGCGGGCGACCGGCGTCGCGGTGAACGATCTGGCGATCGATGCGGCGCTGGGCCGCGCGACCGAGCCGGGCGCGGTCGAGCCCCGCGTCGGCGGCGCGGTGACGAGGTTTCTGGTTGCGCCCCCCGGGGTGCTCGCCGCGGTCGACGTGCCGGAAGGGCTCGCCGGCGTCGAGCGTGTGCGGATCTACCGCGAGCCGGGCACCGTGATCAACCCACTTCGCCACGGCTCGGACCGAGCAGGAGCGCTGCTCGTGGTCGGCGACAGCCGCGCCGAGGCCGTCGATCGAGCCGAGCGCGCCGCTGCCGCGATCTCGTTTCGCGTCGCTAGCGCAGATACCGGAGCAGGAACGCCGCCGCCCGTCGCCGGCCGACAGCACCCTGGTTCCCCGGCCAGTCGTGGGTCCCACCCGGATAGATGAAGAGCGCGCTCGGCACGTGGGCGCGCGTCGTCGCGGCATAGAGCGCCCGCGCGTTCTGCGGCGGCACGATGTCGTGCCTGCCGCCGTCGAGGAAGATCGACGGCGGCAGCCTCGCCGCGCCGTCGAGGGCGAACGGCGAGGCGATCGCCGAGAAGGCCGCGACCGCCTTGAACGAATGAAAGGCCTCGGCGGTGGCGATCGCGACGCCCGCACCGAGCGACCACCCGACCGCTCCGACGCTGCGGTAGTGAGCCTCGAGCGACCTTGCCGCGGCCTTCGCCGTCTGCTCCCAGAGCGGGAACGGGTCTCGCCCCCGCGTCGACCCGCCGCAGAAGCCGCGCTTCCCCGGCGGCGGCGTTCGCGCGTAGAGGTCGACGTCCAGGGTGGCGATGCCGAAGCGCGGCAGGTCGGCGGCCAGCGTGTGGTCGAACGTGCCGAAGCCGCCACAGCCGTGGAGCACGACGACCGCGCGCGGCCCGTGCGCAGGCCCGCAGCGCTCCGCGCGCACGAGCGTCCCTCCGCTTCGGAAGTCGGCTCGCACGCAACCGGCACCGAAGCGCGGGAATCCTCGCGCCGCTCCGGTTCCCGCCACGGCGGCGATCAGCACGATGCCTGCTCCGGCCGCGAGACGACCGAGCATGCCCTGACGGTAGCGCGGACTGCGAGAACGTGCGCGCTCCCGCAGTCCGCCGCACCGGTCAGCCCGAAGCGGCCTTCTTGTACGCGGCCGCGGCCTCGGACTCGAGCTGTTGCTGGACTCCGCTCACGTTCGCGGGGTTCCGGAGGAAGGTCTGGAAGAGCCCCCATTCGCCCTGGCCGACCGTCGCCCCGAACGAGCCGGGCTGGCGGTCCGACATGTCGAAGACGATGCTCTTCGCCTGCTGCACCGCCTGCTCGTTGGCCTGCGAGATCGAGTCCGGGAACGACGGGGTCGGGACGTGCATGTTGCCGGTCGCGAAGCCGCCGTACTTGGCCCACGCCTCGCCGGCCGCCGGCGTCGCGAGGAACGTCTCGAATGCCTGGATCGGCGGGGTGTTGCGGAACGTGACGATCGAGTCGCCGGCGACCTCCACCGCCGGCTTCGAGCCGTTGACGCTCGGGAACGCGAACACGCGATAGTCGGTGGAGGGCTTCGCCTTGACGGTGGCCGACCCGGGGACGAAGTCGCCCTCGATCACCATCGCCGCCTTCGGCGGGTTCTGGAAGACGTTGTTGACGGAGGTCGGGAAGTCGGTCTGCAGCGCACCCGAGGTCCCGCCTGCCATCCATGCCGGCTGCAGGACCTTCGCCATCGTCTGCAGCGCAGTGGTCACCGACGGATCGGTCCACTTGATCTGATGTGCGCTCAGCTTGTTGTACATCGACTGTCCGGCCGTGCGCAGATAGATGTTCTCGAACAGGTCGGTCAGGGTCCAGCCGTCTGCCCCGCCGATCGAGAACGGTGTCGTGCCGGAGTCCTTCACGGTCGACGCCAGGCTGAGGAACTGATCCCACGTCGTCGGCGGCTTCACGCCGGCGTTCGCGAAGGAGTGGACGTTGTACCAGACGAGCGATTTGTTGCTCGCCTTGAAGACGACGCTGTACAGCGCGCCGTTGTAGGTGCCGAGTTGGATCCACGCGGGCGCGAAGTTCCGCACCATCGTCGGCTTCGCGTAGGTGATCGGCTGCAGCGCCTTCTTGTTCACGAACTCCTGGATCAGACCCGGCTGGGCGATGTCGGCCATGTCGGGCGGCTTGCCACCCGCCACCGCCGTCGACAGCACCGTCGGCAGGTTGTCGCCCACCGGCTTGTAGAGGACGTGCACGTTCGGATAGCTCTTGTTGAAGACCTTGATCACGTTGGCGAAGTGGGCGGCCTCGGCGCCGGTCCAGACGCCGTCGAACGTCACCTTCCCCGTCAGGCCGGAGGTCGTCGTCGTCCCGGCCGCAGGGCCGGAGGAGGACTTGGAGCTGCCGCCGCATCCGGCGGCGACGAGCGCGAGTGCGCCGAGGCCGACCAGCGCGATCCGATTCCGATTCATTGCCATCCCTTCGGTAGGCCGAGAAGACGACCATATCTCCGGCGCAGGGCCGACGGTAGGGCGCGTTACCCTTGCGCGCGTGGAGGCAACCCGCCGCGCGACCTTCCTCGGCTTCCAGCCGCCCGCAGTCGACGAGGCCGAGGTCGAGGCCGTCGCCGAGACGATCAGGTCCGGATGGCTGACGACCGGCCCGCGCACAGCCGAGCTGGAGGCCCGCATGCGGGACTACCTGGAGGCGAGCCATGTGCTCGCAGTCTCGTCGTGCACCGCGGCGCTGCACCTTTCGCTCGTCGCCCTCGGGGTCGGCCCGGGCGACGAGGTGATCACGAGCTCGCTCACGTGGCCGGCGACTGCCAACGTGATCGTGCACTGCGGTGCGACGCCGGTGTTCGCGGACGTCCAGGACGACACTCTGAACATCGATCCCGGCCGTGTGCGCGCTCTCGTCGGCGAGCGCACGAAGGCGATCGTGCCGGTCGACCTGTACGGCCAGCCGGCCGACCTCGATCCGCTGCTCGAGCTCGGAGTGCCGGTGGTCGAGGACGCTGCGCACGCTGCCGAGTCGCGCTACCGCGGCCGCAAGGTCGGATCGATCGCCGATCTCACCTGCTTCTCGCTCTACGCCACGAAGAACATCGCCGCCGGCGAAGGCGGTTTGATCGCGACCTCGCGTGACGATCTCGCGGCGCGGCTCGACGACCTGCGCGTGATGCGCCGCGGGCACGGCTCGCACTACGACATCGCCGTTCCGGGCTACAAGGCCAACCTCTCCGACGTGCTCGCGTCGATCGCACTCGTTCAGCTCGACAAGGTCGAGCGGCACGCCGAGATCAGGGCACGCCACCACGCGCTCTACTCCGAGGGGATCGTCGGCCTCGACGGCATCGTTGCTGTCGGCCGCGACCCGCGTGACCTGCACGCGAACCATCTCTTCGTGATCAGGATCGACGCCGGGCTCGCGGGTGCGACGCGCGACGACTACCAGCAGGCGCTCGCGGACGAGAACATCGGAACGTCGATCCACTTCCTGCCTGTGCACCAGCTGAGTGCCTACCACGACCGCCTGCCGGCCTCGCAGCCGGCGCTTCCGGTCACGGAGCGAGCGGGGGCGCAGGTGCTGTCGCTTCCCTTCTCGCCCGCTCATTCGGACGACGACGTCGGCGACGCGATCGCCGCCCTGCGGCGCGTCCACGCGCGCCTCGCCGGATGAACCGCCGTCTGCGCCTCGCGGCGACGCTCGCCGTTTCAGCGCTCGCGATCGGCTACATCGTCTTCAAGATCAACATCGGGCAGACGCTGCACATTCTCGGCAGCGCCGACCCTGCCTGGGTTGCGGTCTCCGCGTTCTTGATCCTGATCACGATCCTGCCGATGTCCTGGCGCTGGCAGCAGCTGCTCGGTGCGCGCGGCATCCACGAAGGCCTGTCGTGGCTGACCCGTGCGTACTTCGTCTCCTACGCCGTCGGCCAGGTGCTGCCGACCTCGGTGGGAGGCGACGCGTCGAGGATCTACGAGACGTCGCGCAGGCATCCCGGCCAGATCACGCCGATCACCGGCTCGGTGCTCCTCGAGCGCGCGCTCGGAGGTGCCGTCACTCTCCTGCTCGCCGGTATCGGCTTCCTGCTCGCGATCGGCCGGTACGACATCGGGGCCTACGTCTGGATCGAGTTCCTGTTCGTGATCGCGACGATCTTCGTGGGCATCGTCTTCTTCTCGCGCACTGTTCGCAGCAAGCTCGTGTTCGCCGTGCCGCTCGCGCGGCGGCTGCGCGTCGAGCGGATCGCGCGCGCCGTCTACGACGGCATCCACGGGTATCGAGACCACCCCGGCACACTCGCGATCGTGTGCGCCGCGACGCTCGTCGTCCAACTCGGGCGGATCCTTTCGATCTACGCAGCCGGCCGGGCGGTCGGGATCGACCTCTCGCCGCTGCCCTACATCGTGCTCGGACCGTTGCTGTTCCTCGTCATGCTGGTCCCGTTCACCGTCAACGGTCTCGCTGTGCGCGAGGCGTTCTTCGTGAGCTTCCTCGGCAAGCTCGGGGTCGGCGCAGACCAGGCATTCGCCTGCGGCTTCCTGTTCTTCCTGCTGACGCTCGTGCTCTCCCTTCCGGGCCTCTGCATCATCGTGTGGGAGAACCTGCGGCGCGCGCCGGTCGTACCCGATGGCTCCGGAACCTGACGTCTCGGTCATCGTCGTGACGATGAACGCGCTGCCGTGGCTCGAGCAGTGCCTCGAGTCCGTGCGCGGGCTCGACGTGATCGTCGTCGATCACGGGTCGACCGACGGGACGCTCGAGCTGGTGCGCGAGAAGTTCCCCGACGTCGAGCTCGTCGAGCAGGAGAACCGGGGCATGGGCGGCGGCAACAACGCCGGGATGCGGCTCGCCTCGGGCAGGTACTGGTTCCTGCTCAACTCGGACGCCTGGGTGGTCGGCGACGGAATCGAACGACTCGTCTCGTTCGCCGACGCGCATCCAGAGGCTGCGGTGGTGGGCCCCCGTCTGCTGAACACGGACGGCACCCTGCAGCGCTCTGCACGCGCCGAGCCGACGGTGTGGCGGCTGACGACCGAGTACGCCGGCGTGCGCAAGCTCGCACCCGGATCGTCGCTCCTCAATCCGCTCTATCTGGGCGGCTTCGACCACCGTTCGGTGCGGGAGGTCGACTGGCTCTCGGGTGCTGCGCTGCTCGTTCGCGGTGTCGCGGCGGACGAGGTGGGTCTGTTCGACGAGTCGTTCTTCATGTTCAGCGAGGAGGTCGACTGGCTCACGCGCTTTCGCCGCGCCGGGTGGACCGTGCTGTTCTATCCGGGGGCCGAGGTCGTGCACGTCGGCGGCGCGACGCACGGCGGGCGGATGTACGTCGAGAACCTGCGAAGCAACCTTCGCTTCCTCGACAAGCACCGGGGCCGTGAGGAGGCGGAACGGGCGCGCCGCGTGCTGCTCTGGTCGCTGCGAGCCCGCGGGCTCGTGTTTCGCGGCGATCGCGGCTCGACGTATCGCGACGGTGCCCGGTTTCTCGCCTCCGGCGACGTCGATGCGCTCCTCGCAGAAGCAGCCGTTCGTTGATCGAGTACCTGAGGCTCGCGTTCGGCACGGTCGTCGTGCTGGCGCCGGGCGCCGCCGTCGCGCGCGCTCTCGGCCGCCGGTCGGCAGCGTCGCTGCTCGCCTGGTCGACGGCGGCGCTCTTCATCGCGTGGGCCGTCGTCTTCACCCTCCACACGACGATCCGCGTTGCGGCGATCGTGCTCGCCGCGATCTTCGTGGCCGGTGTCGTGATCGCGCTCGTCCGTCGACACCGCCCGTCTCCCGAATCTGGCTCGCTCCGCTCGCCCTGGCCGTGGCTCGTCGGGCTCGTCCTCGGCTGGTTCCTGTGGCGGACGGCCGGCGTCGTGACCGGGGACGCGCTCTTCCACGAGGCGCGCGTGCGCAAGCTGGTCGCTCTCGGCGACCTCCACCTGCGTACCGTCGACGAGTTCAAGGACGGGGGGCTCCATCCGGGCTACGCCTTCCCGCTCTGGCACGGGTTCCTGGCCCTCGTCTCGTGGGTGTCCGGCGTCGACGCCGCGGGCGTGATCCGGCACGAGCCGTCGTTGCTGGCGCCGCTCGCCTGCGCCCTGGTCTGGGAGGCGGGCGCGACGGTGTTCGGCTCGCGCTGGGGGGGCGCATCCGTGCTGGCCGCGACGTTGGCGATGTTCGCGTTCGGCCCGGGTCACGGCGGTTCGTACGCCCAGCTCGCGCAGCCGGCCACCGCGGCACGACAGCTCTTCGTCCCGGCGGTGATCACGCTCTTCTTCGCCACGCCGTCGTGGCGCGCCCGCGCGGAGCTGGTCGCCGTGTTCGGTGCGCTCGCGCTAGTGCATCCGACGTACGCGCTGTTCGTGCTCGTGCCGCTGGCGGCGTGCGCGTTGCTGCAGCCGCGAGCCTGGCGCGAGTGGGCGCCGACGTTTGCCGCGGCTCTCGTCCCGATCGGGCTCGCCCTTCTCTGGCTGCGACCGATCGTCGACGAGACGGTCTCGCACGACCCCAGCGCGACCGAACGCGCCCGTGCGATCCGGCAGTACGCCGACCAGCTGGTCGTGACGAACGAGCATCACTACCGGCTGGCGACCGGCGTGTTCGGACGGAGCGGCGCGGTCGCGGTCGCAGCGCTGTTCCTGCTTCCCGTGACGGCTCTTGCCTGGCCGAGGCGCTGGGTCGCGTTCGTGCTCGGCGGCACGCTGCTGGTGCTGGTGCTGCTCGAGGTGCCGTGGCTGTTCGTCCACTTCTCGAACGAGGTCTCGCTGTCGCAGTCGCGCCGTGCGGCGGGATTCGCGCCGCTGCCGTTCGCCCTCGCGGGCGCGCTCGCGCTGCTCGCGCGATCGGTGCTCGTGCTGCCGCTGGCGCTCGCCGGCGGGATCGTCCTGCAGCGCCTCTGGCCCGGTGACTTCGCGTACGGCCTGCGCCACGGAGGTCCCGCGCTCGCGACCTGGATCGCGCTCTTCGGCGGCGCAGCGGCGCTCCTGGTCGCGATCGTCGTCCGGCGCCGGCCCGCGCGTGAATACCATCGGCTCGGCGCTGCGGCGATGTTCGCGTTCGTCCTGCCGGTGGTCGCGCACGGGGTCTGGCACTGGAGCCCGCGGGTCGCGACCGACCCCGATGCGCTCTCTCCGGGCCTGGTTCGCTCGCTGCGCACGAAGGTGCCGAAAGGCGCGGTCGTCCTGGCGCCGCTCCAGGTCGCCTACCGGGTCGTCGCAGACGCGCCGGTCTACGTGGTCGGCCTGCCGGTGACGCACGTCGCCGACACGAGGGCGAACGATCCGTACGGCCGCGCCCGAGCCGTGAACCACTGGGTGGCGACCGGAGACCCGCGGGTCGCCCGTCGCTACGGAGCCACGTGGGCGATCCGCGGCGGTCGCCTCTATCGTCTGCCGCGGTGAAGGTGCTGCTGGTGACGATGTATTTCCCGCCTGCCGGCGGCGGAGGCGTGCAGCGTCCACTGAAGTTCGCGACGCACCTGCCGGAACTGGGAGTCGAGACGCACGTGCTCGCGCCCGACGATCCGAAGTGGATCCACCGGGACGAGGAGCTCCAGCCGCCGACGCTCGCCTGGGTGCACCGTGCCCGCTACATCGGGCCGAAGGGCCGAAAGCCGGCCGAGGAGCTTCACGGGACCGGCGGGCTCGAGCGCTTCACGCGGCAGGCGCAGCTCGCCGGCCGCCGTCTGCTCGTCCCCGACGAGAACGTCAGCTGGAACTTGACGGCGATCCCGACCGCGATCCGGATCGCAAAGCGCGAAGGCATCGACGTCGTGATCACCACCTCGCCGCCGTCCTCCGTTCATCTCGTCGGGGCTGCCGTGAAGCAGGCCGCGGGCATTCCGTGGGTCGCCGACCTCCGGGACTCGATCGTCGCGCATCCCCACCGCCGGGCCGAATCGCGGCTCGTCCGCGCGAAGGAGACCGGCGAGCACGCGGTCGCGCGTCTCGTCGCGCGGGGGGCGGACGCGATCGTCTGCGTCTCCGACGCGATCGCCGACGAGATGCGCGAGCGCTCACCTTCCGGGGACGTCGTGACGATCGCCAACGGCTCCGACTTCGACGACTTCGCGGGGCTCGAGCATCGTCCGTCGCCGCGCTTTCGCATCACGCACGCGGGATCGTTCTTCGGCAAGCGCGACCCGCGCCCGTTCCTGACCGCGCTCGCCCGGTCGGAGCTCGACGTCGTCGCTCGTTTTCTCGGCGACTTTCGCGCCGCCGACCGCGAGTGGGCCGAGACGCTCGACCTCGGCGACCGGCTCGAGCTGATCCCGTACGCGCCTCGCCGGCGCTCGCTGGAGCTGCAGCGCGACTCCGAGGCGCTCCTGTTGCTGATCCCCGATGCCGGCGGCCGTGGCAAGGGCGTGCTCAGCGGCAAGGTGTTCGAATACCTCGCCGCGGCCCGGCCGATCCTGGCTCTCGTGCCACCCGATGGTGCCGCCGCCGAGCTGATCCGAGACGCGGGGACCGGTGTGGTCGTCGCTCCCGACGACATCGAAGGGATCGAGGCCGCGCTGCGAGCCCTGCACGAGCGGTGGGGAGCGGGCGAGCTCGACGATGCCCCGTTGTCGCCCGAGTGGCAGCACAGGGTCTCGCGCCGAACGAGGGTCGAGGAGCTCGCAGCCCTGCTCGAGCAGGTGACGCCATGAGAAGCGTCACGAGCTTCCTGTTCCTGGCCAGCGTCTTCTGCGTCACGTTCGAGAAGGTCCACTGGACGTTTGCCGGGACCGTCGGGATCGCCGATTTCTTCGCGATCGGCTTTCTCGTCGCCTTCGTGGCCGGGACGCAGCGGTTCCGCGTGCCGCAGACGAGCGCGGTCCTGCTCGGGTTCTTCGCGGTCTTCCTCGTCGCGTACCTGCTCGGCTACTTCGACCTGTCCGATGCCGATGCGCTCGGCCAGTGGGGCAAGGGGCTGACGAAGTGGCTGATCCACTTCCTGTTCCTGGCTGCGGCTGTCGTCTGGTTGTCGCGGCGCGGCCAACGCTATTTCTGGAAGACGCTCGTCTGGTTCACCGCGGGCTTCGTCGTCAACGCGGCCTACGGTGTCCTCCAGCTGCTCGACGCGCGTCGCGGTGGGAACCTCGATGCGGTCGTCCTGTCGCCGATCACCGGCGGGGCGAGCCAGATCAACATCTACGGCGCGATCAACGGCGCGAACGTCTACCGGCCGAATGCCCTGACGGGCGACCCGAACCACCTCGGGATCATGTTGATCGTCCCGCTGCTCGTCTTGACGCCGCTCTATCTGCGGCTCGAGAAAGGCCATCCTGCGCGTCGCTGGCTGATGGTCGTGATCGGCTTCCTGCTCGTGGTCGAGGCGACGACGCTCTCGCGCAGCGGGCTGCTCGGGCTCGGCGTCGGCGCGCTCGTCCTGGTGCTTCCCTACCGGCGCTATCTCCGCTCGGCGCAGCTGCTCGTTCCGATCGGCGCCGCGCTGGCGCTCCTGCTCGCGATCGTGCTGTCGCGCCGAAGCTTCTTCACCACCGTCCTGAAGTCACGCGTGCAGACGGGTGGAAACTCGGAGAGCGCGCACTTCCAGGTCTATTCCTTCATCCCGCACGTGTTGCACGTCGATCCGCTGTTCGGGCTCGGGCTGAACACATTCTCGGTCTACTACGAGTTCGTCACCGGCAAGACGAACTGGGGTCCCCACTCGTACTACGTCGCGCTCATCGTGGAGACGGGGCTCGTCGGGACGGTCCTGTTCGCGGCCTTCGTGCTCTGGGTGTTTCGACGGCTGAGTGCGGCGCGTGCGTTGGGTCGCAGCCTTGCCGCCGCACGCGACCCGCTCGCAGCCCGTGTCCGGCCGCTGGCCTGGGGCTTCACCGCGGCGCTTGCGGGCACGCTCGCTTCGAACGCCTTCTACCTCACGATGCAGTTCTATTACTTCTACGCGTTTGTGGCTCTGGCGCTTGCGATCCCCGTTGTCTTTGCGACGGGCCAGAGCGAGAGCCCGACCGGGGTCGGCACGCGATCGATGGCGCGGAACGCGGGCGCGAGCCCGTCGTAGAGCGAGAGCCCGTCGCGCGGGAGCGACGTCCGGCGGAGGATGCGGCTCTGGACGCCAACCGGCTCGTGTGCGTTCCGATCCCGGCGCCCACGTGAGGTCTCGGCCATCGCCTCGAGGGCGTGCGGGAGGCTGTCCGTCACGTTCGAACACAATAGAAGTCGTGCATGTCTGCGTCCTCACGACGTCGTACCCGCGCGACGAGCGTGACGTCGCGGGAAGCTTCGTCGCCGCGCAGGTGCGCGGTGTGCGCGAGCTCGGGGTCGAGGTCGACGTCGTGTCCCCGGCGACCTTCCAGGACTTCGGTGTCGCCTACGGCGGTGGGATCGCTCAGAACCTGCGGGCTTCGCCGTGGAAGATCGCGCTCGTTCCGGCATTCCTCGCGGCGTACGCCCGGGCCGCCCGCGCGGCGGCGCGAGACGCCGACCTCGTGCACGCGCACTGGATCCCGTCTGCGCTCGCCGCCGAAGCGACGGGGAAGCCGTACGTGCTCCAGGTGTGGGGGACGGACGTCGAGCTGGCGCGCCGGGCACCGGCGCTCGTGCGTCCGCTGCTGCGCCGAGCGCGGCATCGTGATCGCCGCCTCGACCTATCCTCGCCGACGAGGCGCGCAGCCTGGGGGCGCGCGACGTGCGAGTCGTTCCTGCAGGGGTCGAGATCCCTGACAACGTCGGCGAGCCGGCGGAACCGCCGCACGTTCTGTTCGCCGGAAGGCTGAGCGAGGAGAAAGGGATCCTCGAGTTCCTCGCCGCGACGGAGGGTCTGCCGCGTGTGATCGTCGGCGACGGGCCGCTCCGCGACCGCGTCCCGGAGGCGGTCGGCTTCGTGCCCCCGTCGGAGATGGGCGCCTACTACGAGCGGGCGGCCGTCGTCTGCGTGCCCTCGCGGCGTGAGGGCTATGGCATGACCGCGCGGGAGGCGATGGCATACGGCCGGCCGGTCGTCGCGACGCGGGTCGGCGGGCTCGCGGATCTCAAGGGAGACGGAGTGGTGTTCGTGGAGCTCGACCACACTCGGGCGATGCGGTCCGCGATTGTCGCCTTCCTTGACGACCGACTCCGCCGAGTAAGGTTCGGTGTCGACGCTTCGACGCGGAGCCGGCGGTTTGCACAGCCAGTCGCGGCGGCGTTGTGTGTTCAGGTGTATCGGAGGTTGACCGCTCGTGAGAGAACTAATGCGGCCTCTCGGAATGTTTGACCGGAAACCGGCAGGGTCCGGTCGTCCTGCTGTCAAACCGGGACGCATCCGATTTGAGGAGCTGTGGACGCGTCCCCCAAAGGTGTTTGTGCGCGACTTGGCTCTGCACGAAGGGCAGCGGTTGAAGCTTCTGTCGAAGCAGTCGAAGCTGGCTCCACGCGGCAGCGGCTCTGATCCCGCTGGCCTCGAACACGCTGATGAGCGCGCGAGATCGCCCTCTGTGCTGGTTACCGACGAGTCGCACGTGCGGAATGTGATCCACGACTTCAACGAGCGAGGGTGGAGTCGTTGCGCCCTCGTCAAGGGCGGGCGACCCCGCCGGATCCAGACTGACGACGAGCAGCGGATCGTCGCCGGTCGCCGGCGCTCCCGTCCCGACACGCTCGGGGTGCCGTACACCCGGTGAAGCCTGGCCAAGCTCTCCCGTTACCTCCGCGGGCACGGGATCGTCGTCTCGCCCGCGCAGCTGGGCCGCCTGATTGCCTGCAGCGGAATCCCGCTGCCGCGTTTCCCCTAGCCGGAAGCGGAGCCCCGACGACACGGCCTAGGCGGCCCGCGCGTGGATCGAGCAAGTCGGATCCGTCGAGGGGCAGCGAGCCGACCGCGAGTCTCTAGCATTCGTCTGTGCCACGGCGTCGGATCCTCGTTCTCAACCAGTACTACGCTCCCGCCCTCGAAGTCGACGGGTCAGCTGCTTACACAGCTGTGCGAGGACCTTGCCGTCGATCACGACGTGACCGTTGTCACGGCTGTGGCCGAGGACTCCCGCCACGGCCGAGAGATAGTGAACGGAGTTCGGGAGATTTTAAGAGTCTGGTCGACGGCATTCGAGCGTCGGCAGCTGGCTAAGCGAGGGATCAACTACCTGACCTATACGGCATCGTCGATTCGGTCAGCGCTGGGAGCGTCTTCGCCGGAGCTCGTTCTCTGCATGAGCGATCCTCCGTTCGTTTCTGCGTTCGCGCGTCTCGCGGCAAAGAGATTCGGTGTTCCGTATGTCGCGATTGTGCAAGACGTTTTTCCAGAGATCGCGGTTGAGCTCGGTCGGCTGAGAAATCCAGCGCTTATACGGATCCTCGACCGTCTGGTCACCAGCGGGCTGCAGCATGCCAGCCGTGTCGTGGCGATCGGCGAAACCATGCGTGAGCGGCTCGTGGAGAAAGGCCTGGCAAGAGATCGCATTGTGGTGATCAAGAACTGGGTGGACACGACGGAGCTCATGCCGGCGCCGAAGACGAATCAATGGGGCCGCGAGCATCAACTTGACGGAAGGTTCGTCGTTATGCATTCCGGGAACGTCGGCTATGCACAAAGCCTTGAGGTGTTGATTCGAGCGACGACGTACCTTCGCGATCTCAACAATCTCCGTGTGGTCGTAATCGGAGGTGGAGCCAGACAGGCGGACATTGTTGAATTGTCGAGGCGGTTGGAGGCTGATCGCGTCGTCTTCTACCCGTACCAGCCGAGGGCCGTTCTCTCAGAGTCGCTCTCTGCTGCTGATCTGCACTTCATCGGGTTGACGCGCGGATTGTCGGGGTTCATCGTCCCGAGCCGGATGAACGGTGTGTTGTCTGTCGCCAGGCCGGTCGTGGTGGGTGCAGACAAACCAGAGCGAGATTGTCAAGGTTGCGCAAGCGGCAGCATGTGGGATCGTGATCAAGCCCGGAAGACCGGGACCTGCTGGCGCGGGTGATTCGCGATTCGCATGACGGCCGTTACGAACTTGACGCGATGGGGCAGAGGTCGTAGGTATGTCGAGCGCGAAGCCAGTCGGCCAGTTGCCATTGCCAAGTACGTAGAATTGATTTCGGAGCTGACCACTAGCGTGCAGACGCCGTCGAATCCTGCTGTCAGGTCGCGGCGAGCGATGGGGCGGTCGCGATCCCGTCGTCGCTTGGTCGGGCGGCGGCGATAGTGCTGCCGATGCGCATTGTCGTAGCGGGCACCACGAGGAACACATCGACGGCAGCCCGGATTTCTCGGCGCGGTCGATGAACGTCCAGGCGGTGAATTGCGTGCCGTGGTCGGAATGAATCACCGTGGTGCAATTTGGCGCCGCGTTGCTCGATCGCCAACCCGACCGCGTTGCAGGTCAGACAGCGGTGGGACTGTAGCTGATCGACCAGCCGACACGCGACGGCTGAACGCGTCCAAGACGACCGTGTAGTAGACCTTGCCTTCTCGCGTTGCATGCTCGGTGATGTCGGTCACCCAGAAGCTCAGTCCGGGCATCCGTGGTGGCACTCCGGGCAGACAGGCGAAATCGTGGCTTCCCCGGGTGAAGTGTGGCGACTGCGAGGATCATCATCGGCTCGCCGCGGCCGTATTGGACCACGGCCACGAAGCTGGCGATGCTCGCATCGTAGCCCCAGCTTTCCACAACTCGGCGTGACTTCATGCCCGCGTGGGATCGAACGTTTTCATCGGCGAACTCCAGCAGCGCACTCGCTGCTGACTCGGGATTGTCGGAAGGGACACTCACGCCGTTCACTCCGTCCACGAGCAGGTCGGCCGCGGCCCCAACGCGATCGGAGAGCACAAGAGGGAGAGCGGCAGATGCCGCCTCGTTGACGACAACTCCCCACGGCTCGTGACGGGAGAGCAGCGCGAAAACGTCCGCGGCCGCATACATGAAGGCAACGCGGTCCCCGGCTACGTCTCCCGTGAAGACCGCCCTGACGCCGAGCCCGGAGGCGAGCGCCTCAAGGCGGTCGCGCTCCGAACCGTCGCCAACAATCAAGGCCACATACTGCGTGTCAAGCCCCGCAATGGCGCGCAGTAAAGTGTCCACCCCTTTCTCGGGAGCAAGTCGCGCAACCGTCAAGACGACGATGTCGGAGTCGTGGACGCCCAGCGATGCGCGGATCTCTGCCCGCTGATGCCGCGCATCCTCTACTGCCCGTCCAAACCTTGAAACGTCAATTGTGTTGGCGAACACGTGCACCCGCTCGGCGCGCGCCCCTCGAGCAATTACCGACTCCCTTGCGAGTGCGCCTGTGACGAGCACTGCGCTGGCGGGCTTCAGAACCCGCGGCACGATCGTCCGTTTGATGACGCGTCTCCAGCGTGGGCGCGGACCACGGTCGTGGCTCTCCACCACGACGACATAGGGCCGTCGGCGTATGCGGCACCACAGGACAGCGAACTGTGAGGCGAAGATGCTCCAGCCAGAAACCACGACGACCTCGGGTGCAAGCCGCTCAATCGCGAACAAAATTCCAAACGTGACTGGGTAGTCATGCCGGAGAATCCGCCGAAGCCCGGGAATGCGGATGCCCTGTAGGTACACCGTCGGATGCCGCGGCTCGAACCACCACGTCCGCGAGGCCACGGTCCGCGCCGCGTAGACCACCGTTAGCTCGATGTCTTCGCAATCGGCGATCAGGTCGAGGAGTGGTGTTCGATACGGCGTCGGTTCCGGGAAAACGGCCACAACGCGGATCACGGTGGGCACCTGGCGGGGCTCCGACTCCACCACGCGAGCACAAGTAATACTGAAACCCAGAAAGGGACGTCGACGCCGAGTTCGCCACTAACACCGTATTCGACAACGGCATAAGCCAGTAGGCCGATGATGAAAGTCATTGCTGGAGACGCCGGTTCGATCGCGACCCTCATCCCGCCCGCAATTGCGACGGCGAGCGCGAGCACGAAGAGCGCAAGCCCCGCGAGTCCGAAAGAGTAGAAGGCTTCGACAAGCGGATCATGCGGGTACGTGCAGCACCCCGCAGTCTGAAGCTTGACGACGTCCGACTGTAGTCCGACAGATTGCCGACGCCGTTCCCCGCGAAGAGATGACGTGCTCCGGCTCGTATCGCGTGGCGGATGAGCCACACGCGCTCCTCGGCCGATGAGGCGGCAACGGTCTCGCCCGACCATGGCCCCGAGTGGCTCAAGTCCGCAGTCAGATGGCCTGCTGAACCGAGTCTCGACGCAAGTGAGTATCCGGCTGTGCCACTCAAGACCATCACGGTTACGGTTATAAGAGCGACGCGACGCGTCCGCCGACTGAGAATCACGATCGCAGCGACGGATACTGCGAGCAGCGGTCCTCGTGAACCGGGTAGAAGCACAGCGAGCGTCGAGCACCGCGAGCAGCGAGAGCGTAGTCCACGAACGGCCGATGCGGGGTGCGCCGAGAGCCAGCAGCGCGACGGCGCCGAGAGCTGGGATCTGTGCGGCTGAGATCGGATCGAGGTAGGGAATTGGGCTGAACCGTCCGCCGACGGATCCCCGGCCGATTGAAGCCACTTCGACGAGGGCGAACGCCCCGCCGAGCGAACGACAAGTCGCACGGCGCACAGAAGCTCCTCTTCGTCGAGCGAGGCCGCAACGAACGCAGCGGGCACGCTCGAGAGAAGGACAAGCGCAGCGAATCGGTGGGAGAGTGTGGTCGCAGACGTCAGAGCGGCGACTTCGAACCACATGAAGAGAATGACCGCGCTCGCTGTCGCGATCCTCGGCCAACGCGAGCCGAGAAGGTTCTGCATCAATCGTCGTCGACGCAGCACAACCCACGCCCACATAAGTGCGCCAAGTACTGCGTAGTAACCACCGGTGATTGCGGTTCGTGGCGCGACGCCGATAACCGCCAGCGCCCCGAGGTAGAGCCAGAACCCACAAAGCGCGACGGCGAGAAGAGCCGGCCCGACGAGCTCCGGGCGGATCACCGTCAACAGGCTGCTTCTAGACTGGGCGTCGGTGACGAACGAGACGAATTCCCACCTGCTACGTGTCGGGATCGTCTTCGGCACCTACCCGCCGGACCACAACGGGGGGGCAGACTTCATCGCCCGGTTCAGCAAGGCGCTCTCGGCGAGGGGGTGTGAGGCGCACGTTTTCACGTCGGATCAGCACCACCCTTTCCGCGAGAGCTCTTCAGGTGTCACGGTTCACCGGATGGTTTCCGACTGGAGCATTTGCTCCACCCCCGGCCGACGTTCGCTGCACCGCATCAACGAGGTGATCCGCGCTGAGGGGATCCACCTTATCCACGCTTTCTTTCCCGACTCTGAGGTCCAGCAACGGTACCAACTTCCCGCCGTAGTGGGCGCCGGACAGGTTCCGCTTGTCTCGACGTTCTGGAACTTGGGGCTCGGGCGGCGCTCGCCGCTCGCCGTCAAGCTCACCGCCTGCGGATTGCTCGCGCGGAGCGCCGTCCTGACAACGCACGACCCGACGTACCTTCGAGCGCTTCGTATCGCTGCTTTGGGGAGACCGACTCGACTTTCTGATGGTCGGCCCCAACGTCGAGACAGAAGCTCAAGCTCCAACTCGAGATGTCCGCGAGCGACTTGGAGCCGACGGCGCGCTCGTCGTTGGGTACTTCGGCCACCTCGACTTTACGCGCGGCGTCGATCTTCTTTTCGAGAGCGTTCGACGACTCCGACGGACAGCAGACGTGCGCCTGGTGATGATCGGCGCGGGCGGCGAGGAGAGGTACTCGGAGTATCGTCAGCTTGCGACCGCTTATGGGATCGCCGAGGCGACGACCTGGACGGGTTACCTCCCGTCCAAGGAGGTCGCGAACGTATTGGCCAATATTGACGTGTGCGTGCTCCCGTACCGTCGAAACAGTCTCGGCAGGAGTGCGCTTGCGGCCGCGCTCACGGTTGGAGTGCCGACCGTCCTAGCCGGAACGCCGGCCGGAATCGCGCCACTCGAGGGTGGCCGCCACGTCGAACTTGTTCCACGCGACGACGTAGCAGCATTGTGGAGGCGGTGCGCCGTGTGGGCACCAGATGCAGATGCCCGGGCACGCCTTGCACGAGGCGCACCGAGATGCCGCGCCGTTCTTTGCCTGGCCGCGGATAGCCGGCCAGGCGCGGGAGGTCTACGATCTCGCCCTCCTACATCGCCGCCGCCGCGGTCCTGAATAGCCGCTTTCCTGGTCAAGGTGCCATTCGGCCGGGTTGAGGTAGCTGCGGTAGGGGTGTTGGGACGACCTCGATCCGCTTGCTGGCCGCGAAGCAGCGGATGTCCGGCACCCAGTTCGCGCAGAGGTTGTGTTGGATCCAGTTGATGTGCTGCCAGCTTGGGGAGGCGAGCCGGATCTGGCGGGTGAAGGTGACGCCCGCACACCTCGGTAACGAGGGCGCAGACGTGTCAATGTTCAGCCGTCGTGCTCGGGTGGACCCTCGGCTCAGAGTGGCTGCCGGTGCTGCGAAAGCAACGCGCGATCGTCGGCAGACAGCGGACGTCCCGAGACCGATCGAGTAGAGAACCCGGAACTTAGCGGCGGTGAGTTCCAGGAGAATGCCGCGATACGCCGCTGCCCGGCCGCGACGAGCGACGCCCGTACATCATCATCCGACCAGACGGTCTCTATCGCGTTCGCGATCCCGGCTGCATCCCTCGGATCGAAGAGGACTGCTGCACCGTCGACTTGCTCCGGGAGAGCTGTGACGTCCGAGCAGGCGACGGGGACGCCGCTCACAAACGCGTCAAAGACTTGGGCCGGAGGCCGACTCGAACAGGGTGGGGATGACCACGATCCGAGCCGCCTCGTGCAGCCGCCTCAGGGTGCCCGGGTGTAGGAAACCCGTGAATCGCACCTGTGACTCCAGGTCTAGGTCCCGAATGAGCGGCCGGAGCGTTCGTTCGTAGTGGTTCGTCGTGGCTCCGGTCGCGAGCAAAGGCACCAAGAGTCCTCGGTCTCTGAGAATTCGCAGCGCCCGCAGGAGCATCACATGGTTCTTGTGTTTCCACGTCTGCGCCGGGTAGAGCGCAAACCGATCGGGCAGCTCAAACTGCGGGAAGGAGGCGCTGTCGTCGTGCGCGGCCGCATACACACCGAACATGGGGGCAAGCGGAATGACCCAGACGGTGTCGGGCTCGAGGTGGTAGTGCTCCAGGAGATCTCTGCGCACCCACTGGGTACCCACTGAAACGGCAGCCGCTTCGAGACACAAGGCCCGGTACGTTCGCTCCCGTCTGAGGCGCTCCGAGCGCAGGAAGTTTTTAGGCAAATGCAGATGTTGGAGATCGTGCGGCTGGTAGATCGTCGGGATGGCTGTGCGAAACCCGGACTGGAACGGGAAGTGCACGACGTCCGCACCGAGGCTCTCGACTGTGCCGTCAGACGGCGGGACAGGGTCGCGGGCGGCCACAGTGGCCGTGCGAGCTAGATCGGCAACGCTCCGAAGGCGCAGCGTGCAAGCGACCCGATTTACGGCGCGGCCGACCGAGAGGCGGCGGAGTTCCCGTCGCCTCGAGTCTGCAGGGGCCTGCGAGGTACGGCCTGAGCCAGTCTTGCGCGTCCTCGTAGCCGACGAAGATGTACTCGTCGTCCCCGTCGGAAAGCGACGACAGACCGTGCGCCAGGCCGATTACGACGGACTCAACTCCCCCGTTAAGCCCTCGGTGGAGGCGGGCGTTAATGCAGACTCTCACCCTCGCGCGCGGCCAATCGCATCTGCGACCCGCGCGACGTCTGCCTCGGTCATGCGCGAATGCGTTGGAAGGTTCGCGCCACTAGCAGCGAGCGCCTCGGCCCGCTCGAGCGGGCCGCGCGTGGCCTTCTCGTACGGGGGCAAGAGGTGTAGTGGGATGAAGAACGGCCTCGTCTCGATCCTCTCGTCCGCCAGGAACGCGAGGAGTTCGTCGCGGCTCCGGCCGTACTCCTCGGCGTCGACCGTGATGCAGAACAGCCAGGGCGAGGGCTCCGCCCACGTGGCGTGCGGTCGAAACCCGATTCCAGGAACATTCGCGAGCTCGTGCTCGTACCACTCGAAGACCCGGCGCCGTGCGGCCAGGAGGTCCTGGCCTCGGTCGAGCTGAGCACAGACGAGCGCGCACGCGACGTTCGTCATTCGGAAGTTGTGACCGACGATCGGGAAGTAGTAGCGGCGGTCCGGGTCCATGCCCTGTCCGCGGAGCGTGCGCATGCGCAGGGCGAGCTCGTCGTTGTTCGTGACGACCGCACCGCCCTCACCGGAGGTCAGCAGCTTGTTGCCGTAGAAGGAGAACGTGCCGACGTCTCCGAGTGCGCCGACCGGACGGCCCCGGTAGCGGGCATAGTGCGCCTCCGCGGCATCTTCGACGACCCACGCCCCGCGGCTTCGCGCGAGCTCTAGCAGCGGATCGAGGTCGGCCGGGTGGCCGTAGAGGTGAACCGCGATGATGCCGCGCGTTCGCGGCGTCCAAGCAGACTCGACTGCGGCGGGATCGAGGCACCATGTTGCCGAGTCGATGTCGACGATGACCGGCTCGGCCCCAACGTATCTCACAGCGTTGGCGGCGGCGACGTACGTGAGAGACGGCACGATTACTTCGTCACCTGGCCCGGCGCCGAGCCCGAGGAGGGCTAGGTGCAGCGCCACCGTACCGTTCGTGACGCTGAGGGCGTGGCGTGCACCGGCGAGTTCGGCGAACTGGGTCTCGAACCGCGTCACGAACGTTCCGGTGGAGGAAATCCATGAGCTTCGTACAGCCTCGAGGACGTACTCCTCTTCGCGACCGGAGAGATCGGGCGTGGCGAGAGCCATGAACTCGTGGGTCACGCGACGTGCGCGCCGCTGCGCCAGCCGAGGCGCCGGGAGACGAAGATCAGCGTGGGCACGATGGAGAAGGCGGCCTGCGCGACAATCGAACCGAGCACGACACCCGAGATGCCCACGGCCTTGGTGAACGCGATCGAGAGCGCGAGGTTCGCAATCATCATGAGCGCGGCGAAGGTTGCCTGAAAACGGACGGCCCCTACTCCATTCAGGTACATCGCGAGCGACGCGCTGATGCCAACGAGAACGACCCACACGCAGAGCGCGGCGCGGAGTGAGAGCGGCGGCGTCAAGTCGCCGCCGGCCCAGAGGTGCACTAACGGAGCGCCAAAGAAGAGCAGGAATACCGCCACCGGGACACAGATGGCCGCAGACAGCGCGAGCGTACGCCGAAGCGTGCGCCGGACCCACGCTGTGTCGCCGCGCTCCTGCGCCTCCGCGTAGGCGGGCCAGAGCGGAGTGAAGACGAAACTCAGCAGCAACGGTACGACCATGAACAGCTTGAACGAGACGGAGAAGACCGCGACCTCGGCGGTACCGCGGATCAGCGCGAGCACGAGAGTGTCCGATTCGTAAGCAACGGCGATAGCGATCTGCAGCACGAGAAAGAGGAGCCCTACCCGCGCGACGGACACTCCCGTGTGACGATTGGCGAGGCGCCAGGATGGCCGAAGCCAGCGCCGATCGCCGCGGTACAGGAAGAGGTTGTTGAGCGCCATCGCCGCGAGGGGGCCTCCGGCCGTCGCGAGGATTAGGAGCGGGAGCCCGCCGCCTGCGGCGAGGACGAGCAGCAGGCCGGCGACTCCGAGCGTGGCGCCGAAGATCGTCCAGAGACTCGTGACGAAGCTCTCTTGCAAGGCGAGCTGGACGCGTTGTGCGACGCCCAGTGGAAACGCAAGCAGAAACAGGGTCGCGAACACGACGAAGCTCGGCGCCGCCTCATCGACCGCGCGCGGCGAATGAACGTTGAAGACGGAGTGCCACGGAACAACGTATCCGGTGACGATCACCCCCACGATCCCAATGAGGCCGCAGACGAGCAGGATGAAAAAGGCGCTCGAGACGATCGCTTGAGTCCCGCGCCTGTCGCCGCGCGCTAGCGTCGCGGAGAGATGGCTGACGACTCCGTTGCCGATCCCGAGATCGCTCCAAGAGAGAAGCGCTCCGAGGGACGTGATCGTCGCGAGGAGGCCAAACCGCTCCGGTCCAAGGTAGCGAGCCGTGAGCGGCACAGAGACGAAGCCGATGAGCAGCGTCGCGCCGCGCGCGCCGACCGCAGCCATCGAGCTGAGTGCGAGACGCCGATTCCGCTCGTTCGCCTGCGTGGCAGAAGTCGCAGGCCCGGCGTCAGCCGGCGACGTGACGACGCCCGCGAGCTCGCGGACGCGCGCGAGCGGGAACCCGGTCACCGCTCCGCTGGGACACGGGGAGCGACCCTGGCGGAATCGGCGGTCCTGTGGGGGGCCCATGCATGGAACTCGGCACCGTCGTTGGCCATTGTTGCCGGATTGTGCCGTACGGTCAGGGCGGATCGCCACTCTCGGCCGACGGAGCTCAAGGCCTCACACTTTGTACCTCACCGGGGAAGCGGTCGCGCGGGCACGCCCACGACCGTGTCGCCAGCAGCCACGTCGCCGCGAACGAGCGCGCCGGCGCCGACGACGGCGTCGTCGCCGACCAAGACGTGGGCGAGGATCTGCGCGCCCGTTCCGACGAGCACGCGGTCGCCGACCCTCACCCAGCCGGAGATGTTCGCCCCAGGATTAACAACGGTCGCGGATCCCACTACCGCGTCGTGTCCTACGGTCGCGTTCGGGTTGAAGCAGTTGAAGTCACCGACTCGGATGTCGCAGGTGAACGACGCACCGGCGAAGACGACGTTGCCGCGTCCGAACGAGACCCGGCCCGCCGCTTGGTCGAGGAGCGCCAGCGGATGGATGAGGTTCGGAAATTCGAACCGGCCCTCTCGCTCGAAGGCAAGGATGGAGCGCTCGGTCGCGCACCTGCGGCCGCCGATCCCTGCTACGACGTCACACGCGGCATCGCTTGCGAGAAGCTCATCGTCCGTTCCCAGATACCGCGCTCCCGCCGGTGCGGGGTCGGGATCGGACAGACGAAGCCGAATTCGTCCCAGCGGTGGTCGATTTCGTTCACTCGGGTGGCGATGAGCAGCACCTCGTGCGCGAGTCCACTCGTTCCCAGGATGATCAGCGTCTTAGTCACACTGCCCTTATCTCAATGCGGCGACTGCGCGACGGTACACTTTCACGAGCGTGCACTCGGCCGCGAACTTCGGTGAGCGTTCCGGCGCTCAGCGCGTATCGTCGCGACTTGCTTTGGCGCCGTCCGCCAGCAACTCCTCGAGCACGGCCCGCATCCCGACGGGGTCGCGCGGCGAAACAGACACGACGCCGTCGAGTTCCGGCGGCACGGTCACCGACCGGCATCGCCACGACCCGTCGCCCATTTGCAATCGCCTAGCGGCCATGGCGTAGCAACTCGCGGCGCGAGGTCTAGCCGTTCGGCCGCCGTCGACTCGTAATGTCGCCCGAGACTCCGAAGGCGGCACGAGGCCACCCGCCTCCGGCACAGCGCCGCGGAGCGCGGCCGTCGCGGACGATGAGGGGTGGAGCCGTTCGGTCGCCGCGAGGAAGTCGACGATCCCTCTCCTCCTCGCTCAGGCGCCCGCGAAGGGCCTCGTGGCCGGCTCGCCGACGCGCTTTCGGGCGGTCAGGATCGAAGTCGGCCCTTCCACCACGTCGCGCACGGCGCAACAGCGCACGCACGAGCCAGGGAGTGCGGCGGGCGACGTGCGCCAAGGCGAAGAGGAACGCGGAGGCGGGCTTCCACGGGTCCGAGGCCACGTTCTGGACGACCTCGCCGCCGCACGCGACGCCGAAGTGGCAGAACCGCCCGGGGACACGACCTCGACGGTCACGCCGGCCCGGGCCCGCGCCGTGGTGTCCCGCCGTTGCGATACCGACAGCGTTTCAAACTGCCGCGCTGGATGAGAGCGTGGAGCGTGGATCTCCCGAACGAGCTGATCCTAATTCGGGACTGACTCCGACGGAAATCGCAAGAATGCAGAATGCTTCGGAGGTTCATCAAAGGAGTGCGGGGCGAGGCCGCCTACCGGGGCGAAATTCGGAACGATGCGTTCGCAGCCGCAATTGAGGCAGTAGCAGCGAACCCCCGTGTCCGTACCATCCTTGAGATCGGCTCGGCGTCAGGCGCGGGGAGTACCGCCTCCTTCGTCCGCGGGATCGCCCGGAACGAGTCGAGACCGAGGCTCTTCTGCCTCGAAGCTGCACCGGAGCGTTTCCGCGAGCTTCAAGATCGCTATGCGGACGCGGCAAATGTTTACTGCGTGAACGCCTCCTCGGTCGGCCTCGAAGGAGTCGCGACGGAGGGCGAGGTCAGCACGTTCCACACTGCGATTGAGAGCACACTCAACCGTTATCGACTCGACGACGTTCTCCGTTGGCGCGAAGCAGACCTGGGACTCATCCGAAGCGGGCGCGTGCCGCTCTGCGGCATACGCGCGATCCGCGGGACGCACGGAATCGAGATCTTCGACGCCGTTCTGATCGACGGATCGGAGTTCACAGCCCGAGCCGAACTCGATGAAGTTGCGGGTACCCATTTCGTCCTGCTCGATGACGTCAACTCATTCAAGAACCATTTCAACTGCCAGCGCCTCGCCGCCGATGAGGAATACGAACTCATCGAGAGCTCGCGGCGCGTCCGCAACGGTTACGCAGTGTTCGCCCGGCGCCCATAACGACGAGTACGGCGGCATCGTCCGTCTCGACAGATCGCTCCCGCCTCTAGAGACCGAGCCTCCATAAGCGTTCCGATCGTGTGCGTGTCGTCACGCATCGTTCGCGCGCCTGTACATGACGAGTTCGTCGGCGTAACGATGCGGAAGTACTCGGAGCTGACGCTGACCGATCGGAAGCGGTTGACGAAATGTGGGAACGACGTGAGGATCAGATCCCGGCGGCGCCTGGTGTCCGGCGGCTAGATCGTGATCTGCGGCGACGAATGCGCCGGATGCGCCTGCATCGTCGCGTCGGAAAGGACGCTGAGGTTCTGTAGGTAGACGACATTGGGAGCGAAGTCGTCAAGCGGGCAGAAGGACGTCCACCGCGCGCGTTTCGGCCGCGAGGCCGTGAACCCATGCCAGGAACGCTGGAACGGTTCGAAGTCGACCACGACCCATGTGCGGTGCGCCCAACTCACCGAGGTAGTGCGAGTACGCACAGGCGGTGCCGAAGAAGGTGCCCATCAGCGGTGCCATTGCTGGTCGTAGCGAGCCCGCTTCGTAACAGGGCCTGAGAGCTTTCAGAAACGCCTGATAGCCGGTGTCGACGATCAGCACGCGCATGGGAAGAGCCGACGTAGCTATCTACACTCGCGCTGTGACCGTCGTGATGATCGTCTTCTGGGTCTCGCTGGCCGCCCTCGTCTGGACCCACGTCCTCTACCCGCTGGCGGCGATCGCCTTCGCGCGCGTGGCTTCGCGGCCGGTGCGTGTGGACGACGTCGAGCCGAGCGTGACCGTGATCGTTGCCGCCTACAACGAGGAGACGGTGATCGCGCGTCGGCTCGAGAACCTGCTCGGACTCGATTATCCGCAGGAGCTGCTCCAGATCGTCGTCTCTTCCGACGCGTCGGATGATCGGACCGAGGCGATCGCCCTGCAGTTCCCGTCGGTGCAGGTGATCTCGAATCCGCGCGGCGGGAAGGTCGCGGCGCAGGATCGAGCGGTGCGCTTGACCGAGAGCGAGATCGTGGCGTTCACCGACGCGAACTCGACCTGGGCGCCCGATGCATTGCGCCGTCTCGTGCGCCCCTTCGCCGACCCGGATGTCGCGTACGTGTGCGGGCAGCTCCACATCGTCAGCTCCGACGGCGCGAACAAGGAAGGGCTGTACTGGCGCTACGAAATGGGCGTCCGCGGCGCAGAGTCGCGACTCGGGTCGGTGACCGGCGGCAACGGGTCGATCTACGCGCTCCGCCGCTCGGACTACATCGAGGTCGACCCGCGGTTCGGTCACGACCTCGCGTTCCCCTACCTGATGGTGCAGCACGGCCGTCGCGCTGTGTACGAGCCCGCCGCCGCTGCGCACGAGAAGGCGACGCCGACGAACGAGACGGAGTACCGCCGGAAGGTTCGCATGTTCGAGCACTGCTGGCTGATCGTCGCGAAGGGCGGGATGCTGCGTCGGCTCGGCGGCCGCTACGCCGTTGCGATCGTCTCCCACCGGCACCTGCGTTACGCATCTGGGCTTCTCCACGTGCTCTTGCTCGCGTCGTCGCTTGCGCTGATCGCGCACGGCTGGTTCTACGACCTGGTGCTCGCGGCGCAGCTCGGGCTCCTGCTGGCCGCCGCGCTCGGGGTGGGTATCGCGCGGTACTACGTCCTCGTCACATGGGCGACACTCGTCTCGCTCTGGAACTACGTACGGCGCGGAGTGCCGGCGACGTGGGAGACCGCGGAGGGGACGCGTTGAATCGTGTTCTCGACGTCGCAATCGCCGGAACGGGTCTGGTGGTCACGTCGCCCGCGCTGGCTCTTGCCGCGCTCGCGGTGAAGCTCGAGGACGGCGGCCCCGTGCTGTATCGGCAGACGCGCGTCGGCAAGGACGGCGCCGACTTCGAGCTGCTCAAGCTGCGCACGATGGTCGTCGGCGCCGAGAAGCTCGGAGCAGGGCTCGCCATCGACCGCGGCGACACGCGCATCACGCGTGCCGGGCGGGTGCTCCGCAGGCTCTCGCTCGACGAGCTGCCACAGCTCTGGAACGTCGTTCGAGGTGAAATGTCCGTGATCGGGCCGCGCCCGACGCTTCGCTATCAGGTCGACCGCTACGACGAAACTCAGCGGCACCGGCTCGATGTGAAGCCTGGGATCACGGGCTGGGCGCAGATTCACGGTCGCGCTGCGTTGCCGTGGTCCGAGCGGATCGAGCTCGACGTCTGGTACGTGAACCACCGCGACTGGAAGACCGACCTGCTGATCCTCTTGCGCACGCCGCTCGCGCTGTTCGCCGGCACCTACAAAGGCGAGACCGGCGGTTGGCGCGCGTAGACGTCATCGGCCTCTCACTGCTGACGCTCGCGCCAGGCCAGATCGGCGGCAGCGAGGTTTACGCGAGGGAGCTCGTGCGAAGCCTCGTCCGTGTCGGCGGGCTTTCCTACCGGGTCGTCGTACCAAGCACGGCTTCGGAGCTCGCCGTCGGCGAAGGCGCGCGTGTGCTCGAGCTTCCGCGGTCCCGGCCACTGCAGTTTCTCCTCGCCACCGGGCCGACGGCTCGGCGCGCATTGGCAGGTTGTGCCGTCGTCCACTATCCGCTCACGGTCGAGCTGCCGCCGCCGCGCGGTCCTGCTGTCGTGACGCTCCACGACGTCCAGCACCGCGACCTACCCGCGAACTTCTCGCGGGCGACACGGGCGTACCGCTCGATCGCCTACGACCGTGGAGCTCGCCGTGCCGCGCGGGTGATCGTGCTCAGCGACTTCGCGCGCGATCGCGCGATCCTGCAGCTCGGGCTCGACCCAGAGCGCGTCCGCGTCGTGTGGTCCGGCGTCGACCACGAGCGGTTCCGGCCGTCCGACGACGCGCCCGAGCCATTCGTGCTGTATCCCGCCCGGCCGTGGCCGCACAAGAACCACCGCCGGCTGATCGAGGCGATGCAGCTCGTGTGGCGCGAACGGCCGGAGCTGCGGCTCGTGCTCACCGGCGGAGGCTTCGACGGTCCGCTCCCGGACCGCGTCGAGCGGCGCGGCCGTGTCTCGGACGACGAGCTCGCCCTGCTCTACCGGCGCGCATCGGCGCTCGTCTTCCCGTCCCTGTACGAGGGGTTCGGGCAGCCGCCGCTCGAGGCGATGGCGTCGGGATGTCCCGTCGCAGCGGCGAACGCAGGCGCGCTGCCCGAGATCTGCGGCGGCGCGGCGCGGCTGTTCGATCCGTTCGACCCCGGGGCGATCGCGGCCGCGATCGTCGACGTCGTCGACGACCGGCCATCGTGGCGCGCGCTTGGTCTCGAGCGCGCGGCGCTCTTCAGCTGGGACGCCACTGCCACGGCGACGGAGGCGGTCTACAGCGAGCTGCTGCACTAGCGCCCGCCGTGTCAGTGGCTAGGCTCAGCGAGTGCCCGAACCAATCCAGTTCGTCGACCTGAAGCGCCAGTACGCGTCGATCAAAGAGGAGGTCGACCGTGCCGTGATCGACGCGATCGCCTCGACGCAGTACATCCTCGGCGAGGAGGTCAGGCGCTTCGAGGAGGAGTGGGCCGACTACTGCAGCGTCGAACACGCGGTCGGCGTTTCGTCCGGCACGGCGGCACTGGCGCTCGCGTTCGATGCGCTCGAGCTCGGAGCCGAGGATGAGGTGATCGCCCCCGCGAACACGTTCATCGCAACGATCCTGCCGCTCGTCAGGCTCGGCGCCACACCGGTTTTCGTCGACTGCGATCGCTACGGGCAGATCGACGTCGAGCGCGCCGCGGCCGCCGTCACGTCTCGGACGAAAGCGATCGTCGGTGTCGATCTGTTCGGACATCCCTGCGACGCGGACGCGCTCCGCGCGATCTGCGACGAGCACGGTCTCGCCTTCGTCGAGGACGCTGCGCAGGCACACGGCGCCGAGTACCGCGGACGCCGGTGCGGGTCGCTCGCCGACATTGCGGCGTTCAGCTTCTATCCCGGGAAGAACCTGGGCGCCTACGGCGACGCGGGCGCGATCACGACGGACAACGAACACCTCGCGGACGCGATCCGCGTGCTCCGCGACCTCGGCCAGAGCCGGAAGTACGAGCACGTCGCGATCGGAGGGAACGAGCGCCTCGACACGCTGCAGGCGGCGGTGCTGCGCGTCAAGCTCAGGCGGCTCGACGGTTGGAACGAGCTGCGACGCAGTCACGCCGCGGCCTACACCGAGCTCCTCGACGGGCACGTGACGACGCCGGCGGTCGCGGACTGGGCGGCGCCGGTCTGGCATCTGTACGTGATCCAGACGCCGCTTCGCGACCGCGTGCGCGACGCGCTCGGCGCCGAGGCGATCGCGAGCGGGATGCACTACCCGGTTCCGCTTCATCTGCAGCCGGCGCTGGCGTCGCTCGGGTACGCGGCGGGTGACTTCCCCGCAGCGGAGGCATGGGCCGCCGGCGCGTTGTCGCTGCCGCTGTTCCCGGAGCTCGAGCCCGCCGAGCTCGAGCGCGTCGCCGCCACCGTGGAGGCCGCCGTCCGGTGAGCGGAGCGCCTGCGAACGAGGCTCCATACCGCACGATTGCCGACGTCGAGTTCGGCGCAGACGTCGTCGTCCACTCGTTCACGAACCTCTACGGCTGCCGGATCGGCGACGGCACGCGCATCGGGGCCTTCGTCGAGATCCAGCGTGGGGCGGTCGTCGGCGCGATCTGCAAGATCCAGAGCCACACCTTCATCTGCGACGGCGTCGAGATCGGCAACGGCGTCTTCATCGGGCACGGCGTCCTCTTCGTGAACGACAAGACGCCGCGCGCGACGAACGCCGAGGGGGTGCTGGCGGGCGAGTCCGACTGGGCCCTCCTTCCGGTGCGGGTCGGAGACGGCGCCGCGATCGGGTCGGGAGCGGTGATCCTCGGGGGCGTCACGATCGGTGAGAACGCCCTCGTCGGCGCCGGAGCCGTCGTCACCCGCGACGTGCCCTCCGGTGCAGTGGTGGCGGGCGTTCCGGCCCGCCGGCGCTACGCTGCGCCCTCGTGACCGCGGTCCTGTTCACGTGCGCGGGTCAGCGCGTCGACATCGTCACGGCCTTCCGGGAGGCTGGAGCCACCACGATCTCGGCGGACGTCGACCCGCTCGCACCCGCCCTCTACCACTCCGACCGCCGTGCGATCGTCCCGCCGGTCGACGATCTCGGCTACGTCGCGGCGCTCCGCAACCTCGTCGAGCTGCACGAGGTGCGGCTGATCGTCCCGCTCACCGATCTCGACCACCTCGTGCTCGCCGAACATCGCAGCGAGCTCGGTGGCGCGGTCGTGCTCGTCCCCGAGCCGGAGTCGATCCACCGCTGCGCCGACAAGTACCTGGCGCACCTCTTCTTCGAGGCGGAGGGAATCGGCACTCCGCCTACCTGGCTGCCGGACGAGGTGCCGGACGACCTCCGGTATCCCGTGCTCGTCAAGGCGAGGCGCGGGTTCGGCTCGCGGCACATCTACCGGGCCGCCGACCGCGCCGAGCTCGACTTCTTCCTGCGCTACACCGCGGCGGAATCGATGATCCAGTCGCAGTGCCTCGGCGAGGAGTTCTCCGTCGACGTCTTCTGCGACCTCGATGGTCGCTGCCTCGCCGCAATTCCGCGGACGATGATCGAGTCGAAAGGCGGCGAATCGATCAAGGGCATGACGATCGCCGATCCCGATCTGATCGAGCACGGACGGCGGGTGTCCGAGGCGTTGCGCATCATCGGTCCGGCGAACGTGCAGTGTTTTCGAGAGCCCGATGGACATCTGGAGGTGACCGACGTCAACCCGCGCTTCGGGGGTGGCTTCCCGCTGCCGACAGCGGCCGGGTCTCAGTACCCGGAGCTGGCGTTGGCACTCGCGGTGGGCGAGCGGCCCGAGCCGCGGTTCGGCGACTTTCGCGTGGGAGTCGTCATGACCCGCTACTTCGCGCAGGTGATCCTGGAGGACGCCGGCGGCACCCTCGAGCCGATGGGCGAGCAGGCGGAGGAAGCGGTCACGCCGGAAGCGTGAGGCGCGCCGCCTGCCTGATCGTCCTGGTCGTATTGGCCGCGCCGGCCGCCGGTTGCGGGTCGCGCGAGCAGGCCACGCCGAGCCGGTCGGGGTCTGACCCGGGTCAGACCCACCCGAGGCCCCGTTCGACCGTCCAGACGCGCCCTCATCGGCCGCTTGCGGTGCAGGTCACGGTCGTCGACGGCGACCTCGGAACCCTGATCGGCGGCGCGCTGGTGCAGATCGGCCGGCGCGCGGCGCGCAGTAACGCGCGCGGCGTGGCCTCGGTCCCGATCGGGCGGCGTACTGCGCTCGTCACCGTCGCCTCGAAGCCGGGGTACGGCGCGCGCGCCGTTCGGCTCGCATTCCGCACGCACCCGAAGTCGACGATCCGCATCTACCGCCGTGCCCTGCAGTGGGCGATGTACGGGGCCGGGCCGGCGCGGACGCAGCAGCAGACGGCGATCCGCCTGCGCCCGCCGTTCAAGGTCGTCTGGACCCGTGGGCTGGGGGGCCTGATCGAGTTCCCGGCGGTCGTCGCCGACGGCGTCGCCTACATCGGGAACGGGCAGGAGACTGTGCAAGCGCTCGACATGCGCGACGGGCATGTGATCTGGCGCCACGACACGCCCGGCGGGAAGATGGCATCTTCCCCGGCCGTCGCCGGCGGCGTCCTCGTCGTGCACGGGATGAACGGAGACGTCCAGGTGCTCCGCCGCTCGAACGGTCACCTGCTCTGGCGGTTCGACGCCGGCTCGCCGATCGAGTCGTCGCCGGTCGTCCTGCCCGACGGCGTCGACGTGTTCGGGGCGTGGGACGGGTGGGTCACCGCGCTCGATCTCTCCTCGCACCGGGTTCGGTGGCGCTACCGCGACGGCTGCAAGATCACGTCGTCCGCCGCCGTGTCGAACGGCGTCGTCTACCTCGGCGACTACTGCGGCCGGCTGATCGCGCTCTCGGCGTCGACCGGAGCGCTCCGCTGGGCCGGCTCGGTGAACGGACGGATCTACGGCACGCCGGCCGTGGCCGGCGGGCGCGTCTTCGTGCCGAGCTCGACCGGCGGCTCGCTGACCGCCTTCTCCACCGACGGGACACGGCTGTGGTCGCGCTCGACCGGCTCGTACGTCTACTCGTCGCCGGCGGTCGCCGACGGTCGTGTGTTCTTCGGCTCGTACAACGGCGTCTTCTACGCGCTCTCTGCGCGCACCGGATCGACGCTCTGGGCGCACGGGACGGGCGGGCCGATCTCCGGCGCGGCCGTCGTCGTCGACGGGATCGCCTACGCAGGCTCGTTCGCCCATCGCATCCTCGGCGTTGACGCTGCGACTGGGCGTGTCGTGCTCGACTTCCCCCACGGCGAATACGTCCCGGTGGCAGGTGGGGGGCAGACGCTCTTGCTCCACGGGTACTCGCGGCTGTTCGCGGTCGAGCGGCGATGAAGCGGTGGCTCCTGATCGCCGCGGGGGCGGTCGTGCTGATCGTGCTCGGCGCCGGCGCGGCCTACTACTTCCACGTCAAGCACGAGTCGCGCAACATCGAGGGCTCGTCGACGATCGAGTTCGTCGCCACGCAGCCTCCGCCCCCGAAGCCGCCGGAGCCGGGAATCGTGTGGCCCGTGTACGGCCACGACCTCGAGGGTCAGCGTTTCGGCGCGGGCATCTCCCTCGCGCCGCCGTTCCGCGTGGCCTGGACGTTTCACGCGCACACCCTCGTCGAGTTCCCGCCCGCGGTCGCCTACGGCCGCCTGTTCTTCGCCACCAACGGCGGGAAGGTGCTCGCCGTCGATGCGACGAAGGGGCGCCAGGCCTGGAGCTATACCTCCGGCCACTGCGTTGCCGCGTCGCCCGCCGTCGACGACCACCTGATCTTCGAGACGTTCCTGAACGTCCCGCCGTGCAACCGGCCGCCGAGCTCGTCGCTCACCGGGGCGCTGATCGCCTTCCAGGCCGGGACCGGCAAGATCGCTTGGCGCCGGACGCTGGCTCCGTCCGAGTCGTCGCCGCTGGTCGCCGGCGGCAAGGTCTACGTGGGTGACTGGAGCGGGAAGGTGTACGCGTTCGCCGAGCACACCGGCCGCCCCCTCTGGTCGACGCAGCTCGGCGGCCAGGTGAAGGGAGGCGTCTCGGCAACCGGCAACCGCCTCTTCGTCGGCGACTACTCGGGCCACGTGTACTCGCTCGACGCGCGCACGGGCCGGATCCTCTGGCGGGCCAGCGCCCAGCCGCGGTTCGGTTCGACCGGCACCTTCTACGCCACTCCGGCGGTGGCGTACGGGCGCGTCTACATCGGCGCGACCGACGGCAAGGTCTACTCGTTCGGTGCGACGAGCGGCGAGCTGCGCTGGTCGCAGTCGACCGGCGGCTACGTCTACTCGTCGGCCGCGGTCTGGCGTGACCGCGTCTACGCCGGCTCCTACTCGCACAAGTTCACCTGCTTCGACGCCGCCACCGGGAACGTGATCTGGCAGTTCACGGCGAACGGGCCGATCTCAGGATCCGCGACCGTGATCGCCGGCCGCGTCTACTTCGCGACGCTCGCCGGTCGGACGTACGCGCTGAACGCCCGCACCGGCACTCAGGTCTGGACCTTCCCCGATGGCAAGTACACACCCGTGGTCGCGGACGCGGACCACCTGTACCTCACCGGGTACACGCGGCTCTACGGCCTCGTCGAGCGGCGGCGCTAACCTGCGCCGGTGCGTTACGGGGTCACCGGCGCCGCAGGCTTCATCGGCTCTCATCTCGCCGACGAGCTCGCTCGCCTCGGTCACGAGGTGATCGGCTTCGACTGCTTCAACGACTACTACGACCCGCGGCTGAAGGAGCTGAACGCGGCCGATCACGAGGTGCTTCGCGTCGATCTCGCCGTCGACGAGGTCGACTTTCGCGGTCTCGACGGTGTCTTCCATCTCGCAGGGCAACCGGGCGTGCGGAGCTTCGGAGATGTCTTTCCGCTCTACGTCCGCCGGAACGTCCTGGCGTCGCAGCGCGTGTTCGAAGCGGCCGTTCGCGACGGCGTGAAGGTCGTCTTCGCCTCGTCGTCGTCGATCTACGGCGCGCCCGACCGCTTCCCGACGCCGGAGGATGCGACGCCGCACCCGCTCTCGCCCTACGGGGTGACGAAGCTGGCCTGCGAGCTGCTGCTCGACGCGTACGTCCGTTCCTTCGGGCTCGACGCAGTGGTGCTTCGATACTTCAACGCGTTCGGCCCCCGCCAGCGCCCCGACATGGCCTTCACCCGCATCGCCTTCGCGCTCGCAAGCGGGGCGACGTTCGAGTTGTACGGCGACGGCTCGCAGTCCCGGAGCTGGACGTACGTCGGCGACGTGGTCGCGGCCACCGTGAGCGCGATGGAGGGCGGGGCCGGCACGTACAACGTGGGAGGCGCGCTCGAGGTGTCGATGTCGGAGGCGATCGCGCTGCTCGAGCGCCTGGCCGGGCGCTCGCTCGACGTCCGCCGCAGCGCGGCCGTCGCAGGTGACCAGCAGCGCACGGTCGCCGACACGACCCGGATCCGCCGTGAGCTCGGCTGGGACCCGGTGGTCGGGCTCGAGGAAGGGCTCGCCCGGCAATGGGAGTGGGCGTCGGCTACAGTCGCCGCGCGATGACGGCGCCGTCCCCCGACCCCGACGCCGAGCGCGAGGTCGACCTTGCGCGCTGGCGGCGCGCCGTCGTCCGGCTCTGGTGGCTGCCCGTCGGCGGCCTCATCGTCGGCGCGATCCTCGGCGGCCTCTACTCGCTGCGGGGCGGCAGCCACTACAAGGCCTCGTCGCTGATCTCGCTCGGCCAGCCGGTCTCGCCGGGCGGTGCGCTCGTGAACGGCTTCTACTCCAATCCCCGCGCGATCGCGTTGATCACGAGCTCCGCGTCGGCGCAGTCCGGAGCTGAGGCCGCGGCCGGCCTCTCGAACGGCGCGCTTCGCGGCAACGTGTCGGTCGCCACGGTCGGATCGGCGACTGGGGCCGGTGCGACGCGCGCGACGCCGCTGATCTCGCTCACGGTTCAGGGCGCGAATCCGAGGAAGACCGCCGCAGCCGCCAACGCGCTCGCGGCGGTCGTCGTGAAGCGCACGACCGCGCCTTACGTGGGCACGAAGATCGCGACCTACCACACCGTCCTGCAGACGACGCAGAAGCAGCTGGCCTCGATCAGCGACCGCATCGCTGCCGCCGACAATGCGATCAAGGCGGGGAACCTCGACCCGATCAACAAGCTCGTCGTCGTGACGCAGCTCGACACGTCACTGCAGCGCCAGGGCAACCTGCTCAACCAGCTGTCGTCGACGGAGACGCAGCTCGCCTTCTCGCAGAACGTCGAGAGCGCCAAGGTGATCACCGTGGCGCAATCGGTCAAGGCATCGGCCCATTCGCGCTCGTCGTCGATCCTGGTCGGCGCTCTGATCGGGCTCATCATCGGTGCCATCGTCGCCGTCGTCGGCGACACGCGCATCGGCTGACCGCTGCTCGCCGTACGATCGGGCCATGCTCGAGGGAAAGAGCATCGCGGTCGTCGTGCCGGCGTACAACGAGGAAGCACTGATCGCGGCGACGGTTCAGGGGATCCCCGGCTTCGTCGACAGGATCTTCGTCGTCGATGACGCGTCGACCGACGCGACCGCAGAGCGCGCCCGCGCCACGGACGACTCACGTGTCGAGGTCGTCGTCCACGAGCGAAACCGCGGAGTCGGTGCCGCGATCGTCACCGGCTACAAGCTGGCGCTGGCAGGACGCCTGGATGCAGTTGCAGTCATGGCGGGGGACAACCAGATGGACCCCGACGAGCTCGAGTCGCTCGCGCTTCCCGTCGTTCGCGGCGAGCTCGACTACGCGAAGGCGAACAGGCTTTTCACGGGCAGCGCCTGGAAGCTCATTCCGCGCAGCCGTTACCTCGGCAACGCGGTGCTCAGCATGCTGACCAAGGTCGCGTCCGGCTACTGGCACATCGCGGACTCGCAGGCCGGCTACACCGTCCTCTCGCTGCGGATGCTGGTGCTGCTCGATCTCGACCGCATCTACACGTCGTACGGCTTCCCGAACGACATGCTCGTGCACCTGAACGTTTGGAACGCGCGCGTCCGCGACCTCCCGTCGCGGCCGATCTACGGTGTCGGTGAGCGTTCCGGCATCAGGATCAGACGGGTCGTCCCCAGGATCTCCTGGCTGCTCTGGAAGGGGTTCTTCTGGCGGTTACGCGAGAAGTACGTCATCCGAGACTTTCACCCGCTCGTCTTCTTCTACTTCTTCGGCTTCCTGATGACGGCCGCCGGTCTCGCGCTCGGGATCGTCGAGACCGTTCTGCGCATCGGGGGGCACGGCATCCCGACGGCGACGATCGTCCTCGTCGCGCTCCTCCTGATCTCCGGTAGCCAGTTCACGCTCTTCGCGATGTGGTTCGACATGGAGTCGAACAAGGACCTGCGCTGAGCGGCTTCAGATGCGGCGCCGGCGGGTCCGACACGGCTGCGCTGTCCGGGCGACGAAATGAGAAGACCTCGCCCATGCGGCCCGGGCGAGGCCTCCTCGGGGGGACCTGAGGCGGTCGTTCGAGCCCCTCAGGCTGGGACGAGGGCACGTCCACAGTCACCGTATCGAACCAGGCCCTCGGCGTGTCGGGAGGAGGCGCCTCCCGGGCGGATGCAAAGGGTTCGTAAGAAGAAGGGACGCTTTCCGCTACGCGAAGTACATTGCACCGATGCCGACCTCCGTCGTCACGGGCGGTGCCGGATTCCTAGGCTCCCATCTCTGTGATTTCCTCGTTGCCGAGGGTCACCGTGTCGTCTGCATCGACAATCTCGACTCGGGGACGCTCGAGAACATCGACCATCTGCGCGGCGACCAGTTCAGCTTCCTCTCCCACGACGTCGTCGAGCCGATCGCCGTCGACGGCCCGGTCGACTTCGTCTTCCATCTGGCGGCGCTTGCCAGCCCGGTCGACTATCTGCGCGCGCCGCTGAAGTCGCTCAAGGTCGGGTCGTACGGCACGCACAATGCGCTTGGTCTTGCCAAGTGGAAGCGCGCCCGGTTCCTGATCTCGTCGACGAGCGAGGTCTACGGTGATCCGCTCGAGCACCCGCAATCCGAGACCTACTGGGGGAACGTGAACCCGATCGGCCCGCGCGGGGTGTACGACGAGGCGAAGCGCTACGCCGAAGCGTTGACGATGACGTACCACACGCAGCAAGGCGTCAACACCTGCATCGCGCGAATCTTCAACACGTACGGACCGCGCATGCGGCGCAACGACGGCCGGGCGTCGGTCAACTTCCTCCATCAGGCGCTGGCCGGCAAGCCGCTCACGGTGTACGGCGACGGTTCACAGACGCGATCGCTGTGCTACGTCGACGACCTGATCCGCGGCCTGTACCTGCTCGCCTGCAGCGGCGAGCACCTCCCGGTCAATCTCGGCAATCCCGGGTTGGAGTTGACGATGCTCGAGCTCGCCCAGACCGTGATCCGCGTCAGCGGCTCCTCCAGCGAGATCGTCTTCGAGGCGTTGCCGGTCGACGACCCACAGGTGAGGCGTCCCGACATCACGCGTGCCCAGCAGGTGCTCGGTTGGCGGCCGGAGGTCGATCTCGAGGAAGGCCTGCGTCGCTGGCTCGACGCGATCGGCCGGGAGCCGGTCCCGGTCTGATGCGCCCGCGGCTCGCCCTCGTCGCCGCAGTCCTCGTCGCGGTGGCGGGACTCGCCGCGACCGCGCAGCCCGCTGCCGGCTCGCGCTACCTCCGCGTCGGGATCTACGACGAGGCGCAGACGCTGTACGGCCCGGTCGCCAAGACGTTCGCGACCTTCAGGGAGCTGCACGTGCAGGAGGTGCGGCTGAATCTCTACTGGGGCGGACCTTACGGAGTCGCGACGAAGCGTCCCGCGAATCCGACCAACCCGGCCGATCCTGCCTACAACTGGACGCTGTACGACCGCACGGTCGACTACGCGGCACAGAACGGCGTTCGCGTCCTCTTCTCGATCTACGGGACGCCGAGCTGGGCGAACGGCGGCAAGGGCGTGAACCATGCGCCGACCAAAGCCGCCGACCTCCGCGCGTTCGCGTATGCGGCAGCGCAGCGCTACAGCGGCAAGTTCGTGGGCTCGGATGGCGACGTGATCCCGGCGGTGCGGGAGTGGCTGGCGTGGAACGAGCCGAACAACCCGATCTTCCTGTCACCGCAGTTCAAGCGCTCGGGGCGGAAGTGGATCATGCAGAGCCCGATCGACTACGCGCGGATCTGCAACGCCGTGTACTCGGGCGTGCACGCGACGATGATCTCGAGCGAACGGGTTGCCTGCGGTGCGACGGCGCCTCGCGGCAACAACGAGCCCTCGAGCTCGCGGCCCTCGATCTCGCCGATCGCTTTCCTGGTCGCCGCCCACAAGGCGGGCCTGAAGACGTTCGATGCGTGGGCGCACCACCCGTACTACCAGCTTCCCTCCGAGACACCGAGCTCACCGCCGCCGGCGCCCGCGAACGGCGCGCAGCCGACCGCAGTGACCCTCGGCAACATCAGCGTCCTGATCAAGGAAGTCACGCACCTCTACGGGAACAAGCGCATCTGGATCACCGAGTACGGCTACCAGACGAATCCGCCCGACCCGCTGATCGGCGTGTCGTGGGCCAAGCAGGCGAAATACCTGACACAGGCGTTCGCGATCGCGCGGAAGAACCCGCGCATCGACCTGATGATGTGGTTCCTGCTCAAGGACGAGCCGAACCTCGGCGGCTGGCAGTCCGGCTTGATCACGTACGGCGGCAGGCAGAAACCGTCGTTCAACGCGTTCAAGCTGATGGCAGCGGCAATCCCTTCTGGGTGAGCAGCTCGCGGTAGAGCCGGTCGACGTCGTCCACGAGCCGCTCGACGCGATAGCGCGGGATGACGCGCGGCGGTCCGGCCGCGCCCATGCGGGCACGCAGCGCTGGATCGCGGGCCAGGCGCTCGAGTGCGGCTGCGACGCCTTCGACGTCCCCGACCTCGACGAGGAACCCGTCCTCTCCCTCCGACACGACGTCCGGCAGACCGCCCACGCGCGTCGCCACGACCGGCCGCCCGGCCGCCAGCGCCTCGATCGCGACCACAGGCGTGCCTTCGTTGGCCGACGGCAGGACGAGAACGTCGAAGAACGAGTAATACGGCGCCACGTCCTCCTGGTAGCCGACCGACAGGATGTGTCGAGCGATCCCGAGCTCCGCCGCCTCTCGCTCGACGGCGGTGCGATCCGGCCCGTCCCCGACGAGGCAGAGCGCAGCGTCGATTCCGCGGTCGAGCAGCGCACGGAACGACACCAGTACGTCCGGCACCCGCTTGATCGTTGTCATGCGCCCGACCCAGCCGACGACGAAGCGCTCCTCGGGGATTCCGAACAGCCGCCGGAACTCGGCTCTTCGGTCGCTGCTGACTCGATGCTCGAGGTCGATCCCGAGCCTGATCACCACGAACTGGTCTGCCGGCGCGACACCGAGGGCGACGAGGTCGTCCCGCACCTCCGGCCCGACCGCGATGAGCCGCGTCGTGTGCCTGGCGAGTGCACGCTCGGTCTCGCGGAAGAAACGCGTGCGGATCGGGTCGAAGTATCCGCGCAGCACGTGACCGTGGTAGGTGTGGACGATCACCGGCGGCCTCGCGTCGCCTGCGAGCAGCGCGGCTGTGCGACCGACCGCGCCAGCCTTGGCCGTGTGGGTGTGCAGGATGTGCGGACGGACGCGCCGGATCTCGCGGACGAGCCAGCGGATGGCGGCCGGGTCGGAGATCGGCGAGATCTCGCGACGGAGCTCGGGCACGTCGATCACCTCGATCCCTAGCTCGTCGGCGACGAACGACATCGAGTCCTCGCCTCGTGCCAGCTCGCCCGCTACGAGCGTCGTCGAGTACCCGCGCCGGTCGAGACCGCGCGTCAGGTACGAGACATGCAGCGCCGGGCCGCCCATGTTGAGCCGGGCGATGACGCGGAGGATCCGAACCTCGTTCGCGGCCGGCTGCTCAACCACCGAGCAGGAACTCCACGGTGTGGCGCAGTCCCTCCTCGAGCCCGACGCCGGGCTCGTAGCCGAGGACCTCGCGCGCACGGCGGCCGTCCGCCCACGACGCGCGGATGTCCCCGGCCCGCGGCGGGCCGTAGGTGCGCTCGACAGGCTTGCCGAGCACGCGGCCGATCGCGTCCGCGAGCTCGTTGATGGTCACCGGCGCTCCCGCAGACACGTTCACGATCTCGCCGCTCGCCGCCGGGGCATTCGCTGCGCGGACGGTCGCGTCGACGACGTTCGCGACGAACGTGAAGTCGCGCGACTGCCCACCGTCGCCGTCGATCGTCACCGGGCGTCCCTCGGCGACGTTCGTCACGAACAGCGGAATCACCGCCGCGTATTGCGAGTACGGGCTCTGGCGTGGCCCGAAGACGTTGAAGTAACGCAGGACGACGCTCTCGAAGCGGTCGTACACCCGCGAGAAGCTGATGCAGTAGCGCTCGGCGGCGAGCTTCGCCACGCCGTAGGGCGACAGCGGGTCCGGCGGCGTCGCCTCGGTGACCGGCAGCTCCCTGCGGGTGCCGTACACCGACGAGCTCGACGAGTAGACCACGCGCCGCACGCCCTCGTCGCGGGCGGCGAGCAAGACGTTGAGGGTGCCCTCGACGTTGACGGCGCTCGAGGTCAGCGGGTCCTGAACCGAGCGCGGGACCGAGCCGAGCGCGCCGAGATGGAACACGACCTCGACACCACGAACGGCGTTGTGCACCCGTTCGTAGCTGCGCAGCTCACCCTCGACGATCTCGACATCGAGGCCCTCCAGGTTGCCGCGGCTCCCCGTCGAGAAGTTGTCGAGCACCCGGACGTCGTCGCCGCGGTCGAGCAGCGACCGGACGAGATTCGAGCCGATGAACCCGCCGCCGCCGGTCACGAGCACGCGGGTCATACGGGCACCGTCCTCCGCGACACGGGCGCCACCCTACACACCGCCCGTGACCGCCTCGGGCACCGCGACGCTCGCCGCCGCCGTGCCGACGGCGAGCCAGGTGAGCGCGTCGATCGGCACCCCGGCGATCAGCCCGTACCCGTTCCAGGCGCCTGCCGCGACGAGGATCAGTGCCGGCCCCGCGATCCTCGGGTCGCCCCGGCCGCGACGGAGGGCGACACCTGCTGGGACGAGCAGCGCTGCGACGAAGACGACGAGGCCGGCGGCGCCGAGGTCGGCAAGGCTCTGGACATACGCGTTCTGGACGCCCCACGGATGCGCGGGGGAGGGGAAGGCGAAGGCCGGTTGCACGAACCGGTGACGCGCGTCTGCGAGAAACGGCCCATACGCGTACTCGTCGTCCGAGCCTTCCCATCCGACGCCGAGGAACGGGTGCGCGAGGAAGATCCGGCCGCCGATGTATGCGAGCATCGTTCGCTGGCGGTAGCTCTGGACGTTTTCGGCGGCTCCGCCCGACCCATGCTTGAGCCCGAGGAACTTGAGGCCGTCCGCGACGGCCTGGCTGCGCACCGTGAACAGGCCTGCGGCGACGGCGCACAGCACGCCTGCGATGGCAGCAATCCGCCTGCGGTCCGGACGCACGGCGATCACGATCAGCGTTGCGGCGAGCAGTTCGCCGACGAACGCGTCGAACGCTCCTGACACGACCATCCCGATTGCCCCGGCGGCGCCGGCGGTCCACGCGGCACGCCGTTCGACAGTCGACGCCGGGCGGCGCGCCAGGAGGAGAAACGACAGCGCGAGCGCCGCGGCCGAGAGCGCGGCGAAGTCGTGGTCGCCGACGAGCGACGGCTTGCGGGAGCCGGCCGCCGTGTGCTCGAAGTTGCCCAGCGCACCGGCGATCTGCAGCAGGCCGACGGCGGTGACGACGCAGCTCCAGCCGATCAGGGCGACCGCCCAGAGGCGCAGGCTGCGCAGATCGTCCGCGACGAGCACGAGTGCGGGCGCGAGCAGCATGTACTCGATCCACTTTGCCGCCGTGACGGCGTGCGTTCCGGCCGGGTAGGCACCGAAGCGCAGCGCGCCCCACGCCGTCCCTGCCACGATCAGAACGGCCAGCGCACCCCAGGCGATCCAGACCGAACGTGTGTCGTGAAGCCGCGCGATGCGTGCACGCGCGCACGCGAGAGCGGCGACCACGATCGCCAGAACGGCGATGTCGGACAGGTAGGCGGTGCCGCGTCCGACCGAGACCGACGGCGAGTAGTGGCGGTGCAGGAAGAGGAACGGTATGGCCGCCGCGACGACCAGCGGCCCCGCCTGGAGAGGCGCACGAAGCGAGGCGGGAGCGGCCAACCGCGCCACTATACTCGCGGTCTCAGATGCGTTTCCGCGTCCTGCAGCGGCGTGCCGCGACCGCCGTCGGGATCTACGGTTCCGCGCTTCTCGGGATTCTCGCATCGATTGTCGCCGCGCGCGAGATGACGGTGGTCGAGTTCTCGAGCTTCGCGCTCGTCTTCGCCATCACCGGCCTGTTGCAGCTGTTCCTCGACCTGACCGCGAACGAGGTCGTGGTCAAGTACGGGAACCGGTACGCGGCCCAGGCCGACTGGGGCCGCTTCCGCCGGCTCTTCGACATCGGGCTGCGGGTGAAGATCGCGGGCGGCGTGCTGGGCGCGATCGGAGTCATCATCGCTGCCCTCGTCTCGCCGTGGATCTGGAACGTGCCGGGGCTCACCGAGCCCCTGTTGATCGCCGCGTTCGTGCCGTTGCTGCAGGCGCCCGAGGGCATGACCGAAGCCGCACTGCTCGTGCGCAGCCGCTACGACCTGCGCGCGGGACTGCTCGTCTGGTCGATGGCGTTGCGTCTCACGGCCGTTGCCGTCGCCGCGTCGCACGGCGTTGTCCCGACGTTCGCCGCCATCGTCGTCGCGCAGGTGATTGCGACGTCGACCGCGCTCCTGGTCGGTCTCGCGGCGTTCCGTCGCTGGCCACGCGCCGAGCCGCAGCCGCTCGGCGAGGACGCGCCGGCGATTCGCAACTTCGCGATCCAGTCGACCGTCGCCTCCGGCCTGACGTCGCTGCGGACGCTCCTCCCGACCGTGCTCGTCGGCATCGTCGCGAAGCCGCAGGAGGTCGGTCACTTCCGGATCGCCCAGGCGCCGCAGACGGCGTACGCGTCACTCTCTGCGCCGGCCAGACTCGTGCTGCTCGCCGAGCAGACCTACGACTTCGAGCACGGCCGCGCAGACCGCGCGTGGCGGCTGCTCAAGCGCTACATCGGGGCCACGTCGGTGCTCGCGCTCGTCTCGGTGCCGGTGCTCTGGATCCTGATGCCGTGGCTCGTGCGCGTCGTCTACGGCGTGCGCTACGAGGCGGCGACCACCCCCGCTCGCCTGATGCTGATCGTCGCGGCGATCCAGTTGGTCTTCGGCTGGTCGAAGTCGTTCCCCGTCTCGATCGGCCGTCCCGCTCTGCGCACCGCGGGGCAGCTGCTCGAGCTCTCGGTGCTCATCCCGCTCGTCCTCCTGCTCGGCCACTACTACGGCGCCTCCGGGGCCGTCGTCGCGCTCATCCTGTCGTCGTCGACGCTTGCGTGCTTCTGGCTGTTCGGCCTGGCACGCCTGCGCAGCACGCCCGTCCCGGCTCCCCGGGAGGCGGCGACATGAGGGTGCTCGTGGTCTCGGGCATCTGGCCGCCCGACGTCGGCGGTCCGGCGAGTCACGCGCCCGAGGTCGCGGGCTGGCTGCGCGACCATGGTCACGACGTCGAGGTCGTGGTCACGGCCGACGGGCAGCCGCAGCGGCAGTCGTATCCGGTGCGGTTCGTGTCGCGCGGCCTGCCACGCGGCGTTCGCCACGCGCGCGTGGTGGCGCTCGTTGCCGCGCGGGCGCGTCATGCGGACGTCGTCTACTCGACGGGGATGTTCGTCCGCTCGACTGCCGGTGCGGCGTTGGCGCGCACTCCCGTGGTGCTCAAGCTCACGTCGGACCCCGCATTCGAACGAGCGCGGCGTTCGGGACTCGCGGTGGGCGACGTGACGCAGTTTCAGCACATGACCGGCAGCAGGCGCGTCGAGGCCTTGCGGACGTTTCGCAACGTCGCCGTCCGGCACGCGAACCACGTCGTGTGTCCGAGCAGCTTCCTGCGCGACCTCGTCGTCGGCTGGGGCGTGCCGGGGGACCGCGTAACCGTGCTGCCGAATCCGGCGCCCCGGCCAGTCGGTGGTCCGGAGCTGCACGGCGCCGACGCGAGACCGCTCGTGTTCGCCGGGCGGCTGACCGACCAGAAGGATCTCGACGTCGCGCTCGGAGCGGTGGGTTCGGTCGAGGGCGCCCGGCTCGAGGTGATCGGCGACGGGCCGGAGCGCGTGCGGCTGGAGAAGTCGGCGCACGAGCTCGGCCTGGACGGCCGCGTTCGCTTCCTCGGCGCTCTCCCGCGCGAGGAGGCGCTCGCGCACGTTCGGGACGCGGAGGCGGTCGTGCTCAGCTCGGCCTGGGAGAACTTCCCGCACGGGGTGGTGGAGGCGCTGGCGCTCGGCACGCCGGTGATCGCAACACGCGTGGGCGGCGTGCCCGAGGTCGTTCGGGACGGCGAAAACGGGCTGCTGGTCGCTCCCGGTGACCCCGATGCGTTTGCGGCCGCCGTGCGCCGCTATCTCGGTGACGGCGAGCTCCGCGCTCGGTTGCGCGCAGCGGCTGCACCCTCGGTCGCCGACTACAGCCAGGACCGGATCTACGGCAAGTTGGAGGCGATCCTCGCCGGGGTCGGAACGCGTTGAAACCGCGTGTCCTGTTCGTCGGCCGGGCGCGCTATGCGCTTCCGCTGGACGAGGCTCAGCGGCGCAAGTGGGATGCGGTCGGCGAACTGATCGATTTCCGCGTCGTCGCGAGCGCAGCCGGGCGGCCCGGTGACACCGACGCACGGTTCAAGCTGCTCCGCGGCTCCGGGCGCAACGCGGTCGACGGGCCGCTGTTCTATCTGACGCTCCCGCTGCGAGTCGCCGAGCAACTCCGGCAGTTCGAGCCGGTCGCCGTGATCTGCCAGAGCCCGTACGAGGCGGCAGCCGCCTTGCTCGCTCGCCGTTTGGTGCGGTCGCGGGCGGCGGTGGTGGCCGAGGTCCACGGTGACTGGCGCACGGCGACCAGGCTCTATGGCTCACGCGGGCGGGCGCTGTCGCGTCCGCTCGCGGACGCCGTGGCCGTCCGTGCGTTGAGGGACGTCGATGGGATCCGGACGCTCTCGGACTTCACGAGCCGACTCGTCCGCGAGGTCGGCGCTGAGCCGACCTCGACGTTCGTCACGTGGACCGACTTGACGCCGTTCGTGGCGCTGCCTCCGGTTCCCCTTCCGGCGCTGCCGCGAGTGTTGTTCGTCGGTGTGTTGCAGCCGTACAAGAACATCACCGGCCTCGCTGCGACGTGGCGTCGCGTCGTTCCCCGCGTTCCGGATGCGGTGCTGCACGTCGTCGGTCAAGGGCCCCAGGCGGACGTGGTCGAGGCCCTCCGCCGCGAGCTTCCCGGCACGGTCGAGTGGTCGCCGCGCCTCCCCGCCCCCGGCGTCGCCGCGGCGCTCGATGCCTCGACGCTGCTCTTCCTGCCGTCGCGGCGGGAGGGACTCGGCCGCGTCGTCATCGAGGCGCTCGCCCGCGGACGACCGGTCGTAGCCGCCGATGCGGGCGGCATCCCCGATCTCATCACCTCGGGCTACAACGGCGCCCTGTTCGACCCCGACGACCATGAGGGGATGGCGACGGAGCTCGTCAGGCTCCTCTCCGACCCAGTCGAGGCGGCCCGCCTCTCGGTCAACGCCCGCGCTTCGGCCGAGGCGCAGCTCTGGGCGCCGGAGGACTACGCTCGCAAGCTTCGCGAGCTTGTCGATCGCGTCGTCTCGAGCGAATGAGACTGATCGTCATCACCCAACGGGTCGATCCCGACGATCCAGCCCTCGGCGCGACGGTCGTCAAGCTGCGCGCACTCGCGGCACGCGTCGACGAGCTCGTCGTGCTCGCCCTCTCCGCGGAGCCCGTTGAGCTACCGCCGAACGTGCGGGTGAAGCTCTTCGGCGGCCCGCGACGCGCCCTCCGCGGGGCGCGGCTGGAGCTGGCGCTCGCGCCCGAGCTCCGCGAGCCCGACACGGCTGTGCTCGCGCACATGGCGCCCATCTACGCGGTGCTCGCGGCGCCGCTCGTGCGACCGGTTCGCCGGCCACTGCTCCTCTGGTTCACGCACTGGCGCGACTCGCGGACCCTGCGGCTGGCCGAGCGCGCGGCGACGCGTGTGCTCAGCGTCGGCAGCACGTCGTTTCCGTTCGCGACCCGCAAGCTGGTCGTCACCGGGCACGGCGTCGAGGTGCCGGCACGGCCGGTGCCGCGTCGCAGTGACGACGGCGTGCTGCGGCTGCTCGCCCTCGGCCGTACGTCGCCGGCGAAAGGGCTCGACGCCGTGATCGAGGCGGTTGCCGCGCTCGGCGACCTTCCCGTCGAGGCCGAGCTTCGAGGCCCGTCGCTCACCGCGGAGGAGCTTGCATATCGGGGCGCGCTCCAGGCTCGGATCGCCGCCCGCGGCCTCGGCGACCGCGTCCGACTGGAGGAGGCCGTGCCGCAGAGGAGCGTGCGCTCGGTCTACGCGCGGAACGACGTGCTCGTCTCGAACATGCGCGCCGGAGCTCTCGACAAGGTCGTGTTCGAGGCGGCGGCCGCCGGGTTGCCGGTGCTCGTCGCGAGCCCCGGCTTCGACCCTCTCGTCGGCGGTCTGAGCCGTGACCTGCGCTTCATGCAGGACGACCCGCGCGACCTTGCCGCGCGGGTGCAAGAGCTCCACGCGGCCGGCGTGGGAGAGCGGCGCAAGCTCGGTCTCGAGCTGCGCGCCCGCGTGGCGCGCGAGCACTCCGTCGAGCACTGGGCCGACCGGGTGGTGGAGGCCGCCCGGTGACAGAGGTTCTCCACGTTCAGAAGGTCTCGGGCGTGTCGGGATCCGAGGCACATCTGCTGTCCTTGCTTCCGCTGTTGCGAGATCGCGGATGGGACGCGCGCATGCTCGTTTTGCACCAGGGCGAATCGGGAGCACGTGAGTTCATCGACCGCATGCGCGCCGAACAGGTGCCGACCGAGGCACGGCGTATGCGCTTCGATCTCGACCCGACTTTCGCGGCTTCGTTCGCGCGCCGGCGTCCGGACATCCTCCATACGCATCTCGTGCACGCCGACGTCCTCGGTCTTCCCGCGGGCGCACTGGCCCGCGTGCCGGTCCGGGTCAGCACCAAGCACGGCTTCAACGAGTTCCGCTCGAATCCCGTCGTCGCGCACGGCGATCGCCTCGCCGGCCGGTTTGCACGGCGCCAGATCGCGATCTCGACCGGCCTCGCTCGCTACCTCGAGGACACGCAGGGGTACGAGGCCGGAACCTTCACGATCGTGCACTACGGGATCGAACCGGGGCCGGAGCCGCCGCCGCCGCCCGAGGGTCCGCGGCTTGCGGCCGTCGGCCGGCTGATCCCGATCAAGGGGTTCGACGTGTTGCTCGACGCGTTCGCGCGTGCTCGTCGGCAGGTGCCGGAGCTGACGCTCGAGCTGGCGGGTGACGGCGAGCTCGCAGACGAGCTTCGCCGGTGCGCACCGGAAGGGGTCACGATGCTCGGGCGCGTCTCGCCTGTCGGCCCTGTGTATGAGCGAAGCAGCCTCGTCGTCGTGCCGTCGCGCGGAGAAGGATTCGGGATGGTCGCGCTCGAGGCGGCGGAGCGCGGTCGCGCAGCGATCGTGTCCGACGTCGGCGGGCTTCCGGAGATCGTCGCCGACGGCGTCACCGGCATCGTCGTGCCACCGGACGACGTGGATGCGCTCGCGGCCACGATCGTCGAGTTGGCATCGGACCCGGAGCGCGTGCGCGCGCTCGGCGCAGCGGCGCGCGTTCGCGCGCTCACCGCCTTCTCCGACGAGCGGGCTGCGGAGGGCGTCGAAGCCGTGTATCTCGAGGCTCTGGCGCATTGACGCGTTACGCCGTCGTCTCGTGTCACGCCGAACGTCCGCTGGACGACGACGTCTGGAAGCGGTTCGAGCAGTTGCTCGAGCGACGTCCGGGCGGATTCGCGGTGACGTCGTTCGTTCGCCCGCCCGCCGACGGTGAGGACCGCGAGCGGTGGCTCGAACGTGCCCGCCGCGTGCTCGAGCTCGCCCCGCTCGGACATCACACGCACTGGGGTGGTCCCCTGCAGGCGCGACCCCGCGCCGGTGTCGACGCATCTGCAGTCACCCGCACGGAGATCGAATGGCTGCGCGCAAACAATGTCGTGCCGCGCTACTTCTGCGGCGGCGGCTGGTATCTCGATGCGGCGCTCGCCCAGACGCTCGCGAGCTTCGACTACGTCGACTGCACCGCAACGACGTTCCGCCAGACGTACCTGCCGGTCGGGGCGGCCCGCCTGCAGCTCGCGGGGCCGCGACGCGTCGTCCTGCCGGGCGGCGAGAAGCTGCTCGAACTGCCGGCGACGCACTCGCTCGGCAGCCTCGCCCGGAGCCTGCTGCACCTTCCCGGCGCCGTTCACGTCCACTTCCACGACTGGGAGCTCCTGCGGCCCGCGCGACGGTCGGCGATCTACGCACTGCTGCTGGCTCTCGCGCGTGTGCGGCGTCCGCTCACGATCGCCGCGCTCGCCGAACGATCGGCGGATGCGCCTGAACTCGGCTGGGACGAGGCTACGATCGGCTCGTGACAGGTGGAACGATCAACGAGTCGCGGCCCGTCGCGGACGTTCGCGCGAAGCATCCGCACATTCTCACCTCGCCGATCGGCCGGGCGGTCCGCCGGCTCGGCAGCATTCTCGCGCTGGTCGTGATCGACATCGCCGGGCTCGTGCTGGGCCTCTACGGAGCACTCGCGCTGCGCTCGCTCGTCTTCGACCCCAGGCCGATCCTCTGGGGCCTGCTCTGGGACCACGAGACGGACTGGCTCGCATTCCTGATCCTGCTCCTCGTGCTGGTCTTTTGGCGGGCGGGTCTGTACGCCCGACGCGAGCTGCGCGAAGGGTCGGGTCGCGTCGTTCCGAGCGTGTTCCTCGTCGCTGCGCTCGCGCTCGCATTTGCGATCGGCACGGGCCAGCACTTCACGACGTTCGGGCTCTACGTCGTCGGAGCTCTGTTCGTCTCCGCCGCGATCGCATTGCTCCGTGGCTGCTACGAGTCCGCCACGGGTGTGCTGATGCACGTCGGCGGTGTGCGCCGTGCGGCGCTCCTCGTCGGCGATCCCGAGACGCGTGCGCACCTCCGGAGCGCGCTGGGCCGCAGCCGAGCCGGCATCTACTACGAGTTCGTCGGCGAGGCCGAGCTCGGCGACGAGCTCGAGCAGGCACTCGACGATCTTCCCCTCGACGAGCTGATCATCGGCGACGCCGGAATCGCCGACGAGCTCCTGCTCGAGCTCGTCGAGGCCGCGCATCGTCGCGGCGTCAAGGTTCGCATCGCTCCCAGGACGGCGGAGCTATTGATCGAGCGCGGAGAGTACGTGCCCGGCCAGGGCGTGCCGCTGTTCGAGGTTCGCCCACCGGCGTTCGCGGGCGCCGACTGGGCGACGAAACGCGCGTTCGACCTCGTCGTCTCGGTGGTGATCGTCGTCGTCGGGATGCCGCTCTGGGTGCTGATCGCGCTCGCCGTGAAGCTGACGTCTCGCGGCCCGGTCCTCTATGCCGACGAGCGGGTCGGGTTGGGAGAGCACACCTTCCGGATGCTCAAGTTCCGGACGATGGTTGCCGGAGCCGAGGAGCAGCAGGCCGTGCTCGAGCGATCGAACGAGGCGAGCGGAGCGCTCTTCAAGATCCGCGAGGACCCGCGGGTCACGCGCGTCGGACGCATGCTCCGCCGGCTCTCACTCGACGAGGTGCCGAACGTGCTCAACGTGTTGCGCGGCGAGATGTCGCTGGTCGGGCCGCGGCCGCTGCCGCTGCGCGACTACGACCGGCTCGAGCCGTGGCACCGGCGACGCTACAACGTCCTGCCCGGGATCACCGGGCTCTGGCAGGTCTCCGGTCGTTCGGACCTGAGCTTCGACGACCTCGTTCGTCTCGACTTCTACTACCTGGAGAACTGGTCGCTCTGGCTGGACGTCTCGATCCTCCTCAAGACGCCGGCGGCCGTATTCTCCCAGCGCGGTGCCTACTGACGAGGAACAACGACGCCCGCGCGTCCGGCGGGCATACGACTCGGCCCAGGCGAAAGGCACGAAGACATACGAGCGTGGCAAGTTCTGGGTGGAGAGCCGGGATCCGGCGTCCCGGCCGGGCGTCGCAATCGGCTGGTTCAAGCGCTACCGCGCGGCGGACGGCCAGCTGTACGCCGTGCTCCTGACCGCCTACTTCTTCCTCACCATGCTGCCGCTGCTGATCGTCGAGACGAGTTACGTCTACAAGGATCCGGAGGCGCTCGCGCACCGGCTCGACGGCCGGCTCCGGCTGAGCGGCGCCACCGGCCGGCTCGTCGAGTCGGTGCTGGCCGGCTCCGGCAACCACAAGCTTTCCGCGACCCTGCTCGCGATCGTCAACCTCTTCTTCTTCGGCGTCGGCTTCGGCCGCGTGCTGCAGCTCGTGCACGCCCGCTCGTGGGGGCTGGACCTGCGCAAGAACGCCCTCCTCGACCAGGGCCTCTACTACGGCATCCTCGCCGCGCTCGCGCTGATGACGCTCGTGTACGTGGTGCAGACCAGAGCGCTGCGGAACTCGCCGTCGTGGATCGGCTGGGTGCTCGACGTCGGTTGGCTCGCGCTCGTGATCGGGTTCTTCACCTGGTCCCCGTGGCTCCTGCTCCACCGCGCCGTGGCCGCCCGCGACGTCCTCCCCGGGGCCGTCTTCACGGTCCTGTGCTTCATCGGGCTGCGGATCATCTCCGGGCTGCTGCTCAAGAATTGGCTGAACTGGTACTCGAAGACCTACGGTGCCCTCGGGATCGTGATGGCGATCTTCTTCTGGCTCGTCATCTACTCGACCGTGATGGTGCTCGCCGCCGCCCTCTCACCGGCACTGGCCCACCGTCGCGACTTGATGCGCGCGCGACTCGAGGGCTAACCACAGCCTCACGCAGGCACCTACCATTGGAGGATGGCCGCCGGGAGAGATCTCCGCGCCGGCGCTGCGCGCTCGAGGGCAGCCATTCTCGTCGCGGCGCTCCTGACCGCTCTGATCGCCGCCGTGCCTGCCGCGCCGGCGGCGCGCCTGAGCCCGGCCGACCGCCAGGCGATCGGGACGACGCTCGACCGGTTCGTGAAGGACGTCGTCCTGCGCCGTGACCTGCGCGACGGCTGGGAGCTGGCCGGGCCCGATCTGCAAGGAGGCACGACGCGGGCAGCCTGGATCAGCGGCAAGGGAGTGACCGTCGCCGCGTATCCGGCGCGAGGGTCGAGCTTCAAGAACGCATGGACCGGCCGTCTCGTCGGGCCTGGCCACTTCGAGGGCTCGATGGTCCTGCAGCCGAAGGCGGGAAGCCGCGGCTACGACCAGACCGCGGTCACGCTCGACCTGCGCCGGATCGCCGGCAGGTGGGTGGTCGACATCTTCTATCCCGCAGCGGTGTTCCGGACCGGTTCGGGGAAACGCGGCAGCTGCGGTCAGCCCAATTGTGCGATCAGCGGCCCGTCCGACTACGGACCGCAGGGTGCCGCGAGCGCAGCGGGCAACACGTCGGCGCGGGTGAGCGGCCACACCTTCCTGCTCGTGCTCGGAGGCATCGGCATCGCGGTCTTGCTCACGCCGATCTTGATCTGGGCCCGCATCAAGCGGCGCGACAGCCGCGTCCGGGCCGCCTACGAGGCGCACAACAACGCCGCGCGCTAGCGCGGGGCCCGTCTTTGATCGACCGGGGAGCCCGTGCCCCTCGTCAGCAGACGACCGCTCGGAGCTCCATCAGTCCGGTCAACGACGACATCCGTCTCGCCGACAGCGACATCGTGAGCCCGTTCAGCTGGTGGCAGAACGCGCCCAGCTCGGCTTCCGGAAGCTGTGCGTCAGAGCCGGCGCTCGCCTGCGCGAGCGCGGCCGACGTTCCGGCGAGGCCCGTTTCGCCCTTGATCCGTTCGAGGACGAGCTGCAATTCTGCGTCGGAGAGACGAACGTCCGCCATGCCCGGGACCCTGAGCGCACCGTTCGCCACGCCTTCGATTCTCGCAGCTCGAGCGGAGAGACGTCTTCGAGCCCATTGATAATCGTGTCGATGGCGTCCTCGCCTCCCGAAGCGCGCGCTTCCGGCGCGCTGCGACTCCACCTGCGTCTCGTCGCCGTCGCGATGGCGCACGCCGGCGGAGCGGTCTACGGCGCGGTGATAATCGTTGATTCTCCACTGACCACGTGCGCCCCGCCTCTCGCGGGCGTTATCTCCGGAGCGCGATGATCCGCCGCCGAAGCGCGACCGCCAGATAGGCCACGATCAGCAGGTTGACGAGGATTCCACCTGCCTTCCACAGGCTCGGCCGAACGGCGAGCTCGTACAGCTCGATCGGGATCAGCAACGAGGTCGCGATCACCGTCAGATACTCCGCCCAGAGCTGATCGAGCCAGAGCCCGACGCCCTCGACCAGCTCCAGGCCGCCGTACCCGAGGGCGACGACCCCGATGATGCGCAGCTGGTGCGCGCGAAGCCCGTGGAGTCGTGCGACGACCTCGTGCAGAAGGTGCTGGCGCGGGTCGAGCTCGACGCGGCGGATGATCCGCTCCGCGAGCCGGCCGAAGTCGGTCGAGAGATGGAACAACAGGTAGACGCCGGCGGCGAGCAGGAGCAGCCCGCGGATCGAACGCTCGAGCGCGATCAGGCGCAGGACGAGACGGGTGCGCGGAGGATCGCCGACGGTCACCGCGAGAGCTAACCAAGCTGGTCGGCCACGATCCAGGTACGTTGCGGTGATGGCCGGGTTCGACAGCCCTAACGATCTGTCGTTCAACCGGGGACTGATTGACGACCCAGCGCGATTCGCTCGCGATGCGAACGCTGCGTCGTGGTTGTTCCTCTGTGGCGAGGAGTTCGCGGGGATGGAGGGAGGAATCTCGTACGCGAGCGTGCAGGCGGCGGTCGCCGAGTCGGCCAACATCGTGTCCGACCCGCCGGTGGCACTCGACCTGGACCTTGCTCGCAGACAGGTCGCCGCACTCGACGAGCTGCAGCGGCCGACCCTCGTGACGTGTCGTACGGGCCCTCGCTCGTCGGCCCTGGTCTACCTGTACGCCGGTCTGAAGGCGGGTGCCCCGGCCGACGAAGTGCTGGCGCGTGCCGAAGCCGACGGCGCGCCTTTCTGCGGCTCCGCCGAGCTCAAGGCGTGGGTCGTGCAAGGCCTGAACGAGCTCGGCTGAGCGCTCGTTGCGATCTGGTGACGGTTCGCTGGTTGAACCCGAGCGGCAGGAGTAGTCTCGAGTCATGTCCCGCGAACCAGACCGGAGCTGACCCGGAACCGCACCACCAACCACGGAGGTCGTCATGAGCGCCACCGTCCAGACCGCCACCGACATCCGTTCCTTCAACGTCGAGATTCCCGAAGAGAAGCTCGCGGAGCTGCGCCGCCGGATTGCCGCGACGCGCTGGCCGACTCGGGAGCTCGTGACAGATCGCTCGCAGGGCGTGCAACTGGCAACGATCCAGAAGCTCGCTCGCTACTGGGAGACCGAGTACGACTGGGGCAAGGCCGAGGCGAAGCTGAACGCGCTTCCGCAGTTCACGACCCAGATCGACGGCGTGGACATCCACTTCATCCACGTCAAGTCGGCACACGACCACGCGCTGCCGTTGATCATGACGCACGGCTGGCCCGGCTCGGTGATCGAGCTGCTCGAGACAGTCGGGCCGCTGACCGACCCGACCGCCCACGGCGGCCGCGCCGAGGACGCGTTCGATCTGGTGCTGCCGTCCCTGCCCGGTTACGGGTTCTCCGGCGAGCCGGTCGAGCTCGGCTGGGACCTGGGGCGGACGGCACGCGCCTGGGCCGAGCTCATGCACCGTCTCGAGTACTCCCACTACGTCGCGCAGGGTGGAGACGTGGGCGCCGGCGTCGCCGATGCGATGAGCCGCCAGGCACCCGACGGCCTGGCCGGCATCCACACGAACCTGCTCGTGCCCGCGCTCAACGGCCCGATGCCGACGCACACCGACGAGGAACGCGCAGCGGCCGCACAGATCGCCACCTTCCAGCAATCCGGCGACGGGTACTTCGTGGAGATGGCCACCCGTCCGCAGACGATCGGCTACGCCCTGCTCGACTCGCCCGTCGCTCTGGCCGCCTGGATGGCAGACCACGACACGGATGCCTACTACAAGATCGCGAGCGCCTTCGTCGACGGGCAACCCTCGGGCAACCTCACGCGCGACCACGTCCTCGACAACATCACGCTGTACTGGTTGACCGGCACCGGCGCCTCCGCTGCACGCTCGTATTGGGAGGCCTACGGTCCCGACGCCGCTGCCGCGAGCCAAAAGCCGCTGCCGCCGACGGCGATCCCGTTCGGCTTCACGACGTTCCCCGGCGAGATCTGGCGAACGCCGCGCAGCTGGGTCGAGGCGAGCTACCCGAACGTCGTCTACTTCAACGAGGTCGACAAGGGCGGACACTTCGCCGCCTGGGAAGAGCCGGAGCTGTTCGCGACGGAGATCCGGGCCGCATTTCGCTCGCTCCGTTGATCGCGCTGTGAGCGGCGCGCGCGAATGGTGCGCGCCGCTCACAGCCATCTGCTGCGCGAGGCTCCGGCGCCAACGCAGAGTGTGTGATCACCAGCAGGTCGAGGCACGGTCCCGTTCTGCGCGCTCGCCTTGCCTCAGCGCGAATTGATCGCACCGTGACAGAGGTTGGACGTTCTGGACCGGTGCATCGTCAAGCCGTTCACTCGTTCCAGCGATTGACCGGTCGGCGCCTTCATGGTCTCATCGAATGACGGGCATGTCCTCCGGTAGTCGCATCGCCGGCGGGCCTTGAACTCAGGGTGGCGTGCCACGCCATAGCTCGTGAGAAGAGGGGGACTTCATGCAGCATCGTCGTCCCAGGCGCCTCGTGCGCCTGGCTCTCGTCGTCGCTCTGCCCGTGATCGCTCTGGCGCTGATGCCGGGCGTCGCACGGGCGGCGAACCAGCCGGTGAACCTGACGTTCTCGGGGAGTCACAGCAAGACCAGCATCCTCTCGGCGATCGCGGTCTGCGATGAGTGCGCTCCCGACGCGTTCTTCACCGACCCGAACGGCTTCATCAACACCTGGGGCTTCGGCGCGTCGGGCGAGATCGACGCCCAGGCGTCCTGGAACGCACCCGCGACGGTGAACGCCCAGTACACGCAGAGCAACCTGCGTCATGGTCAGACGCTCGACCTGTCCGACACGCTGACTCCGGGAACCGGGAGCATCACGATCAACTACAGCGCCGCCGGGACGCTGGGGTTGTTCGGCTCTCCGCAGTCCGGCGACCTCAGCTGTGCCGATGCGGCTGTCAGTGATGCGAGCTGCAACGGGTGGCTTCCGACCACCGACACGCTCACGTTTGGCCCGATCACGGACTCGGACACCATTCCTTGTGCACTTCCGTTGCCGGGCGACTCGCCGCATGACTGCACTGGTACGAAGACGATCAAACTCTGGGACACGGATCTGTTCGACTTCGTGAGCGTCGAAGTCGACCTGATCCTGGACGAGACCGTCCATGTGACCGGCTCCGGGGTCACGTCGGTACGCGTCGCCGTGATCAGCGGCGGCCAGGCGATTCCGAACAACCCGCTGACCTTCGGCGGAACGTCCCCGTCGACGTTCGCCGACCCGATCACGATCGGCTGCGATCAGCCGGTCGGCAACGACCTGCTCTACTCGCTGACCTCGAACGCCTATAACGCGGAACCGGCGACGTACACCGGTGACGTGAAGTTCAGGATCGCCGCGAGTGCGTTCGGCATCGGCGGCGACTACACGACGCCGCCGCTCGTAAGCTCGTCCGGGGCCGACCTGGGGCCGCTTGCGATGACCGCGCCCGACCAGCAGGTCGACCTGGGCCCGGTACTGCCGAACAACATCGCTCCGTCCGTCGCCGCGGGTGGGCCCTATTCCGGAAACGAGGGGTCGCCGATCCAGTTCGACGCGAGCGGAAGCACCAGCCCGTGCGGTCTCGACAACCTGAGCTTCGTCTGGCACTTCTCGGACGGTGGAACCGCCTTCGGCGTCTCGCCGCAGCACACCTTCCACGGGCCGGGGATCTACAGCGGCCAGGTGACCGCGACCGATGCCGACGGGAACGTGGAGTCGAAGGACTTCACGATCAGCGTCGCCAACCTCCCGCCGGTCACCACCGCAGGGCCAGACATGGGAACCGAGTGGGGCGTGTCGATCACCCTGAACGGCAGCGCCGTCGATCCGGGAAGCGACGAGCAGCCGTTCCTGACGTACAGCTGGAGCTTCGGCGACGGAACGCCGAGCGCGTCCGGCGGCGCGAGTGTCACCCACTCGTATGCGTCGCCCGGTGTCTACAGCGCCGTGTTCACGGCCTGTGACCCCGAGCTGGCGTGCAGTTCCGCGACGACGAACGTCAACGTCGTCAAGCGCGGGACGACGCTGACGTACACCGGGCCAAACACCGCGAACTCGAGCAAGACGGTCGCGCTCAGCGCAACGCTGGTCGACGACCTCGGCCAGCCGGTCGCGGGGCGGTCGGTCCAGTTCAATCTCGGGGCGCAGTCGATCAGCGCAACCACCAACTCGTCCGGGGTGGCGAGCGCCACGATCAAGCTCAACCAGAAGCACGGGACGTACACGGTCTCGGCGGCCTACGCCGGCGACACCAAGTACATCTCGAGCAATGACAGCAGGACGTTCGTGCTCGGCTAACAGACACGGCGCGGGGGCAGCCGTGACGGCTGCCCCCGCGCTTCTTTCAAGGAGGCGCTTTGATCAAGTACGCGGCGGTTCTGCTGGCTCTCATCGCCGGCACCGGCCCGCGGAGCGAGCTCTTCGCGAAGAACTACAACCTCTGTCATGCCGCGTCGCTCAGCGCGGTGCGCAAAGCGGGAGGGCAGCCGTATCGGGCTGGGATGTTCGCCAACGGCGTGTGCACGTGGAACCGGGCCGACCTGCAGGCCGGCGCCACGCTCTCCACCCATCCGGCAGCCGCGGGCGCGGCACTCATCCGCACCTTCCTCGCCCAGAACGGGCAGCAGGGCCTGACGGCCAAGCGGATCGCCGTTCCGGGGGCCTCGCAGGCAGTGCTCGTGACCCTGCCCGCGCAGCAGGGGCATACGACGAAGAACCTGTTCGCCGCCTACCGGCAGGGCACGATCCAGGTCAACGTGACCGCTCCCGGGGCCGTCTCGACAGCCCGCCTCGTCGCGCTGACGCGCTTGTTCGCGCGCTAGGAGGGTGTTGCGTTATCGGCGGCGAAATGGCGGCGCGACCACCCAGTACCGTTGCGCAAGAAAGGGCAGGCTAGCCGCGTTCGTTTCGATGACGCAGCGTCTGACAAGCCTCGACGGACCGTGCTGACGTAGGTCGGACGAGCTAAGTCGCAGGCCGGGACGATGCTTATTCTCCGGGCGGTGTGCGCGGTCGCCCCATTGCGAGTCGGGTCATGAGCTTGTCCGGTTCTCGGGTCACTCGGCTGCTTGCTGCAGGCTTCGGGGTCGTCACGGCGGCGGTCCTGGCTTGGTCGGTCGCGAAGGATGTGCCGCATTCGTGGTCTTTGCTGCGGACGGAGCGGGCGGATTACGCCGGTTACAGCCCTACGCAGAGGGCCCAGTCCTACGGGGCCGCGCTGCCGTTGCCGATGAATCTCTTTGATTTCTATCGCGAGTACCTGCGGCCGGGGGATCGGTACTTCATCCAGATTCAGAACGGCGCGTTCGGTCGTTTCATCGACAAGGAGACGGCTGTCCGCACGGTGGGGCGGCTTTATCTGCTGCCTGCCATCGAAGCTCCTGATCTTGCGCACGCGAATGTCGTGCTGTCGTGGGATTCCGATCCTGGCCTGCTGCATCTGCACTACTCGGAGCAGGCGCGGCTGGGTCTGCAGTTGGTCTTCGTCTCGAGGATTGCTCGTGGCGGTTGAGCTGCTCGGACTGGCGATCGCGAACGTTGCGTATTTCGTGGTTGGTGCGGCTGCGTTCGCGGTCGGCGGTTGGGTGTCGCCGCTCTGCAGTGTGAGTTGGCGTCGGCTTGGCGCGGCCTATCTGTTTGGGATGATTGTTCTCGTTGTTCCGGCTTCGTACCTGGCGCTTCTCGGGGTGCCCGTCGGGCTGAGTGCGTTCCTGGTCGGCCTCGCCGTGGTCGGCCTTGCTGTGTGGCGGGTCGGCTTGCCGAGGCGCCTTGCGCGTCCACGGATCGGGAGGCCGTCGCTCGAACTGCTCGTTGGAGGCGCGATCACCGCGGTAGCGCTTGTCGTGCTCGGCTACTCGTTCGGTGCGTTCGTGGTTCGGCCGCTTGTCGATTTCGACTCCTGGGCGATCTGGGCCGTGAGGGCGCGGGTTCTCTATCAGGATGCGGCGGCTGCGCCGGCTGCGCTGCGCTCGGGTCGTTACGGGCAGGCTCCCTATCCGCTCGCGTTGCCGACCCTGCAGGCACTCGGCTTCGGGGCGATGGGGCGCTTCGACGGGACCGTGATCGGCGCCCAGTTCGCCGGTCTGGCGGTCGGGTTCGTGGCTGCACTGTGGTCGCTGCTCGAGCGGCGAGCGAGACCGATTGCGATCGGGTTGGCGGTCGCGGCGATCGTCGTGGCGCCGCAGCTGCTCTTCCAGCTGCTGACGCACTACGCAGATGTTCCGCTCGGGCTGTTCGTCGGATTGGGGGTTGCCGCGGCAGCGGCTTGGACGTCTCGTCCGGACCGCGATGGTTGGCTGCTTGCCTGCGCGGTCGCGTTCCTCGGCATGGCTGGTCTGACGAAGAGCGAGGGCTTGATGTTCGCTGTCGCGGGAGCGCTCGCGCTGCTGGTCGCCCAGATCGGGCCGGGCTGGAAAGCGAGAATCCGGCCCACTCTCGTTGCGGTCGCTGCGCTCGCTGCGATCCTTGCCCCGTGGCAGATCTATTGCGCCGCCTACGGCCTGAGGTCGGATGACTACAGCCTCGCGAACGTTGTGAACATCGGCTACCTCAGGGCTCAGAGCTACCGGGTCGGGCCGGTTCTGCGAGAGCTCTGGACCCAGCTGCAGATCAGCAAGCATTGGGGATTCCTGGTCGTGGCGGTCGGGCTGGCGATCGCGACGGGTCTCGTGGGCCGGCGCTGGCGCGCGACAACATTCGCAGTCGTTTGGCTTGGCCTGGGGTTCGCCGGCCTGGTCTTGATCTACTGGGTCTCGATCTTGCCGACATCGTCCAATCTGACCAACTCGAGTTTCCGCACGATCGTCTCGCTGCTCGTCGGTGGAACCGCGCTAATCCCGCTGTTGATCGCGCCGACAGGTCAGTCCGAGCATCTCGAGCCCGACGCGTCGCCGAACGAATGACCAGCCTCGTGAAGGTCAGCTTCCTGATTCCGGTGTACAACGAGGCGCGAACAATCGCCGAACTGATCGAGCGGGTACGAGTATTGCCGTTCGAAAAGGAACTGATCGTCATTGATGACGGCTCGACAGACGGATCGAGCGAGATCCTCGCCGCGATCGCAGGCGAACACGATGATGTCTGCCTGATTCGCCAGGCAAACCGCGGTAAAGGTGCTGCGCTTCGAGCCGCGATTCCGCGCATCACGGGCGAGATCGTCGTTATCCAGGACGCGGATCTCGAGTACGACCCGGCCGAGGTGCCTGGGCTCATCGAGCCGATTCGGCTCGGTCGGGCGGACGTCGTCTACGGATCGCGTCTCTCGGGCGGACGACCACAACGCGCTTATCTGTTCTGGCACAAGGTCGGCAACCGGTTCCTCAGCCTGGTCACCGGGGTGCTCTACAACACGACGCTCACCGATATGGAGACCGGCTACAAGGCGTTTCGGGCCGACGTCCTCAGCTCGCTCGAACTGAGCGAGGACGACTTCGCGATCGAGCCGGAGATCACGGCAAGGATCTGCCGACAACGCCTTCGGATCTATGAGCTTCCGATCTCGTACTACGGGCGCACATACGCTGAAGGCAAGAAGATCACGTGGCGTGACGGCCTCAGGGCTCTCTGGGTGCTCATTCGCATCCGAGCCTCCTCCTGACGAGGGCCCACCGGCGTAGGCTCTCGTTCTCTCGTCGACCGTCTCTCTAGGCGGTGGTCTGCTCCGCTTTCTGAAATCGCTCGCGAAGATCGCGGATGGCCGGCATGAGCGCGAGTGCTGGGACGATCGGAAGCCAGAAGTTGAAGAGGCGGTAGATGACGACGCCGATGAGAGCGGGCGCGAATCGAATGCCCATCCCGACGAGCGCAACCGTTAGAGCAAGCTCGACGACTCCCGCGCCTCCGGCCGGGAGCGCTCGCCGGGTGAAGACGTAGGCGCCCGAGTAAGCGAGCACAAGGAGTGAGGCTGAGATTTCCACGCCAACGAACTGCAGGGCAGCCCACAAGCAGAAGATGTCGCCGAACCAGTAGAGACCATTCCCGAGCACGCCAAGACCGTGGGAACGCGGGCTCGAGAACAGTCGGCGGACCGTGACTCCGCCTGCGACCGTGTCCGCAAGAAGGCGTCTGATGAGCCCAGACCGGCGCCGACCCAGCCGTTCAGCCCGCTTGGGCGAGGTCAGCCAGAAGCCGACCGCCAACGCCGGAACTATCACGAGGGAGGGCAGGGTCACACCGTTGCTCGCGTGGCCGTCGAGACGGAAATAGAGGAGCGCGGAGGCGCCGAGCGCGGCGATCGACAGTACGACGTACTCGAGCAGTCCAAGCCCGACGACCCTCCGGACCGCGTCACGGCGGGATGAGCCCGCCTCTCGAAAGGCCCAGTAGTCGACGGCGAAGCCTCCCGACGAACGAGTTGCGGCAAAGACGCCAAAGCCCGCGACCACGGTCTTCGTCGACGCGGCGAGATCGGCCTCGTTGCCGTCGTCGACACGTGCCATGTCTCGGAACGTGAGCACGTAGCCGCCGTACGCGACCAACTCGCCGACGAGGCATCCGACGAGCCACAACCAGTTGTGGCGCGATTGCGCGAGCCGCCACACGTGTGGGAGACCGGAGTAGGACGCGAGCACGAGCACCATTGCGACGGTGGCGCCGGCTGCAACGAGGACGACGACGAGCGGTTTGTCCTCGAGCCACAGATAGCCGGAGCGCAGGTGTTGGGCGAAACGCCGGAAACCGCTCAGCAAAGGTGTCTCACCGTGCGGCGAGCATTCTGGGATCGAGCTCGATCGATCGACTTCGCGTCTTCGAGCGGGCGCTCATTTCAGAACCTTACGGCGATCGCCCCGACTCGATGGATCTTCCGGATGCCGCTCGTCCTCGGCGCTCCTCTCGGCCGTCGTCGCCTCCGCAGCCCGCTCGGCGGTCTCGGCGGTCGCGCCGAAGCGGAGGATCCGTCCGCCGAACGCGATCGCACAGACCGCGAACCAGGCCCAGCCGAGCGCGAGTCCGGCGATCACGTCGCTCAGCCAGTGAACGTCGAGCAGCACCCGGCTCGCGGCCACCGCAACGGCAATTCCGACTGCGAGTCCCGCCAGAACCGCCCGCGCCGGGCGTCCGCGCCATCTGCCGAGGAGGAGCGCTGCTGTGGCGTAGAAGGCGGCCGCCGTGGCCGAGTGGCCGCTCGGAAACGATGGCCCGAGCGTCGCCGCGACGGGGTTGAACGTCGGCCGTACCCGGTCTACGAGCTGCTTGACCGTGTTGGTCACAAGCTCTTCGCCGCCGATGACGACAGCGATGAACGGTATGACCCAGACGCTCCGCTCTCTGATCGTTTCCACGACGGCGAGGACGATGCACAGGGCGATGACCGTGTAGATGCTTCCGAGCTGCGTGATGTCGTTGAGGACGTGCATCGACGCCGGCGATGCGTGGCGATTCCCCCATTTCGCGACGCCCTTGTCGATCGCCAGCAGGTCCCCGTTGCTTCGCACCAGGTAAGCCAGCGCTCCGAGCAGCAAGCCGCCGCCAACGGCAAAGAGCAGCGCGAGCGTCATCGCCAGCCCCGTTGCGGCTTGAGGGTCGAGTCGCGTTTCCACGAACGTGCGAAGGCGACGATGTCTCCCGATCGACTCGCCGACCGTGCGCGCGGCGGCGACCGTCGGGGATGCCGACGCCGGGCTCCTCGGATAGAGCCACGTGGCGAACCCTGCCGTCGCGCCGGCCGCCACAGCGAGGATCAGCAGGACGAGAAGCGGCATCGTGTCGGCGGTTGGACCGTGGCCCGCAGGCCCGGGAAGGGTCGCAGTTTCAAGAAAGATTCAGCGTTCACCAAATGGGCATACCCCCGGCGACCCTGTGGAAACGCTCGAAAAACCACTTCCCCTACCGGCCGACGTACGCGGAGGGTCGGCCGATCGGTCTGGCCTGCCTGTCCTCACCGCGTCTCGAGGCGGTCCGGCGCAGCGTTTGGCCGGCGCGTTCGGACAACTGCATCCGGCGATCGTCTTCCTGATCACGATGCTTGGCGGCCTGGCGGCGTTGGCGGGGCTCTCGATCGCCCTGGGTGCGCTCGTCACCCGCGTGCTCGAGCCTGCCTGGGGAATCGGCGCCGCCGACGAGCGTGTGAACGTCTGGCTCGCAGCCCACCGCACGACGGCACGAACGCATGCCTCGCTAATCGGCTCGACCGTCGCCGGCGGAGTCGTGCTGCCGATCGTCGTCGGGACGCTCGCGATCGCCTGTCTGCTCTTCCGCAAGTGGCTGATCGCTGCGTTCCTCGTGTTCGTGCTCGGCGTCGAGTCGGCCTCCTACCGCGCCACGACGCTCGTCATCCATTCCCATCGTCCCCGCGTCGTTCGCCTCGAGCATCTCCCCGTCAACGCCAGCTATCCGTCGGGGCACACGGCCGCTTCGATCGCCGTGTATGGAGGGCTCGCGCTTCTGCTCACGTCGAGGTTCACCAACAGCGCTTTTCGCGCGGTCGCCTGGGCGCTTGCGTTGGCGATCGTTGCGTTCGTGGCCGTCTCACGCATGTATCGAGGGATGCACCATCCGCTCGACGTCGCCGGCGCGATTGTCGTTGGACTCGGGGCAATCACCGTCCTCGTGTTCGCCTGTCGGACGGCCGCCGCCGCTGCCGCGTCGCGGGACGGCAACCGCACATGAAGGTCGCAGTCATCGCGCACTCCAGGAAGACACTGGACGGGGGACTGCCTGCGCTTCGTCGTGTGCTCGCAGCCGAAGGAATCGACAAGCCGTTCTGGTGTGAGGTGCCGAGGAGCCGCGAGGCGCCGAAACAGGTCCGGCGCGCACTCAAACAGGGTGCCGAGCTTGTCTTCGCCTGGGGCGGGGACGGGATGGTTCAACGCTGTGTCGACGTGCTGGCCGGCACCGAAGTCCGCCTCGCGATCCTGCCGGCGGGCACGGCGAACCTCTTCGCCACCAACCTGGGGATACCCAAGGACATCGAAGGCGCCGTCGAGATCGGACTGCGCGGCGCGCGGCGCAAGCTCGACGTCGGCCGCTTCAACGGCGAGCACTTCGCGGTGATGGCCGGCGCCGGTTTCGACGCCGCGATGATCCGCGATGCAGGAGATGGTGGCCTCAAGGAGCGATTCGGCCGAGCCGCCTACGTCTGGACAGGGTCGGAGAATCTTCGGTCCAAGCCATTCGACGCCGAAATCACGGTCGACGGAGCCGGCTGGTACCAGGGCAAAGCGAGCTGCGTCCTCTTCGGCAACGTCGGCAAGCTCTTCGGCGGGATCGACGTCTTCGAGGATGCGCAACCTGACGACGGACAGCTCGAGGTGGGCGTCGTCACGGCAGACGGACTGCTCGAATGGGGCCGCATGATCGCGCGCGTGGCGGTCGGGGCGGCGGACAAATCTCCCTTCACGCAGGCCACCAAGGCACGGCGCACGGTCAAGGTCAAGTTGAGCCGGAAGATCCGCTACGAGCTCGACGGAGGGGATCGCACGAAAGTGAAGGCGTTCAAGGTCAACGTCGAGCCTGGAGCCATCACCGTCTGCGTTCCGAGCGAGCATCCATAGCCGTCCGTTGATGCAGGATTCGCAGTCAAACGGAGCATTCGACTCCGTCGGCGAAGCCGGCAGTAGCTTCGTCCAGTCACGGGCGTTCGAAGGGCTCTCGCGCGCGGGATTCGTCGCGCGCGGACTGATTTACGGAATCATCGGGATCCTCGCCCTCAAGCTTGCGCTCGGCCACGGAGGCAAGCTGACGAATCAGCAGGGCGCCCTGCACACGGTTGCGCATCAACCGTTCGGCAGGTTCCTCCTCGTGCTCGTCGCAATCGGGCTCGGTGGCTACGCCCTCTGGCGGCTTGTTCGTGCTGCGATCGGACACGGGCCTGAAGGCCGGGACGATGCGGTCGACCGCATCGCTGCGATCGCGAGCGGAATCGTGTACGCGGCGATGTGCGTGCTCGCGGTCGAGATCCTGTTCGGCGCGGGTGGAGGAAGCACGACCACCCCGAAGAAAGCGACCTCCGGCGTGTTCGGCTGGTCACACGGCACTTGGATCGTCGGGATCGCCGGCGGCGTCCTGATCGGAGTCGCGCTCTACCAGGGCTACCGCGGGATCACCCAGAAATTCCTCGACGATTCGAAGACCGGCGAGATGAGCCCTCACGTGAGGACGGCAATCGGTTGGCTGGGAACGGTCGGCCACCTTGCCCGGATGGTCGTGTTCGGGCTCGTCGGGATCTTTCTGATCAAGGCCGCTGTCGACTTCAATCCGCAGGCAGCTGTCGGCCTCGACGGCGCACTCGCCAAGATCGTCCACCGTCCATACGGGCCGCTTGCGCTCGGCCTCGTCGCCGCGGGCCTTGTCGCGTTCGCGCTCTACTCGTTGACCGACGCTCGCTATCGCAAGATCTAGCGAACGGATGCTGGCGGCATACCTGTTCGACGAGCGCCGCGGAAAGGTCATCGAAGACTGGACCGATGTCGTCGGTCACCTGGACGAGAACCAGGTTCTCTGGGTCGATCTCGTCGATCCGTCTGACGATGAGGAACGCGTCGCTCGCGACGGGTTCGAGCTCGGCGAGGCGAAGCTTCGGACCCCGGACGAAGGCGCGAAGCCTGAGCTGGAACTGGCCGAGGATCACATCCGGGTGACCGCGGTCGCGGTCTCCGACGAAGAGAAGGACCCCGCCCGTGAAGCTGTCGTCATCGACTGTCTGATCGGAACGAACTGGGTTCTGACGAGCCACATCAGCGATATCGCCGTGATCGAAGACTTCCGCACCCGTGCTGAGGGAGCAGGAGAGCTCGGCGCACTTGACGCGCCGTCGTTCCTGGCCACGCTGCTCGAATGGGTCGTCGCCAGCTACTCGAGAGCCTTTTCCGAGATCGAATCGACCCTGGAGGAGTTCGACGTGTCGGTGCTGACGAGCCCCAAGCGGGAAACAGAGCGCCAGGTTTCCGTCCTGGTCGAGACTCGACGCCGGATCGGCAGGCTTCGCCGGTCACTGGCGCCGCACCGCGAGATCTTCGCCACGCTGAGCCACCCCGAGCTCGACCTGATCTCGACAGAACGTTCGGCCGAGAGATTCGAGAAGCTCACCGGACAGATCGACTCTGCGCTCACCTCCGCCACAGAGGCGAAGGATGCGGTCGTGAGCTCATTCGACATTCTGATCGTTCGCACCGAGCATCGAACGAACGAGATCATGAAGGTGCTGACGTTGGCGTCGATCCTGTTCCTCCCCGGTGCGTTGATCGCCGGCGTGATGGGCATGAACGTCAACTTCGCGGCAGGCACCTTCTCCGGCTCGCCGCTCTTTTGGATCGTGGTGGCCCTGATCGTCGGCATTGCCGTCGCAACGCTCGGCGTGGCTCGTCTTCGAAGCTGGATCTGATCGTCAGCCGCGCGCGGGTTGTTCGGCCGCACCCGCGACGGGCCCAGCGGAGAGCTGATGCGTGTGGAGTCGTTCGAGCGATGTTCCTGCTTCGCCCGACGCTCTCGCCTCATAGATCGTGACACTCGCACTCGGCCCGTCGAGCTGAAGCTCTCCGATCGAGTTCTCATACGTCCGTGGCGCGACGTACTTCCACGTGGCAGACGGAGGAGCGACTCCACAAAGACGAGCCAGCCGGGAGAAGACAGACGCTGATCGTCGGGAGCCCGTCGCCTTCACGACGCGGCGGGGGAACTGCTTGAGCGGGTTTCGAAACGGCGAGCAGACAACCTGGTAGACGCGGCTCGAGCCCGCCCCTTGGGAGAGGTCGACCTCTGCGAGGTAGCTCGTGTGAACGTCTCCGCTGAGAATCGTGATCGTCGCCGGAGGCTCGCCCCCCAAACCGCGGCTGATCGCGCGAAGGAGGTCGACCAACTGTTCGAAGGAGCGCTGAAATGCGGCCCAGTGCTCGAGGTCGACGGCCCGCCGGAGCCGCTCGCCGAGGCGCGCAGCAACCGATCCCCAGCATCCGTCGCAGACCGCCTCGTTCCACGCTTCGAGGTGATGGATTCCCGGCGGCGCGAATGCGGGCAGCGTTGTAACCACGACCAGATGATCGAACGAGCCATGAGCGTGCTCGACGATCCAGTCCCATTCGTCGGCGTCGACCATGTCACGCCGACCCTCATGAGGACCCGAGCCGCACGCGAGTCGATGACCAGCAGCCGCGACCGTCCGAAGTCACGGTGATACGCCCATCGGCTCGCTGCCGATTCGCGATCGCATTTGCGGGCGAAGTCGCGCAAGCGCGGCCCTGCATCTTCGTCGAGATGGACCTGGTCCAGCAGTCGTTCCTCGGCCAGTTCAGGCGGTGAGAGATTGCCCAGGTGCTGGTACAGCCAGTACGCCATGAACGCCCCGGTGATCCGTTCGTCCCACCATGACAACGAACGCATCTCCTCGACCCACTGCTGCGAGATGTTCCAATCGTCGCTTACCTCGTGATCGTCGAAGATCATCGCCGAGGGCACGGTTGAAAGCAGCCATCTGATGTCCGGGTCTGACCACGATTCGCGAAACAACGCCGTGTACTCCTCGAAATCGGCGATCTCCAATCCCGGCGGCTCGCCGACGTCTCGGCGGCTACGGATGAACGCGGCCGTTTCCGGAGGGACCTCATCGACGTACACCTGATCGCCCATCAACAGGAGTCCATCGGGCCATTCGACCGATCCCGACTGCAGCTGCCGCGAATATGCCCACAGCGCGTCGACGCCCAAGCCCTGCGGATGGTCGGACGGCGCGAGGGTATAGGGAGGTCTTTCGGGCGCGCCGACCCGGCATGAGCCGAAGACCAAACGCGCCTGTCGTTCTCCTTCCCGCGTCCGAATCGCGGAGCCGGTCCGCCCGTCTGTCGGCGGCCAAACCTTCCGACCCTGCAGCCGCACCTCGTAGGGATTGGTCGACCCCGGTTCGAGACCTTCGATCAGAACGAGTGCGTAGTGATGCCCAAGCACCTGGAAGGTGTTCGCGCGGTGCCCGAGGACTTCCACAACGGCCGACGCGTCAGTCTCCACCCAGACAGTCGCCGTCGTCGTACCGACATAACGAAGGAGCGGACCGAGGACGAGCTGGACCTGCTCGCCCGGGTCGACAGGGCGTTCGGCAAACCCGTCCGCTTCGTCTCCGCTACCGAACGAGGATCCTGCCATCCGCCGACACTAATCGGGCTGGAAACCTCATGAAGCGTCACACGACTGCCGGTGGCGCTTTGTCTCAGACGAAAGGACGCGTGTGCACTCGACACGACGACAGCCGCACAGCATTCCGTGTGCGTGTTCTACCGCACGACCGCTATCAGGGTATGGTCGCCGTCGACCCCAAGAGAGAGGAACATCGTGAGCTTGCTCATCCGCTTTGCCCCTCCGTCGCTGACGGCAGAGCAGTACGACCACGTGGTGCGTCGGCTGAACGACGAGGGCATCTCCCCGGCGGATGGACTCGATTACGAGCTCTGCTTCGGCTCGGGCGACGAACTCAAGGTCAGCCTCGTCTGGGACTCGAAAGAGCAGTTCGATGCCTTCGGTGCCCGCCTGATGCCGATCCTCGCAGAGTTCGGCATCGACCCGGGCGAGCCCGAAGTGTTCGAGGTCCACAACATCATCAAGCGCTAGCGGCCTTCATCCGGCGCTCCCCGACCTTCATCCGGGATTCGCCCTGGCCGCTGCGGGGCATGCCTAGATCATGGAATCGCGCGTCCCACTTCCGGGCAGCGAACGACAACCGCCGCCCGGCGCACTCCGGGTCGGCCCAGCCGACCCGGCCGAGCCGATCACCGTGACCGTCGTCGTCCGCCGGCGGCCCGGCGAGCCTGCCGACTCGGCTGTTGCTCAGCTCGACCGTGCCACGTTCGCCGAAACGCGCGGTGCGCAGGCCGACGACCTCGCGGCCGTCGAGCGGTTCGCACACGACCATGGCCTTAGCGTCGCCGAATCGAGCCCGGAGCGGCGAACGGTCAAGCTCACCGGTAGCGTCGACGACGCGTCCAAGGCCTTCGGCGTCGAGCTCCACCGCTACGACCATCCCGAGCACGGCACCTTCCGGGGACGAACCGGACATGTCTTTGTGCCGGCCGAGCTCAGCGGCGTCGTCGAGGGGGTGTTCGGCCTCGACGACCGGCCGCAGTTGCGCCCCCAGTTTCGGATCGCGGACCCCAGGGCCGTGACGAGGTCGTATACGCCGGTCGAGGTCGCGCAGGCCTACGACTTCCCGACGGGAGCGACCGGCGCCGGCGAGTGCGTGGCGATCATCGAGCTCGGCGGCGGCTACCAGCAGTCGGATCTCGACACGTATTTCGGCGACCTCGGCCTGTCCGTGCCGACGGTGACCGACGTGCCGGTAGACGGCGGGACGAACAGCCCTGCCGGCGACCCCGGCAGCGCGGACGGCGAGGTGCTGCTCGACATCGAGGTCGTCGGCGCGATCGCGCCCGGCGCGCGCATCGCCGTCTACTTCGCGCCGAACACCGACCAGGGTTTCATCGACGCCGTCACGACAGCCGTGCACGATCAGGCGAACGCGCCGTCGGTCATCTCGATCAGCTGGGGCGGCGCGGAGAGCACGTGGACGGCCCAGGCGCAGGCCGCGCTCGACCAGGCCTTCGCGGACGCGGTCGTCCTCGGCGTGACCGTCTGCGCCGCTTCCGGCGACAACGGCTCGGGCGACGGCGTCGGCGACGGACGCGCGCACGCGGACTTCCCCGCGTCGAGCCCGCACGTGCTCGGCTGTGGCGGGACGCGGCTCGAGACCGGCGGCGCCGAAACGGTGTGGAATGACGGTGCGAGTGGCGGGGCGACCGGGGGCGGCGTGAGCGACACGTTCGACCTGCCGAATTGGCAGTCGTCGGCGGGCGTCCCTCCTTCGGCCAATCCGGGCCGACGCGTCGGGCGCGGCGTCCCCGACGTCTCCGGCAACGCCGACCCGCAGACCGGCTACAGCGTTCTCGTCGACGGACAGCAGACGACGATCGGCGGCACCAGCGCCGTCGCACCGCTGTGGGCCGCCCTCGTCGCGCTCCTCAACGAGCAGCGCGGCAAAGCGGTCGGGTTCCTGAACGGCGTCCTCTACGAGAGCGGCGACGGCGCGCTCCGCGACGTCACGAGCGGCAACAACGATCTCGGCGACGCACCCGGCTACACCGCAGGCCCCGGCTGGGACGCGTGCACGGGACTCGGCAGCCCCGACGGGGCAGCGCTCGCGAAGCTGCTCGCGTCCTGACGACGCCCGACGAGCACGTGCTCGTCGCATCTGTTCTTGAGAGTGTGTCGGGGTTTGCCGATGTGATGGTGTGGACGCTGTTGCCAGGGGGCCTGCGGTGTCGCCGCGCCGGTGGGTTGCTGTTGCGCACGTGTTCGCGTTGGTTGGGTTGGCGCTCGCGTTTTCGTGGTCGCATTGGTCGGCGGCTCCGCGCTGGACGACCGATGGGTTGTTCTATGAGGCGCAGACGCTGGAGGTGACCGGAACACCGGCTGCACTGGCACGCGAAGAAGTGTTTTCGGGGCCGCTCGGTCGGTCGGCGATCGACGGGGGAACCCACATCCATGATCGGAAGTGGATCGAGTTCTCGGCTCCTTTCTATCGTCGTCGCTGGGTCGTCCCGGCGATGGCCGCCGCGCTGCGCCCGTTGGTCGGCGATCGGGGACTACAGACCGTCTCCCTGCTTGGCTATGTCCTGGTCGGGGTGCTCACCTATCTGTTAGCTCGGCGCCGTTTCAGCTCCGAATCTGTCGCTGGTCGCCGCGTGCGACTGCGCTGTGGTTTCCGGCGCTTCGTAAGTGGGCCGGTTATCCGCTCACGCGACACGATGGGCCTCGCTGCGCTGATCCTGTCGCTGCTTGCCGCAGATTGGGCGCTTCGCGGCCCACGCTGGCGGCTTCGTCGTCATGGGCGGGCAGCGTCGACTGTTCTCGCGTTCACACGCGACACAGCTGCGATCGCGGTCTTCGCGGCTCGTCTGGGTTGCCGTGTGCGCTGCGTACGCGCCGTGCTCTCGCGCTTGCGGCGGCGGGTGTGCTGGCCGCGTTGCCCGCGCCGCTGCTTTTTGGCGCCCCGCTGAGCAAGACGATGGCCTTCACGTTGAACGAGAACGAGATCCCGCCCTCGACCAGCTGGCACTTCGTTCTCTCCCACTACCTCCCGGACGTCAAAGCGATGATCGGGGACGAGTTCCCGATTCAGACACACTGGGCGCTCGACGGCTTGTGCATTGGCATCTTCCTGCCTGCTCGCGCTTCGAGCCGAGATCACCACTGTCTCGCAGCCACGCGGACGCACGTACCCTGGCGCTTGTGGCCGCGCTGATCGGAGCCATCGCGGCGCTCGTCGAGCCGCTCCAGCTGCGCTCGTTCCCTGATCCGACACCGTCCGGCCTGCTCGTCGTCGGCGCGCTGCTGCCGCTGTTCCTGCCGGCCGGTGGCGATCGGTTCATGCTGCTGATCCGCGGCGGCGCGATCGGAGCCGCGGCGTACCTGTTCCTGCTCCCCGAGTTCACCGCCTTCCGGCTCGCCCTCGTCCTGCTCCCGTTCGCCGCAATCGGGCTCGCACGGGCAGTCGAACTCGCAACCTCGACTGTCCGCTTCCAGGCCTCTCCTGAGGGACAACTCCGTGCCAGCACGGTGACCGGATCGCCGTTAGCTGTGCGGGCCGGTCGAGCGTCTAGGTTGGATCGATGTCGCCGAGCCGCCCGGTGAGCGCTTCGCCTGCGCGGCGGGCTGACCCGTGCCGACTCTGACGCTCGGGCTGACGGCGCTGTGCCTTTGGTACATCGTCGCGAAGATCGACTTCGGCGAGTCGTGGCGTGTTCTCTCGAACTCGCGCCTCTCGTTGGTGGCTCTCGCGTTCGCGATCGTCGTGCTGGCCCTCGTGCCGCTGTCGTGGCGCTGGCAGCGTCTCCTCGAGGCGCGCGGAGTCCATGAGCGCGTCGCGTGGCTGCTGCGGGCGTACTTCGTTTCGTACACGGCGAGTCAGGTGTTGCCGACGTCGCTCGGAGGCGATGCAACGCGGATCGTCGAGACGTCGCGGCGGCATCGGGGCAACGGCGGTGCTGTTGCGGGCTCCGTGCTGCTCGAGCGTGGGCTCGGTGGGATCGCGACCTTGCTGCTGGGGGCGCTCGGGTTCGTTCTCGCGATCGGTCGCTATTCGATCGGGCCGTACGTGTGGCTCGAGCTCGTGATGGCGATCGGGACAGTCGGACTGGCGGTCGTCTTGTTCTCGCGACACGCACGCCGTCTCCTCGGACGCTTCGGCGCCGACGCTCGAGCGGGTGCGCTTCCTACGTCCGCTGCGCTCCGTGTACCTCGGCTTGCACGCCTACCGGGACGACGCGCCGCTCGTGCTGGCGATGCTCCTGCTGACCGTCGCGGTGCAGGCGCTGCGCATCCTCGCCATCTGGCTCTGCGGCGTTGCGGTCGGCGTCCACCTCTCGCCGCTTCCTTACTTTGTGATGGGGCCGATGTTCTTCCTTGTGATGCTGGCGCCGTTCACGATCAACGGGTTCGCGCTGCGCGAGGCGTTCTTCGTGAGTTTCCTCGGCCGTCTCGGGGTGAGCGTGGACCTGGCATTCGCGACCGGCTTCCTCTATCTCCTGATCGCCTTGGCCCAGTCGCTGCCGGGCGGGTTGATCTGGGCCGGAGAGAGGATCAAGCCGCTCGTGCGATCACGGGCCGACGCGCGAGAGCGACGAGGCCGGTCCCCAGACCGGTCTTCACGAACGGACGCTGTAGCAGGCGAAACGGCGCGGTCACCGCGGCCGTGAGCCACCCGATCCGGTCCGGCGGCTGGAGCCAGCGACCGCTCGCGGCCGTCTGCTCTTCCATCGATGCGGAGCCTCGGGAGGCTGAGAGCCGCGCGATCGTGTTGCGAGCAGCCTCGAGGGCGTAGCCGAGCGGAAACCCGCACGTCAGGACGACCGGATCGACGAATCCGCTTTCGGTGAGCAGCTCGGCCAATTGCTCCGCGTCGTAGCGGCGGTAGTGGCCGACGATGCGATCGTGCGCGCCGAAACGAGCGGGGCGCGCGGGCACGCTCACGAGCAGCCATCCACCCTCCCGCAGGCGCCGCTGCCACTCCAGGAGCGCACCGGCGTCGTCTTCGAGGTGCTCGAGCACCTCGAAGCTGCAGAGCAAGTCGAACGTCTCCGCGGGATCGAGCGCCGACACGTCGTCCGCACACCATCCGGCCGCGACCGGTCTTGCCCGGAGGCGCGCTGATGCCCTCGAGCACGCCAGCGGATCCGGCTCGACTCCGACGTAGTCGTAGCGACTCGCAAGCCGGGCGGCGACACTTCCCTGGCCGGCGCCGATCTCGACGACAGACGAGATCTCCGAGCCGAGCGCACGCAGGAACCGCTCCACCAAGTCGTAGCGCAACCAGGCGTTCAGCGGCAGCGGTGGTGTAGCACTCACGCCGCGACCGGCAGGAGACGCTCGTGCAGCACGGCGACGACCGACTCTGGCCTGAAGCGCTCGTTCGCACGGCGATACGCGGCTTCTCGCAGAGCTGCAACACGCTGCGGGCTCTGCGCGAGGGAGAGCAGCGTGCGGGCGAGCTCGGCTCCGTCGCCCGGCTGGACGAACACGGCGGCTGCGCCGAACGCCTGACGCTGCGGCTCCGTGTCGGAGGTCACGATGACGGTGCCTGCGGCAGCGCCCTGGAACACCTTGTTCGGGACGACGCGCAGCGCCTTCGGCCCGGTTCCGAAGATCCCGAGGCAGACGTCGTAGCCTGCGATCAGCCCCGGCAGGTTCTCCGGCTCGACCCAGTCGACCCACTCGACCGCCCCGCCCTCGGCCGCTGCTCGTGTCGCCTCGTAATCCTGGCCGTGGCCGATCATCGTGAACGAGATCTCGTCGTGTTCACGGAGCCGCGCGATCGCCTCGCCGATCACCGGCGCACCCTGCAACGGCGTGAACGAGCCGAAGAACACGACGCGAAACCGCCCGACGTGCGGCTCCGGAACATGGAACCACGCTGCGGGCGCACCGACCGGAACGATCAGGGCTCGATCGTGCGCTTCCATCCCGACCAGTTCGAGGTGCTCGGGAGTATCGACACACGGAAGGTCAGCCGCACGGAGCGCCGCCTCGTCGAGACGCCGAAGCAGACGCACGACCATCCCTGAAGAGACGCGACGGTCGAGCGCGGTGTCGCTCGCCGAAATCAGATGGTCGAGCGCCACCGGTACGTCCGGCCATAGCAACCGCGCAAGATGGACGTCGAAGTGGCCCATGTACCCGACCACGACGAGGTCGATCTCGGGAAGTCGCCGCGACCGCCACCACAACCGGCTCCACGCCACCGCGATCCGGACCGCAAGCAACGGACGAGCCACGGCTGGCGGAGCATCCGCACCCGCATGGACGTGTCGATGCCCAGGGGCACGTTGCACTCGAGCACCTCGTCCCCAAGCGCAGCGAACCCCTCCTGCAACACCCGCACACGCGGATACTTCCGAGCGTCGTAGGTTCCGAAGAACAAGACATTTCTCCGACCTGGATGACGCCGACGGCCCAACCGACGTCCGGACGTCAGGCTGAGCTGTCTCATGACGCCAATATCGGCTCACGACGATCGCGACTAAAGAGCCGAGTCGGCCACCTGCGTGATCAGGTGTAAGCGATCAGCCGGGTCACCGCGGTGGAGCACGACCTCGTTCCGTGCAATGCTGCCTCGCCGCGCGACTGCAGGATCTCTCGCAGCTCCTCGTCCGGCACGCCTGCCGGCGGCGGCCATTGCATGGCGTCAGCCTACGCAGACGCGGCCGCACCGCCTCACGACCCGCTCATCCTACGAGCTGTGCTTGGGTCGGCTCTGACCGACGTTGCCGCTCCTCCGAGAGCGAGATGGCGACCGCAGCGAGGAGCGCACAGCCCAGCGCGGCGAACGCGACGACTTTGTGCCACGTCGGCGGAGCCAGGCGCTCCTCAAGCAGGATGATGCCGAGGGCGACGCTGACGAGCGGGTTCGCCACCGAGCCGGTCGCCACGGCAGGTGCGAGTCGGGCCGTCTGCAGCGCAACCTGCTGGAGGACGACGCCGAGGAGACCCGCGATCCCGACGACGTAGACCATCCAGTTGGAGAACACACCGCCAAGCCCTCCGGAGTGCAGCAGTTCGACCGTCGGCTTCGTCACCGTCGCGGCCAGCCCAGAGAGTGCGCCGGCGACGGTGCCGTACGCGCCCGCGCGCAGGGACAGGTCGCCGCCGCCTGCGAGGGGAAGCAGCACGCCGCAAACGATGGCGATGACGGCGATCGCCGCGAGCCATTCCCAGTTCGGCGCGTTGTTCCGGCCGCCGGCCGGGTCGCCGAACACGATGAAGAAGCTCAGGCCGAGCACGACCACGCACGCCTCGAGAACCTGCTTCACGGTCACCACCTGCGCCGTCAGCCACCAACCGAGCGGCAACACGAAGACGATCGTCATCGTGAAGATCGGCTGGATGACGTCGACGCGGCCGCGGTCGAGAGCCATCGCTTGAAGGATCCAGCCCGGGATCAGGACCGCCACCCCGATCAGCCACGTCCCCTGTCCCGCCAAGTGGACGAACGAGCCCGGATGGCGGACGGAGAGCGGCGGCGCCTTCAGGCCGCCCTTCTGCTGAAGGACAGTCGAAACGGCGAAGATCGCCGCAGCGATAAGTGCGAGAGCGGTCGCCATGCCGAGCGACGATGATCCTCGCCGATTCGTCGGCCACTGTCACGCGTCAAGATCGATCGAGCGCGAGACGCCACCGGCCGCCCCGAGAATGACAGGGATGGCGACGCTAGATGGACTTGCTCATTGCAATCTCGTTTTCCTCAAACCCAAGCGATCGGTAGAGGTTACGCGCAACGTCGTTGCGGGCTCCGACGTGAAGGGCGATCCGAGTTAGTTCCCGCCGTCGAGCCTCTTCCTCGGCGAAGACCATCGCTGCCTTGCCGAAGCCACGGCCGCGATAGGGCTCGTCGACGTCGATGTCGTACACGACCAAGGTCGGCTCGTCGGCGTCGGCACGCTTGACCAGCACTTTTGGGCGTCAGCCGATTTGCTCAGCCAACCCGACGAGAATGTCCTCGGGGCCTCGGACATAGCAGAGTCGGTAGACGTCTTCGTACTGAACCACCTCGTCGACGAGCCGCGCGCCGTGTTCGCGGAGCCGGGCCAGCGTATCGTCGAGGTCGTCCACGGCGAACATGACGCGGAGGTACCCGAGAGCGTTCACCGGGGCACTCCGGTGATCGGCGATCGCAGGCGGCGCGAGAAAACGCGAGAGTTCAATCCTGCCGTGGCCGTCCGGTGTACGCATCATGGCGATCTCGACGCGCTGGTCGCGCAGCCCGGTGACGCGCCCTGACCAATCTCCCTCGATCATGGCTCGCCCTTCGAGTTCGAGACCCAGCTCGACGAAAAACGAGATAGCTGCATCAAGCGATTCCACGACGATGCCGACGTTGTCCATCCGTTGAACCGCCACGCAGCCATTCTTGCGAATCGCCGAGTTCTCCTGTTCTGCATCCCTTCGAGTTGCGAGGTCGCGTCGGCCTTGCTCGCCGTCGTTCTGCTCTGACTTATCGGAACTCGTCGATGCCCTGGCCGTCGTCATGCCCCCATCCGTACGCGGCAAGGTGCCCCCAGCAGTCCGGCCGGCTGCCGTCGATGTCTGTTACGCGATAGGCGTCGGCGAGCTGGCGAGCGCTGACGATCGTGCCGGCCCATCGTTCGGCGTCTGCGGCCGTCGCGAGTGCGGCAACGCCTCTGGCCACATACGTCGGCGACTCGGAGATCCCGAAGCCGGGACGCTCGCGGCAGGCGTCCCGCCAATTCGCCTCGGTGACGCCGAAGTTCTCCAACATCTTCTCGGAGCGCAACCAGCCTGGAGTGACGCCGACGGCTGTCACGGGGCTGTTCTCGAGCTCGGCGCTCAGGCCCTTGACGATCCGCTCCACGTTGGACTTGACGAGGTCGTAGTAGAAGCCGACATTCCGCCTGAACTCGGCGTTCGCCTGCGAGGTGCCGTCCGTCATCTCGACGACGAGGCCATGCGTATCGAGGGCCTCGGCGCTGCGCAGCATGAGAGGGACGGCGGCGCGACAGGTGATCAGGTGCGTGTGCACACCCATCTGCAGCATCCGCAGGCCACCAGCCCAGTCGTGCTCCCAGAGCGGCTTGTCCCACTCCATATACCTGTCACCACCGAAGATGTCGTTGACGAGCACGTCGAGCCGCCCACGATCGCGCTCGATCGTCCAGACGAGCTTGTCAACCGAGGCGGGGTCCTCGTGATCGACCACCAGAGCCGACCCCGCGCCCGCCGCCGCGATCAGGTCGCCGGTCTCCTCGATCGTCTCGGGCCTGCCGATCTCAGAAGGCCCGGTCGTCCGACTGCTGCGACCGGTCGCGTAGACGTACAGGCCCGCACGGGCAAGCTCGACCGCGATCGCACGACCGGCGCCCCGCGTCGCCCCCGCAACCAGCCCCACCCTCGCTGACTCGCCCACAACCACCGCCAGTCTTCCACCCGCGAGACCGTCTTGATCTTTGGACCGCTGGACCGTGACATGCGTCTGAGCGAACCGGTTCTTGTTCCGAGCGTTGTACGGTCGTCTGGCATGGAAATCGTCTGGTATACGGCAATGTCGATGGACGGCCGCATTGCCTCGGCCGACCACGGCCTCGAGTTCCTCGACATGATCTCCGGCCCGGGAGCCAACGATTTCGATGCGTTCATTGCCACCGTCGACGGGGTGCTCGTGGGCGCCGCAACGCTTCGGTGGCTCGTCCGTCACGGCCACGGGTGGCCACACGATGATCTGCCGACCTGGCTCGTTTCCCACGACGAGGCGCTCGCGGAATCCGTACGTCCGACGCGAGCGCCGCTCGTCAGGGTTGCCGGCGACCTCACGCGTGCGATCGAGACGATGGAACAGAGCGGTCGGCGCAGGGTGTGGCTCGCCGGCGGCGGCTCGGTCGCGGCCCAGGTGCTCGAGCTCGACCGCCTCGGCGAGGTGATCGCAACTGTCGCGCCGACGGCGCTCGGCTCTGGCCCGGCTCTGTTCGACGGTATTCGACTACCGGCGCGCACCTTCGACCTGATCGAATGCCGATCGATTGGATCGTGGGCACGGCTGCGGTGGGCGCGCAGCGCCTGACGAAACTGTCACCGTGCCGCTCGTTATTTTGTGGCGGTGGCCGCTTACTCCGTCATCCGCTTCGATTCGATCGACGAGATCGACGACGGCGGCGCGCCGTACCGGCCGGTGCGGAACCACTTCGGGATCGCGTCCTTCGGCGTCAACAGCTACACCGGTCGCAAGACGGGCGAACGGATCATCAACGAGCACTCCGAGGAGGACGACCAGGAAGAGCTGTACTTCGTGCTCCAGGGCCGCGCGACCTTCGAGCTCGACGGCGAGCGTGTGGACGCGCCGGCCGGGACGCTCGTCTTCGCTGAGCCGGGCGTGAAGCGAACGGCGTTCGCAGACGAGGAAGGGACGACGATCGTCGTCGTGGGCGGCAAGCCGGGCAAGGCGTACGAGGTCCTCGGCTTTGAGGCTTGGGCGCCGTTCCACCCGCTGTACGAGTCCGGCGACTATGCCGAGGCCGCCGACCGGGCTCGCGGGGTGATCGAGGCGAACCCGGAGGCGTTCGGAGCCTTCTTCTACCTTGCGTGCTGTGAGGCGCGTGCCGGCCGCGTAGACGACGCGGCGCGGCATCTCAGGCACGCGCTCGAGCAGTCGGAGCGGCTTCGGGGGCTCGCGCGCCGGAACTCCGATCTGGACTCGATCCGCGACCGGCCCGAGATCGCCGAGCTACTCACGGGGTAGGGAGACCGCCGGTCGGCCACGGGCGCACCATCGATGAAGGTGAGGCCCGCTGCGATGTGCGCCTGGACGCGGGCCTGGAAGTAGTCACGTAATCTCGGCCGACCGGCTGATCCCGTTCCACGCCGAGGTGGCGTTGCGCCGCATCCGATCACCTAACCCTTCGCCGCCCTTACCGTGCCGTAACCCCCCTCTGCGACACTGATGCCCATGCGCGCGCCGCGCCTGCTCGCCGTCGCCTCGGCGGTCGACCTCGATTTCCGTTACGGCTGCACGCCGGCGTGGTGGCAGCTCTGGAAGGGGCTCTACGAAGAGGGCGTCGACCTCGTCGTCACCCCGTATCGCGGCCGGCCGGTCGAATCGCCGTGGTGGCGAACCGCTCCCAACCCGACCTTTCACGAGGGCGAGTCGTTCGCGCGTGCACGAGATCTCGCGGCGCGACTTCGGGGCGACAGCTACCTGCGGCGTGCGGAGGACAACCCGGAGGACGGCCTGGGCGACCGGATGACCCGCGAGCTGATCTGGCGTTGGGTGACGCCTCGCTGGCGGCGCCATCTCGAGCGGCTCGTCGAGCAGGAGCAACCCGACGCGGTCGTTGTCTTCACTGTTCCGATGTCGCACCTGCGCGGCATCCCGTCCGCGCTACGAGAGCGGTTCGGCGTTCCGGTCGTCTTCTACGACGGCGACGCTCCGATGAGCTTGCCCGAGTTCGGCGGGATGGACACCGGCTTCAACTGGTACCACGACGCCGAGCCGTCCGAGTACGACTTGCTGATCTCCAACTCCGAAGGGGCGCTCGATCGCCTGCGCGCGCTCGGCGCCCGCCGCGCCGAGGCCGTGTTCTGGGGCGCCGACCCCGAGTTCTTCGCACCCGCGGACATCGCGAAGGAGCTCGACGTCTTCTTCTACGGCTACGGCGACAAGTTCCGGCGGGACTGGATGAAGGCGATGGTCGGCGGGCCCTCACGTGAGCTGTCGGACGTCGACTTCGCCCTCGGCGGCGACGACTTCCGGGGCGATGTCGGGTCGGCCCGGCTGATCGGCGACGTGCCGTTCAACGTATTCGCGCGGGCGATCTCGTCCGCCCGGATCAACCTCTGCATCACCCGCCGCTCGCACGCGAGCGTGTACGCCTCATCGTCGTGTCGTCCGTTCGAGCTCGCATCGGCGGGCGCTGCGATCGTCTCGAATCCGTACGACGGCATCGAGCGCTGGTTCGAGCCCGGCTCGGAGCTCCTCGTCGTCGAGGACGCCGCCGAGGCGGTCGCCGCGTACCGCGACCTGCTCGACGATCCGGCGCAGGCGGAGGAGCTCGGCCGCCGCGCCCGCGAGCGTGTGCTCGACGAGCACACCTACCGCCATCGCGCTCGCCGGCTCCTGTCGCTGCTCGGCCTGCGTGAGGGGGCGCATGTCGGCTGAGCTGCAGTCTCTGCGTCGCATCGCGATCGTCCCGGCGTTCAACGAGGAGCGCAACATCGGCGGCGTGCTCGACGAGCTCCGTGACTTCGATCCAGGTCTCGTCGTCGTCGTGGTCTCGGACGGCTCGAACGACCGCACGGCCGCCGTCGCGCGCGAGCACGGCGCGCACGTCGTCCAGCTTCCCTTCAACCTCGGCATCGGCGGGGCGGTCCAGACCGGATTCAAGTACGCGGCGGAAGGTGGCTACGAGCTCGCCGTTCGTTGCGACGGCGACGGCCAGCACGATCCGTCTCAGCTCGGGAAGGTGATCGCGCCCGTGCTCGCAGGCGAGGTCGACATCGCGATCGGGTCCCGCTTCGTCGGCGAAGGCGGCTACCAGTCGTCGGTCACACGACGCGTCGGTATCCGTCTCCTTGCATGGATCGTCAGCGCGATCGCGAGGCAGCGCGTGACCGACACGACCTCCGGGTTCCAGGCGCTCAACCGACGCGCGCTGGAGCTGTTCGCGCTGGACTACCCGCACGACTATCCCGAGGTCGAGGGCATGGTGATGACGATCAGGCATCAGCTCCGTCTCTGCGAGGTTCCCGTCACGATGCGCGAGCGGGCGCACGGTCGGTCGTCGATCACTGCCTTGCGGTCGATCTACTACATGGCGAAGGTGCTGCTCGCGCTGTTCGTCGGCCTCTTCCGGCGTAGCGCGGTGCCCGTCGAGGACGCGTGATCGCGGCCGGCACACCGCTCAAGGTCTCGATCGCGGCGACGATCGTGTCGCTGCTGCTGGTGCTCGTCGTGTTCGAGCTGATCCGCTCGCGCCGCCTGCGCGAGCGCTACGCGCTTCTCTGGCTGCTCACCGGCGGCGTGCTCGTCGTGCTTTCGGCGTGGCGGTCGGGACTGAACACGATCGCCGGCTGGCTCGGGGTGAGGGGCTACCCACCGGCGGTCCTGTTCGCGGTCGGGCTCATGTTCGTCATCCTCGTGCTGCTCCACTACTCGACCGTGATCTCCCGGCTCTCGGACCAGAACGTCGTCCTCGCCCAACGCCTGGCGTTGCTCGAGGAGCGGTTAACGCGACGACGCGAGAACGGCTGATCGATACCAGTCGACCGTCCGCGCGAGCCCCTCGGCGAGCGGCGTCCGCGCCTCGAACCCGAACAGCTCGCGTGCGCGCGATGCATCGAGCTGCCTGCGCGGCTGGCCGTTCGGCATCGACGTGTCCCAGACGATCCGGCCGTCGAAGCCGGTCACGCCGGCGACGGTCTCCGCCAGCCCGCGGATCGTCGTCTCGACGCCCGTCCCGAGGTTGACCGGCGCAGCACCGTCGTAGCGGTCGGCTGCCAGGAGCAACCCGTCGACGAGATCCTCGACGTAGAGGAACTCGCGGCTCGGCGATCCGTCGCCCCAGAGCACGACCTCGTCGTCCCCTGCGAGCATCTTCCGGATCAGCGCCGGGATCACGTGCGAGGTCTCGAGGTCGAAGTTGTCGCGCGGGCCGTACAGGTTGGCGGGCAAGAGGAACGCGGTGCGCAGGCCGTACTGCTCGCGGTACGCCTGGGCGCCGACGAGAACGGTCTTCTTCGCCACTCCGTAGGGAGCGTTGGTCTCCTCGGGATACCCGTTCCAGAGGTCGTCCTCGGAGAACGGCACCGGAGCGAACTTCGGATAGGAACAGACGGTGCCTGCGATCACGACCTTCCCGACGTCGTGGAGTCGCGAGAGCTCCAGGACGTGCGCGCCCATCATCAGGTTCGCGAACCAGTAGCGGCCGGGATTCGCCCGGTTCGCGCCGATCCCACCGACCTCGGCCGCGAGATGGAAGACGAGCTCGGGACGCGCGTCGGCAAAGAGGCGCGCGGCACCCTCCCACGTCGTGAGGTCGTAGTCGCGGCGGCGAGCGACGAACGGCTGCTCTCCGCGGTCCTCCAGTCGCTCGACGAGGTGGGAGCCGACAAAGCCGCCGCCGCCGGTGACGAGGACGCGCACGGCGAGAGCGTAGCCGGATGCGCCCGGTAGCGTCCGCGGCCATGCAGAGGGTGCCGAGGCACATCGTCGCGCTTGGCCTCGTACTCGCCACCGTGGCTGTCATCGCCTGGTGGGGGGCCGTCGCGCTCGGCCCCGCCGCAGGTGCGGACGCTGCGGAGCACATCCGCTACGCGGAGTACTTCGACAAGACGGGCCACCTGCCGCCGCCGAGCGCGAACTACGAGTACGCATCGCCGCCCGCGTACCAGGTCGCTGCCGTCTACCTCCAGCGCGGCGCCCGCACGCTCGCTGTCGGCGGCGGCGCGGTGCTGCCGCTCGTGCCGGCTCCCGTCCGCCGCGTCGGCTGGCTCGCCCTGCTGGTGATCGCCGGCACAGTCCTGAGCGCTCGCTCCGCGTCACGACGTAGCCGGGCCGTCGCGGCCGTTGCGGTAGTCGCGCTGCTCCTCGTGGGTGTCGTCGCCGCGCTCGCTCGTGCGCGCAGTGTGCCGTGGTCGTCGGGGCAGTTGATCTCGCTGGCTTCCGCCTGTGGGCTCGTCGGCGTCACGTGGGCGCTCGCACGCGAAGTGCTGCCCGGGCGGCGCTACCTGCCACTGCTCGCGGCCGGAGCGGCGGCGGCGTTGCCCGTCGTTCTGCGTGAAGGGGTGATCTTCCACCCGGAGCTGCCGTTCGCGTTTCTCGTTGCGGCCGCCCTCCTCGTCTTCGTGCGCGGAGCCGGAGCAGGCTGGGGCGTCCGCTACGGCATCGGCGTGGGCGTGCTCGTCGGCATTGCGGCTCTGACGCGGCAGACTGCGGTCAGCGTCGCGCTCACGCTCGCGCTGGCGGCACTGCTGATCGGCCGGCGTTCGGCCCTGCGGTTCCTCGCTGCGGCAGGTCTCGCACTCGTGCTCGTCGCAGGCCCGTGGTGGGCATACCAGACCTCCCGTTTCGGGGACCCGATCCAGGCCAACCTCAACCGGCCTGGATACATGCTGCCTCACGGCCAGCCGCTGTCGTTCTTCGTCTCGTTCCCCGCGCGCAACCTGATCGAACACCCGTATCGCGACGCGTTCGCGAACGAGCTGCTGCCGAAGTTCCACGCCGATCTCTGGAGCGACTGGTACGGGGTCGACAGGAACTACTGGGCCGCGCCGAGCCGCAACGCACGGGTGCTCGCGTCGTCGCAGTCGCTCCTCGGGCTCGTGGCGGACTGCATCGTTCTGGCGGGGCTGCTGTTGCTCGGGCTCCCGGCGCTGCTCCGCGTCGCCCGCGGGCGGAGTCGATCCGGCGGCGACGCGACCCTCGCGACGCTCGCACTCCTCTCCATCGTTGCCTGGGCCGCGTTCGTGGCGACGCTCGTGCGCTATCCGCAGGCCGGCGGCGACCCGATCAAGGCCAGCTACCTGCTTTTCCTGGCCCCGGCGGCGGCGATCTTCGGCGTCGCCTTCGGTGACCGCCTCTGGCGACGTTCGTCGTGGTGGCGCGTGGCGCTGATCGCTTGGTCGCTGCTCTACGCGATCAGTTACGCGGGTGTGCTCGCGACCACGTACTGACGCTGCTCGAGAACGCACTCACGGTGGCCGCGGCACCGAGCGCGAGCAGGAAGACGAGCGCGATCACTGCGAGCCTCCAGGCGGTGCCGCTCGCCTCGAGCGCGGCCACGATCTCGTTGTCGAACGGATGCCACCAGGTCGAAGTCACGCTCAGATCGTGCTTCCCGAACCACGGATCGGGCCACGCTGCTGCCGCCAGCGCCTCGACGAGAACCGACCACGCGAGGCAGGCCACGTAGACCCACAGCCACCGGCGCCGGACGATCGCGTCGACGGCTGGAACGAGCAGCACGGCAAGAAGCGGCAACGCCTCCGCCAGCTTGCGCGCACCAAAGCTTTCGCCGCCCCACCACTCGGCGACGTTGGCGACGACGATCACGTAGGCCACGAAGGCGATTGCGCACCAGCGATACAGCGCCTGCCGCCGCCCGATCACCGCACCGGCGATCGCAAAGAGCAGCACGGGCGAATAGACGAGGAGGCCGCGACCCGGCGAAACGAGAAGCCCTGGAACGCCGTCGAGGATGCGGCCGCTTCCGAACTTCGCGGCTGATGTGATGTGGCCGCTTCCGTATCCCTGCCGCCAGGGGGCCCCAAACGCCGCCGTGTTGTACACCGCGAGTGCGATGGGCAGCGGTGCCGCGCCGGCAACGAAGCGCAGCCAATCCGAGGGTCTGCGGCCGACGAGCGGCAGCAGGAAGAGGGCAATGACCGGAGTCGTCAAGCGAAAGGCCGCCATCGCCGTGATCGCCAGTCCTGCCAGGAAGAACCGGCGGTCGACCAGCGCGAGCAGCGCGAGCGCGAGCGCAAGTGCCGCGCCGCCCTGCTGCCAGAGCGCCTGGCCGCTGATGCCCCACGTGAGCGTTCCCCAGGCGTACGTCATCGCGATCAACGCGGCTCGGGGTCGCGTCGTCAGGCGGGTCAACAGGATGAAGACGACTGCAACGGAGGCAGCTGCCGTCAATGCCGCCGTCAGCATCGACGCCTCCATCCAGGCGTTCCAGTCCTGCGCCTGCGCGCCCGCCAGCGTGAATGCTGCGACGACGGGCACGGCGAGCAGGCTCGAGGCGGTCGGCGTCGCCGTGATCACGTGCCCGTCGGGGCGGATCTTCAGCATGTAGGGCTGTTCGCCGGAGCGCTGCTGGATGTACGGCAGATAGTGGTTCAGCCAGATCGTGTGCTCCTGGACGAGCGCGACCGCCGTATAGATCGTTCCGTATACGTCCCCCGACTGCGTGCGATGCAGCTGGCCGTAGTAGGTGATGGTGCAGGCAACCAGGAGAAAGACGACGCCGACGTGCGCGAGGACGCGGCGGCCGGCCTCGCGAAGGCGTACCTCGAGTCGTTTCTCGGAGGCGGACGCCGTCGGTGGCGCGGCGACGGCCGAGGTCACGCGCGGCGACCGGTCATGCGCGCTGCGCAGGCGACGTCGACGGAGTCAGCCAGTCGACGCGGCCGATCCACCGTTCTCGGTTCTCCGCATACCAGCGAATCGTCCGCAGAACGCCTTCCTCCCAGGACACCTTCGGCTCCCAGCCGGTCTCGCGATGGAGCTTGTCGTATCCGACGCGGAGCGCCATCACGTCCGTCACGCCAGGACGCAGGCGCTTCGGATCGGTCACGACACGGCGGTCCTCGCCCCAGAAGCCATGACGGATGCCGGTCTGGATGATCAGGTCGCACCAGTCGCGCATCGAGACGTTCTCGCCCTGCCCGTAGACATAGAGGTCTCCTGGGATCCCCCGCGCTGCGACGGTCAGGTGACCGCGCACGCCGTCCGTGCAGAAGCAGAAGTCGCGCAGAGGATCGAGCGCGCCCAGCTCGACCTCGGGACGCGTCAGTGCCTGCGTGATGATCGTGCCGGTGACGTAGCGCGGGTTCTGCCGCGGGCCATAGTTGTTGAACATGCGCGTGACGACCCCCGGGATGCCATACGCGTCGTGGTAGTTCATCGTGAAGAAATCGGCGGCGACCTTCGCCGTCGCGTAGATCGACTTCGGATTCAGCGGTGAGCGCTCGTGCAGGATGAGCCCGCCGAGCTCGTCGAAGTCGTGTTGATGCGCAACGGACTCGTGCACGTTTCCGTACTCCTCGGACGTACCCGCGGTGTCGAACTTCTCCAGCTCGACCCCCTGGTCGACGACGCTCTGCAGGAGGTTGAGCGTTCCGACCGTGTTCGCCATCACGGTCTCGTACGGGCGATGCCAGGACTCTCCGACATGCGCCTGGGCCCCGAGGTGGAAGACGAAAGGGCGATCGGGGGCGGGGACGAGGTGATCGCGGATCAGATAGTCGACTGACGTCTTGTCGGTGAGATCGGCGAATACGACCGTCAGATCGCGCTGTAGATGCCTGATGTTGTTCAGCGCTCCCGACGACGTCGCGCGGACGAATGCGACCACGTGCGCACCGAGAGCGACGAGCGCATCCGCGAGGTGTGAGCCCATGAACCCGTCCGCGCCGGTGACGAGGCACGTGCGGTCGCGGAAGGCGTCTCCCAGCTCGCGCCGTAGCGACTCGACCTCGTGCTCCGTCCAGGTGGCGGTATCGTCGCCGGGCACCGGTGCAGGGTAACGATTCACGTGGACGGGGAACTGTCTCGAGCGGAGTCCTGACGGGGATCTCGACGGCGGTCGTCAGCGGCTCGGCGGCGATCGCCGGCGTCATTCTCTCGCGGAAGTTTGGGCACGGCGTAAAGACCGACGGCTTCTTCGCCGCCTATGCCGTCTACCTCGCGCTGGTACTGGTCGCGAGTGCCCTCCGGGTGATCGCCCTCCCGCGCTTCGCGCTCGCCCGGGCCGAGCACCGGCTCGGCGGCGAGCTCGCGACCTGGCTGGGCGCGCTCGCTGTCCCGCTGATCCCGATCGTCGTGGTCGGAATCGCGTGGCCGGAGGGAGTCGCTCACGCCCTGACCGGCGGAGCGGAGGCGCGTCAGTCGGCGGCCGACCTCGTGCCGTGGCTCGTGCCGGCTGCCGCCGTGCAAGTGGTTGCCGGCGTTCTTGCCTCAGCGCTTGCCGCCCTCGACGACTACGTGATCGCGGCGATCGCGTTCGCAGCCGGTGCGGTCGTGGGGCTGATCGTGATCGCGCTTCTCGTCGGGCACGGCGTGGTGGCGTTCGGCTGGGGGCTCGCCTTGAACGCGGCTGTCGCGGTCACGGTGCCCGCGGTCGTCCTGGCATCGCGAGGAGTGTTCGCGCCACCCGACCGGCAGCCGCTGCGGCGGCTCTGGCTCCTGGCGGAGGGCGTCGCCCTGCCGTTCGCGCTCCAGGGGCTGTACGTGATCGCGTACCGGTTCGCCGCCGGAGTCGGCCCGGGGGAGGCGACGACGTTCTCCTACGCGTACCTGATCGTCGCGTTTCTCGTGGCGGTCACCGCGACATCCGTCGCGCTCGTCGCGACGGTGCCGTTCGCGCGCGAGGGCTCCTCTCCCGAGCGGGCGGCTCGCCACGTCGTCTCGATCGCATGGGTCTCGCTCGCGCTGGTCGCCGCGGCTGCCGGCGTGTTCGCGCTCGCCGGCGCCCCCGTGGTCAAGCACGTGCTCGGCTCGAGCTACGGGGGCAGTACCGGCGCGGAGCTGGGGCACCTCGTCGTCTATTTCGCCCCGTGGATGGTCGCCTCGGTGGCGGTGACCGTGGCCTACCCGCTCGTCTTCGTTCGCGGCCGAGGACGGTGGCTGCCCGCGCTCGCCGTCGCGGCCCTGTTCGTCGAGGTCGCGGCGGCGTGGATCGGGAGGTCGCTGTTCGGCCTCGCCGGCATCGCAGCAAGTCTCGCGGTCACGACGGGAGCCGTGTTGCTCGCGCTGCTCGTCTCGCTGCACGCCGCCGAGCGGGCGCTGCGCGGCCTGGCCGTCGCCGCGGTCGTGGTCGGCGCTCTGGCCGCGGTGGCGTTCGGCATTCCGGCCGCCGTGCTCGGTCCGGTTGCGGCAGCCGCGGCGGGGCTGGTCCTGTACACGCTCGCACTCGGTGCGCTCCGTCCTCCCGGGCTCCGGCATGCCTGGGCCTACCTGCGCTCGTTGCAGTAGCGTCCCGGCGCATGTCGTCCCCGCGCGTCGAACGGCTCGTCCGCCGCCTCGGGCGCACGTCGGTCGGCAAGAACCTGATCCATGCATCGGTACTGGGGGATCCGCTGACGATGCGCTTTCCGCAGGTCGAGCGCTGGCCGCCCGACGTACGCGGATTCGAAGACCTCGCCTTCCTGTTTTCGTCGAACCAGTTGAATCACGGCGTCGCGTCGTTGCAGATCGACGAGGCGGCGCTCCTCTACCGGCTGGCACGCGACGTGCCGGCCGGGTCGGCGGTTGCGGAGATAGGGCGCTTCAAGGGTGGCAGCACGTTCGTCCTCGCGTCCGCACTGCCGGATGGCGTCGAGTTGTGGTCGTACGATCTGCACGTCGCCCTGCGGCCCGACATGCCCGGTGACCTTCTCGACGCCGAGCTCACCGATGCACTGCGGCGTTACCGGGTCGACGGCAAGGTGCACCTGATCGTCGGCGACTCGCGCACGATTGGCCCTCCGCCTTCTCCGCTCCAGCTTCTCTTCGTGGACGGCGATCACAGCTACGAGGGCGCGCGCGCCGACTTTCGGCACTGGCAGGCGTTCGTCGAACCGGGTGGCCGCCTGCTCTTCCACGATGCCGTCGACTCGGGTGGCTACGGCAATTTTTACCCCGGTATCGCGCGACTCGTGACCGAGGTCTCGGGTGACCCGCAGTGGCGGCGTATCGAGGGCGCCGGCTCGATCGCGCACTTCGTCAAAAGATCCGAGCAGTGAAGCTCGTCGCGGTCGTCGTCAACTGGAACGGGGGCGTCGAGACGCAGGCGGCGCTCGCCTCGTTGTCGGGGCTCGAGGTGATCTGCGTCGACAACGGCTCGATCGACGGGTCAGACGTCCTGGTGGAGGAGCGATTCCCGGACGTCGAGCTGATCCGCACCGGGCTCAACCTGGGCTTCAGCGGCGGCCACAACGTCGGCATTCGGAGGGCGCTGGATCGCGGCGCCGACTGGGTGCTGCTTCTCAATAACGACGCGGTCGCCGATGCGGAGGTGGCGGTAGCACTGGCCGACGCGGCGCTGGCGCGCCCGGACGCCGGCGTGCTCGCATGCAAGGTGTTCTTCTCCGAGCCGAGCAACGTGCTCATGTACGCCGGCGGCTCGGTTCACCTCCTGCTCGGCTGGTGGGGCCGGCAGGAAGGATTCGGGCACAGGGACGACGGGAGCTTCGACGTGCTGCGCGACGTCGATCGTGCGACCGGGGCTGCGATGGCCGTCTCCCGCGAGGCGATCACGGCGGCCGGTCTGCTGGACGAGCAGCTGTTCGCGTATGCCGAGGACGTCGACTGGTGCCTCCGTATTCGCGCCGCCGGTTTCGCGGTCGTCTTCGTGCCGGGCGCGAAGGTGTGGCACGTCGGCTCGGCATCGACCGGGGGTCTCGGCTCGCCGACCAGCCTCTACTACGACACGCGCAACGTCCTGGCCGTGGTCGAGCGTCAGCGCCCGTTGCCGCCTGTCGCCCGCGGGCTCCGCCGCGGCGTTGTGGTCGGCGCGCACCTTGCGGCGGCTGCACGCGCACCCGACCGGCCGGCCGCCGCTGCAGCGGTCGTCGCGGGCTGGCGCGACTTCCGGCGCGGGAGGATGGGCAGGCGGGCTTGAAGGAGCGCGAGGGCTTCTACCAGCGCGTCCTCATGTCTTTGGTCGCGGCGGGCCATGTGCAGACGACCTGGCGTGTGCTCGTCGTTGCGGGCGGCGAGATCGACCGCGAGGCCTTCCGGGCCTGCGGGTTCACGGACGTGACGGTCACGAATCTCGATCCCGCGGCCGGCGAGGAGCGGCAGGATGCCGAGTCACTCACCTATGGGGACGGCGCGTTCGATTTCGCCGTCATCTCGGCAGGCTTGCATCACTGCGCCTCGCCGCACCGAGCGCTGCTCGAGCTCTATCGCGTCGGGCGGCATGGGTTGCTGGCGCTTGAGGCGCGCGACTCGCTACTGATGCGCGCCGCCCAGCGGTTCGGCGTGGTCGACGACTACGAGCTGACCGCCGTCGCGGCGAACGACTTCAAGTCGGGCGGCGTTCGCAACACCGCGACGCCGAACTACGTCTACCGCTGGACCGAGCGCGAGGTGGTCAAGACGATCTCTTCGGCCGCACCAGAGACAAAGCACCGGTACGTCTGGTTTCGCGAGCTGGAGCTTCCCGTCTCGGTGCTCGAGGCGTCGGGTCACGGCGCCTGGCGCTACGCGGCGCTGCCGCTGCAAGCGGTGACGAAGCTCTTGCCACGCCAGGCCAACCTGTTCGCGTTCGCGGTCTTCAGGGACGGACTACAGCCGTGGATGCACGATGCCTCGACCGTCGACGCCGACGCTGTTCGCGCGCTGCTGGCTCAGGGCAAGAGCCCGCGGTAGACCTGTTCGGTCGCTCGGGCGGTGGCGGCCCGGGCATACGTCTCGCTGCCGCCAAGCTCTCCCGGGACGAGCGTGAGGAGCGCGATCCCCACGACCGCCATCGATTTCGATCGTAGTCTGCAGTCATGCTCGAGTTCCTCGCCGTCCTGTTCGCGATGCTCTCGTCGTCGCTCTACGCGGCCGCGTCCGCGCTGCAGGCGCTCGAGGCTCGGAAGGCGCCCGCCACCTCGGCGCTGCGCGCCTCACTTCTGACGCGGCTAGTTCGACGCCCGCTGTGGCTCGCGGGGACCGGCTCGAGCCTGGTCGGCTGGGCCCTACAGGCCGCCGCGCTGGCGCTCGCCTCGGTCGCGTTGGTGCAGCCGGCGCTCGGGCTCGGTCTGATCGTCCTGCTCGTGCTCGGTGCGCGCCTCCTCCACGAGCGGGTCGGCGCCCGGGAGATCGGCGGAGCAGTCGCCATCACCGCCGCGGTCGTAGCACTGGCGTGGGCCGGGCCGGCCGAGGCGACGTCGTTCACCGTTCGGGGATCGTGGGCGGTCGGGATCGCCGTCGTGCTGACTGCATTGGCACCGGTCGCCCTCCGCCTGTTCGGCCATGCCGGTGGTCTCGCCACCAGCATCGTCTCGGGGCTCGGCTGGGCGTGCGTCGGACTGGCGACGGCGCTGGTCGTCGCTGCGCTGTCGGACCACCGTTGGCTCGTGATGCTCGCCTGGGGGGCGGGGGTCGGCCTGGCGAGCGGCGCGACCTTGCTCGCGGAGATGACGGCGCTCCAGGCCTGGCCGGCGACGCGCTCGATCCCGGTCGTCTTCGGCATCGAGATGGTGCTCCCGGCGGCGCTCGCTCCGGCGCTCGCCGTGGGTGCGTCGCCTCCGCATCCGGTCGTGTTCGGGCTTGCCCTCGTCGTGGCCTGCGCCGGCGCCGCCGTCCTTGGGAGCACGAAGACCGTCGCGACACAGCTCGCGGGGTAGACCTCGTCCGCAGAAAGAGGAGGGCCGAGCAGATGATCGAGGATCGCACGGAGGGTTGGTTCGTTGCGAACGTACGCGAGCTGCGGTGGCAGGAGAATGAGCTGGGTGCGACGTGTGAATTCGATAAGCACCGCGAGCGCTTCGAGGAGTTCGGCGTCAACCTGACGGTCTTGCGACCGCGGCAACCGATGACGATGTACCACCGCGAGCGCTACCAGGAGGGGTTCCTGGTCCTCCGGGGCGAGTGCTTGCTGATCGTCGAGGGCCAGGAAGTGCCGATGCGTCAGTGGGATTACTTCCACTGCCCCCCAGACGTCGCACACGCGATTGTCGGCTCGGGCGAGGGGTTGTCGCTCGTTCTCGCCGTCGGAAGCCGGGTCGGCCCGGACGTGATCCTCTACCCTCGCGATGAGACGGCGCTCGAGCACGGGGCCGGTGTGGAGCTCGAGACGCCGCTGCCGAAAGAGGCCTACGCGCGCTTTACGCGGCCGGCCCCCGACATCCCGTTCCGCGACGAGTTCCTCACGGGCTAGCTCCCCTCACCCGCAACTGAAGGCTGAACCGATGCTGGCGCGGCGACCAGATCCGCAGGAGCGCGCCGCGCTTGAGGCGAATCGTCCGGACGAAGAAGCCGTCGCTGTTCGTGACCCGTTCGTGCCCGACCGCCTTCCAGACGTTCCGGCGGAGCACCTCCAGCTGGTACGGCTTCCGCCCGGGTCGGCCGCCCCGGATCTGGCCCCAGACCACGGTCTCGAACCCGGACCGCCGCATCTCCGCGAACGGCAGCTTGAACCCCTGCAGGGAGGGCTTCGGCCGGTTGTCCGCGAAGACGAGCCCGGTCTGGAAGCGGCTGAGCGCGACCTCGTCACGGTAGAGGTACTGAATCAGCATCGTGACCCGCGACAGCCTCCAGGCTCGCATCGCGGCGAGACTCAGCAGTGTCGCCTGCCTCTGGAGCGAGACCCCGAGGAACGTGTCCGGCGGATTCGTCTGGTAGCCGTACTCGGTGAGCCAGACCGGCTTCGGCCCGAAGTAGCGCCTGACCAGGATGAGCAGTTTCGGAACCGTCGCCATCGTGATCGAGGGGCAGTTACGGCAGCCGCCGCTGGACGGAGTCTCGGACGGCGACAACGGGTACGGGTGGTGGCCGTACGCGTCGAGCTTCGCGTGGGCGGCGGCCATGCCGTGAATCCAGACGGCGGGCGCGACGCCGCCCAGTCCACCCCGCGGCGCCGTCTCGCCTCCGCCGACCTGCGCGTGTGGGAGCACCGCGTGGATCGCCTCGTACCCGGGGTTGAGCAGATGCTGGACATAGATCGCTGCCTTGGTTGGCCTGAGCCAGAGGCGCAGGTTCGGCTCGTTCCAGATCAGCCAGTAGTGAACCCACGGGTAGCGCGCGGCTGCGGCGCGCGCGAAGGCGCGAAAGTCGCGTGGCCGCGGCGGAGCGAAGTTTGGCGTACGACCCCCGTTCGCCCACGCCGGCGTCCCGACCAACGTGAGCACCGGCTTCAGGCCGTAGCGGCGAAGGCCGCGCAGGATTCTGTCGGAAGGACGCCAGTCGTAGGCGGGATCGCGCGGCGAGGTCGGATTGGTCGGGCGCCGGGTCGCGATCTGGTTCCAGTGCAGCGTGAAGCGGACGAACGGTACGCCGAGCCGCTTGAGCGTCGCAAGCCGTTGATTCAGCTTTCCCGGGCCGAACGCCAGCCAGGCGTCGTCCTGGATCCCGTAATGCACGCCCCGCGAGGCGTGGCCGGAGCCCGCGGCGATGCAGGCCGCAACGGCAAACAGCGCCACGCACACCGTGACCCGACCCCTGATCCTCCTCACGAGTGGATCGAACTCTTGCACCGCGAGCTGACGCCGTCCGCTCCAACTGACGGCCGGGCCGTCTGTAGAGGCCAAACGAATGGCTCGACAGTGTCGGTCAGAGGAGGAGCGCAGCGTCGATGAGCAGCAGCGCACCAATGACGGCGAGGGCGTAAACGGTCGCCGGCCGGCGGTAGCGCTTCAGCCATTCGAAGGCCGCGTCGAGTCGCCTGACCGCGCGGTTGCCGAGCAGCAGGTACGCAATGACCGGGAGCCACACGAGTGCCGTCGCGAGCAGGGCGTACCAGCAGATGAGGATCGCCCGGTTCGTCCCGCTGATTCCCGTCGCGGTAATCGAGGCGGCGGCGAAACCGGTGAGCACCAGGCGCTTCGGGCCGCCAATGCCGAGCAGAAGTCCCACGGCGGTCGCGGTCAGCACGTGAACGCGCTGCAGTCGAGCGAGCGCCGCTTGCGTCCGGCCGCTCGGGGGGTGACTCGCCGTCTCCGGGCGCCGATGCGCGACGAACGCGGCGCAAAGGAGGGCGATACCGAGGCCAAGCTCGAGCAAGGCCCCAACCGTCGGGTGAGCCTTCGTTCGACTCGGCGTGATCGCCGCACCAAGAGCGATGAGTGCCGCGCACGCGAACAGCTGGCCGACGACGACTCCGATTCCGAACCCGAGCGCCTTCAACCGACCGGTACGCAAGACGGTGATCGTTGCTGCAAAGCCCAAGGGGCTGAGCACCGCGACCAGGGCGTACGGGATCAACTGGACGGCGGCGCTCACCATGGCTGTGCGCGCCGCCTCTGCGGGCATGCCACACCCTGAGTGTCCCGGCGAGCCGAGCGGACGTGCATTTCGGAGCGAGAGGGGTGAAGCTCGGGCAGCGGCTGCACCAGTAGTTCGGCACGCCTCACTTCGACATCATCCCACTGCAGTGGAACACGTCAGCTCCCGAACACAGTCTTCTCCGCGAAGCGGCGAAGCCGGTGGCAAGCTCGATCTCCGCAGCTCTTTCACGAAGGACGGCGGTCGCGGTTGGTGAGAACTGCGCGGGAGTACCTCGACGCGTACGACGAGCAGCTTCGCACTGACAACGAAACCCCGAGTGCGGTTGCCGTGACGCGGCTCGGCCCGCTGCGGCTCGTCACGTTTGCGGGGGGTCGCGGTTTCGTCACCTACAGGGATCTCGGAAATGCTGACAGGGCGACGATCGCTCGATGGGTCGAGGACGCTCTTACTCACTACCGTGAGGATCCTGGGATCACGCGCGTCGAATGGAAGACGCGCGCGCATGACGGCGCGCCGGGGCTACGTGACGCACTCGTGCGACATGGGTTCGTGCCGGGGGAGGTGGAGTCGATCATGATCGGCGAGGCCGCTCCTCTGGCGGTTGACGTTCGGTTGCCGAAAGGGATTCAGCTTCGGCGCGTCACCAGCGAGCCGGACATCCGCGCGTTCAGTGCGATGCAGGAACAGATCTTCGGGGGCAGGTTCGCGGACGAGATGGCAGACGCGCTGCTCCGAAGACTGGCATTCGGGGATGGGATGGAGCTCTGGGTGGCAGAGGCCGACGGAGACATCGTTGGCGCCGGTCGCTTGGAGCCGGTCCCCGGCACGGAGTTCGCCGGGATCTGGGGCGGCGCCACACGACCGGAATGGCGTGGGCGAGGGATCTACCGGGCGCTCACTGCGGCGCGGGCACGATCAGCGCTTGCGCTGGGCAAAGGGCTGATCCACAGTGACTCGACCGAAGACTCGCGCCCGATCCTCGAACGGGCGGGACTCGTCAAGGTCTCGACGACGACGCCCTACCTGTGGAGCCCGGGCGAACAGGGGTCGGGGACAGCCGTCTAGCGCGCCTGTTGGTGACCGCTCGCGACTGTACGTCGCCCTCGACCGAAGAGCCTCCGGGTCAGCCTCGAGAGAGGCACGATTGCCTGCGGCTGTCGGCCCCAACGCCAGGCGGTTTCGGGCTGGTCAGCGAACGGCGCGTTGCTCGGTCACCGGGCGAACATCATCGGAACCGAACGGAACGCAACAACAACGTCGTGCGAGACCAGGGGCCTCACGCTCCTACCGGGACCTGCGTCGCCGGCGCTTTGGGCAGGAACGGCCGGATCTCCTCGCGGTCCGGCCCGACCACGCCCCAGCTGGATTCTGGCACTTCGTTCCAGACGCCGGCAACGTCTCCGAGCGGTTCGGAGACGATCAGCCGGGCGTTTTCTGAGACGTCTTTGAACAGCTGTCGCTCGGGGTACAACTTGCGCAGCGTCGGGACGTCGGTGGTGTAGAACAGCGAGCGAGATTTCCGCTCACTCGAGTACCGGAACGCCCAGATGCTCTCGCCGTCAGTCGTCGCCACGGTCCCCTGGAACGGATGCGGTACGCCGTGGCGCTCAGCAACAGCTTCGACGAGTCCGATGGCTTGCTCGACCGCGGCCGGGGGATCGTCCATCAGGCCGAAGGTGAGTGCGAGGTAGAAGAGCACCTCGGTGTCTGCTTGGCCCCTGATCTCGGGATACAGCGACGGGTCGACAGCGAGGATGAGGTCGCGTTTGATCGTCGCGAACTCGTTGATGTAGCCGTTGTGCATGAACAGCCAGTTCTCGTGTCGGAACGGGTGGCAGTTCGTCTGCTGGACGGAGCTGCCGATCGCCGCCCGGATGTGCGTGAAGAACAGCGGCGAGCTGATGTGCGCGGCTAGCTCGCGCAGGTTCTCGTCGTTCCAGGCCGGTTCGACGCTGCGGTAGACGCCGGGTGTGTCGGGCGCGCCGTACCAGCCGACGCCGAACCCGTCACCGTTGACCGGTTCGGCACCGAGTTTCGAGTGCAGACTCTGGTCGATCAGCGAGTTGGGTCCTTCATAGAGCACGTCCCTGAGCAGGATCGGAGCTCCGGAGTATGCGAGCCAGCGGCACATGGCGCCCGCTCCTTTCTGTCGAGGTCTCCTGCTGATTCACCCTCACGGTCACACGCGTGCGTCGTTCGTGGGGCCGCGAGTCGGTTCGACCACACGAACATTGGACTTGTTGGTGTAGTCGTCGATGTGTCTCACCCTAGTGTTGCCGCGGACCGGTTGTGCGGCGATCGGCTTCTGGCTAGGGCTGGTCACACACTGCCACCCGACGCTGGCCGAGTCGTAACTTGTGCTCCGCCCATCCGAATCGACCCGCGTCAACATCGGGGGCACGCGAACCTCAGGGAGGCGGCTCGCCGTCGCGCAGCCAGCGGACCTGCTCGCCGATCTCCCGCACCGGGTCGGCGCCGAGGTGACCGGCGACGTCGTCGATCTTGACGACGCAGCGCGGCACGTTCGCTGCCAACCATTCGCCGTGTGCCGGAGGCACGAGCACGTCGGTCATGCCGTAGCGGACGAGCACCGGCACGCGGACGGTGTCGAGGTCGAATCCCCAGGGCTGCAGGATGGCGAGATCGTCGTCGACCCATCCCCAGACGCCATTGATGGCCTGCTCTTCCGTCGCCGTGCGGATTACCTCCATCACCTCGGGCCGTGCCAGCTGCGCACGGTCGGACTCGCTGAGCTCGAAGTCGCCGAGCACCGTCGACGGGTCGACGGCAATCCGTTCGAGGATCGTCGCCTGGAGGCGCTCGAGCTCGTCGGCGAGGACGTCCTCTCCCGCTTCCGCCCATTCGAACTCCTTCACGTTCTCGGGGTCCTGCCCATCGAGCCAAGCGTCGCGTTCGAGGCCGGGCGTTCCGAGCGGTGCAACGCCCACGATGCAGCCCGCCCGAATCACGCGATCCGGGAGGAGTGCGGCGCACGCGAGGGAATGGGGTCCCCCGCCCGACCCTCCAGTGACGGCGAAGCGCTCGAAGCCGAGCTCGTCGGCGATCAACGCCACGTCGTCGACCTCGGCGGCGACCGAACGCCCTCGCCGGCGGGTCGATCGCCCGTAACCCGACCGGTCGTGGGTAACGAGACAGACTCCGAGACCGCGATATACCTCCTCGTCCGGCCACCGATTCAGCCGGCACCCCGGCGTCCCATGGAGCGACAAGATCGGGAAGCCGGTGGGATCGCCCCAGATCGCGTAGACGACTTCGCGCCCGTCTGGCGCGACCGCGGTCCTCGTTTCACTCACGGCTGGAGACCATAGGGCACCGGGTCACGCGTTTCATGGCGAACTGGGCGACGCTCGCCACCACCCAGCGACCGATGAGTTGCGGGTCGCCGAGCGGTCTATCGCGGAACAACATCCACCGGCAAACTCGGGAGGCAGTTTGAGGCTACTTCTCACTTCCGCTGGCATCAAGAACGCGAGCATCCACGACGCGCTGATCGACCTGTTGGGCAAACCGATCGCCGAGTCGAACGCACTCTGCATTCCCACCGCGGCGTACGGGCACCCCATGGCCGGTCCTCGTGCAGCCTGGCGGTTCATCAACGGACGAGAACCCAGGTGCCCGATGTGCGGACTGGGTTGGAAGTCCTTGGGAGTGCTGGAACTCACCGCGCTCGCCCACCATCGATGAAGAGAGCTGGGTTCCGATGGTCAAGGAAACCGACGCTCTGCTGGTGGACGGCGGCGACTCCCTCTATCTGTCTCACTGGATGCGGCAGTCCGGGTTGGCAGACCTCTTGCCATCGCTGCGCGAGACCGCCTGGGTGGGGTTGAGCGCCGGGAGCATGGTGATGACCCCCCGCATCGGGGAGGAGGCCGTCGGCTGGAAGCCGCCCACCGGCGGCGACAGAGCGCTGGGAGTCGTCGACTTCTCGATCTTCCCGCACCTGGATCATCCGGATCTGCCGAAGAACACCATGGCCGACGCAGAGCGCTGGGCCGCCGGCTTGTCGTGTCCGGCGTACGCGATTGACGACCAGACCGCCATCAAAGTGACCGACGGCACCGTCGAAGTCGTCTCCGAGGGGCACTGGAAACTGTTCACCCCCTAATGCTCGCCCGGGTGGCGCGCGCGTTTCTTCACCGGTTCCACACGCCGGCGCGCTCGGCATGCTCGACCGATTGGACGAACTGCTCGTAACCGGGCTCGACCCGGAGCTGATTTCACAGGGTTCTGGCACGCCTGCGCGGCCGGTCAACGCCGCGCAGCCGAGCGTTTGTCGAGCGCGGGCGCCGACCTCAACTGGGAGCCCGACTACGCACAGGACACAGCGTTGGACGCCGTCACCGGTCTCGGCACGCAACGCGAGAACGTGATCGAGTGGCTGCGGGGGCGAAGGTGCCCGCTCAACCCAGCCGTCGCAGTGAGGATTTGACGCAGGCCTCGCGAAAAGGCACTCGCTGGCTTTGCCTAACGAACGGTTTCGTTGTCGCGGAGAGCCGTGGTCGCCGGATCCGGAGTCGTGGGCGGCAGCTCCGACGCCTGTGTCGCCTCGGGGTTGGCGACGCCCGTCACAGAGTCCTTGAACTCCCGCATTCCGCTACCGAGAGAGCGACCGATCTCCGGCAGGCGCTTCGCGCCGAAGAGCAGCAGAGCGACTAGGAGCAGCAGCACGATCTCTGACGGGCCGATGTCACCCATTGGCCAAGAAAGATAGCCATCCTCGGCGCCGGGCGACCGTCTCCTCAACGGCGTATCCTGCCTCATGCCCGTTTCCGCTGATCTTGTCGAGCCGATCGCGCTCGCTCCAACGTCCGTTCGAGCCGCGTCGCGACAGCGGGTTCTTTTCGTCTGCGCGGTGCTCGTGGTGCTCGTGGCGTTCTCGTCGGTCGTCTTGTGGGACGTCTTCCACTACGCGTGGATCCGCGGATACGACGCGTGGGCGATCGGCAACTACGAGTACGCGATTCAGGTTCATCACCGTCTGCCTACGAGCGCCGAGAGCGACGTCTGGCACAACCCTCCGCTGTTCTTCGTGGTCGCGGCTTTCCTGCAAGAGCTGGCGACCGCGCTGGGCAACAAGGCCGACCCCTACAAGGCAGTCCAGTTGATGTCTGTGGCTTGCGGCATCGGCATGTGTCTGTTCGCGTTCTTGACGGCGAGGGAGCTATGGCCCCGCTCTCGCACCGCGCAGCTCGCAACGCTGGTGCTTGCTGCTACGACGCCAGTCCTCGTTCGCGGGGCGGTGCTCTACCATCCGGAGCCGCTCGCGGCGCTGCTGGTTGCGGCCTCGTTGTACGTGCTCGTTCGCGCATTCGTTCGTGAACGCCTGACCGTTGCCGCGGGCGCGACGGCAGGACTGCTGCTCGGACTGGCAAACCTCACGCGCACCTGGGCGATCGCGGCGCTGGCGGCTTCGGTCCTCGCTGTCATCTGCGCGTGGTGGTGGAACGGTCGCGACCGCAGGGTCGTACGGTTCGGTGTCGCGATGGTCACGGTCGCGGGCGTCCTGCTCGTTCCCTGGCTCGCTTATAAGGCGGTCGCGTACGGGAGTCCGGTCGCGTACAGCCAGCCGGACTCGGCCCAATGGCACGAACGAACGCAGCCCCTTTCCTTCTACACGTCGCTCGATGTGGGAAAGGTCTTCACGCATCCGTACTCGGACGAGTTCCGAAACCATCTCTGGCCGGTCGTCTACAGCGACTGGTGGGGTGACTACTGGCGCTACTGGGACGTTCCGACCGCGCTCATCAACAGTCCGCCGATCCTCCCCGGGCGGCTCGACACCGAACGGCGCCTTCAGTCCTACGTCGGTGTCTTGCCAACGCTGCTCATGCTCGTCGGGGGCATCGCGCTCGGCGTCGCCGCGGTCCGCCGACGTTCGCCCGCGCTTCTGCTGCTCGTCGCGTCTGTGCTGCTGCTCTGGATCTCGTACGCGGGCTTCCTCATCGTCTATCCCAAGCAAGACGGCGACAACATGAAATCGCTCTATCTCCTGAATGCAGCAGTTCCGCTCGCCGTCTGCGGAGGCTGGGCAACCGAGCGGCTGCGCCGTGCGATCCCAAGCACGCTCATCCTCGCGGGCATGGCCGTGTTTGCGCTCGGCCTGATGTACCTCGACGCTCGTTTCCTCGTACTCACCTGAGCTGCCCAACGGCCCGGAGTCCGCATGAATCTTGACTTCGACAAGACAACTGCTCTCCAAGCGCCGTTTGGTCCCATCGAAGTAACGCGGGCCAACAGCCAGGCTGCGGCAAGAGCGCCACCTTCGAGAGCGGAGACTTCCGCAACACCGTGCCGCGCTTCACCGACCCGGAGGCGCGCAAGACGAACCGTGCCTTCGTCGACCTTCTGACACAGATCGCGGAGCGCAAGAGGACGACCCCGGCACAGATCGCACTCGCGTGGCTGCTTGCCCGTGAGCCATGGATCGTGCCGATCCCCGGCACCACCAAGCTTCATCGGCTCGACGAGAACATCGCCGCGGCAGACATCGAACTCACACCGGACGACCTCGGCGAGATCGAGTCCGCACAGATCGAGGCTCAAGGCGCCAGGTACTCCGAAGCCAACCAGCGGATGATCGACCGGTAGCAACGCTGCCGTCCGCACAACACACGAGGAATTCGACATGAGCGAGGCTGTGAACACCACCGATACCGTCTTCCGCACCTCGCGCCCAGTTACAGGGCGGCGGACGTCCAGGCAGTCGCAACTCCGGGCGTGGGCGATCGGGCCTCGAGTCGGCTTGATTGGGGGCCCGTAGTTCTTCAGGCCATGCCTTGTAGATTGGGAATGTGCCTGGTGCGAGTCCCTCAGAACTCGCTTCGAATCAGATTTTCGAGTCGCTTACCGAGTCCGAACTCGCCGAGGTTGCCGCCTGGTTCGAAGTGAGGGAGGTAGGGCCTGGGGTGCGTCTCGTCAGTGAGGGGACGACGGGCAATTCCTTCTTTGTCATCGGTGAGGGCGAGGTCGTGGTCACCGTCGACGGCGAATCGATCGCTTCTCTCGGCCCAGGCGAGTTCTTCGGGGAGATGGCTCTTCTCGGGTCGGGCCGTCGGATGGCAAGGGTGACGACAACCACGTCGGCGCGCGTCTTTGTTCTCTTCGGCAACGACTTTCTTCGCCTCACGGCGAGCTACCCGCGCATGGCTGTCGCGATCGAGGCCGTGATGCAGCAGCGGCTCGGGCCAGGGTAGACCTCAACGACTAACCGAGCTCGACTAGGAAGCCCGATCGGGGAGAGTTTCGGTCACGCTCGCGGCAGTTCGTAGGTACTGGTGGACGAAGGCGATCGCCATGCTGCCTTCGCCGACTGCGGCGGCCACGCGCTTGACGGGTCCCGAGCGGACGTCACCACACGCGAAGACACCTGGAACGCTCGTCTCGAGCAGGAACGGGTCTCGTTCGAGCGGCCAGCGCCCGCCACGCATCACATCCGGCGCCGGTGAGCACGTAGCCACGGCGGTCGAGCGCGATCTCGGCTGGCAGCCAGCCCGTCTCGGCATCCGCGCCGATGAAGATGAAGAGCCCTCCGGATGCGAGCCGCTCTCTGGCGTCGTTCTCGGCGGTGGTGATCTCAATCGTCTCGAGCGCATCCTCGCCGTACGCGGCGACCACCTCCGATGTGGAAGAGCACTTCGATGTTGGAACGAGTGGCCAGCTGGTCGATCAGATAGTGCGACATGCTCTTCTCGAGGTTCCCGCCGCGATAGAGGATGGTCACCGTGCGTGCGTGCGTCGAGAAGAACATCGCTGCCTGCCCCGCCGAATTGCCGGCGCCGATGATGTGGATGTCGAGCCCATGAACGTTCGGCGCCTCGCTTCGAGCAGCCCCGTAGAAGATGCCCTTACCGACGAGCCGCTCGAAGCCCTCGAGCTCGAGCTGTCGCCATGAAACGCCACAGGCCAGGATGATCGTCCGGGCCCGAAGCACGTCGCCACCATCGAGGTGCAACTCACGGGTTTCCGCATCGATGCGGGTGATCGTTCGCGTGACCAGGATCTCAGCGCCGAGGCGCCGCGCCTGCCCCAGCGCCCGGATCGCGAGCTCGTCTCCCGAGACGCCCGACGGGAAGCCGAGGTAGTTCTCGATTCGAGACGACGTGCCCGCCTGGCCGCCCGGGGCCTCTCGCTCGACCACGAGCGTGCGCAATCCCTCTGACGCGCCGTAGACCGCGGCGGCGAGACCCGATGGGCCGGCGCCGATGACCAGGGTGTCGTATTCGACGTCCTGAGCCTCGGTGCCGAGCCCGAGAAGCTCGGCGACGCGGCGAAGCTCCGGCCGCACGACCGTCTGGCCCTCGACGAACCGGATCACCGGACAGTCGCCGTGGTCGGGCAGCGGTCCGCCCCATATCTCGGCCGCATCCGAAGCATCTGGTTGTAACCAGGTGAAGCTGATCTGATTGCGGTCGAGGAAGTGACGAAGCTGGACGCATTCGGGATCCCGCCGCTGCCCGACCACGATCGCCCTCGGAGGCGGCGCGTCTGCTGCAAGCCCCTGCAGCCCCCGTGCCCCGGTCATCCGGTGGCTCGCAAGCGCGCCGATCGCCTTGGCAACGATCGGATCCACCGCAGCGATCGCGTGGTACTCGGCCGGCTCGATCCGCAACACGCGCGATCGGACGGCGGCGCGGAAACCAACGGGGAAGACCGTTCCGAGCACGATCGGAACCTCGCCGAAAACATCGCCAGGGCAGACGCTCCCCGACCACTCGCACCGTCCCGTCCACCGTCTTCACTGCCTCGATCCGGCCTTCGAGTACGGCGAACAGAGCGCGATCCTCCCCCTCGTTCACAGCGTACTCGCCCGCCACCAAGTTCACATCCGCCGCCGCGCGCGCAACACGCCTGTGCTCCGCGGTGCCGAGCATCGCAAATACCTCGATTCCGGCGACCTCATCCGCCGTCACCATGTCGTCGTCTCCCATCGGCGCCCAGCGAACCACCCAGTGATCGCCGGCAACGCGCCGATCATCGGCACTCGCAGAAGGAACGGCAGCTCATAGGGGCGACAATAGAGGTAGCGCCGCTGACCACCGCCGTCGCTGATCGGCTGCGGCGGGGAAGCGCACACTGGGTTTCGTAGAGGCTCGGCATCGCTGCTCTCCGCTGGTCACTTCGACGCGCGACACGCGGACGCTGACCCAACCCGGTCGACCGCTACGTGGCGGTTCGAGATCGCCTCAGTCCGGAACCGCTCACCGGGGCGAGGGAGGCTCGAACTTTGTGCACCAATGTCATGCGTCCAGACGTGATTGGTTGGGGCACTGGGGCAGCACCACGACGCGCTCAGACTCGCCGAGCCGGCGGCCTACCCCGAGGAGCGCTCGAGGCCGAGGCTGCGCAGGGAGCGCTCGAACTCCGGGACCTGTCCCTGGATGCGTTCGAAGTCCGGCTCGGAGAGAGCGAGGAGCTTCATGGGCGTCCGGGCGACGACCGTGGCGGTTCGTTTTCCCGCTGTCAGTAGGAGTCCGATCTCGCCGAACGTGTCGCCCGGGCCGAGCGCCACGGGTAACGGGCCGCCGGCACCGATGACTTCAGCCTCGCCCGCTTCGATCAGGTAGACGGTGCTTCCTGACTCGTCGACCGTGACGACTTCGGTGCCCGCGTCGACCTCCGCCTCGCCCATCGCTTCCGCGAGCTCCTCGAGCTCGGCAGTGGGGAGGTCGGCGAACAGAGGTGCGCTCGCGATCCTTGCCGTATCGATGACGACAGCCGGCGGGATGGGGTGGTTAGAGACAAACATCTCGGCGGGGTCGTGCGTGGCTCTGATCTTGCGAAGCCGCTGGAAGGTGTAAGTCTTCAGCGGGTAGAGCCGCGCGCCCCCAACCTGCCGCTCGGCGAAGTTGAAATACGTCCGCGCCGACTCCCAGGGGGCTAGCGCGGCCTTGACTCGGTCGACCGCCTCATGGACAGCGGCGGCGATCTCGGGGTTCGGCGCCATGCCGACTGCGAACATCACGTATCCGGCATCGAGCGTGCCGACCGCGCCGTGGTGTTGAGCCGAACTGGCCATTGCCCCGCCGAGCTGTCGTATCTCGAGCGAGATCAGCGGTGGGACGGCGTTCTGGACGAACGCGCCGATTGCCTCGTCGGGCAAGCGCTCGAGGAACAGCCCGTCGCCGACGCCCGGGACGGGATGGGGCGGGTCCATATGCAGGTGTTGAAGAGCCGTTGGCGCCACGGCGGCAAAGGTGTCCATCGCCGGATCGAGCTCTCGCAGCTGCGCGACCAGCGCGTTGCCGTCGGCCTCCGAGCCGACGAAGACCGCCTCGACGATCACGAAGCTCTGGCCGCGCATCGGCTCCGGAACGTCCGGAAGAGGTGGAAAATGAAGGATCCGGCCGACCGACGTGACCTCGTGCGGCACCGTCTCGGCCCATTCGCGCCAGGAGCGCAACACCTCGCCTGCCCGCTCGAGGGGCCAGAACATCGCGCCGGCGTACAGCTCGGGCGTGGGATACAGCTCAAGCTCGATCGCCGTGACGACGCCGAAGCTGCCGCCGCCACCCCGGACGGCCCAGAACAGATCGGGCTCGTTCTCACTGTCGAGCCGCACAAATTTTCCCTCGGAAGTCACGAGCTCGACCGCGGTGACGCTGTTGGCGGCGAGCCCTCGGCTCCGCGCCAGCCAGCCCATGCCGCCTCCGAGTGTGTAGCCGACTACGCCGACGTCGGGAGAGGAACCGTGGAGGACGACGAAGCCCTGTTCGGCGGCAGGCACGACAACGTCCTCCCAGAGCGCTCCAGCCTGGATGCGCGCCCGAGCCGCGCCGGCGTCGATCTCGACGCCGCGCAAACGCGATGTCTTCACGAGGATCGTGTCATCCAGCACCGCAAGCGCGGACGCTCCATGGCCGGTTCCCTGCGGGGCGATCCGAAGGCCGTGTTCACCCGCGAACTCGACTACCTTGACGACGTCCTCGACGGACTCGACCAGCGCGACTGCGAACGGCCTCTGATCAACCGCGAGGTTCCACGCCCGACGAGCATCGTCCCACTCGGGGTCGCCTGGAAGCACGAGCGCGCCGGTGAGCCGGCCCCGCAGGGCGTGGAGATCGCCCGTCCCGGCGCGGCCGGCGAGATCAGGGGAACGAGCACCTTCGGTCATGAGCGGCATGCTACTTCCTCGACGTTTTTCGGTTCTCACGGCCCGTCGGTGTGCCGCGCTTCACACATCCAGTCGCTATTACTGCACGCGCCCCGGCTGGCCGCTCGGCCACGCTCATGTCCATTTGGCGCGAGGTGCGCCTGCTGCGGAGCCGCGCGAAAGACGAGGCTTGAGTAGCCAGGTGACGCTCCGCTCGCCCCGCCGGCGCTGCGCAATGGCCCTGAGCGCGGCTGGGGTTCCTTTTGTGTTTGATCCTCCTCTGTGGCGGGACGAAAGCTTTGAGCGACCTGATCGAGATCGCCGAAGTCGACGCGCGCGCGGCGCCAGACGACGTCTTGGCGCGCTTTCACGCGATCGAGGTCGCCTGCCACGAAGAGCTTCAACCTGGAGAACCCGTGCGAGGGGTGGAGGAGGTCGTCGCCTTCTACCGCTATCAGCCGACCACGCACACGAGCTGCCACTGGCTCGCCGACGGCGGATCAGCGTCTCTCTACGTGCACGGGCCGACGGCGGCCTTTCTCCACCTTCTCGTCGCGCCTGCAAAGCGGCGGCGCGGCCTGGCGAGCGCTCTGCTCGGACGGGTGCTCCAGCGTGCGCGCCAGCTCGACGTAAGGGCGCTGCGAGGCAGCTACGCGACGGCCGCTGGCGCCGGCTTCGCCGCACACGTCGGAGCCGTAGCCGAGGACCGGGTCGTACGGTCCGTGCTCGACCTGCGTGCCGCAGACCTACCGGGGCCGCGCATCCCCGAGGGCTTCCAGCTCATCACCTGGCTCGAGCGCGTCCCTGACGAGCACCTTTCCGCGTACGTGGAGGCGCGAGCGGCGATGGACGACGCCCCCGGCCCGGACGGGATGGAGATTCCGAGCGGGTCGGGCGAGAGCGTACGGGCGTCCGAGGAGTCGCTTCTGCGCCGCGATCGTGAGATGCGGTTGACCGTCGCCATGGACGACCATGGCCGGGTAGGTTCGTTCACCGAGCTCCGCGTCACGCGCGGCTCGAAACTGGGCTTCACCGACGACACCGGGACGGTCGCGGCTCTGCGCGGACTGGGCCTCGCGCGGGCCGTGAAGCTGGAGTCGCTCCGGCAGCTCCGAGCCGATCATCCCGAGGTCGAGGTCGTCTCAACTTCAAACGCAGAAGAAAACACCGTCATGCGGCACCTCAACGAGTCGATCGGCTTCCGACCAACCGCAACCGTGACGGGTGCTGTCCTAGAACTCCCGCAGCCCTAACAGCGGCACCCGCGCTGTGAGCGTGGGCTGGACCAACGTCCTTACGCGCGAGCTCCGAGCTTGCCAAGGTCGCGCCGAAACCCTGCCGGCGAAATGAGCGTGATCAGTTGCTCTCTTCAACGTGCCGCGTCAGCACGATCGGCGCGAGACCGTCCCTTCAGCGACTAGGGCGTTGTCGCGAGCGTTGACCGTTCGGCGGCGGCGCCGGCGACGAATGCCGCGGCCTGTTCGAGCGAGATGAGGTCGGTGTTGACGACCAGGTCGTATTGCGTTGGGAGCTCCTCCGCCACGTTGTAGAACCGCTTCAGATAATCGCGCCGGGCAGCGTCCGCCGCTTTGACCGTTCGCTCGGCTTTGGCGATGTCGACACCCGCTTCCTCGCTGACGCGCAGTGCGCGAGTCGCCGGCGACGCAGTAACGAGCACGCGGAGGATGCGTGTGCTCGGCTCGAGCGCGTGCGACGCGGCGTGCGCGGTGATGACGACCTCTCCACGGGCGGCGGTCTGCTCGATCGCCTCGCGAATCAGTGCCTGGATCTCGCTGCTCCCCGGCTCCTCTCCGCTCATCACCGGCACGGAGACGCCGAGTGCCAGTGCGCTGCTGCCGCCTCCATCGAAAAGCGGGCCTAGGACGCGTGCCGTCAGCGACCGCCGCCGCTCCACATCTGCGACGTCGGCGGGCGAGATCCCGCCCCGAGCCGCCGCCCTTGCAACGATCTCCTCGTCGATGTGCAGGAAGCCAAGTCTCTCCGCCACGAGGCGGCCGACCTCGTCTCCGCCTGAGCCGGACGAGCGCGAGAGACAGATGACGCTGCACGGCACGAAGACAACGCTAGATCGTGGCCGAAGCGCCGTCAAAGGTTCGAGCGCACGGGAGGTGTGACCGGGAGCCCGTCACCGGAGATCAGCGGGAGGTCGAGGACGCCGAGCCGACCCTCACAGCTGACAGTGCCCCAGTTTGGCCGAGTGGGAGTTACACGCTCTTGCTCGGACGATCTATTTGACGGTCGTCGGGATCTTGGTGATCTTGCCCGCCTTCATTTGCACCTCGACTTTGCGTGTCGCGGCGGCGATACCCTGCGGCGCCTGGGGCGAGAACTCGCCGATTCCGACTCCACCGACGTCGATGCCGTAGACGACATCGTGCCCGCCCCGGAACTTCCCTGCCTGGGCAGTCTCGATCGCGTCGTACACGACAGCATCGACGCGCTTCAACGCGGAGGTGAGGACGGACGGGCCGAGGTAGCCCTGGTTGGCGTCGACGCCGATCCCCCAGACGCCCTGTTCCTTGGCCGCATTCAGCGCGCCGAGCCCGCAGCCACCCGCGACTTGGAAAACCGCCACCGAGCCCGCGGAGATCTGGTTCAGCGCAACCTTCTGGCACTTCGCGGGGTTCGAGAAGTCCTGCGAATAACCGTTGAGTGTCTTCACGCCCGGGAACGACGCCTTGGCGCCGGCCTGGAAGCCCGCGATGTAACGGTCGACTGGTGGTTCCTTCTGTCCGCCGACTGTCGATACCACTTTGCCGCCGCGATCCTTGGCAGCTAGACCTGCGGCGTATCCCGCGAGGTAGCCCGCCTCCTGTTCTCGGAAGAGCAGGCCTTCGACGTTCGGCAGGCTGCCCGCGTCGGCGTTCGAAGCGTCAACGATCGCGAAGTGCGTCTTCGGGAACTGCTTCGCAACGGTCGACACCGCCTGGCTCTGGTCGAAACCGACTGCTATGACGAGGTTGTAACCGTTCTGGGCGAGCGCGGTCAGATTGGGGATGTAGTCCGCCGGCGAATTGGCGAGAACGACATCGCCCTGCGCCCCGAGAGCCTCGGCGCGCAGCAGGCCGACGAACGCCAGGTCGTTGAAGCCCCGGTCGTTGAGCCCGCCGGTGTCGGTCGACAAACCGACCTGGAAACTGCTTGACGGAGGTGTCGTGAAGAACTGTGCCAGGGATCCGCTTTTGTACGGTTCCGAAGAGATCGCGAGACTGCCGGAGAAGGGGTAGCTGAGGTCGACGAGCACCACAAGTGAGACCGCGACCACCATCGCGATGGCGGCCGGGCCGAGCACGTGGAACCAGAACTTCGGGGACCCGACGAGCACGGCGTACCCGATGATCACGAAGCTGCTGAAGAGGATGAGAACGCCGATGGAACGCGGTATTCCACCGGCGACAGCTCGGAGCCGGTCGCGACGCGCGGCCACCGCGGTGTTCAACTGGGTTACCGCGTCGTCGTAGAACGCCACCTGCGCCTGCGATTTCGGATTGACCATCTGGATCGTCGCGCCGACAGCGTCCAATCCACCCGAGGCGAGAACGCTCTGGTGGCCGTGTTTCGTCTGCGACCATTCGTCGTTGACGACGGCTCGGACGTAGCTTCCGACGGCAGAGCGCACGTTGTCGCCCTCGTTTCCAGGGAACGCCGCGCTGTCTCTCACGATCGAGGAGAGAGCGTCCGCGGCCCGAGTGACGTTCGCGTCCGCGTCGAGGAAGTTCTGGTACGCGATGATGATGACGAACGCGAGGAGCAGGCCGAACAGTGCGGCGACGACTCCGAGCATCGGCGCCGAGATCTCGGCGTGGAAACCCTCGCGCGTTGCCGGTACTAGGCGTCGGATCAGCCAGACGGACAGCAGCACGAGAACGAACGAGACGACAACAGCTGAGATCAGGAGCCAGAGGTCCGGAACGGTGTTGAGGGCTTGCCGCAGCATGAGCCCGTGCGGCTGTCAGAGGCCTACGTGAGCGGACACGCGGCCGGTCGCGATCGCATTCTGCACCGGTTTGTAGTCGCACCCATTTTGATCTGCGCAGGCCCTTGCGAACGACACCATCGCTTGATCGAAGACGTCTCTCTTACCGAGGTAGGAGCTCATCGAGATTGCGTCGCTCGAGCGCGCATGAGCCTTGGCGAGCGACCAGCCGCAAAGCTCCCGCAGACCTCGAACGAGTGCGGCGGCATCATCTCCACAGGCGTCGAGGTCTTCGCGCCTCCCAGAGCTGCCTGCATCATCCGCTGGCCTTCGACCACCCGCTGTTCGTGCTTCGCGAACTCGCTCTCGCTCAGGAACGGCTCAAGCACCGATGCCTCAGCCTCCCTGAACTGCGGAACAGCGGGTCGTTCTCGTCGCGGCCGAGATGAACAGGATCCACGCGCGACTCCCGACTCCCGACCCCGACCACCTTGCGCGCGGCATGGACAGAACGATAACGCTCGAGCAGTTTGTCTACGGGGCACCGGCGGGGTGTCCGAGTCTCGTCAGCTCCTGTGACGCCGCGACCATCCGTCTCTGGAGGTCCGTGAGATGCGATGAAGCCGGCTCGGGAGAACCGGCTGACGCCAGCCGTGCCGTGGCGTCTCGGATAAGGGCGCCTCGCGACGGGGCGGGCCGCGGTTTGTCGGCCGATAGGAGCTCTCCGAGGTGATTGGCCTGGGAGACGCGCGCACCGAGGTGCTGCGGCCTGCCAATGTTCAGCCGCGTGCGCCGTGCACCCGGCTTCTGCGTTTGATCCGTCTTGGGACAGAAGCGCGACACGATCGTCTTGATGATCGACGTGTGGTCGAACAGCGTGTGTGAGACCGAGCGCCGTTGCACCCACGGCGACACGATGATTGCCGGCACACGCACGCCGTACCGGCCGAACGTCTCCGAGTCGTCGTCCACGGCTGGAGGCCCTCGGGACGCAATAGGAGCCAACGGCGCCCCCGATCTGGGACCACGTTCGAGGGCCGCTGGACGAACTTGTCTCTTAATCCAGCAGGTGCTCGATGGCTCCATTGCGAAGCTCTCGGCGACGAATCGAAACGGCGTCAACGGCAATCACGTCGTCGTGGCCGAATCGACGTCGCAGTCGAAGCCGAACGCTGTGATGTAGTCCTTCCACGGGATCGGCCAGCACCGGAATTCAGGGCGTCCTAGAGTTCAGGATGTCAATCCGCGCAGCACCGAACAATGCCGCGGGTGCGGCGTCTTGATCCCGCGCCGGACCTGCGACAGGTAACCCGTGGTGAGTCCGGTCGCTCGGGCGAGAACAGTGATCGTCACCTGGTCGAGTCTTCGCGTACGCCGGGGATTCAAACAATCCGGCGGGTGACTTCATCTACGAGACGTTCGGTGGGCTACATGGGCCACATCCCGATCTAATGGACGCCAGCCTCTTCTGCGACGTCCTCGTGCCGTACCTGCAAGCCCCGTAACCACCGAACCAACCCACCCGATAACCAGGAAGGCCCGCTCCGGCGGGCCTTCGCTCTTTACCCGACCCGAGGGCCGTCCGCCCTTGTTCTGCGAGACCTGCTAACGACCTAACAAAAGTCCTCGGTCTGTTCTGACATGACTGCCGTCTGAGCAGCGATCCTGGACCCGTAGCCGCTTCATAGCGACCTCGTAGCGGTGTCGCTCACGATCGCCCGACTGCCATCCAAGGCGCGTCGAACAGATCCCGAAAGGACAGGCAATGAGCACCATTTCTCGCAGGCATCTGCTGGTCGCGCTCCTTTCCGGGCTCGCGGCCCTCGCGGGGATCGTCTCAGCGCCGTCGCGCGCCACCACCTCCGCCCCGAACGGTCTCCTTGCGTATCAGGCCATGGTCGGCGGCCACACGCAGCTCTTCACGGTCAGGCCAGACGGCGGCGGCGTCCTTCAAGTCACACACTGGACCGACAGCGACGCGATCAACGCCGCCTGGTCGCCCGACGGGAGACGGATCGCGTTCGTTCGGACCTGGAACAACGGGAACAAGCAGCAGGTCTACACCGTGAACGCCGACGGCGGCGGTCTTCGCTCGCTCGGCGGCAAGCTCCGGTCGACGGTGGCGTGGCTGTCGAACGGCACCCTTCTCACCGTCCGGGCACTTCGGTTCGTCGTTGTCAATGTCGACGGCACTGGGGTTCGAGATGCCGGCATACCCGGAGTCCCGGGCGACAGCCCTTGCATGCTCCGCGGCACGAATCAGATCGCCGAGCTCGTGTCGAGAAGCGACGGCGAGAGCTCGATCTTCATCGGCCGCATCGGTGGTGGAAACGGCAGCTTGAAGCGGCTCGTCCCATGGGAGGGCATCAACCACATCGCCTGCTCGCCCGACGGCTCGCAGATCACGTTCAACACGCCCAACTACGAATCATCGCCGCAGTCGTCGAACGTGTACACGATCAAGAGCGACGGCACCAGCCTGCGGAAGGTGACCCACAACGTCGGCGGCACGATCGACAACATTCCCGACTCGTGGTCGCCGGACGGTCGCAAGCTCGCCTTCATCTCCAACCGGACCGGCACCTTCGAGATCTACTCGATGAACACCGACGGCACTGGTGTCACGCAGATCACCCACGGCCCGGAGGCTCACCTCGCAAGTTGGGGGACACACTCATGAACACGCGCTCCTCGCTGCGTAGCGGCCCGGCCGGCCTTGTCGGCGCTTCCTGCGCCACAAGGGAAACGGGAAGCGCACTCTTCCTCGCCAAGCTCAGCAACGGACACGCGCAGGGGTCTCGATAGAGGGCCGGCGCCGATGCGACTCACCCGACTGCTTCTGGCGTCGGTTTACATCCCCGGTACGACGAAAGGAGAACTCAGATGCGCACGCTGATCCTGGTCAGATCGCTCGCCGCCTTCGTCCTGCTGGTCGCGCTGACCGCGTTGCCAGCTGGCGCGAGCCCGCGCGGAGGAAACGGGCAGATCGCGTTCGCCCGCTTCGACGCGAGCCTCGGCGACCAGGTCTCGTACACGATCAACCCGGACGGAACACACGAACAGCAGGTACCTACGCCGCAGGTGACTGCAGAGCTCCCGCGCTGGTCGCCGGACGGCACCAGGCTCGCCCTACTGTGCTGCGACTCCGTCGCGTTCATCCTCAACCCGGACACGGGCAGCAGCGTGTCATTGCCGAACACGGATCCCGACCTCTTCTACGGCTGCAACGTCTGGTCGCCGGACGGCTCGCAGCTCGCATGCGAGGCCGGTTTCATCGATCCGAGCCGCCAGGGCATTTACACGATCCGCTCCTCGGACGGCGGCGGCTTGACGCAGGTCACCTCGAACCCCGGCGGCGACGACATTCCCGACAGCTACTCGCCGGATGGGAAACGCATTGCCTTCACGCGCCAAAACGCGGACGGCAGCCAGACGCTCGACACCGTCAAGCTCGACGGGACGGGACTGCGGCAGCTCACGCCCACCGGAATGGACATCGAGTTCGGAACCGGCGCCTGGTCGCCGCAGGGAAACGAGATCCTGTTCTCCGCTCGTGCCTCCGAGGGCGTCTATCGGACGCTCTGGCTCGTTCACTCCGACGGCAGCGGGCTGCACCAGCTCGCGATCGGCGGCTGCGGCGGCTCGTTCTCAGACCCGAACGGGCGCGCCTGTTTCGATCCAACCTGGTCGCCGGACGGGCAGAAGATCGCGTTCAGCCTCTTCGACGCAGCGACCGGAGAGCGCGACATCTGGACGGTCAACGTGGATGGCACCGGCCTCTTCCAGGTCACACACGGTGACTCCGCGCTGCTCTTCGAAGGCGACGAAGCTCCGAACTGGGGCACGCATCCGCTGGCCCGGTAGCACTTGCATCGGGTCGAGGGCAGCCGATCGCACGAAGGAATACGCAAGGCGCAAGCTCACACCGAATGGTCGCTGCTACGGATTCGGCCGAGCGGATTCCTCCCGGCGATCTACCGGGCCATGCGACAGCGGTCCCAGTCCACCAACCCGTATCCGATGGCATTCGCCAGGTACGAGAACGAGGCTGAGCGGTTGCCTGCGTGATCGACCGCGACCACGTGCACAACGGTGCCGGAGGGAAAGGCAGCCCGCGCGTCAGCACCTGCATGCCTCCGGGGAGCGTCGGTGTGTAGGCGATCCGACGGGGCGGACGGTGGACGGTCACACCGTTGCCGGTCAGTACGAAGTACGCGAGCCCGGATCCTGCGACCCCGGTCGGCGCGAACACGATCTGCTGCGCATCGCGATAGAGGATCTGCGGCTTCGCCGGTAGCGTCGTGTTTGCGCGACCGCGAGCGGCGGGTCAGGGCAGCAATGAGGTCATGTCTTGACGAGAGCTCCGGGGAGCGTGCGCTGGCGCCCCGTTATGCGCCGGTGAACCGGTACTCGGTCTGCCAGGCGTCCTTCGGGTCGGTGTGGGCGGTCCAGAAAAGCTCCGCGATGTTGTCCGGATCGAAGTCCGTCCCCGGCTCGACGGCACCGGCGATCGTGACGGTCGCGGCGTGGATGCCGTCCTCCCGGACGCCGGCGGCGATCAGCGTCTGCGCCGAGCGCAGGGCGGCCTTCCCCATCGAGAGGCTCGCCAGTGCGGGCACTGGATTGTCGGCGAAGCCGCCGCTGGTGACCAGCAGGGTGCCGCCGCCGGCTGCCCGCAGGACGGGCGCGGCGACCTGTGCCGCGACGACGGCGCCGAGGACATCGACGTCGTGGGCGGTTCGGAGCCGCTCGACGGTGGTGTCGAGGATCTCGCCGGGATCCGGCAGGGCAGCGTTGTACACGACGACACCGGGGGCCCCTGGGGCGCTGAAGATCCGTTCGAGCGTCTCGCGGTAGCCGTCCAGATCCTCGATATCCGCGCCGATCGCCTCGATCTCAAGGCCGCCGCTGCGCAGTTCAGGGGCGAGCTGGTCGAGCGTTTCGCTGCGGGAGATGAGCGTGCTGCGGAAGCCCTCGCGGCCGAAGCGCCGAACCACGCCGGCGCCGACTCCTGGTCCGGCCCCGATCAGCAGGAGATGATGGGGGTCAACAGGCTCGGGCATATACCACCTCCGGGTGGAGCTTTCGCCCGGCTGTCAGCCCGGGCCGACTGTCCTTGGGTCGAGGGTCACGAGACTAACGCCCACCTGTGTCCGGCTGAGATCGGTGGCGCATGTGGTCTCGGTGCGGGTCCGCCGAGGGGAGCCAAATCGGCCCAACAGGAGCGTTACGTGAGGGCGCTGGTTGGATCGCGTTGGTCGCGTGCTCGCGTAAACCTGCGATGCTCTCGCGCCCGTCGTTCGCGCGAGTGACGAGCGACCAGCACCAGAGCGGACAGGGGTCGACTACGGTGCGTGTGCGTAGGCTCGCAGGCAGTCTGTCGAAATATCGCTTCGGTGACATGAGTAGGGGTGCGTTGAGACGAAGGGCGTGGTCGTGGAACGCCGCGCCGGCGATGCCCCCGTCGTCGATGTACACGAGTCGTGCATCGGTCGCTTCGGCAAACTCGGTCGCGTAGTCGTTCCACGCTTGCCAAGACGTGAGGTCGGCGTCGACGAGTACGCGGAGCTTGCGCGCCGAGACAGTCTCGTCCGATCGGCCGGCGGGAGTAACGGCGAGTAGCGGTTCGGGCCAAAGCAACCGAAGGTCGAGCCGTTCGTCGCACGCCTTTGCCCACGCGATCGCTGCATCGAGGCCGCCGTCGAGGACGCGCGCGATCTGAACGTGGCTCGGCATGATCCATTCGTCGACGCGGATGTCGAGATCCGGCGAGGTGGCGAGCTGGTCGGGAAGCCAGCTCACGTAGCCGACCCGGAGCGGACCTCTCGCTCCCGCGACGCGGCGCTGCGCGCGTGCTGCTAAGTCAAGAATCTCGCGGGCGTCGGCCAGGAGCATCCTCCCGGCGGCGGTCAGTTCGACGTGCCGGCGATCCCGGACGAACAGCTGTGTACCGAAGCTTGCCTCGAGCGACTTGATCTGCTGCGAGAGTGACGGTGCAGCGATGCGCAGACGCTCCGCGGCTCGGGCGAAGTGAAGCTCCTCGGCAACGGCGACGAAGTAACGAAGCTGCCGCAACTCCATGGTTTGAACCATACGCCGCTGTTAGGCAGCGCCTACCAGCGTGAGCCAACCGGTCGTGGCGCAGCCCTAGCAGCGGCACGCACCCTGTTCGGGATGGAGATGTTTCTCTTCACACAGGAGGTAGCAGCCGTGACCGCCACCGAGGTACACACGAGCCACGACACGAACGTCGGGAAGGTCGACATGAGACTCGAGGTGGACGTCATTCCGGTGTCCGACGTCGATCGCTCCAAGGGGTTCTACGAGCGCTTGGGGTGGAGGCTGGACGACGACGTCGCCCCGATGGACGGGCTTCGGATCGTTCAGTTCACGCCTCCCGGCTCCGGGACATCGATCACGTTCGGTCTGGGACTCACGACCGCCGCGCCCGGCTCGGCCGAAGCCGGACTGGTCGTCTCCGACATCGACGCGGCCCACGACGAGCTCGTCGGCCGCGGCATCGAGGTGAGCGACATCTGGCATGGCCCGCCGTTCCCGGTCGAGGCGCGGCAGCCGGGTCCCGACCCCGAGAGCACCAGCTACAGGTCGTTCTTCTCCTTCGCCGATCCCGACGGCAATACGTGGCTAGCGCAAGAGGTCACGACTCGGCTCCCCGGCCGGATGAACGCCGGTGAGACGGGCTACGCATCCACCGCGGACCTGGAGAGCGCGCTTCGGCGTGCCGAAGCTGCTCACCGAGCGGTCGGGCCGAGAACGACGACTGGTCCTCTTGGTACGCCGCCTACATGGTCGCCGAACAGGCGGGGACGGATCTGCCGACGTGATCGAGTTCCTCGTCGAGTTCGATCTCCAAGTTCCAGCGGGAACGCCGGAATCCGACGTCAGTCGCCGTGAGCAGGCCGAGTCGGCGGCCGCAGCCAAGTTGGCGGACGAGGGGCATCTCGTCCGGCTATGGAGATGGCCGCGAACGGGCGACGGGATAGCCGCCGTTGGCCTGTACCGGGCCGAAAGCGCTGCTCAGCTCGACGCTCTCCTCGCGGAGTTGCCGCTCGCCGACTGGCTGAGCGTCACGGCGACGCCGCTCCAACCCCATCCCAACGATCCTGTTCGCGGCAATGTCGGTGGAAAAGCGGCTTCCTGAGCCTCGTCTCACGCGAGTCTTTCGTCTCGAGGCTACGCTCGGACAGCCGTTCGATCTTGGCGAAACCCCGCGTGGCCGCCGGCGGATCGTGCCCGCTGAACGGGGGCACGTTCACGGGTGACGAGCTCAATGGAAAGTTGCTGCCGGGCGCGAGCGCCGACTGGCAGATCGTCCTTCCTGACGGCACCACATTCGGTGACATCCGACATACGCTCCAAACCGACGACGGCGCGCTTCTCTACGTGCAGTCGCTAGGCGTACGCCACGGCAGAGCGGAGGTCCTCGCACGTCTCGGCCGCGGTGAGGATGTCGATGCGAGCGAGTACACCTTCCGTACCTCCACCCAGATCGAGACGGCGTCCGCGCGGCTCGACTGGCTGAACAAAGGCGTCTTCATCAGCGTCGGCGGCCGCGGGCCGGACAGCGTCATCTACGACATCTACCTGGTCGCATGACCGCGGCGTCGTCGAGCCGTAGAAGTATGCGATGGCTGCTTGTCGCCCCGCAGACGCTCGTCCCAGCGCGCGTCCACTTGGCGCTTTCCGCCGACCGGTGGCGCGAATCGAGCTGCAGCCATGACCTGATGTCAGCGCCGTCGCGACGCTACTCGATCGTTTCAGCAGACCCCCCAACGTGTCAGGCCGTATGATCGCGATCAGCGGCGGGAGGTGGGATTGTGGGAAGCATGGCAATGAGACCCTCTCCGAACGGGTTCACGAGCTGCTAGCCCAGGGCCGGGAGCCGATCCTGTCTACGACAGGCACACGGGCGGCGCTCGATTCGCTCGTCGCTCGCACCGAGGCACTCGAGGCCGCGGTAGCTGAAGTGGCCGAAGCCCTGCAGGAGCTCGCGCAGACCAAACCACACGCCGGTCGAAAGGCGAAACCTCGACCGGGTAAATCCCCACCCGATTTCGAGCCGAGTGCCGGGAAGGGAGTACGCTCGTGTGACTGGCCCTGCGGCCAGGGTTCCGGCTGAAAGCCCGAAGTCCATCGATCGCGTCTCCGGGCGCGGGAGACGACACGAGCCTAGGCAAACAGGAGTCAGGGTTGCAGGGCCAGCTCTATTGCTCGTCGACCCGCTGGCCAAGGTCGGGATCATCTTCGGTGCGCCGCATTGCTTCGTAGACGCTGTCCCAGTGACCTGAGATCTCCTGGAGAGACGGCGCGCGGTGATGAGCGCGGCGCCTTCCAACCCGCCGAGTCTTACCGACACCTGAGCGTGGAGGCGCTGGGCTTGCTGGCCGGTGTCGGTAGGTCGTAGGGTCGCCATGTGGGGAGATCGTGATCAGTTCCGCTGGGCTTGATCGGTTGGACGACCTGGCAGCCGTCTGGGAGCTTCTCCACCAGCACCAGGGCTCCGTCTGCACCCCGGCCGAGGGGTTGGGGCTGCGTTCCGGCCGGAGAGCGCGGTGATCGTGCGTGCGATGTATCGCGACTGGCTGTCTGGCCCGGATGGGTTTGCGTTCTTCGCCGAGGAAGATGGTCGGCTGGTTGGGTATGTGATCGGCTTCTTTGAGCAGCCGCACTTCATGTGGGAGACGGGCCGCGTCGGCCACGTGGACAGCTTCTATGTCCTTCCCGAGATGCGGGGTCGTGGTGTTGGACGGCTGCTGATGGAGGCGGCGTATGCGGCGATGCGGGACGCAGGCGCGGAGACGGTGGCGCTGGAGATGGTGGCCGCCGACGAGATTGCGCGGAGGTTCTACGAGCGCGAAGGTTTCACCACGACTTTCGTGCAGATGCACCGACGCGTCCCACCGCAATAGAGGTCAACGTCGGTTTACCCGCCTGCGCCAGACCGTATGGAGTGCCCGGCGCCTCGCTCGTAAGTTGGCGCGGGTTGCCGTCGGGAGTGGCCCGGCGGTAGAGCCGCAATTACGGGAGGCGCCGGTTATGGGCGAAGGTAGCTGGGTCGGACTTGATGTGCACGCTCGGTCGGTGGTCGCGGGCGTGATCGATGCGGGGAGCGGTGAGGTGCGGTCGCTGCGGGTGCCGCCGGGGTGTGATGCGACGGTCGCGTGGCTGCAGACGCTGCCGGCGCCGGTTCGGGTCGTGTACGAGGCGGGGCCGACTGGGTACGGGCTTGCGCGTGCGTGTGCCGGGGCGGGGATCAGCTGTGTCGTCGCGGCGCCGTCGAGGATCCGGCCGGCGGCCGACCGGGTCAAGACCGACCGGCGGGACGCCGAGCGGCTGGCGAGGCTGCTTCGGCTGGGTGAGATCACCCCGGTACGGGTGCCCGGGCCGGAAGAGGAGGCCGCGCGTGATCTGGTCCGCGCGCGCGAGGACGCCCGCGGCGATCTGATGCGGGCCCGGCACCGGCTCTCGAAGCTGCTGCTCCGCCACGGGGCGGTGTACGACGCGACCGCGTGGACGCGAGCGCACGACGCGTGGCTTCGCCGGCAGCGGTTCCAGAGCGGGCCGCTCGCGATCGTGTTCGACGAGTGCTACGGCCGGATGCTCGACGCGAAGACCAGAAGGGACGCGCTCGACAAGGCGATCACCGAGCTCGCCGCCACGCCGCCGTACGTCGATGTCGTCGAGCGGCTCGTCTGTCTCCGCGGCGTCTCCACGCTGACGGCGTTCGCGTTGACCGTCGAGCTCGGCGACTGGAACAGGTTCCGTCCCGAGTCGCTCGGCCCGTTCCTCGGCCTCACCCCGAGCGAGAACTCAAGCGGGGAGCGGCGCCGCCAAGGCGCGATCACCAAGGCCGGCAACATCACACGCACGCCGGCTCCTGATCGAGGCCGCCTGGCACCAACGCCGCCCGCCGCGCCTGAGCGTCACGCTCGAACGCAGACGCACGGGCAAGTCCCTCGCCGTGCGAGCCCAAGCCGACCGCAGCGCCCGCCGGCTGCACGGACGCTGGCACGCGCTCGAGGCCCGAGGCAAGCCCCGCACGATCGTCGTGGTCGCCGTCGCCCGCGAGCTCGCCGGACACTGCTGGGCGCTCGCGACGATGGAGTAGCCGCCACCAGCAACGGCTCGGCGAGGAGAGCGCACCGGCGCAACGACGCGAGGAGCGACCCGAGAGAACACTGTGAGCAGCCCCAACAGGCCACGCTCGACGCCAGAGAACGGCACCGCTCCTCACCTCGCACACCCGGTCATGCGGCACCAACCCGCGCATATGAGTCGCGACACAGACGTCGACGACAGCCGGTGCGCTCCCCCCGCCGAACCGAACCCCGCAAACAGCGGGGCGACTAACCCCTGCGCGCTTGACAGGCCGCACTCCATATGAGTGTTCACGAGTGACGCCCAGTGGACTTTCCGTGTCGGTGACCGTAGGCTCGCGGGCTCGGGGTTTCGGCGGGTTTGAGGTGGGTGGAGCGTGGTGAGTGGCAGGCGGTTGGTCCTTTTCAGCGGCGTAGTCGCTGTCGTCTTGATCGCCGCTGGGTTCGTTGTCTCTGGGAACGCGCCGAAGGGAACATCGTCGGTCGCGAAGGTCGTTGCCTTCTACAGCAAGCACACTGCGTCGCAGACGACTTCCGGGGTGCTGTTGAGTCTCGGGGCGTTGTTCTTCTTGGTCTTCGCTGCGACGTTCGCCGCGCGGGTTCGGAGCGCGCCGGGCAGCGCGTCCCTCTGTCTGGTCGGTGCGGGCGTGCTGGTGGTTGGATTGACGACGCTCGCCGGTCTCAGCGTCGCGATGGCCGATGTTGTCGGTCACGCCACCGGTTCGGCGCTGCAGGCGTTGAACGTTCTCGCCGACGACGCGGTGTTCCTTTTCCTGATCACGATCGGTACGAGCGCGTTCCTGCTGGGCGCCGCTGCGGCGGTATTCGTTACGTCGCTTCTGCCGCGGTGGCTCGGCTGGTGGGCGGTCGTATTCGCAGTCGTGGGTGTGATTCCGAGTCACGTGCTCGGCGGGACGCTCGATCACATCGGCTTGCTCGCGTTCGCCGGGCTCGGGGTTTGGAGCGTGATTGTCAGTGTGATGCTGGCGGCGCGGGCGCTCGACAAGTCGTAGGCTCGGGCTGTGCGTCACCGGCTCCGCGGGAGGCTCGTGCCTATTGGTGGGTGTGGGTGACAATTGTCGTCGCGGTCGTCATTCTCAACGAGCTCTTCGATCGTAAGGTGGCGGGTGACAAAAATGGACATCCGGCAGGAGATGTCTTGGTCGCCATCGTCGTCGTGTTGATCGTCGCGGTCGCCTGGGATTTCGTGGCGATGCGCAAGTCCCGGCAATTGTCGTAGCGCGGGTCACCGGTTTGGCTGCCTAAGTAGGGACCTCTTCAAATACCTACTCTGGTGCAAGGGACTGTTGCGTGCGCCAGCGTTCGGGGATGTCCCCCGAGCGGGCGCGCCTCAGCTCCGCGGAGCCCAATCACGGAGCACGGGCGCTGGCGCCCCTGGTCGTCAGAGCGTGATCACGGTCTTGCCGCTGGCGGGTCGGGTCTGCGCCGAGCTCAGGGCAGCGGGTACTTCCTCCAGGGATATACGAGTGATTGGCGGGGCGACGATGCGTCCGTCAGCGACGGCTTCTGCCACCCGCTCGAAGAGCTCGCTCGACGGCTGCAAGGCGAAGTTGATGCCGGTGATCCCGGCCGCCCCGAGGGCCTCTTCATCAGCGACATATAGAGTCGTCACCGCCGTACCGCCTGGTCTCACCAGCGAGGCGAGCGCGGCAAAGCCGGTGGCGTCGCTCACCAGGTCGATGAGGGCATCGATGCCGTCGGGGTGTGCCTGTCGTACCGCCGTCTAGCAGCGGGACCTCCGTGTGATCGATCGTCTCGATAGCGCCGTAAGCGCGCATCCGCTCGGCATCCTGGGCGCGCACGTTTGCGATCACATTTCCCCCGGCGTTCACGGCGAACTGAGTAGCGAACGAACCAACGCCGCCGCCCGCACCGACGATCAGCACCGTCTTATCCGCTGAGCGGCTCGAGCAAGTCCACCAAGGCGAGCCCGGCGCCACCCGCCGTCGGCAGCGCCGCCGCGACAACGTCATCGAGTCCAGCGGGAACTCTCGCTAGCGGCGCATCCTCGGTAACGGCCACATACTCGGCGTACGTTCCCGCCGAGCCAAGCGGGGCGATCAACAACTGGCCGAACAGATCGTCGCCGACCGAAAACCTCGACGTCCCCTTCGCCAAGCTTCTCGACCACGCCCGCGCCATCAGCACCGAGCACCATCGGGAACGTCGCCGGCATCGGCTTCCAGTCGCCGGAGGCGAGCATGCGATCCATGGGGTTCATGCCGGCCGCTCGCAGCTTGAGCAGGACCTGTCCCGTGTCCCGGCTCAGGCGTCGGCATCTCCGCCATGGCAGGAGTAGCTCCATATTCAGTGACCGTGATTGCACGCAAGTCCGCTCCTTCCGGTTGTGGGGTTAACTCGGCGAGCTCTACCCTGCCCCCAAATAGCGAGCATGATCGGCGTCCCCCGCTTCCTCGTCATGCCCTCGAAGAGCCCAGGAGAAACCGCGGGTTCTCTCTTCGGTGGACGGAACCTACGCGGCGCGGCCTATGTCAGCCATGGCATGGGCGAGCGTCCTCACGCCTGAGAGGTGGCGGTCGGCGGTCGGCGTGACACTTCATAAGGTTTCTAGCCAGAGTGCCCACCTTACTCCCCCGCGCAGCTAACGGCGTTGTAACCGGGGCTCTTGACACTTCTCCGCAAAGGGACGACGTTCAGCGGCACAACAGTCCCCTTATCTCTTAACCCGCCGACCAGCTAACAGCGCCGTAACGGAGGGTCTTTACACTCCCGCAGGATGGCGGAGCCGGAGGAGACGACCGACGTTGCGCTGCTGTTCGCACGGCTGAAGGAGGAGGTTCGGGCCGCGGGGCCGCGGGCCGGTGACGTCCCTCCCGCGCAGGTTCGCCTGAGCATCCGCGACCAGGCCGAGCGGATGTGGCCGGTCTCGGCGGAGCGGCCGCTGGTCGGCAAAGGCGGGCCGGTCAAGGCGGTGCTCCGGCGACTGATGCGCTGGTACGTCGAACCGGCGTTCGCCGACCAGCGAGCCTTCAACGACGCCGTCCTCAAGCTGATCGACGACCTGGACGAGCGGATCGCCCGGCTCGAGCTCAAGCAGCAGCCGTGAGGGTCGCGGTCTGTGCGCCGCAGGTGCCGTTCGTGCGCGGCGGCGCCGAGGTGATGGCCGACAGCCTGGTGGTCGCGCTCCAGGCGCGGGGGCACGACGCCGAGCTGGTCACGATCCCGTTCAAGTGGTATCCCGGCACACGCGTCCTCGACCAGGCGTTCCTCTGGCGGCTCGTCGACTTGACCGAAGCGGACGGTCGCGTGATCGATCGTGTGATCGCGACGAAGTTCCCCGCCTACTGCGTGCGCCACCCGAACAAGGTCGCGTGGGTGTTGCACCAGTTCCGGCAGGCCTACGACTACGACCGCACCGACCTCGGCCAGTTCTCCGATTCGGCCGAGGACCGCGCCACGCGGCGCGCGATCGAGCGTCTCGACGCCGTCTCGCTCGGAGAGGCGCGACGCGTCTTCGCCACGTCGCAGAACGTCGCCGACCGACTCCGCCGCTTCAACGGCGTCGAGGCCGAGGTGTTGCCGCACCCGCCGCAGGCACTGCCGTACCGGACCGCCGAGCCCGAGGGCTTCGTGCTCTCGGTCAATCGTCTCGACCGCGCCAAGCGCATCGACCTCCTCATCGAGGCGGCGCGCTCCGAGCCGGAGCTGCGGATCGTGATCGCAGGAGAAGGGCCGGACCGCGAACGGCTCGAGCATCTCGCCGGCGGGCTCAACGGCCAGGTCGAGTTCACCGGGCGCGTCGATGCCGAGACGCTCGCCGACCTGTACGCGCGCTGCCTCGCCGTCTACTACGCGCCGCTGGACGAGGACTTCGGGATGGTCCCGTTCGAGGCGTTTCTGTCGTCGAAGCCCGTCGTGACCACGAACGACGCCGGCGGGCCGCTCGAGGTCGTCCGCGACCGTGAGACCGGTGTCGTCGTCGCGCCCGATGCCTCGTCGCTTGCCGGTGCCTGCGTCTATCTCGGGACGCACGTCGATGAGGCGAAGGCCTTCGGCCGGGCGGGGCACGCTGTCGCGGAGCGCGTCAGCTGGGACGCCTGCGTCGACGCACTGCTTCGGTGACCAGCCCGTGCGCGTCGCCTACTACTCGCCGCTGCCGCCGTCTCGCTCGGGGATAGCCGACTACTCCGCACTTCTTCTGCCGGCGCTGCGTGAGCGAGTCGAGATCGTCGTCGCCGAGCCCGGCAAGCGCGCGCCACGCGCCGACGTCGCGCTCTACCACGTCGGCAACGACCCCGATGCACACGGATGGATCGTCGACGCGCTTCGCGTCGCGCCCGGAGTTGTCGTGCTGCACGAGTACGTTCTGCACCACCTCGTCGCCGGAATCACGATCGGGCGCGGCGACGCGCGCGGCTACCTCGACGAGATGGAGCGCGAGCTCGGCGTCGCCGGGCGCCTGCTCGGGCTCGGCGTGCTCGACAATCTCCTGCCGTTGCTCTGGGAGACGCAGCCCGAGCGCTTTCCGCTCTCGGGTCGCATCCTCGACAGTGCCCACGGGCTGATCGTCCACTCGCAGTTCGTGGCGGAGCGCGCCAGGGCGGCCGGCTACGACGGCAGGCTCTGGCGCATCCCGCACCCGGCATGGCCCGCGCACGAGGTCGTGCCCGCGCCCGATGTCTCCGGCAACCCGTTGATCGGCTGTTTCGGGTACCTCAACATCAACAAGCGGATCCCCCAGCTGCTGGAGGCCTTCGCGTCGCTGCGGCGGCGTCAGCCCGGCGCGAGGCTGCTGCTCGCCGGCGGAACGGGCGAGCGCTTCGACGTCGGTCGCAGGCTCGAACGGCTCGGGCTCACCGAGGGCGTCGAGCAGCTCGACTACGTCCCGGAGGAGCGCATGTGGTCGCTGATGGCGGCCTGCGACGTGCTCGTCAACCTCCGCTACCCGACGATGGGCGAGACATCGGGCTCGGTGATCCGCGCCCTGTCACTGAGCAAGGCGCTCGTGGTCTCTGACGTCGGCTGGTTCTCGGAGCTCCCCGACGACGTGGTGCTCAAGGTCCCGGTGGACGAGCTCGAGGTGCCGATGCTCGAGGCTGCGATCGGCTTCGCCGTCGAGCATCGAGCTCGGCTCGGCGCGGCCGCACGCGCCTATGTCGAGCGGGAGCACGCACTTCCGCGCGTTGCGGACGCCTACGTGGCCGCACTCGAGGTCGCCGCCGGCGGCGATGCCGTCGACGCGGGCGTCTTGCGCTCGATCGCCGAGGCCGCCGCGTTCGTCGGGCACGACGATCCGGCCGCGCTCGCGCGGGCAGCGCTCGACGCTGGAATCGTCGGGTGACTCAGTCGGTGGCAGTTGTGCGCGCGCGCGTGGTTGCAGTTCCGGTGTGGGCGTGGCTGACGGCGATCGTCGCCTGTTCGGCGATCGTCCACATCCTGCTCGGCAGGCAGATCGCCGCGCCGTGGATCATGGTCGACGAGCTCATCTACTCGGAGCTCGCCAAGTCGTTCGCCGCGTCGGCACAGTTCCAGATCCGCGGCGTGAGCACGCACAGCTTCGGGTTCGTCTATCCGATGCTGATCGCGCCCGCGTGGCGCATCGAGCACTCGATCCCGGCAGCGTACGCGCTCGCGAAAGGGATCAACAGCGTGGTGATGTCGCTGGTCGCCGTCCCGGTCTACTTCCTCGGCCGGCGCATGTTGAGCGCACCGCTCGCCCTTGCCGGCGCGCTGCTCGCGGTCCTCACGCCTTCGCTTCTCTACACCGGCGTGATCATGACCGAGAACGCGTTCTATCCGCTGTTCGCGCTCGTCGTGCTCGTGATGGTGGTGACGCTCGAGCGTCCGACGCTCGGTCGCCAGATCGGGCTGCTCGTTCTCACCGGCGTGGCGTACCTGACACGTGCCCAGGCGGTGGCGCTGGTCCCCGCGATCGCGCTCGCGCCGGCGCTCCTCGGCCTGATCGACCGCGACCTTCGCAAGCGCATGCGCGCCTTCGCGCCGCTGTACGCGATCCTGGTCGGCGGTGCGCTGCTCGCACTGCTGGCGACCGTCGCGCGCGGCCGCTCGCCACTGACGCTCCTCGGTGCCTATCGCGCCGCGACCAACACCGGGTACTCCGCGACGGAGATCGCGAAGTTCGCGCTCTGGCATGTCGCCGAGTTCGATCTCTACGTCGGGATCGTTCCGTTCGCGGCCCTGCTCGCCCTCTGGCTGTCGCCGCGCGCGCTGCCTTCCGCCGGGCGCGCATTCGTCGCAGCCACGCTGCCGGTCTCGCTGTTTCTGACCATCGAGGTCGCGGCGTTCGCCACCCAGCCGTCGGTGCAGCGGATCGAGGAGCGCAACCTCTTCTACCTGGCGCCGCTCGCGCTGATCGCGCTGCTCGTCGTGGCGTCGCGCACGGTTGCTGTCCGGCGTCCGGTGCTCGTGGGCGCCGCGCTCGTCTCCGCCGTCCTTCCAATCACGATCCCCTTCGAGCGCTTCATCACGACAAGCGCAGTCTCCGACACGTTTGCGTTGCTGCCGTGGTGGTGGGTGCAGGATCACTACGTCGCCCTCGACGACCTGCGCTATGCCGCGTTCGCGTGCGCCGTCGCCGCGGCGGCACTCTTCCTCTTCCTGCCGCGCCGCGTCTGGCTCGTGCTTCCCTTGCTCGTCGGCGCCTACTTCGTCCTGACCACGGCGGTCGTGCAGAAAGGGCGTCACGGGATCCGTATCGCATCGGTCGGCTCGCTCTGGGCGGGGATCCGCGTCACGCATCCGGACTGGGTCGATCGCGCGGTGGGCGGCAAGTCCGACGTGACCTTCCTGTGGATCGGCCGCGCGCCGGTGAACGCGGTCTGGGACACCGAGTTCTTCAACCGCAGCATCCGTTCCGTCGACAGCGTCGGCGGCCCCGTTCCCGGAGGACTGCCGCAGACGCTCTTGCACTCGACGCAGGGCGGCCCGCTCGCCGATTCAACGGGGAGGATCGCCCGCGCCCGGTACGTCCTGACGGACGCGGACGTTGTCGGCAAGGCGATCGGGCGGGATCCCCGGATCGGGCTCGAGCTCGTCCGTGTGAACGGGCCGATGATCGTGCAGACCCACGTCGACGGCGTCTACGGCGACAACTGGTCGGGACGCCGCGTCGTCTACACGCGCTATCGCTGCACAGGTGGGAGGCTCTCGGTGCTCCTGGGCAGCGATCCGCACCTCTACCAGCGCGACCAGGTCGTAACGGCGTCGATCGCCGGAGCGACCGTGGGGTCGGTCCGGATCGCGCCGACGGCGCAGCTGCGGCTCGTCGTCCCCTTGCGGCCCGACGCCGAAGGGGTCTGCCGCGTGGTGTTCACCCCGGCGGTGACCAGGCGTCCGGGTGGCACCGACATGCGGCACCTCGGGGCTCGCTTCCTGCGCTTCGACCACCTCCCATGAGGATCGCGTTCGACGTCAGCCCGCTCTCGCACGAGCGAACGGGCGTCAACAACTACATCCGCGGGTCGCTCGGAGGGCTCGGCGAGGTCGCCGGCGAGCGAGGGCACGAAGTGATCGCGTTCGCGCCCACCTCGTTCGCCGGCCGTCGCGCGATCGCGGAGGCAGTTGCGGGCGTCGACGTCGAGCTGCGACTTATCCCGCTGCCGGGTGCCCACGTCTGGCGCACGGCGTGGTCGGCGCTCGGCAGTCCGCCCGCAGAGCGCTGGCTCGGCGCTGTCGACGTGCTCCACTTCAGCGACTGGATGTACCCGCCGCAACGCAGCGGCGTCCGGGCCACCACCGTGCACGACCTCGTTCCGCTCCACCATCCGGAGTGGACGACGGGGAGGACGCAGTCGATGCACCGCCGGAAGTACGTCAATGCCGCCCGCACCTGTGACGTGATCTTCGCCAACTCGTCGTTCACGGCGGACGATGTCGCGGCGACGCTTTCTTTTCCGCGCGACCGGGTGATCGTCGCGCACCCCGGCATTGGCGAGCATTTTCGTGCGGACGGGCCGAAGGCCGATCTGGGGAAGCCGTACGTGCTGACGGTGGCGACGCTCGAGCCGCGGAAGAACCTCGACACGCTCGTGGACGCGTTCGATCTGCTCGCCGACGAAGGGCTGCTGCTCGCGGTCGCCGGCGGACGCGGCTGGGGGCCCGAGCCCAAGCTCGACCGGCCGGACATCGTTCGCCTCGGCCGGGTCGACGACGACGAGCTGGCGCGCCTCTATCGCGGTGCCGCGGCCGTCGTGTACCCGTCCCGGTTCGAGGGCTTCGGCATGCCGGTCACGGAGGCGATGGCCTGCGGCGCGCCGGTCGTTGCGTCGGCACATCCGTCGCTCGACGAGGCGAGCGGCGAGGCCGCGCTTCGGGCCGACCCGGAGAGCCCGGCGGCGATCGCCGCCGCGATTCGCGAGGCGATCGGACGGCGCGACGAGCTCGTCGCGCTGGCCTGGCGCACGCTCGGTCGTTCTCGTGGCGGCGGGTCGGCGAGACGTTTCTCGAGGGGTACCAGCGGTTCGCGTAGCGCTCGACACGACGCCGCTTCGGCAGACGCGCGCCGGCACTGCGCGCTACGTCGAGGCGCTCCGAGACCACCTCGACGCCGACGTGATCGAGCTCTCGTTCGCGGCGACGTCGCGGCCCCGGACCGTCGCCGCAGATGCCCTGTGGTATCCGCGCCTGCGTGCCCCCGCGAACGCGGACGTGCTGCACTGTCCGACCTTCCGCGGGCCGTTCCGTGCACGGGGACCGCTGGTCGTGACCGTGCACGACGTCGCCGTCCTCCGTCACCCGGAATGGTTCAATCGCTGGACGGCGTCGTACTCGCGGTTCGCGGTGCCGCGCGTGCTCCGCGCCGCGGGTCGGATCGTCGCCGTCTCGGAGTTCACGAAGCGTGAGCTGATCGACCTGCTCTCGGTGCCGGAGGCGAGGATCCGTGTCGTGCCGAACGCCGTCGAGCCCGTCTTCGTTCCCGAAGGCCAACGCGCCGAGGGCGAGTACGCCCTCGCCGTCGGGACGCTCGAACCGCGCAAGAACCTCGCGCGCATCGCCGCCGCCGTCGACGGGGAGCTGCGCGTCGTGGGCGCGCGCGGCTGGGGAGGGGTCGACCCGCCGGCGAACGTGACCTGGCTCGGGGACGTGCCCGACGCGGAGCTGGCCGCGCTCTATCGCGGCGCGCGCTGCCTCGTCTACGCGTCGCTGTACGAGGGGTTCGGGATTCCGGTCGCCGAGGCGCTTGCCTGCGGCTGTGCCGTCGTCACGAGCCGCGGCTCTGCGATGGAAGAGATCGCCGGCGGCGACGCCGTCTACGTCGATCCCGAGGACGTGGCGTCGATTCGCGACGGAATCGAGCGCGCTGCGGCCGCTCCGCCGAGGCGGATCGCCGAATGGCCGGACGTGGCGCGCCGCACCCAGGACGTCTACGAGGAAGTCGCGTGATCCTCGTCGACGCGGACGTCCTCGGTCGCAATCGCACCGGAGACGAGACCTACGTCCTCAACCTCCTGCGCCGGCTGCCCGTGGTCGCTCCCGACCTGACCTTCGCGGCGGTGACCCGCCATCCGGAGCTCGTCCCGGAGGGCGTGGAGGCAATCGAGCTTCCTGCACGGACGCAGGAGCTGCGCATGGCGTGGAGCCTCCCACGGCTCCTGCAGGCGGCGGCGGCCGGAGCTCATCCACTTCCAGCACGCGCTCCCGCTCGGCTGGCGCGGCCGCAGTGTCGTGACGCTGCACGATCTGCACTTCCACCACGATGCGTCGGTGATGGGGCTCGCCGACCGTCTCACCTTCAGAGTCGTCGTGCCGCGCGCCGCGCGGCGGGCCGATCACGTCCTCGCGGTCTCCGAGCGGACGAAGCGCGACGCGCTGTCGCTGTACGGATTGCCGGCGTCGAAGGTGACGGTGACGCCGCACGGCGTCGACCCCGCTTTCGCGCCCGACGGTGACAGCGGACGACGGCTATCTGCTCTTCGTCGGCGCCGTGCAGGCGCGCAAGGATCCGCTCGCCGCGCTGCACGCCGCGCAGGCCGTCGGGCGCCCGCTCGTCGTCGTCGGCCCGGAGAAGGAGCCGGGACTCGCCGCCGCGCTTCGCTCCGGCGGCGCCGACGTGCGCGGGTTCGTCCCGCAAGCGGAGCTCGCCCAGCTCTACCGGCGCGCCTCGGCCCTCGTGCTGCCCTCGCGGTTCGAAGGCTTCGGCCTGCCCGTGCTCGAGGCGATGGCGAGCGGGACACCGGTCGTCGCCGCCGACGAACCGGCACTGCACGAGGTCGGGGGCGAGGCAGCCGAGTACGCAAGCAACGGAGAGCTCGTCGAGGCCGTCGAGCGGGCGCTCGGGCGCCGCAGCGAGCTGCGCACGGCCGGCCTCGAGCGCGCAGCCCTCTTCTCGTGGGAGCGCTCGGCCCGCCTCACAGCCGACGTCTACCGCCAGGTGCTTGCATGAACGTCGCCGCCGTCGTCGTCTCGCACGGGCAGGCGGACGAGTTGGGAGACTCGCTGCCGGCGCTCCGCGCTCAGGTCGACGAGCTGGTCGTGATCGCCAACGTGCCCGGCTCGGTGCCGGCGGGCATCGCCGCGGTGCACAACGAGCGGCCGCTGGGGTATGCCGCGAACCTGAACCGCGGTGTCGCACTGACGTCGGCTGAGCTGATCGTGGCGGCGAACCCCGATGCGACGCCGGAACCGGGCGCGGTCGAGGCGCTTCGTGCGTTCGCCGAGTCGCAGCCGGGCTGCGGCGTCGCCGGCCCGCGCATGCTCTTCCCGGACGGCACGCTGGCAGCCGTCGCGCCGGCGGTTCCCGACGGTCGGAGGCACGATCGTCCGGCGTACGCCGCTGCGGCTCGTCGTCCCGCAACGGCGCCACTTTCATCTCGACGACGCGCCGCCCGTCGAGCCCGTCCGGGCCGACTGGATGCTCGGCGGCTTCCTGCTGCTGCGCCGGGCGATGCTCGACGAGCTGGGCGGCTTCGACGAAGGCTTTCGGCTCTACGGCGAGGACATCGACCTGCAGTACCGCGCCGCCGCGCGCCGGATGGGAGCGGTGGTACGTCCCCGGCGCCGTCGTCCGGCACGAGCACCAGGCGGTCACCGACAAGAGCTGGCTGAACCGGCGCACGCTCTGGCACTGGGCCGGGATCGCCCGGTTCGTGCGCAAGCATCCCGAACGGCTGCGTGCTCTGTGAAGGACATCACCCAGAAGTACGACCGACTGGCGGAGCGCTACAGCGAGACGGACTACGCCGATGCTCCGAGCGTACTACCGCCGGCAGAGCCGAGCTCGTGCTGAAGCACGGCCCGGCGGTGGAGCCGGGCGCGACGGTGCTCGATTTCGCGTGCGGCGACGGCGGCCTCGGACGCACCCCTCGTGGCTCTCGGGCTCGACTATCACGGCGTCGACGCAAGTGCGCGCATGGTCGAGGTCGCGCGCCGGGCGCTCGGAGAGCGGGTCGTCCAGGGAACGTTCGACTACGAGCCCGACGCTGCCGTCGATGTGACGACGATCTTTCGCTCCCTCTACCTCGTGCCCGATCGCCGCGCGTTCATGGAGCGACTACGCGCGTTCACCCGCGTCAAGCTCGTGTTCGACTTCGACCCGCGCGCGTACCCCGCCGACGCGATGCACCGCGACCTGCGCCTCGCCGGCTGGGAGCGCATCGCAGTGCGCCCGTTTCTGATGCCGCAGCGCGCGAGCGCTGCCGCGGCCCCTTCAGGCCGTGCTGTTCGCGCTCGAGCCGCTGCCCGGCGCGCGAGTCGTGACGTCGTTCCGGTTTCCGCTTCTGGTCAGCGCGTCGGCGTGAACGAGCCGCTCATCACCGCGCCGAGGAGCCGCGAGTCGCTGATGCCGTAGTCGGACGGGCGGACGAGTCGCGCCACGTGCACGTCGACCGCGACCGGCGCGCGCGTATGGAACGTGAGCGGAATGTCCTGGCAGCTGTGGAGGATCCTTCGCACGGTCCAGGTCGGGTGCCGGATGACGGGTGCGCCTTGCTCGTTCAGCGTCACGGGCCCGACGCGCACGGTGACGGGCGTCGGCGGCGCCGTCTTGGCGCAGAAGCCGGCACGGCTCACGTCGACCTTGAGCGTTCCCGCCGTGCCCGGCCCGAAGTACGCCCAGACGCCGTCGTGCGAAGGATCGGACGGGACCCAGCCGTCGGGTGAGCGGTTGTAGTACGACTGCGAAAGTCGCCACGGGGGCGCGATCTTGACCAGCGTCAACGACCCTGCCTTGTCGACGGTTCGCCCGATCATCTGGACGCCGTTGTCCTCGAGCACGTACGAATCTCCGTGATCGACGTTCAGCGCGCCGCGCGCATCGATGAGATTCGGTGTGATCGTCGGCCCGGGGCCCGGCGCGGTGCCGTCGAGGGTCCAGACGTTGTGGATCGAGCGGTTCCAGAACTCCGTGAGCCCGAGGCCGTAGTCGTAGGTCGGCCCGAGGGCCTGTCCGAGGTACGTGACCGGGCTCCCGTGTGTGTCCTGGTCGACCCAGTTGAGCGGATGTGGCAGGTTCTTGACGAAGGCGTTCGCCGACTGCTGCGATCCGCGGGCGCTCGTCACTTCGCCCGCCAGGAGCCACGTCAGCGCTGCGAGCGCTGCGACCGCGAGCAGGGCGGGCGCAGCCGGTCGAGCCTCCGGGCGAACGGGAGGAGCGCAACGGCGACGGAGACGGCGAATGCGGCGGCGAGGCCGAGCCTGATCGCCGGCTGGTTCCAGTAGAAGACCCGGTTCGCGAACTGGGTGATCCCGTAGCCCGGCGCTTCGAAGTACGGGTACGCGAGCTGGTAGCCGTAGTGGAGGATGAGCCAGCCGGCGAAGCGCGCTGGCGCGACGAGGACCCGGGCAACGACGGTCGCCGTGCCGAGAAGTAGACGACCGTGCCGACGATCAAGAGCGGCCCGAGGTAGATCAGGTTGCGCTCCTCGACGTAGGTGCCGAAGACGGTCGAGAGGTAGGCAGCCTTCACCGCGGTGTACAGGCACGAAGGTCACGATCGACGCGCCGAGGAACGCGGCGAACGCACGCCAGCGCGGGTCGGCTCGCCGCTCGGGCAGCCAGAGCGACGCGAGACCCGCGATCACGGGCAGCACGCCGAGGCCGATCGTCAGCGCGGATCCGGCCTCGAGCCCGAGGTGCCACATGCCGCCCCTTGTAGGACTTCGTCACGACCGACCACTCGTAGGCGTGGGCGCTGACGAGCTTGTTCAGGAGGAGCAGCGCGGCGATCCCACGCGACGGCCGCGCAGGCCTGTCGGAACGTGCTCCAGTTCCGGCGCAGCCTCCGGGCTCGCGGCCCGAACCACCAGAGCCACGCGGTCGCAAGCGCGAGCGCCGCGACGCCGGCGACGAGCTCCTGTGCGCACCTCGACCGAGACGACAGCAAGCACGACGGCGGCGGCGATCCAGCGCCTGCTTCCGCCCTCGAGCGCGCGGATCGAGACGTACGCGAACCACAGGAACGTCGGATACGCGGGCACCTCGGGCAGGAGGAGCGGCGCGTAGAAGAGGGCCGACGTGCAGATCGAGCCGAGGGCGGCGATCACCGAGGCCCGCGGCGACACGAGCCGGCGGGCGATGAGATAGACCGGGATCGCCGCCGAGGCCATCACGACGACGTTCAGGTACTTGGCCGCGGTATAGGCCGACCCGGTGTCGTGGAATGCCCACACGGGTGCGATCAGGAACGGAGTAGAGAGATCCGAACGGCTGGGGGGCGCCGCGGAGCGCGGGGTGTCCCGTCTCCCAGATCGCCCGCGACAGCTGCGCCCACTTGAGCTCGTCGGTGAAGATCGTCGGCGTCTTCCGGACGGCTGCCTCCCAGAAGAGCAGCGAGAGGATCGCGAGCGCCGCGACGGCGACCGGGATCGCCGCGAGGAAGCGGTCGAGCAGGGGCCGGTCGTCGGTCACTCGGCCAGGTTCGTGCCGAGGACGACCTGCGGGTCGAGGTCGATCTCGCGCCGGACGAACCGACAGGGCACGGCTGCCGCCGCGCAGGCGGCCACGATCTCATCGAGCCGCTCGCGGGCGGCGTTCGGAATCGTCACGAACACGATGTCGACGTCGTGACGGTCGAGCAGCGCCCGGACCTCGTTCGTCCCGCCGAGCACGGGAACGCCGTGGAGGCGGCGGCGGCGAAGGCGTGAGTTGTCGTCGAGGAAGCCGACGACGCGCTCGCCGGGCGTTTCGCGCAGCTCTCGCATCAGGCTGCGACCGGTCCGGCCGGCACCAACGATCAGCGACCGGCGCGCGGTCCGGTCCCGCAGCGTTTTCGCCTCGACCACCGTCCGCTCGGCGAAGCGCGAAGCGGCGATCAGCGTCGCGCTGAACAGCGCGTCGATCAGGAAGAACGACTTCGAGAAGTCGCCGAAGTTGTGATCGAGCGACACGTAGCCGGCGGCGACGGCCTCCGAGAGGAACGACGCGATCCCGATCGCGAGCAGGTCGCGCGAGCCGGCGAAGCGCCAGATCGACCGGTAGAGCCCGAACGGGATGAAAGCGAGGTAGCGGGCGGCGATCACGATCGGCAGCGTCACCTCGGCGATGTAGCGCTGGTTGGTCGTCCCGGGCCAGCCGAAGCGCACGAGGTACGCGGCCGCGAACGCCGCGATGATGATCCAGAAGTCGACGACGACCTCGACGAGCCGGCGCCAGTGCACCGCGAACGTCTGCATCACCGTCTCGCCCGCCGGTCCTCGGCGCTCGACGTCGGCCAGGAAGCTCGCGAACTGCACGAGCAGCACGAACGTCACCAGGACGCCGACGACTGCCAGGCGCTGGTTGTCGAGCACGTTGTACGCCAGGCTGGTCCCTCCGAGCGCGATCGCGATCAGGGCGAGCAACAGCACGGCGTGCTTCTCGGAGAGGCCGAACCGCACCAGCCGGTGCGAGCTGTGGTCGCGGCCGCCCTGGGAGATCGGCCGTCCCTCGAGCAGGCGCACGACGGTGACGAGCGTCGTGTCCAGCACGGGCACCGCGAGGATGAGAATCGGCAGCAGGAACGTCGCGACCGTCGACTCCGCCACGTTCCAGCTCGCGAGCAGGCCGAGTGACGCGAGCGTGAAGCCGAGCACCTGCGACCCGGAGTCGCCCATGAACGCCAGCGCCTTTCCGTGCGGGCGCAGGTTGAAGGGCAGGAAGCCTCCGCATGCGCACGCCCCGGCGAGAGCGAGTGCCAGCACCGTGTCGTTCGGGTGCGTCGTCACGGCGTCGATGGCGAAGAAGCAGAAGGCGATCCCGGCCAGCGTCGCCGCCAGGCCGTCCATGTTGTCGAGCAGGTTGAAGGCGTTCGTCATCCCGACCAGCCAGAACAGTGCGAGCGGCCACGCGACGATCGCAGCGTGGACGATCTCGACGCGGGTGCCCGTGACGACGACGAGGACCGCTGCCGCGATCTGCAGCCCGAGCTTTGCGAGCGGTGGCAGCGCCCGCACGTCGTCGACCAGCCCCGCGAAGAAGAGCAGCGTGATCCCGCCGTAGATGCCGAGGATCGCCTCGTCGAGCGGGATCGCCCCGACGGCGATCGCCAGCCCGAGGCCAACCGAGATGCCGACGTAGATGCCGATCCCGCCGACGAGCGGCGTCGGGCGCTCGTGCCAGCGCTCGGTCGACGGGGCGGCGACGAGCTCGCGTCGCGACGCGCGTGCGAAGGAGCAGCCAGACGGTGATCAGGGCCGCAGGGAAGGCGGCAACCGCCGCGACGGTGCTCACGGCGCTGCAGGGTAGAAGAACGCTGTAAGGGCTGTGTGTGCCCGCACGAGCCGTCCCTACACTAGAGCGCGCCCCCGATGACGGTGTATGCCGACCTCTATCGCTTTCGCGAGCTGTTCGCGAACCTCTTCCGCCGGGACTTCCAGGCGAAGTACAAGGGCTCCCTGCTCGGGATCGTCTGGTCGCTGCTCAACCCTCTCCTGCTGCTCGCCGTCTACCTGATCGTCTTCGGCGTCCTCTTCCCGAACACGAAGACGGTCCACTACCCGATCTACCTGCTGAGCGGGCTTGCCTGCTGGCTCTTCTTCTCCGTCTCGCTCCAGTCGTCCGCCCGGTCGATGATCGACAGCGGTGAGCTGATCAAGAAGGTGCGGTTCCCACGCCAGCTCGTCCCGTTCTCGATGGTGGCCACGCAGGCGGTCACGTTCGCGGTGATGATCGCGATCCTGATCGTCCTCTCGCTCGTGTTCGTCCCCGCGGCGCGCCCCTACGCCTGGGCCTCGATCCCGCTCGGCATCGTCTTCCTCGGGTTCGTCGCCGGGCTCTCGCTCCTGATCGCGTGCCTGAACGTGCTGCTGCGCGATGTCGAGCACATCCTCACCGCGGCGCTCCTGCCGTGGTTCTTCCTCACGCCGATCATCTGGAGCTTCAACAATCTCCCGCAGAGCGCAAAGAACCACCACGCGCTGCTCGAGGTCCTGCGCTGGGGCAACCCGGTCGCGCCGCCGATCTTCGCGATCCGTGACGCGATCTGGTCGGGTCACGCCCCTCGCGTCGCGGACGTCGTCTACCTCTGCGTCGCCGCCGTCGTCGCGCTGGCGCTGGGAGCGCTGCGTCTTTCGACGCGTCGACGACCGTATCGCGGTCGAGCTGTGAGACCTCCTCAGCGCCGGACCTGAAGCACGATCCGGCCGTCGTAGACCCACGGCTCCTCGCGCGGCGCGGCGTAGGCGGGGAGCCCGGCGACGTCCGCCATCCGCTCGAGTGCGACCCCGTCGAGCACGGAGGGGCAGAGCAGCGGCGCCGAGAAGCCCGGTCGGCGGCCGCCCCCGGGCGCATAGGGCTCGAGCTCGTGGGGCCGGCGGCGCGCGGTGCCGCCCTCCCAGGCGATCGAGCCGGCGACAACGCCGAACCCCTCGGCGTGCGCGGCATGGACGCGCTCCTCCCAGTCCGACGCCGGCGCGACGCCGGCCGGGAGCTCGACATGAGGCTCGCCCACCCGGGGCTCCACCTCGACGTCGATCGTGAGCTGCGGGTCTCCGAGCTCCGAGAACCAGGCGCGCCCCTCGGACACGAGGTCGAAGGCGAGCCGGTAGGGGCCGGGCGGGATCGGTGCCCGCACACGCGCCGCGACGGCGGCGCGCTCTCCCGGCCGGAGGCGCAGCGGCGGCGTTCTGATCCCGTCCCAGACGATCGGGTTGCCGCGCCGGTCGAGCCAGTGGTAGGCGAGGAAGACGTGGTCGCCCCACCTGACCGTGCCCGCGTTCTCGACCTCCACCGTCGCTCCGGCGACGGCCCCCGCCTGCGGCGGCTCGAGCGTCGCTTCGCCCCAGGCGACCGAGAGCGGGCCTTTCGACACGGCCGGTTAGCCTACTGGCCCGTGGCTCCGCTTCTGACGAGGGCAGCGCGCCGTGAGCACGTCGAGCGGACGCCCGTGTGGTTCATGCGCCAGGCCGGGCGCTCGCTGCCCGAGTACCGCGAGCTCCGCGAGCGGCACAGCTTCTGGGAGGTCGCCGGGACGCCGGAACTGTGCGCCGAGGTGACGCTGCAGCCGGTGCGCCGGCACGGGGTCGACGCGGCCGTGATGTTCGCCGACATCATGACTCCGGTCGTCGGCATGGGCATCGACGTCGACCTCGTCGAAGGCGTCGGGCCGGTCGTCGACGGGCCTGTTCGCACCCTTGCAGACGTCGAGCGGCTCCGGGTCCCGGACCCGGAGGAGGCGTTCGCACCCGTCCTCGAGGCGATCCGGATCGTTCGCGGCGAGTTGGACGCCGACCGTGCCGTCGTGGGCTTCTGCGGCGGACCGTTCACCGTCGCCGGCTATCTCGTCGAGGGCCGGCCCACGCGCGACTTCGTGGGCGTGAAGGCGCTGATGTACGGCCAGCCGGACGTGTGGCGCGCCCTGCTCGACAAGCTTGCCGACTGCTTCGCGGCCTACCTGGCCGCCCAGGTGCGGGCCGGGGCGGATGTCGTCCAGCTGTTCGACTCGTGGGTCGGCTGTCTCTCACCGGACGACTACGAGGAGTTCGTCGCTCCGTGGTCGGCGCGGATCCTCGCCGCTGCCGGTGCGCCCACGATCCACTTCGGCACCGGCACGGCGACGCTGCTCGAGGCGATGGCCGCTGCAGGCGGCGACGTGATCGGCCTCGACTGGCGCATTCGTCTCGACGATGGCTGGGCGCGCGTCGACGGACGCGGCGTGCAGGGGAACCTCGACCCTGCTGCCCTCCTCGGCCCCTGGGACCGCGTCGAGAAGGAGGCGCTCGACGTGCTGCGGCGTGCGGACGGGCGGCCGGGGCACATCTTCAACCTCGGCCACGGCGTCCTTCCCGGCACCGATGCCGACGTGCTGACCCGCCTGGCGGCGCTCGTACGCGAGCACGTTCCCGGGGCGGGGCGGTGACTCCGGCGCTCGCGCCCGCTCGGCTACCTTCCGCGCCATGACCGAGTCCGCTGTGATCCTGATGGCGTACGGGTCACCGGAGCGCCTCGCCGACGTGCCCGCCTACTACGCCGACATCCGCGGCGGGCGTCCGATTGCACCGGAGCTCCTCGACGACCTCGTCGCCCGCTACCGGCGGCTCGGGATCGAGGATTCGAACCCCCTGAACGCGATCACCGAGCGGACACGGGCTGCGCTCGAGCGAGAGCTCGGATTGCCGGTCTTCACGGGGATGAAGCACTGGCAGCCGCGGATCGCGGACGCCGTCGAGTCGGCGCGCTCGGGCGGGGCCCGGCGGCTCGTCGGCCTGGTGCTCGCGCCGCACTACAGCCGCCTTTCGATCGGCGGCTACGAGCGACTCCTCGACGAGGCGGTCGCAGGCCGTGAGGGCGCCGACGTGCTGTTCGTGGCGAGCTGGCACGACGATCCGGGCCTCGTCGCGGTGCTCGCGAACCGCATTCGCGGCACACGCGCCCACGTGGTCTTCACGGCGCACTCGTTGCCGGCGCGGATTCTCGACGAAGGGGATCCCTACGCCGACCAGCTGCTCGAGACGTCAGCGCTCGTCGCCCGGGCGGCCGGGGTGAGCGACTGGTCGTTCTCGTACCAGAGTGAGTCCCCGACCGGCGAGCCGTGGCTCAAGCCCGACATCCTCGAGCATCTGGCGGAGCTCCACGGCCGCGGCATCGACGATGTTCTCGTCTGTCCCGTCGGGTTCGTGTCGGATCATCTGGAGATCCGGTTCGACCTTGACACCGAGGCGCAGGAGCTTGCCGCCGAGCTCGGCATGCGCGTCGATCGCATCGAGATGCCGAACGACGATCCGGCGTTCGTGCGCGCCCTCGGTGGAATCGTCCGCCGGACGCTGGCGGCGGTGACGGCGTGACGCCCGGGCGCATCGTCGTCGATCGCGTCTCGCGCACCTTCCGCGTGTACCCCAAGGCGCAGCGGACGGTGAAGGATCTGTTCGTCGCGCGCGGCCGCACCGGCGCACGTGAGGTCCGGGCGCTGCACGACGTGTCGCTCGTGATCGAGCCGGGCGAGGCCGTCGGTCTCGTCGGTCGCAACGGCTCGGGCAAGACCACGCTCCTGCGGCTGATCTCGGGAATCATCAAGCCGACGTCCGGCCGCATCGAGGCGGCGGGGCGGATCGCTTCGCTGCTCGAGCTCGGCGCGGGCTTCCACCCCGACTTCACGGGCCGCGAGAACGTCTACCTGAACGGATCGATCCACGGTCTCTCCCGGGCGCGCGTTCGCGAGGCGATGGACGAGATCGTGTCGTTCGCCGAGCTCGAGCGATTCATCGATCTGCCCGTCCGCACGTACTCGTCCGGCATGTACATGCGCCTCGGCTTCTCGGTCGCCGCTCACATCCAGGCGGACGTCCTCCTGCTCGACGAGGTCTTCGCGGTCGGGGACGAGCAGTTCCAGCGGAAGTGCTTCGGCAAGGTCGCCGAGTTCAAGAATCGCGGTGGGACGATCCTGTTCGTCTCGCACGACGCACAGGCGGTCGAGCGGCTGTGCGACCGTTCCGTCCTGCTGCGGCAAGGAGGTGTCGAGTTCGACGGCGAAACCCGTGAGGCGATCGGCGCCTACCGGCGGCAGCTCGCGGCCGATGCGAACCCGGAGGAGCTCGCGCAGGGCTGCGCGAGTGGGGGAGCGGCGAGGTCGCGGATCGTCTCGGCAGAGCTCCTCGACCAGGACGGCGACCCGAGGCTGCAGTTCGCGGCGGGCGAGCCCGCAACGGTCCGACTGGTGGTGGCAGCCGACAGCATGGTCGCGCCGCCGAAGGTTTCGCTCGAGCTTCGTGACGACGGCGGCCTCGTGCTCGGCGGGGCGGCGCAGGAGACCGGCCTCTCTCGGCTGGGCGGGCACAGCGGGCGAGTTCGAGCTGCGGTTTCGCATGGCTTCGCTGCCGCTCGCCGACGGCAGGTTCCACCTGAGAGTCAGCCTCGTCGACGCGCAGGGCGACCGACTGCTCCATACCCTCGAGGATGCGCTCCGGTTCTTCGTCTTCCCGTCCGGTGCCGAGACCGGGCTCGTGCTGCTGGACGGCGAGTGGACGCTGCAGGAGACGGCCGGGCGCGCGCCAAGTGTGCCGGCGTGAGCTCGCGCGCCTGTCCCGACTGGCCCGCGCTGATGGAGATCGCGCCGGAGCTGACGTTCCGCCACTACACGCTCGGCGAGGTCCATCTGCCCGCCGAGGCCTTCGTGCAGATCGAGGGAATCCCGCTCGACGCGGTCGCGGTCTGCTGCGACCTCGAGTCGCACGTGTACAATGCGGAGCACACCGATCCGCGCGTCGTCAGCGCGCTGCAGGGAACGCACTGGATCGACGTGCGCGATGATCGCCGCGCGCAACGAGTAGCGACTTTCGGGCGCGCAGGTCGCCTCGGTAGTGTCCCCGGCGATGCCGACCGTCGTCATTCCTTTCCGCGGTACCGATCCCAAGCGCCGCCTCGGCCTCCCGACAGCGGCGCGGTCGACGCTCGCCGACGCGATGCTCGCGGACGTGCTCGCGGCCGCGGGCGCGGTCGGCACGTGTTCGTGGTCGCCGCCGGGCGCCGCCGCTGCCGCCGAGGACGTCACGTCGTCCCCGACCCTCATCGCGGGCTGGGCGCCGCTGTGCGCGCCGGCCTCGACGCCGCCGCCGACCGCGCGCTCGGTCCCGTACCTGGTCGTGAACGCCGACGTGCCGTGCGCCACCGCGCGACCTGCTCGCGCTCGCGGGCGCCGTTCCCGCGGACGGCCTCGCGCTTGTCGCAGCCGAGGACGGCACGACGAACGCGCTCGCCTTCGCCCACGAGCGCCTCTTCGAGCCGGTCTACGGCCCGGGCAGCGCCGAGCGGTTCGCGGCTCGGCCCGTCGCGCCGGGTCGACTGCGCCGAATCTCATCTGTGACGTGGACACGCTCGACGATCTCGCGCGGCTCGTCGATCGCGTCGGCCCTCACACGCGCGCGTGCTTGCCGGGGCTCGCGCCTCGGAGCGGCCGCTTGAGAGTCGACCGTGCTCTCGGGCGGCGTGGGCGGCGCGCGGTTCCTGCGCGGGCTCGTCGGTGTCGTCGATCCAGGCAACGTTTCCATCATAGGCAACGTTGCGGACGACATCGAGATCCTCGGGCTGCACGTCTCGCCCGACCTCGACAGCATCCTCTACGCGCTCGCCGGGCTGGCCGACGAGGAGCGCGGCTGGGGCCGAGCCGACGAGTCGTGGCGTGCGCTCGAGACGGTCGCGCAGCTCGGCGGCGAGGCGTGGTTCTCGCTCGGCGACCGCGACCTCGGCCTGCATCTCGTGCGGACGCAGCTCCTCCGCGACGGCAGCGCCGCTCTCGCGAGGTGACCGCGCAGCTCGCTCGCGCGCTGGGCCTCGAGGCCGCGCTGCTGCCGGCGAGCGACGATCCGGTGCGCACCTTCCTCGAGACGCCGGCCGGGACGTTCCCGTTCCAGACCTGGTTCGTCGCGCGGGCCACCGCGACGAGGTCGACGCCGTGCACTACGCCGGGGCGCCGGAGGCGACGGCGGCGCCCGGGGTCGCTCGAGGCGCTTGCCGAGGCCGACCTGATCGTGATCGCGCCCAGCAATCCGTACGTCTCGATCGGGCCGATCCTCGCGGTCGGCGAGATTCGCGAGCGCGCTGGCGCGAGCGAACCGTCCCGTGCGTGGCCGTCAGCCCGCTGGTCGGAGGGCGCGCGGTAAAGGGCCGGCCGACCGCATGCTGCACGCGACTCGCGGGCGGCACGACGCCGGCCCACGTCGCGGCGTGCTACGACGGGCCTGATCGATGCGCTCGTGATCGACGAGCGACGACGCGAAGGCGCGCTTCCCGCGGGCGTCCGCCGCGTCGTCGACGAACACGCTGATGACGCGATCTCGACGCCGCGCGCCGGCTCGCCGCGGCCGTGCTCGACGCCGCCGGGGCGCCTGCGTGAGGGTCGCGGTGCTCGGCGGAACCGGCAGCTTCGGCCGCGCGCTCGCCGCTCGGCTCGTCGCGGTCGGGCGAGGACGACGTGGTGATCGGCTCGCGCGACGCCGCGCGCGCCGACGAGAGCCGCGCCCGAGCTGGGCGGCGGCGGGTCACGGGCGCGACGAACGAGGAAGCGGTGCGCGGCGCCGATCTCGTCGTGCTCGCGGTCAAGGCGGACGGCGCGCTCGCGACCGCCGGCGCGGTCGCCGAGGCGCTCGGCACGACGCCGCTCCTCTCGCGTCGCGAGCGCGATCGAGTTTCGCGAAGGGCATCGGCGCGTTCCCGATCCCGACGCCCGCAGCCTCGCCGAGCGAGTCCAGGACGTCGTCGAGGCGCCCGGTCACCGCCGGGCTGCATTCGATCGCCGCGGCGAACCTCGCCGAGTGCGCCGCCCGACGAGGACGCGCTCATCTGCGGTGACGACGAGGACGCGAAGCAGCTCTCGCTCGAGCTGGCGGCAAGCTCGTCGCCGGTCGCGCGCTCGACGCCGGCCCACTCGCGAGCGCGCGCGCGCTCGAGGGGATGACCGCCGTGATCGTGAACCTGAACCGCCGCTACAAGGCGCACGCGGGGGTCCGGGTCAGCGGCGTCGACAGCCGTGATCTAGCATCCTGCCCGTGCGCGGCCTGCCCGAGGTCCGGGAGGGCGACGACCTCGCGGCGCTCTGATCGCCGCGCGATCGCGCTCGAGGACGGCGACGTGGTCGTGGTCGCCCAGAAGGTCGTCTCGAAGGCCGAGGGACGGGTCGTCGGGCTCGACGAGCTCGAGCCGTCGGCGAAGGCGCGTCGAGCTTGCCGGCGGCGAGCGCGATCCGCGCGAGCTCGAGGTGATCCTGCGCGAGGCGAAGCGGATCGTGCGCGAGCGGGCACCGCTCGTGATCGCCGAGACGCATCACGGCTTCGTCTGCGCGTCGGCCGGGGTCGACCACTCGAACGCGCCGGAGCCGGGCACGCTCGTGCTTCTGCCGGTCGACCCCGACGCGAGCGCGCGGCGATTGCGAGCGCGGTTGCACGAGCTCACCGGCGCCGACGTGGGCGTGATCGTCTCCGATTCGTTCGGTCGTCCGTTCCGGCAGGGCACGACCGACGTCGCGATCGGCATCGCCGGCGTGCCCGCGATCGTCGACCTGCGCGGTACGACTCGATCGCGTCGGATATGTGCTGCGAGTCGAGCCGTGTCGCGGTCGCCGATCAGATCGCCGGCGCGGCCGATCTCGCTCGTGGCAAGGCGGAAGGCGTTCCCGTCGTCGTCGTGCGCGGCCTGCGAGCTCGAGGGTGACGGCACGGCCGCGGGAGATCGTGATCGAGCCCGAGCGCGATCTCTTCCGCTAGTAGGCCAAACCTCCCTGACAACCCTGGCTTCTCGCGGCGCGTACCCGCGACCAGCTACCGTCCGCGTCGTTCGGTGGCCGACCTGCCCTGCGCGCCGTCGCCGTTCACCCCTCGCGACACGACCTGTACCCGGACAAGGAGCAGTCACCACGTGCACGTACGACTAGCGCCCGCGCGGCGGCAGTTGATCGCGCTTCCTCGTGCTTGCTGCCGTCGCGTTCGCGATCGCAGCCGCGGCGGTGGGCGTCGCCCGAGCCGCGCGCGCAACTCGTCCGTCCGACGCGTCGCCCTCGCTGGCGACGCTGCGCGGACTCGTCGACCACTACCGCACGGTCACGTGGACGTTCGAGCAGGCAGCACACGTCTCGCGCCAGCCGAGCTCGTTTGCCGAGCGGCATACGCGAGACCGCACATATCTCCGGTGGGCGATCGATCGCTGGACGAGCCGGGCGTATCACGCGCGCCAGGAAGCGCTCCGTGCGCTGCAGCGCCGCTTTGCCGTTCGGCTCCCGGCCCCGCCCCGGCTTCGTGCGCGCCTCGGCCCGACGCTCGCCTACGACCGGCGTCTCGCGCTCGCGCTTCGCAGGATCTATCCCGGGCGGCCGTCCCGCACGTTCGCGAGCGTTCGCGGGCCGAGCAGCAGGACGCTCTGCGTCTGTGGCAGCTGCGGAGCGCGGCTGCCGCGCTCGCCGTCTCGCAGCATGCCGAACGGCAGGCACACATCTCCAGCCGGCTCGCCCAGGCGTTCACCTGCATCCACCACTACGAGGCACCTGGAACGCGAACACCGGCAACGGCTACTACGGCGGCCTGCAGATGGACATGAACTTCCGCCTCTACGGCGGCCGCTACCTGCAGCGCTACGGGACGGCCGACAATGGCCCGTCTGGGCGCAGGTCGAGGTCGCTGCGAGGGCGTATCAGCTCTGGGCGCGGCTTCTGGCCCTGGCCGAACACGGCTCGCGCCTGCGGCCTGCTGTAACCCTTAAAGGGCCTCAAGCGCCGCCGGCCGGCGGCGCCGATGTGTAGCGGGAAATGATCCGGCAAGCTGCGGCGGCCGGAACGCCCCGACGCGGGCGGTGGAGTCGAACGGTGCCGGCCGCCCAGAGGCCCTCGTCGAGTCGTACCGCGGCTGGCAGAGGTGTTCCACGAGGTGCTCTCCGAGCAGGCGCTCGATGCGCTGCTCGAACGCATCGCGGCCACGCTCGGCGATCTGATGCCCTACGAGGCCCTCCACATCTACGAGGCCGACGAGGCCCGGCGTCAGCTCGTTCCCATCCTCGCGCGTTCCGCCGAATACGAGGAAGAGATCATGCGCGACCGTCCGGCCTACGGCGTCGGGCTGACCGGCTGGGCGGTCGAGCACCGGACGCCCGTGTGGACGAATCAGGCGCATCTCGACCCGCGCACGCACGTCATTCCCGGCACGCCCAACGATCCTGAGGCGATCATCGTCGTGCCGCTCGTCGCGCGCGGAACGCTCAAGGGCGCGCTGAACATCTATCGGATCGGCGAGGACGCGGCGTTCTTCGAGCACGAGTTCGAGCTTGCGAAGTGGTTCGGCGACGCAGCCGCGCTCGCGCTCGACAACGCTCAGACGAGAGCGCGGCTGGAGCACCTCGCGCAGACGGACTCGCTCACCGGTCTCTACAACCACCGCTACTTCCACGAGCGCCTCCGCGCCGAGCTGACGCGGGCCTCTCGTTCCACGAGTCGGTCGCCGTCCTGATGTTCGACCTCGACGACTTCAAGCGCGTGAACGACGTCTACGGCCACGGCGCAGGCGACCAGCTGCTGACGAGAGTCGGGCGTATCGCGCGCGAGACGGTTCGCGGCTCCGACGTCGTCTGCCGGATCGGAGGCGAGGAGTTCGCGCGTGATCATGCCGTCCTGCGAGGCGCGCTCGGCGCTCACGCTCGCGGGCAGGCTTGCCGGCAGCTTCGCTGCGCAGGAGTTCGAGCCGACGGGGCCGATGACCGTCTCGATCGGCATCGCGCTCGGCCCGCAGCACGCGATGAACCCGCGGGAGCTCGCCGCGTGCGCCGAAGCGGGAATGATGACGGCGAAGACGCGTGGCAAGAACCAGTTCGTCCTGTTCGACGAGGAGGCGGCGACCGAGCGTCCCGCATCCGCGTCGACGTCGACGCGCGACCTCAGGTCGATCTCGCATCTGAAGATGCTGCAGTCACTCGCCGGCAAGCTGAACCGGCTGAACGACGTGCGCAGGATCGGAGAGACGATCGCCGAGGAGCTGCGGCTTCTGATCGACTACCACAACTGTCGCGTCGTGCTGCGCGAAGGCGACGATCTTCGCCCCGTTGCCTTCATCGGCGAGCGTGGTGAGACCGCCGTCGCAACGACCGAGGCGTACACCGTCAAGGTCGGCGAAGGGGTCACGGGCACCGCGGTGGAGCGTGGCGAGTCGTTGCTCGTCCCGAACGCGCTGGAGTGCGAGTTCGCGAAGCGCATCCCGGGCACCGAGGACCTCGAGGAGTCGCTCGCGGTCGTGCCGCTTCGCTACGGCTGGCGCGTCACAGGAGCCATCGTGATCTCGAAGCTCGGCACGAACCAGTTCGACGAGGACGATGTGCGGTTGCTCGAGGTGCTCGCCGGACAGGCTTCGGTGGCGCTCGAGAATGCACTCCTCTACGAGCGGCAACGACACGAGGCGGAGAACGCGAAGGCACTGCTCGCGTTCGTCGACGCCGTCTCGCGCGCCCAGTCGTTCGACGAGATCTGCACGCTCACCGTCGCGACCGCCGCGTCGCTCTTCCAGACCGAGCGCGTCTCGCTCTGGCTCGACGACGTGTGCGCCGCCAGCTTCGGGGAGCCGCTCGCCGAGGGCGTCGAAGGGCTCCTCGTCGAGGGCGACGGTATCCTGGGCCGGCTCGTGCTCGCGCTCGAGCCGGACGGCGAAGAGCAGGAGCGCCTGCTGGCGAGCTTCACCTCGCAGGCCTCGGTCGCGCTCCAGAAAGCGCGGCTGTACTGGAAACAGCTCGAGGCGGCCGAGATCGCCAACACCCTCCTCGAGGCGAGCAGGGAGCTCGCGACAGCGGAGGCGGCCGACGAGACGCTCGCACGGTGCGTCGACGTGACGCGCCGCGCTCTCGGGACCGAGGCCGCCGGCCTCTGGGTGCAGCACGAGCGCGCGAGCGGCGACCTGGTCTCCGTCGCGGCGTACGGCGCCGATCGCTCGACGACGAGCTTCCCCGCCGCCCTCGCCCAGAAGTGGCTTCGCGGAACCGAGCCGTTCGTGCTCGAGCGCGAGATGGTCGTCGAGGTCAGCGGCGTGGACCTCGAACAGGCGGGGCGATTCATCGTGGCGCCGCTCCATCTCGACGGGGCAGAGTCGGCGCGCTCACCGCGCAGGTCGGTGACCGGCGTGTCGCCGACCGTGAGCTGCGCCTGTTCGCCGGCCTCGGGCATCAGGCCACGCTCGCGATCGAGAGCGCGGAGCACTATGCGGAGCTCGAGCGGACGTTCGTCTCGACGATCGCCGCGCTGGCGAATGCGCTGGAGGCGAACGACGAGTACAGCTCGTCGCACGCGCGCTGGATCACCGACATGGCGCTGCTCGTCGGGCGCGCGCTGGAGCTCGACGGCGACGCGCTTGAAGCGGCTCGAGCTCGGCGCGCTCTTCCACGACATCGGGAAGATCGGCGTGCCGTCGGAGATCCTGCAGAAGGCCGGACCGCTCACCGACGAGGAGTTCGACGTCGTGAAGTCCCATCCCGAGCTCGGCGAGAAGATCCTCGCGCCGATCGATCGCCTGGCCGACGTGCGGCCGATCGTTCGCGCGTGTCACGAGCGGTGGGACGGTCTCGGCTACCCCGACGGCGAAGGGCGACGACATTCCGCTCGAGGCGCGCATCGTGCTCGTGTGCGACGCGTTCCACGCGATGGTCACCGACCGGCCCTACCGGTCACGTCTGCCGGGTGACGAGGCCGTCCTGCGGCTCGGCGAGGCGTCGGGCTCGCAGTTCGATCCAGTCGTCGTCGAGGCGTTCCTCCGTCTCTACGACGCCGGCGACGTCCTGCCGTACTGAGCACGCCAGAACCTGGGCATCCCTGCGAACTAGCCGGATCGGCCGCTCATGACGACGTCGGCCGATCCTCGAGGCGTCTGATCGTGCAGACCTCCTCGAAGCCGATGTGCATGAGGATCGGGTACGAGGTGGTCGGCTGCGCGTACGTCACCAGCGCAGGCGTTCCGCGGGCGACGGCGTAATCCCAGCGCGCGCGGACGAGGGCCCGGTACACGCCGCGTCCCCGCGCCCAACGGGCGGTCGAGCCGCCGACGAGGAAGACGCCCCGCGGGGACGGGATCGCCCCGGCCGACCCGGCCACCTTGCCCTCGAGCGTCGCCATGAACCAGACGGGGATGCCGATCGCGCTGGGACGCCTCGTAGTACTCGGCGAAGTGGCGACGTTCGATCTCTCGGCGCTCGGGCGGGATTTCGAAGACGTCGAACCGGAGCTCCGACGTCGCGACGATAGTCGTCGAACGTGTCGACCACGCGTGCGTCGACGTCACCTGGAAGCCGGCCGGCTCGGTCGCGACCGCGAGCGCGTGGACGACCGGCACGCGGTCGTCGGGCTCTCTCACGCCGAGCTCCTTCAACTGCTCGACGATCCCGGACGGCCGAGCCGATGGCCCGATCCACCACGACGGCCGTTTGCGCACGTCGGCGATCGCGCGCACGTCGGCGAGCAGCTGCTCGACCTCACCCTCCGCGACGTCGGGAGCGCACACCGAAGCGAACGTCGGCGCCTGCACGATGCAGATGCGGCCGTCGTCGTAGCGCGTCACCACACCGTCGTCGGCGACGTCGACGAACCGGTCCGGGCTCTCCGCAAACTCCCGCAACTCGGCCGAGAGCGACATGCCTTGAGTGTACGACGTGGTCTGACCGCGGTCAGACCACGGTCAGACGCTCGTCTGACACACGAAACTGTGACGAATCGTTACGAAAACGTGCCGTGACGGGCGTCTACGCGACGAATTCGTCGGCGACCGAGAGTGCGTCGTCGAGCGCGTCGATGCCCTCGGCGAGCTCGTCCCGCGTGATCGTCAGCGGCGGGCAGCACATGACGACGTTCCAGTGCGTCATCAGATAGAGGCCGCGATCGAGTGCGCGCTTCGCGACGGCGCCGACCGGCTTCGCGTGCGTCACCGGCTGCGTTGAACGGGACGAGCGGTTCACGAGTCGCGCGGTCCTTGACCAGCTCGAGCCCGAAGAAGCATCCGAGGCCGCGCACCTCGCCGATCGACGGATGCTTGTCGGCGAGGCGTTCGAGCTCCGTGCGGAAGACCTCGCCTGTCGCCGCCGCCTGCTCGACGATGCCCTCCTCCTGGAACGCCTCGATCGAGGCGACGCCGGACGCGCACGCGAGCGGATGGCCGCTGTACGTCAGCCCGCCGGCGAACGGCTTGTCGCGGATCCACGCCGCGATCGGCTCGCGGACGATCATCGCCCCGAGCGGCACGTAGCCCGAGTTGATCCCCTTGGCGACGGTCATGATGTCGGGCACGACGTCCCAGTTGTCGACGGCGAACCACTTGCCGGTGCGGCCGAAGCCGGCCATCACCTCGTCGCAGATCAGCAGGATGCCGTGGCGGTCGCACGTCTCGCGAATCGACTGCAGATAGCCGTCGGGCGGGACGATCACGCCGTTCGTGCCGGTGACGGTCTCGAGAATCACCGCCGCGACGGTGTGCGCGCCTTCGTACTGGAGGATCTCCTCGAGGTGAGGTCCGCCCGTGCACACGGGGCACGGATCGGGATGGCCGGCCGGGCAGCGGTAGGTGTACGGGTCGAACATGCGAACGACACCCGGCAGCCCGGGCTCAGCGGGCCAGCGGCGAGGATCGCCCGTGAGCGTGATCGCACCGCCGGTCGCGCCGTGGTAGCTCCGGTAGCGAGCGATGATCTTGTGGCGGCCGGTGTACCACCGCGCCAGCTTGATCGCGTTCTCGTTCGCCTCGGCGCCACCGTTCGTGAAGAAGCTCATCGAGAGGTCGCCCGGCGTGACCTCGGCCAGCAGTCGCCCGAGCCGCGAGCGGCTCTCGGTCGCCATCGGCGGCCCGATCGTCGCGAGCTTCTCCGCCTGATCCTTGATCGCCTGCACGATCTTCGGATGCGAATGGCCGATCGAGACGTTCACGAGCTGGGAGGCGAAGTCGAGGTAGCGGTTGCCGTCGTAGTCCCAGAAGTAGCGCCCTTCGGCGCGCTCGACGGGGATCGGCGCGATCTGATCCTGGACGCTCCACGAGTAGAGGACGAACCGCTTCGCGTCCTCGACGATCTGCCGGCCCAGCTCGGTGTTCGTGTCGGTCGTCGCCACGAGCCCTGATCCTACTGGGCGCGATACGCTCTCCGGACCACTCGAGGAGGCCGCGAATGACCGACACGATCGACGCCCCAGCCGCCGTGAAGCCGATCAACCACTGGATCTCCGGTGGCCCCAGCGCGGGGACGTCGGGGAGGATCGGGCCGGTCTTCAACCCGGCGACCGGCAGGCAGTCGGGCGTCGTCGACTTCGCGAGCGTCGAGGAGGTCGATCGGGCGGTTCAGGCTGCGAAGAAAGCGTTCTCCAGTTGGCGGTCGCTGTCGCTGGCCCGGCGTGCCGAGCTGTTCTTCGCGGTCCGAGAGCTCGTCCACGAGCGTCGTGAGGAGATCGCGAAGATCCTGACGGCGGAGCACGGCAAGGTGCTGTCGGACGCGATGGGCGAGGTCACGCGCGGTCTCGAGGTGATCGAGTTCTGCTGCGGCCTGCCGCATCTGCTCAAGGGAGCGATGAGCGAGCAGGCGTCCACCGGCGTCGACGTCTACTCGCTGCGTCAGCCGCTGGGCGTCGTGGCCGGGATCACCCCGTTCAACTTCCCGGCGATGGTCCCGATGTGGATGTGGGCGCCGGCGCTCGCGTGCGGGAACACGTTCGTGTTGAAGCCGTCCGAGAAGGATCCGTCGGCGTCCGTCTACGTCGCCGGGCTGCTCAAGGAAGCCGGCGTTCCGGACGGCGTGTTCAACGTCGTGCACGGCGACAAGGTGGCGGTGGACGCGCTGCTCGAGCATCCAGACGTCGCGGCGATCTCGTTCGTCGGCTCGACGCCGATCGCGCGCTACGTCTACGAGACGGCGACGCGCAGCGGGAAACGGTGCCAGGCACTCGGCGGCGCGAAGAACCACATGATCGTGCTCCCCGACGCCGACATCGAGATGGCCGCGGACGCCGCGGTGTCCGCGGGCTACGGGTCGGCTGGAGAACGGTGCATGGCCGTCTCGATGATCGTCGCGGTGGGGGATGCCGCCGATCCGCTGGTCGAGGCGATCAAGCAGCGCATCCCCGACGTGAAGGTCGGCGACGGCATGGACGCGTCGAGCGAGATGGGCCCGCTGATCACGCGCGAGCATCGAGACAAGGTCGCGTCGTACATCGAGGATGGTGGCGGGACGGTCGTCGTCGACGGCCGCGAGAGCTGCCCCGAGGACGGGTTCTTCCTCGGCGCGACGCTGCTCGACGGCCTCGAGCCCGGGATGCGGGCCTACGACGACGAGATCTTCGGGCCGGTGCTCGGGATCACCCGTGTAGGCAGCTACGACGACGCGGTGCGCCTCGTCAACGAGAACCCGTACGGAAACGGGACGGCGATCTTCACGCGCGACGGCGGCGTCGCACGCCAGTTCCAGGTCGACGTGCAGGCGGGGATGGTGGGCGTGAACGTCCCGATCCCGGTTCCGGTCGCGTACTACAGCTTCGGCGGCTGGAAGGCGTCGCTGTTCGGCGACCGGCACATCTACGGGCCCGAGGGCATCGACTTCTACACGCGCACGAAGGTGGTCACCGAGCGCTGGCCCGACCCGGCCACGTCGAAGGTCGACCTCGGGTTCCCGCAGACACGCTGACGTGAGGGTCCTCGTCGTCGGAGCCGGTGGCGTCGGCGCGGCGGCCGCGGCCGTGGCCGCGCGCCGCGAGTTCTTCGAACGGATGGTGCTGGCCGACATCGACGCAGGCCGCGCCGAGCGGGCGGCGATGCCGCTCGGGGCGCGCGGCGGCTCGGCGCAGCTCGACGCGTCGGATGCGCGGGCGATCGCCGAGCTTGCTCGGAGCGAGCGCGCAGACGCGATCCTCAACGCCTGCGACCCACGGTTCAACCCACCCATCTTCGAGGCCGCGTTCGACGCCGGCTGCACGTATCTCGACATGGCGATGACGCTGTCGCATCCGCATCCCGAGCACCCGTACTCCGAGGTAGGCGTCATGCTCGGGGACGAGCAGTTCGCCGTCGCGAGCCGCTGGGAGGAGGCCGGCATGCTGGCGCTCGTGGGGATCGGCGTCGAGCCGGGGCTGTCCGACGTCTTCGCCCGATACGCCGCAGACGAGCTCTTCTCGGAGATCGACGAGGTCGGCATCCGTGACGGCGCAGATCTCGCCGTCGCCGGCTACGACTTCGCGCCCTCGTTCTCGATCTGGACGACGATCGAGGAATGCCTCAACCCGCCTCTGATCTGGGAGCGCGGGCGAGGATGGTTCACGACCGCCCCGTTCTCCGAGCCGGAGGTCTTCGAGTTCCCGGAGGGCATCGGGCCGGTCGAGTGCGTCAACGTCGAGCACGAGGAGGTGGTGCTCGTTCCGCGCTGGGTCGACTGCCGCCGTGTCACGTTCAAGTACGGCCTGGGCGAGGAGTTCATCGCGGTGCTGAAGACGCTGCACATGCTGGGGCTCGACTCGACCGAGCCCGTCACGGTGCGCGGCGTCCAGGTCGCCCCGCGCGACGTCGTCGCCGCGACGCTCCCCGATCCGGCGACGCTCGGCGAACGGATGTCGGGCAAGACCTGCGCCGGGACGTACGTCACCGGGACCGGCAAGGACGGCTCGAAGCGGGCGACCTACCTCTATCACGTCGTCGACAACGAGCAGGCGATGCGCGACTACGGGCACCAGGCGGTCGTGCTGCAGACGGCGATCAATCCGATCGTCGCGCTCGAGCTCGTCGAGTCCGGTGCGTGGCACGGAACCGGAGTCCTCGGGCCCGAGGCGTTCCCGGCCGCGCCGTTCCTCGAGCTGCTCGCCGACTACGGCATGCCGCACGGCACCGAAGAACGGTGAGGACGCCCCCTGCGGTGGCCGGTGCAGGAGTAATGTCGCGGGTGCCGCGGTGACCGCGGCGCGAACGAGAGGAGGAGCGGGATGGAGGCGAACAAGGCGGCCTCGCGCAGGATCCTCGAAGAGATCTTCGGCGCAGGGAGATACGAGATCGCCGACGAGCTGATCGCGGCCGATGCGGTCGGCCACGACCCGGCGTTGCCGGAGCCGGTGAAGGGTCCCGAGGGGCTGAAGGAGGCGGCGCGCGGTTATCGGGCGGCGTTCCCCGATCTCAAGCTCACGGCCGACACGGTGATCGCCGAGGGCGACATCGTCGCGATCCGGTGGATCGCGCGCGGCACCCACAAGGGCGACCTGTTCGGGATCGCCCCGACGGGCAGGGAGGCCACGATCACGGGAATCACGATCGACCGGCACGCAGACGGGAAGATCGTCGAGTCCTGGACGAACTGGGACACACTCGGTCTGCTTCAGCAGCTCGGCGCAGTGCCGAGCGCGATGCAGATGGCCTGAGCCACGGTCTGGGTGGGCCCGGTGACGGGCCTACCCAGACCTACACCTTCGCGAGGGATCTGCCGATGATTCGTGTATCGGAGAGCGCCGTTCGCGCTCAGATCAGTGATGTCCATCGCGTTCCCGACACCCGATCACATGCCGTGCCCCTCGTGCGGCGCGTCGCTTCCGGTCGCCGACGACTTCGGCGCCCATGTCTGTGACGACGAGCGCCGGCTCGAGTTTCGCTTGACCGAGTTGCGCACGGGGGTCGAACGCTTCCCGGACGATCTTGCAGCCTGGCTCGAGACTCCGTCCGGGCGGTTCGCCCAGTGGCTCGCCCAGCGCGACCGGCAGACCTAACGCATCCCAAGGCGCATGCCGAGCAGCCGAGGTACCGCGGCAACGGCGCGGGCCACGGATGGAGCCTCGCGGCCGGCCTCGTCGGCCTCTTCGCAGGCGAGGATCGCGCGTCTGATCGTCGCGCCGCCGAGGTGACGAAACGGCTCGCGAGGAACACCGCGTCCGCGACCGCGGACGAGCGGCAGTGTGCTCCACTCGTCATCCCGGCCCGTGGCGAGTGACGCGAGTGACTGCCCGGCGAGATACGCCGGGCCGACGCCGTTCCCCGAGAAGCCGGCTGCGAAGTGGACGCGACCGGCGGTTGTCCCGACGAACGGGATGTGATCGGCCGAGACGTCGATCGGCCCTCCCCAGGACCGCTCGACCGCGGCGGCGGCGAGGCCAGGGAGGAGCCGGCGCAACCCGAGCTCTGCCCGCGTGGCGGTGGGTGCGTCGTGCGTGAAGCGGCGGTCGATGCGGTTACCGAAGCCGATCGGCCCGGAGCCGGAGCCCATCAGCACCCGACCGTCGTCGGTGGTGCGCGATGTAGTGCAGGAACATCCGGGCATCGACGATCGCCTCACCGCCCGTCCAGCCGATCTCGCGCCAGGAGCTCGGGAATCGGTTCGGTGAGGACGACGTAGCTGCCGAACGACGGTGAGCCGGCCGCGAACGGGATGCCAGTCGGTCATCGCCGCGTTGGTCGCGACGACGACCTGCGTGGCCCGCACCCGCCCGCGCGGCGTGAGCAGCAGGCTCGGCCCGGACGAACGCGCGGGGGTCTGTTCGTAGAGGCGAACGCCGCGGGCGAGTGCCGCGCGCCGCAGGCTGCGCACGAGCCGTGCCGGGTGCACCGTTCCGGTGTCGGGAAACAGCACGCCGCGCCGAAAGCGCGGAGACCGGCAGCGTCGGGCGACCTCTTCGCGCGAGACGGCGACGGCCTGGTCGGGGCGGTCGACCGCCGCCGCTGCAGCGATCGCGCGGTCGAGGACACGCTCCTGGGCCGCCGTCGTGGCGACCATCAGCATCCCCGACTCGCGCAGCCAGACGTCGTCGCCGAGCGCCCGAACAGCCGGCCGGATCCCCTCGCCCGCCTCGGCGAGCCTGACTGCGTCATCCGCGCCGAAGAGCTCGACGAGCTCGCCGAGGGCGGGCCAGTAGCCCTCGATGAACCCGCCGTTGCGGCCGCTCGGCCCGGCCCCGCAGAATTCGGCCTCGAGCACGGCCACCTCGGCGGCCGGCTCGCGGTCGAGCACCGCGAGCGCGGTCCAGAGGCCGGTGTAGCCGCCCCCGACGATCGCGACGTCGACCTTCAGGTCGCCCGTCGAGCGGCCTCGGCGTCGATGCGACCTCCCTCGGCGGCGAAGGCGTCCTCGAGCCACCACGGCGGTCGCTGCGCCGGGAGCGACCGTCGGCTGCACCGCTCTACGCGCCGATCTGAGCGAGCGCCGAGGGCTTCAGCTCCTCCCCGAACTTCGCCCGCTTCACGAACTGGCCGATGCCGGGCTTCGCGACGAGCGTGTCGCCGTCGACGAGCGACGTTCCCGCGGAGCAGGACCGTCTCGGGCGATCCCTGGACGGTCGTGCCCTCGAAGAGGTTGTAGTCCACCTTCGAGTGGTGTGTCGCAGCCGAGATCGTGACGGTCTTGTCGGGGTCGAACACGACGATGTCGGCGTCGGAGCCGACCGCGAGCGTGCCTTTGCGGGGATAGAGCCCGAACAGCTTCGCCGGGTTCGTCGCCAGCAGCTCGACCATCCTGTTCAGCGTGATCCGTCCCTGGCGGACGCCGAAGTGGTGGATCATCTGCAGGCGATTCTCGATCCCGGGGCCGCCGTTCGGGATCTTGGAGAAGTCGTCCTTGCCGAGTGTCTTCTGGCCGTTCCAGTTGAACGCGCAGTGGTCGGTCGAGATTGCGGAAAGCACGTCGGTGCGCACGGCGTTCCACAGGACGTCCTGGTTCGCCTTGTCGCGCGGCGGCGGCGTGTAGACGAACTTCGCGCCCTCGAAGTTCGGACGCTCGAGGTCGGTGTAGTCGATGAAGAAGTACTGCGTGCATGTCTCGCCGTGCACGTTCCAGCCGCGTTCGCGCGCGAGCGCGATGGGCTCGACCGACTCGCGGCACGAGACGTGCACGACGTAAAGCGGCGCGCCGGCGACGCGCGCGAGCTGGATCGCACGGTTCGTCGCCTCGCCTTCCGTCTCCGGCGGGCGCGTGAGCGCGTGCCAGTGCGGCTCGGTGTGGCCGTCGGCGAGCGCGCGCTTCACGAGCACGTCGATCGCGTCGCCGTTCTCCGCGTGCACCATCACGAGCGCTCCGGTCTCGGCCGCGACCTCCATCGTCCTGAACAGCGTCTCGTCGTCGACCATCAGCGCGCCCTTGTAGGCCATGAAGAGCTTGTACGACGTGATGCCCTGGTCGGGGAGCGATGCGAGCTCGTCGAGCGAGCCGCCCGTCGCGCAGGTCGGTGACGGCGATGTGGTAGCCCATGTCGATCACCTGCCGCCCTTCGGCCTTCGCCTTCCAGTCGGCGAGCGCATCCGAGAAGGTCGAGCCCGGCGGCTGGATGCAGAAGTCGACGTGGCAGGTCGTTCCCCCGAACGCAGCCGCCGTCTGGCCCGACTCGACGTCGTCGATCGTCACCGTGCCGCCGAACGGCATGTCGAGGTGCGTGTGCGGGTCGATGCAGCCCGGGAGGACGTACTTGCCGGCGGCGTCGATCACCGTGTCGGCTGCGTTCGTGAGCGACTCGCCGATCAGGGTGATCCGCTCACCGTCGATGAAGACATCGGCGGCGTAGTCGTCCGCCGCCGTGATCACGCGCCCGTTCTTGATCAGCACTGACATCGCGGATCTCCCTTCTCGATCGCATTTCTCGCTCGCTGCCGGGTGATTACCACACTCGCGGGGCGGCTGTATTCTCGCCGCGTGCCGCTCGATCCGTCACGGACAGTCGGCGAGCTCGAGGAGCTCCGCAGCGCTCACGGGTGACGAGGACGGCGCCCAGCGCGTCGCATGGACGGAGACGTGGGAGACGGCGCGCGACTGGCTCCGCGACAAGGTGCGGCCGACCGGCGCCGTCGAGACCGTCGACGCGGCCGGCAACCAATGGTTCACCCTGCCGGGGCGTTCCGACCGCGCGCTGCTGATCGGCGGCCATCTGGACTCGGTGCCGAACGGCGGCTGGCTCGACGGATGCCTCAACGTCGTCGCGGGAGTGGAGGTGTTACGGCGGATCGCCGAGGACGGCACGCCGCCGCTCACGGTTCGGCTCGTGAACTGGGCCGACGAGGAGGGTGCACGTTTCGGTCGGTCGCTGTTCGGCTCGTCGGCGGCCGCCGGGTCGATGCGCGATCAGGAGGAGCTGCGGAAGCTCGTCGACCGTGACGGCATCGGGCTCCCCGACGCGCTCCGCGGGCACGGTGTCGACCTTGACCGCGCACTCGAGGCGCGCGTCGAGCTCGACGAGCGCGGTCGCCTATCTCGAGCTGCACATCGAGCAGGGCCCTGTGCTCGAGGCGCTCGATCTTCCACTCGGCGTGGTTCTCGGCACGTTCGGCGTCGAACGCTCGCGCTTCACCTGGCACGGTCAGGCGGCCCACGCCGGGTCGACGCCGATGGACAAGCGCCGCGATGCGCTTGCGGGCGCGGCCAAGCTCGCGCTCGCGATTCGCGACATCGCGCGCGAGGTGGGCGACGGAGCTGTGTGCACCTCGGGCGGGGTGATCTGTCGTCCAGGCATCGTCACGTCGGTCGTCGAGACGGCCGAGCAGCTGCTCGATCAGCGGCAGCTCGATGCGACGAAGCTCGCGCGACTGCTGGCTCTCGCACGCGAGGCGGCCGACCGGTTCGCGGCCGAGGAGAACCTGACGGTCGAGTGGGAGCGGATCTGGAGCATCGAGCCGATCCTGTTCGACGAGCAGTTGATCGAGTTGGCGGACGAGGCGATCCTCGAGGTCGCGGGCTCGTCGCACCGGTTGCCGTCGGGGCCGTTGCACGATGCCGCCGAGGTCTCGCGTGCGGGCGTGCCGACGGTGATGCTGTTCGTGCAGAGCCTTCGCGGGCTGTCGCACACGAAGCTCGAGGACACGAAGCGCGAGCATCTGGAGCTCGCGGTGCGTGCGCTCGACCGCCTCGCGACAAAGACGCTCTCGGCCATGTCCTGAGGGCCCACCCGTCGTCTGACCGCGGTCAGACGTACGTCTGACCACGAGGGTCCCGCTGCGTCCCCAGGAAGATGCCTGTGAGCAGGGATTTTCGTCGGCGCACCACTGGCCGCGGCGGTGCTCTGGGGTGTGCGACCCGCCGACGGGAGCGGCCGTGCGTCCGCTTACGCGCGCACCACCGGGTTGCGCAGCGTGCCGACCCCCTCGACCTCCACTTCGACGACGTCGCCGTCCGCGAGCGACACCTTCGGGTCGCGCGCCCAGCCGACGCCCGGCGGGGTTCCCGTGAGGATCAGGTCGCCCGGCTCGAGCGTGAAGACCGCCGAGATGTAACTGACGAGGAACGGCACGTCGAAGATCAGATCGCTCGTCGAGCCGTCCTGCAGCACCTCGCCGTTCAACCGCTGCACGACCCGCAACCCGGAGCCGTCACCCAGCTTCGAGACGGGAACGAGCTCCGCTCCGAGCGGACAGAACGTGTCGAATCCCTTCGCGCGAGCCCACTGGCTCTCGCTGTACTGGATGTTCCGCGCCGAGACGTCGTTGGCGCAGCGGTAGCCGCGCACGTGAGAGAGCGCGGCGCTCTCCGCGATCCGATGCCCGCCGACGCCGATCTCGACGGCCAGCTCGGCTTCCGCATCGACATGCGTCGCCTCCGGCGGAAGCACGATCGGCTCGCCTGGACCGATCAGCGTGTTGTCGAACTTGCCGAACAGGAGCGGCTCGGTGGGCGGGTCGTCGCCCAGCTCGGCGGCATGCTCCGCGTAGTTCCGGCCGACGCAGATGATCTTCATCCGTCAATCTTGACGCAGTACGCTCGGAAGCGCGCGAGTAGTCGACCGTCAGGAGGCCTCGGAATGGCTTTGAGTTTCGGCGTCACCGTCCTGCCCGATCCGCCGTACTCCCGCTGGCTCGAGCTGATCCAGCTCGCCGAGCGACACGGCTTCGAATACGCGTGGACCTACGACTCGCACGTCTTGTGGCAGGAGTCGATCCCGCTCTTCGGCTACGCGGCGCACGAGACGTCGAAGATCAAGCTCGGTCATTTCGTGACCAACCCCGGCACCCGCGATCCGACCGTGCTCGCCAGCGCGTATGCGACCCTCCACGACCTGACCGACGGCCGCATGGTGATGGGGATCGGCCGCGGCGATTCGGCGCGCCGCTACATCGGGCAGCAGCCGGTCAAGGTGGCGGAGTTCGAGCGCGCCTGCGCGATGATCCGCGACTTCATGAACGGCCGCGAGGTCACATGGAACGACAAGGAGCTACAGCTGAAGTGGGTGCGCCCGGAGTTGCCGGAGATCCCGATGTGGATCGCCGGCTACGGGCCCAAGGCGCTGGGGGTCGCCGGGCGTGTCGGCGACGGGGTGATCATCCAGCTCGCCGACCCCGAGATCATTCAGTGGATCATGTCGACCGCCCGCCGGGCGGCCGAGGAGGCAGGCCGCGACCCGGCGGAGCTCAAGTGCATCGTCGGCGCGCCGAGTCACGTGTCGGACGATCTCGCCGACGCTCGCGAGCAGGTTCGTTGGTTCCCGGCGATGGTGTCGAACCACGTCCAGGACCTGATCGAGCGCTACGGCTCCGACGGGAGCAAGGTGCCGAAGGCGCTCACCGACTACGTCCTCGCACGCAAGTTCTACGACTACGACGAGCACTCGCGCGTGGGAGCGAAGCACGGCGAGTTCGTGACGGATGAGATCTGCGACCGGTTCTGCGTGATCGGCAACGTCGAGCAGTGCGTGGCCAAGCTGCGCGAGCTCGAGTCGGTCGGCGTAGACCAGTTCAACATGTATTTGATGACGCACGGCCAGGAGGAGACGCTCCAGGCCTACGGGGACCAAATCATCCCCGAGATCGACGCCGCCCCGGCGACGACGCGCTAGGCTCGCCGGCGAGATGGCCGCAAACGGAGCAGTCGTCATCGCCACGGACCTGAGTCGTCGCTACGGCGAGGGCGAGGCCGCAGTGGATGCGCTCAGAGGCGTCACATTGGCCGTTCAGCCCGGCGAGCTGGTAGCGGTGATGGGCCCCTCCGGCTCGGGGAAGTCGACCTTGATGCACCTGCTCGCGGCGCTCGACAAGCCGACCAGCGGCACGGTCTCGATCGCCGGCCAGGACGTCGGCTCGCTCTCCGACCGCGAGGTGACGTTGCTTCGCCGCCGCCACATCGGCTTCGTCTTCCAGTTCTTCAATCTCCTGCCGATGCTGAGCGCCGAGGAGAACATCAAGCTCCCGCTCACGATCGCCGGCGAGAAGCCCGACCCGGAGTTCTTCGAAGGCCTGCTCGACCGCGTCGGGCTCGCCGACCGTCGGTCGCACCGGCCGTCGGAGCTTTCGGGCGGCCAGCAGCAGCGTGTCGCGATCGCCCGCGCACTCGTGTCGAAGCCGACCGTCGTCTTCGCGGACGAGCCAACCGGAAACCTCGACTCCCAGACTGGCTCCGACATTCTCGAGCTCTTGCGTTCCTCGGCCAAGGAGCTCGACCAGACGATGGTGATGGTGACCCACGACGCACACGCTGCGGAGATCGCCGACCGTGTGCTCTTCCTCGCCGACGGCCGCGTCGTCGAAGAGCTGCCACGCAGCGGCGCGCCTGAGATTCTCGCTGCGATGGCTCGCGCCGGCTCGTGACCCGCGTCGCGCTCGCCGGCCTGCTCGGGCGGAAGCTCCGCACGGCGCTCACCGCGATCGCGATCGTGCTCGGTGTCGCGATGGTGACCGGCACGTTCATCCTCACCGACTCGATCGACAAGGCGTTCAACTCGATCTTCACCGACGTTCGCAAGGGCTCGGACATCGTCGTCTCGGGCAAGGCGGCCACGAGCACCGACAACGGATCGACTGCGCCGACGTTGCCCGCATCGCTGCTCGTTCAGGTGCGCGGGCTGCCCGACGTCGGCGAGGCCGAAGGGCAGATCAACGGCGAGGCGCAGCTGATCGGTCACGACGGCAAGGCGATCGTCTTCGGCGGCGCTCCGAACCTTGGATTCTCCATCGCCGACGGTGCTTCGCGCTTCAACCCGCTGACGCTCGTCTCGGGAACATGGCCGCACGGCGACCAGGTCGTGATCGACCAGAGCACGGCGAGCAAGAAGCACTTCGCGGTCGGTCAGACGATCGGCGTCCAGGCGAGAGGACCGATCGTCAGGCTGAAGATCGCCGGCCTCGTGAAGTTCGGCGGGCAGAGCCTTGGCGGTGCGACGCTGGCGGGCTTCGACGTACCGACGTCGCAGAGGCTGTTCGACAAGCCGGACCAATTCGACGAGATCGCGATCGCGACCAAGGCAGGCGTGTCGTCGACCGATGCGCTGAAGAGAGGTGAAGGCGATCCTGCCGTCGAACGCGCAGGCGCTCACCGGCAAGCAGCAGGCGGACAAGGACGCCGAGCAGGCGAACTCGTTCATCTCGTTCCTGCGCGGGTTCCTGCTCGCGTTCGGAGGGATCGCGCTCTTCGTCGGCAGCTTCGTGATCGCGAACTCGTTGTCGATCACGATCGCCCAACGCACGCGCGAGCTCGCGACCCTGCGGACGCTCGGCGCGAGCCGGCGCCAGGTGCTCAACTCGATCTTCATCGAGGCGCTCGTCGTTGGCACGCTTGCGTCGCTGGTCGGGATCGCGGTCGGGCTCGGGCTCGCCAAGGGGCTCTTCAAGCTCTTCGACGCGGTCGGCTTCACGTTGCCGAACAGCGGCCTCGTGTTCGCGACCAGAACCGTGATCATCGCGCTGCTCGTCGGCATCCTCGTGACCTTGATCGCAAGCCTCAGGCCGGCGATCCGCGCGACGCGCGTGCAGCCGATCGCCGCGGTTCGCGAAGGGGCGACGCTGCCCGAGTCGCGCTTCGCGCGCTTCAGGACGCTGGGCTCGTCGATCCTGACGCTGCTCGGCTTCGCTGCATTGCTGTATGGGCTGTTCGGCAAGCACCTCGGCACCACCGCGGTGCTCCTGTGGATGGGGCTCGGCGCCCTCCTGATCTTCATCGGCGTGTCGATGCTGTCGGTGCGCTTCATCCGTCCACTGGCCGGTGCGCTCGGCTGGCCGGCACGTCAGATCGGCGGCGCGGCGGGCGCGCTCGCGCAGGACAATGCTCGGCGGAACCCGCAGCGCACCGCATCGACCGCCGCGGCGCTGATGATCGGCCTCGCGCTCGTGACGCTCGTCGCCGTCCTCGCCTCCGGTATCACCTCGTCGTTCAGGGGCGCCGTCAACAAGATCTGGCACAACGCCGACTACGCGATCACGGCGGAGAACAACTTCTCGCCGATCCCGATCGCCGCAGCCAACGTCGTCGAGTCGACTCCTGGGGTCGAGGCGGTGGGGAACGTCCGCACCGGCGACGCGAAGGCCTTCGGCCACAGCTTCTTCGCCACGGCCGTGAACCCACCGGGTGCGACGATGTTCAAGCTGGACTGGAAGGTCGGCTCCGACACGACTATGGCGACGCTCGGGGACGACGGCGCATTCGTCGACACCGGCTACGCGAAGAAGCACCACCTCCTCGCCGGCTCGCCCGTGCCGATGATCTTCTCGAACGGGTCGACCAAGACGTTCCACATCCACGGCATCTTCAAGCCGCCGCCCGGCGGATCGCCCTTCGGGAGCGTCACGGTCTCGCAGGCGACCTGGGACAAGTTCAACGAGAACCCCGAGAACCTGTACTCGTTCGTTCGCATGCAGGGCGGCCAGTCGCCGGCGAACCTCGCCGCGCTGACGAAGGCACTCAAGTCCTTCCCGAACGCGAAGGCGCAGACGCGCCAGCAGTTCATCAACAACCAGATCAGCGGACTGAACTCGATTCTCAACATCCTCTACGTGTTGCTCGCGCTGTCGGTGATCGTCAGCCTCTTCGGGATCGTCAACACGCTCGTGCTCACCGTGTTCGAGCGAACGCGCGAGATCGGCATGCTGCGCGCGATCGGCATGACCCGGCGTCAGGTGCGGCGGATGATCCGGCACGAGAGTGTGATCACCGCGATGATCGGCGGCGTGCTCGGGATCGTGCTCGGGGTCGTCCTGGGCGGTTTGCTCGTCTACCGCGTCGACTTCATCCAGTTCTCACTGCCGGTGACGTCCTTGATCGTCTTCGCGATCGCTGCAATCATCGTGGGCATCCTGGCCGCGATCTTCCCCGCCCGTCGCGCTGCCCGCCTCAACGTCCTCGAGGCACTGCAGTACGAGTGAGCAAATGAGCGACCTTGCGGCAATGTTGCGGGCGTACGTGGCGGACGACGAGCGGGAGGAGGCGGACCGGTGCGCGATGCTGAGGCTCGCCGACGAGCTCGAGCAGCCGCTGTCGCGCAGCCAGGTGCGCGCACACTTCACGGCGTCGGCGTTCGTCATCGACGAGGCCGGCGAGCGCGCCTGTCTGGTCGAGCACGCGAAGCTCGGACGGCTGCTGCAGCCCGGCGGGCACGTCGAGTCGATCGACACCTGTCTCGAGGACGCCGCGTTGCGCGAGGCCCTCGAGGAGACGGGGCTCTCGCTCGAGCTGCATCCGCACGCGCCGCGTCCCTTCGATCTCGACATCCATGCGATTCCGGCGACCGGCTCGGAGCCGGCGCACTTCCACCTCGATGTCCGCTACCTCGTGGTCGGTCGCGGTGAACCGGCTGCGGGCGCCGCCTGGCACCCCGTCGAGGACGCGGACGACGGCTCGGTCGCCCGCCTGGCGGCTAAGGCCGCCGTGTACGGGGGACGCTAGAGCGAGAGCCCGGGTCTCGGTGCGCCCAGGTCGAGCGGGCTCGCCGGCAACCCGTCCACGGGTGTGACGACGTTGAATCCCGAGGGCGCCACGTCGTTCGGCTGGTCCGCATGGAAGAGCGAGGCGAGCAGCTGGATCTGGTCGCGCCCATGCCCGAGCTCGTACTGTCCGCCCCCGTAGAGCGCGACCCCGGCGCGCTCGCAGCGATCGTAGAAGTCGAAGAGGCGCCGAACCGACCCGAATCGCGACGGCTTCGAGTTGAGGCAACGCGGGGGGAACGGCAGCGCCTCGACGTCGCTCCACTCGTGGATCGCGGCGTCCCACGTGATCCGGTCGCGGGCGTCGGCGAGTGCCCCTGCGGTCGCGGGCGTGAGCGCCGGGTCCTCGAGCCAGACGTCCGGAAACGCCGTTGCGATGCGTCGGTAGAGGCCCGCGTCGGGGGGCGATCCGAACTCCGCCCGGTAGATCCCTTTGAAGTCCAGCGTCCGCACGCGGCCCGTCGCAGCGACGCGCTCGACCACCTCGTCCGTCCAGTCCTTGTCGGGGTCGAGCTTGAACTCGAGCGTCGGATAGCGCTCGAGCCACTGCTCCACGTTCGCCACGCGGGTCGAGACGACGAAGCGCAGTGGATGCTGCTCGCGGCCGAGCGCGGCCGCCAGCGACAGGCCCGATTGCTTGAGCGCCAGGTCGAGCGCAGCCGACTCGAGCGCCCAGCGACGGTACTCCGTCTGACCCGACTGGAGCACCGAGTAGGAGTCGAGCGTGTGCTCGCCGACCAGCGGCAACTCGGCCTGGCGCTCCTGAAACCGCTGCTGGGCGGCGGGATCGTAGTCGACCTCCTCGCCGCGGCCCTCGTGGCCGCCGCCCCTGAGGACGACCTCGGTGCGGCGAAGGGTGAAGCCGCGAGCGACCTCGCGCTCGAGCGGCTCGAGCTCGTAGCTCTCGACCACCAGCGGGAGGTCGCGGACGCGTTCGTAGGAATCGCTCATGTCTGCCGCCGTTCGAGGTGGGTGCGGAGGGCGCCCAGGCGCTCGTCCCATTCGCGGCCGACCAGCGTGAGCCGGTAGCGCGTCTCGCGGCCTTGCCGCTCCGATGAGACGAGCCCGGCGTCGGCGAGGGTCACGAGGTGCTTGGCGACCGCCTGCCGGGTGATCGGCAGCTCGCCCGTGAGCTCGGTCGCCGTCGCCGTTCCCCGCGCGGCGAGGTAGTCCATGACGTGCCGGCGGCTCCGGTCGGCGAGGGCGCTGAACACCTGACCGAGCGGGTCAGGCTCCGGCATACGCCAATGCCGAGGCCTGAAGGTCGAGCGCCGTCGACCAGGCGGGCGCCGTCTCGACGACCGTGAGCCGGGTGCCGTCGGCGTCGTCGGCCAGGGTGAACTCGACCTCGCCCTCGTCCGCCCAGGTGAACGCGAGCCGCTCGGCGGGCGCCACCGTCGTCACCGTGGCGTGGCGTTCCTCGCCGTTCGACCAGCGGAAGGATGCCGTTCCGCCGGGCCGCAGATCGACCTCGACCTCGTTCGCGAACCAGTCCTCGAGCCGTTCCGGCTCGGTGAGCGCCTCCCAGAGCTCCTCGCGGGTCACCGGGAACACGATCTCGCGGCGAATCATCTGCAACCTCCGGGTTGCGTTACAGTGGCAACTTCTCGGTTGCACATTAACAGGAGGTGGATGCGATGAACGTCGGCTCCGTGATCCCGATGGTGGTCGACCAGACTGGCAGCTTCGAGCGCTCCTCGGACATCTATTCGCGGCTGCTCCGCGAGCGGATCGTGTTCCTCGGCCGGGAGGTCGACGACCAGCTCGCGAACCTCGTCGCCGCCCAGCTGCTCTTTCTCGACGCCGACGATCCCGGCAAGGACATCTGGCTGTACGTGAACTCCCCGGGCGGATCGGCCTACGCCGGGATGGCGATCTACGACGCGATGCAGTACGTACGTTCGGACGTCTCGACGGTGTGCCTAGGCATGGGGATGAGCGCTGCGGCGATGATCCTCTGTGCCGGAGCCGCCGGCAAGCGGTTCGCGCTCCCGAACGCGAAGATCATGATCCACCAGGGCTCGGCCGGCTTTCGAGGCACCCCGGCGGACATCCAGATCGCCGCTCGCGAGGTGCTTTCGATGACCGAGCGCATGGCCGAGTTGATCGCCCTGCACTCGGGCCGGGACGTCGAGCAGGTGCTGCGCGACATCGACCGGGACCACTTCATGACGCCCGAGGAGGCCGTCGTCTATGGGCTGGTCGACGGAATCATCGGCAGACGTGCTACTGAAGAGGCGTAACGGAGGGCTTTTGGGGGTAGGTAAAGGGCCTTCCGTTGCCGAATGAGGGTAGGAACCGTACGACCTTCGACCCAGAACACTCCCAGAAAGGGGAATGGATTTGCAGTCCCGTACGCTTCTCGCGGCTACCGCGGTCGCGGCTGCGGCGGCCTCCCTCGTTGCCGGAAGTGGCGGCGCGTCGACCGGTCCGGCGCAGGTTCGCATCACCGACCTCCAGGTCATGCGCCGCTTGGTCAGACCTGTCGGCGGCGGTACCGCCGGCACCATCGAGATGGTCAGGCAGCGCCTCTACAAGCCCGGCGTGACGGGCCGGCCGATCGGCCGATCGGATCTCGTCTGCACGTACCTCGACAATCGGGAGCGCTCGTGCATGGGCACCTACTTCTTGCCGAAAGGATCGCTCGTCGTCGCGGGAGCGCTCGAGACGCGGCTCCTGTACGAGATCGCGATCGTCGGCGGCACCGGCCTCTTCGACAATGCGCGCGGCACCTTGACGGTGACGTCGACACATCTGAGCCCGCGCCGGGAGGTTCTGCTATTCCGGCTGACGGGATGAACGGCCAAGGCGGGGACGGTCGGCCACGGGCGCTGATTGTCGAAGACGAGGACACACTCCGAGAGCTGATCGTCGTCACGCTCGGGGAGGCCTTCGCCTGCGTCGAGGCAACCGACGGCGATGCGGCACTCGAGCTGCTGCGGGAGTCGCCTCCCGATCTGATGCTGCTCGACGTGGCAATGCCCGGCCGGAGCGGAATCGACGTGCTGCGCGAGATGCGCGCGGATCCGGTGCTGCAGAAGGTCCCCGTGTGCGTCGTCTCGGCGTGGCAGTCTCCGGGCGACGTCGCCAAGGCGCTCGAGGCCGGCGCCGATCGCTTTCTCGCCAAGCCGTTCCGGGTCGACGAACTGGCGTCGATCGCGCGTTCGCTGGTGGAGCGGCGGCGGTGAAACGACTGTCGCTGGTCGGGCGCGTTGCCCTGCTGGCGTCGGTCGTGGCGCTCGTCGTCGGTGTGATCGTCGCGTCCGCTCTGGTCGCGATCCTCTCGCTCCGCCACTCGGAGGCGCGCGAGTCGCAGGCAAAAGATGTGACGGTCGCGACGTTGCGCGTGCAGGAGCTCGCCGTCGAGATCCAGTCGTCGCTTCGTGGCTACGTCCTGTCGGAGAACCCTCGGCTCAATCCGAGGTTCCTGACGCTGCTGAAGACGCAGCGCGATCAACTGCCGGGAGCCCTGGGGCAGCTCGACAAGCTGGTCGCCGACGACTCGGTTCAGCTACGGCGCGCCCACGACGCTGCCGGCGAGCTCACCGGCTACCTGCGCGACTACGTCGACAACGTGATCGTGATCGCCAAGATCTCGCCGGCCGATGCACGCGGGTCTGCTTCGGGGGACGAGGACCGCCTGCGCACGCAACAGATCCACCAGACACTCGGCCAGATTCTCGCGACCGAGAACACGCGGTCAGAGCATCGCGCCGTGCATACGCGGGCGGTCGCGCGGACCGCGGAGATCATCGGCATCGTCGGCCTCGCCGGCTCGGCGGTGCTCGTGCTCCTCTTCGGCGCGTGGGTGGCGAGCGGCGTCGCACAGCCGCTGCGCCGGACAGCCGACGCCGCGACGGACGTCGCGCGCGGCGATCTCTCAGTGCGCCTGGACGAGGGCGGGGTGGGCGAGGTCGCGGCGCTCGTCAGTGCCTTCAACTCGATGGCCAGGTCGCTGGAGGTCAGCCGCCGCGAGCTGCTGCTCCAGAACGAGCGTTTGCGCGAGAGCGAGCAGCACAAGCGCGATCTGATCAGCATGGTCTCGCACGAGCTCCGGACGCCGCTGTCCGCTGTGCTCGGGTTCACCTCGTTGCTGCTCGAGCGCGACTTTCCCCCCGACGAGCAGCAACGCTATCTCGAGATCGTCGACACCCAGGCCCGGCGGCTGGCCACACTGGCAGGCGACTTCCTCGACGTGCAGCTGCTCGAAGGTGGCGGCTTCGAGCTCGACCTCGCGCCGTTCGACCTCGTCGAGCTCGCACGCGAGCAGACACGACTGTTCTTCTCGCACTCGGAGTCGCACGAGCTCGTGCTCGACATGCCCGACGACGCGCTGATCGTCAACGGCGACCGCGACCGCCTCGCGCAGGTCGTCGGAAACCTGCTCTCGAACGCGATCAAGTACTCGCCGGAGGGCGGCGAGGTAAGGATCTTCGTGGGCGAGCGCGACGGTCGAGCGGTCTTCTCGGTGACCGACTCGGGGCTCGGCATCCCTCCGGAGGACCGCGACCGCGTATTCGACAAGTTCTTCCGCGGCGCCGCGAAGACGACGGCGGTCGGCGGCACGGGCCTGGGGCTGGCGGTGGCGCGTGAGATCGTGACGACGCACGGCGGGACGATCGAAGTCGAGTCGACGGTCGGCGCCGGCTCGACGTTCACGTTCGAGCTGCCGGTCAGCATGGCGCCCGTCGTCAGTGCTTGACGGCGGCGCGCGCGAAGAAGAGCAGGTTCGCCGGCCGCTCTCCGAGCCGCCGCATCAGATACGGGTACCAGTCCGGGCCGAAAGGCGTCGCGACCAGCACCTTGTACCCGCGACGGACGAGGTCGAGCTGGAGCTTCGGCCTGACGCCGTACAGCATCTGGAACTCGAACCGTTCGCGCGGGATGCCGTTGACGGTCGCGAACTCGATGGCGCGGTCGATCAGCGTCTCGTCGTGGGTCGCGATCGCCGTATGGCCTGCCTCGGTGAGCATGCGCTCCATCAGCCCGCCATAGGCGTCGTCGACCTCGGACTTGTGCGCGTACGCGATGTCGTGCGACTCGAGGTAGGCGCCCTTGACGAGCCGCAGGTTCGGGTTCAGTGGTAGCAGCGTGTCGAGGTCGTCGGGGGTGCGGCGAAGGTAGGACTGGAGAACGGTCCCCACCCGGTCGAGCCCTGCCTCGCGAAGGCGCCGGAAAATCCTCAGCGTCGGGTCGACGTAGATCGACTGTTCCATGTCGATCCGGATGAAGCCCCCACGATCCGTTGCGTGCTCGACGAGCTCGCGGACGTTCCGCAGCGCGAGCTCCTCGTCGACGTCAAGACCGAGATGCGTCAGCTTCAGCGCGACGTTCGCAAGCAGATGCTCGTCGGCGATCCGATCGATGATCTCGCGGTATGCGCGTACCACTGCTTCGGTCTCGCCGGGCTCGAGCACGCCTTCGCCGAGGAGCGTCGTGTTGGCGTACAGGCCGCGTTCGTTGAGTCGGCGCAGCACCGCGACGCACTCGTCGAGCGTTTCGCCGGCCACGAAGCGCGAGGCGCCGAACCGCATGCCGTGACTGCGCACGACGCGCCGAATGGACGGGCTGTCGGCGGCGACGAGGATGCCCTTGCGCATCGCCGCGTCGACGGCGCCGGTCAGCTGTTCGCGAGCAGCCATTCGTGGACATCTGGGACGCGGTTCTCGAGGAGCGTGAGGTGCCCGTTCACGTCATCGATCCACGCCTCCGCTCCGGGGATCCGTGCGGCAAGCCACTCGCCGTGCGCGCGCGGTACGAACCGGTCGTCGCCTCCCTGGAGGATCAGCACCGGCCGCGAGATGTCAGCCGGAACGAAGCCCCAGGGTGCGACGAACGCGAGGTCGTCGTCGAGCCAGCCGTCCGCCGAGTCACGCAGCCCGCGGCTGTCTGCCGCGACCATCCACTCGGCGATCTCGCCGTCCAGCACGGCACGGTCGGCCTCGCCCAGCAGCGAGTCGAGCAGCTGTTTCAACTCCTCGGGGCCGGTCGCGAGCATTCCTGCAGCCGCTCATGTTCCCCTACAGCATCGCGGTGATCGCCTTCCTCTGGTGGATCTCCGTGCGCTGGGCCAGTACACCGCGTCGCGCCCGCGCCTCGCGTCCGCCGCGCGTTCAGCCGCGCGTTCAGCCACGGACGCACGAGACCGCGCAAAGGCGCGCGCCTTCCGTCCAGACTGCCCCACAGGGCAGTCGCGGCTGGCGTGTGCTCGCCGACGCGACCTTTGGCGTCTATTTGGCGCATCCGCTCTTTATGTTCTGGGCGATGGACCATGTGATCCCGTACCTGCCGAAGGGCGTGCCCGAGCCGCTACTGGTCGTGCTTGTCTGGACGATAACGGTCACGGGGTCATCGCTGCTGAGCATCGCGCTGATGTATACTCCCGTTTTGAGCCGGCTTGTCGGGCGCGCGACGCCGCTTCCCGCGGTTCTCGCACGCCCGCTCGACGCTGTTGGCGCGCGGTTGCGCGCCGGCGTGGAGCGATGGTTCAGCCCGCGCGGCCGTACCGTGACCGCCCGGGCGGTGGCGCCACCGCTCTGGGTTCCACCGCACCTGCGCGGGGCCGGCAATACGTCGGCGGCGGCGCAGCGCGCCGCCGACTCTGCCCTTTCATCTGGCGAGCGAGCGGAGCGGGGTCGGGCGGCAGCGCCGCGCCCAGAGCGACTTGAACGAGCGGAGCCGCGTGTGCAGCCGGAAGGCGCCGGTCCAGTTGCGCGTGGTGTGTAGGCAACGCGGCCATGCGCCGCTGGCAAGCAAGCCGTCTAGTGCAGTGTACAAGGAAGTTATCCATGGCGCAGAGGCAAGTGGATCATGCGAGATCATGCGGCGCATGGCGGTCGCGCGCGCGGCTCGAACGGGGACGCGCGGAGGGCGCCAGGAAAGGTGCGCGGTTGATATGACAACGCGGATTGACGAGCGAGATACCCGCAGAGATGGAGAAAGGGACGAGTGGGGCGATCCTCACGGCGAGCGCGGCGCCAGTCGCCGGCCGCCCTCTGGCGCCTCCCGGAGCCGCCGCTCCCGGCCGCGCTGGTTGGCGCTGGTGGCGGCGCTCGCCGGCCTCGCTGGTGGCGGGCGCCGCTGTGTGGCTGAGCCGCGCGGCGCTGGCGGGGATGCTGGCGCTGGTTATCGGGAGCGCGGGTGGCGCCCAGGCGCTACAGGCCCACGTCCAGGTTCCCACGCCCACGCCGCGTGCGCCGCTCGCCCCCGTCCCGGTGGGGACGTTTGCCACCCGCTCCTATACCGACGCCCATGGCGCCAGCATGACCTACTATCTCTACGGCCCGCCGTCGTATACGCCCTACAAGAATTATCCGCTGATCCTCATCCTGCATGGTGGCGGTGAGGTCTCGCAGCCAGTGAATAGCGCCCTACAGAACCGCAATGTCTTGATCGACCAGCAATACGTAGAGGCGTATACCGACACCAAGATTCAGGAGCAATATCCGGCCTTCGTCGTTGCCCCGCAGGCGCCGAATGGCCAGCGGTGGGTGAACGTGCCGCCCACGGTCAGTTCCTACACCCTCGCCGCTCAGCCCAGCGCCTCGCTCACCCTCGCCGATGAGATCGTGCAGTCCATGGAGCAGACCTACCCCATGATCGACCCGAATCGTGTGTACGTCATGGGTCTGTCGATGGGCGGCTTCGGCGTCTGGGAGGCGGCGGAGCGCTGGCCAGGAACGTTTGCCGCGGCGATCCCCGTCTCGGGCGCGGGCGACCCACACGCCGCCGCCGCGATGGCACACGTCCCCGTGTGGGCGCTGCATGGCACGCTGGATAATGTCGTGCCGGTGGCTGGCTCGCGCCTGATGATTCAGGCCATCAAGGCGGCTGGCGGCTCGCCGTGCTATACCGAGTTCCCCCAGGGCGCCCACAACATCTGGAACTTGCAAAACCTGGATAATCCGCAGTTGCTCAGCTGGCTCTTCTCGCAGACGAAGGCGCCAGGCAGCGGAATCACGCCGCAATCCTGCCCGGCGTCCGCGCAAGGGTAACAAGAATGATGCCCAAGCGCATGCTTCGGCGAGCGGCAGCCATGGAGACAGACATGCATGAAGGAGGCGGTCACGGCCACCGAGCAGCGGATGAATAACACGTGAAGAACCGGCGGCGCTACAGACCACGCGCCGCGGCGCTCGCAGGACGCGAGCAGGAGAAATGCAGATGCAGATTACAGGCTTACGCCTCCCCGACCGCACGACGAAGCCGCGCACGGCGGGGCTGACGGCGCTCATCGACAACGGGGCGCCCACCCACTACTTCGAGGACGTGATTGCGAGCGCAAGCAGCTACATCGACTTCGTCAAGTTCGGCTGGGGCACCTCGCTTGTCACCGCGCAGTTGGAGCGCAAGATCGAATGCCTTCGCGAGCACGGCATCGAGTTTTTCTTCGGTGGCACCCTCTTCGAGAAGTACTACAGCCAGGGCAAAGTCGATGCCTACTACGCTCTCTGCCTCGCGCGCGGCTGCCGCGTCGTCGAGATCTCCAACGGCACCGTGCCGATGGAGAACCGTGAGAAGGCGGAGTTCGTGCGCCAGTTTGCCCGCGAGTTCGTCGTGGTGGCTGAGGTCGGGTATAAGGACAGCGACAAGTCGCAAAATCTGCATCCGGCGCGCTGGATCGAGTATATGCGCGAGGACCTGGCGAGCGGGGCGCGCTATGTGCTGACTGAGGCGCGCGAGAGCGGGACGAGCGGCATCTGTCGCCCTGATGGCACGCTGCGCTATGGGCTGATCGAGGAGATGCTGGCCTCCGATCTCGATACGGACCGCGTGATGTTCGAGGCGCCCAACAAGGCGCTGCAGACCTACTTCATCAAGCGCGTGGGACCCAACGTCAACCTGGCCAACATCGCCTTCGCCGACCCTATCGGCGTCGAGACACTGCGCCTGGGCCTGCGCTCCGATACCCTGCTCGAGCTCAGCCCCACCGCCTGATACCGGATTCCACAGATCACTGCTCGTGTCCGGCGTGTACGCCGCCGTGCTGTGCCCCGGTCATTCATGGCCGGGAGCGAGAAGCGATGACTGGAAACCCGCCTGATACCTCCTGTTCGCGACCCAATCGCTCGCGACCCAATCCAAAAGGACGCTTCCGATGCGCGACACGCATAACGTCTTCCACCTGGCGATCCCCGCGCGAGACCTCGACGAAGCCTATGACTTCTACGTGAAGAAATTGGGCTGCAAGCTCGCGCGTCGCTACAATGACCGCATCACGCTCGACTTCTTCGGCGATCAGGTGGTCTGCCACCACTCGCAGGACTATGCCGCGGAGCCGAAAGAGTATCCGCGCCACTTCGGCGTCACCTTCCGCGACCGCGACGAGTTCGACAACCTCCTCAAGCTCGCTCGCGCGCCGCGGCCTCCCATTCTTCCGCGAGCCGTTCCGGCGCTTCGAGGGGCTGGTGGAAGAGCACGAAAGCTTCTTCCTCGTGGACCCCTCCAACAACCTCCTCGAATTCAAGTGGTATCGCGACGCGCGTATGATGTATTAGGTTCTACATGAGGCATTCCCTTCGTGCGCCGCTGGGCGCGATCTTTGGCGCACGCACCTTCCGTAGCCTTCGCCAGCACCGCAACTACCGCCTCTACTTCTCCGGTCAGTTCCTCTCGCAGATCGGCACCTGGCTCCAAAGCGCCGCGATGGCCTGGCTGGTGCTACAGTTGACGAATTCCGCGATTCGCCGTGGGCCTCCTCGCCTTCTGGCAGTTCGGCCCCTATGCCCTGCTAGGTCTCTTCGGCGGGGCGCTCGCCGACCGGCTGGACCACCGCGTAACGCTGCTGGTGACACAGATCGTCCTGGCGCTGTGCAGCGGCGTCATGGCGGTCGCTCACGCTCGCGGGCGTCGTCACCGTCCGGGATGCCTACGCCATCGCCGCTATCCGTGGCCTCGCCCTGATTATGAACAATCCCGCCCGGCAAGCCTTCATCTTCCAGATGGTGGGGCGTGACGAGCTGCCCAACGCCATCGCCCTCAATTCGAGTCTGGCCAACGCCACGCGTATCCTTGGCCCCGGCGTCGGCGGCATCCTGATCGCGGCCTTCGGCGTCGGCATCTGCTTCACCATCGACGCCATCAGCTACGTTGCGGTCATCATCGCGCTGCTGCTCATGCACATCGACGAACTCTACCCCATCGCGCACGCGCCTGGCGGCAAGGTTTCGTTGCTTGCGCGGCACCGCCGAAGGGTTGCGCTTCGTCCTGCGCACCCCCATCGAGCGCATCGCGCTGGGCATGTTCGCCTTCATCTGCATCGCCAGCATCAACTTCACCGTGCTGATGCCCCTGGTGGCCAGCGATACCCTCCACGCGGGCGCCCAGGTCTTCGGGCTGCTCACGGCGTGCTTCGGCGCGGGGGCGCTGATCGGGGCGCTGACCTCCGCCTCGCTGGGGCGGGCGACCTGGGGCATACTGCTGGTGAGCGCCGCGGGCTTCGGACGTGGGCGAGCTGATTCTGGCGCCGCAGGGAACCATCCTGGGCACGGTGATCGTGCTGCTGGGCACCGGCATCTTCTACACGCTCTACACCTCCAACACCAACGCGATCGTGCAACTTGCGGCGCCGGGGCACATGCAGGGGCGCGTCGCCGGCCTCTATAGCTACATCTTCGCCGGCAGCAGCCCCTTCGGCGCGGTGCTCGTCGGCTGGCTCGCCGAGCAAGGCGGCACCCAACTGGCGTTTCTCGTCGCTGGGGCCACCGCCGTCATCTGCGCGCTGTTCGCGACGGTAGCGCGCATGCGGCTGCGACAGAGTCCCGAAGGATGTTCTGCCAAAGGATGCGTCGCCGGAGGACGCCCTACGCTGACGAGGGCTGATTAGTCCGGTACGCGCCACCGTCGAGCCTTTCCGCATGCGACGCGCGACCGTGATCCGCACACACGCTGGCGTTCCACCACGTATCGAGGGTGGCAAACGGACGACATGTCGCCGATGCCGTAGGGGTGTTCGCGAACGCCTCCGGGGCGAACCACCTTTGGGTACAGGTTGAGTCGCCGCTTGCGCCTGGGCACAGATCATGATACACTTGCGAGCAAGCACTGGTGATACATATGGCGAGGACGGGGACGCGCGGAAGCGCAGGCGGCGAGACAGAGAGCGGCGTGTGGGTGCAGCCAGCCCCATGCTGAGAGCGCCGTCGCCGCGGCCTTCAGCCGGACACCCCCGAGCCGATGGGTGAACACGATCCAGCGTGCAGGCGTCTAAAGACGCGCCTAGAGGCCTGCGGCCACAAAGCCCGCCTGCGCGGGCTCGGCACAGAGATCCGCCGCGATGTAGGGGCGAGACTTGTCTCGCCCGCCTGGCGCCCGCATCGATTGGATCGCAACTAGCTCTGTTCCGGGATGCGCCCGTTACCGCGCGACGGTTTCCGCTGCCACTGTGTGGTCCGGCGGATCCCGACCAAGGCCCCGCATCCGGGGTAAAGCTGTGGTGGTACCACGACACGGCCAGCGTATGGCCCTCGTCCACGATTGGACGAGGGTTTTTTGTTGTCCGCTAATTGTCCGCCAGAGGTCCGCGCATGATTGATGACTACACCCGCCGAGACACCGATCGGTGGGAGCGTGCCTGAGACTCCTTGGCCTGCCCGGCGCGCCTCCCCGAATCCGCGGCAGGCCAGTCGAGGAGGTTTCTCAGGAGCATACGAGCATGCAAACGACAACATCGACAACGGCATTGGAGCGCATTCGTACTGCCGAGGTAGCAGTACACGTCGGGGAGCGCGTGCGCGTCGCGGGCTGGCTGCAATCGCTGCGGCGGCTCGGCGGAGTGAGTTTCCTGGTGATTCGCGACGGCTGGGGCACGATTCAGGCGGTGGCCGAAGCAGACGCGGAGCTGGCGCCGATTGCCGAGGCGAGCGCCGGCCCGGAAAGTGTGATCGCGATAGAGGGCATGGTTGTCGCCGCCGCCCAGGCGCCGGGCGGCGTGGAACTGCACGCGCTGCGCGTCGAGGTGATCCAGCCGGTGCGCGAAGCCCCGCCAGTGACGCTGGGCAAGCGCGAGCCAAAAGCCAGCCTCGCGACACTGCTGGATACCGCCGTCGTCACCAACCGGCATCCCGCGCGGCGTGCCATCTTACGCTTGAGTGCGGGCGCCATCGCGGGATTTCGCGAGACGCTCACCGCGCGCGGCTTCACCGAGATCACCTCACCCAAGATCGTAGCGGCGGCGACCGAGAGCGGCGCGAACGTCTTCGCGCTGGACTACTTCGGTCGCCCGGCGTATCTGGCGCAAAGCCCGCAGTTCTACAAGCAGATGATGGTCGGCGTCTTCGAGCGCGTCTTCGAGGTCGGCCCGGTCTTTCGCGCCGAGCCGCACGACACCACGCGCCACCTCAACGAGTACGTCAGCCTGGACGCCGAGATGGGCTTCATCCGCGACCACTTCGACGTGATGGCGCTGCAGCGCGAGGTGCTGGCCGGCATCCTCGCCACCCTCTCTGAGCGCTATGCCGGCGAGTTGGCGCTGCTTGGCGCACGGATGCCCACAGTTCCCGCCGAGATTCCGCATCTGCACTTCGCCGAGGCGCAGGAGCTGATTCTGCGGCGACACGGGGTGGACGTGCGCGGCGAGCCGGACCTCTCGCCGCAAGACGAGCGCTGGATCGGCGAGTGGGCGCGCGAGGCGCATGGCAGCGACTTCGTCTTCGTCACCGGCTACCCGACGCGCAAGCGAGCGTTCTACACCGCGCCCGACCCCGCGCGACCCGAATACTCCAACTCGTCGGACCTGCTCTTTCGCGGCGTCGAGCTGACGTCGGGCGGCCAGCGCCTGCACCGCTACGAGGACTACGTCGCGGCTCTGAGTGAGCGCGGGCTGCCGCTGGAGCCGTTCGCGGCGTACCTGGAGGCGTTCCGCTACGGCATGCCGCCGCACGGCGGCTTCGCCATCGGCCTGGAGCGTCTGCTCGCGCAGTTGCTCGACCTGCCCAGCGTGAAGCTGGCCGCGCTCTTCCCGCGCGACCTGACGCGGCTCGTGCCGTAGACCTCTCCCCCTACCCCCTCTCCCACAAGGAGAGGGGCACTGTGGCGAGATGGATTGCGAAGGGCAATCAAGGGATCAGATCCGCCGTCCGCTCTCCGCGGGAGGCTGACGGCGTTACGCTATCGAGCAACAATCGTCGCCAGTGGAGTATAGCGCCAGCGTCTCGCCGGCCCTCGTCTCGCGGCCGGTCTCGACACAGCGAAGAGCCGAATCAGGAACACCTCAGAGCGACTTGCGGGCCACGACTGGCAATCACGCTTCCACCACGAGAAACGTGACGCCGCCGCTCGCGAAGTTCGCCACGTCTCGGGCGGCTGCCTGACCACCCTCGCTGAGCAGGGATGCCTGCATCTGATCCTGGGAGCCGAAGTAGAGCTCGGCCTGGTAGTAGTATGGCGCTCGCTCGCCGGTCAGCGTGCCCACGACGTGGCCAGCCTCGAATCGCTGGACATTGGGAATCTTCTGCGCCAGCGGAATGTGCTGTCTGCTGGTAATACTGATCGAACGCGGCGGAATCCGTGGGATGACCATAGAGCACGACGACCTTAACCATGCGCTCCTCCTTCTCGTCCTTGCTCACTCCCATTTGAACGTGCGGATGGCGATGGCGTAGGTGACGACGCCCCAGGCCGCCAGGCCTAACAGTTGCCCGCGCACATCCCACAGCGTCGCGCCCTGCGTCGCGATGTTGCGTAGCGCCACCGTCAGATACGAGAGTGGCATATTGTTCGAAATGAGCTGCAGCACGTCGGGGAATCCGTTGGTTGAGAAGAAGACGCCGCCAAGCAAGAACTGCGGCAAGGTGATGAGATTGACCACCGGGCCCATCGCATTCTCGTCGCGGAAGTTGCCCGCGATCACCAGGCCGAAGCCGAGGAAGACGATCAGTCCGAGCATCGAGACCACCGTCATCTCGACGAACGTGACGGCGCCGTTCGCCAGTTGGAAGCTCACGAAGGGCAGATAGATGCCGGCGAGCAGCAGCAGCCACCACTTGAAACAGCGCGATCAATAGCCGCGCCGCGCCCTGCGCCAGCACGATCGTCGTCGCTCGCGTCGGCGTCGCGAAGATGCGCTTCAAGACGAGCGTGCGCTTCAAGACGACGAAACCGAATGCCGTGCCGAAGATGCCGATGCCCAGCAGCGAGAACCCGATCAGCCCAGGCAGCGCGAACTGATTGTAGTTGACCTTCTGTCCCTCGACCTGCGTCACCGCGGTCAGTTGCACCGCGGGAGTCGTGACGCCCGCCATGCGCAGGTTCACCTGATCGATCACCCCTTGCACGTAGGCGGTCGCGATCGCGCCATTCTGCGCGCGTAGCCAGTGAGGTGGTCAGCGTGATGTCATCGCCCTGTACCGTCTGCGTCGTCGGCGCGGCTGGCGTGCCGGATCCGCTCGTTCCGCTCGCTCCGGCGAGCGGGGTCGCCTTTGGTGTGGCGCCCGAGGTTGCGGTTGGCAGCGGAGACGCCACTGGCGAGGGCACAGGAGCCGTCGCTGTGACCGTGCGCTGGACCGGCGTGATGAGGATGACGCCGTCGAGATTGCCGCTCTTGAGCTTGGCGTCCAGATCGCTCTGTGAATCCATGGTGAGCGAGAGGCCGCTGTCGCTCTTGGCGCTGATCGCCTTGAGCGCCTGATAGATCGGTGAATTGACATCCGACCCATTCACGATCCCCAAACTCACTGAGTTGCTGCCGCTAATGCTGATCAGCCCAAAGATCGCCATGAAGACCAGCGGAAAGAGGAAGCCGAAGAAGATATTGGCGAAGCTGCGCAACTGCGCGAGAAACGCCGCGCGGGTCATCGCGACAAAGGCGGACGCCTGCCGTGGGGCGCGCGGTTTGGCCGCTGTCCGCGGCGCCTCACGCGTCTGCGTGGTATTGGCCATCGTGCCTAACTCCTGATATTTCCACTCTCTGCTGCCGGAACGATCGCGCTCGTGTTGCGAAGGCGTCCGCTCATCGTCTCATCGTCTAGTCGTCGCGCAGGTCTTTGCCTGTCAGATCGAGGAAGACATCTTCGAGCGTCGCCCCGCGCACCTGCTGTGGCCGCGTGAAGCCCTTCGCCAGCAACGAGTCGATCAGCTCTCCCGGCGTCCCGCTCGCCACGATCTGTCCCTCGTCCATGATTGCCACTCGGTCGGAGAGCTGCTCGGCCTCTTCCATGTAGTGCGTCGTCAGCACCACCGTGACCCCTTCCGAGCGAATCTGGCGCACCATTTCCCAGAGGTTGAGGCGCGCCTGCGGATCGAGTCCGGTGGACGGCTCGTCGAGGAAGATCACGCGCGGCGAGTTGACCAGCGTCGAGGCGATGGAGAAGCGTTGCTTCTGCCCGCCGGAGAGCTTCTCGAAGCGCGTGCCGGCTTTGTCCACGAGCTGAACTTTGCGCAGCATCGCCATCGCATCCACCTTCGTGTCGTAGAGCCCGGCGAAGAGCTGGAGCAGCTCGCGTAGCGTCAGGCCTGGATAGAAGCCCGCCGCCTGCAACTGCACGCCGATCAGGCGCTTCACCTGCCAGGGATCTCTTAGCGCGTCGTGCCCGTCCACGGTGATGCTGCCGGAGGTTGGATGTTTCAGCGTCTCCACGATCTCAAGCGTCGTGGTCTTGCCCGCGCCGTTCGGCCCGACGATGCCAAATATCTCGCCTTCGCGCACCTCGAAGGAGATGCCCTTGACCGCGGTGAAGCCGCCGTAGCGCTTCACCAGATCACGCACTTCGATGATTGCCACCCCGTATCTCCTCCTGTGCAACGAACATGTGCCAGCAGTCTCTGGCAAGCGATGACTTCCCGGAGAACTACCCGCAAGACGATATCATATCCGCGCGCTTCCCGGAAAGGCCGTGTTACAAAAACGATATATCGCATTGCTTGGCGTCCCGAACGTGTACCGCCTGCGACGGTTCCCTCTCGCCGGCCTGCATCTGCCCCATTGGTAGGTTCCCCGAGTGAGATTGCTCACATCTGTAGTGATTCGGGTGCTACCTTACGGCCCTATGGACGTAGTTCTCTGCGGAAGTCCTGGCGACCAATCGCGCAGGCTCGTCACTAGGACTCTTTCGGACTCTTTTCTTTACCATTGGGCTGTACGCGTAGAGGTCATCCTTGGTTTCGCTGCTCGCGCGAACTCTGATATACTGCGGACTGCCGCACTTCGTTCGACGACGCGTAAGCCAGCGGGGATGGCGCTCGGCGCGGCTGGAGGGAATGGCATGCTAAGCTTGGAAGGGCACGAGCTCGGCGGTTGCAAGCTGATTCGCAAGCTCGGCGAGGGCGGCATGGGTGTGGTGTATCTCGGCGAGGAGCTGGCCGCCGGCAACCACCTCGTCGCGCTCAAGGTCGTGCGCGCGGGCGACGGTTCCTTCGCGGACGCCGAGAGCCGTGAGGTGGCGCGACGCTTCGAGCGCGAGGCGGCCCTGCTCGCGACCCTCGATCATCCCAACATCCTGCCGATCTCCGGCAGTGGCGTCGAGGGCGATTATCTCTACATCATCATGCTCTACGCCCAGGAAGGCTCGCTCTCCGACGCCATTCATGGCCGCTCGCGCCAGAAATTGGGGCTGCCAGTCGCGCTCGACCGCACGGTGGATATTCTCTCGCAAGTCGCCTCGGCGCTGCAATACTGCCACGACCGCGGCATCGTGCATCGCGACGTGAAGCCCGCCAACGTCCTCATCCGCATCGAGCCGGGAGGCCACTGGCGGATGCTGCTGGCCGACTTCGGCGTGGCGCGCCCCGAGCGAGCGGGCACGAACCGCACCGTCGTCACCGGCACCTTCGCCTACATGGCCCCTGAGCAGTTCGGCGGTGAGTTTTCGCCCGCCAGCGATCAGTATGCGCTTGCAGTCATGGCGTATCAGTTGCTCGCCGGGCGTGTCCCCTTCGAGGGCGACCTGCTCGCGATCTCGCGTGCGCACATGAGCGAGGAACCACCCCCGATGGGCGCCTTCAATGCGAGCATCCCGCCCAGCGTCGAGGCGGTGATTCGCCGCGCCCTCGCCAAGGATCCCGCCCAACGGTACTCCTCCGTCGCGCTCTTTGCCGAGGCGCTGCGGGCGGTCGCCTCCGGCGTGCCCTACGAAGCCTCGCCGGGATACGGCGCGCCGGGGGCAGTCGCCGCTACGAGAGCCGCCGCCACCCGCGCTCCCGCCGGACCGTCTGGGAGCGCGCGCGCACGACGGTCGCGAGGAGCCGCATGGCCGGTTGCCCCGCAAGGCGCCCCACAAGGCGCGGGGAATGCGAGGCGCCGTGGTGGGCCGGCAGCGCTGCTGATTGCCGTGTTGGCCGTGGTGCTCCTGGTGGTCGGCTTCATCGCCGCGCCTGGCCTGCTCAACGCGCACGCGCAGCAGTTGCATGCGCAACAAACGGCGACGGCGCAGACCGCCGTGGCCGGCACGGCGAGCGCATCGGCGCAGACGGGGACCACGCCCTCCGCGTCCGCCTCCGCCAGCGTCTCGCCGACCGTGAGCGTCACTCCCACTGTGCAGCCGACCGCGACCGCCAATGCCACCGTTGCGACCGCAACGGCCACCTCCTCAGTGGGGACCGACCAGGGCTCGCCGCCGCCTGCGCCATCCGGCGCCGGCTCCGTGAACTTCTCGGACTCCGCCCCCACCTGCGACTCCCCGTCCGGCCCGTCGTGGGCGCCGGTGCAGCATCCGAAGACGACCTGCGTGCAAGGCAACAGCGCCGTCACAGTAGGCGCCACGAGCAGCACGACCAGCGGGGGGATGGCTCTGCATCCAGCAGCGCACGCCAGGGCCAGGCGACGGCTACGCCGACGTGCTCTCGTCCGCGGACGCGCAGGATGTCACGCTCAGCTTCCGTCAGGGAGCGACAGGCGCGGTCCAAGCGCCCGTACCGGGCTACTACTTTACGGTCGTGCCCAGCGCCAACACCTACACGCTCGCGGTGGGCGACGCGCATGGCACGCTCAACCCGCTCACCTCGGGGACGCTTCGCGCGAACCTTGCCGCACACTTCGCCCTCGGCGCACAGTACAAGGGCAGCGCGATTACGCTGTACGTCAACGGCGTGCAGATCGCCCAGACGACCGACAGCACGTACACCAGCGGCGCGGTGGGTCTTTGCTCCAGCGCCAGCGCCACTTTCAAAGACGTGCAGGTCTACTCACTGGCAAGCTGATTCCCTGTGCTACGCGCCGCTATCGGCCTAGCCGGCCGGACTCACCGAAAGGAAGGCGCCATGTCCACCAACGACCCGCGGAAAGCGGAGCTGCTCTCGCGCGTGCGAGCCACACACGCACAGCTCGAAACGGCGCTCCAAGCGCTGACTCCGGCGCAACTTGAGGCGGAATCGCTCGACGGCGGGTGGTCCGTCAAGGCGACGCTGGGGCACATCACGTGGTGGGAGCACGTTCCCGCTGCATGCTATCACCGGCGAGGCGGACGAGGACATTCTGGCCGGGGAGGAGTGGGACATCGATCCGTGCAACGCGAAGCTGCTGGAGCGTAACCGCGCGCGTCCGCTCGACGAGGTGCGCGCCGACTTCGACGTCTCATATGCGGCACTCTTGGAGGCGCTGGAGGCGCTCCCCGTCGAACGGCTGGACGCGCCAAGTCCCTATGGTGGCACGCTTGAGTCCCTGATCGCCGGCAACACCTACCAGCATTACGACGAGCATGCTGGCTACATCGCGACCGCCTTCGATCTATCCCTGACCTAGGGAGCCTTTATGCCCGACCCAATGACATCATGCGCGACAAGACGGCGGTTCGCGAGAGCCTCTATGCCGACCCGGCGAAACTCGGCGCGCGAGTGGACCTGCATGCGCGCTTCAGCGCCAATCCGACGCCGATCTCGATATGGGAGCTGGATCTGGTGGATCTCTCCGGCGTTCGCCACGCGCTGGACGCCGGCTGCGGCACTGGCGTCTTTCTGCTTCCCCTGGCGCGCCGCCTCGCCACGAACGAGGGAACCGTCGTCGGGTTGGACCTGTCGGAGGGGACGCTGAGCCAGGCGCGGGCGCGAGCCGCGGCGGAACACTTGCCCGTCGAATGCATCCTCGGCGACGTGGAGGCGCTGCCCTTCGCCGGCGCATCCTTCGATCTGGCGCTGGCGAACTATATGCTCTACCATGTCCCCAATCTAGACCAGGCGATCGGCGAGTTGCGCCGCGTGCTCCGACCCGGCGGGGCGCTGCTGGCCGCGACGAATGGCGAAGGGTACATGCGCGAGATGTGGCAGTTGGTGCGCCAATCAGTGGCGCGTCTTGGCGTTCCCGTCTCCGCAGCCACGGCGCGGCGGGATGCGCGGCCTGCGCTCTCCTTCCGGCTGGAGAACGGCGCGGAGGCATTGCGCCGCCACTTCGCCAGCGTGCGGCTGGAGCGTTACCCCGGCGAGTTGCGCGTCACCGAAGCTGAGCCGCTCGTCGCCTATCTCGCGAGCCTCTGGGTGCTTGACGAGATCGTGGCGCGAATAGCGCCATCGTCCGCCGGCCAGGCGTCGCTACGAGAGCGGCTGCTCGTCGCTTTCCGTGCGCTGGTCGAGGAGCGCATCGCGGCTGAGGGCGCGCTCACGATTCGCCAGGACACGGGCGTCTTCATCGCGCGCTGAGAGCTTCGGCCACTTCGAGACGTTACTTGGAGACGTTGAAGCGGAACTCGATGATGTCCCCGTCGCGCACGACGTAATCCTTGCCCTCCAGGCGGACGTGCCCGTGCTCCTTGGCGGTCTTCATCGACCCGTTGTCGCGCATCAGGTCGTCGTAATGCACGACCTCCGCGCGAATGAAGCCACGCTCGATGTCGGTGTGAATCTTGCCCGCCGCCACCGGCGCTTTCGTCCCTTGCGTGATCGTCCAGGCGCGCACCTCGTCCTCGCCAGCTGTGAGGAACGAGATGAGGTTCAGCGCGCGATACCCCGCCTGCACTACGCGATCCGAGCCAAGTCTGCGGCAGCCCGAGCGCCTCCAGATACTCCGCCGCGTCCGCCTCGGCCAGCTCGCCCAGCTCCGCCTCCAGCTTCGCCGAGACCGCGACCACCTCCGCGCCCTCCGCGCGCGCCCGCTCGCCCACCGCCGCGACGCACGCCAGCTCGCCCGACTGCCCCGCGGCAGGCGCCTGCTGCTCCAGCAGTTCCCCCGCGGCTCCCAGCGCATCCTCGCTCACGTTGACGACATAGAGCCGCGGCTTCATCGTCAGCAGGAAGAGTTCGCGCAGCACGGCCTCGTCGTTGGAGGAGAACGAATACTCCGACGCCGGGCGACCCTCGTTCAGGTGCTCGCGCAAGCCGCGCAGCAGCTCCAACTCCTCGACGGCCTTCTTGTCGCCGGTTTTCGTCTTGCGTTGCGTGGACTCGATGCGCCGCTCAACCGTCGCGAGGTCTGTCAGGGCCAGCTCGCTTAGCAGTTCGTCGAGGTCGCGCACGGCGTCGATGCTGCCGCCGGGGTGCGGCGCGGCGGCGTTCTCGAAGCAGCGCACGACAAGCGCCAGGGCGTCGGCGTTGCGGATGTGGCCCAGGAACTCGGCGGAAAGCCCCTGCTTGCGCGTCTCTTCGCTGCCCTGCCCGATCCCCGCCACATCCACGAACTCGATGGCCGTCGGCACGATCTTGCGCGGGTGGAAGATCTCGGCCAGCCGCGCGAGCCGCTCGTCGGGCACCTGCACGACAGCGCGATTCGCCTGCACGGTGCTGGTGGGGTAGCCAGAGATCTCGGCTCCCGCGCGAGTCAGCGCGTTGAAGACGGTCGTTTTGCCGGAGAGCGGCAGACCAATGATGCCGACGGTGAGTGCCATGGACGTGCTCCAGATGCGAAGTAGCGAAATGAGGGAGAAGTGAGCGCCCCAGCCTATACAGCGCACGGGGGCAACCATAGGAGTATATCACGCGGCACGTCGGGCCTCCGGTCGACCAAGCATTCTGTCCTGTTGACGTGGCCGTGCCCACGGTGTAGCATGAAATCAGCAACGCGACACAACATGACACTGTCCGCGCAGGAGACGCCATGCCCAAGCACGTTCGCGGCAAACCACACCACCATCGTGACGCGGGGACAGGCACAGATACGCCCGCACAGCCGGACGCGGCGCGCATGCTGCCCTTATTCTGGATCGGCCACCGGTTCGGGCGCAGTATCTATCCGCCGGGATGGGTGACGCGCCCGCCGGGCGAGGCCATGCAGCGGGTGTACCTGATCTACATTGGCGTCGCCGTCGGTTTCATCTTGCTGGTATTCGGCTGCGCGGCGCTCGCGTCGCTGGCCCATCAGGTGCTGAGTCTGCTGTGAAGGTGTGTACATGGAGGTAAGAAGAGATGACGTATCAGATTACCCTGAGCCTGAGCGACGAAGAGTATGCGGCGGTCGCGGCGGCGGCTGCTCGAACCGGAGAGCCGATAGAGGAAGTGCTGCATGAGGCCGTGGCAAAGCAATTCACGCCAGAACCGAAATCAGCGCATCTGCCTTCATCTGGGAGTCCGTATCCCCTGTCGGAGTATTTGTACTCCATCGGCTTCGCCTTGAATGTTCCGACTGGCGAGCTGGATACGCCAGAAGACGAGGCGGAAGACGAGGAGGTGGCCAGGATACTCAGTCGGGGCAAGTCGCTCACAGAGATGATCATCGAGGATCGGGGTCCGTACTAATGGCAACCTACTACCTCGATACGTCCGCATTGGCGAAGCGCTATACGGCTGAGAGGGGCCGCCAGTGGATGCGGCGCCTGACCGTGCCGAGAGCTGGCAACGACGTCTTGTTCTCGGTCCTCGCCACCATAGAGTTGGAAGTTGCCCTCGCCCGCAAAGCGACGGAAGGAGCGCTAAACACGGATCAACAGGATAAGGCGATCTCGCTCTTCCGCCGTCATCTCCGTGGTCGCTACACTGCCCTTCCCATTTCGGATGAGGTCTTGAAGCGCGCTCGTAGCTTGGTGCGACGTCGTGACAGAAAAGGGCTTTAGGCCGCCGCAAGCCGCTGGGTTTCAACCCGCGCGGTTAGTCGCTTCCCGGCTTTAGCCGAATATCCTACCCGCATTGCCGTTTCTGCCCGCTTGTGCGAGAATAGGTTGGTAGGCATTTTGCACCTCACCAATCGAAGAACGATGTTTGGCGGTTCCGCAGTAAATCGTTCCTGCGGGTAAAAGCATCAACGTGTTTTGGACGGGGTGCGCTTCGCTTGAGCGGCGGTCTTTGAGCTAACCACGCCACGCCGCGATGAAGTCAACGTCCAGTGGGGCCGGGCTGGCCCTTCAGGAGCTAACGTGATGGGTTGCCATGTGCGTATCCTGAGAATCCATGGGGCTTTCGCCCCCGTGGAGTGTCAACTACCTCATCCGCTGCGCACATACGACGCCGTGCATCTCGCGACCGCCTTGACTGTTGCCGATTTGGCTGTGTCAGCGAAGGCGCCTCCACCCATCTTCGCCACCGCCGACCGCAAGCTCCTCGCCATCGCGCAGCGCCTAGGCCTTCCGACCGCGAACCCCGAAGACCATCCCTAGAGCAATCCTCAGAAAGGTAGGACTGGCAGGCAGCGAATTGGCTCTTTCTCACGTAGCGTCTGGCACTGCTCGTCTGTCCAACCTTTTGCAGATTTGCTCTAAGTCCGCTTCTCTCTGCGTTTCTCTCTCTGCGGTTTCAATCTGGAATCTCACCGCCGGACAGCGGCACGTCCACGTAGAGCGCGCCGTCGCGCCAGTCGGGCGTCGCCGCCAGTAGCTCGCCGTTGGGGCTGAAGAGGTAACCGCCGCCGGGGAAATCCTCGTCGCTGGTGCGGCCGGCCTGCGTCGCGACGGCGATGAAGATGCCATTCTCGCGGGCATAGCGGGCGAGCTTCGTCTCACACTCGTCGCGCCACCAGCGATACCCTGCCTCCCAGTCGCGCGTCGCCTGCTCGTCGTAAAGCCCCGGCGCCGCGCACTCGAAGACCAGCTTCGCGCCACGCTGCGCGCAGTCCGCGAAGACCCGCGGCGAGTCGATGTCTGCGCAGATCGCCACGCCGAAGGTCACTTTGGGATGGTCAAAGACGACAGGGACATCAGCCGGCGCGAAGAGATGCGCCTCGTCGTCGGGGATCGTGCGCTTGCGGTAGACGCCCAGCAGCTCGCCGTCGCGGGCCACCAGCTGCGTCAGGTAGGGCAGCCCCTGAGGATGCGCGGGATTCGGCTCGACGATCCCCGCCAGCGCCGTGACGCCCAGCTCGCCCGTCAGCGCCACAAAGCGCTGAACCTCGCCGCTCTCCAGCGTGAGCGGCGCATCAGGATAGCGTGTCGGATCGACGTAGCCGGTGAGGCTCGCCTCGGGGAAGCAGACGATCTCGGCCCCTTGCGCGACGGCGTCGGCCAGATATGCCCGCGTCGCGTCCAGATTTCGCGCGAGCGCGCCCTTCTCACATCGCATCTGGACGAGGGCGATACGCACCGATGAGCGACTGGACATCACGCGTTACAGCTCGCCGCTCGCGCCGCCTGGGGCTGTCCCGTTCGAGGCGCTCGCGCCGCCGAAGCCATTCACTCCGCTCTTGCCGTTCGCCGACCCGTTGAGTGACCCGTTATGCAAGCCATCTTCGGGGGCGAGCTTGGGCGTCGCGAAGCGCGAACTGCTCCCGACCACCGGCAGATCAGCCAGCGCGGGCATCTTCTCCGTCACTGCGTTTGGCTCTGGCTCGCTCGTCGCGGCCAGCCATCCCGCCGCGCTCCACAGCATTTCTTCGGGGGCGAGGGCCGGCAGCGGGTCGGGCTGCACCTGATTGTGCGGAACCGGTTCGAGGCGCGCTCGCGAGACTGCCGGGCCGAAGCTGGCGCGTCTCACGTCATCGGCTGCCTGTGCGTCAGTTGGAGCAGGCGCCAATTCAGGAGGGGGGCCGGAGAGATCCACTTCGCTTTCCATCGCGAGGCGGTTGCGCGCCTCCATCATCAAGTCATTGATCTGTGGGCGCACCAAAAGATTCGCGCGCGGGATGTAGTCCCAGATGCGCACGGCGTCGCGCAACTCGCCGGCACGATAGCAATAGAAGCCGAGCAGCGCGCGCGCGTCGAAGACATTCATGCGCGTCCACAGCGAGAGGTGCTCGCCTGGCGTCTCCAGCGCCTCGTCCGTCACATCGGTCATGTCGCGCAACGCGTAGAGCGGGCGCCCAAAGAGCTTGAACGGATACCCGTAGTAGAGCGCCAGCCGCCGCGGCGGCTCTTTTGCCAGCAGTGGCGCGCTGGATGACGCCCGCGTCTCGTGTGTGTTCTTCGTCGCCGGCTTCCCCTTCGGCGTCGCCGGTGCGCTCAGCCCGATGAAGAAGTTGCGGGAGAGCGCGCCGCTTTGCCAGACCGCCAGCAGCACCAGGAAGGCGACGAAGCGCGCCAGGTAGCGCTCCCAGGTGAACGTCCCGATGGCGCTCGCGACCCCCAGCACGCCAAGCCCGGCTCCCAGCAGCCAGGCCGCGTAGACGAGCCGCTTGCGGTCCCAGCCGAGCAGATCATAGTGGTGGTGCATCGGCGTCGCCAGGAACGGCAACGGAAACTCCGTGTGAGGGAAGCCGCGCTTGCTGCCATAGCGCTCGTGGTAGAGCGCCATGCGGAAGAAGCGCACGAGGATGCGTGCCGAGATCAGCGCCGAGAGACCTTCGAGGACGAAGACGCCGCCGATGAAGATCAGCAGGAATTCCAGCCGGCTGATGACCGCCACCAGCGCGAGCACCCCGCCCAGCGCGAGCGAGCCGGTGTCGCCCATGATGAGGCGGGCGCGCCGTTTCGCCTTGGTCTGCCCCTTGCCGCGCCAGGATGAGGGCCAGTTGAACGGCAGATAGCCCAGCGCGGCCCCGGCCATCGCCAGCACGACCACCACCGCCGGCCAGATCGCCTCGCTCTCAGAACTCAGCAGAATCGCCGCGAGCGAGAGCGCCGCGCTGAAGATCAGCCCGCCCGTCAGGCCGTCCATGCCGTCGCTAAAATCGACCGCCAGCGCCGTCACTGTGGCGACCGTCACGGTCATGAGCAGGAAGAAGGCGATCCAGGCGAAATGCGTATGCTGCAGGAGATGCCCGAGGCCAGGAATATCGCTATAGGGCGGGTAGGCGAAGCGCGCCGATAAGCCGTCGAAGATGACGAAGCGATTGAAGGCGACCGCGGCGCCCAGCGAGACGATGATGACGCCGACAAACTTCTGAATCTCGGTGATGCCCGCGCCCTTATAGACCTTGCCCGCGTCGTCGAGGAAACCGACGATTCCATATCCGACCATCGCCAGGAGCAGGATGCCCAGCAGTGTCCAGCCGTTGATGTCAAGCCCGATCCACACCCCCGCGCCGATACTCCCGACGGCCACCGCCAGGATCATCACCCAGCCACCCAAGAGCGGCAGCTCGTTGGAGTTCACACGCAGCTTAATTTTTTTGCCTCGCCGATTGACCGTATCGACGCGGAAATTGCCGGTGGACTCGTCGGAGCGGAAGGCGCCGGCCTTGCGCTCGCCGCTGCGGAACCAGGGGAAAAGGTGTAGCGCGATCACGCAAAGAATCAGACTGCCACCCAGTGCGGCGCCGAACGCCAGCAGTAGCATCACCATCGTATTGAAATCGATAGGGATATTCACCCCGCTGTCTCCCTCCGCCTGGTCGTTCGCTTCCCCGCGGACACCCCACCTATCTCTACAGTTCCCGACAGTTTCGTCTCAGCGTCTCGGCTGTAGTGGACTTCAGAACGACCAGGCAATGACCCTAGGATGATCCAGCCATAACGCTGGCTCGACTTTCTCCGGCCTCTTTCGTCGGATACTCTTCGAGGCCCACCTATTATCCGCCTGTCGCGCGCTTCCCGCAACTCATGCGCCAAACGGTATATATTTTGGCTTGTCTGGCTGGTGCCTTGCCGCGGCATTTGTCGTGCCGGGCACGTCTTCTCTTAGGACGTGATACGCTCGTCTGCGGTAACGACGTGCGCATCCCATACATGCTTGTGCCGCGGCGCATATCACAAATCGCGGTCGCGACCCTTATTTCCTCGCCTCGCAATAGCCCAATGCTGCCAGCGCTTCATGTGCCGCAATGCGGCCATCCTACGGCACGTACAGCTCGCCCTCCGCGACCGTCACCGCCTCGCCGCCAACGCGCACCTCGCGAATAGTGTCCGCGTCACCGATCACGACGACGGAGATGCGGCTGGGCCGGCCCATCTCGATCCCCTGGTCGATACGGATGCGCGTCTCGCCATCAGCATCCGGGCGCATACCGTTGTGCCGTACGAGATAGGCGCCGAGTGGTCCCGCCGCTGATCCCGTCGCCGCGTCTTCCACGATCCCCGTCTCAGGGGCGAACATGCGCGCGCGAATCTCTGCCGTGCCTGCTCCGTGCGCGTTCGTGGGCGCGAAAATATACACGGCGGGGTGGCCGTCGAACTCGCCGCTCGCCTCCCCCATGGCTTCACCGAGCTGCGGCGTGGGGCAGGCTCTTGCAAGCGCTTCCGTCGAGCGTACCGGCACGTAGAGAAACGCCACGCCCGCCGTCCCGCGCTCGATGGGCAGATCCGGATCCAGTTCTCCGGCGCTCAAACTCAGGGCAGCCGCCAACTGCGCCCGGTCGCCATGCCAGCTCTCAAAGGTCGGCGCCGGCTGATGCATCCAGACGAAGCTGGGACGCCGCTCCTCATAGAGCACATCCACGGCGATGGTTCCAACGCCCAGTTGCAAATAAATCGGCGAGCCCATCTCATGCAGCCGGCCGGACCGAGCCAGGGCAAACGTCGTCCCAACGACCGGGTGGCCGGCGAAGGGGAGCTCGCGCCGCGGCGTAAAGATGCGCACGCGGCAGTGCGCTTGCTGCTCGGTCGCATCCACGACGAAGGTCGTCTCGGAGTAGTTCATCTCGCGGGCGATGGCCTGCATCTCGCGCTCGCTTAGGTCGTCGGCGTGGGGGAAGACGGCGAGCTGGTTGCCGCCGAAGGCTACGGACGTGAAGACATCGAGCTGGATGAAGCTGCACCGTCGCATACTATCATCTCCCTTCTGCCCGGCGCGAGAATCCGTCAACCGCCGTCTGCGTGCTTAATAACAGCCGAGCGGATCCCCACACACTTGAAGAGCATAGCACGACACGCACGCCAGCAGAGGCCGCGTATGACCCGTTGGGCAGTCTACGCGACAGCGCCGCCCGCCCGCTGATGCCCTGGCCTCTCAGGCTGGCGAGCGCATGGTACAATTCTTCTCGCCTGCGAACTCGGAGTTGGAGACGGAAGTGTGATAGGGGCGTCCAGTGGATGGCGGGCATTCAACATGCACAACACTGGAGGGAGCGACAGCGATGCCAGAGGAGAGTGATTTGCAAGGCGAAGGCAAGCCGCTTACCGCGGCAGAGCTGCGCGAGCGCGAGATCCAGGCCGCGTATGTGTACTCGATTCCGCGGCACAACGCGCCCGTCCAGCTCGACTGAGTATGATCCCGCGTGGCCGTGCCTCTTCGAGCGCGAAGCGCAGCGCATCCGCGGCGCCCTGGGCGAGCGCGCCCTCATGGTCGAGCACGTCGGCTCGACCTCGGTTCCCGGGCTGGCCGCCAAGCCCATCATCGACATCCTGCTCGTCGTGGCGGATTCCGCGGACGAAGCGAGCTATGTGCCGGACCTGGAGGCGGTGGGCTATGTGCTGCGCATTCGCGAGCCGGAGTGGCATCAGCACCGCGTGTTCAAGGGCGCCGGACACCAACATCAATCTCCACGTCTACACACAGGGCTGCGTCGAGATCGACCGAATGCTACGCTTTCGCGATTGGGTCCGCGCGCACCCTGAGGACCGCCAACTGTATGAGGGCACGAAGCGCGCGCTCGCCACGACAAACCTGGCAATACGTACAGAACTACGCCGACGCCAAGACGGGCGTGGTGGAGGAGATCCTTGCGCGCGCGGGCGCGCCGGGCAGTTCGCCTGCGAACTGCCCCTGCGAATCCGCTCCCTAGCTAGGGGTAGCGCTGTCCGTCGCATCTGGAGCCGCGTCTGGAGCCGCGATTGGGCCGCCGTGCGTGGGATCCACCGCGGCTAGCCGTGGATCGGTCTCGCCTAGCGGCAGCTTAGCTTCTTCGGAACGGCTCTGGCGGCAGAGCCAGGCGAATGCTCGCGGGTGGCGCTTTCGGTCGCTCCACGGGCGCTGGCTCTTCATCACCGCGATGTGCGGATCCCGGCTGGGCTTGTGCGACCGGGGCGGCGTTGCGCTGCTTGGAACTCATCACGCGCACCGCAATGGCCCCGGCAATCGCCGCCGCAATCCCTGCAATCGCGCTTCCTAGCGTATCGACGTAGGGCGGGGCAAAATCGGGAATCGGTATCATAGATCTGCTCGCTCCTCCCTGACCGGCCAGTCCCTGCCGTGCGAGCTGGTCCGCTGAGGCGACATCTGCGCGAAGCTGACGCGCTCCGACGGCTTCTTCTGCCTCGGCGAGATGTGCTGGTAGTGTGACGGTACAACAAACAAAGCAAAAGTGCAAGCCGGAACTGCATTTTCCCACGATTCTACCAAACCGCGGAGCGGGAATTGGCATCCAGGAGCCAGGTCTGCGCCTCAATCCCGAAATACGTCTCTAGCCCGCTACGAAAATTACTCTCCCCCACGCCCTCAGACCTGTTGCTTCAGCGCCTTGGCGAAGCGCGCCGCCCACAGGGCGTTGTTCACCAGCAGCGCGCGATTGGCGATGACCGTCTGGCCGCTGGTCAGCTTGGAGAGGCGCTGCAACACGAATGGCGTGACGCGCGGCCCCGTGATGCGCCTGCGCTCCGCCTCGCCCAGCGCCGTCGCGATGGCGCCCTCGACCACTCCGGCTGGCAGCGCGTTCGCCTCAGGAATCGGGCAGGCCACCAGCAGCCCGCCACCAAGCCCGCTCTCCCACTGCGCCCGCGCCATCGCCGCGACCTCCTCGGCGGTCTCCGCCCGATGCGGCACGAGCAGCCCGCTGGTTCGGCTGTAGAAGGCCGGCAGTTCGTTCGTCTGGAACCCGATCACCGGCACGCCGCGCGTCTCCAGATACTCCAGCGTCAGCGCAAGGTCGAGGATCGCCTTGACCCCCGCGCACACGGTGAGCACCGGGGCGCGCGTCATCTCGTCCAGGTCGGCGGAGACGTCGAAGCTCTCCGGCGCCCCGCGATGCACGCCGCCAATACCTCCCGTGGCGAAGACACTGATGCCCGCCAGCGTCGCGCAGGCGAGTGTCCCGGCGACGGTCGTCGCGGCGGTGAGCCTCTTGGCGAGCGCCACCGCCAGATCCCGCCGGCTGGCTTTGAGCGCCTCGCCGTCGCTATGCCCCAGCCGCTCGATCTCCACTTTGCTCAGGCCCACAACGATCCAGCCGTCGAGCAGGGCAATCGTGGCGGGGACGGCATCCTCTGAGCGGATCACCGCCTCCATCGCCAGGGCGACCTCGACATTCCGCGGATACGGCAGCCCATGCGCGATGACGGTGGATTCCAGCGCGACCACTGGCTGGCCGCTTGCGAGCGCCGCGCGCACCTCGTCGGAGAGTCGCAGATACGGTCCGTTCGGGCTATATGCCTTCTTCGCCATGGCTGCCCCCTGCTCGCTAGCCGGTCGAGGTCGCGCTACGCGGCCATCCGTCGCGTGTTCGGAACGCCCGGAATGAACGCGGCAAGGATCGTGCCGCGTCCTGCCGGCCCTGCCGAGCCCTGCCGCGTCCTGGGGATTCGATAGCACGAGCAGATGCCCGGAGGCAAGCCGCGAGCGCGACTCGCGACTACCATCCGAGCATCGGGATTCCGCGGCGCCCTCGCGGGGCAGGAGCGGTCTAGGCGTTCTTCTCGTAGCGCTCCGACCAGTGGTCGTGCTCATCCTTGGCGGAGGCGAGCAGCTCAGGCTCGCTGAAGAGGTCCAGCGCGGTCAGCGCCATCGCCTTGGAGACCTTGAACATCTGCTCGTAGCCGAAGTCGGAGCAGGCCGCCGCGACAACCGCAGGCGAGTGACCGGGGATCGGCGTCCGGCTGATGGCGAACGAGCCGGTGACGGCGGGCATGAGGTACGAGACGTTGCCGAAGTCGGTGGAATATGAGCCGCGCTGCGTCGCCTCCGGCGTCAGCTCCATGCCGACCTCGCTCATATGCTCGCCGGTAGCGCTTGCCGACGACGTACGATGGGCGCTCATCGAAGTAGGTGGCGAACGGCGTCTTCACCTCGACGGTCGTCTCCGTCATCAGCGCCGCGCCCTCGGCGATCTTGCGCAGCTTGTCCTCCAGCGTCTTGACGTAGGCCAGATCCGCCCCACGCACGTAGAACTCCGCCGCGGCGTAGTGCGGCACGACGTTGGGGGCGTCGCCGCCGTGCGTGATGATGCCGTGGATGCGCGCGTCCGGCTTGATATGCTGGCGCAGCGCGTCGATGCCGGTGAAGAGCTTGATCACGCCGTTGAGCGCGTTGGCGCCGTTCCAGGGGTCACCGGCGGCGTGCGCGGCGGCGCCGTGGAACTCGAAGAGCAGGTGCGAGATCGCCAGACACGTCCCGGCCGGATACTGCGTCGCCGCGCCGGTACGGTCGCCGGCATGATGGACCATCAGCGCCGCGTCCACGCCCTTGAAGATGCCGGCGTCGATCAGGGCAATCTTGCCGCCGCCCGCCTCTTCCGCCGGCGTGCCGATGATCTGCAACGCGCCGTCGAGCTGGTCCATGAGCGGGCCAAGCGCGATGGCGGCGCCTAGCGCGGAGGAGGCGATGAAGTTGTGCGCGCAGCCATGCCCGATGTTGGGTAGCGCGTCATACTCGGCCAGGATGGCGATGGTCGGCCCCGTGCCCTTGCCGCGCTTGGTCGCGCGGAAGGCGGTGGCGACGCCGCCGACGGGAAACTCGACATCGAAGCCGTGGCGCCTCAAGGCGTCTACCATCAGCTTGGACGCGCGCTCCTCCTTCCAGGCCGTCTCGGGATGATCGTGAATCTGGGCCGCTACGTCTTTGATCTCGCTCGCGTGGTCGTCGATGGCCGTCTGCGCCTGCTGTTGCAGGTCCACACGCACGCCGGTCTGCACGGGTCGCTCCCTTTCTTGGCGATTCGTCGTCTCCGCAATGCATCGCAACACCGCTGTACCCAAGAAGTCTCCTAACCTCAGCATATCACCTTAACGCAAGCGTAGATGCTGCGAGGTTGAGTCGTTCGTGCGCGCTTCCAATGAGGGGAGGTTTGAGCTTAGGAGTTCGACGCGTCACGAGTGATACCGGATTCCAAAGATCGCTTCTCGTGTCCGGCGTACATGCCGCCGTGCTGTGCCCCGGTCATTCATGGCCGGGAGCGGTGGGCGATTACTGGAAAACCGTATGCGGCGTAGCGGGCTGGAATCGCGCACGACCGGCAGCAAAGGAGGCTACGTTGCTGTCTTATGGCGTATCGAGCGTGGTAGTATAGGGTGCGGCGGCCCGGCAAGGGCCGCGAAGATGACCGCGCGCGATACTGTGAGACCCTGAAAAGCGATGCGACCGACCGCGACCGGGCTGAATCCGTGCTCAAGGATGGGGAGGATGCGCGCGTGGTAGATGAGGCTTCTCGCGCCAGCGTATCCCCTGACCAGTTCGACAAGGCAGCGAAGCCACAGCGCAGCGCGGGATCCGGCGCGCGAGCTCGGAGAATCGCCTCGCGCGCCCTGGAGCTTGGGGTACTGGCGTTGGCGCTCGCCGTCACGCGCTACCTCACGATCTACGCCTGGAAGCTTCCCAACGGCGACGTCTATCTGTATCATAACTACGCCCTCGCCTTCTGGACCCAGCGCCCGCTGCTGCACGCGCTGCCCGTCGAGTATCCCGCGCTCGCGATCGTGCCCTTCACCCTCACGCTGCTGCCGCCCATCGGCGACTACTTCGCGCTCTACGCCTACTGGATGGGCGCGCTGGTGATCGTGAGCTACGTGCTCATCGCGCGCTACACCACGCGCCGTCGCGCCGTCGTCTATGCCGTCTATCTGCTCCTGGGCGCGACGGCCACGCTGCTCGCGCGTTTCGATCTGATTCCCGCGCTGCTCACACTTGCCGCGCTCGCTGCGACGGGGCGCCGCCGCTTCGACCTCGCCTATCTGTTGTTCGCCGCGGGTGTGCTGCTCAAGCTATACCCCCTCTTCCTGCTGCCCGTCGTCGCGCTCGCCCACTATCAGGCGCTCGCGGGCCGTCCACTCCTGGACGCGCCAGTGAGGTTCTCGCCGCGCGTGTGGTGGCGTCGTGGTCCACGGGCGCTGGCGGCAAGCATTCATTCGGTCAATCGTGACGCGTGGAGGGAGTCTTGGAGGGCGCTGCGTGCGCATCCGGCCGTTGCGCGGGTGGCCAAGGGAGTGGCGCTGTGCCTGGGGGCGGTGGCGCTCGGCTTCTGGTGCGCGCTCGCGCTCAGCCCCAACGGCGCCTTCTCCGGCTTCTCGTATGCTAGCGACCGCCCGTTACAGGTCGAGTCCACCCCGGCGACGCTGCTCTGGCTGGGAACGCTCATCGGCATCCCGGCCGGCCCGGTCTACAGCTTCGCCTCGCTCAACTACGTCGGCCCATTGGACGCCGTATTGAAGCCCCTCTCAGCGGTCGCGCTGCTGGCGGCCTGTGGCGTCGTCTACTGGCGCCAGGCGCGCGGCCAGCTCTCCGTCGGGCGCGCGTTTCTGGCGTGCCTGTGCGCGGTGATCGCGACGAACAAGCTCTTCAGCCCGCAGTATCTGCTCTGGGTGCTGCCGCTCGTCGCGGTGGTGGACGGCTTCGACCTCGCGTGGCTTGCCATCTGCCTGCTCACGACGCTGGATTTCCCGATTCTCTACACCGTGCGCCACCAGATCACCACCGTGACCTACACGCCCGCATTTATGCCGGTGCTGGCGCTGCGCAATCTACTGTTCATCGGCGTCACATTGCGCACGATGTTCGCCCGTTCGCCAGGCGGCCAGCGGGTGGCGCAAGGGCAGCCACCACAGGTCCCATCTCGCGCGGTTGCAGCGCCGCTGCGAGCTCATCCGGCGAATCCATCTCCCGCCGCTCGTCTTCTGGCCGGTATGGCGTCGCGTCTTCTGCTACATCTTCTCACGCTGGGGTACCGCTTCGGATTACGCAACGCCTTTCGCCACGTTACACATTGTGCGGGGAGTCGCGCGCGAGCTACCGGCGAATCCCCAGGCATCCCGATTGCACGAGGCATACTCGGACGACGCGCTGATTGACGAGGACGAATTCGTTCTGGCTCGAGGTACTCAATGAGGTTCATAGCTGACCGCAGCCGGCTGTTTTCGGCGCTTCTGGTCGCGTCGTGGATTCTGCTGGTCGCGATTCCCATTGGGCTCTCGATCTATTCCAATCAATCGGTGCAGGGCGCGCCGCTCGTGGGGGTGCTGCTCTGGTTCGTCTTCATGCGCCTCGCCCGCTGGATCTCGCCGGCCGCGCGAGCGGATGGCCTGATGCGCCGGGGTCGCGCGAAGGACGCCCTCGCGCTCGCCGACCGCGCGCTCGCCGTCAAGGGGCGCTCCGCCTGGTCCGGCACGCGCCGCCTCGTCTGGCTCAATCGGCGTACCAATGCGCTCTTGGCCCTCGGGCGCATGAGCGACGCGCTGGGGTCCGCCTTGCAAGCGGTGGGAGCCTCGGCGGACCCTGAGACGCTGGCGAACCTGAGCCTGGCGCTGCTGCGACTGAACCGCTACAGTGGAGCCGCCCGCGCGGCGCGGCTGGTGATCGAGCTAACCCGCGAGCGCTCGGTGCTGGCGCACACCGTCTATGCGAGTGTGAAGCTGGCGCAGGGGATGCCAGCGGATGCCGAGGCGCTGGCGCGGGCGGGGCTGGCCGACGTGCAGGCGCTGCTGCCGCTGGTGAAGGCGGAGCATCATGTGCTCGACCTCGCCGTGCTGGCGCGCGCCGAGCGGGCGCAGGGAGAGTGGGCGGTGGCGCGCGAGTTGTTGCGCGATATTCGCGAGGCTGGCGGCCAGTCGCAGGCATTGCGGGCCGTCGCGAGAATCGCGGAGGCCGAAGACCTGGGGGATCTGGAGGACGACGAGAAGAATCGCGAGAGAGCGTTCGCGCTGCTCGACGATGCCGCCAAACGCTGGCCAGCCTACACGAATTGGTATCTCACACAGCCCGACACGCTCCCCAGGCTGCGCGAGAATGAGCGCTTCGCGTCACTATTGCAGACGGCGCGGGCCACGCTTGCGAGTCAGCGGGAGGCCGCGCCAAACGAGGCGGTCGTCGCCACCGCGCTCGATATTGCCGAGAAAGAGGCGAGCGCAATCCCCGCGAAGCAGGCCAGCCGCGCCGCGATTGGGTTGCAGGTGGTGACGCTGGCGGCGACCCTGATCTTGCTGCTGCTCTGGACGTGGCGCTTCTTCGTCGTCTCCGGCTGAATGGAGGCAACGGAGTCAGATGCTATGCGGACGATCTCTCTTGAAGACCACTTCTTGCCCGCCGCGTTCCATGAAGTTTGGCCGGTCAGACTGCCAGTGACTTCGCGGATCGCTAGCTTGCCTGAGAAACAGACGTAGAAGGGGCCTGGGGTGAAGCCGCCAGAGCCACTTCTGGGGCAGGGGCCGGGCTTCTGCTTGTGTCCACTTGTATCTCATCGACGGCCCGTCGCAGAGCCACCAACTCCCCCATACACCACTTGCGTAGCTCTTTGAGCTTCTTTAGCATCGTCCTCGATAGCGACTGGATCGGGGTATTGCACGATGACCTTGCGCTCGATATTGCCCTGAGTTTCTACATCGTTCGGATACCAGTCGAGTCACACCCTTAATTGGTTTGTGCAAGAATCGCTTCGTTAGGCCAAGCCGCTGCTCTAGCAGGTCTTGCTGATCCCGAAGGCGCTTATACAGCCCTGCACTGTTACTGTCTCTGAGGCTGAGATACACTTGCAACTGCTTTCCTTCAGCGAAGTGGACCCAGTAGCTCCTACCATCTGCCCTGTTCGCCCCCTTGACGAGAAACTGACAGCGAGGGCTCCTATCGATGTCCTGTGCCGCCAAGGACCTGTCTTTCGAACGGACCTTTTGCGCCAGAGACACGAAGAACTTCTCATATCTAGGACCCCGCCGGTAGGTGTCGCCGAACGGGTCGCTGAACACCTGTCGAAGCGCATACGCGATGCCGGCAGCGATAATTGTGAGGAAGCCAAGGACCGCGGCGAAGTTGCTGATGGTATTGTTGACCACGACGATCCACGCAAGAACCTGACTCAGCCAGCTCCAATTCATGCTCCTGCGCTCCCTCTGCTGCCCGACCGGGGGATGATGACCGACGCCGAAGATACCGCGGAAGCCATCGAAGGAAATCACAACCTGCTGGGTACATGGCCTCGCACACTGATAGACGTAATATACATGACTTGCGCAGCACCGTCAACCGGCTTTTCGCACAAATAGATCGCGACTACCACCGGCGACAGCCAGTGCGAGTAGAACAATTGCTCGCCGAGAATGCGCGGCGGATCCGGGCACAGGCAAGCAGGAAACGGCTCGCGCCGCTTGCCCCCTATCGGACGGCGCTTCGTCACCTACGGCAGATAGGTTTCCTGGTCGCGCCACTCCTCATGGGTGCTGGCTGCCCACACAAGATGGATGGCGTCGATGGCTATGCCGATGGCGAGCGTTGCGCCAGGTACATGACGCCGGGTGTATGCTCTCCTTCAGGGAGCCGGCAACGAAGCGCGCAAAGTGGCCCGGCATGGTGTTACATCGTGGGTCAAGCAGGATGCGGTCGTGCGCTTTCGCATAGGCGAGGATTTCGGGGTCGGGACGCCGAGAAGACCAGCCTCCTGAACTGTCACGAGATCGATGGCCGGCTGCTCGGCGGCGCAGCCCCGCCACGATATCCCGGTTGAAGTCCTCATCAGTCAGAAATCGCGGCGGCGGAACCCTGAGTTTCGATTGGATCGGTCACGCTTGGCCGTCCGGATGCAGCCTCAGGCTGTGCCCTGACCGTTGCTCCCTGCCTGCTCCGCTCGGTACCGTGCGAACCGTTCCCGCATCATGGCATAGAACTCTGGGTTCTTCGCCTCAGACTCCGCCTTGAGACGGGCGAATAGCTCATCCTGTTCGCGGAAGAAGGCATCCAGTTCTTGCCGGTGCTCCAGATAGTAGGTGATGGTCGCGTAGACGGCGACGAAGGGGAACGCAGGAAATCGCGCGCTGCACCTCTTCGGGCGAGAGACCCTGCTGCCAGTACGCGATGATACTGCTGTGACCGTGACGCGCGTATCCCGCCACATACAGATTTCCGTCGCGCTCGACGATATACTTGTTGGCGACTTGCATAGTCTTCACCTTCGCTTCCGCTCTCAAAGCGGTCCTGGCCTTGTTCCTTCCAGTATACTCCAAGCGAGTGCTCTCGCGGCTGGCCTCGCGCATTGCTCCGAGAGCCTGTGACGTCCGCTCCCTAGCCTGCGCAGGCGGGCTTCGTGGCTGTGGGCCATTCAGGCGCGACGTAGGGGCGTTCGGAACGCCGGTCGCCAGCCACGCTGCTCCTTGCGCGCTGCGCCGCGGAGTGGCACAATGCGAGCAGCCGCCGGAGAACTATCGGGATGGGCATAGAGATGGAGGGGGAGATGCCGAGGCGCAGCCGGGTGCAGGATGATACTCTTGGCGAGGATGCCGCGACGCTGGAGCAGGCGCAGTTGCTGGATGCCCCCGCGCCCGAGCGCGCGCCCGTCGCCAGCGGCCCGCTCGACGACTGGCGGCCGCCCGACGCGGTCAGCTACGCCGATCCCCGAGCAGAGCGTCGCCCCTGACGAGAACCTCAACGATCCCGACCTGCCCTACTGGCTGGCGCTGCACCGTATCCGCGGCATCGGCCCGGCGCGCTTTCGCCTGTTGCTCGAAGCGTATGGCAGCGCCGAGGAGGTGTGGCGCAGCGATTCCGGCGGCTGGCAGGAAGCGGGACTCGACGCGCGAACGACACGCTCGTTCGAGGCACAGCGGCGGCGCATCAACCCGCAGGCCGAGCTGGAGCGATTGGTGCGCCTGCGTGTCGGGGCATTGCGCTTTCTCGATCCCGGCTATCCCAAGCTGCTGCGCGAGATCGCCCAACCGCCCGCGATCCTCTACATCCGTGGCGCGCTCACCCATGCCGACGAGTGGGCCGTCGCCGTCGTCGGCACCCGCCGCGCCAGCGCCTACGGCAAGAATGTCACCGAGCGCCTCACCACCGACCTCGCCCGCAATGGCATCACCATCGTCAGTGGTCTCGCGCGCGGCATCGACACGCACGCCCATACGGCGGCGCTGGATGCTGGCGGGCGCACGCTCGCCGTCCTGGGCTGCGGTCCCGATCTGGTGTATCCGCCGGAGAACGCCAGGCTCGCCGCGCGCATCGCCGAATGCGGCGCGATCATCACCGAATTTCCGCCTGGCGCCCAACCCGAGGCCGGCAACTTCCCCGCGCGCAACCGGCTCATCAGCGGGCTTTCGCTTGGCGTGCTCGTCACCGAAGCTCCGGCGGATAGCGGCGCGCTCATCACCACGCGCTTTGCCGCCGAGCAGGGCCGCGACGTCTTCGCCGTCCCCGGCAACATCGTCAACCGCTCCAGCTTCGGCTGCAACCGCTTAATTCAGGACGGCGCCAAGCTGGTGCTCGACGCCGCGGACATCACCGCCGAGCTGAATATGCATCTGGTCCCCGAGCAACTGGAGCTGCGCGAGGTGCTGCCGGAGAACGAGCTGGAGGCGGACCTGCTGCGCCGGCTGGACGAGCAGGGCGAGCCGCGCCACATCGACGAGCTGTGTCGCACGACCGGCCTGCCTGTCGCCCAGATCTCCGGCACGCTGGTGATGCTGGAGCTCAAGGGGCTGGTGCGCCTCGTCGGCCCGATGACGTATTCTCGCTGATCGCGCCCGGTGAGACAGAGACGAAACGGAGTAGGAGCGTGCGACAATCCCCAGCGTGGCTGCATCGACGGATACATCTGGACGGCATCGACAAACTACTCGTCGTCGGCAGCGGCAAAGGCGGCGTCGGCAAATCGACGGTGAGCGTCAATCTCGCGCTGGCGCTCGCACAACGCGGAGCCGCCGTCGGTCTCCTGGACGCCGACGCGTACGGGCCTAGTGTCCCGATGATGCTCGGCGTGCGCAAGCGCCGCGAGAGCCAGGGGTGGGAAGCTGTCCTCCCGCTCGCGCGTGCTGGCGCCGTGCCAGCCGAGGAGCGCTTGCCAGCCCTCACGCGGTATGGGGTCAAGGTGATGTCCGTCGGCTTCTTCATCGGCGAGGAGCAGGCTGTGGCGCCACTGCCCGACGTGCTGGGGATGCTGATTCGCCAGTTGCTCACCCTCGTCGATTGGGGGACGCTCGACTATTTGATCGTCGATCTGCCGCCGGGAACCGGCGAGCCGCAGGCCACGCTCTGCCGCGAGCTGGCTCTTGACGGCGCGCTGCTCGTCACCACGCCCCAGGACATCGCCCGCATCGACGCCGCCAAGGCGCTTGCCATGTTTCGCGCCGCGACCACGCCGGTCATCGGTCTCGTCGAGAATATGAGCGGGTTCGTCTGCCCGCACTGTGGCGAGCGCGTCGAGATTTTCCCGGCCAGCCATTCAGCCGCGTCCCTGCTCGGCGAGGTTCCCGTCCTGGCGACCGTGCCACTCGACCCGGCGACGGCAAGCAGCGGCGATCTTGGGCGTCCGGTGATGGTCAGTGAGCCGGATTCGCTTGTCGCGCAGGCGTTTCGCGAGCTGGCCGGTCGTGTCGCGCGGCACTTCGACGAGCCGCCAGCAAGCGCCCGATAGCCCTCAGACTGACGATCAAGCATAGGCGCGGCTCGTGGCGCCATCGCGTAGCCTTCGCGGCGCACAACTCCCTCGCGGGCAGAGCGTATACCCAAGTGGCGGGGACGGACGCATGGCTCGTCCCATTCTCGCTCTTGTACCGCCGGCGTCTCGCCGGCCCGCCCGTGTACCGCTGGTGTCTCGCTGGCGTCTCGCCGGCATCTGGACGAACACCACAACATGTGCTCCGCGAACAGGGAGAACACACAGCCTCGCTCCAACGTGGGAGAATTTATGATCGCCGCATCACTGGCCGCTTCATCGCGCGCTCTGGCACACCTGGCAATCCTCGCGAATATCGCCCTCGACCCAGGCGGCATCCTCGCGTGGATTCTCGCTGGGCTCCTCGCCGGCTGGCTCGCGGGGCTTGTCGTGCGCGGGCGCGGCTTCGGCTGCTTCGGCAACATCGCGCTTGGGCTGGTGGGCGCGTTCGTCGGCGCGTTCATCCTCAGCCTCCTGCCGATCACCGTCAGCGGCGTGTCGGGCTTCGTCGAGACGCTCATCGTCGCGTTCTTGGGCGCGCTGGCGCTCGTCGCGCTGGGCCGGCTCATCGGCGGACCCCGCCGCCCCCGCTAGAATCCCCTAAACCCGTACCAGCCGCCGCGCGGCCCTACGGCCAGCCGTAGCGCATTACCGGCCTCCGCCGGCAGACTCTGCCGCAGCTTCCGCGCCGATGCCCGGGATGAACAGCCCCAGCCCGAGCAGCCAGAGTCCCAGCCCGAGCAGCGCGCCCGTCGTAAAGGGCGTCTGCGCCTGCGCGGGACTCAGCAGAAACGCGAGCGCGTTGAGCGCGAGCACGGCAGCCACGAGATAGCCGTACAAGCGGAAGTAGGTTGGGGCGCCGCGCCAGCGGCGTGTCACCAGCGCCAGGAAGATCGCCAGCGCCAGGCCGCCCAACACCTGCGCCAGCAGCGTCTGCACCACATAGCTCGTCTCGAAGCTCGCCACGGCCGCGCCGCGCCCCGCCGCGGTCGTCGCCGATGCGTATGCGCTCGCATCCGCCGCGCTGGTCAGCAGCCCGAGCAGAATCGCCAGCGCGAAGAGGGCGAATCCCGGCGCGCCCCGCCCAGAGCGCGACTGTGCCAAGTAGCTGCTCGCGGTCGACACTGGCTGGCGCGCCGGGAGGCGGTGTCTCGACAGACGCCGTGGGTTCAGCGGTTGTGGGCGGCGCGGCGGGAGACCCTGACGTAATGGGCCAGAGCCGCGCGTACAGGAAGCCTGGGAGCGGCAGCGCAAGCAGGAACGGCAGCAGTTGCACGATCCGGGCGCCACGATCAGCCCCTGCGTGCCCCGCGATCCAGGCCAGCAGCGGCGCGAAGTCAGCGTGCGCGACGGCAGGCGCGACCGCGGCCGCGTATCCCGGCCCGAGGATCGCGGACTGATAGAGCGGCACACCGGCGAGCAGGAGCACGCCCGCGACGACCGCGTAGATCGCTCGCAGACGCGCCACCTGCCGCTGCACGTCCCCCGCGTCTCGCGAGTCTCGCATTGGACGTTCCGTTGGTTGCTCCGCGCTCACGCTGCCTCCTTCGCTACCCGCCCATCTTCGCACGCGTCATACGCCTTTTCACACATCGCTTGACGCGAGCCTTGTACCGCCAGCGACGGTTCCCTCTCGCCGGCTCTGGGCAGGTAGGGCAGCACGGCAAGCCCGCAATGAAAAGTCGTATCGTACCAAACCTAGATAGATTCTTGAGAATACGCTCGCGGCAGTCAACTGCCGGCGCACGATGCAGACGGACTGAAAGTCCGCAGAGGATTCTCCAACGATTGTCCTGCGACTTGGAATCATTCGTCCACGTACCCAAGTCGCGCACAGCCACGATTTTGTGATCTCATCACACCTAGACTCGTGTTATGTGTGATATACACCCAGTGATATACATCGCCGCGTGGCCTGCTGCCATACCCAAGCGCCTAATCAAAGGCTAGTCAAATAGGCTAGAGCTGCCTTGCTTTATGGCATTCATGGCACGGCGCGTGCTACATTGCGCGCAGCCTGACCAATAAATCGGTCCGGAGTATTCCTTCAATGGGGAGGGAAGGATGACGACGGCAACTCCGTGGGTGAGCGATTCATCCACACGGCAGCCGCGAGCAGAGCACGAGGGACAACGACACGGGGAGCGACAGGGACAAAGACTGGCGGCGCAAACGCTTGTCACCGACGTCCCGGATGTCACTGAGGGTTTCGAGCCCGCCCGGCTGCTAAGCATGCGCTCATTCCCGCAGCTGCATTCCGAGCTCTTCACCAAGCTCTGTGAGCGCGGGTTCGGTGGGGCGACGAAGCCCTTCGAGCCACAGCTCTTCACCCGCTGGGAGCAACTCCTGGATGAGAGTGAGCGCGTTACCAACGGCATCGTGCTGCTGGACCTGGACGAGGCCGAGCGCAGCTCCAGCCTGCGCGCTCTGGGCATCTCCGCGCACCGCCTCACCTCGCTAATCCTGCGTGACCTACGCGAGAAGCCCGCCGCGCTGATTCTGCTCACCCGGCTGGATTACGCCGAGATCGAGGATCTGCTGCGCGCCGGAGTCGCCGCCCTGCTACATCCACGGCATGACGCCGACATTCTGGCAGCGCGTACACAGGTGGCTCTTCGTCGCCGACAAACGGCGCACGCTGCCTGCCGCGCGACGCCCACGCTGAGTGGCGCCGACATCGTGACAACGTGGCCGCAAGCACACTGGGGCGCCAGGGTCGAAGTTCCGAACTTCGCGCCCGCGCCGCTGCTGCTCCCGCCTGCCTCCGGCACAGCGCTCGCTCCGTAGGCGCGTAGCAGACCAATCACTGTATGTTGTTGGAGAATCGCGTAGCGCGGGCGGGCGAGGCATGCCTCGCCCCTACACTGAGTACTCCAACATCACCCCCAATTTGGTATCATGCCAAATTGGGATCAATCGTTGGAGAATGCTCTGCGGACGTTCAGTCCGTCCGCCGCGTGCGCCGGCAGTTCACTGCCGCGAGGATATTCTCCAACATCACCCCCAATTTGGTATCAGTCCTCGCCGAGAGTGAGCACGGCCATGAAGGCCTCCTGGGGAATCTCGACGTTGCCCACGCGCTTCAGCCGCTTCTTGCCCTCTTTCTGCTTCTCCAGCAGCTTGCGCTTGCGCGTGACGTCGCCGCCATAACACTTGGCGAGCACATTCTTGCGCATCGCGCGCACCGTCTCGCGGGCGATGATGTGGCTGCCGACCGCAGCCTGAATCGGCACCTCGAAGAGCTGCCGCGGGATCAGCTCGCGCAGCTTCTCGGTGAGCTGACGTCCCTGCGTCTGCGCCTTGCCGCGATGCGTGATGAGCGAGAGCGCGTCCACCGGCGCGCCGTTGACGAGGATGTCGAGCTTCACCAGGTCAGCCTCCTCATACGCCGCGAACGAGTAATCCAGCGAGGCGTAGCCCTGTGTGCGCGACTTGAGCTGGTCGTAGAAATCCACGATCAGCTCGCCCAGCGGCATGCGATACGTCAGGTGGACGCGGTCTTCCTCGATGTAGGTCATGTTGCGGAACGTCCCGCGCCGCGTGGTGACCAGGTCCATCACGGCGCCGATGTAGCGTGAGGGCGTGAAGACCGAGATGTCCATGACCGGCTCCTCGATCTTCGCCACCGCCGCGAGATCCGGTAGCTGCGACGGATTATGCACCATCACCACCTCGCCATCCGTCTTCGTCACCTGATACTCGACGCTGGGCGCCGAGATGAGCAGGTTCAGGTTGTACTCACGCTCCAGCCGCTCCTGGATGATCTCCATGTGCAAGAGGCCCAGGAAGCCGCAGCGGAAGCCGAAGCCCAGCGCCACGGAGTTCTCCGGCTCGTAAATCAGCGAGGCGTCGTTGAGCGTCAGGCGGTCCAGCGCGTCGCGCAGCAGCGGGTAGTCGTCGCCCTCGACGGGGAAGATGCCGGCGAAGACCATCGGCTTGGCGGGCCTGTAGCCGGGCAGCGCCTCGTCGGCCGGGCCTGGCGGCGAGCGTCACGGTGTCGCCAACGTGGCAGTCCTTGACGTTCTTGAAGCCGGTGGCGATGTAGCCCACCTCGCCGGCGGTCAGGCCGCCCGGCGAGACGAGATCGGGGCTGAAGTAGCCGACCTCCAGCACGTCGCGTCTCGCTGCCCGTCTGCATCATCTCGATGCGCTCGCCGCTCTTGAGCGCGCCGTCCATGACGCGCACGTACGCGATGACGCCCTTGTAGGCGATCGTACTTGGAGTCGAAGACCAGCGCGCGCAGCGGCCGGCTCCGTGTTGCCGCTGCGGCGGCGGGACGTGCTTCACGACGGCCTCGAGAACGTCCTGCATGCCGGTGCCCTCCTTCGCCGACGCCAGAATCACGTCCTCTTTGGGCGAGGCCGATGACGTCTTCGATCTCCTGGCGCGACCTTCTGCGGGTCGGCGCTGGGCAGGTCGATCTTGTTGATGACCGGGACGATGACGAGGTCGGCCTCCAGCGCGAGGTAGAGGTTGGCGAGCGTCTGCGCCTCGATGCCCTGCGTCGCGTCCACCACCAGGATCGCCCCCTCGCACGCGGCGAGGCTGCGCGAGACCTCATAGGTGAAGTCGACGTGCCCGGGAGTGTCGATGAGGTTCAGCTCGTATGTCTGGCCATCGTCGCGGTGTAGCCCATGCGCACGGCCTGCGCCTTGATGGTGATGCCCTTCTCGCGCTCCAGGTCCATGCGGTCGAGCACCTGGTCGGACATCTCGCGCTTGGGGATCGTGCCGGTATATTCGAGCAGACGGTCGGCCAGCGTGGATTTGCCGTGGTCGATATGCGCGATGATGCAGAAGTTGCGGATATGTGCTCTGATCCATGAAGTCGTAGCTCAAGGCCCGCGCCGCGTCTCTCGCGCAGGCGGGATCCTCAATCCTTTCCCTTCAATATCGCACGCGCATCGTGCTCTGTTGTATGGGGTCGCATCATCATATCGTACTCGCCGGCAGACGACGCCGTCAGCATCTCGTCTCACCCCGCACGCCGCCGCATTCGGTAGCGCACACGCTTGGGAAGTGTATCATGGCGCGGGCCGCACGGCAATGGCGCGCGAAGGGTGTGACAGACGGCTTGTGATACTGGTTTCCAGTAATCGCTTCTCGCTCCCGGCCATGAATGGCCGGGGCACAGCACGGCGGCGTGAACGCCGGAGATAACAAGTGATCAGTGGAAACTCGTATGAATTGTTGCGCCGGCGCGCCATCGGCAGCACGTCGGCGCTCGCTTCTTCAGTCCGCGAAGGCGGACTTTGTGGCCGTCGGTCATCCAGACGCGACTTCAGTCGCCAGCTTGGTTGTAATCGATCGAGGTCTTGAAATCTCACCTGCTGATGCTCGACTGCTGGAAGGTCAAGGCCGACATCCTGAGAGCGCTGGGGCGAGCTGGAGAAGCTGACGAGGCTGCAACACATGCCCAATCCTTAACCGATGGAGCGGTGTAGTTCTACTCAGCCGAACATTTTCATGGTAGTTGAATACTGGCAAGGGGTGCAGGTTAAAAGCGCACGGAGACCATGCGGAGACAGCTTGGCGCTTAGCGTTACGAGCGATCGGGTTCAAATTAAGCCAGACCTTGAACTGTGCGCTCTCCATGTCTCCGCTGTGATCTCTGTGCGCTCTGCGGTTCGATTCTGGGCTACGCCGACTTCATTGCGAGCGCGGGCTGCAGATCGAGCCGGACGCTGGGCGACATGGTGGAGCAGATCACCACGCTCTTGACATACTGCCCCTTGGCGCCCGACGGCTTGGCGCGCACGATCGCGTCGATCGGGCGGCGAGGTTCTCGCGCAGCTGCTCGTCGCTGAACGAGAGCTTGCCGATGGGCATGTGGATCAGGCTGGTCTTGTCCACGCGGAATTCGACGCGACCCGCCTTGACCTCTTCACGGCCTTGGCGAGTCGAAGGTGACGGTGCCCGTCTTGGGGTTCGGCATCAGGCCACGCGGACCCAGGCGGCGGCCCAGGCGGCCGACCTTGCTCATGACGTCGGGGGTCGCGACGGCGACATCGAAGCCGAGCCAGCCCTCGTTGATCTGCTTGATCACATCATCCAGGCCGACGAAATCGGCTCCCGCGGCTTCGCGCCTCGTTGATCTTCTCGCCCTGCGCAAGACCAGCACCTTCACTTCTTTGCCGGTTCCCGCCGGCAGCGTCGCCGTGCCGCGCACCATCTGGTCGGCGTGGCGCGGGTCCACGCCAGCTTCATGTGCAACTCAACGGTCGGATTGAATTTCACATAATTGAGCTTCGTAGCAGCTCAATCGCCTCCGCCGGCTGATAAACCTTCGTCTCATCAACCTGCTTGGCAACCTCACGATACTTCTTGCCGTGCTTTGCGGCCATTTGCTCTGCCCTCCTTGTGGCACAGGGTGCTCAGTGACTATTGGGCGAAGATACCCGACGTTGGCGTATCATACCAAGTTGATGTGAGTTGTTGGAGAATGCCCTCGCGGCACTGAAGTGCTGGCGCACGCGGCGGACGGACTGAACGTCCGCAGAGGATTCTCCAACGATTGAACCCGATTTGGTATCACTCCGGGACTCTTGCAATACTCTCTTCGGACGCGAGACGCGACAGCGCGGCCACACGATATGACGCGCGCACCGCCATGTGTCCGTAGGGGCGCTCCGCGAACGCGCTCCGCGAACGCCCTCTGTACGAGGACACTACGCGACGACGATGCCCATCGAGCGCGCCGCGCCCTCGATGATCTTCGCCGCGCCCTCGATGTCGTCGCGTTTAGGTCCCGCATCTTGGTCTGCGCGATCTCCCGCAACTGCGCGCGCGGATGGTGCCGGCCGTCGCCTTACCGGGGGTCGCGCCGCCCTTATCGACGCCAGCGGCCTTCTTGATCAGGTCCGAAGCCGGCGGGGTCTTGGTGACGAAGGTAAACGAGCGGTCCTCGAAGACGGTGATCTCGACGGGGATGACCCTGCCCGCCTGCGAGGCCGTGCGCTCGTTGTACTCCTTGCAGAAGGCCATGATGTTGATGCCGTGCTGGCCGAGCGCCGGCCCAATCGGCGGCGCGGGCGTTGCCTTGCCTGCGGGAATCTGCAGCTTCACGACCGCACGAACACGCTTTGCCATGAAAAAGTCTCCTTTGAGGTCACAGGGCGTTCGCGCGGCACTCGCCGCCGCCCTCCCTCAGCTACGACACACGAAAGGACGCTCGCGGCGGCCACTCGCGCGGCCATCCCGCTGCGTCCCTCCCAACACCTCATTTTAGCCCATGCGGGCGCGCACTCGCAAACGACACCTTCTCGACCTGGAGGAAGTCGAGCGTCACTGGCGTCTCGCGGCCGAAGAAGGAGACGAGCACCGTCACCTTGTTGCGCTCCGGCGCGATCTCGCTCACTGTCCCGATGAAGTCGGTAAATGGGCCGTCGATCACCTTCACCGACTGGCCGATGCTGTAGGCCACCTGCGGCTTGGGCTTCGCGGCGACCGCCTCTTCGCCCTTCTCGACGGGCTTGGGCAGCACATAGTGCAGCTCTTCCTTGGTCAGCGGCACCGGCTCCGTGCCCATCCCACCAACAAAGCCCGTGACGCCTGGCGTGTTGCGCACGGCGTACCATGTGTCGTTGTCGAGCACCATGTCCACCAGCACGTAGCCAGGATAGATCTTGCGCGTCACCGTGCGCCGCTGCCCGCCCTTGATCTCGATCACGTCCTCGGTCGGCACTAGCACACGGAAGATGCGGTCCTTCAGGTTCATCGAGATGATGCGCGCGTCGATGTGCAGCTTGACCTTATTCTCGTAGCCCGAGTACGTGTGAATCGCGTACCAGTGTCGCCCCTCAATCTCTGGCTCGAGTGGCGCGGACTGCTCCACTGGCGTCTCTTCGGGTTGCTGTTCGCTCTGTTGGTCCATGATCGCGCCCTCCATCGGCCTCAGATGCCCGCATGTGTCGCATGTGCCCGCATCGGCCTACTCCGGGCCGGGCCGCAGACTCGCTCGCAAACAGACTAACCGGCCACGCCCCGTTGGGGCATGGCCGAAGACATGGGTTTGAACATAGTATGTCAGAAATGGGAGCGCTCGCGCCAGAATCCACGCCGCGCAATGGGGTGTAGTTCCAGCGCCGCCTCGATGCCAGCGTACACCACGACTACTGGCCGCTCAGGCTCACGAGCAAGCTCAATGCCTTCTGCAACCCCAGGTCCGCGGCGCCCAGCAGGATCGCCACGAAGGCCGACATCGCGATGACAATCAGCGTCATCTGCCACGCTTCGTCGGGGCGGGGCCACGTCACCTTGAGCAGTTCCAGGTACGACTCTACCAGGAAGCGCGTGACGGGATTGCGCATCAGCGCCTCGGGCGGGCCACGGTGCGCAGGCGCCGGCGCGCCGCGCGCGATCGACCCCTCACCCGAGAGCGCTACCGCGCTCGCCCGGCTCGTCACCGGCGTCTCCACTACCTCATCGGTATCGAGCTCCATGTCGTCGTTCTCCATGCCTTCCGCCATCTCTTCACCGGCGGGATTCTCGCTCGCCGAGCTGCGCGTACGAGCGAGGGACCCCTGGTCTTTACTAGTTGTCTTTGCCACGGTGATTCACTCCTCGCGGCGAATAGGTCGCGAAACCGACGACTCGAGACGCAGGCTCCCCGCGCCCCGGCGCCAACCGCCATTACTGGGGTCGGTTACCGCGTTCGGTTACTTCGTCTCGCGATGCGGCTGGTGCGAACGGCACTGCGGGCAAAACTTGCGCAGTTCCATGCGCTCCGGATCATTCTTCTTGTTTTTGGTGGTGATGTAGTTGCGGGATTTGCACTCTGTGCAAGCCAGCGTCACCAGAATACGATTTCTTTGCCCTTCGCGGCCATTGTCTCGCCTCCCGCGCGGCTCGCCGCGCTCGAACTTCAGCTCATTCTATCCTATCCCGCAGGCAGTGTCTAGCGACACGGGAGAGCGGTCCCATACCGCCCTCCGCCTGCAACGATCACGCGGCGCGCTCGGCGTTTACGCCGCCCTGCTGTGCCCCGGTCCTTGAGGGCCGGGAGCATCATGCCCTGCTGTGCCCCGATCCTTATGCACATTGCAGAATAAGCGGGTACTCGTGCGGAGCGGTGTAGGGGCGAGACCTGTCTCGCCCGCCGCGCGCGATCTCCCCACTCATTTCGGCAAAGTACATCAGGGCCGGGAGATGCTCGCCCATGTTGCCCGGGCTCCATAGGAGCCGCGAATTGAGACGCGTCAGATCCTCACGCGAACACGCTCCCAGCCGAAAGGACTCAGCCAGGAGCGTGTCGGCGAAGCGCCGAGGGCTAGCTGGTAATCTTGACGACGGCGCCGGCGCCCACCGTGCGCCCGCCCTCACGAATCGCGAAGCGCGACCCCTCTTCGAGAGCCACTGGCGTGATCAACTCCACCTGCATCGTCACGTTGTCGCCCGGCATGATCATCTCCACTCCTTCCGGCAGTTGGATCGAGCCGGTGACATCCGTGGTGCGGATGTAGAACTGCGGACGGTACCCATTGAAGAACGGCGTGTGCCGCCCACCCTCTTCCTTGCTGAGCACGTAGACTTGCGCGCTGAATTTGGTGTGTGGCTTGATGCTGCCGGGCTTAGCCAGCACCTGCCCGCGCTCCACCTCGCTGCGCTCCACCCCACGCAGCAGGCACCCCACATTGTCGCCCGCCTCGCCCGTATCCATAGTCTTCTGGAACATCTCCACGCCCGTGCATGTCACACTGCGCGTCAGTTCGCTGAAGCCCACGATCTCCACGTTCTCGCCGGTCTTGACCGTCCCGCGCTCGATGCGGCCCATCACCACCGTGCCGCGGCCCTTGATGGACAAGACGTCTTCGACCGGCAGCAGGAACGGCTTATCCACGGGGCGCGGCGGGGTGGAAATGTAGTTATCCACCGCATCCATCAGATCCCGATCGGCTCGGCCGCCGGGTCATTGCGCGACAGATCGCCCGACGACTCCAACGCCTTGAGCGCGGAGCCGCGATAAGGGCACATCGTCGCCAGGGAAGTTGTACTTGCTGAGCAGCTCGCGCACTTCCAGCTCCACCAGCTCCAGCAACTCCTCGTCCTCCATCATATCGACTTTGTTGAGGAAGACCACCATCGCCGGCACCTCGACCTGACGGGCGAGCAGAATGTGCTCACGCGTCTGCGGCATCGGGCCATCGGGCGCGGAGACGACCAGCATGGCCCCATCCATTTGGGCGGCGCCGGTAATCATGTTCTTGATGTAGTCGGCATGCCCTGGGCAGTCCACATGGGC
>CAVQKS010000022.1:0-28093 GCA_963713155.1 uncultured Thermoleophilia bacterium
ATCTCTGCGCGATCGCGCTCGACCGAGGGCCGGAGTGCCTGTTCGCCGGCCAGCACGGCGTCGAACTCGGCGACGTTCGCCTCGCCCATCCCCTCGAGCCAGTCGAGGCCCTCGACGCCCCACGGCGCCACGCCGGCGAGGCTCGCCGCCGCCGTCAGCCGCTCGTCGCACAGCGCCGCGCAGGCAAGAGCGTGCGGTCCTCCACCGGAGATGCCCCACGTCGCGAATCGGTCGAACCCCAGCGCGTCAGCGATCGCCGTCGCGTCGGCGGCCGCTGCGGAAGCGCTCCGGCCCGGAAGTCGCGTCGATCCGCCGTACCCGGCGCGGTCGAAGCCGACGAGCCTGATGCCGTTGGCCGCAGCGTGCTCGACCCAGGGCTCGTAGAGCAGCCCCGAGGAAGGTGTGCCGTGGTGGACGATCACCGGGAGCCCGGTTGGATCTCCGCCCTCGTGCACCGCAAGCTCACGGCCGTCCGGGGTCGAGACGGGGCGCTCTGTCACGGCGCGGAGCTTACGCCGTGGCAGGGCGGCGCCGCTGCGCAGCGTCGAGCGCCTCCGGGCGCCAGCCGGCGTCGACCGGGTTCAGGTTCGTTCCCGGCGGGACGATCTCGTCGATCGCATCGAGAACGTCGGTGCCCAGAACGACGTCGGCAGCGTCCAGCTGGCTCTGGAGCTGCTCCATCGTGCGCGGGCCGATGATCGGTGCCGTGACGGCCGGATGACCAAGGACGAAGGCGAGGGCGAGGTGGATGAGCGTCAGCCCGGCGTCGTCGGCGACCTTCGTCAGCCGCTCGGTCGCCTCGAGCTTCGCCTGGTTCCCGGGCAGGGACAGGTCGTACCGGGCCGGGATCCGCGTGGCTCGGTGGCTGGTCGATTCCATCCCGCGGCGGTAGCGGCCGCTCAGCCATCCGCCGGCCAGCGGGCTCCAGGGAATGACGGCCAGGCCGTATCGCGTACAGACCGGGAGCACCTCGGCTTCGACACCGCGGACGAGGATCGAGTACGGCGGCTGCTCGCTGACGAACCGGCCGAGGCCACCTCGCTTCGCCGCCCACTGCGCTTCGACGATCTCCGACGGCGGATAGGTGGACGAGCCGAAGTAGCGGATCTTCCCTGCGCGCTGCAAGTCGGTGAGCGCGCCGAGCGTCTCGTCGTGGTCGGTCCACGGATCCCAGCGGTGAATCTGGTAGAGGTCGATCCAGTCCGTCTGCAACCTGCGGAGGCTGTTCTCGACCTCCTCGACGATCCACCGGCGCGAGTTTCCGCTCCGGTTCGGGTCGTGGTCATCCATCGTCCCGTGAACCTTGGTCGCGAGCACGACCGAGTCGCGGCGGCCCTGGAGCGCGCGGCCGAGGATCTCCTCGGATTCGCCGCGCGCATAGACGTCGGCGGTATCGACGAAATTGATCCCGGCGTCGAGCGCGTGGTGAATGATCCTGATCGACTCGTCGTGGTCGGTGTTTCCCCAGGCGCCGAACATCATCGTGCCGAGACAGAGCGGCGAGACCTGAACGCCGGTGCGGCCGAGGTAGCGGAGCTCCATGGAGAGACGTTAACAATCGCCGGTATCCTCGACGCGTGGCCACCCGCGTGATCGTCGACGAGCGCGAGCTGCGCGAAGTGATCGGCACGCCGACCCCGCTCGTTGCCGGCAAGGTCGCGGACCGCCTGAACGACCTCACGCGGCAGTTCATCGAACGCTCGCCGTTCGTCTGCGTCGCGACGGCGTCTCCCGAAGGAGGCCTCGACGTCTCACCTCGCGGCGATCCGGCCGGGTTCGTGCGCATCCTCGACGAGCAGACGCTGCTGCTTCCCGACCGGCCGGGCAACCGGATCGCCGACACGCTGACCAACCTGCTCGCCGACCCTCGCATCGGGCTGCTCTTTCTGATCCCGGGCGTAGGCGATTCGTTCCGCGTCAACGGACGTGCCGAGGTGATCGACGATCCGGAGCTGCTCGCATGGAGCGCGGTCGACGGCAAGGCACCCCGGCTCGGGATCCTCGTCGCGATCGAGGAGGCGTACACGCAATGCTCGAAGGCGCTGATCCGCTCCGATCTTTGGAACCCGGAGCGGCACGTCGATCGCAGCGAGTTGCCTTCGAGTGGCGAGATTCTCCGTGCGACGAGCGATGCGGCGCTCGATGCGCAGGAGTACGACACCGAGCGGGCCGCACGCTACGACCGCGGAGAAGGCCTGTACTAGCCGCCGCCTCCCACGGCGTGCCGGTCGCCGTCGCGACCGACGCACCGCGGGAGACATGAGCCGACGGGCCCCGAGCGCGCCGTTAGGACATGTCGCCGTCGAGCCACGGGTCGCGACCCGGATCCCCGCCGGGCGCCGCGACGACAAGACGCTCGAGGTAGTGGTCCCACCCGTGGGCGTGCGACTCGGCCGACTCCGTGCTCGGTAGACCCGAGTGCGTGAAGTGGAGCAGTGTGCCGCCGCCCTGCGCTTCGAGCTCGATCTCGATCGTCGTCGTACCCGGTGTCACCTCGCTCGAACCGTCCTCCCAGCCCCAGGTGAAGACGAGCCGGTGCGGAGGATCAACCTCGACGAACTCGCCGCGAGCCGTGTGGCCCGGGACGACGCCGACCCGGTAGATCCCGCCGGGCTGCGCGTCGAACGTCGCCTGCTCTCCCATCCAGCGTGTGGCCTTCTCAGAGTCGACGAGAAACCCCCAGACGGTCTCGGGGCTCGCTGCGATCGACAGTTCTCGGACGATCGCAGTGGTCTCAGTTGTCGCGTCCATGCTTCCGTACCTCCTCGTTCTCAGCTTCGCGTTTCAGGGCGCCGAGTCGCTCGTCCCAGAACCCTTCGAGAAACGCCTTGACCTCGACGAGCCCTTCGGGCCGGGCGCGGTACAGGCGCTTCGTTCCGTTCCGTCGCTCGCTCACCAGCCCCGCCTCCTTCAGGACGTTCAGGTGCTGCGAGATCGCCGGCCGCGTCACGTCGAAATGCGCGGCGATCTCGCCTGCAGACAGCTCATCGTCGCGTACGAGCGTCAGGATCTGGCGCCGGTGCGGCGCGGCGATCGCTCTCAGCGTTGCCTCCACGCCAGAGAGTGTAAGTAAAAGCTTTCGTAAGCGCAAGCTTAAATATCTCTCCAGGGTCGACATCGCCGTCACGCATGGGATCCTCGGCAGAGGATGCCTCCGTGAGCACGCCGTCCGACAACCCGCTCGTCCGTAGCTGGCGCGCGAACAGGAAGCGCCGCCCGCCGACACGGGCACGCAGGCTTGTCGCCGCCGGTGTGGTCGTCGTAGCGTTCGGGGTCGCGCTCTGGCTTGCAATCGGCCGCCACGCGACGCGCACGGGTGCGCCGGCGACGTTCGTCTCCTGCACATATGGCGGGTACGTCGCGGGCCGGTGCGGGAGCGTTGCGGTGCCGGAGGACCCGCAACGTCCGGGAGCGGGGACGATCGAGCTTCACGTTGCGGTGCTGCCGGCGACGACGCGTCCGGCGGTCGGAGCGCTCTTCTATCTCGAGGGAGGCCCGGGCGGCGCTGCCACGCGTGCGGCGGTCGAGGTGAACCAGCTGTTCGCCGCAGTGGGCAGGCGTCGCGACGTCGTGATGGTCGATCAGCGCGGCACCGGCGGGTCCGCTCCGCTCTCCTGCCCCGAGGAGCGGATCCCCGCGGACGCCGCGACGGCCGTCACCTCGTATCTTCGGCGCTGCTTCGCGCGGCTCCGCGGCGATCCGGAGCTCGACACGACGAGCGTCGCCGCCGACGACATCGAAGCCGTCCGGCATGCGCTCGGATACGGGCGCATCGATCTCTACGGTGGCTCCTATGGTGCGACGCTTGCGCAGGCGTACCTCCGCCGCTACCCGGACTCGGTGCGCAGCGTGGTTCTCGACAGCGGCTCGCTTCCGAGCGTGCGCGTCTACGACGTGTCGGCCCGCAACGCGGAGCACGCGCTCGACCTTGAGCTCGCGCGGTGTGGGCGGACACCTCCGTGCCGTCGCGCGTATCCGCGGTCGAGACGGCAGCTCGAAGAGCTCCTCGCGCGGGGACCGCGGCGCGTGAGCCTCCAGTCCGGCCCGATCGTGCTGCGCCCCGACGACATCGCCTGGACGGTGGACTCGCTCTCGGAGACTGCGGACGGCGCCGCCACGATTCCCTATGCGATCGACGCGGCCGCGCACGGTGACTACACGGCGCTCGGGGACGCGTACGTCGAGGACCTCGGCTCGAACCTCGACCCCCGTTCGCGACTCGCGACTTTCTGGGTGATCCTGTGCTCGGAGCCGTGGGCCTCGTTCGATCCGTCTGCGACGGCGCGCGACGGCGCCGGAAGCTATCTCGCCGCAGCTGCCGTCGCGCGGGCGCGGCTCTTCCGCCGCGCGTGCCTGGTCGTGCCGCGGGGACGGGTCCCGGCCGATTCCGGCACCTTCGAGGTCGCACACGCGCCGGTGCTGCTGCTCGCCGGAGGTGCCGACCCGCTCGATCCGGTCGCGAACCTCAGGGGCTGGCGCGGGGCCTTCCCGAACGGCCGGCTCGTCCTCGTCCCCGGAGCCGGGCACGGTGCGATCGCCTTCGACTGCGTCCAGAGGCTCGTCGCGAGGTTCATCGCCGCAGGAAGCGCCCATGGGCTCGATACGAGCTGCGCGCGGCATGTCCCGCTCCCCGCGTTCGAGGTCGGTTAACCTCGACCCTCGCACGTCGAGAGAGGGGGAACCCAGCATGCACGACGAGGCTCCACGTTCCAGGCGCCGACTCAGTCCTTTCTTGGGGCTTGCTGTTCTTCTGGCCGTTGGTTGCAGCGCTTCAGCCGCAATCGCCGCATCGAACGGCCAGTCGACGAAGCACAAGCACGTCCCGCTCGCGGGCACGTGGTCCGGGAAGTACAGCGGTGCCTTCTCCGGCACGTTCACGCTCCACTGGACGCAGTCGGGGACGACCCTGAAGGGATCGATCACGCTTTCGAGCCCGCACGGGACGTACACCATCAACGGCAGCGTGAAGGGCAGCGCCATCAAGTTCGGAGCCGTCGGCGCCGGCGCCACCTACACGGGCTCGGTCTCGGGCAAGTCGATGTCGGGGACCTACAAGAGCCCGCCGGGCGGCGGCTCGTGGAGCGCCCACAAGACCTCGTGACGCGAGACGCCGACCGCATCGCGGCTAGGCCAAGAGATGGAAAAGGCCCTGTTCCCAGGGCCTTTTCCATGAGTCGATTGGGCTAGTGCCTACTAGCCGCAGCCGGTCGACGTGCCGCAGTCGCGGCACGTGTAACAGGTGCCTGCGCGAACCATGCGACCACCGCAGCGGTTGCACTCGATCGCGTCCTCGAACGAGTTGAAGAGCGCGGTCTGGCCCGGTGCCGGCGCTTCGACGGGGCTCGCACCGCCGTTCGTGTAACGGGCGGCCATGTTCGCCCGTACCTCGGGCGACAGGATCCCGGCCTCCTCCTGCTGGTCGACGTCGAGGAACTTCTTGCCGAACCAGCGGAAGATGTAGTCGACGATCGACTTCGCATTGCGGATGTCCGCGTCGTTGGTCAGGCCGGACGGCTCGAAGCGCAGATGTGAGAGCTTCGAGACGTAGACCTCGGGTGGGACGCCGTACTGCAGCCCCATCGACACGGCGATCATCAGCGAGTTCATCAGGCCGGCCATCGTGGTGCCGTCCTTCGCGATGTCGACGAAGATGTCGCCCGGAGTCCCGTCGTCGAACACACCGACGTGGATGTACCCCTCGTGCTCGCCGACCCGGAACTTGCGGCCGATCTCGGTGCGGTCATCCGGGAGCCGGCGGCGCTTGGGCGCGGACACGAGCCCGGCAGGAGACAGTGTCTGCTGCGCGCCGTTCTCACTCTTGCCGGAGAGCGGCTGTGCGACCTTGCAGTTGTCGCGATAGATGGCGACCGCCTTGATGCCGAGCCGCCACGACTCGATGTAGAGGTGGGAGATGTCGTCGATCGTCGCCGACTCGGGAAGATTCACGGTCTTCGAGATCGCTCCGGAGATGAACGGCTGAACGGCGCCCATCATCTTCACGTGACCGCGGTAGTGGATCGCCCGGTCACCGACCGCGCAGTCGAACACGGGGAAGTGCTCGCTCTTCACGTACGGCGCGCCGACGACGGTGTTGCGCTCGTCGACGTACGCGACGATCTCGTCGACCTCGTTCGGCGCGTACCCGAGCTTCTCGAGACCGGCCGAGACCGTCTTGTTGACGATCGTGATCTCGCCTCCGCCGACGAGCTTCTTCGACTTGACGAGCGAGAAGTCGGGCTCGACGCCGGTCGTGTCGCAATCCATCATGAAGCTGATCGTCCCGGTGGGCGCGAGCACGGTTGCCTGCGCGTTCCGGTAGCCGTGGATCTCGCCCAGGTCGAGCGCCTCGTCCCATGCCTTCCGTGCTGCGCTGAGCAGATCCGACGGGACGGTCTCCGAAGCGGCGATGTTGCCGACCGCTGCACGGTGCTTCGCGATCACGCCGATCATCGCACCGGCGTTCGGCCGGTACCCCGCGAAGGGGCCCATCCGCGCCGCGATCTCGGCGGACTTGCGGTAGGCACGGCCCGTCATCAGCGCAGTGATCGCAGCCGCGTAAGCGCGACCTTCGTCGGAGTCGTACGGCAGGCCGCGCGCCATCAAGAGCGCTCCGAGGTTCGCGTAGCCGAGACCGAGCTGCCGGTACGCCTTCGCGTTTCGCTCGATCTGCGTGGTCGGGTACGACGAGTTCCCCACGAGGATCTCCTGTGCGAGGAACATGACGTCGACCGCGCGCTCGAACGCCTCGACGTCGAGCTCGCCGTCCTCGCGGCGGAACCGCATCAGGTTGAGCGACGCGAGGTTGCACGCGGAGTCGTCGATCGACATGTACTCCGAGCACGGGTTCGATGCGTTGATCCGACCCGTGTTCGGCAGCGTGTGCCAGGAGTTGATCGTCGTGTCGTACTGCACGCCCGGGTCGGCACAGCGCCACGCGGCCTCGGAGATGTCGCGCAGCAGCTTCCGGGCCTTCAGCGTTTCGACCACCGAGCCGTCCGTGCGCGCCGTCAGGTTCCAGTCGGAGTCGTCCTCGACCGCCTGCATGAACGCGTCGGACACGCGCACCGAGTTGTTGGCGTTCTGATACTGGATCGACGCCCAGTCGGGGCTGTCGAGCGACATGTCGTAGCCGGCCGCCTCGAGGACCCGTGCCTTCTCCTCCTCGTGCGCCTTGCACCAGATGAACTCGAGGATGTCGGGATGGTCGACGTCGAGGACGACCATCTTCGCGGCACGTCGCGTCTTGCCGCCGGACTTGATCGTCCCGGCCGACGCGTCGGCGCCGCGCATGAACGACACCGGCCCAGAGGCGTAGCCGCCCTTCGACAGCTGCTCCTTGGAGGAGCGGAGCTTGGACAGGTTGACCCCGGAGCCCGACCCGCCGCGGAAGATGATGCCTTCGCGCCTGATCCAGTCCAGGATCGAGTTCATCGAGTCCTCGATCGAGAGGATGAAGCAGGCCGAGCACTGCGGCTTCTCCTCGAAGCCGACGTTGAACCAGACCGGCGAGTTGAAGGCCGCAAGTTGGTTGACGAGGATCGCCTTCAGCTCGTCCTCGAAGGTCTGCGCCTCCTCCTCGGTCGCGAAGTAGCCGTCGTTACGGCCCCAGGCGCCGACCGTGCCGACGATGCGGCCGATCATCTGCTTCACGGACCGCTCGCGCTCGGGGCTCGCCATGCGGCCGCGGAAGTACTTCTGAGCGACGATGTTCGTCGCGGTCTGCGACCAGAACTTCGGGAACTCGACGTTCTTCTGCTCGAACGCCGGACCGTTCTTGCCGGGAATGAACCCGTCGCGGAGCTCCCACTCGATCTCGTCGAACGGGTCGCGGCCCTCGATCGTGAAGTGGCGGCGGACGGCCAGATGGGCGTCCTCGTCGACGACGCTGTTGGCCAGCTCGTCGGGTTGAAGCTCAACGGTCTTTGCCTGCTCTAGAGAAGCCATCTGCGGTTCCTTTCCTACCTCGAATTCTAGGCTCCGAAGCCGTCTCACCGCCGGGGGCGAGGCGGTCGAGGGGCGGGCTTGCGAACCTTAGGGAAGGGACCTGTCGGACTCGCGAGCCGCCCGCTCAGCTGCCCGGGCGGCGGCCCTGGGTGCGCTTCACGACCAGTCCGACGCCGCCCGCCGCGACCAGGAGCAGGGCCAGCCCGCCCAACACGAGCAACGGAATCGGGAGCGACGAGGGGCTCGACGGGTTCAGCTGCTGCGCGACGCCGGGAAGCCCGGCCGGAGGCTTGCGGCCCGGTGAGCTCGTCCCGCCGCCCGTACCGGTGCCGCCGCCGCTACCGGCCGGAGTCGTTGTCGTCGTCTCCGTGCCGCCCGACGTGGTCGTTGCCGGCGCCGCGGTCGTCGTCGTCGGCGTGGATGCCGGCTGCGCCGGGACAAGGGCGCTCGGGCCCGCCGGCTTCTGGTTCTTCTTGAGCTGTGCCCGCGCGCTCTGCAGCGCGCGCTGGATGTCCTCGCGCGCGCTCGAGTACACGGAGATGTCCTCCGGTAGATGGTTCAGGGTTTGCTCGTAGCAGCTGATCGGATAGACGTTGTCGATCCGGCCGTCGTACCAGTCGTTGAGCAGCCGCTTCCAGCAGGGAGTCGCTCCGGAGGCCGGGCTTGCATGCGCAACGACGACGACGGTTGCGGTGAGCGCGGCGGCGATGAGCGCCTTTGAGATGGAGGTCACTGATTGAGTGGGATGCTTGGAAAGGCGAGCGTAAGCGCGCGCTGTAAGGCTTTCGTAAGCGGAACCGGCAGATGGTAGCTTCGCGGGCGATGCGGGGGATCAGGGAGCTGCCCCTCGCCGCATCGCTCGGCCTGTGCGGGGCAGCGCTGTTCTTCGGGGGCGGGTCGTTCGACGGGTCGCTGCCCTGGCTCGGGGGTGGCGCACTGCTCGCGGTGCTGCTGTCGCTTGCGCTTGTCGGGGTGCCTTCCGGCTTGCGGACCCTCGTGCCGCTGGCGGCATTGACCGCCTGGCTAGGGCTCTCGGTCGCCTGGTCGACGTTGCCCGACCGCTCGTGGGCGTACGCGAACCGGTCGTTCGTCTACCTGCTGTTCGCGCTGCTCGGCCTCTGGCTCGCCCCGCGCACGCGGGCGCTCGCACTCGGCCTTGCGGCTCTGCTCGGCGCGGTCGCGCTCTGGGCGCTCGCCGGGAAAGTGGCGCCGGCGCTCGAGGACTACGGGTTCCCCAACGGTGCGCGCCTTCGCGGCTCGATCGGGCTGTGGAACCAGCTCGCGCTGCTCGGCTCGTTCGCACTACCGCTCGCCCTCTGGCGACGCCGGCTGGAGGGGACGTTGCTCGCCTACGTCTGGCTCGTCGCGATCGCGCTCACCGGGTCGCGGGGCGGCGCGGCCGTGGCGACGGTCGTGGTCGGCGTCTGGTTCGTGTTCGGGGAGGAGCGGATCGAGGCTGCCGCGGTGCTCGTGTCGGCGGCCGTCCCTGCCGCCGTCGTCGCCGGCGTTGCGTTCGCACTGCCCGGAATCACGAGCGACGACCAGAGCTTCCATGTCCGCTGGCGCGACGGCATCGTCTTCGGGGCGTTGCTGGTTGCGGGTGCCGTCGCCGCGGCGCTGCTCTCTCGTCTTCGGCCCCCTCGCGACACACGGGCGCTCCGGCGGGCCGCGCTGGTCGCCGGCGCCGGTGCCGTCGTCGTCGTCCTGGTGGTGGCGGTGCTCGAAGCCGGTTCGGCGTGGCGTTCGTTCACGAGCTCCGCCCAGGTCTCGAACACGGCCGGCCGCTTCGGGTCGGCATCGTCCAACTACCGCTGGGTGTGGTGGAAGCAGGCGTGGCGTGCATTCGAGCACCACGTGCTCGCCGGGACGGGTGCCGGCTCGTTCCAGCTCACGAACCTCCGCTTCCGGACGAGCTACCTGGACGTGACGCTCGAGCCACACAGCCTTCCGCTCCAGCTGTTGTCCGAGACGGGCATCGTCGGGCTCGCGCTCTTCGTCGCGTCCGCGCTGGCGCTGCTCGTGCGCGGCCACGGGCGCAAGGGGCCGGAACTGGCGCTCGCCCTCATCTTCCCTGCGTTCCTCCTGCACGCGCTCGTCGACGTCGATTGGGACTTCGCCGCCGTCTCGGTGCCGGCGTTCCTGGCCGCGGGAGCGCTTGCCGGCCACGCGGTTCCAGCGCGTCGAGCGTCGGGTTTCGCAGCCCTCGCGTTTTCGGGTGCCGCACTGCTCGCGTTCGGGTCGCTGATCTTGCCCTGGCTCGGCAACCGCTGGACGGGCGATGCGGAGGCGCTCACCCTGACGAGCCCACCGCGCGCCGTCCAGCTTGCACGGAGGGCGCGCTCGGTCGACCCGCTCAATGCCGAAGCGGTGTGGGCGCAGGCGCTCGCGACCTCGGGGTACAGCGCGCAGCAGGCTCTGTACGCGCTTGCGACCCGCAAGGAGCCCGAGAACCCGCAGTGGTGGTTGCTGAAGGCCGAGTTCGAGCTCGGCCACGGCTGCGCGCGCGCGGCCCTGGTCGACTTCTATCGCTTCAACGCGCTCAACCCGTATGCGAACCCGAACGCGGGCCCCGACGACTACCGCCGCGCGCTCGTGCTCGTCGACTCCGGCAAGCCGCGGTGTTAGCGGACCGAGCCGGTCTTCGAGGCGTCTAGTTTGGCTCCAACGGAGGATCGGTCTCAAGTGGTTTCGGGTACCGGTCGACAAGTGGTTTGCACGATGAGGCGGGCAATTCTCAGCCGGGCGGCCGGCGCGGCGGCGTTCGGCGCCCTGGCGCTGGCCGTGACGGCGCCCACGTCGGCGGCGGTGACGCCGCATCCGGCGATCGTCTCGGTCGCGACCGGCGGCGTGACCCCGAGTCATCCGGGGAAGATCGGCACGCGTGTCGTCCTCACCGTGCGCGTGCGCGCCGCGGTCAGCTGCACATTTCGCGCACAGCATCAGCCGTTTTCGAGCTTTTACCTGGTGCGTACGCTGGCCTGCACGTCGGGGCACGCGAGCGTGGCGATGCCTGCACTCGAGAACCCGAGCTCGAAGACCGAGGAGCTCGTCTACCGCATCACCGTTCAGGGCCGGGGAGGCGTCACACAGCGGCAGGTGACGGTCGCCGTTGCAGGAAAGCCCAAGCCCACCCCGCCCGCGTCGACACCCACGCCCGCACCCACGCCTGCGACGGTCCCCGCGACCGGCGTCCCCGCGGCTTCGCCGACGGCTCTTCTCGGATCGCCGAACTGGTCCGGCTACTACGTCGGCGGCGGTCCTTACACCGCCGTCACCGGCACCTTCAACGTGCCCGTCCTCGCGTCGGCAACGACCGTGACGGACGTCGCGGCCTGGGTCGGCATCGACGGAGCCGACAACTCCTCGCTCATCCAGGCCGGAGTCGCAGAGGAATACGACCCGGCGACGAGCACCGTCTCCGAGCATGCCTGGTGGGAGATCCTGCCGCAGCCCGAAACGCCGATCGCGGTCCACGTCCAGCCCGGCGACCAGATCACGGTCACGATCGGCCAGGTGAGCGGCCCCCTCTGGGAGATCACGATCACCGACGACACGAGTGGGCAGACCTTCAGCACCGAGCAGATCTATGCGGGCGTCGGCGATTCGGCCGAATGGATCGTCGAGGCTCCAGCCTTTCTCGCGCCCGGCTCGACCGACCCGACGACCGCCACCATCTCGACTCTCGGCTCCTACAGCCCGAACATCACCTTCAGCCACCTGCTCGTCAACGGCACCGAGACCACCCTCGACGCGATCGCCATGATCCAGAACGGATCGGTCGTCTCGGCGCCGTCGCCCCTCACAGCCGACGGATTTGCCGTCGCCTACGGCAGCACCCCACCGCCCGGACCGTGAGTCGTCTCTAACGCGCGCCGAGGATGACGACGAGCTCGCCGCCGTGCAGCGCGGAGACGCTCATGCCGTCGAGTGGGCCGACCACCTTGACGTGCAGGTCACGGGCGAGCCGACTGCCCTCGGCCCCGTAGCCGCGCTTGTACATGACGACGGTGGTCGCGTAGTTCTGGCGTTTCGCGTTCGTCGTACCGCGGATGTGATAGCCGAGTGAGCCGAGCGTCGAGGCGGCAGTCGCGGCGGCGCCAGAGCGGCCGTTGCCGTTGAGCACGACGACGCCGAGCTGCGAGCGCGCGTGCTTCGGCAGCGAGATCACCGGCGTGCGGTGAGGAACGACGGGCTTCACCTTCGGGGGTGCCAGTGCCGCCGCCTCGGCGTGATGCTGAACGCTGCGAGCGATCGGCTTCGCGAGCAGCACGACGGCGAGCACGATCAGGACGATCAGCTCGACCGCCGCGACCAGGCTGGCGACGAAGGTGGCCGTCCGCCAGGGGCGGACGAGGGCGTCGGGTGAGTAGGGAGCGTCCAGGGCGCCTGTTTTCGGCGCATCTAGGGCGCTTCCTGCCGCATCCATTCCCACGTGCGCTCGAGGCCCTCGGCCAGCGGTACGCGGGGGCTCCAGGCGAGCTCCCGGGCCGCGAGCGTCGAGTCGAGAACCGAGCGGTGGACGTCGCCGAGGCGCGCTTCTGCAAGCTGCGGAGCGTTCGCGACGCCTGCGACTGCGGCACACGCTGCGTGCAGGTCGGCGACGGAGGTCTCCACGCCGGTGCCGATGTTGTAGGGGCCACCGCCGCGGCCGACAGCGGCGAAGAGCGCGTCGACCACGTCGCTCACGAAGACGAAGTCGCGCCCCTGCGTCCCGTCGCCGAAGACGACGGTCGGCTCGCCGGCCGCCATGCGCTCGAGGAAGATCGCCACCACGCCCCCCTCGAGCCCCGAGTCCTGACGCGGGCCGAACACGTTCGCGAACCGAAGCGACACGTGCCTGGTGCCGTGGATGCGGTTCCAGCCGGCCAGGTATTCCTCGCCGCACTTCTTCGCGACCCCGTACGGCGAGAGCGGCAGGAACGGGTAGTCCTCCGCCACGGGGCCGGGGCACTCTCCGTACCCGGCTCCGCCGGATGACGAGAACACCACCTGGGCATCCGCATGCTCTGCGGCTACGAGCACGTTCACCGTCCCGACCACGTTTACCGCCGCGTCGTCGGCCGGCCTGCGCATCGACGTCTGCACGTCTGCCTGCGCGGCGAGGTGGAAGATGACATCCGCGTCCACCGTGAGCGGCACGGTGATGTCGTGCTCGACGAGCTCGGCGCGCGGGTTGAGGTTCGAGCGCTTTCCGCTTGCGAAGTCGTCGACGACGAAGACATCGTCCCCGCGTGCCACCAGCGCGTCCACGAGGTTCGACCCGATGAAGCCCGCCCCACCCGTGACGACCGCGCGCATCGGCCGCATAGATTAGAGCCGAGCCAATGTTCGTCACCTTCGAAGGGATCGACTGGTCCGGCAAGAGCACGCAGGCGAAGCTGCTCGCTGCCTGGCTCACCGAGCAGGGACGCGTCGTCCTGACCACGCGTGAGCCCGGCGGGACCCCGGTGGCCGAGGCCGTCCGGGAGCTCGTGTTGCATCGCGACGAGATGTCGCCCTGGGCCGAGGCCGCGCTCTACGCCGCCGCGCGCGCGGAGAACGTCGACGGCGTGATCCGGCCGGCGCTCGCGCGCGGTGAGGACGTTGTGTGCGACCGTTACCTGGACTCGTCCGTCGCGTACCAGGGTGCCGGCCGCGGGCTCGGGACGGAGCGAGTCCGCGATCTGAGCCTGCTCGTCACCGGAGGGCTGTTGCCGGCCAGGACGTTCTTCGTCGCGCTCGACCCCGATCGGGCCCGGAGTCGCGCCGGGATGCAGCACGACCGGATCGAGCGCGCCGGCGAGGACTTCATGCGCGTCGTCGACGACGCCTACCACGCGCTGGCCGCCGCCGAGCCGGGCAGAATCGTCGTCGTCGACGGCGACCGGCCGCGGCCGGTGATCGCCGAGGAGGTTCGTGAGCACGTTCGTTCGCTTCTCTGAGCACGCCGATGCCTCGAGGCTGCTCGACGCTGCGCTTCGCGAAGGCCCGGTCCACGGGTATCTCTTCCACGGGCCGCCCGGCGTGGGGAAGCGTGAGGTTGCCCGCGCGTTCGCCCGAACTCTGCTGGGGACCGAGCGCGAATTTCACCCCGACCTCTACGAGCTCGACGCGCTCGGGGAGATGATCAGGATCGACGCGATCCGTGAGCTCCGCCGCGATCTGCACATGCGGCCGTTCGAGGCCGACCGTCGGATCTATCTGATCCACCGAGCGCACCTGTTGAACGAGGATGCGGCCGATGCGCTGCTCAAGGATCTCGAGGAGCCGCCGTCGTACGCCGTGATCGTCCTGATCGCCGACGACCTCGGCTCGATCTCGGAGACGATCCGTTCTCGCTGCCAGCTCGTCCCGTTCCGCCGTCTGTCGGAGCGCACGATCCGTGAGCTCGTCGAAGCGCGTGCGCCGCAGCTCGCCGAGAACGAACGTGCTGCGATCGCGCGCACAGCCGGCGGTCGCATGGATCGAGCCGACCGGTTGCTGGACGCCGCTTCGCGCGAGCGGCGCGAGTCGCTGATCGAGCAGGCGCGGCGCGTGTATCGCGATCCCCGCTTCGAGCCCGGCGAGGCGGCCGCAGCGCTGATCGACAACGCCCAGGAGCGCGCGGCCGAGGCGCGTGCCGTCGAGGAGGCGCGGATCGCAGACCTGGAGCTGACCGCGCGCGACGCCGAGCAACGCGTGAAACGCGCGGCGCGCGGCGCCGAGCGCGAGGAGCTGCTCGCGCAACTCGAGGAGCTCGCCGCCTGGTACCGCGATCTCGTCGCGGTCGCCGTCGGCGCCGAGGCGGCCGCGATTCACCTCGACAAGCTGTCCGAGCTTCGCGACGACGCGACCCGCGAACGGCTGCTCGGAGCCGAGCGCGCGGTCGAGCAGGTGCGCGAGACCTGGCGGCAACTCGAGGAGTTTCAGCTGCAGCCGCAGCTCGCGCTGGAGAGCCTGTTCGTGCGCGTCGCGCGCGAGCTCGCCGACTAGAAAACCGCCCGACCGCGGGTACACTGAGCGCGCCTCGCCGACGTAGCTCAGCTGGTAGAGCACTTCACTCGTAATGAAGGGGTCCGCGGTTCGAATCCGCGCGTCGGCTTAGGATTCATGCGGGTTTGCGGGTGTTTGGTTGTTGCGATCCGCCGGGTTTGCTTTATGGGTGACACACGGATCACACCCCGTTTCGGGGTCTGTGCTGTTCACTGCGTGTGTCATCGGGTTGACCAGCTTGGGAGTCGCTGCGACTCTGGTGAGCTGTTGTTCGCTGATTGTTGGCTGGCGGCGTCGCGGAGTTTGGGCGGGCGGCTTGTGTGCGGGCGTTGATGATGGCTTGGCCGAGGTCGGTGAGCGTTGTGCCGCGGTATTCCTCGATGATGTGGGCGTAGGTGTTTTCCATGACGGTGAGTGAGTGGCCGGCTTGTTCTGCGACTTCGGTGCGGCGTTGGCCTGCGGCGAGCAGGAGGCTGATGAAGGAGTGGCGGAGGGTGTAGGGGGTGGCAGTGATGCCGGCGCGGTCGCGGCGGGTGCGAAGGAACGGTCGCGCCAGTTGCGGTAGGTCGTGTCGCCCCAGCGGTCGGTAGGGTCGTCGGGGTGGGGGAAGATGAGCGCGCTCGGGCCTGGGGTTGGTTTGAGCGTTTTGCGGTAGCTGTTGAGGTCGTCGGCGAGGGGTTTGAGGAGGGCGACCCAGTGGTTCTTGTTCGTCTTGGTTGATTTGAGCACGCCGTGGGTGACGGCTTTGTCGACGATGATGGTGTTGTCGCGGATGTCGTTCCAGGTGAGGGCGAGTGCTTCTTGGGGGCGCAGGCCGGCGTAGGCGAGCAGGCTGATCAGGAGTGCGTCTTGGTCGATGAGTACTTGGTCGTGGAGCACTCCGAGCGTGCGCTTACCGCAGCGCCGGCGGCCAGGGATACGCAGCTGCTCGCACCAGCGCTCGCCGGCAGCGGGATCATCGCCCTCGCACAAGACAGACGTGACAGGGTGGAGCGGCTGCTCGACGAACTGCTCGCACTCGGCGAGAGCGGCGTTGCCGCAGCTGCACGTGACCTTTTGGCAGGCGGCGTTTGGTGCTCGTTCGCCACATCGACCCCTACCCGGACAAGGACGTCGAGATCGATTATTTCGACGTGCTCGGTCTATTTCTTTTTCGGTTTGCCGCGTTTGAGTATGCGGTTCGCCTTGGCGACAATCTTGTTGTAGGCGGAGCGTGAGAGCTTGCCCTTCTTGCGTTGTTGCTTGGCGCGTGCCTTGGCGTTCGCAGCGTGCTTCTTGTCAGGCATGGGATATTTCCGTTTGCCGGGCAAGCCGAACTGAGATTTCTTGAGCTTGTCGCGTTGGGTCTGGGTAAGAGCCATTTAGTCCTTTCCAGCGGGCTTCGGGGTTTGGGTAGGCATGGCGAATGTGACCCATCGGCCGGTGCCTCGAGAAACGACAGTCGTTTCACGGTTTGAGAGCCGTTAAACCAATCCAGGTCGTCGCGCGGCGGATCAGTGTGAGCACTGGCATGGGTCGGCTCGGATGCAACCCTCGGCCTGGCTTAGGCGTCGCCGATGCTCGCCCGCGATATCGTCGCGCCTGGACCGCCAGCGTCCGCCGGGAACGTTGAACCCGGCGTCTCATCGGCGTACCCTCGTTCTGGTGAAAGCACCCTACGAGCCGCCGATCCTCATACATCTCGAGCCCGGCGACCGGCGCGTCGAGGCCCTCAACGCCGTCCTAGCGGCTAGCGCTTCTGCTTCGCGCGGTTGAGACTCGTCGAGACCCGCTGCCTCGACGGCGCTCACGAAGTCGGACGTCGCAAGAGGCCCAACCGTGGCACGGGTGCCGGGTGGCTGGAGCTGACTTTCGGACTGCCGTTTGTCGCCGTCTTGCACGTTGCCGCGCCGGGCACCCGTTTCCTCGGTGCGGCTGTCGATCAGCTGCTTGATCCGTCCGAGGTCACCATGGACATGGGCTTCGATGATGCCCAGGAGATCGCCTGCGATGTTCTCCGCGGTTGAGTTGTCCTTGACCACCGTCTCGAGGTTGATCCGGGCGGCTTGGGTGATCGGCGCGTCGTTGATGGCCACCCGCTGAACTCGTCGCCCGGTTCCGATTACTGATCGTTCTGTGTTCGCTCCTGCAGCGTCGATGCGAGCGCGTCGCCTTGCTCACGTCCGGATTCCTTGGCGGTGTCGACAGCCGCTCCGACTGCCTCCTGGGCGACCTGCTTGCCACGGTCGACGGCGTCGCTGGCGGTTTCCTTGGCGGCGTCGGTGACACGGTCGGAGATCGCGCCCATCTGTTCGTTCTCGATGCGGGTTTGCGGCAGCAGCGTGCCGACGACGAAGCCGACCGCCAAGCCGCCGAGCGCCAGGCCGAGGGGGTTGCTCTCGGCCATGCCGCGCATGTGCGTGGCGCTACGCTTGATCGCCCGCCGGTCCGGCAAGGGGCCGGCGATCGTGTCCTTGGCGTCAGCGAACTTCGACTTCACCGCTTCCTTTTTGTCGTCTACGTAGTCGCCCACGCGCGCGCCGACGTCGGTCTTGTAGCTGAGCGCGTCGACTTCGTCGCCGACACGCTCCCGCGTCTGCTCTATTTCCGCGCGGATGACGCTTGGATCTTGGCCCATTCCATGTCCTCCTTCACCGTCTCGATTGTTTGTTCCGGTACCGGTTTCCCGGCGTCGGCGATGCGCTCCCTGCCCTGCTTGACCAGCACATACGCGACAGCTGCCAGACCCACACCGACGAGCAGCGCGGCCAGCCAAGTGGGCAGGAAAAGCGAAAAGACGAGGACCAAGAAAGCTGTCACGGCCCCGGCGGCGCAAAGCGCTGACGACGCCGGCGCCGCCGAACATCCCCAGCCCGGCGCCGCCGTTCGTGCCTTCGCCGCCATCTCCGCCTTCGCCAGCTCGATCTCCTGACGAACGAGCAACGACAGGTCGCTCGTCAACTCCTTCGCGACCTCACCCAGTGGCCGCTCGCGCAACTCGTCCCGTGTCGCCATCGCCCGGCTACCTTGCCCCCGCGTACGATTCGCCGCGCAAGCGAGTCGGCTCGATGGGGCCCAGCAGATCCGAGCCAACACCGCCGGCTCACGGCCGCGTTGCCCGTAGCTGCCTGGGCGCTCCGTCGCCGCTGGGGCGCCGTTCGGCCACTGCGCGTTGGTTTGCCGGTGAAAGTCGTAGCGCTGCTCAGACGACGCTTTCAGGAACCGCGCTGCCGCCATTCCCGCCAGCATCCCGATGCCCGCGAGCATCCACGGCCGCCGGCGCGCAAATGTCTCCACGTCGCGCATCACCTCACCGCCGCTCTTTTGCTCCAGGTAACTGCCGACCCGTTCGATTCTGTCCGCCGCCCCGCCAGTCAACTGCGCCGCGTTGCTGTTGCCCTCGTTGCTCAGATCGTGGCCGCTGCGCCGCAGCGCCTCCGCCAGCGACCGCACCTGCGCTCCCGCCGCGGTCGAGCGCTGGTCGAACTGGTCGCGCAGCCGCGCCGAACCCTGCTCACGCAGCTCCGATGCTTTCTCCTGCGCAACCGCTGCGGCATCCTGCACCTTCGCCGGTGGCCTGCTCGGCGAGCCCTTCCCCCGGGCCGCCTGATCCGTGCGTTCGTCATGACCCCTCCCCTCGACTCGTCCTGGACGCGATACCTACCGCTTCCACCACTGCTCAAACCGACCGGGACACGGAAATACGATCGATGACTGCGAAACAACCGGAAACAAAGCTCGGTTGCTCTTCCTGCGGCCCGATCGTCGCTACCGTTAGTAGGGTGGACGCGCGTGAGGAGCGTCTCGCGAAGAACGAAATCGTCTTCCGCGACGTGAACGAACGGATCGAGAAGATGGCACTCAGTCACGACCAAGCACTTCGTGATCGCCGCGATCTCGGCTTCCTTTGCGAGTGTTCGAACGTCGACTGCACGCTACGGCTTCTGCTGACGCTCGCGGAGTACGAGCACGCTCGGACTGATTCGACCCAGTTCGTGGTTGCGTTGGGGCATGAACTCCCGGAGATCGAAGAGGTCGTCCTCGTTGCTGACACCTATCAGGTCGTTCGGAAGCAGGGTTCTGCCGCCGTGATCGCCGAGGCGAGCGATCCGCGCAGCTGACGTAGCGTTTCCTCTCACTAGACGACCGGAGCTCCAAGCAAACAAAGTTGGGCAGCCGATCACATGATCGGTTGCCGTCGCCCGCTCGTCCGCAAATCGTCGGGGAGCCGCCCTCCACCTCGTTCGCCCTCGCGGACGTGCATGCCGGGAGGCCGCGCGACTTGCACGCGGCTTAGTCAGGAATCGCCGTAGCCAGTTCACCGAGCGACTCAAAAACCGCCACCGCGCCGGCGTCCAGGAGTTCTTGCTCCGACCAGCCGCCGGTGATCACGGCGACCGAGGGGATGCCGGCCTTCGACGCGGCTTCGACATCCCAGCCCGAGTCGCCGATCATCACCGCCTCCGAAGTTCCAGCTTTTTCCAATGCAACGTTGACGATGTCGGGATGCGGCTTCGACCGGGCCACGTCATCCGCCGTTGTCCACCCGTCGACGCGGTCACGCAGCTTCAGCAGGCCAAGGAAATGGTTGAGATCGTCGTCGTTTGCAGAAGACGCCAGCATCACGGTCAGACCTTCTCGTTTCAACGCAGACACGAGCTCATCCACGCCTGGGAGCGGCTGACACTCGGCACGTAAGCGGGCGAATTCCGCCGACTCAGCCCGACGGAGCCGATCCCCCGACTCGCGTTCCGCCTCCTCACCCGCCACCGCCGCGACGAGCTGGTCGCCGCCCATGCCAACATGGCGATGAATCACCCACACCGGCAAAACAATCCCGTGGTCGACGAACGCACGGAACCATGCGAGAGCGTGCTGGTAATTCGAGTCGACCAGCGTGCCATCCAAGTCGAGCAACACGGCTGAACGCCCATCCAGCACTTCGCCTAGACGGTCAGGCTGAACCGACACAGCCACCTGCCAGCCGTTCACCCGCTACGACCTGCACGCCTCCGACCCGAAGGAGCGATCTCCTAGTTGCTCGCGTTGGGATCCTCGCCATCCGCCAGCTTCTCGCTGGTCGCCGACGCCGTCCTGAAATGGCGTTCCTGAATCGGAAGCGCCCAGCCGACGAGCTTGGTGACCTGCCCGTCCGACGCATTTGCCGCCATCCGCTTCAACACGCGCCAGTGTCCGACCTCGCCAGCCTCCGCCATCGTCAGAAACTCATAGCCATCGAGTACATCAGAGTCGTTGTCGAGATAGATCTTCAGCATCTGCGCGCCCTTGGCCTTCGTCTCCTTGGCCTCCTCGAGGATCGCGGTCTTCTTGCCATCGAACGTGCCGGCGAGTTCGGTACAACGCCGCTCGGTCTCATCTGCCTCGTCATGCATCTGCTGCAGCGTGCCGATCAGATCGGCCTTGTCGTCTTCTTTCGCAAGTGTCATCACCTTGGCTGTTGCGGCCTTCGCGACCATCGCGAGGCCTGCGACTTCGCCGAGCTTGCTTTCCATGTTCGTTAGATCAGCCAACCCAACCCCCCATTCGCGGTTTGTCGTCCCGCCCACTACCCGCGCCAGCCGCGCGTAATCCACCACAGCGCATCAACCTCGTATCGCTTTGCGCCGGGGCCAACAGCGAGCGGACGATCGTCACGCGGCGCATTCGCTGAAGTCGTCCGGCCTCCGGTTGAGTCCAGGGCTGGGAAGCCGAATCATTCGACTTCGCCGGGAGCGAACCCGCGTCAGGCTGAGGAAGAGCTTTCACGACTGGCCCGCTCGAGACGGTGGCTTGGCAACCCGTCACCCCGTGCCTCCACACCTATTAACGTTGGTGGGCGTTGATCGAGCCGGGCGCGCGGTGAGCTGGTCGAAGTCGCGGAGTTTGAGGCTGACGATTTCTTTGCAGTTGATGTCTCCGCACTCACAGCTGAAGTCGGCTGTCTCGACGTATGGATTTCACAACTCTGCGGCGCTTTCGCGGACAGCACGGTTCGCCAGACGCCGGATCGACTGACTTGCGCGCAAGTCGAAAGGATCGATCGACGCGGGTGTGGCTGACATCGATAATCCCTCCCGGGGATGAAGTCGACGGAGTTGCTCGCGGACGGGTAGGTAATCGTCGGTGGCGCGGTGTAGCGCACGTCGATAGCGGCGCGGTCAGCGACCGTCCGAGGGTTTTGAACGGTTTGCCCGCGCGATTCCAATTGGACAGCGCCTCGACCTCGAGGATCCTGGCATAGGCCATCAGTGCGAGACGAAACTCGGGGTGCAATTGAGTCATCCCTGGCCTCCTTTCAATCGACCCCTGCCGCTCCTACCGGGACACTTCCTTCATCAGTGTGGAACGAGACTGACCACGTAATACCACCAACTCCCGGTTATCGATCGGGCGTGTTTATTCTTTACGGGTCGTGAAAGGACGAACTCGACAGACGGCAACTGGTCACGCCAGAAGATTCTTCTCGCCTATGGGGGCTTGAGGATCGAGCTAGCCTGTACTCAATGGGGCCGGCGAGCGGGCAGAACTCGCCGGCCCCTCCCTCGAGGGCCAAGCCGGCTCGTGAGCTCCAATCTCGGGACCGTCGAGCTGGCAGGCTGGTGACGAGCCGTATTCGGACTTGCTGGGTCTGAAACACCGTGGCTGCTGCGGGGAGCGGATCGGGGTCCGAGCCGTGACAAGGATCCCTCAGCCATCGCGGAACGGCCATTTGCGGTGGCTGGGTGGTCCTCAGAGCTGCTCACTGGCCGGCTCGACGTACAGCCAGAGACCGTCGACTTGCAGCCGCACGCCGCCGCTGCTTCGGGTAGCAGTCCGCGCGCGTAGTCATACGCCGGGTCGACGGACATCCTGATGTTGCCTTCGAGTTGCGTCACGACACCTTCGCGGGCGCGCGCGTTTGCTGCTCGACACTTCCAGAGGCGATGTGGAAGTTGCGTTGGAGGACGGCGCCGATGCCGCGCCCCGATACCCTGGCGCTCGCGGTCGACGTTTCGGAGACGATCAGAGTCCGGTATCGTCGTCAGAATCCGAACATGGCGCGGCTAAGGATGGAAGTCGCCGGCCATGTCCGGATTGGATCGCGGCTAGGTGGATGCGGGAGCGGTGACCCGGGTTTCGGCCAACGCCGGTGTGGCTCCATTGGCGAGGTCGGCGGTACAGCTTGCGTGCCTGGATGTTCAGCTTGTCGCCGGTCTTGAGGTCGGCAGCGTTGTGGTCGCCTTGCCGATCGCTTTAGCCGTGCGCGGTGACAACCCCAGTCCCGGCGGCCAGTCGGTCGAACTGCGGCAGCGTGAGGTCGACGAGCGCCGTACAGCGAAGGTCGCCACACTCGCACACGAACTCGAGCGGCACATCGTCTGCAACCCGCAGCTCGACCACTTCACAGATCGATCGATTCACCAACCGACAGGGACCGATCTGGCAGCTTGGACGCAGGAGGAATCTACGGAAGCATTCGAAGGCGCCGTCGTGGCTGACACGGGTACCCCCTCGTTCGCGGACGTGGACACTGCAAGGTCAGATCGGTCTTCAAGGTCAGATCGGTCTTCGTCGAATAATACATCGTAGTCCGCTGCTTCGTCAAATTCATCGAGATACGATCTAAGGGCTCTCGAATCGCTGCCCAACTTCGCGAACCGCCACCGACCTAAGACGATTGGAGTTCAACTGTCCTTGAGAGCAACACCTTCGAAGGCCCGCGCTCAACGACGGCTGATCGAGACTGAGGCGGCGATTCAGGGTTGCGGCGTTCAGGGCTGGATCTTCGATCGTTTCTCCGTACAAGCTGAACAGATCGCGCGCGCAAACGGTCTCACCCCGCAGCGGCATCTGCTGCTGCTGATCATCAGAGGGGGCGCCCGACGGCAGTGAACAAGCGACTGTCACAGATCTGTCAGAGCGACTTCAACTTGCCCAAAGCACGGTCACCGAACTTGTGCTCCGCGCCGAACAGGTAGGCCTGGTCGAACGGGAGCAATCGGGGCTCGACGCGCGAGTCGCCCACATGAGTCTCACCGAAGAAGGGGAACGGCGTCTCGCCCTCGCGTTCAAAAGCCACGAGGGCGAGCGGCGACTGCTGCGGCAGATGCTGGCCCGGCTCGAGAGCAAGCGAGCGGAGGAAAACGCACTGAGTTTGCCGCGCAGCGACGCTTCCCTCTAGCCGAACTGCCCCGAACGGGTGGCGACGGTTTTCTGAGCACTATCGAATTCTGCGCGCTGCATTCGCGACTCACGAAGGTCGCGAGGTCGATACTTCGAAGACGAGAACGCGAGGAGATCACAAAGTCCTGCGGAACCGGCGGCCCAGAGTGGCAGGACGAGTGGCGGCCGTGGCGTTAAACACCCACCACGCCCGCGACCGGCTCGAGTGGCTCGCGCGGCGCAGGACGGCCACCCGCGACGACGAATCGTCGCGGTGTGGCCGGTGCTCCTTCCCCGCTCGCCGATGCGGACTCACCGGGACGCCGCGAACGGGTGGCAATCGGCGTGGATCCGGCGCGCACGCTCTTGCTCGTGCCGGATCGTGCTCGTCGATCGCGGGCCTCGCGAACGCTTTCGGACAACGGCCAACGACCTCGGAAGCCACATACCGAACGAGGCCGGCTCAGTGTCTACGACCCACCCAGGCTCGGAGCGGCCTGATCTACGCCGCCCGCTTCAGGATCGACGCGCACCACGAGTTGAAGAACGCGACGCTCGTGCTCGATCCGGGCTGGGCGGACGGCTACACGGTCAACGGGCTCGCACCGCAGCCGCTCACTCAGGGCTCACGTAACGGAAGCTCGAGTTCGGGTTCGGCCACATCCGGCTGGTCGCCACCTCACGTTCTGGCTCTCTCTCCAGGTCAACCCGACGAACATCGGTCGCCACAGACAGAACGTGAGCCTTTACGACGGGGGCCGTGCTGTTGGCGGTCATCCATCGATCGATCACGATGTTCCCGCTAGAAGGAGCGCCGCCAGTGGACATCGTCATCCGTGCGGTCGTGGCATACGTCTTCATCATCTTCATCCTGCGCGTAATCGGGCGGAGGGAGCTCTCGACTCTTGCCCCTCCGGGCATCGTGCTCCTGGTCGTCATGGGCGATCTCGTCCAGAACGGCGTGACGCAGTCCGACGAATCCGTGACAGGCATCCTGCTCGCGATCTCGGCGTTCGCGCTGCTCACGGTCGCCAGCTCGTTCGTGAGTTACAAGTACGGCGTCGGGCGCAGACCTTGATCGAAGGCGAGCCGCTGATCCTGATCGCTGAAGGCAAGCCGATCGAGCACAATCTCCGCGCCCAGCGGCTGAATGTCGACGATGTCGCCGAGGAGGCTCGCGGCAACGGCATCGAGTCGCTCGACGAGGTCAAGTGGTGTGTGCTCGATAGCAGCGGCAGCATGAGCTTCATCAAGGCCGGCTAGCCACGTAGGCGCCGCCATCGCCTGTGGTCGCCGTTGCGTCGCATCCCGCACTTTTTCCGCTGCGTCGTCGTAGCCGTTTCGGCCGCCGCTCTCGCGATCTCCGCTCCTGACCGCAAGCGAACGTTTGACGCCGTCGCCTCGCGGAATATCCGGATCGCGTGAAGCGGGGTCTCCTGACTACGAGGTTCCTCGTCGTAGGACTGTTCGGTCTCGCGCTCGCAGGCTGCGGCGGCAACCAGGACGTGCTCCATCCCGCGAGCAGCCCCCAGCGCGCGATCGTCCACCTCTGGTGGGTGATGCTCGCCGGCGCGGCGATCGGGTTCGCGTCGGTCGCGCTGCTCCTCGTACCTCGGCTGGGCGCGCCGGCACCGGCCCGGCCTGCCGGGCGTGCGCACCGAGCGGCGCGAGACCGGGCTCGTCGTGCTGCTCGGCGTCGTCGTCCCCGTGCGGTGCTCGTCGCGCTCTTCGTGTACGCGGACGTCTTCGTCATGCGCTCGACCGCGGCGCCGAGCCCGGGCTCGACGCGAGATGACGATCCGACGTGATCGGCCACCAGTGGTGGTGGGAGGTGCGCTACCCGGGCACGCGCGCCGTCACGGCGAACGAGATCCACATCCCGGTCGCGCACGCGGGTCGACGTCGTCGGCACGACCGCCGACGTGATCCACAGCTTCTGGATCCCGGAGCTGAACCGGAAGATCGACCTGATCCCGGGCCGGACGAACCGGATCCTGCTCGACGCCGACCGGCCCGGGCGTCTACCGCGGCCAGTGCTCCGAGTTCTGCGGGCTCCAGCACGCGCACATGGCGGTGGAGGTCGATCGCGCGAGCCGCCGGCGCGTTCCGCGCCTGGCTCGCGAACATGTCGGCGCCGGCGCGCGCGCCCGGCGACCGCGCTCGAGCGCGCCGGGCGAGCGGTCTTCCTCGCGCAGGCGTGCGCGGGCTGCCACACGATCCGCGGCACGGCCGCGCGCGGCGGCGTCGGCCCCGACCTGACGCACCTCGCGCTCGCGGCGCGACGCTCGCCGCGCTGACGATCCCGAACACGCCCGGCCGACCTGCGCGGCTGGATCGCCGACCCGCAGCACGTCAAGCCCGGCGCGAAGATGCCCGCGCTCGCCGCTCGCCGCCGCGCAGCTCGACGCGCTCGTCGCCTACCTGGAGAGCCTGCGGTGATGGCGGTCGACGTCCCGCGCCGAGCGTCCGAGCGCGAGCGGCTCGAGCGGATCTGGCGCACCGCGCCCGGGCGTGCTCGGCTGGCTGACGACGACCGACCACAAGCGGATCGGGCTCCTCTACTTCTTCGCGACGCTCGCGTTCTTCGCGGCGGGCGGCGTCGAGGCGCTGCTGATGCGCACGCAGCTCGCGCGGCCCGAACGAGCACGTCGTCGGCCCGGCGACCTACGACGAGCTGTTCACGATGCACGGCGTGACGATGATCTTCCTCTTCGTCATCCCGATGACGATCGGCGCGTTCGGGAACTACCTCGTCCCGCTGATGATCGGCGCGCGCGACATGGCGTTCCCGCGCCTGAACGCGCTCTCTTCTGGCTCTTCCTCGGCTCGGGCTGCTTCATCTACGCCGGCCTCTTCCTCGGCGACGGCGCCGAACGCCGGCTGGTTCGACTACGTCCCGCTCGCGCTGAAGCAGTACGACCCGGGCCGCGAACATCGACTTCTACGCGCTCGGGCTGATCTTCAACGGGATCTCGTCGACGGCGGCGGCGATCAACTTCATCGTCACGATCTTCAAGCTGCGCGCGCCCGGGCATGTCGCTGAACCGGATGCCGCTCTTCTGCTTCGCGATCCTCGCGGCCTCGTTCGCGCTCGTCTTCGCGCTGCCGGCGCTGACCGTCGACTGCGTCTTCCTCGAGCTCGCAGCGGCAAGCTCGGCTTCCACTTCTTCGACGTCGCGCACGGCGGCGACCCGCTGCTGTGGCAGAACCTGTTCTGGATCTTCGGGCACCCCGAGGTCTACATCATCGTCCTGCCCGCGTTCGGGATCGCGACCTCGATCATCCCGACGTTCGCGCGGCGGCGGATGGTCGCGTTCCCGCTCGTCGCGCTCGCCGAGCTGCTCGTCGCGTTCATCGGCTTCGGCGTCTGGGCGCACCACATGTTCGCGACCGGGCTCGCCGACCGACGACGCTCGATCTTCTTCGCCGCCGCCTCGATGATGGTCGTGATCCCGTCGACGATCCAGATCTTCGCCTGGCTGCTGACGGTGATCACCGGCACGCCGCAGTTCAGGGCGCCGCTGCTCTTCATCGGCGGCTTCATCGTCTTCTTCGTGATCGGCGGGCTCTCCGGGATCATGTTCGCCGCGATCCCGTTCGACCAGGCGGCGACCGACACGTACTTCGTCGTCGCGCACTTCCACTTCATCATCTTCGGCGCCGCCGTCTTCCCGCTCCTCGGCGGCCTCTACTACTGGTTCCCGAAGGTCACCGGCCGGATGTACCACGAGCGGCTGGGCAGTCGTCAGCTTCTGGCTCGACGTTCGTCGGGGACGACGCTGACGTTCTTCCCGATGCACATCGTCGGGCTGCTCGGGATGACCGCGGCGCGTCTACACCTACGCGCCGGGCCTCGGCTGGGGATCTACAACCTGATCGAGACGGTCGGCGGCTTCGTGCTCGCCGCCGGGCTGCTGCTGATCGCTCGCCAACCTCGCTCTGGAGCCCCGCCGCGGCGCGCCCGCGCGGGCCCGACCCGTTCTTCGGCGGCACGCTCGAGTGGACGATGCCGTCGCCGCCGCCCGCCTACAACTTCGCCGTCATCCCGACGGTCACGAGCCCGTACCCGAACTGGGACGGGCCGACCGCCTCGCCGACCGCGACCGCCTCGAGCGCGGCGAGCTCGTGCTCGAGGGCGGCCACGAGACGCCGGAGACGACCGTCCGCGACGCCGAGCTCGACGAGATCCTCGAGATGCCGTCGCGAGTCGCCGTGGCCGGTCGTGCTCGCGCGCCTCGTCACGCTCGGCTTCGCGCTTGCTGCCTGACCTGCCACTGCTGATCGCGGCCGGCTGTTCGCGTCCTCGCGGCGCTCGCCGTCGGCGCCTGGCACTGGAACGAGCCGAGGAGGCCGACGATGACGTCGGCCGCGGCTTCGGACGAGGAGGCATCCGGCGACCGGCGCGGCCGACGGGCTGGTGGGGGATGGCGCTGCTTCGCCGCGCCGAGGCGACGCTCTTCGGGACGATCTTCGGCACCTACATCTACCTCCGGGTCCGCGCGCGTCGTGGCCGCCCGCCGGGAACGCCAGGCGCCGACGCCGCTGACCCGCTCTGCTCACGGCGGTGCTGCTGGCCGCGACGATCGTCCCGATCCGGCGCCCTCGCCTGCGGCCCGCCGGGGCGGCGCGACCCGGCGCTCGCCGCGCTCGTCCTGGCGCTCGCCGTCCAGGCCGGGTATTTCGCCGGCCAGTCCGCCTCTTCGCGGACGACCTCGACCGCTTCCCGCCCAATCGGAGCGCCTACGCGTCGATCTACTACGATGCTCGGCGCCCACCACGCCCACGTCGCCGTCGGGATGCTGCTCGAGCGTCTGGTTCGTGCTGCGGCTGACGCGAGGCGTGACGCGGTACCGGCTCATCGGGCTGCAGTGCACGGCCTTCTATTGGTATTTCGTCAACACGGTCGCAGTGCTTGTCGTCGCCCTCCAGCTGTATCACGATGAGAGCGATACGACAGAACACCGAAATGCTGCAGTGGCTCGGCCTGTTCACGGCTCCGCTCGCGTGGGCCGCACAACTGATCCTCGGCTATGGCGCGACCCTTGCGCACTGCGACTCCGGCGGGGTCGGGTCCGGC
>CAVQKS010000023.1:0-30992 GCA_963713155.1 uncultured Thermoleophilia bacterium
ACCGTTTGCGTAGCCTTGCGGCGGTCGGGAGGTACTTTCCGCGGCGAGGTTGGTCGCCGTAGACGCCACGTCGAGAGCTACCGCGACGGCCGGTCGCGATGCTGTCCAGAAGCGGGCATTCGCAGCTATCTCTTGTTTACCAACCGGACAACAGGAACACCGCATTGAGGCTTACCCCTAGTGGCCTGGAGCGGCTACGGCCCCTGTCCAACTCCTGCCCTGGACCCGGGCCAAGCGCTCCGCAGCATCCGCAGTTGCCTTCAACGCTAACTGGCGCCTGGTTCCCGTCTGTCGAGTTCGTCCTTTCACGACCCACAACGGATGAACACCCGCGATCGACTACCGGGAAAAGTTGGTGGTGGTGCGGGGTCAGCCGCTCGGCCACTTGTCAACCAGGCTCTCGCAACTCTAGACTCGCACGTCTCCTACTGGCGTGAGGTGAGTGCATGCGGACGGTCTACCGGTACTGGATAACGCTGATCTTTCTCGCAGTCATCGTCCAGATCAGCGCGGCGGCGTACGGAGCCTTCTACACGGCCCAGAAGCTAGGAGACCAGAACGGCTCGGACGAACAGAAGCTGATCAGCGAGAAGGTGTTCGACCACGGCTTCGGATTCCACATCGCCTTCGGCTACCTGATCTTTCTCGGCGCGATCGTTCTCTTGCTGATCGCTCTCGCAGCACGGCTTGGCAAGAGGGGCGTGCTCTTCGCGCTCGCCGTCCCTCTCTGGTGGCGTTGCAGATCGTGCTGGCCTGGATCAGCGAGGCTCACCATGCCGTAGGCCCCCTCCACGGACTGAACGCACTCGTGATCTTCGCCCTCACCGGCTACATGACCGGGCAGGCTTGGCGCGCTCGAGCCGCCGCCACGACAACGGCGCCAGTGACAACCACGACGGTGAAGACCGGCACAGCCGAAACTTGACATCCTCAGCAACTGACGGACCGGAGCTCGCGCGACGGGTTCGTTTCGAGTGACAAGGACGCTGGCCCAGCCGCCGCCCCACCAAAGCGAGTCTCGTAGAGGAGCAGGGCGGCGGACGGACGACCCTGACTCGTCCGATGACGTCACGCTCAGCTGGTTGGTTGTTCGGTTCCGACCGCTTCGCGGAGGTCGGCTATGTCTGTGCTCTCCTTGCCCGAGATGTCTTCCATCAGGTCGGCGAGCCCTTCGGCGAGCGCGTCGAGCTTCCGATGAACGGCCATATCACTTCGCCGCTGCGTGTTCTGAAGCAACGCCACTAGTAGAAAGGTGACGATTGTTGTTGCCGTGTTGATTACCAGCTGCCACGTGTTCAAGTTCCCGAGCACGAAGTAGCTCGGCACCCACACGACCACGAGCACGACGCACGCGATGAAGAAGGCGGCGTGACTTACGAACTCAGATGCCTTCTCAGCAAAGCGGTCGAACAAACCGTTCGCGCTCGATGGGTCAGTCGATTGGTTTCCGCCGTCGTGTTGCAGCGTCTGCATTCAGAGGTATGTCTCTAGGTTAGGACGACCTGGCTCCGATCTTGTCCTCTGTGCAACGCGATAAACCGATGCTCCCAACGCGGGCGTCCGCCTCCTTCGTTGATTTCACGATTGGGGCTGGACTGCAGCGTCGACCCTAGCGGAGGTTGGTACTTATCGACCCCAGCGAGGATCTTTGTGGACGGGCGGGGCGGCCGGAGATTTGATCTAGCGCGGAACGACGGGCCGGTGAGCGAGAAGCTCCGCCGCTCCCTTCAACGACGAATCGCCCGCATGGGTCTAACCGAAATGCCCTGAATGGACGGCGATGATCAGTAGCAGCCCGCCAATTGCGAGCGCAATGCCCGCGAGGATCGACCTTCCTTTCGCCATCTTGAACAGGGTCATCTGCGCCGCGGTGAGCCAGACGCCTGCGAACACGATGAACAGGAACCCCAGTTCGGCGAGGCGCCTACCCGCCTGATGTGTGAACGCGAGCATGAGGTTCAACCCGGCGATCCTTCAGATCCTTTCGTCTCTCGTCATGTTGGACGACCGGGAAGCAGCGGAGCCCCCCGGCCGTCCGTTCGCACGTCACGGGAGCGCATTCCACTCCCCCTCAAGTGGAACACCCGTTGTTTGCTCACTGTGTTGTCACACGCCTGACAGTCGATAAACGCATAGGCCGCCAGAGATTCGCGCTCCCAGCGCCACACATCCGCGGAGTACCAACGGCCCCGGTGTGAGATTCCTTCGGCCGGGCAATGTGGTCATTGCCTACGCGCTTTCGCCCGCGCCTAGTCAGCGTTTGCAGCGTGGATGCGCGGCCGCTGCGGCAACCGCCGGCTCGCTCGACTTCGGCGATCCGTCCGCGTAACGCACACCGCTCTGCAGACCCTCCAACCGGGTCTCGTCCTCGAGGTGAAAGAAGAGCAACAACTCGACCGTGGGCTGGCACGCCGCCAGAGCGATCGCGGTCACGTAGTCGTGGGACTGCACGCGCTCGTCGACCGTCGGGACCAGCTCGTGCCCGGTATAGAGGTGAGCCTTCGCCCACGGGATAGTCGTCTCCACACCGTACTCGCCGTAGACGATGGGCAGGTCGCGTCCGCGTTGCGCCGTGCCACCGAACGCGCGGCCAAGCAGGTCGATGAGCTTCCCGTAGTCGGCGATCCCGATCGACGTCGTGCGCGGGTGCGCGAGCGTCGGTGGGATCCGCGCGCTCTCGCCATACGGATGGATCGACAACGCGTCCATGATCGGGCGGTTGCGGCCAGAGGTCCGGTAGGCGAGACCCAAATCGAGGATGAACCTCGTCGGCGAGTGTGTCTGGCGGGAGCTCGACGGGTCGTCGGAGCCGCGCGGAGCAAGCCCGCCGCCGATCACCTCGACCCTCGGCCGTGCCGCCTTCACGGCGTCATAGGTTGCGGCAAGCAGCTGCTCGAACGACGCGGCCGCCGCGTCGCCGCCTGCAGCGTCGAACTGCGGGAGCCAGAACAAGTTGAGGTTCGGCTCGTTCCCGACGATCACGCGGTCGACAGCGGGCAGCGCCCGGACGAGCGACGCCGTGTACGCGGCGAAGTCGGTCCGGTCGGAAGCGGAGAGCGGCGTCTGCGAGCTGAGCTGGTAGACGGCGACGATCGGCTCGACGCCGGAGCCCTTCGCTGCCGTCGTGGCAGTGAGAAGCGCGGCCCGCTCCGCCGCAGTGGGGGCCGTCTCGCCGCGTGACCACAACGAGCTCAAGACGACGGCTCCGAAACCGGAGTCGACCGTCCGCTGCATCTCTGCGCCCGCGCTGCCGCTCTTCGCTGCGTCCTCGACGACCCCAACCTCGAAGCGCGGTCCGGAGGCTCCGCAACCCGTGACGAGCAGGGCGGCGACAACGGCAAGGCTCGACAGACGTGCGGGCGACAACGACCGGCAGCTTTCCAACCTCTTGCGTCCACGTCCACCGTCGTGACGTTCGCCGACGATCCAAACCCGCACACCGGCGCGAGTTCTCGCATGGCGCCGGGCTGGCGGCAGATGAGAGCACTTCACCCTGGTTTCACGAGTCGGCGCGTGGACAGAACGAGGAGCCGCCTCGAACTAAGTGCCCGAGTCGCGGTCACTGAAATCAATCCGGGTCTCAGACAAAGGAGCCTTTCATGGGTATCGGAGTTAGTCTCATCTTGGTTGCCGCCGGCGCAATTCTCGCGTTTGCGGTTCACGCGTCGTCGGGCACGTTCAACGTGCACACGATCGGAATCATCCTTCTCGTCGTTGGGGCAATAGGAGTGGTCATCTCGTTGGTGTTTTGGTCCAGCTGGGGGGGCTTCGGCCGTGACCGCGAGACGAACACGACGATTATCGAACGGTAAGAGCGCGCGACGCGTACGTCTGGCCGGAACTGCTAAAGACGGGAGGAGCGATTAGAACGATGGGCGACGAACGATCGCCGCCCGCAGGGGGAGATAGAGCCGCGACGTCGCTCCGCCGAGCAAGAGATTCGTTCTCTGGGCCAGGCCGCACGGCGGACTGCGGTCATCACGCTCGTAGCTATGGGAATCATGGTCGTCGCGCTCGCGGCCTGGAAACTCAGGCTCGTCGTCGCGTTGCTCTTCTCGGCGATGATCCTCGCGGCCGCGATGCGGCCGACGATCGTCTCGCTGCCAAACAGCACGGGAGAAGATGTCCCAACAGTCACGGTGTTGGGGGCGATCGTGGCTCGGCTCGCGTCTCGCAGGTCTGTAAATTTGAGTGTGTGGGAAGTCGGGAAGAACGCCGTGGGCTGAACGAGGCCGTGTTTCGTCAGGTGAACGAGCAGATTGCAGAGCTTGGTGAACGACACGACGTCGAGTCGCTTGAGATCATCTGTGAGTGCTCAACCGGCGAGTGCGTCAAGCCGCTGAGTGTTTCGCTGAGCGAGTACGAGGCCGGAAAGTTCGTCGTCAAGACCGGACATGAAGACCCAACGGTCGAGCGGGTGCTCCGTGTCCGCGGCGACCACACACTCGTCGAAAAGGTCGGTGACGTAGCGGCCGCGGCTGTCGCAACCGATCCGCGTTAGCCGACGGTCGCGTCGCCCGGCCCACGGTCGAACAGCTCGCGCAACCAGTTCGATGCCGCTGAGCAGGCGCGGCACGTTGTGGCGTCCGTTTCGCGGGTTGTAGCCGCGAGCTTGACGGCGAAGGCGACCAGGCCGGGAGGGATCGTTCCGCGCGCCTCGAGTTGATCGGCGATTACGGCAAACGTTGCAGCGCCGGCTACGAACTTCCCGAACTCGCCGGTCGCGCCACGCTCGCCAGGCCACCGATCAAGAGTCGTCTCGAACGCCGAACCGCAGGCACGGCAGGCGCTGACGAGTTCCTGCAACGCCGCAGCATCGAGGCTGTGCCTTTCCACGGCATGCGCCTATCCGAATCGCGGCCCGCGCAAACGCCACACACCGTCGACTTCAAAGGGCCGTTTCCGATGCGGCGGATCGTGGGAATGACGAAGTCAAATGCGGGGAAACGAGAGACTGATTCGCGAGCGTTGGATCAAGTTGCCGGGCAAGGTCGACCATGAACATGACGCGGCGCTGCTCGAGAGCCTCGGGCTCGACCCGCGCCAGCTTGCCGAGAAGTGGCGAAGGAAGGTCTCGCCAAGCTGTGATCGCCTGACACCGACGGAATCCGACGAGAGAGTCGGGCTTCGGACGATCTTGCGAACTGCTGCTCGCGTAGCGGAAGGGGCGACGATGGCTGAGCAAGACCGAGGCACGTGGCGTCGATGGCCTACCGGCGTTTAACGGCCTCCGCTCGGGAAAGGCTTTGGCGAAACGAGTCTAGGAGGCGCAGATGCCTGGGAAGAGCGCACACGTGAAGAATGAAAAACAGTACGAGGCGCTGAAGGAAAAGGGGATGACGAAGGAGCGGGCCGCGAAGATCGCGAACTCGCCTGGGGCGTCGAGTCGCGGTGGGAAGAAGTCGGGCTCGGGCTCGAGTTCGTCGCAAGGGGGAACGACCGCTCAGAAGAAGGCGGCCGGGCGGAAGGGCGGCAAGGCAGCCGCGCGTTCGCGGAGCTGACGTGGCTCGCCACGACAGACGACCCGCCAAGATCGCCGCCGACGTTGCCGCGTCGATCTCGCCGTACACGGATCAACTTGCCCACGACCCCAAGCTCAGGCGGCGTCTCGCGGACGCGATCCGCGCGAGCGTGGTCGCGGGAGCGCGCGCCCGCAGGCACACCGGCACTGCCGGGTTGATGTGGGCCCTCGCGTCGGATCCGGTCCTCAAGCGACACGTCTCCGAGGCGATTGTGGGTGTCCAGGACGCGAAGCGACGGATCGACCGGAGGCGAAATCGACGCACGCGTGTGATCATCGGACTGGTCGGGCTGGGCGCCGTCGCCGCCTTGGTCGTCCCGGTCGTCCGCCGCGCGACGAACGAACCGAGCGGTGACGCCATCGGCGCGACGGCAGGGACCGAAGCGGTATGAGGCTGCTCTACAAGCCCCTCGGCGTGCTGGTCGGCGTTATCGGCGGCCTCCTCGCCGCCGCTTCGTTCAAACAGGTTTGGCGCCGCGTCGGCCGCGACGACGATGCACCGAGTGCGACTGATCACACCCACGGGTTGTCGGAGGTCCTGCTCGCCGCTGCACTGCAAGGCGCGGTCTTCGGCGTCGTTAAGGCCGCCGTCGACCGGGCGGGAGCAGTCGGCTATCAGCGCCTCACCGGTGTTTGGCCCGGGAACGAGGGTCGGCCGGAGGATCGATGACGAGTTCCCGTTTCCAGACCCGTTCCGGCGTCCACCAGCCGCAGGTCGGGAATCCGCGGCGGCCCGCCGAGGCGGTCGCGCATAGCACCGCCTTCGAGGTGCTCGCGCGGTCTTCAGTTGGCCGGCGGGCAGCTGGCTCGTTGCTGTGGCCGGTGTGGGATTCGTCGGCGTCGGGCTTTATCAGGGCTATCGGGCGGTGTCCCAGGACTTCCTCGAGGACTCGAAGACCGAGCAGATGGGAGCGTTGACCAGGAAGTGGGTCGGCTCGTCGGTACGATCGGTCATCTGGCGCGGATGGTCGTGTTCGTCCTCGTTGGTGTGTTCCTGCTCAAGGCCGCTATCGAGTTCGACCCCAAGAAGGCTGTCGGCCTGGACGGCGCGCTCGCCAAGCTCGCCCATCAGCCATACGGCTCGTTCCCACTCGGCATCGTCGCCGCCGGCTTGATCGCGTTCGCTGTTTACTCAGCCACCGACGCCCGCTACCGCAGGATCCGACCGGTGGGCGATCGGCGCTCGATCGGGGCGAAGGATGCCCTGCTGGAAAGGCTCGCGCTGCAAGTTGAGCACCACGAGATCGCCGGCTACTGCACGGCTCGAGCACATGCCGGCGAGCTCGGCGATGACGACACTGCCAGGCCGCTCGGTGCGACGCTCGAGGACGCGAGTTCAGCGGACCAGCTGCTGACGCAGATCGCGACCGGCTGCCTCATCCGGGCCAGTGTCACCGAGCAGGCGCGTCGGTAGCTGCGGCTCAAGCGCGTCGACTGTGCACAGCCCGGCTTCCGCCGTCGCCGCCACGGGGGCGGTTTTGCATACCTCGACCCCGGCGGAGGCCCGATTCGCGACCGGGAGATCGTCGAGCGGATCCGCGGGCTCGCGATCCCGCCTGCCTGGACCGACGTCTGGATCTGCCCATACGCGAATGGCCACTTACAAGCGGTCGGCGTCGACAGCGCGGGGCGGAAGCAGTACCTCTACCACCCCGTCTGGCGAGAGCTGCGGGATCGACAGAAGTTCGACGCGATGCTCGCATTTGCAGCATCACTGCCGGAGCTGCGGTCCGCGTCGCGGCGGTTGCTCGGCCGCCGCCATCTGACGAGGAAGCGCGTGCTCGCGTTCGCCGTCCTGCTCCTCGACGAAGGGCTCTTCCGCATCGGTAGCGACGTGTATGCCGAGGACAACGGAAGCTATGGACTGACGACGCTCGAACGCAGACACGTTCGACTCGGGCCCGAATCCACGATCGGGTTCGACTATCTCGGCAAGACCGGGAAGCACATCGTCCAAACGATCGACGACCGTAAGCTCTTCCCCGTCGCGCGACGCCTGAAGGATCGACCGGACCGAGGCCGGAAGTTCCTCGTCTACGAGGATGACGAGCGGATCGTGAACCTCCGAGCGACGGACATCAACGGATTCATCAAGCAGCAGACCGGCGGAGACTTCTCGGCGAAGGATTTCCGCACCTGGCATGCGACGGTACTCGCTGCTGCATGCATCGCCAGCACCACGGAGCAGACGTCGGAAGCGGGACGGCGGCGGACGATCAACCGTGCAGCTGCTGCCGTGGCAGACGCCCTCGGTAACACCCCAGTTGTCTCGAAATCGTCGTACATCGATCCACGGATCTTCGACCTCTTTCGCTCCGGCAATACGATTCCGCCCAAGATCGCGACGGCGTTTCTGGAAGGCAGACGGCGAGAAGACTGCGAGCTCGAGGTTCGGAAGCTGCTCAGGTAGGAGGCCCGCTCGCTCGCACCCGTAGAGACGGACACGGCTCCGCACATGGGCACGTTTCCCGCACCTGTCTGGCGGAGACATGTCGCGCATGAGCTGACTTGTCACCTACGTCGCAGCCATCATTCCGTGGAGAGAGGTGGACTGCGCTGGAATCAGACGCCGGCGCGGGTCGGAGTGTCGTTGAGCGGCAGGCCTTGGGTTCGAGCGAGTGCCGCGGCTTTACAGCCGTTGGAGCAAATCGAGCAGCGGGCCGATCTCGTAGCCGAATTGCGCCGGGTGGCGCATCTCGAGGTCGCGGTTGACGGTGTATTGGTTGCGACGGCCAGTGCGCTGTCGGGTGACGTAGCCAGCGCCGACGAGGTCGGCGACGATTCGTTGCGCCGCGCGTTCGGTGATGCCGACCTCGACCGCGATGTCTCGCAGACGGATCTCGGATTTCTCACTGATGCAGAGCAGAACTTGGGTGTGGTTCGTGACGAAACGCCAGGAGTGCTGTGCTTCTTCTGCCCTTGACACAGACGACTTAGTTATCGTATGTTCTGTTGCGTCTATTGTATTACCTCAATTTCAAGACGCCCCATACGCTAGCAAACGCCTGGCCACGCGGCAAGGCATCGGTCGAATCTGAAAGGAGGAACTTTCGTGTCTGCACTATCTGCGCCGTCCGAAATTTCGTCCGAGTTGGCTGACCAGGGCGGCAGGTCGGTACGGCGATTGGTGAACCGGTCCATTTACGACCGGGCCGTGCAGCTCGGAGTTGCCGACGATGGTCCGATGGAGTTTCTGTGTGAATGCGGCCACCTCGAATGCGCCGACCTCGTCCGCCTCAGACTGACGGAGTTCGACACGTCGTCTTTGCCAGGATCAGTCACTGCACACGGCCCGATCACGCGTAGCAGCAAGCTGCGCCTGAGGAGCAGTTGAGCATGTCCGATCAGCCCGCGGCGGTTGTCGAGCAGCAGTCAGCTTCGAAAGCGAAACCGCGTCTCGTCTACTTCTTCTCACCTACGGATGGACCGTCTCGCCGCGTCGACGGGTATCTCGACGCGGTACTGCAGCGACGAGGAAACCACGACACGTTCGACGTTATCCGTGTCGATGTATTACAGCGAGCCGATCTCGCAGAACGCTTCCGAGTCGCGGTCGTGCCGACGATTGTCGTCATCGAAAGCAACAGTGTGAAAGGAAGACTCGAGCGACCCCGCGGAAACTCGGCGATCTCCGAGTTCTTGGCGCCGTGGCTATCCCCTACTCATGCGACCCGCGGCTGACAACAAACAGATGCTGCCCCAAGCGGGCATCGAGGCGATTCTCAGCCGCAAGCACAAGAAGCAGCAACTCAGCCTTGAATTCGTCACTCACCACGACGTCGTCATCGAGGACACGCTCGTCGAGCGCCGCCAAAAGCATCCGCGACACTGCGAGAACGCGAATCAATCTCTGCGACTCCGCCATTTGACCTGGCCTCCCCTGGACCGCTGCTGCGAAGACGGGAGTATGGATCAAAGTTGGCACGCAGAATCCGGAAACCTCTGGGCGGAGCCGGGCGAGGAAGCCTTGGCGGCTTCGGCATGTCGTCGCTGATCCAGGGGCCAGGAGTAGGCCACGTGCTGCATGCACGAGCGCAGCGACGTCATGAGGTTCATCGAGGCCGGCTAACTCCAAGCCCGGCCTGAGGACGGGAAGCGGGAGCACGTCGACTCGGCTTGTTTCACGCGTGCGCACAGTGGTGAGAGAAGGCGGACATCCCTGCCGAACGAGATGACGAACCGCGACACCGAGATCGAGCCGACTCGCACCCTGCAACCGGCGCGCGGCGAGCCCACCCTTCAGGTCGCTGTCGGCGATCTTTCGCCCCGCGACTGGCTCGCGGTCGCCCGGAATGCCGGAAAGAAGATGCTCGACCACAACATGACGATGATCGCCTCGGCGCTCGCCTACGGCACCTTCTTCGCGATCCCCTCCGTCCTCCTGGCGGTCGTCGGCCTCTTCACGCTGCTCGCCGGGCCGGGGACGATCGACACGCTGATCCGGCATCTGGGACAGGTGATGCCCGCTCAGGCGACGCAGCTCCTCCGAGGAAGCCTGGTCAGGCTCGACAAGCAGCCGTCGGCGGGGCTGACGATGACGATCGTCGGCTTTGTGCTCGCCCTTTGGGGGATGACTGGTGCGATGACGAGCTACATGACTGCTCTCAACCTCGCCTACGAGCGAAAAGACAGTCGTCCGTTCGTCAAGAAGCGCATCATCGCGCTCGCGATGGTCGCCTGCATCGGAGCTGCGTTCCTGCTCGTCGCAGGGCTGCTCATCTTCGGACCGCCGATCGAGAAATATCTCGGCGGCGCGATCGGTGCCCGGTCGATCCTCACGTATGTCTGGTGGGCCGCACAATGGCCGATCCTCGTCGCAGGCCTGCTCGCTACGTTCGCGACCCTGCTGTGGCTCGGACCCGACGTCGAGCATCAGCGCTGGCGGTTCCTCACGGTCGGCAGTGCGATAGCTGTCGCGATCTGGCTGCTTGCCTCGGGCGCGTTCGCGTTTTACACCGCACGGTTCGGCTCCTACAACAAGACGTGGGGCTCGCTGGCTGCTGTGATCATCATGCTCACCTGGCTCTGGTTGACGTCGCTCGCGCTGCTCTACGGGGCCGAGTTCAACGCAGAGGTGGAGCGGAGCCGCGAACTGAGGCGCGGCGAGGCCGTCAAGCGTGAGGTCCAGGTCGCCCCTCGCGGCTGAAGCAAACCGAGCGCGAATAGACGCACTGGCGAGGCTTGGGTTCGTGATCCCCCTGAGCTACCAGATGAGCCCGGGGCTAGCGATTCGCCAAAGAGAACTCGAGCCTGGTTTACGTGATCGTCAGCGGGCTGGATAACTGCTGCGCCGGCCTAACAGAGTTGGCCCGCGGCCTGTCAATGAGGCGAGCGGAAGATGCCTGTGAGAGGGGTTGCCGAGCGGGCTTGTCCGAGGTAGGGGAGGCCGAGTGCGGCTTCGATCGTGCGTAGCAGGCCGTAGTGGGAGGTGGGGGCGGCGAACACGGCGTGACGTTGTACGGCGGTGCCGGCGATGATCAAGGGGACGTTTCCTCCGCCGCCGAGATTGCTTGTTCCTTCGTCGAAGACGATGAAGATTGCTGTGTCTTTGTCGGTGAGTAGTGGTGGGATGAAGTTGTGGAGCCAGTGGTCGCCGGTTGCGACCGAGCAGTCGTGCATGTCGTGGCAGAGGTCAGGGATGATGAGCGATAGGCCGGCAGCTTTCGAGGGTTGAAGCGGTCGAGGGCGAGGACGTGGGATGCGTCTTGGGGGAAGTAGAGAAACGGGACGTGCTTCTTGGCGAAGCGGGTCGAGTTTGGGTAGCCCTCGGCATATGCGTCCCAGCGGAGGTGCTTGCCTGACAGCTGGGTGCCGATTGTTGGCCCGGTCTGGACGCAGTTGGTGCAGTCGCTGGTGACTCCGTGTGTTGATCCGGAAACCAGGGCGAGATAGTTCGGAAGGCTTGGATGGGCGACGGCGTAGTAGGCAGTTGCCTGCGCATACGTCGACGCGAGATGCTCGAACGTGGAGGCGTCGCCCGAGCCGAGGATGTCGTGGCGTTCGTGATTCTCGAACACGATCATGACGACGTGCGCGATTCGTGGAACATCAGATCCCGAAGCGGCGCTCTCCGAACGAGCGACGATGACGGTCGCGACGCAGACAACGATTAAGAAAGCGAGTCGCACGATGACACGTTAGTCCGTGTGTCGTCGGTCAGCCCGTTCGCTTCCGGAAGTGGACCTGCCAGGTGTAGTAGGCGAAGAATGCGTTCGGATCTTGCCTGATTTGCCGCGTGTAGCGAAGCACCGCGTCGACGTAGAGCGGCGAGGGGTTGTAGTCGTAGACTGCAGCGCGTTCGTCGGTCTTCGAGTGGTGCGCGGCGAGGTAGTTCGCCGCGCCCAGGATCGCGTCGCGAGGATTGTTGATGTTGCCCCCGAGCCCGTATGACTCCCAGGTCGCCGGTTCGAATTGCATTGGCCCCTGGGCGCCGGCGCCGCTCGCGTTGCGGACCTTGTTGAAGGCGGTTTCGACGAAGTTGATCGCGGCGAGCAGTTGCCAGCGAACGCCGAATCGAGCCTGTCCTTCTCCGTACCACTTGATCAGCGCGGCCGCCGCGGCTGGCCGCCCGAGGATCAAGCGCCCTCGTGGTGCCGGCCCGGACGCGGTCAACTCCGCAAGGTCATGCTGCGCGACCACATCATCGGCGATCGCTGGGTCAAGTCGAATCATCCTTCCAGTAAGCGCCCGGTTGGTCGCAACCAGCCTCACGATTTGTTGCTCGCGCCGAGCAAGCACGGTGACGTCGGAGGGCGGCGGCTTCGACTTGTCCCAACGCTCGATCGCCGGGCCGATCCTGCTCTCCGTCTCGCGCAGTTTCGCAACGAGGACCGATGGAGATCGGGGTATCGGAGCAGACGGGTTGGGAAGCACAATCATCACGAGCGATTCTCGCGCACCGGGCGGAGCGGGCGGTACGGATTCGGCGGGTGGTCGCGCGTCGCAGGGGCCGAGCTACTTGCGGGTGCGGATCCGTGGGTGCGGATCCCGCCTTCCGGTGTTCTTTTCTCGACCGTTCGCGATCCGGTAGCAATCTCTTAAGGATTGTCGATCGTGGCGGCGGGCAGCATGACGGTGTGCCGAGCGGGACCGATCGAGATGCCGACCTCGTAGCCGCGGCAGTGCGGCGGCGGCGCCGGTCGCGCAGGTCGGGAACGGGGCGCCGTGGCCGTGGCCGCGTCATCGGGCTCATCGTTGTATTGGTTCTCGCGGGGATCGCCGGTGTCGCGATCGTGGGTGCGGTGGTGGCGCCGACGATCATCCGTTCGCAGTGCGATCTCCGCTCGCTGAAGCCGGTCAGTATCGGCACCAACTCGTTCATCACGGCGAGTGACGATTCGCTGCTCGGCACGATCCCGGCGACGAAGAACCGGCAGGAGTTGACGCTGGCGCAGATGTCGCCGTGGCTGCCGAAGGCGACTGTTGCGATCGAGGATCGACGCTTCTGGCAGCACGGAGCTCTCGACTACATGGCGATCGTCCGGGCGGCGCTGACGGATATCGAGAGCGGGCGGGCAGCGCAGGGCGCATCGACGCTCACCCAGCAGCTGGCGCGCAACCTCTACATCGGACGCCCCTCGCAAACGCTGGGCCGGAAGTTGACCGAGGCGTGCCTCGCGATGAAGCTCGCAGACAAGCTGTCGAAGCGCGAGATCCTCGCGCGCTACCTGAACGTCGTCTACTACGGCAACCAGGCATACGGTGTCGCCGCAGCCGCCCAGACCTACTTCTCGCGTCGCGCGTCGCGGCTAACCGTCGCGCAGGCGGCGACGATCGCGGGGCTGCCGCAGGCGCCCACCCTTTACGACCCGCTCCGTGATGCCGACGCGGCTCTCCAACGCCGCAACGAGGTGCTCGACGCGATGCTCTCCACCCATGCGCTTGGACCGTCAGCCTGGCGCTACGCTCGCAACCAGCCGCTCGGCCTGCACCCGGGCACGCTCTACAAGACGATCCACGAGCCGTACTTCTTCGGCTACGTCGACCAGCAGCTGGTGCAGCACTACGGTCAGCGGCTCGTCGAGAGCGGCGGACTGCGGGTGCGAACGACGATCGATTTGAAGCTGCAGTCGCTCGCCGAACACACGCTCGCACAGCACCTGCCGGCACGGAACGACCCGGCCAGCGCCCTGGTGGCGATCGACCCGCGTACCGGCAAGCTTCGCGCCATGGCGGTCTGGGTACCCAGTCACGAGCGTCTGGTGTTCAACCTCGCCTCCCAGGGACATCGCCAGGCCGGCAGCGCGTTCAAACCGTTCACTCTCGCCGCAGCCCTCGAGCACGGGACGTCGCTGTACAGCTACTTCAACGGGCCACCAGAGCTGACGATCCCGGACCCCCGCTGCGCGACCGGGACCAACCAGCTCTGGGACGTTCACAACAACGCCGACGAAACAGCCGGCACGATGAACCTGATCGACGCCACCGCCTACTCCGTCAACACGATCTTCGCCCAGCTCGTGTCACAGGTCGGCCCCGACAGCGTCGTCAGAATGGCCCACCGACTCGGGATCCAGTCCGACCTGAAACCGGTCTGCTCGATCACGCTCGGCACGCAAGCGGTCAGCCCACTCGAAATGACCGCCGCCTACGCGACGCTCGCCGATCACGGCGTCCGACACGACCCCCAAGCCGTCGAATCCGTAAATACAACGAACGGAACAATCCTGTCCTACCCCGTCTCGCAACCACGTCCCGCACTCGCAGCACAGATCGCCGACGAGGTGACCTACGCCCTCGAGGCAGTCACCCAGAAAGGAACGGGAACAGGCGCGGCGATCGGCCGCCCGATCGCAGGCAAGACCGGGACAGCCGAGAAATACGTCGACGCCTGGTTCTGCGGCTACGTCCCGCAACTCGTGACCTGCGTCTGGATCGGCTTCCCCCACCGCGAGATCCCGATGAACGACGTCGAAGGTTACGCACCCGTCTACGGCGGAACCATCCCAGCCTCGATCTGGCATGACTTCATGAGCGCCGCACTCGCGGACGTGCCGGTGCAGAACTTCGCGACACCCGAGATCCCGCAACCAACTTCCACGTACACCCAACCCACCTATACGCCACCAACCACCACGACCCACACCCCCCTCACAACCAACACCACCACGAGCAACAGCACCACCACGAGCAGGAGCACCACGACGGCGACAACCACGACACCCTGACCAGCAACTCTCGGTCCGACGAAGCCGCTCTCGCTGATCTGAATTCCACCGTTTGGCCCGGGGAACATCTGCTGAAGCCCGGCCCTCGTGAGCATCATCCGAACTCCGTCTGGAGCGCTTGACCCGGCTACGACGACGGCTTCAGGTCTCGCGTATCGACCTTCTCCGCGTGTCCTTCGTGGTCGGTCACCTCGTAGACCGGACCGACGTTGGTGCTTCGTCCTCCCACATCCTTGTCGGACCGAGTGTCGTTCTTGCCTGCGGGCGAAGCGATCTCGACCTCTGTCCCTTCGGTGATGTCGCCCGCGTCGCGTAATAGCTTGGCCTTCATCAGGCTCGCTCCCGTCTCTCGTTTTGTTTCGTATCGCCTACCCTGCGACTGCCAGGTTCAACCAAGGGGTGGTGTCGTGCCCGCGGAGTTTGCGGGTCCTGTGCCGCATCTCACCCTCGAGGAGCGCGCTCGAGGCGGCGGTAGAGGTTGCATGTGACCGGTCCCTGGGTTTGATCCATCTCTATTCGGGGTCGCGGTCATATGTTGGTGGGTGCGCCGTTAGCGCGCCGCTACGGTGGGGGTGTGGGTGTTGCGGGTTTAGGGCGCCTGAGGTTGGGGTCGGAGCGCACGCTTGCCGTCGATTTGGGTACGGCGAACACGGTCGTTTATCAGGTTGGCCGCGGCGTTGTTGCGTTCGAGCCTTCGGTGGTCGCGGTCGATGAGCGCACAGGCGAGGTGTACGCGGTGGGTTCGGATGCACGCCGCATGATCGGTCGGACGCCGGCTCACATCAGGGCGACGCGGCCGTTGCGCCACGGTGTGATCGCGGACTTTGAAATGGCCGAGCAGATGCTTCGCTACTTCATTCGCTCTGCGGCCGGCAAGGTCGGCCGTGGTGCCGAGGTGATGGTCTGCGTTCCGAGCGGTGTAACCCAGGTCGAGCGATCCGCGGTCGAGGACGCAACGCGTGCGGCCGGTGCCTCGCGTGCGTATTTGATCGAGGAGCCGCTCGCGGCAGCGATCGGCGCTGACCTGCCGGTTGCCGAGTCGGTCGGCTCGCTCGTGGTCGATGTCGGCGGTGGCACGTCCGAGATGGCGGTCACTGCGCTGGGGGGAATGGTCGTGTCGCATTCGGTCCGAGTCGGCGGCTACGACCTCGACGATGCGATCGTCAAGCTGCTGCAAGACAGCCAGAGCCTGTTGATCGGGCAAGAGCAGGCGGAAACCGTCAAGCTCGAGATCGGCGCCGCTGTCAACGGCAGTGGCGGGTCGTCGGTCGCACGTGTCGCCGGCCGCGACCTGGTCACAGGGTTCTTGCGACGCGCAACGATCGACGCAGACTCGGTTTGCAGCGCTCTCCAACGTCCCCTGGCACAAATCGTCGAAGGTGTCGAACTCGTCCTTGAGCGGACACCCCCCGAGCTCTCCTCAGACATCGCCCGCCGCGGCCTCACGCTGGTGGGCGGCGGCGCCTTGTTGCGTCGTTTTGACCAACTCCTGCGGGCGCGCACCGGTCTCACCGTCGCCACACCAAACGACCCACTGACGACTGTCGCGCGCGGAGCTGGGCTTGCCCTTGAAGAGCTCCGCCACCTGCCAGCCGCTAAGAGACCAAAGCGACGCGCCAGCCGCCGCTAGGTTCAGGTCGACTAAGGGCTCCAGCCGTAACGGTCACATCGACTCGGCGATCAGCCCTGCTGCCGCGGCGAGCTCCTCGTCGGGCACGTTCGGCAAGACATCCTCCCAGACCGGCAGGGCCATCCCCGCCGCCTCGACCATGCCGAGCGGGCGCGGCAGGAACCAGACGTGGAAGTGCGCGCCGCCGTCGCCCCAGCGGTAGAGGTGGACCCGCGCGATGTCGCCGAGAGCGAGGATCGCACGCTCGACTTTCGCCACGACCCGACCGAAGTCGGCCTGTAGCTCCTCCGGTAGGTCGGAGAAGGAGTCGACGTGGACTCGGCATGCGAGCCAGACCGCGCCGGGCAGGCTGCCGCCGACGGGCGGATGCAGCGTCCAGTTGTCGTCCGACCAGACCGCCGGGGTCGTCTTTCCGCCGCAGATTGCGCACGGCGGCCCTCCCGGCTCGCCGCGGCGCGCGGGCTCGGGGATCTGGCGTGGTCCGGGTTCGCGCGGCACGAGCGGCTCCTGGTAGGGCAATGCCATGCTGCTCATTCGCAGCTCCTTTCTTCAAGCGACTTGCGAGCGGTAAAGAGGAGCCCGTCGCCGGCCGAGACCATGACGTGGCCGAAGCCGGCGGCCTGCAGGAAGACGAGCAGGCGCGCGGGATCGATCGGGTTGTACGTGTCACCCTCATGAAACTCGTGCAATCCCTGACTCGCGAGGCTATCGGCGCCTACGAGCACGCCGCCGGGTCGCAGGACGCGGTACGTCTCGCGGAGGATCGCGAACTGCTCCTGCGCGGTCGGGACGTGGTGGAGCATCGTGAAGCAGCCGACCGAGTCGAACGAGGCGTCGGGGAAGGGCGAACGTGTCGCGTCGCCGACCTGGACCGTCACGTTGGTGCCGGCCAGCTCGTCCGCGAGGCGCGTGGCGGCATCGGGCTCGAGCTCGAGTGCGACGAGCCGCTGCACGCGGTGGCCGAGCCAGCGGGTCGTGGCGCCCGGGCCGGGACCGATCTCGAGCATCTCCTTCCCGAGGTCCAGTCCGGCCGTGACGGGCTCGAGCACCTCCGACTCCATGAACTCGGCCCACTCGGGGGTGCTGCAGAGGGTGTGGTTCTTGTTCATGGGGCCGACGCTAGCGAGGCCGGTCTGTTTCCGAAAGCGAGTACGCTGTCAAGTTGTGTCGATAGACGGACAACCTGCTCCGGCGGCCATCGTCTGCACCCTTCCGATGCCGGTCGGGACTTTTTTCGAGTGGCACGCACACGGTGACCACCAGATCGCCTGGTCGCCTGAAGGGGTGCTGGTCGTCGTCATCGAGGGCGGCGGCCGCTATGTTCTGCCGCCGTCGCGGGCGCTTTGGATCCCCGCCGGCACGGTGCACGAGACGCGCGCGTCCGGTGTCGCGGTCCTCCGCTCCGTCTACCTCGAGCCGCGCCGTTGCGCGATCGACTGGGCGGCGCCGACGCCGGTCGCCGTGAGCCCGCTCGTCGGGGAGCTCATCCACCACCTCGACGACGGCGGGCTCGGCGCGGAGGAGCGCACCCGCGCCGAGGCGATGCTCTTCGACCTACTGCTGCCGCTTCGGATCGCGACGATCGACGTCCGACCGCCGACGGATCCCCGCGCGCGGGATGTTTCCGACGCGCTCCTCGCCGATCCCGACGACCCGCGGACGCTGTACGAATGGGGTCGAACCGTCGGTGCGAGCAGCCGCACGCTCGCGCGCGCCTTCCTCGCCGACACCGGGTTGTCGTTCGGGCGCTGGCGCACACTCGTCCGCCTGCAGGCGTCGCTGCCATACCTCGCCGAGCAGGTGCCGGTGAGCGCCGTCGCGAGACGCGTCGGGTACCGGACGACGAGCGCATATGTCGCGGCGTTCCGCGCCCACACGGGAGTCACGCCGGGCCGCTACTTCCAGCCGCCGTCCTGACAGAAAGTCCGCGTTTCCGGGGACTTCAAGAGCCCTGACGGACTCGAACCGTCGATCCCCTTTTCGCACGCGTGCCCGTACACGGTGCGGCGCGTGCTCGCCGGACTAGCGCCTTCTGCGCGCATAGCCCGCCGCGAGGCGTCTTTACGCTGCTGCCCTGGTGCGGTGGTCGTGGTCGCCCCGCGGACTGAGCGGACAGCGCGCCCGACACCCAACGATTTAGATCAGTCCTACGACCGCCGGGCGCCGCGACGATCGCGACGCAACAGGCAGGCGCTGACGGCGAGCACGCACCATTGGGGCTTCCTACCGGTTGACTTCAGGCGTAGATCGCACTACATCGAGAGCACGAATGGTTGGTCTGCGTGTCCTTCTCGCCGTTGTCGCAACGGTTCTCACAGCGAGCGCGATGGACGCCGCAACGGCCTCGGCTGGCGGCAACTCGGCTAACGCGAAGCTGTGCCAAAAGGACGGCTGGCAGGCAGCTCAAAACGACAACGGCGGGACGTTCAATAGCAACGACAGCTGCACGTCCTACGCTGCCGAAGGCGGAGCAGTCTTCGCTCCTGCACTGGCCGTTACACCGAGCGGGTGTTTGACCGTCATTTTCGGTGACATAGTCAACGGCCCCTTCGCGCAGGAGCACTTCGACGCCACCGGCTTCCACCCCAGCAGCAGCATCAGCTTCTTCCTGCCCGGCGAGAAGTTCCCGCTTCCGGTGAAGGTGACGACCGACGCGAACGGTTCGGCGTCATTGCCTGGGTTCGTTTTGTACGACCCCGGTCAGGAAGCGATGACGGCGGTCGACGCAGACGGCGTTCACGCCACCGTGAGCTTCACGGCTAGCTGCTGACGCGCTCAGTTCTTCACTGCTCGATCCGAACCCCGGGTCCGCGCGGACTTGAGCGGATGGTGGCGTCCGAGGTTCGCGAGTGAAAAGACCTGCGCGTTGCTGTTTTCGGTTTGAACACACGGATGCCCCCGGCAAGAATCGAACTTGCGCACGCGGTTTAGGAAACCGCTGCTCTATCCACTGAGCTACGGGGGCGGACGGGGCCCGTCGGGTCGCGAGTCTAGCCGCGCCGATCCACCAATCCCGTCGCCGATCGACGGTTCGATTGACCAACGAGGTTGTCGGTTAAGCGTTCCCTGGCCATCCGGTTAAGCCCCGTGGTGCAGGGGCTTTCCTGCTCTCGCACCTCCTACGATCGGCCCGAGGTGGAGACGGTGCTGATCCTCGGAGGAAGCGTCTCCCAGCTCGCGGCCATCAGGTATGCGCGGGCGGCTGGACTTCGGGTTGTCGTGGCAGACGGCGACGAGCGTGCGCTCGGGTTCGCGGAGGCCGACGAGGCCGCGCTTGTCGACTTCAGCGACGTCGATGCCCTCGTCGAGGTCGCCCGCCTCCACGAGGTCGATGGCTTCGCAGCTGTCTGCAGCGACCGCGCCGTTCTGCCCGCTGCCGCGGCAGCCGAACGGCTCGGCTTACCGGGCATCGGTGTCGACGTGGCGCGTCGCATGACCGACAAGGCAGCCATGCGGCGCTGCCTGGCGGATCATGGCCTGCCACAGCCGGCGTTCACCGTCGTGCGCTCGCTGGACGAAGCCGTCCACGCGCTCGCCGAGCTCGGGACCACTGCCGTCCTGAAGCCGGTCGACTCGGGCGGCCAACGCGGCGTGTTCAGGGTCGAGCGGCTTGCCGATCTGCCGGAGCTGCTCCGGCGAACCCTCGAGTTCTCCCACTCGGGCGCCGCGATGCTCGAGCAGTACGTCGAAGGCAGCGAGCTGAACCTGATCGCGGTCGTGCGCGGTGGGGATGTGCGGGTGCTGACGGTCTCCGACCGGCTGCGTCCCCCCGGCGCGGGATTCGGCGTCGGCTGGATGCACAGCTATCCGTCGAGACTCTCGGCGACGACACTGGCCGAGGTTTCGTCGGTCGCCGTGCAGGCCGTGCAGGCGCTCGGGTTGCGCGACGGGATCGCGTTTCCGCAGCTGCTCGTCTCGAGCGGGCGCGCCCAGGTGGTGGAAGTCGCAGCGCGTGTCCCAGCCGGTCAGATGGCCGACCTCGTCTACCACGCGGTCGGCGTCGACCTGATCGAGATCGCCCTGCGCCAGGCGCTCGGCAAGCCGGTCCCGGACGACCTCGTCCAGGTGGGTGAGACGCGACCGGTGGCGATCCGTTTCTTCACAGCCGCGCCCGGCATCCTGCCGACGGGCCGGGTCGCAGAGATCGACGGGCTCGAGCATGTTCGAGCGGCGTCGGGCGTGCTCGACGCCGACCTGTACCTGCAACCGGGCGAGACGATCAGACCGGTCCAGGTGGATGCCGACCGCCGCGGCTATGTCGTCGCGACCGGAGTCGATGCGGACGACGCTGTGTCGGCTGCGACGTCTGCGATGCGCAATCTCGTCGTCCGGACGGCCGATTCCGCCGTCGCCTTGAGCTGATCGCGGCAGCGGCCAAGACGACGCACTTGCTCGGAGCGCCACCGGCCGTTTACGGTTGCGGGGTCGGCGTGCCGGTGCGGGGCGATTTCGTTCCGTCGAGGCTCAAGGAGGTGCTCACCGAACGTGGCTGCCGATGAATCGATAGAGCAGACGACGGTGCTTGCCGTCGAGGAGAAAGCGAAGCTGATCAAGTCGCTCCGCCGGTTCGACATGGTCTTCTTCACGATCTGCGCGTTCGTCGGTCTCGACACGCTCGGGCAGGTTGCCCACAACGGCCCCCAAGGCTTCTTCTGGCTCGTCGTCCTCGCGATCGTCTTCGTCGCCCCGTACATGCTGCTCATGTCCGAGGTCGGATCGGCTTTCACGCAAGAAGGCGGTCCATACGAGTGGGCGAAGATGGCCTTCGGCAGGCTGCACGGAGGCATTGCCGCGATCCTCTACTGGGTGACGAACCCGCTCTGGGTCGGCGGCTCGCTGGCGTTCATCGCGACCGACGCGTGGCGCGCGAACGTCTTCAACATCGGGACGGCGACCTTTGGCGACTACATCTTCAAGCTCGTCTTCATCTGGATCTCGATCGGCGTCGCGATCGCCTCGTTGCGCTACGGCAAGTGGATTCCGAACTTCGGCGCGATTCTCCGCGCGCTCGTACTCGGCTTCTTCTCGCTGACGGTGATCGTCTACGGGATCAAGCACGGCTTTGCCGGCTTCTCGGCCTCCAGCTTGAGCCCCACCCGCGCGGTCTTCTTCGGGCTCGTACCGATTCTGCTCTTCAACTACGTCGGCTTCGAGCTCCAGAACGGCGCGGCCGAGGAGATGGAGGACCCGCAGAAGGACGTTCCGCTCTCGGTTCTGCGAAGCGGCATCACCGGCGTGATCATGTACGTGGTTCCCGTCTTCTGCATCCTCCTCGTGCTCCCAGCGAGCAAGGTGACCGGTATCGGCGGGTTCATCGACGCCGTGACGCTGACGTTCCACGGTGTCTACGGAGGGGCGGCCCACGGCCTGCTCGTGATCATGACGCTCGGCTTCATCGGCGCGCTGATCACGTCGGGCTCGGTGTGGATGATCGGCTCGGACCGGATCCAGGCCGTCGCCGCCTACGACGGCGCCTTCTTCCCCTACTTCGGCGTCTTCAACCGCAGGCTCGGAACCCCGGTGCGCGTGAACGTGCTGTCGGGGATCACGGCGTCCATCTTCTCGCTCGTCGCGATCTATCTGCTCAAGAGCTCGAGCACTGCGGCAGCGTTCACGGTCGTTCTCGACATTGCGATCTCGACCACGCTCCTCTCGTACCTCTGGATCTTCCCGGCCTCGCTGCGGCTTCGCTACACGCACCCGCACGTGCATCGGCCATACCGACACCCCGGAGGCATGACGGGGATCTGGGCTTCGACGATTCTCGTCACCTTCTGGATCGCGCTCGGTTCGTGGGTGGCCGTATTTCCTGACACGCTCGAGCGCGTGTTCGGTGTCGGCTACGCGTTCAAGCCCGAGTGGGGCGTGACCGAGGGCGTGTTCGAAGCGCTGACTCTGGGAACACTCGCGGTGATCGTCGTGATCGGGCTCATCGGCTATGCGTTTGCGGGAAGCGTGCGCGCCCAGCAGGCCGAGGTTCCACTTCCACTCGAGGTCGACGCGCGTGTCGCGGCGCCGGCGTAAGGGCCGGGGATCACCCGAGTGGCCAGCAGCGTAGACGACTGACGTTCTGCGCTACCAGGTCGCCCGCGATCGTTGGCTTCTGTCACCCGCGCGTCTAGACTGTGCGGAGCTGCACGCGGGGTGAGGCCCCCGCCTAACCGCGGCCCACGCCGCCGATGGCCTCTACCAACTTGAAGTTCGACTTCCAGGAGGTAGAGCACGGTGAGCGACATTGCGGTAGCTGCACTTCTCGCAGTAACGATCCTCGTGGCATCGATGATCAGCGTCGAGATCGGGATCTCGGTCGCACTGATCGAGCTCTTCGCCGGGATCGTCGTCGGCAACGCCTTCAACCTCACGGTTCCATCGTGGCTCAGCTTCATCGGTTCGTTCGCCGGGATCGTGCTCACGTTCCAGGCCGGTGCCGAGGTCGACGTTCCGCAGTTCAAGCGCGAGTGGAAGGCGTCGCTTTCGATCGGGCTCGTCTCGTTCGCCGCGCCGTTCGTCGTCGTCGGGCTGCTGGCGTACTACGGCCTCGGCTGGGACCATCGCCAGGCTGAGATCGCGGGCCTCGCGCTGTCGACGACCAGCCTGGCCGTCGTCTACGCCGTGCTGGTCGAGACCGGGCTGAACCGGGAGCTCGTCGGCAAACGGCTAATGTCGGCCACATTCGTCACCGATATCGCGACCGTCACCGGGCTGACGCTCCTCTTCATCACGCCGACGATCTGGATCGTCCCCTTCGTGCTCGCCTCTGTTGCGTTGATCGTCGGGCTGCCGAAGTCGGCGCGCTGGTTCTTCGGCCGTTACGGCAATCGCGTGATCGAGCCGGAGATCAAGCTCGTCTTCGCCTCGCTCTTCCTGCTGATGTGGTTGGGAACGCGCGCGAACTCGCAGCCCGCTCTGCCGGCGTTCATCCTCGGTCTCGCGATGAGCGGGCACTACGCCTCGCATCGGCTCGAGCAGGAGCGACTGCGCGTCGTCGCATTCGCGTTCCTGACGCCGTTCTTCTTCCTGAAAGGAGGCATGAACGTGTCGACGAGCGCCTTGTGGGCGAACCTGGGCGTCCTGGCGCTGCTCTTCGCCGGAAAGATGATCCCGAAGTTCGTCGCCGTCTATCCGCTGGCGCGCCGCTACACCGCGCCGCACGCCATGTTCACCACGCTGCTGATGTCGACCGGGCTCACCTTCGGCACGATCACGTCGCTGTATGGTCTGAGCGCTGGGATCATCGATCGCACGCAGTTCTCGCTCTTGATCGGCGTGGTCGTCCTCTCGGCGATCATTCCGACCGTGATCGCACAACGCCTCTTCGCCCCGCACCTCCACGACCAGCCGATCGCGGCGATGCCGGCCGCTACGGAAACTGCCTAAGCTGCGACGCGGGTCTCGCCGGCGACGATCACGCGCAGGATCTCGAGCCGGTCGTCGAGGACGACGAGGTCGGCGGCCGACCCGATCGAGAGTCGCCCCACGGAGGTTGCTCCGATCACCGAGGCCGGTATCTCCGTCGCCGCCCGCACCGCCTGCTCGAGCGAGGCCCCGAGTGCGTGCAGTCCTCGCACCGCTTCGATCATCGTCAGCACGCTGCCCGCGAGGACGCCGTCGGGGCCGCGCACGGCACCGTCGTGAACCTGGACGTCGATGGTGCCGAAGCTCGAGTACGAGCCGTCGGCACGACCGGCCGCCGTGATCGCGTCGGTCACGAGGGCGACGCGCTCGCCTGCGGCCCGCCACACGACCGAGGCGGTCTCGGGCGCGAGGTGGATGCCGTCGAGGATCATCGCGACGATCACGTCGTCTCGTGCGAGCGCCGCGCCGACGATTCCCGGGTCGCGGTGGCGGAACGGCCGCATCGCGTTGAAGATGTGGGTGACGCTGTGCACGCCGCGGTCGAAGGCGGCGTTCGCCTGCTCAGCTGTCGCGTCGCTGTGGCCGAGCGAGACAGAGACTCCGCGCGCGAGCAGCCGGTCGATCACCTTGCCGGCTCCGGGCAGCTCGGGTGCGAGCGTCATCAGCCGCACCGGGCCTGCATCGAGCAGCCGGTCGAGCAGCGCCACGTCGGGATCCCGGCGCGCTTCGGCGAAGTGGGTGCCGAGGCGGTTCGGCGAGAGGAAGGGGCCTTCGAGATGCATGCCGAGGATGCGCGGGCGCACACGCTCGCGCGGCACCTCCTGCATCGCTGCGACGACCTGCTCCTCGGGGCTCGTGATCAGAGTGGGGAGGTAGGCGGTGACGCCGGTCTCGAGCAACGCAGTTCCGGCGCGTCGATAGCCCTCTGCGTCCGCATCGAGGAAGTCGACACCACCGAACCCGTTCACCTGCAGGTCGACGAAACCGGGAACGGCGATACCGCGCCCGTTCGGGCTAGCGAGGCCGGTCGCGGTGAGGCGTCCGTCCTCGACCTCGACGTCTCCCACGGCGAGAACGCCGTCGACAATGCAGGCCTCGACTCCGAGCCTCACGCTGGTCTCCGCCCGCCCTGCATCTGGACAGTGTAGGAGTGGTCCGGTGGTTTGGTCAATACCAGTTTGCGAAATTGGTTCATTTCGGGGTTGTCTGCATCCGTTTTGGTCTATACCATCGAACCGACATGGCTGCGATCCGGCTCGAGCAGGTGACGAAGTCGTTCGGTTCCGTGAAGGCGGTCGACGGCGTGACGCTGGAGATCGCCGACGCCGAGTTCCTGGTGCTCGTCGGCCCCTCGGGCTGTGGCAAGTCGACGCTGCTGCGGATGATCGCCGGCCTCGAGGAGGTCACCGACGGGGCGATCTGGATCGGCGACCGCGACGTCACCGACCTGGCCCCGCGCAGCCGCGACATCGCGATGGTTTTCCAGACGTACGCCCTCTATCCACACATGACGGTGCGCCAGAACCTCGGGTACGGCCTGAAGGCGCGGCGCACGCCGAAGCCCGAGATCGCACGCCGGGTCGACGACGTCGCCACGCTGCTCGGCCTCAGCGACCTGCTCGACCGGCGCCCGGCGCAACTCTCCGGCGGCCAGCGCCAGCGGGTCGCCATGGGACGCGCGATCGCCCGCGAGCCGCAGGCGTTCTTGCTGGACGAGCCGCTGTCGAATCTCGATGCGAAGCTACGCGTCGGCATGCGCGCGTCGCTCGCACAACTGCATCAGCGGCTCTCTGTCACCACCGTCTACGTGACGCACGACCAGACGGAGGCGATGACGCTGGGGCAGCGGGTCGCGGTGATGCGCGACGGCCGGTTCCTGCAGGTGGACACGCCGCACGAGCTCTATGCGCGCCCGCGCAGCCTGTTCGTCGCGGCGTTCATCGGCTCGCCCGCGATGAACCTCGTCGACGCCACGATCGAAGGTGACGAGGTGACCTTCGGGCAGTTTCGGATCGGGCTCCCGGCGGGTCTCCGCCCGGCCGTTTCGGGCGACCGCGTCGTGCTCGGGATCCGCCCGGAAAACTTCGAGGACGCCGCCTTCGCAAGCGGCCTGCCCACGCTCGAGGTCGGCGTCGAGGTGGTCGAGGACCTCGGCTCCGACGCACACGTCTTCTTCCACGTCGACGCGCCCCCGATCACGGCCGAGATCCTCGAATCAGCGGCGGACAGCAGCCTTTTGACGGCCGACCGGGCGCTTTTCACGGCGCGTGTCGACGCGCGCTCGGGTGCCCGGCCGGGCCGGGGCCTCTCGCTCGCCGTCGACCCCTCGCGCTTCCACTTTTTCGATCCCGAGAGCGGCGAGCGTCTCGCCGCGGCCGTGCCCGAACTGCAGACCGCGCATTGACCAAGCAGCGGGAGACGAGGGAACGGGTGCTCGAGCTGATCGAGCCGCTCGCCGTGGCCGACGCGATCCCGTCGGAGCGCCAGCTCGGGATCGACCTCGGCGTCTCGCGGCTGACGGTTCGCGCAGCCCTCGACGAGCTCGTTCGCGAGGGGTACCTCGTTCGCCGCCGCGGTGCCGGCACATTCGTCGCCGAGCCGAAGGTCGCGAAGGGCATCGATGTCAGCTCGTTCAGCGATGACATGCGGCGGCGTGGGCTCGTGCCGGCCAGCCGAACGCTCGATCTGCGGGCGGTGCCGGCGGGCGCTCGGCTAGGACGGATGCTCCACGTCTCGCCTGCGGAGCCGGTGCTCTCGATCAAGCGCCTCCGGCTGGCCGACGGCGAGCCGATGGCGATCGAGCTGCTCAACGTCCGCGCGTCGCTCGTTCCAGGGCTCACCGGCGAGGACCTCGAGCAGAGCTCCTTCTACGACCTCCTCGGATCGCGATACAACGTCGAGATCGTCGGCGGGATGCAGACGGTCGAGCCGACGGTGACGAACGACGAGGAGTCGGCCGTGCTCGGCGTGCCGCTCCATTCGCCGGCGCTGCTGTTCGAGCGGGTCACGCGGTCGGTTGCGGGGGACGTGATCGAGTTCACCACCTCGACCTACCGCGGCGACCGCTACCGGCTCGTCACCGAGCTCGGGATGGGCGGCCGCCCGGCGCAGCCGCTCGAGCTCGCCCAGGTCACGCTTCCCTGAGCGTGCCGGCCGCGACCAGACCAATTTCAGATTGGTATTGACATATCGGTCACTCTTGTGACAGGATCTAGCCCAGTGACAACTGGTCTATACCAACCGCGCGGCGCCGAGACCCCTCGCCACCCCCAATGCATGGGGCGAGCAGAGCGACAGGGCCGCCTGACTCTGGAGGGATCCAGATGAAGAGACGTAGCATCGTCGCTCTCGGTCTGGTCGCTGTCCTCGCCGTCGCGCTTGCCGCGGCGACGTCGGCCGCGACGAAGAAGACGGCGGCGAACAGCATCACCGTATGGCTGCAGACAGACGCACAGAGCGGCTGGCCGGACGTGGTAGCAGCGGCCAACCAGCAGTTTCAGGCCGCCCATCCCGGCACGACCGTGAACATCCAGTATCAGAGCTGGACGGATCACCTGCAGAAGTTCGACGCGACCCTTGCGGGTGGCGGCGGGCCTGACGTGATCGAGATGGGCAATACCGAGACGACCAAGTACATGGCGGCCGGCGCGTTCGCTGCGCTCGACAAGTCGCAGTTCGACAACTCGGCGAACTGGCTGCCGGGGCTCGCCGCCTCGGGCAAGTTCGGCGGCAAGACGTACGCCGTCCCGTACTACGCGGGCTCGCGCGTCGTCACCTACCGCAAGGACCTGTTCAAGCAGGCGGGTATCGCCAAGCTGCCGGCAACCACCGCGCAGTACGCCTCCGACGCGCAGAAGCTGCTCGCGAAGAACCCGAAGAAGGGTTTCTCCCCGGTCTACATGGCCGGCGAGGACTGGTACGTCGCGATGAGCTTCGTGTTCGACTACGGCGGCGGGATCGCGACGCAGGTCAGCGGACAATGGAAGGGCCTTCTGGCCTCGCCGAAGTCGATCGCCGGCCTGACTGCGTGGAAGAACTTCTTCCTCGCGACCTCGCGGGCGTCGAAGACGACCAACGAGGTGAATCCCAATCCGTACGATGTCTACGCACAGGGCCAGGCCGCGTCGATGATCGGGCCGAGCTGGTTCACGTGCTGTGTCGGCAAGAAGTACACGGCGTCGACCGGGCAGTTCGTGATGCCGGGTCACGTGAAGGGACAGACGATGCCGGGCTTCCTCGGCGGCTCTGATCTCGCCGTGCCCGTCACGAGCTCGAACAAGGCGCTCGCCGCCGACTGGATCAAGGACTTCACCGACACCTCGTCGGAGAAGGCCCTCCAGGCGAAGGGCAACATCCCGAACGCGACCAACCTGCTCGGCAACAGCGTCAACGAGCGGGCAGCAGCGCGCAGCTGGTTCGTCCCGACCGCGAAGCATTGGGTCGACGTCGAGAACGGCAACATCCTGCGCAACATGCTGGGCCAGATCCTCACCGGCAAGCTGACCGTCAAGCAGGCGGCTCAGTCGGCCAGTGACAACATTGCATCGGTGCTGAACCAGCCGTAAACCGGTGCACGACACGAGTACCACGGCCACCGCCGCCGAGACCACGTTCCAACGGTCTCGGCGGCGGCGGCGTTTGGCGAACGGTCGGCGCGCGCCTCCGTTCCCTACGGCCTGATCATCCCGGTCGTCGTCGTGATCGGGTTCGTCCTCGGCTACCCGCTGTACTGGCTCGCAAAGCTCTCGACCGAGAAGTACGGCCTGTTCGAGCTGATCCAGCACCACGGCACCTCGGTCGGCTTCGCCAACTACAGCTCCGTCCTCCACGACTCGGTCTTCTGGCACACGCTGCTGCGACGATCGTCTTCACGGCGGTGAACGTCGTCACTGACGATGGGGATCGGACTGCTGATCGCGCTGCTGCTCGTTCGCGTGAGCACCTGGGTGCGGCTCGTCCTGAGCTCGGGGCTCGTACTCGTCTGGTCGATGCCGGTCGTCGTCGCGGTGCAGGTCTTCTACTGGATGACGAACTTCCAGAACGGCGTCGTCAACTACGTGCTGACCGAGCTCGGCGTCGGCGACTTCTACCAGCACGACTGGTACGCGTCGACGTTCTCGCAGCTCAGCCTCGTCACGGCGCTGATCGTCTGGGGCGCGCTGCCGTTCGTCGCGATCACGCTCTACGCGGCCTGGCGCAGGTGCCGCACGAGCTCGTCCAGGCCGCCGAGATCGACGGTGCGCGAGCCTTGGCGCGTGTTCCGCGACATGACGCTCCCGATCATCCGGCCGATCCTGCTGATCCTGACGAGCCTCTCGATCATCTGGGACTTCGGCGTCTTCACCCAGCCGTACCTGCTGATCGGCCAGCAGGAGATCACACCCGGCAACTACCTGATGAGCATCTACCTGTTCGAGGAGGGCTACGTCAAGAGCCGACTTCGGCCGCGGCGCCGCGATCTCGATCCTGATGCTGCTGATCGTCGCGGTGATGAGCGTCTTCTACGTCCGCCGGATGGTGCGGATCGGGACGTCCAGTGAGGGCCGCGGGAACGCGCGCCGCGCCCGCCAGGCGGGCTGGAACGCGGTCGGGCTGGCGGTGTTCGTGGTCATGGTGTTCCCGGTGTTCTGGATGATCTCGACCGCGTTCAAGCCGGACGAGCAGATCAACAGCCTCACCCCGACCTGGTTCTCGCTCCATCCGACGCTCCAGCATTTCCGCGACGCGATCAACAGGCCGTACTTCTGGCACGACATCAAGAACACGCTGATCATCGTCGGGGTGACGGTCGTGATCGCGATCGCGCTCGCGTTCCTCGCCGCGGTCGCGCTCGCGAAGTACCGCTTCACCGGCCGCAAGCTCTTCATCGTCCTGGTGATCGGGATCCAGATGCTGCCGCGGCCGGCCTGATCATCCCGCTCTACGTCGTGCTCGCCCGCTACCACCAGGTCAACGTGCTCACCGGCGTGATCGTCACCTACCTGACGGTCGCGCTGCCGTTCTCGGTCTGGACGCTGCGCGGCTTCCTGATCGGGATCCCGAAGGATCTCGAGGAGGCGGCGATGGTCGACGGGTCGACCCGGCTCGGCGCGTTCATGCGGATCCTGCTGCCGCTGGTCGCGCCCGGGCTCGTCGCGACGAGCGTCTTCGCGTTCATCACGAGCTGGAACGAGTACATCTTCGCCCGCGTCCTGCTGAACGACCAGTCGAAGCAGACGATCACCGTCTGGCTCTCGTACTTCCTCGGCGCGAGCCGCAACACCGACTGGGGCGCGCTGATGGCAGCCTCGACGCTGACCGCGATCCCGGTCGTCATCTTCTTCCTGATCGTGCAGCGGAAGATCGCCTTCGGGCTCACCGCCGGCGCGGTCAAGGGATGAGCCGCGCGCTCGACCGGCTGGCAGCGGCGTGCCTGCTGCCGAGCTTCCCCGGGCATCGAGGCGCCGGAGTGGGTGCTGCGCTGGGCTCGAGCGCGGGCTCGGCGGCTGATGCTCTTCTTCGCCTACAACGTGGCGACCGCGACCAGCTGCGCGCGCTGGCCGGTCGCTCCGCGCCGGACTGCTGCTCGCGATCGACGAGGAGGGCGGCGACGTCACCCGGCTCGAGTGGAGCGCGGCAGCTCGAACCCCGGCAACCTCGCGCTCGGCGACGTCGACGACGTCGAGCTGACCGAGGCGGTGGCGCGCGGGATCGCCGCCGACCTGGCGCCGGCGGCGTCGACTCGACTTCGCGCCGGTCGCCGACGTGAACACGAACCCGCGAACCCGGTGATCGGCGTGCGCTCGTTCGGCTCCGACCCCGAGCTGGTCGCCCGGCACGTCGCGGCCTACGTCCGCGGCATCCAGCGCGCGCGGGTCGTCGCCTGCGCGAAGCACTTCCCCGGCCACGGCGACACCGCCGTCGACTCGCACCTCGGCTGCCGCGCGTCGCCGGCGACTGGAGACGGCGCTGCTGCCCTTCCGCGCCGCGATCGAGGCGGGCGTCGGCGCGATCATGACGGCGCACCTCGTCGTGCCGGCGCTCGACGACGAGCCCGGCGACGCTCAGCCGGCGCGTCCTCACCGGGCTGCTGCGCGAGCGAGCTCGGCTACGACGGCTCGTGATCAGCGACGCACTCGAGATGCGGGCGTCGCCGACCTGGTCGGCGTCGAGGAGGCGGCGGTGCGGGCGATCGCGGCGGGCTCCGACGCCCTGTGCATCGGCCACGACCTGGACGAGGACGCGGTCGGGCGGATCCACGGCCGCGATCGTCGACGCGGTGCGCGACGGGCGGCTCGCCGAGTCGCGCCTCGCCGAGGCGGCCGGACGGGTGCGGGAG
>CAVQKS010000024.1:0-3028 GCA_963713155.1 uncultured Thermoleophilia bacterium
AGGAATGACAGCTCACTCGAACGGCGTGGACTAGCTGTCGTTCAACCTTCCGCCCGACCAGTTACCTCCACTCGTGCCTGGCAACGAGACAGCCTCGTGGCTGTCGAGACATCCGTGAGTTCAGGCGAGCCTCGGGTTGCGGCTAAGGCGCGTGATCTCTGGCGTCGGGCCGCCAAATACGCGAGCGTTCGTTCTTCCTCGTGGCCTGCACGTTCACGTAGTACGGGCGACTCACCGTACGCCGTCTGGCGACACGTACGGCACCGTCTACACAGCAGTCGCGATCGTCGAGAAGCACACGATCTGGCTCGACAGCTACCTGCCGTACATCCAGCAGCACTCGGGCCAACATCCGTACATGCTGACGACGAGTTCCGCCGGGCACATTGTGACGTCGACTCAACGGCATCGAGTGCCCTCGCTCTTCCGCTCGTCGCGTTGTTTGCGGCAGCGGGTGTGCACGCGCAGGACTGGGGGAGCTGGATGGATGCCGCCATGCTGACGGCCGCCCTAACGAGCGCAGCCTCGGTTGCGATCGTCTTCGTGCTCTTGACGAGGCTGACAACGCGGCCGCGTGCCGTCCTCATTGCTGCAAGCTACGCCTGGGGCACCCTCGCCTGGGGGATCAACGGGCAGGCGTCTGGAAACACGGTGGAGTCGCGCTCGCCCTTTCGATTGCACTCCTCGCCTCGTGGACCGGCGCCTCACTCTGGCTGGCCGGCCATCACGGCCATGGCGGCGTTCCGACTCACGGCGCCGTTCATGGGGATCTTTCTCCTGCCGTTGGTGGGTCGGCGCCCCCAAGATTGGGCCCGATTTGCATTGGGTGCATTGCCGCTTCCCCTCGCGCTTGGCCTCTACAACCTCGTCGCCTTTGGATCTCCCCTGAAACAGGGCTACGGCTCCGCCCACATCACATCGTCGCTGAAGCTCAGTTCTCGGATCCCAATGGCCTTCCCGGCCTGATGGTCTCACCGGGGCGGGGGCTGTTGGTACTCGCCGGTGCTTCTTTTCGCGATTTACGGTGCGATACGAGGGCGACGGCAGCTGCTCTATGCCTGTTGCGCCATGGCCTTTCTGGCGGATCTTCTGGTGACCTCGAATCGCGCAGTGGTGGGGGGGCGAGTCGTTGGGCGCGCGGAAGCTCGCCGACACGTGCTCTCCTCGCCGTCCTGCTCGTACTGCGATAGATGCGATCGTCCGGACGCGCTGGCTCTGGTATATGTCGTGGCTCTCGCCTGGTCGGTTCTCGTCGAGTTGCTCGCGGCAGCCGCTTGGCCCGACAGCTCGTTCGGTCGCCACGATCAGGCGGCGTTGTCGACATCGTGGAACCCTCTCGACAACGAAATCACGACGATGCTGAGCTCGGGCTCGACCTCGCCCCGCGTCGCGGTGATGGTGGGGGCGTCGGCTCTCGGGCTCGTCATGGGGGCTGTTGCGAGTGTGAGTCTGGACGGCCCTGGTCGGGCGACATCCGACGTGAGCGTCCCCAGACAGAGCCGAGTCTGGCGGTATGGCCTAGTTGCGATCCTTGTAACGCTTGGGCTCGCCCTCGCGCAGCCCGTCCAAGAGTTGGGATGCACACAGACGTCTCAGCTTGCACTCACCCGCGCACTTGCGACAGGCACAGCACGTCTCGACCGTTGGCAGCAGAGTACGTGCGACAAGGCTGGTTCCGCGGCCGCTATTACTCCATGAAGGCACCCGGGCTTGCGACGGCAGCTGTGCCCGTGTACCTGTTTCTACGCGAAACGCACCTTTACCCGCGACTGACCGCCCACGATCTGGTTACTCGCTCTCTTCACGGTTCTGCCCGCTGCTTTGTTACTCGTGCTCCACCGCGCGGCCGCCGAGTTCGTCGAGCCGGACGGCCCTTTCGCCGCAGTTGTGCTCGGGGTCGGACGCTTGCACTGCCTTTTGGAACGCTCTTGTTTGGTCACGTCCCCCCCGCGGCGCTCGGTTTCACAGCTTTTGCCTTCTTGCTCCCTCGCCCGAGCGACAATGGGGACTGGGCCGCTCCGTTCTCGCCGGAATGACCACCGGAGCCGCAGTTCTCTTTGAGTACCCCCTTGCGATGCTCGCGGCAGGTCTTGCGTTATAGCGCTTGCGCTCGGGGACGGCGTTCAGCTGGCGTTCCTCTCCGGTGCCGCAGTACCTGCGATTGCACTTCTCGCCTAAACCGTTGGGCGTTCGGTTCCTTCGCTCACTTCTCGTACAAGGACGCCGTAATCGTTACGGAAACACGGACACGACGTCATCGGAGCAAACGACGCAGGATTCTCGGAATCACCTGGCCGAGTGCCGGCGCGCTGACTCGACTTCTTTTCTCGCCGCGTGGCCTTTTGACACTAACGCCAATCTGCCTCCTCGGGCGATCGGGATTTCCCTGATGCGCCGTCGCGCGCCCTACGAAAGTTTGTTCCGCAACTCTGGTTGTCGCTGCGTTTCTTACGCTAGTAACGCTGGCTACACGGCGCAGCTTCGGGGGCCCCTTCGGAGGCGACTCGCCAGGCCCGCGCTTTCTGATCGCAGTATTCCCGTTCTTTGTGTTTCCCGTCGGCCTGGGGGCTCGAGTCCTGCCGGGGACGGCGGTGGCATCGCTCATCGGTTGGCGGCGGCGATGGTCCTTGCGACCGCGACGGAGCCGTGGGTCGGGGCACACGAGACGAATCGATGGCTGACAGATGTGCGGCGTGGCGATTTACGCGTCGGTGGCCTGGTCCTCGGCGCAGGACATGGATGGCTGACGATCGTGCCATTCGTCGTTCTTTGCGCGGCATTGGCTGCGATTGCGATCCACCGTACGCTCGCAGGTTCAGAAGGCCCCTTACGCAGCGACCTTCGAAGCGTTGTGCGCCGCGGTTGCGTGGCTTCTTCTGTCTATGGAAGCTCGATGTTCTACGAACACAGCGCGCCTTGGTCGGGTTCACGCTCTTCGCTATTTCCGCCTTGATGATCGTGGCTGCGATCTCGAGTCGAGTCCACCGAGTTTAACGGGCCAGACAAGTGGCTGAGCCTTTCGTCGACC
>CAVQKS010000025.1:0-30229 GCA_963713155.1 uncultured Thermoleophilia bacterium
TTTCGTTGACGGGCGCCACTGCACGCTGCGTGAGCTGGGGCTCGACGGCCACGTTCGCCAACGCGCACGGCCGGTTCCTTGCTCGACGCAACTGGTCGACACGGGATCAGGAGGGCTGCTCGCGCAGGGCAGCTGGGTCGTCGATCCGGCCACCGGCCGAACCTTGCTGCGCGGCGGCGGAATCCGGGCGCTGGCGAACGGCTTAGCCCTCACCGGCGATTCGAACAGCGGACTGGCACTCACCAACCTCCGCACCGGCGAACACTGGCGCTTGGCGTCGCCAAGCCGGGTCGGCGGCCCGACCAGCCAGGGCGGCGTCGACCAGACAGCGGTCGCGCCGGACGGCAAGCTCATCGCCGTCTCCTTCTCCGATCCGGCATGGCAGGGGGGCGGCACCCAGGTCACCGACATCTGGCTACTCAACCCTTCCATCCGTCGCTTCCAGCATCTACCTGGCATGCCCGCCGCCGTCGCGCTGAAGGCCACGAGCATGTCCTGGGCTCGCGGCGAGCGGCTCGTCATGCTCGCCCAGACCGCACAGCACAACGTCGTAGCCGTCTGGCAGCCCGGCCAAAGCAACTCAAACTGCGCCCCGTTCAACTCCCCGAGCGCAACAGCGGCAGCGATTCATTCGTCGTCTGGCCAGCAGGTAAAACGACAGCTAAACGGGAGCGTTAGGACGGCCAGGTGCGCAGTCGCGATCGAGCGATGAACGGCTGACTGCGCCAGCGTCCCTACGCCTGAGCGGCGTCGCCTCGAGGACCTGTCAGCGGTCGGTGCGGAGCAGTGTCGCCCAGAAGGTGAAACCGGAACCAACCTCACCTGCTGGGATCGTGGCGTTCCAGTACCGCCGGGTGCGGGCGCGGGAGATGCGCGTACTCGACCTTCCACACCAAGGCTTCCGAGATGTCCGAATCCCCCGAGCGGACGAGTAGTCGGTGGCCGAGAAGAACGACGCTGCCGGAGACCGGGCCGGTAGTGACGGTGACGCGCCGCGTCACCTGTTGGGTACCTCTCGAGAAAGTGCAGAGCCTCCGTCGGGTGCAAGGACCTGTGCAGCGCGGTTGAACCTGGCGAGTGTGCACGTGGCCACAGCCGGCCGCAACTCCACGCCACACTTCGCGACCGAGACGCCGCCGAGGCAGACCAGACCCTCGCGCGCCTCACCGACCTCGCTCGAGAGGCTCGCCGTGGCAGACGCCACGCTCGACACAAACTGTGCACGGCTACCTCTAGTCGCCATTAGCGGCGGGGCCGCCTGCGTCGTGGCGATCGTCGTGTGGGCGGCCGGTAGCGGGCAGGTAGGTAAACCGTCAGGTGGCGGCCCATTGCAATTGTCCGTGCGTTCCGACACCGTTCCAGGCATGTGGTCGCCGGGCGCCTCACCTTGCTAATCGACAAAAACTGTTGGTGACGCCCGAACCGTTCGGCTCTGTCGCCGAAACCGAGCCGTTCGGCGTTGCGCAATGACGCCGGAACCTTCCCTTTAGCCAATCAGCGCCCAGGAGAAGCACTCCGACGTGGGATCTTTGCATTCGAGGGGGAGACCGTCGGCTGCGCCAGTGTTGCTCCTATGTCAAGGTGGGGCTCGCTTTCAGTGTGTTGAAGACGGTGCGGGCGAGCAGTCGTTTGAGGCAGCGGATCGCTTCTCGTTTGCTTTTGCCTTCGGCTTGTTTGCGTTCGAGGTAGGCGCGGGCGGCGGGGTGGTAGCGCGACTGGGTGATTGCGATCCGGTAGAGGGCGGCGTTGAGTTGGCGGTTGCCGCCGCGGTCGAGCCGGTGGCGCTGGCTTTTGCCTGAGCTTGCTTGCAGTGGTGCGACGCCGCTGTGGCGTGCGAGTTGAGCGTCGGTTTTGAAGCGGCTGATCGGGCCGATCTCGGCGAGCAACTTCGCCGCCGTGACGGCGCCGCAGCCTGGCAGCTGGAGCAGTGCCGGCGCGTCGCGGCTGTCCGCTGTTCGAGTTCCTGATCGAGCTGCTCGATTACCCGCGTGAGTGAGCGGCAGCGGTTGACGAGCTCGCGTGCGATCCGCACCTGGATGTCCTGCTCACGCCGTGCGAGCCAGCGGCCGACGCGCTCGAGTTGGCTCGCACGGTCGAGTCTGCGCAACGGCACGACCAGGGTCGGGTCGAGCTCGTGCAGGTGCCAGCGCAAACGCTGCTGGATCCTGCGCCGCTCGTCGACGAGATCGTCGCGATGATCAACCAACAGCTTGATCTCACGGTGCACCCGCTCTCCGGGCTGCGGGCGCGGCAGGTCCGGCTCACGCAGCGCCGCCCTGGCGACCGCGAGCGCGTCGATCGGGTCCGACTTCCCGCGCACCCTGCCGGCACGGCGTTCCGGCACCGTCAGCTTCGGCGAGACCCGCACCAACTCCTCGCCCAGGCCGAGCAGCTGCCGCTCCAGCCACGGCGTCAAGAGCCTGCAGTCCTCGATCGCCCACAACCGCTCCGCATCGAGCGCCGATGCCCAGCCGATCAATTCGTCGCTGCCAACGGCAACCGTGCGCTCGTCGAGCATCCGTCCGGCCTCGTCAACAGCGACCGCGGTCACCGACTGCTTGTGTATGTCCACTCCGATCACGATCATCTAGCTCGCCTCCAAATTGCCGTTGGGGGCGACCGGCGAGCGGACAGACCTCAATCGAGGCGAAAGCCACGCTCCTATCAGGTCACGCTCGACGGTCTCGGTCGGCGGCGGCGACACAACACTGGAAAGTCAGACCATTCACGGGACGACATTCGGAATCGAGTCAGCCGCCGCCGATCGAGTCTGCGCCACCCATCGGACGCAACCGCCGACCGAGAATGACATTGAGTTCGGCAATGATCCCGAGCGGACCGTGACCTCACGGTAGGTTGCGACCATGAGCGACGCACCACGGACAGCGCCGGACTTCGTCGCATGGCTGGTCGGGCGGAACGCCGACCTCGCGCCGATCCTGGACGATCATCTCGCGGGCAACGGCGAGCTACTTCCCCATGTCTTCTTCGGGGACGTGACGAGATATGCCTCGACGCTCGCTCGTGGTGGTGCCGATGGCGACCTGCTCGACAAGCTGCTGACCGACCTCAACGACTCCCTATCCGAAGGTACTCAGAACGATGACGTGGACAACCTCATCCGCGCATCCTTCGTGGAGAACGCACAGGGAGTTGAAGGCGACGCCGACGAGCAGCTACGTCGTCGGCTGCGGTCGTACCCGAGCCTTGCAGCGGCGTTAAGCCATTACGAGTGATCGGTCTGTCGCCTGGGCCAGCGTTCGGCAGTGACCCCCGAGGACGCAGCGGCTACTTGACGCCTCGAAACGAGGAGCCGAGCACGACGATCAGGAGAGGCCGTCCGCCGTGATCGGCAAGACGATCTATTCGCGGTGTGCTCGCACGAACGACAGCTCTTGGTTCCAGACGGTCTCGCAGGACTGCGGCAGCGGCCCGTGCGTCCGGCTGCCCGGGGTCGAAATAGACGGTCGTAACGCCCACGGGCGCGGGTGCGTTGGCAATCCACGGCTTCGTGAGCTGTTGCATCCGGAACCCTCGTCTAGCGAGCGTGGCAGTCACGCGAGCTGCAAGCCCGACGCGGTGCGTTCCGTTCAGAACGAGCGCCCGAATCTGGGCGGGCTTCACCGGAGGCACAACGCCGGCTCCTGTCCGAGCGTAAGAGCCTGCGCAAACAAGAACGACGGCCGTGACGACTGCGAGCCTCACGAACGAGAGTCTAAGGGCGAGTTTGGAGCTGGATGCCCTCGCCTGCGCCACTGTTCGGGAAGGTCACCCGGCGACCCAGTCGTCTAACCCCAGGTGCCGGTCTGGCGTCGATACAGGCATGAGGCTTTGGTTCAGCCTCGCCACGGCGACCGTCCTTGCGGGTCTGTTGGCTGGCCTAGGGAATCAGGCTCGCGCAGCGTTCCCGATGGTTCACTGGCACGACGAGAGTTGGGATTCGTTTCTGCTCTACAACATGAACCCCGCGCACCCGAACCCGAAGGTCGGTCGGCTGCTCGGGCGTACCACGGCGCTCGATCGATTCAGCGCAGAGCCACCGGTCGGCTTGGCCAAGCGGTGGCCGGTGAACGTGTACACGCTGCCGAAGATCGACCGGCACGTCGCCGTCTACGTCACGGGCGGCCACGTTCACCGGGAACTGCTCGTCCGTCGCGGCTGGCGGGTCAGGCCAGGGTCGCCCCTCGCGCGCGTTATGAACTACACGGGCAAAGTCGTTCCCTAACCAGAGGCTCGCCTGCGCCGGTGATGCTTCTATGTCTGTCAAGTCGCGTTCGGCGATCCGTGTTCGAGTAACCGGTAGAGGCTGCGGGCGAGGTAGCGTTTGAGGCAGCGGTTTGCTTCGCGTCGTGTTTTGCCTTCGGCGAGTCGGCGTTCGATGTAGGCGATCGTGCCGGGATGGGTGCGTTTGCGTGTGACGAGGATCTGGTGGAGCGCGCGGTTGAGTTTGCGGTCGCCTGATCGGTCGAGGCGGTAGCGGATCGTTTGTCCGGAGGACGCGGGGATCGGTGCTGTGCCGGCGAGTCGTGCGAACGCGGCTTCGGAGGTGATGCGTCCGTGGTGTGACCAAGAGAGGACGAGCTGCGCGGCTGCGTGCGGGCCAACGCCGGGCTGGTCGAGCAGCTGTGGCGCAAGCTTGCGGGTGAGCGTCTCGATCTCGCGTGCGAGCTCGCGTTCCTCGGCGGTCAGTTGCATCAGTCGGCGGGCGATCGAGCGGAGCGCGAGCAGGCTGCCTCGCAGCTCAGGGTCGTGTCGGCCGTGGGGCCGTGTTGCGGCGAGGCGTTGCAAGAGCCGTGCTCGTGTCAGCGGTCGCAGCTCGCTGCGCAGTGGCTCCGGCGTCGTGACCAGGAGATCGCGCAGCTGACATAGTCCGGCGCGTTTGGCGTTAACTGCTCCCTCTCGAGCTGCGACGAGCGCTTGCAACGCCTGCCGTTCCCCGCCTGCGCGTGGCGTCGACGGACGCTCGTTTACAAGTGCGCTGCGCGCAGCACGGACCGCGTCAAGAGCGTCGGTCTTTCCGCCTGTGCGCCGTTCCCGCCGTAGCCGGCCGACCTCGAGCACCCGCTCTGTCCGACCGGTCAGGAAGCGGCTGAGCCCAAGACCGTAGGAGCCTGTACCTTCGATCGCGAACGCACGCCGACCGGGCGCGTACTCGTCGGCCAGCCTCAGCGCCTCGGCGTAGCCGTTGCTGCTTGCGCGCACCCTCGCCTCGACGACGACGGCGCCACTGAGGACATGCACGACCGCGAGCGCGTGGGTGTCGCGGTGCGGGTCGACGCCAACGATGTAGTCCAGCTGATCTGCGAGCATCCGAAACGACCTCCAGCCAAGCGTTGGGGGACACGAACCGGTGTCGGTCTGGGGATGGAAACCGCGGGCGGCAGAACTGTGACGGGTCACGCGCTCAGAACGCGGACAGGCTTCTGATCAGGCCAGCAAGCGGGCGGCAGGCCGGCACCGGACTCTCCGTCGGACAAATCACTGGAAAGACACCCGCGAACGGAGTCATTCAAGAATCGAGTCACGAACAAAGAGCACCGACACCAACCTGACGAACGCCCCAGACGGGACGTCCGCACACTCACAGTTCAGGAATGTCCCCCTGAGCCGCGGAGGTAGCCTGCCGGTTTCCGTGACTGAGTTCAGCGCCCCTCTCTGCGACGACGAGTTCGTGGTTCTGGAGGCGGTCGTTATCGCTGGAGGCGACCAGCCGTTCTCAACGATCGCTCGATGGTTTTCGCTCGACGCCGCGCAAGCCGCCGTCACGGGCCTCCTCAATCGAGGTCTTGTGGCGATCGACCGGGTTGACCTGCTTCCCGAAGGCCAAACAGTGGATCGGCCTGTCTCACCGCTCACGCCATCGGTTCCATCAACGAGCCGCGAGAACGTGAGCGAACTGCCATCGGAAGAGGCCGCGGAAGCGCTCAGTGATCCCGGCAGTTGGCTCCCGAGTGTCCACGCCACCACGTGGTTCGAAGTCGCCGCTACGGACGAAGCGGAGGCCGCGTACAACCGTGCGGCGGAGAACCGGCGCGCATAGCGGCGGAAGGGGCCGCCGCCTGAGCGAGCGTCGTTCTCCTCTGACGGGCTTGTTCGGCCTTTCGCGAGAAACCGCCGACCTGCGTGAGTGTTGCGCAATGACGGCGAGACGGTCGTGTTCGACGAGGCGCAGCCGACACTTGACGGGACCCTTTCGTGCGTCGTGGCCGTAACCGTAGACATGAAGGTCGTTCAGAGTTTGCTTGCGACAGGTCAGCTTCGTACCATCTGCTTCGTGCGCAGGTGTGCCGTCTTGCTTCTCGTGCTTCTCGTCTCTGCGTTCGTAGTGGTCCCGTCAGTCACCGCCAAGCCGGGCGATGGCATTCCAGCCTGGGTTGGAGCCAGTGCAACACAAACGCTCACCAACGTCTTCGGCAACCCCACCGTCGTGGCGAACTGGAACATCCCGTACCCGCGGACGATCGTTGTCGTGTGGGAGTTCCAGTGGATCACCGTGTGCCGAACGTGCTCGGCACCCTCGCACGCGGCCCGGCCTCGCGGCAGAGTGGTACGTGTGAGTTTCGACCGTCGCACCCACCGTCTGACCGGCGAGATGCGCTTCTGTGAGGTCCGCGGCATTACTCCGCCCCTGAGCAACTGCCTCGCTCGCTGAGTGGAGGAACTGTCATCCAGAGCACGTCGGCGTAAACCCGAGGCGTGCAGCGGCTGAGGCAGTTCGTGGCTTGGTCAGAAGACCTTGGCGTATGGGGCGACGTTGCTGTGTGCGATGTGGCCGTGTGTGATGGTGACGCGGAAGGTGTGTCCGGTGGTGGCGGTTTCGCTGAAGGTGATGCCGGTTTGGGTGAGGGTGTAGTGGATGTGGCTGCGGTCGAGGGCAGGCCCGTAGGCGGTTTTCATGTTGCGGAGGAGTTGCGCAGCGGGTTCTTTGCGGATCTTCTGCATCCGTGCGGAGCGGACGAAGAGGGCGAGGTCGCGCGCGGCGGCGCGGTTTTGGAAGTAGGCGCGGCCCTTGGCGGTGAAGGCGATCTCGACGGGGCTGTGCGAGTTGAGTTTGTCGGGCCAGCGGTGGCCGCGTCCGGTGTCGATCTCACAGCCGTCGAGGGGACGGCCGACGTTGTTGAGGGTGAGCCCGATTGAGTTGGCGAACCTTCCGTTGGCTCCGTCGCCGCGGACGGTGAAGATGCCGTATTCGCGGGTGAGGCGGAAGCAGGAGATCCAGACCGGCCCGGTCAGCAGGCTCGCCACCTGGGCCGGGACGTTGCCGGCTGTCGAGCCGGACCTGCCCATTTGCGCCGGCGATCGCGGTGACGCCGTTGTCGCTGCCGGTCTGCGTCGGGGTTGTCGGTTCAACCGAGCCTGCGGTTGGCAGCGGACGCGGCGGCTGACGATGGAGCCGGACGGTGGGCGGAATCGGCCGGAGTGGCTGTGTCGGGAACTGGATCGTTTTGGTGGCGATGATGGCGCCGTTTTTGGCCCGTGCGATCACTTTGGTCGGCCAGTGGCCTTTCAGTTGATGTTGGGAAGGGACGCCGGCGATGAAGAAGCCGGCGTTGATCGGCTTGGAGACGTAAACGAACGGCAACGGCGCCGTGGTGTGGTCTTGAAAGTCGAGCTGGAGCGTTGCCACCTTCGGGGAGAAGACGTGGCCGTCGATCTCGAGGATCCGGGGTTGCTGCCCGACCTGCCAGGCGTACGAGCCGTCGATCTCAAGTGGTCCACTGACGCGCTCGCTGTCGGGGCTGATGCAGCCGCCGCCGGCGCCGTCGAGGATCGAGCAGAAGCCGCCGGCCCGCGTCGGCGCGATCCATAACACCCGCTTTCGTCCGCCGGCGCCGCGGAAGACGATCTGGCGTGCCTCGTCGGGCAGCACGTGCGGGTTCATCCCGCGCGGCGCACCGACCGCCATGTCGAGGAACAGCTTCTTGATCGCGGGCGGCGCCGGCCGGCTCTTGCTGAACGAGACCGATGTTCGACCGCCGACCAGGTTGACGATCAGGTCGTGCAGCCCGAACGCCGGCGTCGCCGTGATCACCGCCGCTGCCGCAACGACGATGCAGCCGACAAGCGTCCTGCGCCGGGTCAGCCAGCGTGGACGCCCAGCAGCCGCTCGCTGAAGGCTGGCTGAGTTCGGCCGCTGCGAGCACGGCCTCCCAGTCGCCGCGCTCGCCGGCGGCGCTCGGCACGAGCTCGTCAAGCGCACGAAGCAGCGGATCTGTCACCGCGGCACCTCGATTGTCTGGCGCAGTGAGGCGTGCGCCTGGCTCAGCGTCGCCGCCACGGTGCCGCGGGCGATCCCGAGCACCTCGGCGATCTGCTCGTAGCCAAGGTCGGCGTAGTGACGGAGGAACAACACCGATCGCTGCCGGTCGGGTAGCGCAGCCACCGCGGCGCGCAGCTCCCGTCGCTCTTCGGCGTTACCGTTTCCCTCCGCGAGCAGCCACCACCAGCTCGTCGACGCCCGATCGCCGGGCTGCGCGCAGCGCGCTCTGTCAGACAGACATTCAGCACCGTCCGCCACACCCACGACTCAAGCGCATCCTGATCGCGCAACGACGAGCGTCCTCGCAACGCCCGCACGAACGCCTCCTGCACTGCATCCGCAGCGGCTTCGCGGCTTCCCAACACCGCCCGGGCGAGCCGGAAGAACCGTTCGTACCTACTGCGATAGAGCTGCTCCAGTGCACGGACGACTGCCTCCTCCTCACCGCCCATCACCGAAACGACCCCGCCCAAGCCCAAAACGTTTAGTCCCGATCCTGTCCGGCGAAACGGCGGTCTCTGGCGCGCGCTTCGCCGGCTAGGTGCGGGATCGTCGTCTTAGTGGTTGAGGGTTTGGCTGCTGCCGTCTTTGAAGTGGACGGTGAATGAGCGGAGGATGTCGGCTTCGCCTTTGTAATACCAAACGGTTGGTCACAGGAATGGCTTTCTCGGTACCGTCGCTGCGCTCACACAGCGAGGATGTGATCGGCGCCAAGTAGGGGACCCATCGCCCAGGCCAATGTTCCGCGATGCACCCTGGCGGCTGGCGGGGATCGGGTGGGGCGCCCAACCTCAGGCCGGTTGATGTGCTCTATGTAGATGACGATGGAGGTAGCACCGGCCACGGTGTCGCTCGCCAGCCGCGCTCGCGGGGGTGATGCCGCTGCCCTGAACGATCTGCTGGCCGAACTGCGGCCGCTGGTCGTGCGGACGGCGCGGCTGGTTGTCGGCTCTGGGTCGTGGGCCGCCGAGGATGCAGCGCAGGAGGCGCTCGTGGACATCAGCCGGGGAATCAGCAGGTTGCGTGACCCGGCTGCCGTGAGAACGTGGGCGCTGCGGGTCGCGATTCGCCGGGCGCTTAAGGTTGCGCGTCGGGAACGTCTACTGCTGGTTCGGAACGCTCCGAGCGTAGAGGGATTGCAGGAGTCCGTGCCTGGCGAAGGGCGTCGAGTCGCGCTGAAGCAGGCGTTCGACAGTCTGCCGCCACGGTTGCGTGCAACAGCGGTCTTGCGCTTGCAGGCAGGACTGAGTGAGGACGAGACGGCGGCCGTGCTCAGGTGCTCCGTCGGCACGGTGAAGTCGAACCTCCACGACGCGCGCAAACGATTGACGCGCCTGCTCAGCGAGGCGGGTTATGCGCCGACGGTCGAGCAGCGAAAGGAGAACTCTGATGATCATTCATGAACAAGATCTCGTCTCGCTCGACGAGCTTCGGTCCATCCTGAACACGTATGCGGGGCCGGACGACCCCCGCGAGCGCCCGACCCGGAATGGGCTGCGGCGCTTCCGGTACGTGCTGCTAGTTGCCGTCGCTGTGGTCGCGCTCGTCGGCGCGGGTGTTGGCATCGCGGACGGGTTCGGCGCGTTCGATGGCATCGGCGCGGCACAACACCCGCAGACTGGCGCGGACGTACTCGATGCACAGACGCTCGCCGGGCTGCAGAAGGCCTGCCCGAGCGAGACCGTCCAGGCCTTCTACATGCCCTTTTGCCATCTAGTACTCGACAGCGCCCGGCTCGTCAGCCAGGTCCCCTCGTACGGCAACGTCTACGTCGTCACAGACACGCGCGGCGATCTCTGCACCGTCTTCGAGGGAGGCGACGGGAGTTGTGGTCCTCCGCTCAGCAAGTCGCAACCGATCACGTTCGGCACCTTCAATCCTTCCCCGACGACCGGCGGCACCTTCATCGCCAGCGGCCTTGCGATCGACGGAGTCACGGCCGTCTCCTTCACTGTCAGCGGCAAGTCGGTAGAGGTGCCGGTCAAGAACAACGTCTGGGTGTACTCGGAGCCAAACTCGCACGCAAAGCTCGGGCAATGCGTCGTCGCCCACCTCGACGACGGCTCGACAGTCAACCCGTTCCCCGAGGTTCCGTGCCCTTAATGCGCCAACTTGGGGAAGACTGGGCTGAGCGAGCGTCCTTCTCGCCAGAGCGCCACCGCCGCACCGAGCGCACCCCGCGGAGCGTCTAAAACCGTTGTGTGGGGTCGACGCCGGCGTAGTTTCCGAGCAGCTGTTGGCGCACGCGCCACCGCCGGAACCTGCCGAGCGGCTCGGCCTCAGCCGCTCGGATCAGCGATTTCATCTTGAGGTCGGCGATCAGCTCGTCGGCATCCGAGGCGCTACGCGCTCCGATCTCGATGTTCGAGTCCGAGTCTCCGATCACCTGGCGGCCGAGAGCTGCGAGCTCGTCGCGGAGTGCATGCCACTGAAACGGCGAGGCAGGCTTGAGCGTGACACCGACAGTGATCTCGTCGGCCGGAACGGCCGGCTCCGGCGCGACTGGCTCGTCGAACCAGTCGCGGTAGGTGTAGCCATCGTCACCCGGCTCGATCACTCCAACTGGCGGCGGGGTGATGACGGCGTCGGCGACCTCGCTCTCGGCGAGGGCGTGCATGATCGCCTTCTTCGTCCGCGTGACGCTGTGTGGCGCATCGACGAACACGACCATGTCGTCGCAGTCGCGGTCGTAGTCAAACGCTGGGTCACGCATCGCGATCGCCAGCCTGATCAGCTCACGCTGGTCATAGGTCGCGGTGCGGGCGGCGCGGACGATGATGCACGACTCACGGCTCATTGCCTCTCGTGAGCATCGACGCGTACCTCGCTGGACTTGAACGCTTCGACCGACGGTCGGCTGCGCCAGTGTTCGGGGAATGTCAACCAGCGGTAGGGTCTCACGAGCCCGTGACGAGCACCGACCCGAATATCGGCCTCGGTGTCGTCTCAAACTCTGAGCGGCGGGGTCTGTACTGGGCGGTTGGTTCGACTTTTCCGATGGGACCGGATCGGGTGATCCATCCTCGCGGATGGGTCGCCTCGTCTCCGTTGCTCGCGGAGGTCCGCCGGACAAAACTCGACCCAACAAAGCTCGCGGCACTCAGCCTCGAGCGGTCCCGGTTTGAATCGAGTCCAACGCTCGAGAAGTGCGTCGGCGAGGCCATCTACGAGCGAGTCCGGCAACGCGTCCTGCCTGACGCCCCAGTAGATTCTCGTGCCTTTACGCAGCGATCGACGCATACGGTGCTCTCGACTTTGCGCAGAGATACCTCTCGGTCACTGAGATTGACGCGACGGGTTTCACGAACGTCGGTGCCACCGCTGTGAGTACAGCGGACGGCAAGTGGGTTGCGCTCGACATGGAGTTGTTCGACGTTCCCGCCCAGGTGACCGCGAACGCGGACGAGAACCAGGCAGTGCTACGACGACTCGAGGTACTCGCGGATCGTTATTGGCGTGGTGAGAGGTCCCGCGTCACTCTTCGTCGAGGTCCTATGCGAGAAGCTGTGGCAGTGGACGGCCTTCATCAACCCCGAGAAAGGCCCGCTGTCGTATGCCGACTTCTCGAAATTGTTCCCGGTCGTGATAGCGAAAATCGCGGCCCAAGGCGGGAGCTCGGAGTAGGTGAGCGGCATGATCGAGCACACCCGATAGCACCTCGGCGTCATGGAATGGCAGGTCGGGCAGTCCCGCATCAATCTGGCTGAGGCTGCGGGTCTCGTCGCCCGCCTGCGCGAGTGTTCAGGAACGTCCCCGACGCTCGCCGGATCGGGGTCCGGGACCGCTGGCCTTGGCTGGAACGTATGAATCACATGCGATTTGTCGCGCTTGTGATCGTTTCGCTTGTCGTGATCGGCGCGCCGAGCGCTTCGGCCCGAGTGGGAAGGGAGCGCGGGCCGTGGCTTCTGACCTCGCTACCTTCGATGGGATCGATCACTTGGCGTTGCACTGCCGGGGCACGCCCGTCACCGCGCGCGTATGCGTTGGGTTTTCGAGCCTTCGCCGCCAGCGCAACGGATGAGGTGCAACTTCTCGTGAAGGGTCGCGTCGTGCTACGTCGGACGATGCAGCCTGGTGAGCGCATCGCGTTCCCGCATCTAGGGGCGGCTGTGGAGCGAGTCGAGATAACGCAGGGGACGGAGCCGCGCACGTTGAACGCGTCCGTCAGCGTTGATCTCAAGTGGGAGGGCCACTCGTACTGCTGGTCGTATCTCCCGCCGCCTGTCACCGTGCGAGTGACGTATGCGACGCGGTAGTCGTGCGATCCGAGCGGGGCGGCCGCGCGGGTCCGAATCTGAGGGCCGGACGACCGGCTTGCCGCCGCCGAGCGTATCGCTGCTGATGGGCCGCTCACTCCGAGTCGTGGTCGGCCTGCTCGTGTTCGCGGTGGTCGCCCCGCTCGGCGCGTCGACCGCTCGAGCTCGCGTCACGGGTGGGACGCCGGTCGCGCTGGTGACGGCGGAGAGCGAGAACGAAGTGCTCGCGGTCTCGCTTCCAGGCGGGAAGGTCCTAAAGCGGGTGCGCTTGCCCGATCCGGAGTCGATCGCCGCCGATCCGAACGGGCAGGCGGCCGTGGTCAGCCCGGAGGGTACGGTCACGCTGCTCGACTGGCGCAGCCTGAAGGTGCTCGCGGTGTTGCGTGGCTTCCGTTCACCGCAGATCGCGGCGATCACGCCGGACGGGCAGTGGGTGTACGTCACCGACGCAGCCACGGGTGAGCTGTCGGTGATCGAGCTTCAGACGCGGCGGGTCGTTGACCGTGTTTACGTCGGCGCGGGTGCGCACCATCTCGCGATCAGCCCGAACTTCAGTCGCGCCTGGGTGGCGCTCGGGGAGGCGGCGCGGACGATCGTCGTCCTCGACACGTCGAACGGGCGAACCGGCCGCGGGTGATCGGCCGCATTCACCCCAAGGTGGCGGCGCACGATCTCGTCTTCGCCCCTGACGGCCGCACGGTTTGGGTGAGCTCGGCGAGCGCACCATACGTGTCTGTGCTGAACGCGAGCAGCGGCCGGCTCGTCGAGAGGGTGCCGGCGGGGCCGGGGCCGCAGCACATCGCCTTCGGGGCATACACACGCGCGCCCGTTTTCATCTCGAGCGGCTACGGCTCGACACTCGAAGCCGTCAACGTCGCGACGCGCAAAGTGCTGCGACGCGTCGCTGTTCCCGTACGGGTCATTCAACGTTGCGACTGCGGGCGGGTTCGTCGTCACCTCGTCCCTGCTCAACGGCGCGGTCACGGAGTTCACGGACAGCTTGCACCGCTGGATGGACGTGACCGTGGCGCCGCATGCCCGCGACGTGGCGATCAGCGTCTGGTGAGGTCATGCCACGGTTGCGGCCAGCTCGTGCGTGCGCGAGTCAGCCAAGGCTTTCGATCCAACGAGCCTCGCCGTGCGCTCGCGAACCCGACTCGCTCGCGGCGCGCCACTCAGTGAGGTCATCACTGATCGCAGCACGTCTACCTGGCCCGGAGGGCAATCGCCTCCGTCAACGCCCAAGGCAGGCTCGTCCACATGACTACCGACGCGAATCTCGACGCGGTCGCGGTCTACAAAGACGGCGTCGCCGCGCTGAACGAAGCTGCATCAGCGATCGAGCTCCTCAACGCGGAAGGACGCGTAACAGCGAGAACTCCGCTACGCGATCTGAGCGGGGAACTCACGGACGTGGATCGCTAATCCAGCTACATCGAAGGTGCGCAAACGTGTGGCGGAACTGTCCTGCACGGCGTCGCCCGTGTCTTGAATCATGATTAATGGGTAACGGTCTGGGTGGTGCCGTGGGCGTAGTGGACCATTGGCCTCGGCGGTCGGCTAGAAACCGCGCCTGTGCCGGCTTCGCCGCGGCGCCCGGACCCTGACCCGCGTGCGCGCGTAGAGGTGAACAGTGACTTCGGCGACTGGCTTGGGCTTCGCTCGGATTGGCGGCCGCGTTGATGCTCGCCTCCTGCGGTGATTCGTCCGGACGACGGCTGACGCACTCCTTCTCGAGCACGCCGGAGGGGGTCAGTGTGCGGTACCCGGACGGCTGGAGCCTGACGACCGTGAACCACGACTACGTCCCCGATCCCGCATTGTGTTTCGACGTCTCGAACGTGACAGCGCAGACGATCGTCGACCTCAAGGTCGTCGAGTACCTCCCTCCGTACTTCGACCCGAAGTACCTCTCAACGTACAAGCAGCGTCCGAACCACTTCGACCTCGATGCCTTCCGCAAGGGCGACGAGGACTGGTCGACCGGAAGGATCCAGTCGTTTCGCGACCAGGGACGTGTCTTCTTCGCCGGCCTCGTCCTGACGCCACACGTCACTCGCTCGATCCGACGCGAGGTCACCGGAATCCTCGACTCGCTGACGATCTCGCCGCAGGGACGGTGTCGACCTACCTCGGGCGTGGGAAGCCACGGCGTGCCTGCCCCGACCCGGAGTCCAGTTGCGCAGACGCGGCGCAGCCGTCACATCTCGAGCGTCGCCGGCTTCCAGACCACCCGGTCGTTCGAACTCGGGCGAGGTCGGGCCGTCCGCAACGTTTGCCCTCCGCGAACGAAGCGGGGTGATCCTGCTCAACCGTGTGACAGCACCTCGCGGTGCTCTCGTCGTCGTCGACGAACGTATCCCGCACGTCGCAGGCGCGCGCGTCACCACCCGCGCAAGCCGAACCGCTCCATCGCCTTCCTGCCACAAAACGAATAACGGCTCGGTCGCATGCACCCAAGGCGAGGAGTGGTGCCCAATGCCCCAGGCAACCTGGCGCGTTCGCCTCGTCAAGCGCACCGGACCGGCGGGGCTCGTACGGGTCGACTTCGACGTCGCCGCGCCACCATCGCGCTGAGTCGGGCGCGAGCGTGCAGCGCTCTGCCAGAGGGATTTGGCTTAGACCCTTGTGTCGGCGAGGTCGGCATAGTCTCGAAACGCCACCCCGTGAACGCCCGGTGATCCCCGGACGGCGCGCCTCACACGGCGCACGCCGGGCAGCGGATCTCGCCGTGCTCCGGGAAGAACACCGCCGGCCCGCTAGAGGGCGTCGTCTGCCATGAGGCTTCGGTCAGGGCGCCCTCCAGACCACACATCGTGCGAACGGTCTGGGGTCCCGTGCGCGCCGGGCGCGACTGACCCTCGCCCATGGGCAGCGGCTCGGGTTCGTAGCCCGGTGCCGGGCGATGCCACTCCAGGCCGTCGTCGATCTTCACGAGGGTGAGCTGTTCGGTCATGCGGGCCTCCCCGGTCGTGGTGATGGTCGTCGCGGTGCGAGACGCTAGCGCGGGCGGGCGGCCTGCACATCACCCCGCGGTGGTACAGGCGTCGCTAGAAGCGGTCGCCCAGAACTGAACCGGCCCCCAGAACGTCCACTGACCGTCCTTGGAACCATTGCGGCAGTCCGCGAGTTCCTCTGGCCGTTTGGTCAGACGATCGCTTCACGACGACGCTCGGCACGCGACTGAGTCCATCGTCGCCTGCGTCGGCGTTCAGGGATGTCCCCCGCGTCGTGATCAGCGCGCCGCTATGGCTTTGCCGGCTGCGAGGGCGAGTCGTGGGTTGCTGGCTTCGATTGTGATCCAGAGGCCGTCGCGTTTGAGTGTGAGGTTGTTGTCGCGGAGGACTGCGGTGCCGTTGTCGGGAAAGTTGCCGCTTCCTCCGAATGGGCGTGCGAGTACCGGGTTGTAGTGCGTGTACTCGGTGATCGCGATGTGGGGCGCGTTGGAGTCTGGTTGGCCATAGCGGGTTGCTCCGTAGAAGAGGAGGACACCCGCGGGGGTGCTGCCGTGAGTTGGACTGCCGACCAGCCATGCTGGCGAGGATGTCCAGACGCGCTGGAGGCCGCCGATCCGATCAACGGGCACGATTGGTTGGCGGTTCATCGCGTGTGCAGCCTCGGCGTCGGTCGTCTGGTTCGCCGGCGGGTATGGGCCGACGACAGGGACCTCGTGGCGTACTGCGTTGCGGAAGAGCGCAGGATCGAGCGGTTGGCTCTCGATCGCGAGGATGCGCATGGCAGTGCCCGGGACCGGATGACCGCCTTGCAGGAAAACAAAGTAGACAGGCTTGTAGCTGTGTTGCGAGAGAGCGATCCGGTTCGTCCCTCCGACGGTGCCCGCAGGGCTCTCGACCCAGTAGACGTCCTGTCCGTCGATCCGGCCCTTTCCAACCTCACGTAGTTCGCGGCGTCGCAACTGCGCTCGGTAGTCGGTGAGGAAGAACGATGTGAATGCCGAGGTCGGCTGCTGGGAGGTGGGCACGAACACCTTCTGTGTCTGACCGACTGACGTTCGCTGCATCACGATCCCGCGCCGACCATCTGACCACGCCTCAACCCGTAGCGGCGCCGGACTCTGCTCGCCGGTGCGCAGGTTGACCAGCCGATCACTCAGACCCTCCGCAACGACGGTGTGCGTGACAGGGCCGCCTCCGATCGCAGCCAATGCCCGGTCGGTCAGCGACGTAGATCCACGGCCGAAGACAGCGAGCGCAACGACTGCGATTAGCGTGACAGCGACAACAGCAACGAGCGTCAGTCCTCGTCGAGCCGTGAGTCCGACTCGTCGGTCTGGTGTGCGGACGGCAACGGGTTCTCCGGCGCGGATCAGGACGTCGTCCCAGCTTGGCGCACGATCGAGTTCCGAAGCGATCTCGTCGAGCAGGTCGCAGGTGCGCGAATCGAAGTCGACAGTCATCGTGAAACCTCCATTGTCTTGCGCAATGCGACGAGCGCCGCGTGCAACGTCGCCGAAACCGTGCCGACCTCGATCCCAACGATCCCAGCGATCGTCCGGTAATCCAGATCGGCGTAGTAACGAAGGAACACGACCAGTCGCTGCCGCTCCGGTAGCCGCATCACCAGTCCACGAACGTCGGAGTCACGATTCATACCGTTCGACGATGCGACGTCGTCCTCAACGCGATCGGTCGAGAGTCGCTGTTGGCGGCGTGAGCGCACGGCCGCGTTCACAACCAGCCGCCACACCCACGCCTCCAACGGCGCCTCCCCCCGAAAACCAGATCTCCCACGCACCGAATCCGCGAAGCCGTCCTGAACCGCATCCCAGGCGAGCTCGCGATCGCCAACTACCGCAAGCGCAACACGGTAGAACCGCCCGACTTGCGTCCGGTACAACGACTCGATTTCACCAACAAGGGCCGACGCGTCCATACGCACAAGAAGGGAGTCAAGCGCGGATCGGTTTGTTTAGCCCATCAGCACAACCGCTTGGATGCGCGAGTCTCCTTCTCACCCGACCGACGCGGGGCGAGAGGTTCCTGCCTCCTGGCGTCGTCGGCGGAGGTTACAGCTGTTTCTCGAGGATGACGGCCCGTCGGCTGTAGCCCAGGCGCGCCTCCCAGAACGGCAGCGAAACAGGGCTGCCGAGCCACGTATCGCACATCGCGATCACTGCACCGCGTTCGTGGCCCCACGTCTCGGCTGCTTCGACCAGGAGGCTGCCGACACCCTGCCTCCAGAATCGTTGGAACGTGCCGAGCGAGTTGATCCACAGCCGCGGCGAAGCCAGGTAGGGGACCATCTGGAAGCGGGCAGATGCGTCGGGGACGAGGAGTCGGGCCGCGATATGACCGGCAATCTCGCCGCCGGTTTCTGCGACAAGCTCGAGCGTTGTCTCAGAGTTCGCGTCCAGGCTTGGTTCGGCGAACTCGATCAGGCCGTCCTCATCTGGCAGCCGGAAGGCATCCGGTGCAAGACCGTGGTAGTAGGCCGCACTCTCGGCGTGCATCTGTGCGATTGCGACACCGTCGCCTCGACGGACCTCACGAATCGAAACCTGCGCGTACATAACTTCGATCGTATTTCTCCGCCCCCTGGTTGCGCCACGGCCTTCCCGGGATTAACGCTACGGAAGAGAGACGCGATCGTCTCGCCTCCTCGGCCGTTCGGCTCTGCGGCGACCGCGCGTGGTCGAGTTCGGAGAGAAGGTTGCTAGCGATGAACCGTCACCCACGGCATCCAAGCCGCCGGCGGCGGAACCATGAACCCGAGATGCGTTCCATTCGGAACCACCAGCCGCCACCGGCCCGGCCGCGGGAGACGAACGACAGCCCGCCAGTTCTTCGACCCGGTGCGAACAAGTGTGATCGCAAACCCGTCATCCGGAATGTTCGCGTGGGCGAGCGACGAATCGCCGGTGACCGTGCCGACGACGTCGTACCAGTCCTTGTTCGGCGCGACCGCGATCAGCCTCAGCCAGTCGTTAGCCGGGACGACGTAGCCAGTATGGACGTAGACCATGAACGGCTGTCCGACCGCAGGTGTGCTGTCGCCCAGAGCAACCGCGATCCGCCCCTTCGCTAACGCCGACGGCGCAGCAATCGCGGCGCCGCACAAACCCAGTACGACGAGTTTCACTCGGTTAGTACGTCCGAAGGCGATCAACAGGTCCCTCGATAGGGGGATGGACCGCGAGGCCGCGTTACGGCTAGATGCGGGCATGCGCGTTACGGCTAGATGCTCGACGTGTAGGCGGCCCATCGCAACTGCGAAGCGGGCCGACTCCCGCTACTGCTCGAACGCCTGCCGACAGCGGGCCTACCGACGCCGTCGGAAAGGCACGCGCCGGTGAGCGACGACTACAGGCACAAGGTATTCGCGTCACGCGGAATCTCGGCCGAGGTTGCGGAGGCTCGTGGATACCGGCGCTATGGCGACGCGCTCGGGCTCGATCCGATCTTCGAAGCCGACTCGCGCCTACTTGACGGCACGTACAAGAAAGGCCGTCAGGTCAAGAGGTTTGCTGACTGGGTCGAGCACTTTGGTAAGAAGGCGCCCGGCTGGGCCATGCCGAAGTACGCGCTCCCATCAAGTACGGCGCTGGCCCCGATGCTCCAGATTCGTCCAGACGTTGCCGTGGCTGGGTGGAAGAAAGGCCACGATCACGCCGGTATGCAGCACGTCGCCAATGACTGTCCGTGCGGAGTGAAGGAGCACTCGGAGAAGTGGCTCGACGGCTGGCCCGAATACGGATACGAACCGCCCCTGACCGACTTCGAGCGCGACCAACACGAGAACGGACAGCACCACCGCTACACGGCCGAGGACGGATCACCGTTATGCATCGACGCCGAGTGGCGCCCATTCCCCTTCAAGAATCGCCGCGAGGGACACGAGCTCGCGATCGTGGGTCCGCACTCGCACGTCAAAATGTCGAAGTACCTCGTCACGCCGGGGCCGCACGGCAAGAGGTGGGATACGCACCCGGCCTGTACGGGCGACCGGTTCTTGGAGGCCGAGCGCGTGTTTGTTCACCTCGAGGGAACGCTGAAATGCGACAGCCTGGTCAGCGCGCGCGAGGTCGCGATCGACGTCCCGTCCGTCACGATGTGGAACCGAACGGACGAGGACTCGGAGGCCGACTATCCCGAGGTGACGGGGTTCTGGAAGGCGTATCGACCGCGCGCCCTGACCGACGACCTGATGCTCTTCTTTGATGCTTTCGGCCAGGCGCCGGTGATCGTGGTCTGTGATTCGGACTGGCGACACAATCCGGTGGTAGCCACTGAGGCCTTCAGCCTGCGAGATTGGATTCGCGATCGGGGCTTGCGCTGTGTCGTGGCGTCACCACCCGAGGGCGACGTTCTCTATGCGAACGCCAGGGGGCGCCGGGTCCGGGCCAAGGTGGGCTCGGACGACTTCATCGCAAGGGACAACGGCTTGCCGACGGGTACGCCGGACGACCTGGTCGTGGTCGAGCCCCGCAACGTGCCCGGCCTATCCGCCTTCCAGCGCGAGTACGCGCGCCGGGGCGCCGGGGCGAGCGGTCGGCGGCGAAGCGTCGCCACGGTCGAGGCCGACATCGAGGTGTTGCACTGGTACGCGACCCACTCGACAGCTGAGGGGTCCGTCAAGCGTCCTGCAACGACGATCGCGGCGCGGCTTGGCGTGTCTGACGATCTCGTCTACGACGCGACCAAGCGGCTCGCGGAAGCGGGTGCTCTCGAAATCTGGGGCGAGTACGCCGAACTGGTGGATACACGCCTCGTCCTCGAAAGGCGTCGGCGGTCGAGAGACAGGAAGCGGCGCACGCTGAACCTTGGCCGCGGCCACGGCGGATCAACGGCGACAATTACACTCCGCGCCGACCTTCGCCCCGAACTGTGGGAACCTACGGTGCGCGACTGGCTGGCTAGTAACGTTTGACACGCTTCGGAGCGGGCTAAAGGGACGCCTCGCGTCCGCCGCCTCGCGCGGCCAGTAAGTCGACCTTCTAGTCGACGCCCACTCGTCGACAGCGTTCCTATCCGCTGGCGGCCTGGTGGTGGGCCATCTATCCCCATAGGAGGGGAACCATGAACAGGGACTTCTACGCGAAAGTCGCGGAGTGCGAGAGCGCCTGCGACCTCGACGCGCTGCTCTCCGGGACCGAACCGCCGCGGCCCGCGCAAAAGCTCGAGGTGGCGCAGGCCATCGGCAAGATCGCGGGCCACCGGTACGACCCGTACCCGGTGCTCAACTTCCGGTGGTTCGAGGGCGGGCTGGATACCGGGAACCAGAGCGACACCGATGAATAGGGCCGTCGACCCGGTGCGCCAACAGGGTCGCCTGATCCTGGCCCGTCTTCACGCCGACGACCACGACGACGACGACCACGACTTCCTCGACGCCGCGCCGGCACCGATCGCGCCGGCGATCCCCGAGAACGGTTGGATCGCCGAGGCCGTGGCCGAACTCACCCGCGACTCGATGATCCCGCCGGAGTTCGCCCTGGCCACCGCCCTGGCGTGCGTGGCCGCCGCAACCCAGGGCTCCCATCTCTGGAGCGTCGGGGCGAGTCAATGGGGGACGGGCCTCTGGATGGTCTGCCTCGCGAGTGCAGGCGGTCGCAAGACGTCCGCCCTGGCCGGCGTGACGCCGCTCGAGGAGCTCATCCCCACCCAGCGCCTCCAGACCTCGATGACGTCGGAGAGCCTTGCCGAGGCATTCAACGACAGTCCACAGCGGTGGATGGCCGTCCCGGAGTTCGCTGCCCTTATGAACGAGGCCGAGAAGAGCTACGCCCTGGGCGTGCGCGACGCGCTCAACGGCACCTGGGACGGCGGTCGGTTTCAGAACGGCGACAAGCGCCGCGTTGGCGGCAACGTCTCATCGCTGCCGCGGTACTCCACGACGACGATCGTAGGTATGGCAACGCTCAGCCACTTCTCGGAGTGGGCGGCGTCGAACGCGATCCAGCAGGGGTTCTTGACGCGCGTGCTGTTCGTGCCGCAGTCGACGGAGGTCGAGTACGCCGGCCTGGCCTCGGCGCGGGGCTACCGCGACACAAGCCACCTCTACCAGGGGCTCACAGCGATCAAGCAGGCCGCCTGGGAGCATCGCCTCGCCTCAGACGGCAAGGGGCTCGTGGACCCTCCGCCGCTCCTAGGCATCAGCCGCGAGGCGGCCGAGCTGCTCGACACCTATGACCTCGAGTGGACGCTCCGCGAGGACCTCCCGCCGACGCTGGAGGGGTTCGCCAAGCGGCTGATGTCCAACGCCGTGCGCGTCGCGTTTTCTCACGCCCTGGCCAGGAGGCGCACCACCGTCCAAGTCGACGACGCACAGCTGGCTATCGCATTCACCGAGTACAGCCGTACGCGGGCCTGGCCGCTGATCGACCGCTACCACGGCGGCAGCGCCTGGCAGGGTCGACTCCTGGCCCGGCTCGAGGGCACGCTCGAACGTCTGGCCACCCGGGCGTCCGACGGTTGGGTGCGCGAGCACAGCCTCAAGAAGAACGCCCACCTCTATGGCTCGGCCTATGACGAGGCCCTCCAGCACCTCGTCGAGGTCGGGACGTGGGAGGTCGAGCTTCGCCCGGGGACAGCCGGCCCGCCAAGGCGGTATGTCCGGCGTCGCCCCTTGGCCTCCCGCGCGTAGCGGCAAGAAACGCGGCAAAAGGTCGCGGCAAGTCCTCCTGCCAGGGCTTCCGAAGGCTCGCGCCTCGACTTGCCGCGGACTTGCCGCCAGGAGAAGCGCCGAGCCAGCCCTTTATCTAAGCGAGATTCGAGACCCGGTACGGACTTGCCGCCGATCGCGCCAACCTCTCTCCCACCTTCAAAGATTGAGAGGTCTTCAGGTGCGAGATTCTGGCGGCAAGTTCTGCTGGGCACCGACTGGAACGTCCCGAAGTACAGGCGAGCCTTGATCGAGGACGCCCGCACGACCTGAGGAGAAGACACCATGATCACCGAGGCCGCCCGCCTCTGGGACACCGACGCCTTCTTCGAGAGCGAACAGGCCCTCGAGGAGGAACTCCACATGTGCGGCTACATCGGTCCGCGCGCGGAAGCACCTCGCCTGACGGAGGAAGAGCTGAACGCGCGGCTCCTGACGCCCCAGGCCAAGGCATGACCGACCTCCGCGAGGCGGCGCTCGAGCTCGCCAGCTCGGGCGTCGCCGTGTTCCCCTGCAACGCCGACAAGAGCCCGCGCGTGGCCGGCGGGTTCAAGAGCGCCAGCACCGACCCCGACACGATCCGCTCCTGGAGCTGGGCGGACGCGATGATCGGGGCGGCAATCCCAGAAGGCACGTTCGTGCTCGACATCGACCCCCGAAACGGCGGCGACGGGACGATGGCCCTGCTTCGCACCCAAGGCCACGAGCTCCCACCGACGCGCACCGTCCACACGCGGGGCGGCGGCTGGCACTACCACTACACAATCCCCAAGAGCACGAACCTCCGTGGCCGACTTGGTCCGGGCGTCGACATCAAAAAGGCAGGCAAGGGCTACGTCATCACGCCGCCCTCGCCCGGCTACGAGATCACCGACGACTCGTCCGCCGCGCCGGCGCCGAAGTGGCTCCTCGACGAGCTCATCGTCGCGAACGCAATCGACGGTTCCGACGAGACCAGCCCGCCGAAGTACTTCGCGTTCCAGGACGCCACGCCCTACGGCCTCGCCGCACTCGAGCGAGAGGTGGGCCGCCTCGGGCTAACCCCCGAGGGAGAACGCAACGACGCACTCAACGCGGCCGCCTTTGCACTCGCCCAGCTCACAACCGGCGGCGAGATCCGCCGTGAGCGCGTGCTCGCCGACCTGCTCGCCGTGGCGGAACACATCGGCCTCGAGCACGACGAGGCCCTGGCAACGATCGAGTCAGGCTGGAGAGCCGGGGGGGGCCCAGCCCCGTCAGGCGCCGTCGCTCAACGTCCCGCAAGTGCGGGTCACTCCCGTCCAGCGGACGTGAAGCGACGGTTGGGATGTTGCCGCCTACGCGATTTTTGACATCCCGCGTTGCGCTGACCGCGCAGTCATCTTTCTCTCCCCGTATAGATCCCTCTCGGAATCCCTGGGTTTAAGCCAAATCTGAGGGAATCGAGCTCGCCCACGAGCGTGGGGCCCGCTCGATAGCTCACAGGCACGTAGGCGGCATCACCGTTGGCCACGTGGCGCCGGTCGCGGCAGTAACCGGCCGGGCCAATCTCGGCCGCGAGAACGTCCGAGATCGCGTCACACGCGACCGCGTCGGCGTCTCCACCGGCCTCGTCCATGCACGCGCGGCCGATACCCCGGCGCATTGCCAGGAGCTCGCGTCCGTCGTCGTCGGCGCTCATTGCCCCGCCTCGAGGTACACGAGATTAAACCCTTCGAGCCTCGCGCGCCCGTCCTCGAGCGCGGCCGTTCCGGCCGCTATCTCCGCGTTCATCGTGGCGCGCTCCTCCTTCTCGCGGGCGTGCAGCGTCCCCATGTGCCCATCAATGATGCTACGGGCCTCGCCATGTATGGCCGGGTTCATGTACCAACAGAATCCGCCCTCCGACGACCCCAGGCGGATACGCCACCCGTTGTGCTCGGCTTTCTTGACGGCGCACCGCCACCGTTGCGAGCCGTCCCTACGCCTACCGTCGCGCCACATTGGCGCGTCGTGGCAGGCGCATCGGGGCGCCTCGGTCACGCCACCCGCCGGGTGCAGTAGACGCCCACCGTGTAGTCCTCGGCATCGCCCTCTCACGACCTTAGCGCGCGCTCGACTTTCCGTCCCGGGCCGACCCGAGCAGGGGCCAGAGGTGCGGCGGGCGCAGATCACTGTGCCGCTCTGGGTCAAACACGCCGCGTCGTCTACACCGGCGCGACCTCCACAGCCCCTCAACGGAGTGCCACCGCCCACGCGCGACTGGCACCTCACGCGCGCCGCGATGTGGCGCGCCAGCAAGACGAAGGAGAACTTCCTTGGATGTCCCGTGCATGAGTGCTCGCGACCGCCTGGCGGTCGTGCTCGCTCCCGATCTGCTCGACGCACTTCACGAACTCGTGTCCGACCGCGTCGCCTTCGAGCTGGCCCGTCTCGAGGCCACGCGCCAAGGCCCCGAGTGGCTCACGCTCGACCAAGCCGCCGAACATCTCGGCTGCTCGCCCGATGCCGTGCGGATGCGCGCCAAGCGCGGCAGGCTCGAGACACGCCACCACGGCCGCCGGGTCTACGTCTCGGCCGCATCCGTTGCGTCGCTCGGCTGACGGACCTACAATGCGTCACGACAACCAAATGGCCCCCGCGCGGCTGCAACCGCCGGGGGCCTGGCCACGGAAGGAGCACTCCCGTGACGCACGCATCCTCACACGGCGCGCCGGACCCGTCGACCCGGTCTACTCGGGCAATCGCCGCGTCCCCGGCCTCTACGAACGCGAGCTCGCCAACGGCTCGACCGTCTACGACGCCGCGCTCGCCTCGGCGGCAAGACACGCCGCCACCGGCTCGACCGCGACGACCAAGACGGACGCGATCAACGAGCTCCGTGCGCTCCAGGTCGACTACGAACGTGGCGAGGCGCACCGCTCGCCCGCCGCCGGACTCACGCTCGACGAGCTGGCACGCGACTACCTCGCCCACCTGCGGGTTCGAACGACCGAAACCGACCCGCGGCGGCGGCGCTCACCGCGGACGGTCGAGCACTACGACAGCCAGCTACGGCTCCACGTCCTCCCCTGCTCGGCCACCGTTCCGGCCGCCGAGCTGACGGTGGCGCGACGTGCGGCGCCTGCTCGACGTCCTCGCGACTAAGCGCCTGAGCCCCGCGGCGACAAGAAGCAGGAGCGGCGCCTCTCACCGCGGAGCCGCGGCGGGCTCCTCGGCATCCTGAGCAGCGTCCTCACCTACGGCGTGCGGCAGGGCGTCGTCGCCGCACAACGTCGTCCACGACCTCGGTCGCGACGACCGCCCAGGCGCGCAGCGCAAGAGCGAGCCCCGCTACCTCTCCCCCGACGAGCTCGAGCTCCTGCTCTTCGGGATGGGCGACACGTTCCGGCCGGTGGCCGCCGCCTGCGCCTACGCCGGCCTGCGTCTCTCCGAGGCGCTCGGGTTGCGGTGGCGGGACGTCGACCTCAAGGCCGGCACGCTGACCGTGAGCGCCCAGCTCGGCCCGGACGGCACCCGCGTGCCACTCAAGACCGACGGCCTCGGCGGCGACCGTGCCGCTCCTGCCGCGTCTGGCCGACGAGCTCCGCGAGCACCGCTCCCGAGTGGCGGGCCAGTCGACTCGCCCGGTCCAGCCGGACGCGCTCGTGTTCACGACGTCGCGCGGGCAGCCCGCACGGCCGCCGCAACGTTCTCCGCGCCGTCTACGCCGCCGGCGATGCGGCCGGGCTCAACGGCGACGGGCGCGAGCGCGTGGGCGTCCACGACCTCCGCCACTCGTTCGTCGCGGTGGCGCTCGCGGCCGGGCTCACGCTGCCGGAGGCCGCCGCGTTGGCGCGCCACGCCAACCCGCGCGTGACGGCGACGGTCTACGCCGGGCTGACCGACACGGCACGGGCTGGCCTCGGCTCGAAACTCGCGGCAGCATTCGGTGACTGAGCTCGCCTTGCCGGGACGAGAGGCCCGAGTAGCGCCTGAGTCGACGCAATCGGAAGGTCAGTCTCGGGACAGAGCGAGGTCAAGCCAGCTCTGCGCTTCGTGGTAGAGGGTCGGGTTGTTGGTAGGTGTGTAGTAGCCGAGAATCGCGACTGCCTGCGAGAGAGCCCAGCCTCGTGCGCGTTGCCAGGTCGCGTCATCGATCGGCAACGCTTCGCGGAACGCGTCGCGCGCTGCTACCGAGCCTAGCTTCCAGGCGACCATCACGTCGACGGCCGGGTCGCCGACGCCCATCGAGCCCCAGTCGATCACTCCGCTGATTCGGCCGTCGCGGACGAGCCAGTTGCGGGCGTCAAGGTCGCCGTGATGCCACATCGGCCGCCCGTCCCACGCCGGCGCCGCAAGCGCACGCTCCCACCCAACCCTCACGCTCGGGTCACCGTCGTATCTCGCAAGCCAGTGCCGGATCCCGTTGTCACGCTCAGCGAGCGGGATGCCGCGACCTTGCGGCGCGCCCACAGAACTCACGCCTTGCAACGCCGAGACGAGCCCCGCGAGGTCACGGGCAGCCTCCATCGCATCGATCTGCTCGACCGGAAGAGTGTCGCCTTCGACCCAGCGATGGATCTCCAGAACCAGGGGTAGCCGTCGCCGGGTCGGCCCTGCGCGACCGGAACTGGGATCTCGACCGGCAACAGCGGCGCAAGCCGCGGCAACCATTCGATCTCTTTCCCTCCCGGCTCCGTCGGCCCATCAACGCGCGCGAGACGCACAGACAGCTCGTCGCCGAGGCGAAAGATCGCATTGACGGTTCCCGCAGGCTTGACCTGGCGAACCGGAAGAGCTGACCACTCCGGAAACTGCTCAGCCAACAAGCGATAGACCAAGCTCTCGTGAATGTCGAGCTCGTCCTCATGCATCCTCTCGCCCGTCACCCGGACATGCTTTCAAGCGACGCGGTGTGCGTCGCCGGCGACTCGCCCGGGCTCAGGAATCTTTCGAAACAGATGCCTCGGAGTCGTAAGTCATGAGATACCCATGCTCCTCTGCGACCTCGCTAGGCGGGATCGTGCCGCCGACTGTTGGTGCTGTTCGCACCGGAGATCTGTGGCGACGCGACCGGATACGGGCCAGCGCCGTAAGGGTCAGGAGTCCAGACTCTGAGTTTGCGCTGGAAGTAAGTCGCGAGTACACGGGCCTGCTCCGCCTCTCTGCCCTCGTGCGCCCCGAGCGTGACGCGCATATCGTCCGTGAGGCCGTGGCGGAGTTCTTCAAGCGGGTCCACACAACCACGGTACTCGCCAGTTCTGACGTATCTGCCTACATGCCCTCGCGTGCGCCTGAGTTCAGGAATGCCCCTTGACGCGACGTGCGTTTGACTCTGGCTCGGTCCCGTGGTCGGCACGCTCCGGTACGGGCGTTGGGCCGTTGATGACGTCGGGCTTGTCGCGTGCAGGCTCGGCGTCGAGGCCGTCTCCCTCGAGCGAGGGATGACTTGTGGGGCCTAACTCGGAAGCCGTCCTGGGTGCGTACTCCAGTGTCTGTTCGAAGGTCATCTCACGGCCGATCAGGAGGGCGGCGGCGAAGGGTTCATCGCCGAGCTCGGCCGCGAGGACTCTCCGTGTCTCCTGCTCGACACGCCGTTCCTCCGGCTGGGCCACGTGTCCTGTTTCCTGACGCATGGTTCCGATGGCCCCGAGCAGCCTCGCCGCTCGCTCCGTCTCACCCGCGGAGGCGGCGAGCGCAGCCAGCTCTCCGAGGCACCAGATCGCCAACTCTTTGTCGGCCTGCGCCTTGGCGTACCCAAGACCCTCACCAAGAAGCGCTTCGGCCTCGTCGCGTCGGCCCTCGCGAGACGCTAGGACGCCGAGCCCGGCGAGGCACTCGATGATCTTTCTCTCGTCGCCGAGTTCGCGGAAGAGTCCAAGGCTTTCGTCGAAGAGAGCCCTCGTCTGCGCGTAGTCGCCTTGCTCGAGCGCCACCTCGCCCAGGTTCCAGACCGCGATCGCGAGAGCCCAGGCGTAGCCGCCCGCGCGCGCGAGTTCCGCGCTCTCGGTGAATGCCGCCGCTGCTCGCTCGTAGTCGCCGAGCGCTTGAGCGCTGATACCCACGCCGGTAAGTGAGCTCGCGACGTGTTCGGCGTCTCCGAGGCGGCGGGCGAGCGTGAGACGCTCCTCGTTGAGCGCTTCGGCCTCCTGATAGTCCCCGAGCCGGTGGGCGAGGAGGCCGGCGCCGAAGAGCGCCTTCAGGCGAGGCGGCGACTGGTCGCTGTGCGCAGCCAGTGCCTCCTCACACCGACTGCGTCCTTCGCGGAGATAACCGCGCACGTACCAGAAGCGCATCAGCGCGCCCACCAGCTTGAGCTCTTCGGCACCGGAGCCGGCACGACGCAGCGTGTCGAGAGCCAGGCGGAAGTTGTCGTGTTCTGCCTCGAGCCGTTCCATCCACATCCCTTGCTCTGCTCCGGTCAGATGGGGCTCGGCTTCCTCCGCCAATTGAAGGAAGTACTCGGCGTGACGGCGGCGGAGGGCCTTCGAACCTTGCGACTGTTCGAGTCGGTCCGCGGCGTACTCGCGGATCGTCTCCAACATCCAGAAGCGCTCGCCCGTGAAGCGGAGCAGACTCTTCTCGACCAGTGACTGGAGGGTGTCGAGATCAGCGCCGCAGACTTCCTCAGCGGCTCCCAGCGTGCAGCCACCGGAGAAGACCGAGATCGCTCGGAAGAGCCGCTGCTCATCCTCGGAGAGAAGCTCGTCGCTCCAGGCGATGGTCGCTCTGAGCGTCTGCTGGCGGGCGTTGGCGTCCCTGCCCCCTCTCAGCAGGTCGAGGCGGTCGGCTAGTCGATCGAGAATTCCGGCCGGCGAGAGTGCCGTGGTGCGCGCGGCGGCGAGTTCGACGGCGAGCGGGAGATCATCGAGGCGACGACAGAGCTCGGCGACCTCCCGAGAGGATTCGAGACCGGAGCGCTCGCTGAAGAGCGCAACCGCCTCGGAGGAGGCGAGCGGCGGCACCGAGTACTCGACCTCGCCCTGCACACGCAGGAGTTCGCGGCTCGTGCAGAGGAAGGTGAGGTTCGGACAAGCAGTGAGCAAAGCGGAGAGCTCGGGCGCGGCCTCGATCACTTGCTCCAGGTTGTCGAGCAGCAGGAGCATCTCGCGTTCGCCGATGTGTTCGGCGAGTCCGTCACGAGCGCCGAGAATCTGGGCGATCATCTCGGTCACCAGCGACGCCTCGCGCAGACTGGCGAGCCCGACCCAGAAGACGCCCGCCTTGAAGACCGGCACCAACTCGGAGCCAACCTCGAGTGCAAGCCGCGTCTTGCCCGAACCGCCCGGACCGGAGAGGGTCACAAGACGCGACCCATTCTGAAGTAGCCCGAGTAACTCGGCACGCTCGCGGTCCCTGCCGACGAAGGAGGAGGCCGGGCGCGGCAGGTTGGTATTCGAGATCGTCTTCAGCGGCGCAAAGCGACGCGATCCAAGCTGGAAGAGCGCGACTGGCTCGTCGAAATCCTTCAGCCGATGCTCGCCCAGCTCGGTCAGTTCGCCGTCGACGAACGCCCGCGTCTCAGCCGAAACGACGACCTGCCCGCCATGCCCCGCCGCCATGATCCGCGCCGCCTTGTGCACATCCAGGCCGACGTACTTCGGAGGCGCAGCCACCGGCTCACCCGTATGGACACCCATCCGCACCCGGATCTCGCCCCCCTCCGGCCACTCAGCCCGGGTGAGCGCCTGCTGCCCCTCCGACGCCGCCGCAACCGCCTCCTCGGCACTCGCGAACGCAACAAAGAATGCGTCGCCCTCGTGGTCTACCTCGTAGCCGCGATGCCGCTCGAATGCTTCTCGCAGGAGCCGCCGGTGCAGGTCGAGCGCCTCCCGGTAGCCCTGCGGCCCGAGCCGCTCCAACAGCCGCGTCGACCCCTCCACATCCGTGAACAGCAACGTCACAGTCCCAGTCGGCTGCACCACCATGCAGCCAACTATCTCGCGCCACCCCAATAAACGACAACCACCAGAGGACGCCACCCCTCGCCGGCTCGGATGGCCATCTCGCCTCACCCTTTCGGCGTGGCAACAATGGCAACGCTCGACGTTCGTTCGCGTTCGCTGGCGGTTCGCTCGACGGAGCAAGAACGGCTCAACGGTGCCAGTTCAGCGAACGCGAGCGAACTACCGCGAACGGTCGCCCACTGATC
>CAVQKS010000026.1:0-20468 GCA_963713155.1 uncultured Thermoleophilia bacterium
GGGGGTCGACGGTTCGAGTCCGTCAGAGGGCTCACGAGAAAGGCCCGCAAACGCGGGCCTTTCGTTTCCTCGCCCTTCTCGATTCCGTCGCTCAATCCGCGCTGGTCAACCTCCGAGCGCACGCCGAGTCCGAGCGCAGTCAATTTGATGCCCGACTCCGCAACGAATGTGCAGAACTCCAACGGTCGCACCTACACGCGGCGGACCTCCGACTACGTCGCGTCGGTGTCAAACTGGTAGCCAGGCGACACATTGTACGACAACAGGAAGCCGAAGTACCGGATCACGGCGATCGTCCCGATGCATGACCTCGACAACGAGGTGTACCAGGGCATCTGGGAGGTCGAGCCGGTCTAAGAATCCACCAGTGTCGCGAGCGGCGTTCGCGTGCTCGCTTGCCTTTCGCAGTCGGCTGCTCAAGGATGCCTAAGAGGAGTGAATGTGAGGAGGCTGACGAAACGTGAAGGACGCGATCTATGTCCTTGGCGGGCTCGCGGTGGTCGTGTTCTTCATCGTCCGACAGCGCCGGAGCGATCGGTTCAGCGATCGCTCCCTGCTCTTTCCGATCGGTCTCGGAATATACGGCGTCGTCTTGTTGACCGACACGTCGAAGGATCACGCGCTGAGCATTGCCTCAGCTGTGCTTCTTGTCGTGAGCGCACTTGCGTCGATTGGCTTCGGCGTGATCCGAGGGCGAACGATCGAGCTTTTCGAACGAAGCGGCGAGTTGTGGGAACGAGCTTCGTGGACCACGATCGGTGTGGGCTGGGGTGGCCTCCTCGCGACTCGCGTCGTGCTGATCGGTGTCGCAGCTGCGATCGGAGCGAAGGTCGCAGCATCACCCACCTCGATCCCGCTCATGCTCGCGATCACCCTCGGAACCCAGATGATCGTCGTCAGAGAACGTGCCAGGGGAACGGGAGTGCCGATCGCACCCTCTCGAAGAGCACGGCGGCGTTCGATTTAGATAGTGCCCGTGCCGGCCGAGCAACGTTCACCCCTGCTTGAGCAGTGTCCCTGAGCGCGGGGCGGACTTCTGGTCGGAGCAGCCGAGTGTCTCATGATCCGAGCCCGAAGGAATGTCGGGTGTGGCGAAGCGACCGCTCACGGTCGCCTGCCCGAGTGATGCGGGTCAGCTGGGGACGAGCGCCCCGTCAGCGATCAAGTGGTTGGGCGAAGTACCAGGAGTGCCCTTCGGGATCACGGCAGTGATAGCGGCGCTCGCCGTAGTCCTGATCTTCGGGTTCATCGAGGATCTCAGCGCCAGTTGCTCGCGCCTGTGCGCAATGCGCGTCCACGTCGTTGACGTACACATAGAGGAGCACGGGTGTGCCGCCGTATCTCCGCGGGCTGCTCGGTAAAGACGGCTGGCCAAGGTGGATCTCGCTGCCCCCGAACCGCATCTCGGCATGGCTCACCTGCCCGCCCGGGGACGTGTTGCGTCTTGTCTCCTCAAAACCGAACGCACGTGAGAGGAAGTCGAGCGCCGTTCCTGCATCCTCGTACAGGAGGTAAGGCGTGATCGTCTGCACCACACGGAGAGGCTACCGAGCATCTCCCAGAGCAAGCACCGTCGCGTGGGCCAGTGTTGCTCCTATGTCAAGGTGGGGCTCGCTTTCAGTGTGTTGAAGACGGTGCGGGCGAGCAGTCGTTTGAGACAGCGGATCGCTTCTCGTTTGCTTTTGCCTTCGGCTTGTTTGCGTTCGAGGTAGGCGCGGGCGGCGGGGTGGTAGCGCGCCTGGGTGATTGCGATCCGGTAGAGGGCGGCGTTGAGTTGGCGGTTGCCGCCGCGGTCGAGCCGGTGGCGCTGGCTTTTGCCTGAGCTTGCTTGCAGTGGTGCGACGCCGCTGTGGCGTGCGAGTTGAGCGTCGGTTTTGAAGCGGCTGATCGGGCCGATCTCGGCGAGCAACTTCGCCGCCGTGACGGCGCCGCAGCCTGGCAGCTGGAGCAGTGCCGGCGCAGTCGCGGCTGTCCGCTGTTCGAGTTCCTGATCGAGCTGCTCGATTACCCGCGTGAGTGAGCGGCAGCGGTTGACGAGCTCGCGTGCGATCCGCACCTGGATGTCCTGCTCACGCCGTGCGAGCCAGCGGCCGACGCGCTCGAGTTGGCTCGCACGGTCGAGTCTGCGCAACGGCACGACCAGGGTCGGGTCGAGCTCGTGCAGGTGCCAGCGCAAACGCTGCTGGATCCTGCGCCGCTCGTCGACGAGATCGTCGCGATGATCAACCAACAGCTTGATCTCACGGTGCACCCGCTCTCCGGGCTGCGGGCGCGGCAGGTCCGGCTCACGCAGCGCCGCCCTGGCGACCGCGAGCGCGTCGATCGGGTCCGACTTCCCGCGCACCCTGCCGGCACGGCGTTCCGGCACCGTCAGCTTCGGCGAGACCCGCACCAACTCCTCGCCCAGGCCGAGCAGCTGCCGCTCCAGCCACGGCGTCAAGAGCCTGCAGTCCTCGATCGCCCACAACCGCTCCGCATCGAGCGCCGATGCCCAGCCGATCAATTCGTCGCTGCCAACGGCAACCGTGCGCTCGTCGAGCATCCGTCCGGCCTCGTCAACAGCGACCGCGGTCACCGACTGCTTGTGTACGTCCACTCCGATCACGATCATCTAGCTCGCCTCCAAATTGCCGTTGGGGGCGACCGGCGAGCGGACAGACCTCAATCGAGGCGAAAGCCACGCTCCTATCAGGTCACGCTCGACGGTCTCGGTCGGCGGCGGCGACACAACACTGGAAAGTCAGACCATTCACGGGACGACATTCGGAATCGAGTCAGCCGCCGCCGATCGAGTCTGCGCCACCCATCGGACGCAACCGCCGACCGAGAATGACATTGAGTTCACGAGTGACGCCCGAGCCGAATGACGGAAGATGCGACCAGCCGTGCGAACATTCGCGCCAGCTTGCCGCCCATGGTCATGCTTCTGGGCAACGAGGAGGTTTCGTGATGAAGACACCCGCGATCGTGTCGCCGCGCGAGTGGCGCGCAGCGCACGAGAATCTGCTGGGCAAAGAGAAGGAGCTGACGCGAGCGCGAGACGCGCTCGCCGCGGAGCGGCGCCGCATGCCCTGGATGCTGGTGGAGAAGGAGTACCGCTTCGAGGGGCCCCGAGGACAGGCGAGCCTGCTCGATCTCTTCGAGGGCCGTCGCCAGCTGATCATCTACCGCTTTTTCTACGCACCGGATGTGACGACGACGGTGGGCGGCACGTACCCCGAGCGGGGCTGCATCGGCTGCTCCCTCCTCGCCGACCAGGTGGGGCACCCCGCACATCTGAACGCACGCGACACGACTCTCGCCTTCGTATCGCGCGCACCCCAAGCCGAGATTCAAAGCCTGAAGAACCGAATGGGCTGGGATCTCATTCCTTGGTACTCGCTCACCGACGAGTTCGACGCCGACTTCGGCGTCGCCGAGTGGCACGGCACCAACGCCTTCATCCGCGACGGCGATCGCATATTCCGCACCTACCTCGTCGCCAGCCGCGGCGCCGAGGCGCTGGGTACGACCTGGAGTTACCTCGACATCACCGCGCTCGGACGCCAGGAGGAGTGGGAGGACTCGCCCGAGCGGTATCCACAGACGCGGCCCTACCAGTGGTGGAATTACCACGATGCGTACAGGTGATCGAGCTGCTCATTCGCTTTTATCGCCTAGCCCAGTGGGACGCCGAACGCTGTGTACATGGCGTGGAATGCCCATACGCCCAGTCCGAACAGCGCGGCGATCACGGCGGTCGAGGTGAGGGCGGCCGGCCAGAGGCGGCCGGGAATCCTGGTCACTAGCCAGGCGCCGAGCAGGGAGATCGCGCCGATCGCGGGCAGGTAGAACCTGACGACCTGCACCGTGACACTCGTCGGGTCGGTCGTCCAGGTGTACGCGGAGTACAGGCCCCAGATTGCGAACCAGGATGTGGCGAGGGCGAGGCCCACCCAGAGATCGCGCCGGGCCAATGCACTGTCTTCGCCGTGAGCCTCGCGCAGCACGAGGCGCCGGGCGATGATCCAGGCCAGCGCTGTCAGGGCGAGTACCAGCATCGGCATGGCCTGTAGTAGGTGCGCGGGCATGATCCGGAGGTTCGGCCCGATCGCGCCGAGGCTGAACGTGACCTCGCCGGGCTGGTAGCCGGTTGTCAGCGGGCCGCCGTAGACGAGGTCGTCGAAGGTCGCCAGCCCGGCGCCGAAAACGGCCGCTGACGCGAGCCACCAGCACAGCGTGCGGAGCGGCAGCCTCGCCGCTCGCAGCCACCACGCCGCAATCACGGCCACGAGGGCGCAGCCGAGGATCACGATGTTGGTGTAGCGGACGAAGGTCGCGAGCTCGATCGCCACGAAACCGGCGAGGCCGGCCCACGTGCGCCGCCGGGAACTGGCCTCGGTTGCCAACAGCGACCACAGCAAGAGCCCGGAACCCGCCGCGATCAGCGAGGCGTCTGTGAACGTCGGCATGTAGTCGCGCCAGGCGAACGCCAACGCCGCTCCGGATGAGCAATACAGGCCGACAGCTGCGAAGCCGCCGAAGCGCCCGAGCCAGCGACGGGCACCGATGAACAGCCCAACACACGCCAGTGCCCCGTAGAACAGCGGCGCCCAGCGGATGATCCCGAGCGCCCCGAACGGCGCTGCGAGGAACGGATAGCCGGGATCCTTCTCGCTGATGTACCGCCCGTTGGCGAGTTCGACCCATTGGTTCGGCGGGGCGGCCGGGTTGTCACCCAGCTTCCTTGCCAGCGTTTCTGCCTGAGCGGTTGACAACGTCAGGAAATGCCCTTCGGTCATCGCGACAATCGATGCGCGGTAGGCGCCGTCATCCGGCTCCGCCGTCTGAGGCGCGACGGACAGGACTACGACGCACAGCGCCGCGAATGCGGCAACGGCGAGCGCGGCTTCCGCCCATGCCGGTCGGACGCCGCGCTCGAGCGCCGACGCAGACACGTGCATCGGGCCGAGCAGCACTACCTCGTCACGGCCGGCACTCGCTGACGGCCTCAAGTCCGTCGCCGGCCTTCTGCCTACGTGACGATCCGACACGCTGTCATGGGTGTAGTTCTACGCCCCGTCGGATGACAACAGCGCTACACGTGGCCAGGGGTTCACGCCGCCGATGATCGCTCGGCTTCGATAACAGCCGAAGGAAGCAGGGATAAAAGGTCCATGAAAAAGCGCCTCTTGCGCGTGCTCGGCGGGTCGTGCTCACCGCTTGAGTCACACCCTCGGGCGGACAGGCTCCTGATCAAGCCAACAGCGGGCGTCAGACCGGCGCCGCCGTGCACACCCGGACGATTCATCCCCAAGACACGCATGAAACAGCCTGACGCCTGACGAGTCACAAGCGGCACGAAGACAACCAAGCCTGCAACGGCCCGTGACGGACCGACCCCACCCACTCTTACAGCCGCCTGAGCACCTGTGCAGTTGCTTTGCGAGACTCCGGCCGTGGCGGAGGCTCCTGTTCGGCTGAGCAAGAACGGCCTCGTTGTCGATGGCGAGGGCTGGTTTGTCGTGAACGCCCGCGAATCGCGCTGGAAGGATGAAGGCCCGCTTGGGTCTTACTGCACGTTCGAGGGCAAGCGGCGGTTCCCGCATTTCGGGATCAACATCAGCGTGCTCGAGCCTGGCGAGCGGATCGGGATGTACCACCGTGAGAACGCGCAGGAGGCGTTCCTCATACTCGCGGGAGAGTGCACGCTGATCGTTGAGGGCGAGGAGCGAAGGCTGACCGAATGGGACTTCTTCTACTGCGCACCCGGCACCGAGCACATCATCGTGGCGAGTGGAGAACAGTCCGCGGTTGTCCTCGCTGTTGGTGCCCGCGGGCGTGGCGTCGGCGGCGGCATCGTCTACAAGGTGTGCAAGGCCGCGGCGCGTTACGGAGCGAGCGTGGTGCGAGAAACTGCGGATCCGGCCGTTGCGTACGCGGACGTTTGGGCGAAGCTCCCCCGCTCAAGGTTCGTCAAGTACCGGCGCGGCTGGATCAAAGACTAAGACGTCGCCTGGGCCAGCGTCCTTGTCTCCCGAGGGACCGGTGAACGCTGGTCGCACCGGCCTCTGTTGTCGACACGGGAAACGGATCGGTCAACCGCTGGTCAACCTCCGCGTTGCCGTCCCCTCCGACACGGTAAGCAGGGGGTCGACGGTTCGAGTCCGTCAGAGGGCTCTGCAAAAACGCTGCACGTGGGCACTGACTCCGCGCCAACTCACGGCCCGTACTCGGGGGAGTCGCGCCCGAATACAAGATCGCCTGATCCCGCGAGCCCAACACCCTCTGCGCGCCAACCCAGGCTATGACAGCGGCTCGAGTTGCGGCTATCCGGTGACGACGCGCCGATACCCTCCACTGATCCACTCGACGATCAGCCGGCCATACTCTTCCGATGCTTGCTCCCAGGCGTAGTGATCCGCGTCCAGAGAATGAATCTGGCTGTGCGGCAAAAGCTCGTCCAGGTATTGATTGTTCGACCACGGCACGAGACTGTCGTTGCGTCCGGCCACGATCTGGGTCGGCGTGGTAATCGTCGGCAGCAGGTCGCGCAACACCGGATTCTGTTCGGGGTAATGCCGTACGAACCGAGCTGACTCGGCAAAGCGCCCGAGGTCGTAGGCACTGACGTAGTCCTCGTGGACATCGGGCTCGCTGTCGCTCGCGGCACCTGACTCGACCGCGGCGCCGATGTTGCTTCGCGCATCCAGCTGGCGGACCATGTCGAGACTCGGCGCCTCGATCACGTCTTTGAGCGCGCCGCCCGCATCGATCGGGAAGCGCACCGCGCCTCCGCCGACGGTCAGGCTCGTAACAAGCTCCGGCGTCCTCGCAGTGAGGAACAGCGCTGCGGCCGTCCCGACATCTGGGCCGACGATATGCGGAACCCCTAGGCCCCACTCGTCGATCAAACCGGCGAGGAACGTCGCGCAGGCGTCCGGGGCGATAACGTCTGGGCGGCCGTCGGAGTGGCCGAATCCCGGAAGGTCAACGGCGACCACGCGCCCGAGTCCCGCTACACGTCCCCAGATGCGGCGGAAAGCCCAGACGGATTCGGGCCACGGCGCCAGCAGCAGGACCGTCGTATCCGAGTCCGTACGGTTGTCGGCGAACCTGATGCGCAACCCGTCATGGACTCGGAAGTACGTGGTGATCGGCGTAACGCCCTCGAAGCTCATCTGATCGTCTCCTTCTCAGGCCCTTCGGAGGCTTTCCCTGTTCTCGACCAAGCGCCGCGTCGAGGCTTGGAGCGAACCTGACGATCGCACTGTCTCTTACGATCGCCCGAACGGCATCGCACGGACGTGCGATTTCAATCGCGGCAAACCGGCGCGACCCCGCCCATGCGCTCGGAAATGACGCGATCGTGCGGTTCCAGAGCACCGGCCGGCTGTGATGCTCGTTCGCAATCGTGCTAGCTCCTCGATCGTCACCGACTGACCGCTCCCGTGAGGGTTGCCAGGACGCGGGCCTCCAGTTCTGCACGGCGTTGCCATGATCCGTCGGGCAGGCGATCGAGGTCGATTGCGCTACCTGCGACATAAAGGCTGAAGATCCGCGGATCGATGTAGGAACGTCTGGCGACGGCGGGGGTGTTGCCGAGCGCTTCGGCGACGGCCCGAGACGCGACCGCCGGCGCTCGCGAGGCGGCCGGGCGGAGGTCGGCGAGCTCGACGGCCGCGATCACTGTCGCATTCCACGTCCGGTATTCCTTCGCCGAAAAGGGTCCGGCTGCCTCGTGGCGCAGGAAGTTGTTGACGTCTTCGCGATGGATCCGAGTCCACCCGTGCCGACTGCGGAAAGCGAGGAGCTCTTCCGGGCCCGATCGCCTGCGCTTCAACGCGGACAGCACGGCCAGCGCCTCCGAGTCGGAGACGGTGATGTGCTGACGGTGGCCAGCCTTACCGACGTAGTCGAAGGTCGCAGCGCCGCCGGAGATGGTCATCTGGTCGAGGTGTAGCGTCGTCAAGCCGTAGTGGGCGTTGTCTCTTGCGTAACGATCGGAGCCGATTCGGAACAGCCCGATGTCGAGCAGTCGCAGCGCGAGAGCGAGGACGCGCACATGTGAAAGCTCTGTATCGGCATTCAGGGCGCTGCTGATGCGGCTGCGGAGCGTCGGCTGAATGCGCGCGAAGTCCTCCATGTCGCGGTACTTGAGCGCATCACGCTCCTGGAGCCAGCTTGGGTGGTAGCGGTACTGCTTGCGGCCTCGGCGGTCGATTCCGGTCGCTTGGAGGTGGGCATCGGCATCGGGCGCGATCCATACCGAGACCCACGCGGGCGGGATCGCGAGCGCGTGGATGCGCTCGAGCGTCGCGCGATCGGTGATGACGCTTCGATCCGGGTCGACGTAGGCGAAGCTGCCTGGCGAGCCGGTCCGCGACAGTCCGGCGTCGAAGCCGTGCCGGAACCGCAACTCGCGCTCCTGCAGAGGTGCCGTCACGCTCGTATCAAAGCTGGCGCCCATGAGTCGAGCGAGTGTGGTTGCGAGCTGACGCGGGCGCGCGGAGTCGTAGCGCCGAACCCACCCCGGCGGTCATCACTTGATTGCCCGCTTGAGTACTCGGGGACGTTGGCCTAGTCGGCGTCTATGTCCCGTGATTTTCAGCCGTCGAAGGTCGGTCAGGCAGTTGCGCGGCCCACCATTCGGGCGGGACGATCCGCATCGCGAGGTCGAACGAGCTCCGATCGAGCGACTCCGCGAGCTGCGCGATGGCTACAAGATTGTCGCGTAGCCACTCGTCCTCGACCGGCCCGCTCGCTTGAGTCGCTGGGCTAAGGCGGCTCAGCCTCGGCCGATTCAGGTGCTCTTCGAGCGGGTCCGATTCATCGAGCACGCTGCCCCACCAGTACAGACGACTGTAGAGCTCGACGTGGCGATCGACGGTCTCCGCGTACGTGCCCGAGTTGACCATCACATCGGCCCAGCGTCCGAGCACCTCTTGGCCGTGAGCGCGCAGCCTGGCGATCAGCCGGTGGAGTTGTTCGCGGCGGTCAGCGCTGGCGAGCATTTCGTCTATCGCCGCGGCGAGACGCGGCGTATCGAGCACCGCCTCGGAGCCGGCTGCGAGCGCCCCGTCCTCGAGCTCTCCGTCCGGAGCGAGACCAGCGAGCTCGAGCAGACCGGTCCATACGAGTCGAGCCGTGCGGACCAAGTCGAACAGCGCATACTGCGCGAGCACGGACCAGCGCTGTCGCTGTCGACGCTCGAGCACTTCGTTGAGCACCGCCGCGGTCACCGCGACAACGATCAAGCTCGCGACGAGGCCCGTGAAAAGCGCGTGGCGCGACCAGAACCCGTCGTTGGCGAGGTCCCACACGACCGCCCCGAAAAGGACGAGCACACTGAGGCCGCCGATGATCCGCGTCGAGCGCACGTACGTCCGAAGCGAGTCGGAGCGGCGCGGACCGACAGTGCGACGAGCCATCTCCCGCCGAGCATATTGCGGCACGCCGAACGAGCTCAGTCTTATGGAATTTGGCTGTTGAACTGGCTCGGGTCGAAGTAGCCCCGCCAGGCGTTGATCTTCCCGTCGTTGACCTCGAAGGCCCCCATGACTCGCAGGTCGAAAGTCTTGCCGGCAAGCGTGAAGACGTCGACCGCTCCGTCATCACGACCGGACCGCTGGCGGCGATGTTGATGACGCGGAACTCAATGCGCTCGATGCCGGGCGGGCCGGGACGGATGAACGACGCGATGTTGTCGGCAATGTTCTCTCTCCCGGTGACCGGCTCGAACGGAATGTTGTGGTACACGGCGTCGTCGGTGAAGAACGCGGCTAGATCTTCGACGCCGAGGTCGTTGGCCCACGCAGCGCAAAACCTGCTCACGAGGTCGATCGGTTTCTCCATCTGTTTCCTCCCGCGTTAACGCGCATACTTCTGGACGAGTCTTACCGGCTACTCGAACTGCCTTGAGAAACCATCGAGGCCGCCCTTCGAACGTCTGGACAATCCCAGGCCGCTCCACACGCACGAAAGGAGCACGACGTGGCTATTCCTGATCGGGACAGTCTCGCCAACGGCGTCGTGGGTATCGGCGAAGAGGCGGTTGCGAAGAGCAACGACGCACTGTTCTACGACTACTTCACCGAGGATTACGTGCTGCACAGCCCTGCCGGCGAATTCAACCGCGAAGAGATCCGGGGCTACTTCGCCGCCCTACGCGAGAGCTTCACCGGCTACACGATCAGCCGGGCGCAAATCCTCGTCGACGGCAACTTCGTCATAGCGCGCACAGTGATGGCCGGCCGCTTCGACAAGGAGTTCGCATACACGCCGATCGGCACCGTCAGGCCGAACGGCCAACAGGTGCAATGGGAGCTGATCAACATCTTCCGCTACACCGACGAAGGCCGCCTCGTCGAGGAATGGGTCCAGACGGACACGTACGACTTCCTGCGCAAGCTCGGCGCATTCGAAAACTGACCATCCCGACACGGACCAGACGATGCGTCCAGACTCGCGTCGGCTGAATCTGTCGGTACCGCGTCGGAACGCCCGGGACGCTAAGAACCCCGTGCGACCCGCACGCTGAACGGGCAAGCGTGCTCAACCGACTCGGCCGGCCGGCGCTTCTGTAGTCCGAGCGACCGCCACCAATCTCCTTGCGCCCGGAGACAGACGATCGAATTCGTCCACACGCACTCGCGCAGCATGCACAGGTCCTGCTAGCGTTTTCTTTGGCGTTCTCGACGACGCCGCTCGAGGCCAAGGTCGCCTCTCCCCGCGAAGCCCCAGGGCTCGCGTGACTCTGAGGGGAGAGAAGCCGACTGAGCTCTCGACATCTCTCTGAGCCGCACGGCGGGTGTTCGACCTGCGAGAGCGGCCTTCGTTCTCGTGACCCGAAGCGAGAAGGGACCGAGAGATGTCAGTAGTCGACCATGTGAGCCGAGTCTTGCAGATACCACGCGCACGAAATCGTCCGGCGGCCCGTCGGCACACGAGAGGCGCAGTGACGGTGCCCAACCTCCTCGACTCCGCCTGGTTTACAGCGTCCGCACCGTGGGGGTGCTCGGAGTCATCGCCTTCCTGTGCGGCGGGCCGCCGCGTCCGAACGACTGCGCATAGCGCTGCGCCGATGAAACGGCGCCTGTTCTTCGCTCTCCTCGCCGTCGCGGTCTTGCTTCTTGCCCTCGGCGGCTGGGCTGTCGAGGCAGTTCCGTTCACGGGGCGGAAGCGAGCCGCCGGCATGACCACCACATCGGGACACAACCACCTATCGGAAGGAGCTCGATACAGATGAAGGGACTCGCAATCACAGCAACCGCGCTCGTCCTCGCGCTACCCACTGCAACCGCGCTCGCCCAATCGGCGAAACACGGTAAAAAGCCCCCGCGCGCGGCGGCCAAGACCCGCGAATCGGGGCAACCCGTCATCGACTGGAACCAGACGCTCCTCTCGATCGTCAACACGCCGGGCGCTCAGCCGGCGAACATCCAGCCAACGCGGAACTTTGCCATCCTCCACGCGGCGATCTACGACGCAGTGAACTCGATCGACCGCTCGCACGAGCCCTACCTCATCGACGTGCGCGCACCCCGCGACGCGTCCGAGACGGCGGCCGCCGACGAGCCGCGCATACGGCACTGGTGGGTCTCTATCCAGCCCAGCAGAGCGCCCTCGACGCCGACTACGCGGCCGAGCTCGCGAAGGTGCCCGACGGCCCCGCGAAGGACAGGGCATCCAGCTGGGTGGAGAGGTCGCGCGTGACCTCTTGGCAATCCGCGCCAACGACGGGTCGAACGTGACTCCGCCTCCGTTCGTACCGGGAACCAATCCCGGCGAATTTCGGCCGACGCCGCCGAACTTCCCGACGCCGGTCTTCACCACCTGGGGACAGGTGACCCCCTTCGTGCTCGACAGCGGCAACCAGTTCCGGCCGGCGCCACCGCCGGCGTTGACGAGCCCGGAATACGCCGCCGCGATCAATGAGGTGGAGAGCCTCGGCTCGGCGACAAGCACGACCCGCACCGCCGAGGAGACGGTGATCGGGAAGTTCTGGGCGCCGCCGATCCAGAACTTCTGGAACCAGATCGCCGAGACCGTCGCCACTGCTCACCACAGCGACCTGGCCACGACGGCCCGGCTGTTCGCCGCGTTAACCTCAGCATCGCCGACTCGACGATCGCCTTCTACGACGCGAAGTACACGTACCAACTCTGGCGACCGATCACAGCGATCCGCCTTGCCGACACCAGTGGCAGCGGCCCAGACGAAAGCATTATCGAACCGCAGATCATCGGCGATCCGAATTGGGTTCCGCTCGCCGGCAACACGCCTGCCGACCCGTCCTATCCCGGCGCGCACAGCACGATCAGTGCGGCCGGCGCTGACGTGCTCGCGAGCGTCTACGGCGACAACCAGCAGTTCTCGGTCACCTCGCCGGCGTTGCCCGGCGTCACCCGCTCGTTCAAGAGCTTCAGCGCGGCCGCTACGGAGGCCGGTCTGAGCCGGATTTACGCCGGAGTTCACACCCGCCTCGATCACGTAGCCGGTCTCGCCCTCGGCCACGACGTCGCGAGCTTCGTCCTCCACAACGCGCTGCTGCCTTCTCACGACTCCTCCGGCCAGTAGCGCCGTCCGGTGGCGCGGGCCGACCCGGCCCGCGCCACCGTGTTCTCATCAGGTAATCGTCAGCAACCCTCGCAGTCGTCCGGCGTGTTGTGCCCGACGAACGTGTTCATCAGCGTGACCGGGAACCCAACGGTGTAGATCCCGCCGCCGGACAGCGTTGCCCCGGCGGAGCCGGACAGAACGTTGTTCGCCACGCGGCTGCTCTGCAGAGTCAGCGGTGCAGGCCCGCCGAAGAGGCCGTTGGCGATACCGCCGCCCGTGGCAGCCGCGCTCGCGCCCGCCGCCATACCGCGATTGCCGCTGATCGTCGAGCTGCCGACCACCAGCGGACCGTTGTTGAACAGCCCGGCCCCGTCGACCTCGGCCGCACCGTTCGGGGCAGTCGCGGTCATCGTGTTGTCGGTGATCGAGCTGTTCGTGAGCAGCGTCGGAACGTCGCCGCCCGGGAAGAAGGCGACCGCCCCGATGAGCCCTCCGCTGTCGCCGCTCGTCGTCACCGCGCCCGTGTTGCCGTCGATGTGTGTGTTCGTGATGTTCGTGCCGTCTCCGTCCGCTTCGAAGATCGCCGGGCCGTTGGGGCCGTAGTCGTTCGCCAGAGCGGTGACGAGCAGCTTGTTGCCGTCGACCTGTGCGTTGGCCACGGTGAGGGACACGCCGCCGCACGCGCACAGCGCCGCGTCGGCGCCGAACGACTGGTTGAACGGCGTGTTGACGGACACGGTGTTGTCGTTGAGCGTCGAGTTGCGGATTGTGGCCGTCGAGCCGTCGTTGAGGAAGATCCCGCCGCCCATCGAGTTCGAGGAGTCAGGGCTTCCGTCCTGGATCGGATACGGCGTGGCCAGCGAGCTGGCCAGCAGAGCCGAGTTGTCGTCGACAGAGCTGTCGTCCATGGTCAGGGTCGCTCGCCGTTCACGAAGATCCCGCCGCCCGAGACAAAGCGTCCGGTCGGTGCCGTGGCCGCGGCGGAATTGCCGACGACGCGCGACGCCCGCAGCGAGAGTGACGCACCCGAGTGGACCGCGATCCCGCCGCCGTTCGACTGCGCCGGCGCGGACGCATGATTGTCACTGACCACCGAGTCGACCAGCGTCATCGTGCCCCAGACGTCGATGCCGCCCGCGTCGCCGAAGGCTGCTGGACAGGGCCCGTTCGCACACGTCGCCTTGACGCTGCTCGTCGTCGAGGCCGGTGTCGCCCGGTTGTCGGTGACGATGCTGTGCGAGAGCGTGACCGTCGTCCCGGCGAATGTCTCGATGCCGCCGCCGATCGCTGTCGCTTCGGCGTAGCCGGGCCCGCACACCGGAACGTCCAGTCCGCATTCAGGGGCATGGGCATTCGAAGTCGTCAGGCCGCCGCTGATCGTCAGATTCGTGATCGTGACCGTCGGCACGCTCGTCGTCGATCCGATCGTCACGACCGGTCCGCCGCCCGAGATCTTCGACGCGCGAGCGTCGACGCCGGCGAGAGCGAGGCTCTTCGTAATCGTCACCCCGCCCGCGAACGTGCCCGGGCCGATGTGGATCGTGTCGCCGTCGGTCGCCGCGTCGACCGCCGCCTGCACCGTCGAATAGCAATGCGGGCCGCCGACGCAGAGACTGCCTTTCGGCGCAGACTCGCCGGCCGTAGCGGTCGCTAGTGCAACGGTGACGGCGAAGACGATGAGTGAAACCGATCTCATGACTCTCCCTCTGTTGGCTCAGCATCCCGAGCAGTCGTCGGGCTTGTTGCCGGCGATCACCGTGCGCGTACGCATGACGCCGGAATCCGTGAAGACGCCGCCCCCGTTCAGGAGGACGCCGGCGCTCCCGCTGAGACGGTTCGCGTTGACAACGCTGTCGGTCAGGGTCAGGGCCGCGGACGGATTGCCAGGGCCGCCGTTCGAAATCCCGCCGCCGAGGGCGCTCGAGACGCCACCGAACGGAAGCGGTGCGGCGGCGCCGGTTGCCGACACCGAGTTGGCCACGACGACCGTGCGCTCGAGCGTGAGGTCACCCCCGAACATCGCGATGCCGCCGCCGAACGCGAGCACACCGCTCGGGCCTGCTACGGCCACGCTGTTCCGGCCGACCAAGCTGTTGCGAACGGTCACTGGGGCGTCGACCTCCATGCCACCGCCGTCGCCTACCGCGAAGCCGGCTCCGGTGACCTGCACCGCGTTGTCGGTCAGTGAAACGTTCTCGAGCAGCGCGGGCGCGAAGGCGACGATGCCCCCGCCGAATCCCGCGGGCAACGAGTTCGGGTTCGTGTTGACGGCAACGACGCTGTTGCCGGAGACCTGTGTGTTGCGGATCGTCGCGGTCGGATGCGCGGACCCGCGCAGCACTGGTCGATGCTGATCCCGCCGGCGAACGCGGACTGGTCGTCGAAGTCCATCGAGCCGGTGTACTCGACGGTGTTGCCGCTGACGACGCTGTCCTCGACGTCGAGTGCGCCCACACTGCCGATGCCACCGGAGCTGGCGCTGTTCGCGATCGTGCTGTTCGCGACCGCGTGGTTGCCGCTGACAACGCTGTTGTGGAGAACAAGCGTGGCGGCGAAGCGGTTGTTGATACCGCCGGCGGCCGGGTCGCTTGCTGCCGACCCCAATGGAGGGCGTAGAGCCTGCGGTGTTGTTCGTGACGCGGGTGTTCGTGAGCGTCAGGACGCCGCCGTTGTCGATCCCGCCGCCGTCGTTGAAGCCGCATGCGCGCGGTCCGCAGAAGCCCGGCGGAATGGACGAGCTCGAGGTCACGGTGTTGTCCGTGATCACGCTGTTCGAGATCGACACGGTCGCGCCGGTGCCGTTGAACGGTGGCTGGTCGAGCTGCGAGGACGGGATCAGTACACCCCCGCCGAAGGTAACTTCCGGATCGGGCTGCGAGTTGTTGACCCCACCGGTGATCGTGACGCCGTCGATCGTGACGCTGAGGGCGTCGGGGGCGGTGGCGCGAAAGACGGTGACCACCGGGCCGCCGCCGTTGATGATCGTCTTGCTCGCGCCCGCGCCGAGAACGCGAACGCTCTTGTCGATCGTGATTCCGCCGGCGAACGTGCCCGCGCCGATCACGATCGTGTCGCCGTCGTGCGCGACGTTCACCGCCTGTTGGATCTGCGGGAAGCACCCCGCCTGCTGGCCGACGCACAGCGTCGCGGCGGACGCCGGGCGCGCAACGGCGCCGAGCAGGACGGCGGCGATCGCCGCGACGAGCAGCGATCGCGGATCCCGTATCTGCGGATGATCATGGTTCTTCTCCTCTCGTCGTCGGGCCGACCCAGACGGTCTCGATGACGCGCTCGCACGGCATGCCGGCCAGCTCGCTGGCGCGCTTCACCGACGCGCGCGACGCGGAGTCGAACAGGCAGAGCACGAGCTCGTCGCCCGGGAGGTAGAGCGCCCCCCGGAAGACCGTCCGCGGCGGTCCCTCGGTGTCATTCCCTGCCCGTGCGGCGGCGAGGTGGAGCTCGTCCTCCGTCACACCGGGCCAGAAGCACTTGGCCGTGTAGAGCATCGCCGCAATCGTGCGGCGCGCTTGTCCCAATGCTGTCCCAATGTTGTCTCGCCCCCTGGAATCGGGCGGCCTGGAGGAGGAGGATCTGCAGTGCGATGCCAGCCGCCAAGCTCGAGTTCCGGATTCTCGGTCCACTCTCGGTGCGGGTCGACGGAAACCCCGTTCCGGTGGGCGGGCCGAAGCAGCGCGCGCTGCTCGCCCTCCTGCTCCTGAGCGCGAACCGCGTTGTCTCGCGCGAGCGGCTGATCGAGGAGCTCTTCGTGGAGCAGAGCCTCACCTCCCGCCGACCACGCGTTGCGCAATCGGTCTCGCGCTTGCGTAAGGTGCTTGCGCAGCGGCGCGGGGACGAACCGCGACTCGTCGCACGCGCGCCGGGCTATCTGCTGCAAGTCGAGCCGGCGAGCTCGACCTGGGGCGCTTCGAGCGGCTGGTCGCGGCGGGGCGGGGGTCGCTTGCCGCCGGCGAGGCGTTCGCGGCGGCCATCGCGCTGAGTGCCGCCAAGGCCCTGTCGGAGGACAACCGCTGGCCGACCTCGAGCTCGGGCCGTTCGCCCGGTCAAGGTCGAGCGGCTCGAGGAGTGCTATTCGCGGCGTCGAGGAACGAATCGAGGCGGGGCGCGCACTCGGTCGCCAGCTCGCGCTCGTGTCGGAGCTGGAAGTGGTCACCGCGGAGCATCCGTTCCGCGAGCGGTCCGCGCGAAGCTCATGCTTACGCTCTACCGGTGGGGCGGCGGCCGAGGGCTTCGCCGTCTAGCGGCAGACGCGCTAGCTCCCGCACGGCGGGCTCGGGCTCGAGCCCGACACGAGGTGCAGGGCTCGAGCGGCGATCCTCCTCCAGGCCCCGCGCTCAGCGACCGAAGACGCCGCGGGGCAGCACGAGCGACGCGGGTGAGACGCTTGCCCGTTCACGGGCCTCGCGCCGTTCGAGACCGCCGATGCGGAGTCTTTCTGCGGCCGCGAACGGCTGGTCGCCGGCTCGTCGCACGCCTTCGCGGTCGCCGCGGCTCCCTCACGATCGTCGGGCCTTCGGGAAGCGGCAAGCCGTCGCTGCTCCGGGCGGGCCCCTTGCCGCGCTCGACCGGGGCCGCCATATACATCGCTGCGCTGAGTGTTCAGACGCTGAGCTCCTGCGGCCGGCTCAGTCGAGTCGCCTCGCGGCGACCGGCTCGTCGTCGCCGTCGACCAGTTCGAGGAGCTGTTCGCCGCTTCGATCGGCGAGGGCGAGCCAGCGTGAATTCATCGCCGCGCTCGTCGAGGCCACGTCGGAACAGGAACGGCGCACAGGTCGACTTGATCGCGCTGCGCGCAGACTCTTCGGCCGCCTCGCGCCGTACGTCGAGTTCACCGACCTCGTGCGCCGACCACGTGCTGCTCGGGCCGATCAGCCCGGCGAGCTTCGTCGCGCGATCAAAGGGCCCACCAAGCGCATCAGCTTGAAGGTCGAGCCAGCCCTCGTCGAGCGCACTTCGTCAACAACATCGCCCGCCAGCCCCGCGGCCTGCCTTGCCTCTCGAGCCCGCGCTCCTCGACCTTCTGGCACAAGCGCGGCGGAGCAGCACTTCTCACAGCCACGCCTGTGGACGGAGCGGATGGCGTCCACGGCGCCGTGGGCAGGGGGGCCGAGGCGGCCTTCCAGTCGCTGCGACCGCCAGCCAGCGCGTCTCACTGGCATGCGGATCCTTGCTCCGGCTCGTCGGGGCCAGTGAGGCGCCGCGACACGCTCACCCGACGCCGAGCAGCGCGCGCGGGCTGGAGCGCCGACGAGGACAAGCGCGTCGCGCGTGTCCTCGCGACCCTCGTCGAGCGGCAGCTTCTCCGTCGCAGGCGACGGAACGGTGGAGCCGGTGCCCGCGGCAGCCTGCTCGACAGCAGTGGGGCGCGGCTGGCTCCTGGGTCGAGGAGCGCGCGCAGGGTCGCCGCCTGCATCGGCACCTGACGCAGGCGGCGACGGAGTGGGAAGAAGCCGGCCGGGAGCCGAGCGAGCTCTTCCGCGGCGCCCGCCTGGCGGCGACCCTCGAGTGGGCCGACGCGGGCGGCGATGCCGCCGGGCTGAACAGGGTCGAGCGCGACTTCCTCGAGGAGAGCCGCACGGCGTTCGCTCGCGCGAACCGACGCCTGCGGGTGGCGCTCGCAGCGACGCTGGCCCTCCTCGGCGTCGCGCTCGCCGCGGGGGCAATTGCGCTCGTGGCGCGCGACTCGGCGAAGCGCCAGGCCACCGCGGCGACCGCGGAGCGGCTGGGTGCGCAGGCACTCGCCGAGCCGCGGATCGACCGCGCCCTGCTGCTCGCCCGCGAGGGTGTCGCGCTCGACGACGACGCCGCGACGCGGAGCAATCTCCTGGCGACGCTGTTGCGGAGCCCTGCGGCGATCGCGGTCCTGCGCGGCGGCGGCACCCAGGTCCTCGACGACGCACTCAGCCACAACGGGCGTCTGCTAGCAGAGCGCAGCGACGACGGAAGCGTCACCGTCTTCGACACGCGATCGCTCCGGGAGGTCGGTCCGCGCGTTCAGTCGGTCGGCCAGCTCATCTACTTCGGCGCGATCGTGCGCCCGGTCAGGGCGCTCGCCTTCAGCCCCGACGGCCATCTGCTCGCGGTCGGCGACAGCGACGGGCTCCACGCGACGCTCTCACTCGTCGACACCCGTACCGACAGCTCGTCGTCCTTTCTGACCGACCATGCGACGGCGGCGACGGCGGACGTGGCGTTCTCCCCGGACGGGCAGACGCTCGTGACCGGGCGAGGCAGTCTCCGGGCGCCACTCACCACCTGCGGAGCGGCTGGTCGCACGGCGACGCCTCGGATGGAGTTCCGAGGCAGCACGGTCGCGGCCGATCGCCGGCGGACGGCTCATCGGTTTCGCGCAGGGCGGCCGCGCGTTGCTCGTTACGAGCGGCGAGGAGACCTCGTATCTCCTCGACCCGCACACATTCGCGCGGCTCGCGACGTTTCACCTTGCGGGCGCCGCGGCTCTCGCGCCCGGAGGAACGGCCGCCGCCTTCGGGCAGAACGACGGCAGCGTCAGGCTCCTGTCGCTCGAGTCCCGAAAGGTGCGTACGCTCGGACGCGCGAGCGGCCGGGTGGTCGCGCTCGCGTTCGACGCAAGCGGGAAGGTGCTCGCGACGGCGTCGGACGACGGGACGGTCGACGTCTGGGACGTGCCGACGGCGAGTCTGCGCGAGACGTTCAAGGGGCACGCCGGCGCTGCGCGCGGGGTGGTCTTCAGCCCGGACGGCAAGACGCTCTACTCGGCCTCCAAGCGACGGAAGCATTCTTCTCTGGGACGTGCACGGCGCGCGGCGCCTCGGGCGGCCGTTCCGATTCGACCCGGTCCCCGAGTCGGGCATGGGTGCGCACGAGCCGGCATCGGGAGCCGGCGCGGTCGCGGTGAGCCCCGACAGCTCGCGCTTCGTCACCACTCCGGGGCCGGACCGGGTGACGCTGTGGCGGGCGCGCGACCTGACCGTGCTCGGCGAGCTCCGCGGCCCGTGCGGCGTCCTCGATTCCCTCGCGTGGAGCCACGACGGGCGTCTCGTCGCGGGGACAGGCGACCGGAAGACCGTCGTCTGGGACGTCGCAACCCGGCGGATCGTGCGGGAGTTCACCAGAACCGGGACGGGGGGAAACGCGGGCGTCAACTTCTCGCCGAACGACCGGACGCTCGGTACGGCCGGCATCGACGGCGGCCTCCGGCTGTACGACCTGCGCACGGGAAGGCGAATCGCGCACGTGCACGTGAAAGGCTCGCTCCAGGACCTCGACTTCAGCTCGAACGGGAAGCTGGTTGCGGCGGCCTCGCTCGAGCGGCGACCTCCCGATCTGGAACCTCGCCCGCCACAGGCTCGCGCAGAGTGATCCACCATCGCGGCGGCCTCCAGTCGATTCGCTTCTCGCCCGACGGCCGGACGATCGCGACCGGAGACTTCCGCGGCGACGTCGAGTTCTGGGACGGCGCTACTGGCCAGCACGTCGGGCGGACGCTCGGCGGGCAGAACGGGGACGTGCTCAGCGTCACCTACTCCCCGAGCGGCGCGCAGGTCGTGACGACGAGCACCGATGGTCAGTTCAGGCTCTGGGACCTCGCGTCCGGCAAGCTCGTCGGCTCGCCGCTGCCGGGAGCGAACGTCGGTGGCTGGGGGACGTTCTTCCCGGACGGCAAGCGCGTGATCGCTGTGTTCTGGTCGGGCATCGGCGATGGTCTGGGACGTCGATCCGAACGCATGGGCCCGGCAGGCGTGCCGGATCGCGCACCGGATCGCTGACGCGCGCGGAGTGGCGCGACTTCGTGCCCGGAGCGGCCGTACCGCCACGTGTGCGGTTGAGTCTCTACCCGCCGATTAGTGAATCGGCCTGAGGTGCAACTGGAGCTCGCGCCGCGGTGATGTTACGCGGACGGTTCGTTAGCGACGCCACGCACGGAGGCT
>CAVQKS010000027.1:0-12074 GCA_963713155.1 uncultured Thermoleophilia bacterium
AGGGATCAACTACCTGACCTATACGGCATCGTCGATTCGGTCAGCGCTGGGAGCGTCTTCGCCGGAGCTCGTTCTCTGCATGAGCGATCCTCCGTTCGTTTCTGCGTTCGCGCGTCTCGCGGCAAAGAGATTCGGTGTTCCGTATGTCGCGATTGTGCAAGACGTTTTTCCAGAGATCGCGGTTGAGCTCGGTCGGCTGAGAAATCCAGCGCTTATACGGATCCTCGACCGTCTGGTCACCAGCGGGCTGCAGCATGCCAGCCGTGTCGTGGCGATCGGCGAAACCATGCGTGAGCGGCTCGTGGAGAAAGGCCTGGCAAGAGATCGCATTGTGGTGATCAAGAACTGGGTGGACACGACGGAGCTCATGCCGGCGCCGAAGACGAATCAATGGGGCCGCGAGCATCAACTTGACGGAAGGTTCGTCGTTATGCATTCCGGGAACGTCGGCTATGCACAAAGCCTTGAGGTGTTGATTCGAGCGACGACGTACCTTCGCGATCTCAACAATCTCCGTGTGGTCGTAATCGGAGGTGGAGCCAGACAGGCGGACCTTGTTGAATTGTCGAGGCGGTTGGAGGCTGATCGCGTCGTCTTCTACCCGTACCAGCCGAGGGCCGTTCTCTCAGAGTCGCTCTCTGCTGCTGATCTGCACTTCATCGGGTTGACGCGCGGATTGTCGGGGTTCGTCGTCCAGCCGGATGAACGGTGTGTTGTCTGTCGCCAGGCCGGTCGTGGTGGGTGCAGACAAACCAGAGCGAGATTGTCAAGGTTGCGCAAGCGGCAGCATGTGGGATCGTGATCAAGCCCGGAAGACCGGGACCTGCTGGCGCGGGTGATTCGCGATTCGCATGACGGCCGTTACGAACTTGACGCGATGGGGCAGAGGGGTCGTAGGTATGTCGAGCGCGAAGCCAGTCGGCCAGTTGCCATTGCCAAGTACGTAGAATTGATTTCGGAGCTGACCACTAGCGTGCAGACGCCGTCGAATCCTGCTGTCAGGTCGCGGCGAGCGATGGGGCGGTCGCAATCCCGTCGTTGCTTTGGTCGGGCGGCGGGGTTGTGCTTCCGATGCGCATTGTCGTAGCGGGCACCAGGAACGCATCGACGGCAGCCCGGATTTCTCGGCGCGGTCGATGAACGTCCAGGCGGTGAATTGCGTGCCGTGGTCGGAATGAATCACCGTGGTGCAATTTGGCGCCGCGTTGCTCGATCGCCAACCCGACCGCGTTGCAGGTCAGACAGCGGTGGGACTGTAGCTGATCGACCAGCCGACACGCGACGGCTGAACGCGTCCAAGACGACCGTGTAGTAGACCCTTGCCTTCTCGCGTTGCATGCTCGGTGATGTCGGTCACCCAGAGCTCGTCCGGGCATCCGTGGTGGCACTCCGGGCAGACAGGCGAAATCGTGGCTTCCCCGGGTGAAGTGTGGCGACTGCGAGGATCATCATCGGCTCGCCGCGGCCGTATTGGACCGCGGCCACGAAGCTGGCGATGCTCGCATCGTAGCCCCAGCTTTCCACAACTCGGCGTGACTTCATGCCCGCGTGGGATCGAACGTTTTCATCGGCGAACTCAGCAGCGCACTCGCTGCTGACTCGGGATTGTCGGAAGGGACACTCACGCCGTTCACTCCGTCCACGAGCAGGTCGGCCGCGGCCCCAACGCGATCGGAGAGCACAAGAGGGAGAGCGGCAGATGCCGCCTCGTTGACGACAACTCCCCACGGCTCGTGACGGGAGAGCAGCGCGAACGTCCGCGGCCGCATACATGAAGGCAACGCGGTCCCCGGCTACGTCTCCCGTGAAGACCGCCCTGACGCCGAGCCCGGAGGCGAGCGCCTCAAGGCGGTCGCGCTCCGAACCGTCGCCAACAATCAAGGCCACATACTGCGTGTCGAGCCGTATGGCGCGCAGTCAAGTGTCCACCCCCTTCTCGGGAGCAAGTCGCGCAACCGTCAAGACGACGATGTCGGAGTCGTGGACGCCCAGCGATGCGCGGATCTCTGCCCGCTGATGCCGCGCATCCTCTACTGCCCGTCCAAACCTTGAAACGTCAATTGTGTTGGCGAACACGTGCACCCGCTCGGCGCGCGCCCCTCGAGCGATTCCCGACTCCCTTGCGAGTGCGCCTGTGACGAGCACTGCGCTGGCGGGCTTCAGAACCCGCGGCACGATCGTCCGTTTGATGACGCGTCTCCAGCGTGGGCGCGGACCACGGTCGTGGCTCTCCACCACGACGACATAGGGCCGTCGGCGTATGCGGCACCACAGGACAGCGAACTGTGAGGCGAAGATGCTCCAGCCAGAAACCACGACGACCTCGTGCAAGCCGCTCAATCGCGAACAAAATTCCAAACGTGACTGGGTAGTGATCCCGGAGAATCCGCCGAAGCCCGGGAATGCGGATGCCCTGTAGGTACACCGTCGGATGCCGGCGCCTCGACCCGCCACGTCCGCGAGGCCACGGTCCGCGCCGCGTAGACCACCGTTAGCTCGATGTCTTCGCAATCGGCGATCAGGTCGAGAGGTGGTGTTCGATACGGCGTCGGTTCCGGGAAAACGGCCACAACGCGGATCACGGTGGGCACCTGGCGGGGCTCCGACTCCACCACGCGAGCACAAGTAATACTGAAACCCAGAAAGGGACGTCGACGCCGAGTTCGCCACTAACACCGTATTCGACAACGGCATAAGCCAGTAGGCCGATGATGAAAGTCATTGCTGGAGACGCCGGTTTGATCGCGACCCTCATCCCGCCCGCAATTGCGACGGCGAGCACGAGCACGAAAAGCGCAAGCCCCGCGAGTCCGAAAGAGTAGAAGGCTTCGACAAGCGGATCATGCGGGTACGTGCAGCGCCCCGCAGTCTGAAGCTTGAGCAACATCAAGCTGTCGTCCGACAGATTGCCGACGCCGTTCCCCGCGAAGAGATGACGTGCTCCGGCTCGTACTCGCATGGCGGATGAGCCACACGCGCTCCTCGGCCGATGAGGCGGCAACGGTCTCGCCCGACCATGGCCCCGAGTGGCTGGAGTCCGCAGTCAGATGGCCTGCTGAACCGAGTCTCGACGCAAGTGAGTATCCGGCTGTGCCACTCAAGACCATGGCGGCGCGGTTATCCGAGGCGACGCGCGACGCGTCCGCCGACTGAGAATCACGATCGCAGCGACGGATACTGCGAGCAGCGGTCATCGTGAACCGGGTAGAAGCACACCGAGCGTCAGCACCGCGAGCAGCGAGAGCGTAGTCCACGAACGGCCGATGCGGGGTGCGCCGAAAGCCAGCAGCGCGACGGCGCCGAGAGCTGGGATCTGTGCGGCTGAGATCGGATCGAGGTAGGGAATTGGGCTGAACCGTCCGCCGACGGATCCCCGGCCGATTGAAGCCACTTCGACGAGGGCGAACACCCCGCCGAGCGCAACGACAAGTCGCACGGCGCACAAAGCTCCTCTTCGTCGAGCGAGGCCGCAACGAACGCAGCGGGGCGGCGGAGAAGGACGACGCAGCGAATGGTGGGAGAGTGTGGTCGCAGACGTCAGAGCGGCGACTTCGAACCACATGAAGAGAATGACCGCGCTCGCTGTCGCGATCCTCGGCCAACGCGAGCCGAGAAGGTTCTGCATCAATCGTCGTCGACGCAGCACAACCCACGCCCACATAAGTGCGCCAAGTACTGCGTAGTAACCACCGGTGATTGCGGTTCGTGGCGCGACGCCGATAACCGCCAGCGCCCCGAGGTCAAGCCAGAACCCACAAAGCGCGACGGCGAGAAAAGCCGGCCCGACGAGCTCCGGGCGGATGACCGTCAACAGGCTGCTTCTAGACTGGGCGTCGGTGACGAACGAGACGAATTCCCACCTGCTACGTGTCGGGATCGTCTTCGGCACCTACCCGCCGGACCACAACGGGGGGGCAGACTTCATCGCCCGGTTCGGCAAGGCGCTCTCGGCGAGGGGGTGTGAGGCGCAGCGTCTTCACGTCGGATCAGCACCACCCTTTCCCGCAGAGCTTCTTCAGGTGTCACGGTTCACCGGATGGTTTCCGACTGGAGCATTTGCTCCACCCCCGGCCGACGTTCGCTGCACCGCATCAACGAGGTGATCCGCGCTGAGGGGATCCTGACCTTATCCACGCTTTCTTTCCCGACTCTGAGGTCCAGCAACGGTACCAACTTCCCGCCGTAGTCGGCGCCGGACAGGTTCCGCTTGTCTCGACGTTACTGGAACCTGGGGCTCGGGCGGCGCTCGCCGCTCGCCGTCAAGCTCACCGCCTGCGGATTGCTCGCGCGGAGCGCCGTCCTGACAACGCACGACCCGACGTACCTTCGAGCGCTTCGTATCGCTGCTTTGGGGAGACCGACTCGACTTCTGATGGTCGGCCCCAACGTGGAGACAGAAGCTCAAGCTCCAACTCGAGATGTCCGCGAGCGACTTGGAGCCGACGGCGCGCTCGTCGTTGGGTACTTCGGCCACCTCGACTTTACGCGCGGCGTCGATCTTCTTTTCGAGAGCATTCGGACGGCCTCCAACCAGACACAGACGTGCGCCTGGTGATGATCGGCGCGGGCAGCAAGGAGGGGATCGGAGTATCGTCAGCTTGCGACCGCTTATGGGATCGCCGAGGCGACGACCTGGACGGGTTACCTCCCGATCCCAAGGAGGTCGCGAACGTATTGGCCAATCTTGACCGTGTGCGTGCTCCCGTACCGTCGAAACAGTCTCGGCAGGAGTGCGCTTGCGGCCGCGCTCACGGTTGGAGTGCCGACCGTCCTAGCCGGAACGCCGGCCGGAATCGCGCCACTCGAGGGTGGCCGCCACGTCGAACTTGTTCCACGCGACGACGTTGACAGCATTGTGGATGCGGTGCGCCGTGTGGGCGCCGATGCAGATGCCCGGGCACGCCTTGCACGAGGCGCACGAGATGCCGCGCCGTTCTTTGCCTGGCCGCGGATAGCCGGCCAGGCGCGGGAAGTATACGATCTCGCCCTCCTACATCGCCGCCGCCGCGGTCCTGAATAGCCGCTTTCCTGGTCAAGGTGCCATTCGGCCGGGTTGAGGTAGCTGCGGTAGGGGTGTTGGGACGACCTCGATCCGCTTGCTGGCCGCGAAGCAGCGGATGTCCGGCACCCAGTTCGCGCAGAGGTTGTGTTGGATCCAGTTGATGTGCTGCCAGCTTGGGGAGGCGAGCCGGATCTGGCGGGTGAAGGTGACGCCCGCACACCTCGGTAACGAGGGCGCAGACGTGTCAATGTTCAGCCGTCGTGCTCGGGTGGACCCTCGGGCTCAGAGTGGCTGCCGGTGCTGCGAAAGCAACGCGCGATCGTCGGCAGACAGCGGACGTCCCGAGACCGATCGGTAGAAAGCCCGGAACTTAGCGGCGGTGAGCTCCCAGGAGAATGCCGCGATACGCCGCTGCCCGGCCGCGACGAGCGACGCCCGTACATCATCATCCGACCAGACGGTCTCTATCGCGTTCGCGATCCCGGCTGCATCCCTCGGATCGAAGAGGACTGCTGCGCCCCGTCGACTTGCTCCGGGAAAGCTGTGACGTGTCCGAGCAGGCGACGGGGACGCCATAGCAAACGCGTCAAAGACGGGCCGGAGGCCGACTCGAACAGGGTGGGGATGACCACGATCCGAGCCGCCTCGTGCAGCCGGCCTCAGGGTGCCCGGGTGTAGGAAACCCGTGAATCGCACCTGTGACTCCAGGTCTAGGTCACAAAATCAGCGGCCGGAGCGTTCGTTCGTAGTGGTTCGTCGTGGCTCCGGTCGCGAGCAAAGGCACGAAGAGTCCTCGGTCTCTGAGAATTCGCAGCGCCCGCAGGAGCATCGCATGGTTCTTGTGTTTCCACGTCTGTCACCGGGTCAAGCGCAAACCGATCGGGCAGCTCAAACTGCGGGAAGGAGGCGCTGTCGTCGTGCGCGGCCGCATACACACCGAACATGGGGGCAAGCGGAATGACCCAGACGGTGTCGGGCTCGAGGTGGTAGTGCTCCAGGAGATCTCTGCGCACCCACTAGGGACCCACTGAAACGGCAGCCGCTGGGACACACAAGGCCCGGTACGTTCGCTCCCGTCTGAGGCGCTCCGAGCGCAGGAAGTTTTTAGGCAAATGCAGATGTCGGAGATCGTGCGGCTGGTAGAATGGTCGGGATGGCTGTGCGAAACCCGGACTGGAACGGGAAGTGCACGACGTCCGCACCGAGGCTCTCGACTGTGCCGTCAGACGGCGGGACAGGGTCGCGGGCGGCCACAGTGGCCGTGCGAGCTAGATCGGCGACGCTCCGAAGGCGCAGCGTGCAAGCGACCCGAGTTACGGCGCGGCCGACCGAGAGGCGGCGGAGTTCCCGTCGCCTCGAGCACTGCAGGGGCCTGCGAGGTACGGCCTGAGCCAGTCTTGCGCGTCCTCGTAGCGGAAAAGCGGAGATGTACTCGTCGTCCCCGTGAAAGCGACGACAGACCGTACGCCGGCCGATTACGACGGACTCAACTCCCCCGTTAAGCCCTAGGTGGAGGCGGGCGTTAATGCGGAGACTCTCACCCTCGCGCGCGGCCAATCGCATCTGCGACCCGCGCGACGTCTGCCTCGGTCATGCGCGAATGCGTTGGAAGGTTCGCGCCACTAGCAGCGAGCGCCTCGGCCCGCTCGAGCGGGCCGCGCGTGGCCTTCTCGTACGGGGGCAAGAGGTGTAGTGGGATGAAGAACGGCCTCGTCTCGATCCTCTCGTCCGCCAGGAACGCGAGGAGTTCGTCGCGGCTCCGGCCGTACTCCTCGGCGTCGACCGTGATGCAGAACAGCCAGGGCGAGGGCTCCCGCCCACGTGGCGTGCGGTCGAAACCCGATTCCAGGAACATTCGCGAGCTCGTGCTCGTGCCGCTCGAAGACCCGGCGCCGTGCGGCCTGCAGGTCCTCGCCTCGGTCGAGCTGAGCACAGACGAGCGCGCACGCGACGTTCGGTCATTCGGAAGTTGTGACCGACGATCGGGAAGTCATAAAGACGGTCCAGGTCCATGCCCTGTCCGCGGAGCGTGCGCATGCGCAGGGCGAGCCTCGTCGTTGTTCGTGACGACCGCACCGCCCTCACCGGAGGTCAGCAGCTTGTTGCCGTAGAAGGAGAACGTGTCGACGTCTCCGAGTGCGCCGACCGGACGGCCCCCGGTCGCGGGCATAGTGCGCCTCCGCGGCATCTTCGACGACCCACGCCCCGCCGACCGGCGCGGAGAGCTCTAGCAGCGGTCGAGGTGGGCCGGGTGGCCGTAGAGGTGAACCGCGATGATGCCGCGCGTTCGCGGCGTCCAAGCAGACTCGACTGCGGCGGGATCGAGGCACCAGGAGATCTTGCCGAGTCGATGTCGACGATGACCGGCTCGGCCCCAACGTATCTCACAGCGTTGGCGGCGGCGACGTACGTGAGAGACGGCACCGATTACTTCGTCACCTGGCCCGGCGCCGAGCCCGAGGAGGGCTAGGTGCAGCGCCACCGTACCGTTCGTGACGCTGAGGGCGTGGCGTGCACCGGCGAGTTCGGCGAACTGGGTCTCGAACCGCGTCACGAACGTTCCGGTCGAGGAAATCCATGAGCTTCGTACAGCCTCGAGGACGTCTCCTCTTCGCGACCGGAGGAGATCGGGCGTGGCGAGAGCCATGAACTCGTGGGTCACGCGACGTGCGCGCCGCTGCGCCAGCCGAGGCGCCGGGAGACGAAGATCAGCGTGGGCACGATGGAGAAGGCGGCCTGCGCGACAATCGAACCGAGCACGACACCCGAGATGCCCACGGCCTTGGTGAACGCGATCGAGGAAGCGAGGTTCGCAATCATCATGAGCGCGGCGAAGGTGACCTGAAAACGGACGGCCCCTACTCCATTCAGGTACATCGCGAGCGACGCGCTGATGCCAACGAGAACGACCCACACGCAGAGCGCGGCGCGGAGTGAAGCGGCGGCGTCAAGTCGCCGCCAGCCCAGAGGTGCACTAACGGAGCGCCAAAGAAGAGCAGGAATACCGCCACCGGGACACGGATGGCCGCAGACAGCGCGAGCGTACGCCGAAGCGTGCGCCGGAGCCACGCTGTGTCGCCGCGCTCCTGCGCCTCCGCGTAGGCGGGCCAGAGCCGGAGTGAAGACGAAACTCGGCGGAGCAACGGTACGACCATGAACAGCTTGAACGAGACGGAGAAGACCGCGACCTCGGCGGTACCGCGGATCAGCGCGAGCACGAGAGTGTCCGATTCGTAAGCAACGGCGATAGCGATCTGCAGCACGAGAAAGAGGAGCCCTACCCGCGCGACGGACACTCCCGTGTGACGATTGGCGAGGCGCCAGGATGGCCGAAGCCAGCGCCGATCGCCGCGGTGCGGGAAGAGGTTGTTGAGCGCCATCGCCGCGAGGGGGCCTCCGGCCGTCGCGAGGATTCAGGAGGCGGACGCCGCCGGCCTGCGGCGGGGGCGGGCACCAGGCCGGCGACTCCGAGCGTGGCGCCGAAGATCGTCCAGAGACTCGTGACGAAGCTCTCTTGCAAGGCGAGCTGGACGCGTTGTGCGACGCCCAGTGGAAACGCAAGCAGAAACAGGGTCGCGAACACGACGAAGCTCGGCGCCGCCTCATCGACCGCGCGCGGCGAATGAACGTTGAAGACGGAGTGCCAGGAACAACGTCCACCGGTCCAACCAGATCACCCCCACGATCCCAATGAGGCCGCAGACGAGCAGGATGAAAAAGGCGCTGAGAGACGATCGCTTGAGTCCCGCGCCTGTCGCCGCGCGCTAGCGTCGCGGAGAGATGGCTGACGACTCCGTTGCCGATCCCGAGATCGCTCCAAGAGAGAAGCGCTCCGAGGGACGTGATCGTCGCGAGGAGGCCAAACCGCTCCGGTCCAAGGTAGCGAGCCGTGAGCGGCACAGAGACGAAGCCGATGAGCAGCGTCGCGCCGCGCGCGCCGACCGCAGCCATCGAGCTGAGTGCGAGACGCCGATTCCGCTCGTTCGCCTGCGTGGCAGAAGTCGCAGGCCCGGCGTCAGCCGGCGACGTGACGACGCCCGCGAGCTCGCGGACGCGCGCGAGCGGGAACCCGGTCACCGCTCCGCTGGGACACGGGGAGCGACCCTGGCGGAATCGGCGGTCATCTGGGGGGGGCAGTTCATGGAACTCGGCACCGTCGTTGGCCATTGTTGCCGGATTGTGCCGTACGGTCAGGGCGGATCGCCACTCTCGGCCGACGGAGCCTCAAGGCCTCACACTTTGTACCTCACCGGGGAAGCGGTCGCGCGGGCACGCCCACGACCGTGTCGCCCCCAGCAGCCACGTCGCCGCGAACGAGCGCGCCGGCGCCGACGACGGCGTCGTCGCCGACCAAGACGTGGGCGAGGATCTGCGCGCCCGTTCCGACGAGCACGCGGTCGCCGACCCTCACCCCAGCCCGGAGAATGTCGGCCCAGGATTAACAACGGTCGCGGATCCCACTACCGCGTCGTGTCCTACGGTCGCGTTCGGGTTGAAGCAGTTGAAGTCACCGACTCGGATGTCGCAGGTGAACGACGCACCGGCGAAGACGACGTTGCCGCGTCCGAACGGGATCCCGGCCCGCCGCTTGGTCGAGGAGCGCCAGCGGATGGATGAGGTTCGGAAATTCGAACCAGCGAGCTCGCTCGAGGTAAGGATGGAGCGCTGGGTCGCGCACCTGCGGGTCGCCGATCCCTGCTACGACGTCACACGCGGCATCGCTTGCGAGAAGCTCATCGTCCGTTCCCAGATACCGCGCTCCCGCCGGTGCGGGGTCGGGGATGTGAACAGACGAAGCCGAATTCGTCCCAGCGGTGGTCGATTTCGTTCACTCGGGTGGCGATGAGCAGCACCTCGTGCGCAAGTCCCACTGAGTTCCAGGATGATCAGCGTCTTAGTCACACTGCCCTTATCTCAATGCGGCGACTGCGCGACGGTACACTTTCACGAGCGTGCACTCGGCCGCGAACTTCGGTGAGCGTTCCGGCGCTCAGCGCGTATCGTCGCGACTTGCTTTGGCGCCGTCCGCCAGCAACTCCTCGAGCACGGCCCGCATCCCGACGGGGTCGCGCGGCGAAACAGACACGACGCCGTCGAGTTCCGGCGGCACGGTCACCGACCGGCATCGCCACGACCCGTCGCCCATTTGCGATCGCCTAGCGGCCATGGCGTAGCAACTAACGCGAGGTGACGCGTACGGCCGCCGTCGACTCGTAATGTCGCCCGAGACTCCGAAGGCGGCACAAGGCCGCCCGCCTCCGGCACAGCGCCGCGGAGCGCGGCCGTCGCGGACGATGAGGGGTGGAGCCGTTCGGTCGCCGCGAGGAAGTCGACGATCCCTCTCTCCCTCGCTCAGGCGCCCGCGAAGGGCCTCGTGGCCGGCCGACCAGACGCGCTTTCGGGCGGTCAGGATCGAGATCTCGGCCCTTCCACCACGTCGCGCACGGCGCAACAGCGCACGCACGAGCCAGGGGAGTGCGGCGGGCGACGTGCGCCAAGGCGAAGAGGAACGCGGAGGCGGGCTTCCACGGGTCCGAGGCGGCGTTCTGGACGACCTCGCCGCCGCACGCGACGCCGAAGTGGCAGAACCGCCCGGGGACACGACCCTGACGGTCACGCCGGCCCGCCCCCGCGCCGTGGTGCTCCACCCATTGCGGATATACCGACGGCGTCTCGGACATCTGCCACGCTGGTCAAGACGTCGAGCGTCGATCTCTCCGAACAAGCTGATCCTAATTCGGGGCTCGCTTGGACGGAAATCGCAAGAATGCAGAATGCTTCGGAGGTTCATCAAAGGAGTGCGGGGCGAGGCCGACCAGCCCAACGAGGTTGGGAACGATGCGTTCGCAGCCGCAATTGAGGCAGTAGCAGCGAACCCCCGTGTCCGTACCATCCTTGAGATCGGCTCGGCGTGGGGGGCGGGGATTCCCGCCTACTGCGTCCGCGGGATCGCCCGGAACGAGTCGAAACCGAGGCTCTTCTGCCTCGAAGCTGCACCGGAGCGTTTCCGCGAGCTTCAAGATCGCTATGCGGACGCGGCAAATGTTTACTGCGTGAACGCCTCCTCGGTCGGCCTCGAAGGAGTCGCGACGGAGGGCGAGGTCAGCACGTTCCACACTGCGATTGAGAGCACACTCAACCGTTATCGACTCGACGACGTTCTCCGTTGGCGCGAGAAGCAGACCTGGGACTCATCCGAAGCGGGCGCGTGCCGCTCTGCGGCACCCGCGCGATCCGCGGGACGCACGGAATCGAGATCTTCGACGCCGTTCTGATCGACGGATCGGAGTTCACAGCCCGAGCCGAACTCGATGAAGTTGCGGGTACCCATTTCGTCCTGCTCGATGACGTCGAACTCGTTCAACCATCTTCAACTGCCAGCGCCTCGCCGCCGATGAGGAATACGAACTCATCGAGAGCTTCGCGGCGCGTCCGCAACGGTTACGCAGTGTTCGCCCGGCGCCCATAACGACGAGTACGGCGGCATCGTCCGTCTCGACAGATCGCTCCCGCCTCTAGAGACCGAGCCTCCATAAGCGTTCCGATCGTGTGCGTGTCGTCACGCATCGTTCGCGCGCCTGCACATGACGAGTTCGTCGGCGTAACGATGCGGAAGTACTCGGAGCTGACGCTGACCGATCGGAAGCGGTTGACGAGAATGTGGGAACGACGTGAGGATCAGATCCCGGCGGCGCCTCGTGTCCGGCGGCTAGATCGTGATCTGCGGCGACGGATGCGCCGGATACGCCTGCATCGTCGCGTCGGAAAGGACGCTGAGGTTCTGTAGGTAGACGACATTGGGAGCGAAGTCGTCAAGCGGGCAGAAGGACGTCCACCGCGCGCGTTTCGGCCGCGAGGCCGTGAACCCATGCCAGGAACGCTGGAACGGTTCGAAGTCGACCACGACCCATGTGCGGTGCGGCCAGTTCGCCGAGGATAATGCGAGTACGCACAGGCGGTGCCCGAAGAAGGTGCCCATCAGCGGTGCCATTGCTGGTCGTCTCACACCAGCTTCGTGACGGGCGTCCTGAGAGCTTTCAGAAACGCCTGATAGCCGGTGTCGACGATCAGC
>CAVQKS010000028.1:0-4577 GCA_963713155.1 uncultured Thermoleophilia bacterium
GCGAGTGGCTGGCTCGCCACGACTGAATCGCACGACCTCGCGGTCACGGTGAGACGACGGGATTTGTAAGCGTCCCGATTCCCTCGATCTCGACCGCGACCGTGTCGCCGGGCCGCAGGAATCTCGGCGGGACGCGGGCGAAGCCGACACCCGGTGGGGTCCCGGTGAGGATCAGGTCGCCGGGCTCGAGTGTGATCGCCGAGCTGATGTACGCGATGACCTCGGCGACTGAGAAGATCATGTCGCCGGTCGTCGCATCCTGCATCACCTCGTCGTTGAGGAGGCACCGCATCCGAAGCTTCTGCGGGTCGGGGATCTCGCTCGCCGGGACGAGCGCCGGTCCGACGGGGCAGAACGTGTCGAACGACTTTCCGCGCGTCCACTGGCCGTCACTGAACTGGATATCGCGCGCGCTCACGTCGTTGGCGCAGACGTACCCCGCGACGAGGTCGAGCGCGCGCCTGACGGGGACCGGCCCCTTCACCATCCGGCCGATCACGACGCCGAGCTCGGCTTCGAAGTCGACCTCCGTGCTCTCTCTGGGAATTCTGATCGGCTCGCGATCGCCGATGAGCGCGTTCGGCCACTTCGCGAACAGGAGCGGCCGTTCGGGCACCTCCATCTTCGACTCCGAAGCGTGGTCGTGGTAGTTGAGCCCGACGGCGATGATCTTGGACGGGCGGTCGATCCCGAGCGACTGAGTGCGTTCGGCCGATGTCTGCTCTTTGAGGCTCAACCGAGTTCCTCCAGTGCTTTCTCCCACACCGCATCTGCGGCCCGGATGTAGTGCACCTTCTCGTAGACCTCGAAGCTGGGGACGCCCTTGCCCGGTACGTTGTCGCATACGAGCCCGGCGGGAGGCCGCACTGCTCCCTTGCCCAGTCGAACGCATCGAGCACGTCGTCGAGAGGATTCGCGTCGAGCCGCCGCGCGGCGAAGCCGAATGCCTCGAGCTTCTCGGGCACAGGCTCGACTGTCATGACATCGGCCGTCGCGCCGTCAGCCTGCATTCGGTTGTTGTCGACGAGAACACAAGGTTGTCGAGCCGGTGATGTCCGGCGACATGGAGGCCTCCCACACCTGCCCTTCCTGAAGCTCTCCATCGGAGAGCAGACAGTAGACGCGGGCGCCGCGTCCGTGGAGACGCTCTCCGAGCGCCATTCCCACGGCCTGCGAGGACCCTTGTCCGAGCGAGCCGCCGGTGATCTCGAAGCCGGGCGTCCCCTCGAGCGGGCTCTCCTCGATCCGCGAGCCGTCCATGCCGTACGTACGCAGCTCGTCGAGGTCGTAGACGCCTCGTTCGTGCAACGCGGCAAACACCGCGATCGCACTGTGGCCGGTCGAGAGCACGAAACGGTCAAGGCCCTCGCGCAGCTCCGAGAAGTACAGGCACGCCGTCAGGTCGGCCAGCCCGAGCCCCTGGCCTGCGTAGCCTTGGCCGCGGCCGCGGCACATCTCGAGCACCGTGCGACGAATCGCGTGCGCGCGCTGCGCGAGCGTCGGGATCGAGTCGCGGCCGTCATCGCGACGGCCTCCGCGATGCCCGCGGCGTCGAGGCCGAGCTCCGGCGAATGTGGTCGAGTGAGCCGGCGGGCGCCCAGCGGTCGGGCACGCCGAACCGACGCAGACGACGCCCGCACCGGCTCGGCGACGACTCGCGACGGCCGAGCCGAGCCCGCCGACGGTCGAGTGGTTCTCGATCGTCGCGACGGTCTCGAAGCGGTTGCGAACGCGCCACCTCATCGGCCGGGAAGGGCTTCAGCACGGGCACGTGGAGGATCGAAGCCCGGCGTCGAGCAGGTCGGCGGCCTCGAGCGCCCACTGCGTCGCGAGCCCAGGCGTCAGGATCAGCGATGTCGCCGCCGTCCGCGACGCGCGAGGCGCGAACTTCGAACTCATCCGGCTCGAACAGCCTCGCACCGATCCCCGCAGCCCGCGCAGGTAGACCGGGCCCGTCTGGCTGCGACGGCGAGGTCGACGGCCGCGGCGAGCTCGGTGGCATCGGCAGGGTCGATTACCGTCATCCCGGCAGCGCCCGCATCAGCGCGAGATCGTCGATCGCCTGGTGCGTCGCTTTGAACGGCGTCGTGACGCCAGGCAGGAATGCGACGACGATCCCCCGTGACGGCCCCGTCGCCATGGCCATCGCGACCTGGTCGTACGCACGGCGGGTGGCGAACACGCCGTAGGTGACCGCGATGGGGAGGCGGCCCGTCTTCGCGAGGCCACCTGCAACCCCCATCATGTTCGCCTCTGCCATCCCGACCTGGAAGAAGCGGTCGGGGAACGCCTCGGCGAACGGCAGGACGTCCGTGTACTTCGAGAGATCTGCCGACAGGACGACGACGTCGTCGCGGCGCTGGCCGAGGTCGACGAGCGCCGTTGCGAACGGCGCGTCGACCTCGACAAGCGTCGCCGCCGTCATTGCTCGACCCTCACGATCACGTCTCCCACTTTTGCCTCGTCCCCCTCTTGCACGAGCACCTCCTTCACAGTTCCTGCGGTTCCTGCTTCGACTTCGAAGTTCGCCTTCTCCGACTGCACCTCGACGACGATCGAGTCCGATTCGACCCGATCTCCAGGTGTGACGTGCACCGCGACGATGTCGACCTCGACGGTGGACATCCCCATCTTCGGGATCCGGACGTCCGTCATCGGCGGGCCGCCTGCGTCACGACGTCTCGGACGACCGCCGTGAGCCGCTCGCGGCTCGGCAGCGCGGCGAGCTCCAGCTCCACGGCGTACGAGATCGGCACGTCGGCTCGCGTGACGCGACGCGGCGGAGCATCGAGCGTCATCTCCTCCGCGGCGGTGGCGACGACTTCAGCGGCGAACCCGCAGCTGCGGCTCGCATCGTCGAACACGACGAGTCGTCGCGTGCGTTCGAGCGACTCGGCGAGCAGCTCCCAGTCGAAGGGATGGAGTGTCCGGGGGTCGAGTACCTCGATCGACAGCTCGCCGGCCAGCTCGTCGGCGACCGCGAGCGCGTCGTGAACGAGGTGGCCAACCGCGACCACGGTGACATCGCTTCCCTCGCGATGCACCCGTCCCTTGCCGAGCGGGATCGCGTATGGCTCTTCGGGGAGCTCGTCCCGCAGCGGCAGCGCCGCGGCGGGCGCGAAGAACACGACGGGATCGTCGTCGCGGATCGCCGTCACGAGCAGTCCGTACGCGTCGGAGGCGGTGGCGGGGACGACCGTCTTCACGCCGGCGTGGACGAAGAACGAGTACGGATTGTCGGAGTGCTGCGCGGCGAGGCCGAGCCGGGCTCCCGAGCCTGGTACGAGGTAGACGACCGGGACCGAGGCTTGGCCGCCGGTCATCAGCCGCAGCTTCTGCGCCTGGTTGACGATCTGCTCGAACGCGATGTAGAGCAGCGCCGGAATCTGAAACTCGACGACCGCGCGATGCCCCGCGAGCGCGACGCCGGTCGCGAAGCCCGTGAACATCGCCTCGCGCTCGGTCGATTCATCCTGCACTGGTCGCTCCTTTGCTGCCGAGCCGGCGCTCCCAGCCTTCGGCCCAGACGTTCAGGTACGCGTTCTCGTCGTACGGGTGGGCCGCCGCGACCTCGTCGACCAGTTCGAGCCCGAGGCCCGGCTCCGTCGGCAGCGACAGATGACCGGTCGCATCATCGATCTCGGGGCGCCAGGTCACGAGATCCGCGGTCCACGGATCGTTGAACGGGTCGAAGTGCTCCTGGATCAGGAAGTTCGGGACGCAAGCGGCGAGCTGCAGGCACAACGCGGTCGGCAACAGCGCTGAACCCGACTCTTCAGCGGGCTTGCAAGCTCGGGATCCTCGTGATCTCGTTCGATCAGATCGTCACCTCGCCCTGCGCCTACAAGGTCGAGAGCGATTGGAACGCGATCCCCCGCGTCCAGGCGGCATGGATGGCGAAGCAGCTGCACGGCAAGGGCAAGGTGTTCATGGATCTCGGTCTTGCCGGCGCCCCGATCTCGGCGCAGATCTCGAACGGATACAAGGCCGTGTTGAAGAAGTATCCGGGGATCAAGGTCGTCGGGACGTTCAACGGCAACTACGCCCTCGGCCCCGAGCAGGCGGGCGTCGCGAGCCTGCTGTCCGCGCACCCGGATGTGGACGGGATCTTCACGCAGGGCTACGGATCGGGCGCACTGAAGGCCCTCCAGCAGGCAGGCCATGCTCCGGTTCCCGTGACGGGTTTCTCTTACAACTCGTCCGCGATCGACTGCGCGAAGACGAAGGGCGCGAAGTGCATCCTCGGCGCGAATCCGGCATACCTCTCGTCCACCGCAATCAAGCTTGCTGTTGACACGCTCGACGGCAAGCTGAAGAAGAAGCCGGCACTCGTGCTCTTGTACACGCCGTACCTCACGACCAACCCGACGGCGATCGCCGGCTACGGATACTCGAAGCAGGAGAAGATCGTCCTCGGCAAGACGGCGTTCCCCGCGCTCGCACCGGGCCTCACGCTCCCTGTGAGCCCGACGTGGGTGAACATCACGCCGCAAGAGGCCGCGGGCTAGCCGCTCCCGGCATTCAGTTCGAAGACGCCCCTCCGGTCGCGACGACGGAGGGGCGTCTTCGTTTCGCAG
>CAVQKS010000029.1:0-233991 GCA_963713155.1 uncultured Thermoleophilia bacterium
CCCCCGGCACGACGCCCGTGACCCAGGATCTGGTCGAGCTGGTGCTGAACCGGACCTGGCGGCCCCAGTTCGCCACCATCGGCATGGACGGGCTGCCCACCCCGGGCAATGCCGGCAACGTCATGCGGCCTTATACCAGCGCTCGGCTGAGCCTCCGCCTGCCGCCGACCCTCGACCCCGCCGCTGGCCGACGACGCGGTGCGAAGCGGCTCTTCGACCGATCCACCCTACGGCGGCCAGGATCGAGTTCGCGGCGGCCGGGCCGCCGCGGGGTGGAACGCGCCGGGCTGACGCCCTGGCTCGAGCCTCGCTGGCCAAGGCGTCGGAGGACGCGTTCGGCGCGCCGCCCGCCTATATGGGCGAGGGCGGGAGCATCCCCTTCATGGCGATGCTGGGGGAGAGATTCCCCCCGGCGCAATTCGTCGTCGCCGGAATGTTGGGCCGCGCTCCAAATGCCCACGGCCCCAACGAATTCCTGCACATCCCCACCGCCAAGCGCGTGACCGCCGTCGTGGCGCGCGTGCTGGCGGATCACGGCGCGGCCAACCAGGAGAAGAAGGCAGCATGAGGATCGATCACCTGGTCTGGTATTCCGCCGACCTCGCCGCGGGCGAGAAGCATTTCAGGGGCTGGACCGATGCGGCTCCCACCTTCGGCGGGGCCCATCCCGGGACAGGGGACCCGCCGAACAGCGTGCTCTCCCTCGGCGATGCCACCTATGTGGGAGAAAATTCCTGGCGCGCGATCCCGCCCAGACCGGCGGCACGCTGGATCGCGAGATCGCGGAACTCAAGGGCCACGGGCTCTATCACTGGGCCGTGGGCGGCGTCGATCTGGCGGATGTCGCGGCCCGCGCCCGCCGGGCCGGCCTCGACGCCAGCGCCGTGGTCAGCGGCGGGCGGCATCTGCCGGACGGCAATTGGCTGAGCTGGAGCCTGGTCGGGCTGCGCCGCCACGGCTTCGGCGCGCTGGTGCCCTTCTTCATCGACTTCCGCGGCAACCACCCCGCCGCGACCAGCCCCGCGGCGGCAGCTTCAAAGGCATCGAGCTCTTCTCGCCCCGGGCGCAGCAGCTGGGCGATCTCCTGAAGGTGGCTGGGGCTCGATCTTCCCGTGTTTCCCAGCGCGACAAGCCGGGGATCACCGTCACGGTGGAAACCACGGCCGGCCCGCACAAGCTGGAGTCCTTCGAGACCCCGGGGCTGACCGCGGGGCTTCGTCATCTAAAGGGCTTCGTCATCTAAACGGGAGATCAGAATAACCAAGGGGAGGGGGACATGGCCGATCTCACGGGCAAGCGCGTGATCGTCACCGGCGGCTCCACCGGCATCGGCGCCGCCATCGCCGAGCGCTTCCTCGCCGATGGCGCCAAGGTCTGCATCTGGGGCCAGAGCCAGGAGCGGCTCGCGCGCCATGACGGCGAAGCTGCCGCCGCTCTCGGCGGCGAGGAGCGTCGATGTCGCCGATGCCGAGGCCGTCGATCCCGCCTTCGAGCGCTCGCTGAAAAGTCTCGGCGGCCTCGACGTGCTGATCTGCAATGCCGGGATCTCGATCCGCCACGATTTCGTCGATATCGAGCGCAAGGATTTCGAGCGCATCCTCGGGGTCAATCTCCTCGGCGCCTTCTTCGTCAGCCAGCTCGCCGCCCGCCACATGCTGCGCGAAGGCGGCGGGGCGATCCTGTTCACGGCGTCGACCAGCAGCATCATCGGCTATCGCCACTACGCCGACTACAACGCCAGCAAGGGCGCCATGATCGCCCTCATGCGCACCATGGCGCTCGAGTTGGCGCCCAAGGTGCGCGTCAACGCGGTCAACCCCGGCTATACCCTGACGCCGATGCAGGAGGCGGAATACAGCCCCGCCATGCTGCAGCGGGTGAACGACGCCATCCCCATGGGGCGCCACGCCCGGCCGGCGGAGCTGGCGGGGTTGTTCGCCTATCTGGCCTCGGACGAGGCGGCCTATGGGACGGGGCAGGTGTTTACGCTGGATGGCGGGGAGAGCACGGGGACGCTGGCGGGGAGGCTCTAGGCGAGCTACGGGCCGGGCTGGCACAATGGAGCTCGAATTCATCCCCCTCCGCCCGATCGGGCCACGTAGCTTGCTATTGAATAAGTCGGTGAAGTGACTAGCCGAAGTGGCTAAGACGGCGCGTCATCGAAGTCCGACCTTCGCCATCCGCCATGTCTCAGCAAACACTGACTGACGGTAGCTTTGTAAGAAGAGGACGTGACACGTCTGAGGTCTCAAGTCTGCGTTTGGGACAAGACTTTAAAATACCGGCGCGCGACCACCTATTCAGTCAGAATTTCTATTGTGAGCAGAGTCGGGACGGGAACTCTTTGTGCCGCGGCAGGCGGAAACGACTCCGAAGTGTTTTGGGCCCGAAGTATCCGGGTCCATCAGGACAAACCCTTCCACTAACGGAATGGATTTATATTCGAGACCTAATCTAGTTACTTCGAGCGTTCTCTTGCCGCTCTCGATGTTTCGCTGATGCATAATGTTGCTCTTTACATGAGCATGTTCATCATGCGTCAGAAGCGGTATTTTACAATCATGAGCGCCCTACCTCTGTCTGTGGTGCTAAAAGTGTGCAGTATCAGCGCCGCCCAAGGCCCGCTAGTCGGCGGAGAGTTTGAATTACTCGAAGGGGCAAATGCGACTCGGCAGGGTGAGCTGATTGCCGGCAGAACGTTGGCTCGCAGAGCCATGGCTGAAATGGGCCTTCCAGAGGCGATGGTCGGTCAGATGCAGGATGGCTCGCCCCAGTATGGCCGCCCGGCTTGTGTGGAAGTATTGCCCATAGTCACCGCCATGTAGCCGTCGCGATAGCCCCCCCTCTCGGATGTGCGCGCCATCGGGATCGATATCGAGGACGGGCGTGACTTGGGGGGTTTTGCAGCCACCAGTATTGCATCGGGCGCGGAAATCGAGGGAGCGATTGTCCATCCCTTCGCCGGCGACCGGGAAGGGGCCGCCCGGCTGCTCTTTTCGGCGAAGGAGGCACTCTATAAGTGCCAAGCGCCCCTTACTGGCAACACGGGTCTAGAATTCCCGGAAATTCGGCTCGATTTACAGCCTGGCCTCCTGTTCGCAGCCAAAGCAACGGGAACACTGGATCCAGCCACAGCAGAAATTATTTGCCGCGTCAAAATAGAATATCAAGAGATTCAAAGGGTTATCGTCGCGATAGCATGGGTTGCTCACGTCGCATAAATTACGTTTGATTTTCGAACACATCATGCCCATACTGTTAGATATTCGAACGGAAGTTCAATGGCGACAGCGAAAATGACTCCCACAGAGTATCAGGCGAAACAGGCCGGCATCCAGGCCGCGCTAGCGGTAGGTCTTGAGAAGGAAATTAAGGACTGCGCTTGGCAACCTGAGCCCGACACTGATCTTTGGGACCTCCCCACAGTCAACTCCAAGACGGTGTGCAAGCTTTCGCCGATCGTAGAAGCGATGACGGGACACAAATTGCAGGCAAAGTGGGTGCGAAAAGGGGGCTACTCAAGCGTCACTGAAGCGGTGGCGGATCTTATGTCACATATCGCCCAGGAATGTGTCGCGCCTGCCGCCGTAATCATCGCAGCCGAATAACGATGCTTAACATCACAAGGAGCTTTCCCATGCCGTCAGACCGAGAGGCCATCGCCGCCAAGTTAAAAGAGGCCAGGGAATACTTCGGGTCTGTCTCAGCAGGAGGTGGCCGATGCTCTTAAACTCCGGCGCTCGGCGATTTCACTCATCGAAACGGCGCAGCGCGGCGTCGAGTCCACCACGGAACTGAAGGCTTTCGCACAGCTATACCAGCGGCCCATAGGCCATTTTACCGGCGAAGAGGCGCAGCTCTTGGGCGGCGATGTCGCGATGCTGGCAAAACAGGTGGCTAAACTTTCCGAACGGGACCGCGACGAGCTGTTGAGATTGACGAATACCTGGTCCAGCGATCGAAGACGGGCGGTCAGATGACATCGCGCCGCGACGCAATCCTGACGGGCGTAGCGCGGGCAAGCGAACTTCACGCGAAGCTCGGAATCCCAGCAATTCGCTGTCCAATGGAGAAGGCGCCGTCGATGTGATCGGCGCCGTGCAAAAACTTGGCTTGTTCTTGATGTTTCGGCCGCTCGACGGCCTGCTCGGCGCGTATGTGCCGATCCGAGCACTGTCCGGAATGCTGGTAACCACCAAGCGGGATTTGCATGTGCAACGTTTCACCGCTGCACACGAGTTGGGACATCATCTGCTCGAACATAGGACGCTGAGCCTCGACACAGTCGTGGGGTTCGTGGGGCGCGGGGAAGCTTCCAAGCACGATCCCCAGGAGGTCGAAGCCGACGCATTCGCGGCGGAATTTCTGTTGCCCGAAATGGCTGATCGCGGCACATTTACGCCGCCAAAAGTGGGGACGCCAACACATCGAGCAACCGGACTTCGTCTATCAATTGTCGTTGCGGCTTAGTGTCCGTCCGGAAACATGTTAAATCATGTGAATCGTTTGTGATTCAAGAGAGGTGGCCTGATTCGAGGAGGGTCACCGATGTGGACGGCGAAGAACCGCGGGCGCTACGACCGCAGCAAATTGCGATACCCCAGTGATCTGACCGACGACGAATGGGCGCATGTCGCACCGTTGATTGAGCCGGCCAAACGGGGCGGCAACAGGCGCCACGTTGACGTGCGCGAAGTGATGAACGGAATTATGTATGTTTTGAGCACGGGATGCCAGTGGCGGGCGATCCCGAAAGACCTGCCGCCGCGCAGCACGCTGTTCGACTATCTCGACTTGTGGAGCTGGGACGGCACGCTGGATCGCATCCATCACGCGCTCTATGTGGAGTGCCGCGAGCACGGCGAACGCGAAGCCGGCCCAACCGCCGCCATCATCGACAGCCAAAGCGTGAAGAGCGCTGAAAAAGGGGGGCCTGCATCGATCCGCATGGCTATGATGCGGGCAAGAAGATCAAAGGCAAGAAGCGCCACATTCTCGTAGACACGCTGGGTTTGCTGCTCCACGCCATCGTTCATCCTGCCGATATCCAGGATCGCGACGGCGGCACCCTGCTGCTTGCGACCCTGTTCGGGATGTATCCGTTCTTGAAAAAGCTCTTCGCCGACGCTGCCTATCAGGGGCCGGGGTTCGACAAGGCCTTGGCGAAGGTCCTGCCGCACCTCGAAACTGAAATCGTCAGGCGCTCCGATCATGCCAACGGATTTGTGGTATTGCCCAAGCGCTGGATCGTCGAGCGCACCATTGCCTGGCTTAATCGCTGCCGCAGGCTCGCCAAGGATTGGGAGAATCTCAATCGCAAGGCGCTCGCATTCCTCCGTCTCGCCTCAATCCGCCTGATGCTCCGAAAACTTTGCAACCCAGCTTGATGTTTCCGGACAAACTCTTAGTGCAAGCTATTCGGCGACGTGCTGGGCATTGCTTTCCCAAAATTTTCTGATCGCAACGTCATTAATCTGCTGCTGGAGGTCGAGCCGAAGACCGCAAACAAGCGGGCCTTTCCAGACATTCAACCTGACGATTGGCACCGCGACGTCTGGATGGTCTCGGAAAAGGACCGCGGGGCCCAAATTCTTGGAAGTCCCAACGACCTGATCATCGTGGCCCTGGATGAACATGTGGCAAGCGGATACAGCTGGGACGTAGATGGGGTCACTCATGCCGGAATGAAGTTGGAAAAGGACGGTCGGATCAGCCCACCTGATACGCGGATTGGCGGCGCCGTTCAGCGGCGGTTGGTGATGCAGGGCGAAGGGCGAAAGCACCTGCACCTGGAAGAGCGTCGCCTTTGGGATGCCACACAGCCTAGCCGGAACAGCTTCGACATCTATCTCGCCATGGTGGGCCGCGAGCCCGAAGGAATACCGCGCTCAGGACGCGTTCTTGCGGCATGACAGATCATGCTGAGGCCATCGACCCGGAGATCGACCTTCGGGACGCGTGCCATGCGGTCCGTGATCAAGGGGACCGACCCACTTGCCTGGCATGCGCCACGAGTGATGCGCACAGCATGGGCCACAAGAGCCCACCTCTGTCGGCAGAATTTCTCCTCTATCACGCGATTCGTATCGCCAAGGTTGAATGTCACCGAGGGAATTCTCTTTGAGGAGGCTGCCGCGGCATTGGCGCAAAATGGCCAACCGGCAGAGACAGACTGGCCCTACAATCTTGTACAGCCCAAAATATGGAGTCCACCTGCTGTCACCGCCCTGTGGCATGGGAGTCTCAATCCGGGTGAGGATGATCCCATCAATTCTATCTCGGAATTGGTCAGAAATGGCCGACCGGTAGTGCTCTCGGAATTCGGCTCTCCGCTGCCTTTCTTGGCCCGTTCCCGCCCAACTATTCAATCTCAGGTGCGGGTGATGGCTATGGGGGCCATGCTGTCCTGGTGGTTGGGTTGGGTCACGGCGCCGGCGTGCTGTACTTTCTCATCCGAAACAGCTGGGGCGATAGGTGGGGAGATGGCGGGTACGCTTGGCTCGCAACGGATTATTTGACAGACAAGCATATCGGCTTCGCGCCGGTAGCCGCCAGGCCGTAAGGAGGTACGATATGTTTGCAAGGTCTCAAGTCACAAGAGCCGAGGCGTGGCTTACCGCTGCGGAAGAAATGCAGAAAACTCATGCACGCCTGTACAATGTCGTGCTTGAGGTCGAGAAGCCCGGCCTCGTGACAGCCGTATCCCGCGAGATTAAAATGAAAGTGGATGCCTTTTTGCGAAAGCATGGCGCGCAACCAACTCATACCGTTGCTGAGACGATCTTTCCCGCGGTGGAATATCGTCAGGGCGGAATTAACGCGGTCTATGACTATCCGAAGACCGTCTATCCGTTAATCCAGTCCGAAAACCTCTGGGGCACCTTCGCGCTCCGTTTGACGGAACGCAAATGCTCGGATGGCAGTACGGTCTTTCCGCTGGAACTCGCGATCACCAAGCTCAAGAAGCAGTTGGCCACCAAGTCGCCCAAGCGGGCCGCCTATGAGCTGGATCTCGGCCTAGAGGCGCTGGAACTGAAGCTCTACGATGCGGAAAAGGATTACGCGAAGCAGCGCGGTGGTCAGTGCTTAAGCCATATTAGCCTCAAACTAGGCCGGAACCACGAACTCTATATGACTGCAATATATCGTTATCAATATTACCTTCAGAAGGCCCCCGGAAATCTCCTCGGACTCGCACGGTTGCAGGCTGCGATTGCGCGAGAGGCTAAAATAGCGGTTGGTCCCCTCGTTTGCCACGCGACTATGGCGATACTGGAGGACCATCAGCTGGATGACTCTCTCCGTGGAATCGGGCCGACGTCACCCAACTTGTCGAGACCTGCAAGATGATCCGCGACAAGGCGCGGGAGGTGGCGGCGTGAACCTGAACACCTACCAGAAGCGCGCATTCGCAACCGCCCGCATCGATTGGAAAGATCCCGCCAAACGGCACATTCCTGCCTTCGGTGCGATCGGCGAACTTGGCTCACTGGTTTCAGAGCTCAAGAAGTCGCTCCGTGACGGAAAAGCCTATACCGAAGGCAGGGAGAATTTGGTGGAAGAGTTTGGCGACGTACTCTGGTACCTCTCTGCGCTTTCATCACATTACGGCTTTAAGTTCCAAAACTTGATCGCTGAAACGAAGCCACTGAAACTTGAGAAAGGACCTTTCGGACACATCTATGCAATGGTCCGAACGATCCCGCTTTTGACGGAGGAGTTCGAAATCCCTCCCAGTCGCGCCAACCGGCACCCAGAAGCAGAAGCTTGGAAGAAGTATCGGTTCTGCCGGCCGGGCTACGCTGCAGGCGCTGAAAATTCATGGCCTTCATCTCTCCACTGTGCTTTCAACGAACGTCAGAAAAATTCAGAGCATGTTTGGGCCCGATCTATGCCGGGCCGGCCAAGTGTTCGACAGCCTCGATGCGCCGGGGTACGAACGGCTACCACGCAGGCTCCATATCCAGCTTCTTGAACGCAAAAGCAAAAGCGGCCGGGTCGAAGTCATTACCCGCGTCAATGACATCAACATCGGTGATCGCCTTACCGACAATGCCGCCATTAATGGTCAGCGGTTATCGCTACCACGATGCCTTCCACCTGGCCTACGCGGCAGTGCTCGGCTGGTCGCCGGTGACACGGGCGATTTTTCGCTGCAAAAGGAAGAGCAATCCAAAAAAAGACGAAATAGAGGACGGTGCCCGCGCTATCATTATCGAGGAGGCGCTTGCGCATACCGTCTTCAACTACGCGCTGGGCCATTCGATGCTGAGGGGGTTGGATCGTCTGGACCACAATACCCTCAAGCTCATCGGCCGCATGGTCCGAAACCTGGAGGTCAAGGATTGCCAACTACACGAATGGCAACGTGCCGTGCTCGTTGGCTTTGAGGCTTTTCGGGCTCTGACGAAAAATCACGGTGGCTGGCTGCTTCTTGATGCTGAGACCCAGAGTTTAACCTATTCGCGCGAAGGGCCTGGTGGAGCCTAGATCGGCTTCGATGCGACCATTCAATCCCCATTTAGGTGGGAACCAAGGGAGTATGCGTTCCGGATTTGGAGAGAAACGCTGCTTGATCCGGGTCCGCCCGGTGACACCCCTGATTTCTGGGTGGACAACGCGGGCGTATTTATCCACTTCGCAGAACAGATTCTGGCAATCAATTAACTGGAGCGGTCTTCCCCAAAGCGTCCGGAAATGGAGACCGCGCACTTCAAACTGCCAACTCCTGCCGATCGGTAACCCACCGGATCGTATCGGCGACGTCATAGTCCCCTAGGTCTATGAAACATTTGCGAATGCCGTCGCGCGCGCCCGGGCCGGGTACAACAAAATCCATTGCTGAGAAAATCAGGAACGGGCTGTAGTTGGCGTCAACAAGGAATTGAAACGCCAGGAATGGGCCAAAGCTGGGCACCCCGAGAAAAAGGTGATACGCCATTTCCATCGACTTGGCGGCTTGCAAGTCGCGAGCGAGGGTACCGCGAACGATACTGGCCAGCAGCGTCAAATGCATCATGTGCTTTCGAGGTTGGCGAATGGAAATCGGACCACTGGGCATGATATAGGCGCCCGAGTAGATAGATGCGCCCCGTTCGATGGCCTGGGCGAGTACCCTGTTCACCCGATCTGGCGAGAAACGTGCGGCACTGATTTCCCCGACTTGGGACTGTAACAGCTCCCACGTCGTAGGCTTGTTGAAAATCTTAAAGAGCAGGATTCTCAATAGCGTAAATTCCCAGTCGTGCTCACCAGCGTAGATGACATTTCGGATTAGATATTGGCTGGCACGGTCCGAGGCCCTGTAAGCGTTTGTGAATTTGTGTTCCTTTAGCACCGGATCGTCTGTCCAGGGCGCAGACTTCCCGGCCGTGCGAGCATGGAATATCGACTGCCGTTCAGCTGCGAACTGCCAGTAGGTGTCAAAGACGGGGGAAGGACGAGGAGGGCTTCTCCTTACGGCAATCTCAAGACAGCTGTTCTGCCACCAGTGACTCCCTAACTGATTTTCGAGCCATACTGTCTGGCTGAGGAAACGCAGGTTTCGCTTTTGCTGGTGCTTGCATCGCATGACCCCGAAATCAATAGGGCCAGTCTATCCACCTATCTAGAGCAACGGAATCCCGTTTGGCTTTCTTGCAGACGATTTGCGAGATATGAACTACTCCGGTGAAGCAGCCGCACGTCATCCCTATATCGCCCAACTCCCGATCTGCGCCGGCATCGCGATTGAGGAGTAACCGATAACCCGGTGGCGGCTTGGGGTAGCAGAACGCGCTCACATCGTTGCGGATCACGAAGCGCTGCTCCCGGCTAAGGTTCGCCAGCCAAGTAAGATCCGATGTGTTCCGAGTATTGTGCTCTCGTTTGGGCCGTGCGGTGCGAGGGCGAGCGCGCGCTGGTTCATCGCCCTTACGCGAACCACGGCTAACCCGACGCTGCTGCTCGCGGGGGCCATCAGTGGGGCCGCCACGCGATGACGCCTTCCGTCCGCGCCCGCACCTCGGGCGAGGCCAGGCAGGTGGCGACGGCCTCGTAGCCGGGGGCGCCGGGATAAGGGGCGACGCGGGTCGGCGGGCTGTGATTGGCGGGGCAGAGGATGATCGCCTCGTCGGCGCCCACGGCCGTCCAAGTCCAGGATCGCGCTGGAGCGGGTCAGCAGGAAGAGCGGTCGACCGCCGGGCCCACGGCGGCGCAGATGGGCGATCAGGGCCTCCTGGGTGGCCTGGTCCAGCCCCTGCTCGATCATGTCGACGACCAGGACGGCCGGGCCTTCGGACTTCCAGTCCGGCGAGCAGGGCGATCAGGGCGTCCGATACCGCGGCGCCGTCCTCGGCGAGCCAGGCCAGGGTCCGATCGACCCGCGACCTGAGAGCCGGGTCGGCGTCCAGCCGCGCCCGAGCCGCCGCGCCGCCGTCCGCCAACCGCTCCAGGCCCAGGAAGGCGGCACCGGGCAGGGTCTCGGCCAGGCGCTTGCGCCAGCCGGGTCTTGCCGCTGCCCAGCGGGCCGATGATGTAGTTCAGCGGCCGGATGTCGCGCAGCTCGAACCGTTCGCCGCCCCAGGGCCAGGGAAGGTCGAAGGCGACGCTGAGGTCGGCGGCCGGTTCCAGCAGGCGCGCCAGTTCTCCGGCGGCCGGCGCCTGGCCCCGAGCGAGATCGCCGCGCAGGCCGGCGGACCTTCTCCACCGTGCCGACGAGCTGGCGGAGCCGGCCTTCGAGCATCGCCTGGTGCGCGGCCAGGGCCGGCTCCAGGCCCTGCGGGTCGCCCTCCAGCACCCGCGCCACCTGGGCGAGGCTGAGGCCGAGCGCGCGCAGGGCCGCGATCTCGGCGGCGCGGGCCATCTCGTCGGGACCATAGGCCCGCCATCCGGCCGCGGTGCGGATCGGGGCGACCAGGCCGCGCTGCTCGTAGAGCCGCAGGGCCTTGGCGGAAACGCCGAGCCGCCGGGCGGCTTCGGAAGGGTTCAGGAATTGGGCGGAAGAGCTCACGAATCACCTCGCTGTTGGCTGACCGCTCTCTTATCGGGGCGGTCCCAGGGGCCGGGTCAAGTTCACGGCTGTTCAAATTCATGAATGACGCGGACGACAGCGACGCCGGTGGGCCTCCAGCGGGGCAAGCGGGTTGCCGGGATACGCAATGGCAAAGGCTGCTCCCGCGATCGGCAGATTGCTTGAGCCTTACAAGGAGTTAAACCAGCAGTCAGCTTGGCGTCAGCGCGGCGACCTAGCATCTTGCCATGAGCCGCTCCCATGCAGCGCCCGTCGCTGTCGTCGCTCGCGAGATCTATGGCAACGCCCCCGCTTGGAAATCAGCCATTCTGCACCGCGCCGCGATCAGGCACTCTTCTTCCAGACCTGGCTCCGCCAGCCTGCAATCATCGGCGCCATCATGCCGACTCGCCCGCCGTTGGCCCGCGCGATGGCGCGAGCGGCCGTCGGCGGCGGGCCCATCGTGGAATTGGGCGGCGGCACGGGACCCATTACGCGTGCGCTGATCGAGTCCGGGGCCAGGTCCATCGGCATCTCACCGTGATCGAGCGCCATCCCATCTTCCACCAGCTGCTGACCGATCGTTTCCCCAGCCTGCGCGTCCTCTGCGGCGATGCGCAGGAGCTTGGCAATATTCTCGCCCCGGCGGAGATGGGGCAGGTCGGCGTCGTGGTCTCTTCCCTGCCGCGCGTCGGTTGGCCCCTGGCCCGCCAGCGCTCGATTCTCGAGCAGTGCTTCACCGCGCTGCGCGGCGGCGGCGCGTTCCTTGAATTCTCATACGGGCCACTGTCGCCCGTTCCCTCACGGCTGGTAAGGGAACTCGGCCTTGTGCCGCGGCGTGTGCAGCGGGTCTGGGGCAATTTTCCACCGGCGACCATTTGGGCGTATCGACGTGCAGGACCGAGCCAAGCCTGCGTGTTCGGAGAACATCCTGCCGCAGCAACTATCCCCGGGTCGGACCTGCGAACCGACAGGCCCATCCCGGGACGATGAGCTCCACAATTGTGCCATAGGAGGACTTCGCAATGAAACCACTGCTGCCGACGGCTCTAGCCTGCGCTTTGCCATCGCCGTTGCCGCTGTCGGGACCGCGGCAGCGGGAATGATTTCCCCGCCCAATCTTCCCGCGTGTCACTTAGCTCAGACCGTCGCCGACCAGGAGATGACCGTCTCCAACAGCTATGGCTATGCCAATCTTCGCGACAAGCCGAGCACGTCGGGCAAAATCCTCGACAAGCTGCCGGAAGGCACGAAGGTCGTTGTCATCGAGAAGGTTGCGGGCGGCACGTGGGTGCATGTGAAGGCGGGCGACAAGATCGGCTACATCAAGGCAAACCTATTGAAATGAGTGGCAGCAATCGCGTCCGACGCGGGTAGGCCACGCCTATGCGACGGATCGAAGCCGCGAGCTGCCGCGGTCTTGAAACGGGAGACTGGAACATGAGGACCTCGACTTTTCTTAGTGGACCCGCCGCCTTGCTCGCTGGTCGTGTCACTTTCAGCCTGTGCCGGCCGATTTTCCGAAGAGACTCCACCCGCCAACGCCAAGCCGCTATCGGAGATCGTCAAGTCCTTGGAGGACCAAGGATACAAAGACGTCAAACGAATCAAATTCGACGATAACACTTGGGTGATTGACGTGCGTCAGCCTGGCGGCAAGGAGATCGACCTGCATATCAGATCCGGTGAGTGGGCAAATCATCAAGAAAGAGTAGTCCCAAGAGGCACCCGGCGCCGCGCCGTCGGTGCCGCGACCGGCTGCACCCAGATGACGATAGGCGGGTATCCCGACCCATTGGCAGCCCGTCATCGGCCCTATATCGTTGCGCCGTGGACCTAGCAGGCAACGCCGCGCCGCGCAGAGGAGCCCTCCATCGCCATGTCCCGACTTGCTCTCGACATCCGCCGAATCACCCCCACCATCGGCGCCGAAATCGCCGGCGTCGATCTTTCGCAGCTCGACGATTCGCGTTTCGCGGCGGTGCGCCAGGCGCTCCTCGAGCATCTGGTGATCGTGTTCCGCGACCAGCATCTAAGCCCGGCGGACCACCTCGCTTTCGCCCGGCGCTTCGGCGAGCTGGAGCCGCCGCATCCCGTCTTCGCGCAATTGCCGGAGCATCCGCAGATCAGCGTCCTGGAAAATCGGGGCAACCAGGGCGTCTACAACGACGAATGGCACACGGACGTGACCTTCCGCGCCTGTCCGGCCTTAGGCTCGATCCTCTACGCGCGGCTCATTCCGGAATCCGGCGGCGATACGCTGTGGTCCAACATGTATGCCGCCTATGATGCGCTCGCCGAACCGGTCAAGCGGATGATCGGCGGGCTCACCGCCCTTCACGATATTTCCGGCGGCGGGCCTTATGGGCGGGTTCCGAGCTATCGCGAGATCGTTCTGGCACGGCCCGATGGACGGCGGCGCCTCCACGAAATCGAGACCGAGTTTCCGCCGGTCTCCCATCCGGTGGTGCGGACCCATCCGGAGACGGGGCGCAAGGCGCTGTTCGTCAATCGCTCCTTCACCACGCATATCGAGGGCGTTTCGAAGCTGGAGAGTGCGTGGCTCCTGGGCATGCTGCTCGAGCATGTCGAGCAGACCGGCTTTCAGATGCGCCATCGCTGGCGCACGAATGATCTGGTGATGTGGGACAACCGCTGCACCCAGCATCTCGCGGTCGCCGATTATGCGCCGGCGCCCCGGGTGATGCATCGCATCACGGTGGAGGGCGACCGTCCCGTCTATCAATCGGGAACTCCCGGTCGCGCGGCCTGTAGGGTTCCGATCCCAGTGACTGTGGGAAAACGTCGATCGAGTGGGATGGGTTGGGTCGGATCGACCTGGAGTCGATTTCGATGCGGTGATCGCTGCTATCGGCCCCGGGGACCCAGAAGCGCATGTACCTGGTTCATGTTGAAGGCGGCCGGGCGTCAATCCGGCCGATGCCTACTTACCGACGCTTCTGGAGCGTATGTCCGGTCTGGAAAGGCCCTTCGATACCCGGTCACGACTGGGGCGGGCCGAAGTCGGATGCGGTCGGCGCACAGGTCTGCCGCGACGAAGGCCGGCGATTTGCGGTCGGGTTCTGCAACAGCGAGCATCGGCTGGCGATCCCGGCATCAACGCCGAATTCGGCCTTCATGCTCCCCTCGAGCCGATCTTGTGCCAAGCTCCTCGCATGTTGCGCACTTGCGTCTCAAGCCGCCAGCGTTTGGCCGCTCGTGGTCCAGTAGCGCTCTGGGAGTCGTCTCTACGAGCGGGCGCTGCGTCAGAGCGTGGTGAGCAAGTGCTCAGGTAGATGCCGGCGCCGGCGGGACAGGCGATAAACGGGATCCAGTCTCGCCACGACATGGCCGAAGTGCAAGGGTTGCGAAGCGCCCGTGACGCTCGCAGGCCAGAGGTTATCGGCTTCGCCGCCGATAGACTAGTGGCGCAGAGCTTGTCATTCACTAGCGCGAACAGGATTTTGTCGCCGCTATCAGAAGACTGCGATCAAGGCGGCGGGGGCTCGACGTCGGCCTCGGAACCAATCTGCGGCGCCGAGGCGCTGCAGCGGACATGTGCGCTAGCCATGGCACCCGGTCAGGCCAACGTTGGTTACGCTGATGGGTAACGCACGGAGATGACGGCCGAGGTATCGGCCGCACTTTACACATGGCTATCTCGACCATCCCACAATGTCGGTGACTTGCTGACGCCATCTGTGGCGGGGACTCGACGACGCGGTCAAGCGATCATCTGGCTGGATCCGCGGTCTGCAAAAGTCGAGGACGCTGTTCAGGCCGTTGAGGCGTAGATCTCCGCATGGTCATGCGTTACAAGGTCTTCCCGATGAGCCGGGTGATCTTGGCTGCCGCGCATCGACTACCCCTGAGCGAGCGGCGCTGGCGAGCTGCGAGAGGCATAGCGTGGTTCTAACGCTTGGTACCATCAGATCGGCGCCAGCCGCCGCTGCCGATCGTCACGGCCATGCGTAGCGAGCTTCCGGTCGCGTCGTGTTGACGGCTGTGCACCACTCCTGCTGACCCGCCTTATTTCGGCAACGCTTGCTCCGCCAGACATTTCGAGACGTTGTGAATCAGAACCGGCGAGCTCGCGGCAAACAGATGCGGCTGGCCTTGGCCATTCTCCATGCGGAAGGCCGCCGCCACCTTGCCGTTGAGAGTGCGCGTCCGCCCGGCCTCGTCATCCGAGAAGAGCGTCGAAGATCGCGAAGGAGGACGGCCCCTCCTGGATGGCGAACCAGGGCGATCGTGCCGGCCTCGGCATTTACCAGGGGAACGGCGGAGACGCAGAAAATCCGCGACCTCCTTCTCGCTATGCCCGGCTTTCGCCTCGAGCGGAACACAGAAAGGGCAAATATCGTCATCGGCTTTCTCCTGCGGGGAACGGGGCTATCAGCCGCACGAAGGCCTGCGCCTTGCCTCGGCAAATAGTCAGGGCAAGAACGGGCGTCCAGGAACACAACGTACTGACGGAACGAATCACCGTTCAACCGATCTGCAAGCGCATCGGCGAAACCTCCGTTAAATCGCAGAAGAATCATAGTCATTGACCGCTGAGGTTCACACAGGTTCAGACCCCTGCCGGAAGCCCGGGTCGATAGAACTCCCCGGCCGGGCAGACATACAATTAGTCGCACTACATTTTGCCGAAAGCAGCCAGCCGGGATGGCCGAAGAACGCGTTCAACGCCGCCTTGCCGCCATCTTAGCCGCCGATGTGGTGGGCTACAGCCGCCTCATGGGCGCGGACGAGGCGGGGACCTTGGCGGCCCTCAAGCTCCGCCGTCGCGAGGTGCTGGCGCCGCTGGTCAGCCAGCATGGCGGCCGGATCTTCAAGCTGATGGGCGATGGCGTGCTGGTGGAGTTCCCCAGCGTGGTCGATGCCGTGCAATGCGCCGTGGACATCCAGAAGGGGATGGCGGCGGCGAATGCCGCGCTGCCGGCGAACGAGCAGCTCTTGCTGCGGATCGGCGTCAATCTGGGCGATGTCATGGTGGAGGGCAGCGATCTCTATGGCGACGGCGTAAATCTGGCCGCCCGGCTGGAGGGCCTGGCCGAGCCCGGCGGCATCTGCCTTTCCGAAGCGGCCCATCATCAGGTCGCCCCGAAGCTGCGGCTCGGCTACCGCGACCTGGGCGAACAGTCCGTCAAGAATTTCGATCGAGCCGGTCCGCGTCTATAGCGTCGGCACGGACGCCGGCGCCCGCGGAAAGCCAGGCCGACGGCGCCGATGCGCGACAAGCCGGCCATCGTCGTGCTGCCCTTTGCCAATATGAGCGGCGATCCGGAGCAGGAGTTCTTCGCCGACGGCCTGACCGAGGACGTCATCACGGAGCTCTCGCGCTTTCGCGATCTTCTCGTCATCTCGCGCAACACCTCGACCCGCTACAAGGGCAAGGCCGTGGAGGTGAAGAAGATCGCCCGGGAGCTGGCGGTGCACTACCTGCTCGAAGGCAGCGTCCGCAAGGCTGGGCAACCGCGTGCGCGTCACCGTGCAGCTGATCGACGCCGAAGACCGATCGGCATATCTGGGCCGATCGCTACGACCGGGATCTCGAGGACATCTTCGCCATCCAGGACGAGGTGACGTCATCGGTCGTCGCGACCTTGTTCCCGCGCGTGGAAGCGGCGACGCGCGAGCGCGCCGCCAGCAAGCCGACGGAAAACATGGTCGCCTATGAATGCGTGCTGGCGGGAAAGCTGCTCCACCATCGATCGACCAAGGAGGACAATGCGGCCGCGATGGTCATGCTGGAGCGCGCCATCGAGCTCGATCCCCGATATGCCCATGCCCATGCCTGGGCGGCCTGCACGCTGGGCCAAGCCTGGGTCAACGGCTACTGCGCCGATCGCGAGGCGACCTGGAAGCAGAATCATGGCGGAGCTGCAGACCGCCCATGCGCTCGACGACAACGTCAGCGACGTCCACCGCATCCTGGCCGCGGTCCATCTGACGCATGACGACCATGACAAGGCGGTCTATCACCAGGATCGGGCGCTGGCGCTGAACCCGAACGACGATCTGATCGTCGTGCAGCAGGGCGAGGTGTTGACCTGGCTCGGGCGCGCCGATGAAGGCATCGACTGGATCAAGAAGGCAATGCGCCTCAATCCCTATCACCCCGAGCGCTACTGGAATCATCTGGGCCGGGCCTATTTCGTGGCCCATCGCTATGCCGAGGCGATCGAGGCCGTCAACCACATCCACGCCCTGGATCACTTTCACCACGCTTTTCTTGCCGCCGCCCATGGCCAGATGGGCAATGAGGCGGAAGCACGCCGTCACGTCGAGGAGGCGCTGGCCCGCAAGCCCGGCTTCACGGCGGCCGACTATCTATCGACCACCCACTACAAGCGCCAGGAAGATACCGACCATCACCGCGCGGGTCTGTTGAAGGCCGGACTGCCGGGGTGAGACATCCCGTCCCGGCGCGCGGGCCCGGTCTATTTCGGGAGCTTGTCCGCGAGAATCCCGAGCTTGTGGATCTCCGGCGGCTTGGCGAAGAGATCGCCGGCCTTGGCCTTCTCCATCAGGGCGGCCGCCACCTTGCCGTTGAGATGGGCGTCCCGCCCGGCCTCGTCGTCGAAGGTGTCGAAGATGGCGAAGGCGGAGGGCCTTCCTGGATGGCGAACCAGGCGATGGTGCCGGCCTCGGCATTGACCAGGGGGACGGCGGCACGCAGAAAATCCGCGACCTCCTTCTCCTTGCCCGGCTTGGCCTGCAGCGGAACATAGAGGGCGAATTTCGTCATCGGCTTTCTCCTGCTGGGAATGCGGCGGGCAGGCGGGGGGCCTGCGCCTTGCATTGTCAGGAGCAGAACGGCCGACGGGGGGAAAGCGTTCAATGGACGAACGCCTCGCTCCGACGGGCGCGCTGCCGTCGGGCCTCGACTTATCCGTCGTCATGGCCTGCGGCGAAGGCCCGGCCATCCACGAGTTTGCCGGCCCTTGATCCGAAAACGCCCGATCTGACCGAGGACAGCGCGCGGTGCGACTGTAAGAAGTTTTGACACGGAGGACACGGAGTTGACGTGGAGATGCACGGAGAAATGAGAATGGAGGCCTAACGACCTTCTCCTCCGTGATCTCTGGAATCCTCTGTGTCCTCCGTGACCCATTTTCTTGCTTTGCAGCCACAAGGCAAGATCCAGCCCTTGGCGGCAAACTCGTGGATGGTCGGCCTGCGCCGACCATGACGCCTGAGAGAGGAGGCGGGCTGGCTTGAGCCGGCAGTCCCGGCGATCAGCGCTGCATCTGCATGATCTGGTCCATGGGCAGCATGTTGTGGTTGAGGTGCCACATGATCCAGAGGGAGCCGGTGATGACCAGGAAGACGATCAGCACGCCGAAGGCGAGCGCGAGCACGTTGTTGAAATTGTCGGGGCCGGTGGTGATCTTCAGGAAGAAGACGAGATGGACGCCCATCTGGCCGACCGCGAGAACGGCCAGCGCCACGGGGATGCTGGGCTGCCAGACCAAGGTGGTGCGCGCGATGAAGAAGGAGACGGCGGTCAGCAGGGTCGCGAGCCCCAGCCCGATCAGATAGCCGCTGATGCCCTCGGCCGGCTCGTTGCCGTCCAGATGCTCGTCGCCCGGCACCGAATCCGCCTGATCCACATCGCCTTGCAGCTCGAACTGGCTCATGCCGCAACTCCCATCAGATAGACTATGGAGAACAACGCCACCCAGATGATGTCCAGGGTATGCCAGAACAAAGAGAAGCAGAGGGTGCGCCGGAGGATATCGGGCCGGTAGCCCTTGGCGAAGACCTGGGCCATCATCGTCAGCAGCCAGAGCAGGCCGGCGGTCACATGCAGCCCGTGGCAGCCGACAAGCGTGAAGAAGGCGGAGAGGAAGGCGCTGCGCGTCGGCCCGTTGCCCTGGGCGACCAGCCCGGCAAACTCGTGGATTTCCAGGCCGATGAAGCCGGCGCCGAGCAGGAAGGTCGCCGCCATGGCGCCGTAGAACAGCAGATCGCTCCGCCGCTGGGCGCCGATATGCGCCAGGCCGCAGGTGAAGCTCGAGAGCAGCAGGCAGGCGGTCTCGATCGCGACATTGGGCAGCTCGAACAGCTCCCGCCCGCTGGGGCCCCCCGCCGTCGAATCCACCAGCACGGCATAGGTGGCGAAGAAGGCCGAGAACATGATGATGTCGCTGAGCAGGAAGATCCAGAAGCCGTAGCCGACGATGATCCGCTTGGAGGCCAGGCCCCGGGCGGCATGCTCCGTCCGCGGCTGGCGGTCGCGAACCCCCGCACCGATACGATTGGGATCTGACCGATCGGCAGTGCCCTCGAAGGTGCTCATGGGGCCGCCTGGGCGCGGGCCAGCGCCGCGCTGCGGGCGCTGCGGTTGGCGCGATCGAGGCGCGCCACCTCCTCGGCGGGAATGACATCCTCGACCCGGTCGCGCCAGGCGAAGACGACGAAGGTGATATAGGCGCCCACGATGCCGACGGCGACCAGCCACCAGATATGCCAGATCAAGGCGAAGCCCATGAAGGTGGCGAAGAAGGCGCAGATGAAGCCGGTGGCGCTGTTGCGCGGCATCTCGATGGCCTCATATTCCGGCTCCGCGCCGAGGCGCGCCTGCTGGCGGGCCCGTTCCTTCATGCCCCAATAGGCATCCTCACCCTCGACATGGGGCAGCACGGCGAAGTTGAAGGCCGGCGGCGGGGAGGAGGTGGCCCATTCCAGGGATCGCCCGTTCCAGGGATCGCCGGTCACATCGGCCAGCTGCCTCGCGCCGCTTGATGCTGACGACGAGCTGCCAGATCTGCAGGACGATGCCGGTCAGGATGAGGGCGGCGCCGAAGGCGGCGATCAGCAGCCAGGGATGCCAGGCCGCGACGTCGTAATGCTGCATGCGGCGCGTCATGCCCATGAGGCCCAGGACATAGAGCGGCATGAAGGCGACGTAGAAGCCGATGATCCAGAACCAGAAGGCGGCCTTGCCCAGCCCCTCATGCAGCTTGAAGCCGAAGGCCTTGGGGAACCAGTAGGTGTAGCCGGCGAAGGCGCCGAACAGCACCCCGCCGACGCGGCTAGCGTATCGGGGTGCGTGTTCACGTCGCCTTCACGCCCGAGGAAGAGGCGTCGGCGCCACTCGGCATCGTCGTCGACGTCATCCGCGCGACATCGTCGATCGCACAGGCCCTCGCATCCGGCTACGAGCGCGTTCTCTGCTGCGAGGAGATCGCCGACGCGCGTGAGCTGCGCGCCGAGCTCGGCGACGAAGCGGTGGTCGGAGGCGAGCGGAACGCCACGGTGATCGAGGGCTTCGACGTCGGCGCCTCGCCGCGCGAGTTCGCCGCAGGAGCGAAGGCGCCGACGCTGATCCTCACGACCACGAACGGGACCCGGGCGATCCTCACGGCGGTCGAGCGCTGCGACGTCGTCTTGCTCGGCTCGCTGCTCAATCTCCGCGCCGTCGTCGCGCGTGCACGCTCGAACGATGCCGCGGTCGCGGTCGTCTGTTCCGGCTTCAAGGGAGCGTTCGCCCTCGACGACGCCTACTGCGCGGGCCGGATCGTGGCCGGCCTCGCCGGCGAGCCCACTGATGCCGCGATCGCCGCGGAGCTGATCGCCCGCGCCTGGCCCGATCCGCTGGCCGGGTTGAACGCTCGCACGTACGGACCGCCCGGTCTCGAGGCGGACATCGAGTTTTGTGCCCAGATCGACCTGCTCGACGTCGTTCCGCGGTACGCGCGGATGGTCGGGCCGGCCGCGGAGATCGTGAAAGGAGAGATCGAATGACCGAACAGCAGACGTTCCCCTACGGGCAGGAGCACGTGCGCATCTATCGCGAGACCGGAGGTGAGACCGGGCACCTCTGGAAGGAGGGGTCGACCGTCCTGCTGCTGACGACCATCGGCAGGAACAGCGGCGAGCCCGGAACGACGCCGCTGATCTATGCGAGCGACGGCGATCGGTACGTGATCGTCGCCTCACAGGGTGGCGCGCCGACGCATCCCGGTTGGTATCGCAACCTCGTCAAGACGCCCGAGGTCGAGCTGCAGGTCGGCCCACGAGGTGTTTCGCGCGCGGGCCTCGACTGCCGAAGGAGCAGAACGCGAGCGGCTGTGGCGGAAGGCGAACGAGGTCTGGCCCCACTACGACGAGTACGCGACGCGGACCGATCGTGAGATTCCCGTCGTCGTGCTCGAGCGCGTGTAGACGAGCGACTGCTACGACGCGGCCGACCAGCTCCGGCATATCGCGCCGATGTGCCGGTGGTCGGTGCCGCAGCAGCCGCCGACGACGCTGACGCGCGGGAAGCTGGGCCGCAGCGCGCCGTAGAGCTCGCCGAGCTCAGCCGGGTCGCCGTCGTCGAGCTCGTCCGACTCGTCGAGCTCGGCATGGCTCTTGGCCGACGCGTTCGCGCGCAAGCCGCCGATCCGGTCGACCCACGGCTCGCCGGCCTCGATCGCATCTGCGAAGTGCGTCGGGTGCGCGCAGTTGATCATGAAGTAGGCAGCGCCGCCGTCCGTCTCGGCGTCGACCTGCTCGATCGCGTCGCGCAGCGACTGGCCGCTCGGCAGGCGCCCGTCGGTCTCGACGGTGAAGGAGACGGAAATGGGGATCCCGGCGGCCGAGGCTGCGTGCACGACGCCCGCCGGCTCCTCCGCGTAGGTCATCGTCAGCACGCTCAGCAGGTCGGCGCCGCTCGAGGCGAGCGCCTCGACCTGAGGCGTGTGGTACCGGGTCGCCTCTGCCGTGGTCATTCGGCTCGAGGCCTGATAGCCGTCGCCGCGCGGGCCGATCGCCCCGCTGACGAGGATCGGCGGGTCGTCGGCGCCGCGGAGCTCGTCGACGAGCCGCACCGCGTCGCGGTTGACCTGCTCGAGCGCCTCCTCCGAGTACCCGAGCTTCGCTCCCCAGTCACGGTTGGCGCGCCAGGTCGGGGTGTCGAGGAGCAGCCCGACGTCCAGTTCGCGCGCCAGCTCGACGTACGAGGCGTAGTAGTCGCGGAGCAGCTGTCGTCCGGCTGCGTCCTTCAGGAGGTCGAACGACGCGAAGTGGGGGAGGTCGACGCCGTGGTGGAAGATCAGCGTCGTCTCCATGCCGCCGTCCGTGATGAAGAGCTCGCCCTCGAGTTGCGGGAGCGGATCCCGGGCCACTGCCCGATGAGACTACCCGGATGCCTGGCGACTCCTTGACAGGGGAACAGACGTTCGTGTAGAACATACGTTCCCGTGATCGCCACCGTCGTCATCCCGGCCTTCGATCTGCGGGCAGCGCTCCGCCACCGGCCCGGAGTGCAGGCGAGGCCCGCCGCGCTCGCCCCGCTCCCGGGGACGGAGCCGCTGATCGGCTCGGTCACGGCGTCCGCCGAGACAGCCGGTGTGCGTCCTGGAATGCGCCTGTCGGAGGCGCTCGCGACCTGTCCGGAGCTGGAGCTCGTCGAGCAGGACCCGGCCGCGGCCGAGCAGGCGTGGGAGGAGATCCTGCGGCGGCTCGAGGATGCCGGCTTCGCGGTCGAGCCGGACAGCCCCGGTGTCGTCTACTTCGACTCGCGCGGGGTGGAGCGGCTCTACGGCGGGCTCGAGCCGGCGCTCAAGCGGGCGCTCGCCGCGGTCGGCACGACGTGGGACCCGCGGGTCGGGGCTGCCGAGCGGCGGTTCGCCGCATTGGCGGCGGCGAGCGTCGCCCGGGCAGGCCAGGCGCTGATCGTCTCCGACGACCGTGCGCAATCGTTCCTCGCCCCGTTGCCGCTTCAGCTCCTGCCCCTCGACCAGGCCCGCTACGAGGAGCTGGAGGAGCTGGGAGTGCGCACGATCGGACAGCTTGCCGGGCTGCCGGGTGGCGCCGTTGCCGAACGATTGGGGCCGTTCGGCCGGCGCGCCTGGAGCCTGGCAGGGGGTGAGGAGCCGGGAGATCGGAAGGTCGTGCCGAGACGGCCGGCCGTGGCCCTCCACGAGACGCTCGAGTTCCCGGAGGCGGTCGGCAACGAGCTGACGCTGAGACGGGGGCTCGCGGTGCTGCTCGAACGGCTGCTCGCCCGACCGGAACGCGCGGGGCGTCCGCCGAGGAAGCTCGCGCTCTGGGCGCGGCTCGTCGGCGGAGCCTCGTGGCGCCGGACGGTGACGCTGCGCGAACCGACCACCGATCCGGTGCGGCTGCGGGCGGCGCTCCTGCCGAAGCTGGCCGAGCTGCCTGCGCCGGCGCTCAAGCTCCGGCTGGAGGTGTCGGAGCTCGCGGAGCACACCGGTGAGCAACTCGAGTTGGTGGCAGCCGAGGGGATGGTGGTGCAGGGTCGGCTTCGCGAAGGGCTGCGGCAGGTGCGCGCAGCAGTCGGCGCGGGTGGAGTCTCGACGGTGGTGGAGGTCGCACCGTGGTCTCGCATTCCCGAGGCGCGCGCGCTGCTCGTTCCGCGCGACGACTGAGAGGTCGGGCCGACTGGGCGTGATGGACGAGCGTGATGCAAGGACGCAGGGAGCGCCGGTAGTCACAGCTACCGGCGCGACCGAGGGCGCAGCAGCTCGCCGTCCAGCGCGGCCAGTCGGCACAAGACATGCCCGGGCCCGGCTCCTCAACGCTCCTAGGCCGGCGCTGGTCGAAGGGCATGCCGAAGGGACGCCGCGTCGCGTCAACCGACAGGACGTGGCGCTCGTGCGCGAGGAGTGGCGTGTGGTCGACCGTTGGTGGACCGACGAGCCGGTGCACCGCCGCTACTTCGACGTCGTGCTCGAGACCGGCGAGAACGCCGTCGTCTATCACGACGACGACGCGGGTGCGTGGTTCACGCAGCGCGCCTAGGAGGGTTGGGAGCCGCGGATGAACTCGGCGAAGCCTGCGTCGGGCGCGTGAAAGTTGAGCACGCGAGCGGTGCCGGCGACGCTCCGGAAGCCGTGTCGGGCTCCCGGGGGCGCGGCGACCAGCGTTCCCGGTCCGGCGCGCAACGTGCCGTCGCCGACCGTGAACTCGACCTCGCCCTCCAGCACGAGGAAGGCATCCTCGTGGTCGTCGTGGGTGTGCGGGTCGACCGTGAACGTGTCGTCGAACGCGATCTCGAAGATCGAGAGCCCGGGCAGATCGACGCGGACCGTGATCGTCCGGTTCTCGCGCTCGAAACGCTCGCCGTCGCCGGGCCGGCTGACGACCGGATCCATGGGGAGATCGTATGACGTTCGCCCCGCGCGATGCCTTTCCAGCGCGCGGCGGGGTGGGCGACGACCGGCGCTTCATCGCGGGCCTTGCCACGACAGTGCCGGGCACCAGGCCTGCGCCGTACGTCGAACTGCACGCCCATTCCGCGTACTCGTTCCTCGACGGGGCATCGCTGCCGGAGGAACTGGCCGCGCGCGCCGCCGAGCTGGGCTACGACGCGTTCGCGCTCACCGACCACGACGGGGTCTACGGCTCGCTCGAGTTCGCGCACGCGGCGAAGCACTTCGGCGTCCGGCCGATCACAGGCGCCGAGGTGTCGCTCGAGGGAGGGAGGCATGTGACGCTGCTCTGCGAGACGCAGAGCGGCTACGCGAACCTCTGCCGCATCCTCACCGACGCGCACGCCGGCACTCGTCCCGAGGGAAGCGAGCATCGAGTGCTCCTGCCGGCGGCAACCACGATCGAGCACATGGCGATACATGCGGAGGGGCTCGTGTGCCTGTCAGGATGCGCGCGGCATGGGGTCGGGATTCACGACCCGGACGGAGCGGCCAGGCTCGCGGAGGCGTTTCGTGGCGCGTTCTACGTCGAGCTGCAGCGGCCGTTCGAGCGCGGCGACGGGCGCCGGAACGCCCAACTGCAGGAGCTCGCCGGGCAGCTGAGGGTGCCGACCGTCGCGACCGGGGACGTGCACGCACATCACCAACGCCGCGCCGAGCTGCAGGACGCGCTCGTTGCGATTCGTCATCGCACATCGCTCGACGGCAGCGAGCGCGAACGGCGCGGCAACCACGAGTCGGTGCTCCTCTCACCGGCAGCGATGCTCGAGCGGCTGCCGCGCGACGCGGCGCAACGCTCGCGCGAGGTAGCCGACCGCTGCCGGTTCGACCTCACGCAGGAGCTCGGATACCGGTACCCCGACTTCTCCGACGGTGCCGATCCTGCCGACGTCCAGCTGCGCGAGATCTGCGACCGCGCGTTCGCCGATCGCTATGCGAACGCGAACGGGCTCAAGCGCAAGGCCCGGGCGCGGCTCGACGACGAGCTGCAGCTGATCTCACGGCTCGGGTTGAGCGGCTTCTTCCTGCTGCACTGGGAGGTGCTCGAGCTGGCGCGAGAATGTGCGCTCGAGGTGCGCGGCCCCGGCAGCCCTCGGCATGCGCTGCCGCCGGGGCGGGGGAGGGGCTCGAGCGTCGGTTCGATCGTCTGCTTCCTCACGGGGCTTTCGCACGTCGACCCGGTCGCCTCCGGGCTCTCGCTCGGGCGTTTCATCAACGACGAGATGGCCGCCGTGCCCGACATCGATCTCGATTTTCCGCGGGACATCCGCGAGAAGCTGATCGTTCGTGTCACCGAGCGCTACGGCCGCCGGCACGCGGCGCTCGTCGCGAGCTTCGCGACCTACCGGAGCCGCGGCGCGATCCGGGACGTCGGCAAGGCGCTCGGGTTGCCGTTCGCCGAGCTCGAGCGGCTCGCGAGAGTTACCGACGGCTGGGATGCGACGCGCATCGGTGATGAGCTCGAGGGGGTTCCGGGAGCGCACACGGGGCCGCGCTGGGATGCGTTCCGTCGCCTGACCCGCGAGATCTCCGGTCTGCCGCGTCACATCAGCCAGCACCCGGGCGGGATGGTCATCTCGTCGCGGCCGTTGATCGACCTCGTGCCCGTGCAGCCGGCGGCAATGGCCGGCCGCCAGATGTGCCAGTGGGACAAGGACAGCTGCAGCGATGCCGGCTTCCTGAAGATCGACCTGCTGGGACTGGGGATGCTCTCGGCGGTCGAGGAATGCGTCGACCGCATCGCCCGGCTGCACGGACAGACGATCGACCTGTCGCGCATCCCGCTCGACGATCCCGGTGTCTACGAGGAGATCCAGGCGGCGGACACGGTCGGGGTGTTCCAGATCGAGAGCCGCGCGCAGATGCAGAGCCTGCTGCAGACGCGACCCGAGAACCTCGACGACCTGACGGTGCAGGTGGCGCTGGTCCGGCCGGGCCCGATCCAGGGGAAGGCAGTGCACCCCTACATCGAGCACCGTCGGCGACTGCGCGACGATCCGACCTTCGAGCCGCCGGTCGAGCACGAGTCGTTGCGTGAAGCGCTTCGCGACACGCTCGGGGTCGTCGTCTTCCAGGACCAGGTGCTCGACGTCGCGATGGCCTCTGCACGATTTTCGGTCGGCGAGGCGGAAGGACTGCGGCGTGCGATGAGCAGAAAGCGGAGCGAGGAAGCGATCGAGGCGTACCGTCCGCGCTTCGTCGAGGGGTGCCTCGCCAACGACATCGACGAGCAGATCGCGCACGTGATCTACGACAAGCTCGTCGGCTTCTCGGGCTTCGGGTTCCCGAAGTCGCATGCAGCGGCGTTCGGGCTGCTCGCCTACCAGTCGGCATGGCTACGCCGCTATCACCCCGCCGAATTCCTCTGTGCGCTGCTGAACGAGCAGCCGATGGGCTTCTACCCGCCCTCGTCGCTCGTCCGCGACGCGCAACGCCGTGGTGTGGAGGTCTGCCCGCCGCATATCAACGAGTCGGAAGCGCAGTGCACGGTCGAAGGCGGTGCGGTGCGGGTGGGGGTCGGATACGTGCAGTCGGTCGGAGAGGACGATGCAGAGGCGGTCGAGGCAGGCAGGCCGTACACCGGCCTCGGCGACCTTGCGCGGAGAGCGGAGGTGAAGCGCGGTGTGCTCGAGGCACTCGTCGCCGCCGGCGCGTGCGACGAGTGGGGGCCGAGGCGGGAGTTGCTCTGGCGACTCGGCGTGACCGTCAGGGGGGAGAACGTCTCCGAAGGCAACCGACAGCTCGTGTTGCCGCTTCAGCCGACCAGCGAGATCCCGGAGCTTCCCGAGCAGACGAGCTGGGAGCGCATGCTTGCCGACTATCGGCACACGTCGCTGTCGGTCGGCGTGCATCCGCTCGAGCTGCTGAGGCCGCATCTCCCGGCGGGCGTCGCGACGAGCGCAGAGCTGCCGGAGCTTCCCAACGGCGCGCTGATCCAGCTCGCCGGGCTCGCGATTGCCCGCCAGCGTCCGTCGACGGCGAATGGGATCGTGTTCATGCTGCTCGAGGACGAGCACGGGCAGGCGAATCTGATCGTCCCACCGCCGGTCTACGAGCGGCACCGGGCGATCGTCCGTGGTGAGCCGTTGCTGCTCGCCCGGGGCAAGCTCGAACGTCACGATCGCAACATCAACCTGCTCGTGTCGGAGCTCGCCTCACTGGGGCCGCTCGCCCGTCGGGCCGCGAGCGAGGCCGAGGTCACCCGAGCACTGCCGCGCGCCCATCACTTCGGGCACCGTTGATCGACCCGTCTCGAAGCGACGAGTCTCTACCCGGGTGGAGAACGTCCTCAGGCCGGAGAACGGCCGCGGTCGTCGGCGCTGGCGCCGGCCCGCTGGATCGACCCGTCGTGCGCGGACAGGTTGAACGCCGAGTTGACGAGGCCGACGTGTGTGAATGCCTGCGGGAAGTTGCCGAGCAGACGCCGCTCGCCCGGGTCGTACTCCTCCGAGAGCAGACCGAGGTCGTTCCCGACCCCGACGATCCGTTCGAAGAGCGCTCGTGCCTCATCCGTCGCGTCCGAGCATCAGCAGCGCGTCGACAAGCCAGAACGAACACGGTAGGAAGACGCCCTCGCCGCCGGAGATTCCGTCGACCGCGGCACTGTCGTCCGTGCGGTAGCGCTCGACGAATCCGCCGCGCATCAGGTCGCGCTGAACCGCCTCGACCGTGCCGACGACGCGAGGATCGGTCGGCGGCAGGAACCCCACGAGCGGAATCAGGAGCGTCGAGGCGTCGAGCTCCGTCGAGCCGTACGACTGGGTGAACGAGTTCAGCTCCACGTTGAAGCCCTCGCGGCAGACCTCGTCGTGAATCTCCTGACTGATCCGGCGCCAGCGGTCGAGCGGGCCGGGCAGCCCGAAGCGCTCGACCGTGTCGACAGCACGGTCGAACGCGACCCAGGCGAGCACCTTCGAGTGCGTGAAGTCCCTGCGAGGGCCGCGTACCTCCCAGATCCCCTCGTCCGGCCGGTCCCAGGCGCCTTCCAGGAAGTCGATCAGGTTGCACTGGAGGATCCACGCGTGCTCCTCGGAGGGCAGCCCCGAGACGTGCGTGCCCGCGAGGCGAGCGTGGTGCAGGACATCCATCACCTCGCCGTACACGTCGAGCTGGAATTGCTCGTGCGCGGCGTTGCCGACGCGCACCGGCGCCGACCCGGCATAACCGGGAAGCCACTTGAGCTGCATCTCCGGCACCCGCCGCTCCCCGGCGACCCCGTACAGGATCTGCGCGTTCGCCGGGTCGCCGGCGACGGCTCGCAGCAGCCAGTCGCGCCAGGCGCGCGCCTCCGCGACGAACCCGGCGTTCAGGAGCGCGAACAGCGTGAAAGTCGCATCGCGCAGCCAGCAGAAGCGGTAGTCCCAGTTTCGAACGCCGCCGATCTGCTCGGGCAGCGACGTCGTGGGCGCAGCGACGATGCCGCCGGTGGGCTCGTAGGTGAGCGCTTTCAGCACCAGGAGCGAGGCGTAGACCGCGTCCGTGTACTCCCCCGAGTACGTGCATCGGCTCATCCACTCTCGCCAGAACCGCTCGGTCGCTTCGAGAGCGCGCTCGGGGTCGGCGGGTTTCGGCCGACGGGCGTGTGAAGGGGACCAGGTGAGAACGAACGGGACCCGATCGCCTGCGCGCGACGAGGAACTCGCGCGATGCGACATCCCTTCCGGACGCAGCTCGACGGGTGTGCGTCAGTGTCAGCGCGTCCGGTCCGCCGATCGCCAGCAGCGTCTGGTCGTCGAGCCGGCGCAGCCAGGGAAGACGCGACCCGTAGTCGAAGCGAACCGTCAGCTCGGTTCGCATCTCCACGGTCCCGTCGAGCCCTTCGACGATCCGGACGAGATCGGGTCTCTCGGTCGCGCGGCGGCATGAAGTCGATGACCCGGACGCGGCCCGTCGGGGTCTGCCACTCGCTCTCGAGGATCAGCGTCTCGCGCCGATAGCGACGCACGGTGGCCGGTCCGCCGGCGGCCGGCGCGACGCAGCCAGCGGCCGTGGTCGCGCGAGCCGAGCAGCGCGCCGAAACACGACCCCGAGTCGAACCGCGGGACGCAGAGCCAGTCGATCGAGCCCGATCGCCCGATCAGCGCTCCGGTATGGAGGTCGCCGACGAGTGCGTAATCTTCGATCCGGTCGGCCATCGCTAACGATTCTCCAGTTCGAGCCGGAACGGCGCGAGGTGCTTTCCGACCGCCTTGTCGAAGTCTCGCAGGTACGTCTCGACGTGGGCCTCGGCCAACGACTGGGCGTAGTTGTCGCGAAGGTCGGCGAGGATCTCCGTTCCCGTCTCGAGCGCGTCGATGTAGTCGCCGTAGAGCTCCTCGGCCTCGTCCCGCGAGGCGTTGTTGTAGGCGGCGAGCTTGGCGCGTGCCTCGTCGATCACGTCGGCATGCTCTCGCTCGAAACCTTCGAGCTGCCGGCGGATCACGTCGGCGAACCGGCTGCGCCGTCCGATCACGTCAATGTCGCGGTAGAGGGCAAGATGCTCGGCCGCGGCCGCGTCCCACGTCAGCTCTGCGCGTGCCCGCTCGGCGCCCGAGCGCGCAGCGGCGAGCTCTGCAGGGTGCTCGAGGAGCGAGCGGACCGCGTCGGTGAGCGCCTCGACGTCGCCCGCGGGCACGACGCGTCCGGCGCCGAACTCCCGGACGGGCTCGGCGCAGGCCGCCGACGTCGTAGACGACGGCAGGCACGCCCGCTCCGAGCGCCTGCAAGAGCGCGCCCGACTGGTCGAGCTCGGCGCGGTAGGGAAAGACGGCAATCGTCGCGTCGCCGAGCGCCCGGTCGAGCTCGCCGGGCGAGAGGAACCCGAGGCGCCACTCGACGCGGTCGGCGTCGCGCAACCCGTCGAGCGGCATCGCCGGATCGCCGGCGACGAGCAGACGAGCCTCGGGCAGGCGGCGGGTTGCCTCGATCGCGTCCGGCAGCCCCTTGTACGGGCGAACGACGCCCAGAGAGAGCAGCGTGCGGCCGTCGTCGGTGCGCCGCGCGGAGCTCGGATAGACCGGATGTGCGATCACGGTGGCGTCGACGCCGAGCTCGGCCAGGGCCTCGCGCCCGCGTGCGCTGTGCACCACGATGCGGTCGAACCGGCGAAGCAGCCGCCGCCACAGTTCGCGCTTCGACGCGGTCCGCCGAGGCAAAAGGTCGTGGGCGGTGAACACCGAGGGCGAGCGGAGCCGGAGGTGGACGTCGAGCTGAGGGAGCGCGAGCCACTGGAGGTGCAGCACGTCGGCGTCGACGCCGTGGAGCGAACGGAGCACGCCGAGATGCTCGACACCCTTCAACGGCAACCTCAGTCGCGACCGCTTGAAGATCCGCGAGGAGAACGGGTAGAGCCCCGTCCGGCGCGAATACCCGTCCGGATCGGGAACCGCGCCGAAGCGAAAGCGCGACGTCAGCGAGCTCCACGTCGGCGCCGGCGCGCGCGAGTGCGGATGCCAGCTCGTGGTCGTACCAGGGCGTGAACGCAGGCGGATCGGCGACGACGACGCGCACCGAAGTAGCGTAGACGGGTGCTCGTCCGCAGCTGGAACCTCTTCCACGGCAACACGGTGCCGCCCGGCCGGCACGCGTACCTCGACGAGATGGTGCGGATCGCGACCGCCGACGACCCCGACGTCCTGTGCCTCCAGGAGGTCCCGGCCTGGGCGCTCGGGCGCTTCACCGTCTCCGACCGAGCTGCCTCGCCGAGCCTGGGACCGCTGCCGATCACCGGCGTCCGCTCGGCCGCGCGCTCACCGCCCCGAACCACGGCCTGTTCCGCTCGCTCTTCGCCGGCCAGGGAAATGCGATCCAGGTCGGGCCTCGCCTGCGCGTCCTCCGCCACGACGTCGAGACCTTGAACTCGCGAGCCTTTCGCCGAGCCACCGTGCGCAGCGCTCGGCCTGGACGTCGTCATGCGTCTCGCGTGGGCGAAGGAGCGTCGCGTCGTCCAGGCGGCGCGACTCGCACACGACGACGGCCGGACGTTCCTCGTCGCGAACACGCACTGCACGAGCTCTCGCGACTCGCGCATACCGGCCGCCGAGCTGCAGCGCGTCGCGCAGTTCGCGGTCGGGCTTGCGCAGCCCGGTGACGTGGTCGTGCTCGCCGGCGACTTCAACGTGCCCGGCGACGCCCCGGTCTACGGTGAGCTGACGGAGACATGGGGCTTCTCACCGCCCGGTCCGGGCATCGATCATGTGCTCGTGCGCGGCGCCGCCGTTTCCGAGCTTCGCGTATGGGACACAGACCGGCGGGCGTACGAAACCGTCCTGCTGTCGGATCACGCGCCGATCGAGCTGGAGATTCGATGAGCTGGAAGACCGAGCGGGCCCGGTTCCCGGTGCTCGAGCAGTACGCGTACCTGAACGCCGGGACGAACGGGCCGCTCGCCCGCGCGACGGTCGACGCAGTCTCACTCGCTGCAGGCGTGGGAGGTCGTGAACGGCCGCGGCGGCAAGTCGTACTTCGACGAGATGCTCGCCCGGCGCGAGCGGGTGCGAGGGTTGATCGCCGATGAGATCGGGGTCACGCCGCTCCACCTCGCGCTCACCGACTCGACCACCCGGGCGGTGCAGAGTCGTCGTGATCGGGCTCGAGCTGAAACCGGGCGACGAGGTCGTGACCACCGACTCCGAGCACTTCGGACTGCTCGGGCCGCTGGTCGCCTCCGACGCCACCGTCGTCATCGTCCCGATCCGCGATCTGCCGGCCGACGCGGTGCTCGATGCGATCGCGGCTCGGGTCACGCCGCGCACCCGTCTGCTCGCCGTGTCCGCGGTCGTCTGGCTGGACGGGCGCGTGATCCCGTGGCGCGACCTGCGCGAACGGACGGGCGTTCCCGTGCTCGTCGACGGTGCGCAGTCGGTCGGAGCGATTGCGGTCGACGCGACGGCGGCGGACTTCTACACCGTGAGCGCACAGAAGTGGCTGTGCGGGCCGGACGCGACCGGCGCGCTCTACGTCCGCGACCCGGGCTCCCTGCGGCCGCGACTCCCCGCCTACCCGTCGACCGAGTCGTACGACCTGCGGACGGGCGCGTGGGAGCCGAAGGCCGGCGCTGCACGCTTCGATACCGGCTTCGCGCCGCCGTCGTCTCTGGCCGGGCTCGAGGCGGCACTGACCGGGCTCCCCGACGGGCGCTTCGAGCGGGCGCTGTCGCTCACCGCACGATGCCGCGAGCTGCTCCTCGCCTCGGGCCACGACGTCGTGACGGAGCCGGGCCAGGCGACGCTCGTGTCGTTCCGCTCGCCCGGCGACCCGCTCGAGGTCCGAGCCTCGCTCTACGAGCGCAGGGTCGTCGTCCGCGACCTGCCGGGCACCGACCTGCTGCGCGCGTCGGTCGGCTGGTGGAACGACGAGGACGACCTCGAGCGGCTCGTCGAGGGCCTGGCGGAACCTCTAGGCGGCTTCGGTGCGTAGCCCGAGCTCGCCGGCGATCGGCTGCAGTGCGGCGATCACGTTCGCGATGTGCTCGTCGAGCGGCAGCTCGAGCAGCTCGGCGCCCTCGTAGACGTCGTCGCGCGACACACCGGCGGCAAACGACGGCTGCTTCAGCTTCTTCTTGACCGACTTGGGCTCGAGGCCCTCGAGCCCGGTCGGCCGCACGAGGCCGCAGGCGTGGACGAACCCCGACAGCTCGTCGCAGGCGAAGAGCGACTGCTTGAGCGGCGTGTCGCGGGGGACGTCGAGGTGATTCGCGTGGGAGAGCACCGCATCGATCACGACCTCCGGATAGCCCTCCTCGCGCAGGATCGGAGCGCCGTCCTGCGGGTGCTTGTCGAGCGTGGGGTGGATCTCGTAGTCGAAGTCGTGGAGCAGTGCGGCAACCCGCCAGAGCTCCTCGTCCTCGCCGAAGCGGCGCGCATAGACGCCGTCGAGGCCTCGACCGCGAGGGCATGGCGCAGGAGCGCCTCGCTCTTCGTGTACGCGCGTGAGCGTCTTCCAGGCCTGTTCGCGAGACGGAGTCAGGGCCTAGCTAGCATAGTCCGCTCCCGTGTCCTCGACCGTCGTCAGACCATTGGCGGAATCGTTCGTGATCGAGGGGGGCTATCCGCTCTCCGGCCACGTGCGCGCCTCGGGCAACAAGAACGGGGCGCTGCCGATCCTCGCCGCCTGCCTCCTGACCGACGAGCCCGTCACGCTCGCGAACATCCCGCGCATCCGCGACGTCGAGACGATGTGCAGCTGCTGTCGCATCTCGGGCGCCGATGTGGAGTGGGTCGGTGCGAACGAGGTGCGCGTGCACGCCGCCGACGTGGGCTACGAGGTCGACGCCGAGCTCGCGAGCCAGATCCGCGCGTCGTTCCTGCTCGCCGGGCCGCTGCTGGCGCGCCTCGGGCCGCGCCAGCGTGCCGCCGCCGGGCGGCGACGTGATCGGGCGCCGCCGGCTCGATCCCGCACATCCATGCCTTCCAGGAGCTCGGCGCGACGATCGAGATCGACGGAGCGCTACGAGCTCTCCGGCGCGCCTGCTGGGCGCGCATCTGCATCTCGACGAGGCCTCGGTGATGGCGACCGAGAACGCGGTGATGGCCGCGGCGCTCGCGCCCGGCAAGACGATGATCTCGAACGCCGCGTGCGAGCCGCACGTGCAGGATCTCTGCCGGTTCCTCGTCTCGCTCGGCGCGCGGATCCAGGGCATCGGCTCGAACGTGCTGCACATCACGGGCGTCGAGCGCCTCGCGGGCGGCGCGCACTCGATCGGGCCGGAGCACATCGAGGTCGGGAGCTTCATCGGCATGGCCGCCGTCACCGGCGGCGACATGACGATCGACGGCATCGTCGGCGACGATCTCTGGCCGATCCTCCCGGTGTTGCGACGGCTCGGCATCGAGGTCGAGCTTGGGGCCCGACTTCGTCCGCGTTCCCGCCGGGCAGCAGCTCGCGATCGTCGACGACCTCGGCGGCGCGATCCCGAAGATCGAGGACGGGCCGTGGCCGCAGTTCCCGGCCGACCTGACGTCGATCGCGGTCGTCGTCGCCACACAGGCCCGCGGGACGGTGCTGGTGTTCGAGAAGATGTTCGAGAGCCGGCTGTTCTTCGTCGACAAGCTCGTCTCGATGGGCGCGCGGATCATCCTCTGCGACCCGCACCGCGTCGTCGTCACCGGGCCGGCCAGGCTCTACGGCCAGCGGATGTCGAGCCCGGACATCCGCGCCGGGATGGCGATGGTGATCGCGGCGCTGTGCGCCGAGGGGACCTCGACGATCGGCGACGCGTACCAGATCGACAAGGGCTACGAGCGCATCGACGAGCGGCTGCGCGCGCTCGGCGCGCGCATCGAGCGCGTCGAAGGCTAGATCGGCGAGAATGGCGCGACGACGAAGACGCGGCGTCCGGATGGCGCTCGCCACCCGAGGGCGTCGCCAACGTGGCGACCGGGCTGCCGGTGCTCGACCACCTGGTCGGCGAGCTCGCGCGCAGCGGGCGGTTCGACGTCACGCTCGAGGTGGCGCCCGGAGCGCGCCGACGAGGCGGTCGCGGCGGCCGGACGCGCGCTCGGCGGAGCGCTCGCGAGCTCGCTCGCCGACGCGGGCAGCGGCCGCGGCTGGGCGCTCGCTGCCCGCCGACGAGGCGCTCGCCGCAGCGGCGCTCGAGCGTCTCCGACCGGCCGCTGCTCGTCTCGAACGTCGACTTCTCCGACCAGCGGGTCGGCGGCGTCTCGACCGACGTCGCGTCGCGGTTCCTGCGCGAGCTCGCCGACGCGGCCGGGCTGAACCTGCACGTGCGGCTGGTCGAGGGAACCGATCCGCAGCACGTGCTCGCGGCGATCTTCAAGGCGGTCGGCGCCGCGCTCGGGCAGGCCTGCCGGCCCGAACCGTGGACCGACAAGGAGGCAACGTGAGCAAGGAGGTCGTCCGCACCGAAGCGGCGCCTGCGCCGTTCCAGGGCGCGCCGTACTCGCAGGCGATCAAGGCGAACGGGTTCGTGTTCGTGTCGGGCCAGCTCGCGCTTGCGGCCGGGCGCAAGGAGATCGTCCCGGGCGGAATCGCCGAGCAGACCGAGCAGGTGCTCGCGAACCTGCAGGCGATCCTCGAGGCGGCGGGCACGTCGCTCGACCGGCTCGTCAAGACGACGGTCTTCCTGCAGAACCTCGACGACTTCGCCGGCATGAACGAGGTGTACGCGAAGCACGTCGGCGAGCAGCCGCCCGCGCGCGTCGACGGTCGAGGTCGCGAAGCTGCCGTCCGGCGCGCTGGTCGAGATCGAGGCGGTCGCCCTCGTCTAGACGCGGCGCTCGTTGTCGCAGGAGATCGAGGACTACGTCCGCTCGCTCGGCCTCGACGCCTACGTCGTCGGCGGCGCCGTTCGCGACGAGCTGCTCGGGCTCGACTCGAAGGACGCCGACTTCCTCGTTCCCGGCGTCGACATCGACGGCCTGCGCGCGGCGCTCGCGCCGCACGGGCGAACCGAGGAGCTCAGTCGTCGCCGGCCGGCCGGTCGGGCTGCGCTTCTTCCCGCGCGACCGCGCGATCCGCGCGCTCGCGCCGGCCGGGATCGAGCTCGCGCCGCCGCGGCGCGAGGTGTCGACCGGCCCGGGGCGGCACGACTTCGAGATCGTCGTCGACCCGGCGGCCACGGTCGAGGAGGATCTCGCGCGCCGCGACTTCACGATCAACGCGATGGCGCGCCGGCTGGCCGACGGCGCGCTCGTCGATCCGTTCGGCGGACGGGACGACCTCGAGCAGCGCGTGCTGCGGACGGTGTCGCCGTCGAGCTTCGCCGAGGACCCGCTGCGGCTCGTGCGCGGCCTGCGCTTCGTCTCGCAGCTCGACCTCGACCCCGACGTCGAGACGCTGCGGCAGATGCGCGAGGAGGCAGACGCCGTGCGGCTCGTCTCGGGCGAGCGGATCGGCGGCGGTCTCGCGGCCGACGGGATGGGCGAGCTGTCGAAGCTCCTGCTCGGCGCGCGGCCGCGAAGGCGCTGCGGCTCGCGCGCGACACGGGCGTGCTCGTCGCGCTGCTGCCCGAGTTCGAGCCGGCGATCGGCTTCGACCAGGAGAGCCGCCTACCACGGCCTGACGGTCGACGAGCACACATTCGCGGTCGTCCAGGCGGCCGCCGACGCCGGCGTGCCGCTTCGCGTTCGGCTCGCCGCGCTCTTCCACGATCTCGGCAAGCCGGTGGTGGCGTGGCGCGGGCGCGACGGCCGGCTGCACTACTACGCACGGCCCGGGAATCGGAGCGCTCCCACGAGCAGGTCGGCGCCGAGCTGGCCGCCGTGGCGCTGTCGCGACTCCGCTACCCGACCGAGCTGCGACGGCGTGTCGTCCGGATCGTGCGCGGCCACATGCTCGACGCCTCGTGGCGACGCGGCGCGCGCGCGACGGCTGCTCGCACGCTACGGCGACGAGCTGACCTTCGACCTGCTCGACCACAAGGAGGCCGACCTGCGCGGGAAGTGGGGGCCGGAGCGAGCCCCTCCGTCGGCGGAGCTGAGCGAGCTCGCGGACTTCCGGCGGTGGTCGAGGGCGAGCTCGCGAGCCCGCACCGGCTGCGCGACCTCGCGGTCGACGGCAACGACCTGATCGCGCTCGGGTATGCGCCTGGCCCGGCGATCGGTCAGGCGCTTCGGACGCTCCTCGGCGAGGTCGTCGAGTGACCCGTCGCTGCAACACGCGCGAGACGCTGCTCGCACGCGCGAAGGAGCTGCGCGCGTCGTGATCCGCTGGAGCGAGCCGGGCTTACGTGGTCGGGTTCACGACACGCGTCGGCGGGGTGAGCACGGGCCCGTACTCGTCGCTCAACCTCGGCCGCTCGACCGGAGACGACGCGCGCGCGTCGCCGAGAACCGCCGGCGGGCGTGCGCGCTCGCTCGATGCGGACCCGTCGCGGCTCGCGTCAACCGGCAGGTCCATCGGCGACGGTCAACGGGCGCTGCCGGGCAGCGACGGGACGGCCGGCGACGGTCTCTGGACGGACGAGCCGGGCACGCCGATGCTCGCGCTCGCCGCCGACTGTGTGCCGATCGCGCTCGCCGCGCCCGGACGAGCGCGACTGGCGGTCCTGCACGCCGGCTGGCGCGGGCTGTCGCGAGGCGTGATCGATGCCGGCGCGACCGCGTTGCGCTGCGGCGAGGAGGGCGTCGAGCTCGCCGCCGCGATCGGCCCGTCGGTCGGGCCCGTGCTGCTACGAGGTGGGCGATGAGGTGTCTCGGCCTGTTCGACGCCGACCTCACGCAACGGACGGAAGCTCGACCTGTGGAGCGCCGCCGAGCGCGTGCTGCGCGCGGCGGGCGTCGCACGCGTCGAGCGCGTCGATCTCTGCACGTGCTGCCATCCCGAGCTCTTCTTCTCGCATCGTCGCGACGGGCGCCCGCGCGGAGTGCAGGGAGTGATCGGCGTATGTCGCCTGACGAGGTGCGCGCGCGTCTCGCGCGTCGTTCGGAAGACGGTCGGGCCGGACGTGACCGTCGTCGCGGCGACGAAGTACGTCTCGCTCGCCGACATGGCGCGTGCTCGTCGAGGCCGGCGTGAGGTCGTCGGCGAGAACCGCGCCCAGGATCTCGAGGCGAAGCACGCCGAGTACGGAGACGCATTCCGCTGGCACTTCATCGGGCACCTGCAGTCGAACAAGGTGAAGGTCGTCAACCGCATCTGCGAGCTCGTGCACTCGCTCGACTCGCATTCGGCCGCGAGCGGCTCGAGATCCCGGCGCTGGTGCAGGTGAACCTCGCGGGCGAGGCGTCGAAGTCCGGCGTCCGCCCCGCCGAGCTCAGCGCCTATCTCGGCTACGGCGTGATCGGGCTCTCGACGATGCCGCCCGCGGCGGCGATCACCGAGGGCTCGCGGCCGTGGTTCCGCGCGCTGCGCGAGCTGGCCGACCGAACACGGGCTCGCGGAGCTCTCGATGGGCACGACGCAGGACTATCGCGTCGCCGCCGAGGAGGGCGCGACGTACGTCCGCGTCGGCTCGGTCCTGTTCGCCGCCTGAGGCGGTCCGCAAGGGGTCTAAACTGCCCGCCGTGGCGCTCGGCGACCTCTGGAATCGAACGCTCGTCTACTTCGGCATCGCCGAGGAGGACGACGACTGGGACGACGAGGACGGCTACGCCGCCGAGGAGAGCCTCGAGCAGAGCTATCGCGAGCGTCCGAACGTCCGGCGGCTGACGCCGCGCCGCCGCGGCCACGACTTCGACGACTGGACGGAGTCCGAGTCCGACTCGGAGACGAGCGCGCTCGCCGCCGTCCGCCCCGCGCGGCTGCCGTGAGGCGCGGCCGCAGATCGAGGCCGTGCCGAACCCGCGGGCGTGCGCGTTCACCTCGTCCTGCCGCGCAGCTTCAACGACGCCCAGCAGATCGCCGACAAGTTCAAGCAGGGGATCCCGGTGATCCTCAACCTCCAGAGCGCCGACGCGGAGCTGTCGAAGCGGCTGATCGACTTCACGAGCGGCCTGACCTACGCCCTGAACGGCGGCATGCAGCGAGTCGCCGACAAGGTGTTCCTGCTCACGCCGCGAAACGTCGAGGTCTCCGCCGAGCAGCGGGCGCAGCTGCTCGAGCGCGGCGGCTTCTTCAACCAGGCCTGATGGCGAGGTAGGAAAGGCTCGCGACCAGGCGCGAAGGGGCGGCTATGGTGCTTCGACGCGGTCAGCGCGGTCGCAGCACGTTCGTCGACATCTTCGCGACCGTCTACTCGCTCGCGCTTTCCTCTACATCCTGACGTCGTGGGTCCAGCTGCCGTATTCGCTCCGGCCGAGTCCAGCGGTTTCTCTCACGACGTCTGCGAGCCGTATCTGCGCTTCTGGCGGCGGCTGCTGCCGCTCTCGTTCGGCGCCATCGACTTCTCGCCGATCGTCGCGATCCTGGCGCTGGGCCTCGTGGCCCGGATCCTGGTCGCGATCTCGAACAGGTTCATAGGAAGGAGAGCACGATGCCGTACACGCCGGTTGAGCTCAGACACGTACGACTCGGGCGGTCGCTGTTCGGCTACAAGCGCGCGACGTCGAGCAGCCTGCTCGAGGACGTCGCCGACAGCTTCGAGGACGTCTGGCGCGAGCGGGGCGAGCTGACCGACCGGGTCGAGGACGTCGAGAAGCGACTCGGGGAGTTCAAGGACCGCGAGCAGCTGCTGGCGTCCACGCTGGTCGCCGCCGAGAAGGCGGCCGCGAAGCGAAGGATGCCGCGCGAGCGCGAGGCGGAGCTGATCGTCGCCGAGGCGCACGGCGAGGCCCGCTCGATCACTGCGCACCGCGCAGAGCGAGCGCGAGCGGCTGTTCGGCGAGGCGCGGCGCGTCGAGGCGCTGCTGCGCGCGGCGCTCGGCATGGTCGAGGAATCGAAGGCCGAGCCGCTCGACGAGGGTGCTCCGCCGGAGGACCCCGAGAAGCCGTGGCCGGTGCACGAGGACACGAGCGAATTCGAGGCGATCCTGTCTCCGGGCGCGGCTGCCGCGGCCCGCGAGGAGGAGCCGGCGCCGCACGAGGAGCCGATCGGCCGTCGATCGAGCAGCCGATCGACCCGGAGCCGACCGACGAGACCGGGGCAGAGGACCGCGTTGCCCTCCCACCGGTCAGCCAGGAAGAGGACGGCCCTGGACCTCCGACTAGAAGCGACCGCGGCATCGACCATCTAGGCTGGTGTACATGAGCGCGCCGACGCGGATCCGGCTCCGGGTCGCTCCGGGCGCCGCCCGAAGCGGTGTCGTCGGACGGCATGGAGACGGCTGGAAGGTGCGGGTCGCTGCCGCGCCCGAGCGCGGCAAGGCAAACGACGAGCTGATCGGCCTGCTGGCGCGCACCCTGCTCGTCTCCGCTGCCGATGTCGCCGTCGTCTCGGGTCGCACCTCGCGTGACAAGATCGTGGCGGTGACCGGCATCGATTCGGTTCAAGCCGAAGAGGCACTCGCTCGCGCTGTCGGAGGCGTGGAGGCCCGGTGACCTCGATCGACACGGCGGAGCTCGGCCGGCTCCTGCTCGAGGAGCGCGAGCGCCTTGCGAACGCGGCGCGCTACCTGCACCGGGACAGCCCGACGTCGATGGAGGACGAGCTCGGCGAGATCTCCGGCGGTGGGACCGGCGACAACCACCTCGCCGACATGGCGACCGTCACGTACGACCGGGAGCTCGACCAGGGTCTCGAAGAGGCGTCCAGCAGACCGTCGTGCAGATCGACGCTGCCCTGCAGCGGATCGAGGACGGCACGTACGGGGTCTGCGAGTCCTGTGGCAACCAGATCGCACCCGACCGGCTGCGGGCCATTCCGTGGACGACGCGGTGCATCGACGACGCGAAACGTTGAGCGAGCGGCACGCACCACCGCCGCCGACGACCGACGTCCGCGTCGGATCGACGACGGACGGCCTCGCGCCGCTCTCGGTCGCCGAGCGTTCGCTCGCGGCAGGGCCGTGGCAGTGGGCGGGGCTCATCGCGGTCGCAGCGGCGGCGATCGTCGCCGATCAGGTGACGAAGCACGTCGTGACGTCGACGCTTGCGATCGACCAGTCGGTTCACGTGATCGGGCCGCTTTCGATCCACCACGTCCAGAACACCGGCATCGCCTTCGGGTTCTTCGCCGGCGCCACTTCGATCGTCACGATCGTGACGGCGATCGCCGTGGTCTGGATGCTCACCTTCTTCGCGCGCTCGGGTGCACGCCACCCGGTGCTGCCGGCGGCGCTCGGCCTGCTCGCGGGCGGAAGCATCTCGAACCTCGCCGATCGGGTGCGTCTCGGTCACGTCACCGACTTCATCGATTTGTCGCACTGGCCCGCGTTCAACCTTGCCGACACGTTCATCGTCGTCGGGGTCGCCATCCTGCTGGCCGCGCTCGTCGTCGCCGACCGCTCGTCCCGGCCCCCGCGCCGCACGCTCGACGTCGCGGCGCGATGAAGCTGGCGGTGCCGCCGGTCGCGGCCGGGCAGCGTCTCGACCAGTTCCTGGCGGGTCATCTCGGCTCGCGTGGCGCTGCCGAGCGGGCGGTCGAGTCGGGCGCGCTCGTCGACGGCGACCGGCGGGCGAAGAGCTACCGGCTCACCGGAGGCGAGACGATCGACGTCCCCGAGCTCGAACCGCCGGTTCCAGGGCCGCCACCGGCCGGCTCCACGCATCGCCTGGGAGGACGAGCACCTGCTCGTCGTCGACAAGCCCGCGGGGCTCGTCGTCCACCCGGGAGCCGGACACGCGACCGACACGCTCGTCGACTCGCTTCGCGGGCGGATCGCCGGGGGCGACCCCGAGCGGCCCGGCGTCGTGCATCGGCTCGACCGTGACACGTCGGGGCTGCTCGTGCTCGCTCGCTCCGAAGAGTCACACCGGCGCCTGAGCGAGCTCGTCCGCGAACGCGCGCTCGAGCGCACCTATCTCGCGCTCGTCGCCGGCCGGCCTCGGTCGCATCGCGGACGGATCGAGGCGCCAATCGGCCGCGACCGGCACGACCCGACGCGGGTCTCGCTGGACTCCGAAACGCCGCGCGACGCCGTCACGCACTTCGAGGTCGAGCGATTGTGGCCCGGGCACGCACTGCTCCGGGTCCGGCTCGAGACCGGTCGGATGCACCAGATCCGCGTCCACCTCGCGGCGGTCGACCTTCCGGTCGCCGGCGACGCGGTCTACGGCGTCCGTGCGCCGGGCCTCGACCGCCAGTTCCTGCACTCCGCCGAGCTGGCCTTTCCGCATCCCTTCGACGGGCAGCGTGTCGAGACCGCCTCGCCCCTTCCGGCCGACCTCACAGCCTTTCTGGCCGCGCTCGAGTAGCTACCATTCCCGCGTTCGATCGTCCCTCCGACCCGGTGGAACCACCGAGGCGGACGGTGGCAGGCGCGTGCACGCCTGCTTTCCGCCGCGGCCCGCCGGCCAACCGTCACCAAAACCGTAGAAAGGGGCTTCCATGCCCGTCGTCTCCATGAAAGAGCTGCTGGAGGCCGGAGTGCATTTCGGCCACCAGACTCGCCGCTGGAACCCGAAGATGAAGCGATTCATCTTCACCGAGCGCGGCGGGATCTACATCATCGACCTCACCCAGACGCAGGAGCTGCTGGACGAGGCGTACAACTTCGCGCGCGCGATCGGAGAGCGCGGCGGTTCGATCCTCTTCGTCGGCACGAAGAAGCAGGCTCAGGATGCCGTGTCGGGCGAGGCGAGTCGCGTCAACATGCCGTACGTCAACCACCGCTGGCTCGGCGGGCTGCTGACGAACTGGCGCACGATCTCGGATCGCATCCAGCGACTGCACGAGCTACGCAGCCTGAAGCAGGAGTCGCAGCTCGAGCTGCTGCCCGCCAAGGAGCGGATCTCGATGGAGGCCGAGCTCGAGAAGCTCGAGGCGAACCTCGGCGGCGTGGCCGACATGCGCCGTCAGCCCGATGCGATCTTCATCGTCGACCTCCGGAAAGAGCAGCTTGCGGTACGCGAGGCGAAGCGCCTCGGGCTCCCGGTGATCGCGCTGGTCGACACCAACTGCGATCCCGACGAGGCCGACTACGTGATTCCTGGGAACGACGACGCGATCCGCTCGTGCGGCCTCATCGTGAGGGCGATCGCGGACGGGATCGAGTCCGGACGTCAGAAGGTGTCCGCGGCCGAGATGCGCGCGCCGCGCAACGGGTCGACGCAGCCCGCCGAGGAGGCGCCGGCGGGCGACGAGCCGGAGGCGGCCGAGACCGCCTGCCGACGAGGCAGCCCCCGAGGGGAGCGGGGCGTGACCGAGATCACCGCGACGATGGTGAAGGAGCTCCGCGACGCGACGAGCGCCGGGATGATGGATTGCAAGCGCGCGCTGCAGGAGACCGAGGGCGACTTCGACGCTGCCGTCAAGCTCCTCCGCGAGCGGGGGATGGCATCGGCCGCGAAGCGCGCCGACCGCGAGACGAGCGAAGGCAAGGTCGGCGTGCTGGTGCAGGGCACCACGGGTGCGATCGTCGCCGTGGGCTGCGAGACGGAGCCGGTCTCCTCGAACGACGACTTCCTCGCGTTCGCGGAGAAGGTCCTGCAACAGGTGCACGAGCGAGGAGAAGCAGCCGTCGAGGACCTCGAGAGCGAGCGCGTCGAGCTGGCGGCGAAGCTCGGCGAGAACATCCAGGTGGTCGGCGCGAAGCGCATCGAGGCGCGCGACGGCAGCATCCTCTCGTACTACGTTCACGCTCCGGCGAACAAGGTCGGAGCGCTCGTGTCGACGAGCGGAGGTGACCCGCAGACGGCGCGCAGCCTCGCGCTGCACCTGACGTTCGCCCGGCCGACCTACGAGAGCCGGGACGAGGTGCCGCATGAGCTCGTCGACGCGGAGCGCCAGATCCTCTTCGGCTCCGACGAGGTACAGAGCAAGCCGGAAGACGTACGCGAGAAGATCGTCGAAGGAATGCTCAACAAGCGGTTCTACGGCGAGTCGGTGCTCAGCGAGCAGACGTGGTACCGGGCCGACGAGTCGACGGCCACGGTCGGCCGGTTCCTGCAGGAGCGGGGGATCGAGCTCCGGGACTACGCCTGGTACGCCGTCTCGTAGTGGCTGCGTCGCTGCCGCAACTGAAGCACCCGCGCGTCTTCAAGCGGATCCTGTTGAAGCTCTCCGGCGAGGCGCTGATGGGACCGTCCGAATACGGCCTCGATGCGCATACGGTCGACGATCTGGCGCGCGAGCTCGTCGACGTGCGCGAGACCGGCCTCGAGGTTGCACTGGTGATCGGCGGCGGGAACATCTACCGCGGCATGGCCGCTGCGGCCGAGGGCATGGATCGCGCGACCGGCGACTACATGGGGATGCTCGCCACGGTGCTCAACTCGCTCGCGGTGCAAGAGGCGCTCGAGCGCCACGGCGCCAACACACGGGTGCTCTCGGCGATCACCGTCCAGGAGGTCGCGGAGCCCTACATCCGCCGGCGTGCAGTGCGCCACCTCGAGAAGGGCAGGCTCGTGATCTTCGCGGCAGGCACGGGCAACCCGTTCTTCACCACCGACACGGCGGCTGCGCTGCGTGCGCTCGAGATCGGCGCCGAGGCGATCCTGATGGCCAAGCACGGCGTCGCCGGGGTGCTCGACGGCGACCCGCGCACCTCGCCCGACGCGAAGCTGATCCCGACGATCACGCACCTCCAGGCGATCGAGCGCGGCTTGAAGGTGATGGACACCACTGCGCTCTCGCTTTGTATGGACAATCACCTGCCGATCCACGTCTTCGAGCTCGCGCCCGGAAACATCTCGCGCGTCAGCCGAGGCGAGCCGATCGGCACGGTCGTGGCCACACCTCCCGAAGGAGAACGAGAACGGTGATCGAGGATTTCGTTTCGAATGCGGATGAGCGGATGGACAAATCGGTCGAGGCGACGCACGAGCATTTCAACTCCGTGCGCACGGGCCGAGCGGCGCCGGCGTTGCTCGACCGGATCACGATCGACTACTACGGGACGCCGACTCCGCTCAAGAACCTCGCGACCATCAACGCCCCCGAACCACGGATGCTCACGATCCAGCCGTTCGACCCGTCGTCGGTCAAGCAGATCGAGAAGACGATCCAGGAGTCCGATCTCGGGTTGACGCCGTCGAACGACGGCAAGGTGATCCGGCTCCCGATCCCGCAGCTCACCGAGGAGCGCCGCAAAGAGCTCGTCAAGCTCGTCCGCCACATGGCGGAAGAGGGGCGCGTCGCCGTACGGAACGTCCGCCGCGACGCGATCAAGCACCTCGAGGAGCTGGTTCGGAACGGCGAGGTGGGCGACGACGACGAGCGGGCCGCCGAACAGCGCGTCCAGAAGGTCACTGACGACCACGTGACGCGCATCGACGACCTGCTGAAGCGCAAGGAAGCCGAGATCATGGAGGTCTAGATGGTTGATGCCGCGGGGTCGTCTGTTCCGGGGCGTGGACTGGGTGTGCTGGGACGCGGCGGCGTGCCGGCGGCGATGGCAGCGCCATCGGTGCCGGTGCGACGTCGTGAAGCGGACGGCTTGACTGGGGCGGCTCTGGCGGCGCGGTCAGGCCGGGAGCGGCCCAGTGCGGCCAGGCCGCGCAGCCGGACACGCGAGCATGCGGCATCGGCCATCTAGGCACCTCCGTGAACCTGATCTCCCGCATTCGCACGCTGAGCCGGATCCGCTCGGCCCCGGAGCCGGCACTGCCGGAGGTGGCGCAGTCGGTGGCGATCATCCTCGACGGGAACGGCCGATGGGCGCGCCGGCGCGGCCTGCCGGTCGCCGCCGGCCACCGTGCCGGAGCGCGCACCGTGCGGCGCACCGTCGAGGCGTCGATCGACGTCGGCATCCATGACCTTGCCGTGTTCGCCTTCTCCACGGAGAACTGGTCGCGCTCCGAGGAGGAGGTGGAGGCGCTGATGGACATCTTCGCGGAGACGATCGAGCGCGAGCTCCCCGACCTCGCCGAGCAGGGCGTGCGCGTCCGCTTCATCGGGCGCCGCGATCGTGCGCCGGAGTCGCTCCGTGCGCGTATGGCGGCGATGGAAGATCGAACGGAGCTGAACACGCGCATCAACCTGTGGGTCGCGTTCGACTATGGCGGCCGGGCAGAGCTCGTGCAGGCGGCGCGACGGCTGGTCGAGAGCGGCGTCGATCCCGAGGACATCGACGAGAACGTCTTCGCTGCGAACCTGTACGCACCCGACCTTCCCGACCCCGACCTCCTGATCAGGACGAGCGGGGAGCTGCGCATCTCGAACTTCCTGTTGTGGCAGATCGCCTACACCGAGTTGGTGTTCGTCGACACGTACTGGCCCGACTTCGACGAGCGTGACCTGCGGCGCGCGCTCGCGGAGTACGCATCCCGCCGCCGACGCTTCGGCGGCCGTTGAGCCCGTTCCTCTCGCGCATCATCGTCGCAGCGGTGCTGCTACCGGTGGTGCTCGGCGTCGCATACCTCGGGGGCTGGTGGATGTTCGCGCTTCTCGCGGTCGGGGCACTGCTCGCACTGCACGAGTTCTGGCTCCTTGCGCGTGCGCACGCCCCTCTTTCGCTTGCCGGCTACATCGGCGTCGCCCTGACGCTTCTCGGCGCGCAACTCGGAGGATTCGAATGGATGATCGGCGGCGTCCTGGCCACGCTTCCGCTCGCGTTCGCGCTGAAGATCGTGTCGCGCACGCGGCAGGCTCCGACAACCGCGGTCAGTACGACGGTCCTCGGCGCGGTGTGGATCGGCCTCGGGCTGGCGTTCCTGATCCTGCTGCGCGCCGTGCCGGACAAGGGGCGGCTGCTGCTGTTCACGGTGCTGCTCGCCGTGTGGGCCGGGGACACGCTCGCGTACCTGGGCGGTCGCCTGCTCGGACGCCACAAGATGGCGCCCTCGACGTCGCCGGGAAAGACGTGGGAGGGTTTCGTCTTCGGAACCGCGGCGACGATCTTCGTCACGTTCGTCGCCCTGTACAAGCAGCACTACCTCTCGATCGGGCATTCGATCGAGCTGGGCGTGGTGCTCGCGATCGCAGCGCCGCTCGGCGATCTCTTCGAGTCGCTGATGAAGCGCGACGCGGGCGTCAAGGACTCGGGGCGGCTCCTCGGCGGCCACGGGGGGATGCTCGACCGGCTCGACGCGTTCCTGTTCGCGGCCCCGGCCGCGTACTTCGCGATCCTCGCGTTCACGTAACACACTTCCGTAACGGTGGTACCTACCTCCGGCATTCGGCGGTGAGCAGGGAATTTGGCCCTCCGTGTGACGGTTCTGTGACGGCGGCTGCCGCCGGTCGCGTACCCGGAGCCCCGGCGGGCACACTTCACCCGTGAAGCGGATCGCCCTGCTCGGAGCGACCGGCTCGATCGGCCGCCAGGCGCTCGAGGTGATCGCCGCCGATCCTGAGCTCGTGCTCGTCGCGGCGAGCAGCGGCGCGACGCCGATCGACGGCCTCGCGCCGCTCACCCAGGTCGGGGGTGACGCCACCGAGCTGCTCGAGCGCGCCGAGCCCGACGTCGTCCTCAACGCGACGCTCGGCTTCGCCGGCCTGCCGGCGACGATGTGGGCGCTCGAAAACGGCGTCACGCTGGCGCTTGCGAACAAGGAGAGCCTGGTCGCGGCCGGCGAGCTCGCCCTCGCCGCTCGAGCCCGCGGCGGCGGCGCCCTGCTTCCGGTTGACAGCGAGCACTCCGCCCTGTTCCAGTGCGCGCTCGCAGGGGAGCCCGACAGCGTCGTTCTGACCGCGAGCGGCGGTCCGTTTCGCGGCTGGACGCGCGACCAGCTGGCCGACGCGACCGCCGACGAGGCACTCGCGCACCCGACGTGGTCGATGGGCGCCAAGATCACGATCGACTCCGCAACCCTCGCCAACAAGGGCCTCGAGGTGATCGAGGCGCACTTCCTCTTCGGCCTCCCGTACGAGCAAATCGAAGTCGTGATCCATCCGACATCGATCGTCCACGGGCTCGTTCGATTCAGGGACGGCGCAGCGCTCGCCCATCTCGGCTACCCGGACATGCGAGTGCCGATCTCGTACGCACTCACCTACCCGGACCGCGGGCCGACGACCATCCCGGCGCTCGATCTCGTCGCGGCCGCGCCGCTCGAGTTCTTCGAGCCCGACCTCGAGACCTTTTCGCTGCTCGCGCTCGCGCGGGAGGCGGGCGAGCGAGGGGGGACCTATCCCTGCGCCTTCAACGCCGCGAACGAGGTCGCCGTCGCGGCGTTCCTGGAGGGACGCATCGGCTTCCTCGAGATCGCCTCGCGCGTCGAAGACGTGCTCGAGCGCGTCGACGGCGCGCACGCCCGCGACCTGGACGAGCTCTGCGAGGCCGACGCCCGCGCACGCGACCTGGTGACGGTCGGATGAGCATCTTCATTGCGATCGTCGGGCTCGCGCTGCTGGTGCTGATCCACGAGGCGGGGCACTTCTTCGCCGCGCGCGCCGTCGGGATGACGCCCCGCAAGTTCTATATCGGCTTCGGACCACCGATCGCCCGCACGAAACGGGGTGGCGTCGAGTACGGCATCGGATCGATCCCGCTCGGCGGCTACGTGAAGATCCCCGGGATGAGCCGCCCGTCGCCCGGCGGGCTGACGGCGCTGCTCTCGGAGCAGGATCGAGTCGAGCACCAAGCCGAGCTGGCGCGGCTCGACGTCGCGATCGAGAACGGAGACGACAGCGCCGGGCGGGCCGCGCTCGAAGAGCTGCGACCCGCACTCGGCTCGACGTCGGCGTGGCAGGAGCTGGAAGGCCAACTCGCGCCCGACGCATATTGGCGCCAGGCGACGTGGCGCCGCCTGGTCGCAATCGGAGCCGGGCCGGCCGTGAACCTCGTCTTCGCAATCGTCCTGTTCACGTGCCTGTTCGTGGTCGCGACGACGCGCGACACGAAGATCATCGGCCGTGTTCTTCCGAACACGCCGGCCGCGGCGGCAGGCGTGCACAAGGGCGATCTGGTCGTCGCCGTCGCAGGCGCGCAGGTCCCGCTCACTCAGATCCCGGCACGGATTCGCGCGACCGACGGTCGCCGGTTCACGCTCCTCGTGAATCGCCACGGTCGCCGCGTTGCGATCCCGTTGCGCGCGAAGCTCAGCGACGGCGTGTATCGAATCGGCGTCGAATTCGAGTCGCGAACCGGCGCGGGCGAGTCGGTGCCGGCGGCTGCCGGCGACGCACTGTCGCTGACCTGGAGTGTGACCTCGAACACCGTCACCGGCATCAGTCATCTCTTCAGAGGGCAGGACACGAACCAGGTCTCGAGCTCGGTGGGGATCGTGCGAGTCTCGGCCGCCGCCTGGCGCGAGGGGCTGCGCGACTTCCTGCTCGTCCTCGGCTTCGTCAGTCTGGCGCTCGGCTTGCTCAACCTGCTGCCGGTGCTGCCGCTCGACGGCGGCCACATCGTGATCGCCCTGGTCGAGAAGGTGCGCGGTCACACCTTCAAGCAGTCCGTCTACATGCGCTACACGGTCGTCGGGCTCGCGCTCTTCGCGGTGCTGATGTACTTCGGCCTCCGGAACGACCTCTTCGGCGGCGGAGGATGAGCCCCCCGGTACGCTAGCGCCGTGGCGAGCGAACGCTCCGTCAGCGTCGGCGGCGTCCAGATCGGAGGTGGCGCCCCGGTCGTCGTGCAGTCGATGACCCTCACGAAGACGCACGATGTCGAGGCGACGACGGCGCAGATCGCGGCGCTCGCGAGCGCCGGCTGCGAGATCGTCCGCGTCGCCGTCCCGAAGACCGAGGACGCCGACGCGCTGCCGAGGATCGTCCGCTTCTCGCCGCTGCCGGTGATCGCAGACATCCACTTCAACGCTTCGCTCGCGCTGCGTGCGATCGATGCCGGTGTGGCTGCGGTTCGCATCAATCCCGGCAACATCGGGGGCCCGGACAAAGTCGCCGAGGTGGTGATGGCGGCCAAACGCGTGGGCATGCCCATGCGCATCGGGGCCAACTCGGGCTCGCTCCCCAAGCATCTGACCGAGCTCGCACAGCAGGATCAGGCCGAGGCGCTCGTCGAGGCCGCGCTCGAGGAAGTGAGGCTGCTCGAGCAACTCGACTACCGCGACTTCAAGATCTCGGTGAAATCGAGTCACGTGCCGACGATGATCCGCGCGTACCGGCTGCTCGCCTCGAAGGTTCCCTATCCGCTTCATCTCGGCGTCACGGAGGCGGGGACGCCGTATTCGGGCGCGATCAAGAGCGCCGTCGGGATGGGAGCCCTCCTCGTCGACGGGATCGGCGACACGATCCGGGTGTCGCTGACCGCCGACCCGGTCGAGGAAGTGAAAGCAGCCTACGAGATCCTGAAGGCGCTCGGGCTGCGCGAGCGCGGGCCGATCATGATCGCGTGCCCGAGCTGCGGGCGGGACAACGTCGGCGTGCAGCAGCTGGCCGAGCGCGTCGAGGAGCGGCTTCGGAGCTATCCGGAGGCGTTCGAGGTGGCGGTGCTCGGCTGCGCCGTCAACGGGCCGGGGGAGGCGGGCGACGCCGACTTCGGGATCGCAGGCGGGCGCGACGTCGGCTTCATCTACGGCCACGGGCGCGTGCTCCGCAAGGTGCCCGGCGACGTCCTGGTGGAGGAGCTCTTCAACGAGATCGATCGGTGGATCGCGGACGGCATGCACCGCCCGAAGCGCCTCAAGATGGCCAAGCCGGCGGCGCTGGCGATGGCCGAAGCCTCCGCGATCCCGCTCTGACGCTGAGGAATCCGGGCAGCCCGCTCGGGCGGTAGCCTGGAAAGGCAACGATGATCGCCCGCGCCTCCCAGCTCTTCCTGCCCACGCTGCGCGAAGCCCCCGGCGATGCCGAGGCCGTCAACCACAAGCTCCTCGTGCGCGGCGGGTTCGTTCGACAGGTGACGGGCGGGGTGTGGACGTTCCTGCCGCTCGGCTGGCGCGTCCATCGCAAGATCGAGCAGATCATCCGCGAGGAGATGGACGCCATCGGCGGCCAGGAGATGCTGATGCCGGTGCTGACGCCGTTCGAGCTCTGGCAGCAGAGCGGTCGCGACTACATCCAGGAGATCTTCCGTCTGAAGGATCGGAAGGGAGCCGACTACATCCTCCCGATGACGCACGAGGAGACCGTGACCTTCCACGCACGAGAACTGCAGAGCTATCGCCAGCTGCCGCAGATGCTCTACCACTTCTCGATCAAGGAGCGCGACGAGCCGCGGCCGCGCGCCGGCCTGATCAGGCTGCGCGAGTTCATCATGAAGGACGCCTACTCGTTCGACCGCGACGAGGCAGGACTCGACAGGAGCTTCGGGATGCAGCGGGGAGCGTACGAGCGGATCTTCGAGCGCGTCGGGCTGAAGGTGTACGACGTCGAGGCGGAGTCGGGGATGATGGGCGGCAGCGGCTCGGTCGACTTCCTCGCCCCCGCGGGTGCCGGCGAGAACACGCTCGTCACGTGCGAGAACGGCGACTTCGCCGCCGACCTCGAGGTGGCGCGCGGGATCCCTCGCGCGCCCGTGTTCCCGGAGACGCTGCTGGCGACCGAGGAGGTCGAGACGCCGAGCGTGAAGACGTGCGAGGCGCTCGCCGACTTCCTCGCGATCGACGTTGCCGCGACGTCGAAGGCGATGCCGGTGACGACCGACGACGGGACGGTCGTGCTGGCGCTCGTGCGCGGCGACGACAAGGTCGAGCCTGCGAAGCTCGACGCGGCGCTCGGACGCCCTGCCCGCCCGTCGACGGACGACGAGATCCGGGCGGCATTCGGCGCGTCCGGGGGATCGCTCGGGCCGGTCGGGTTCCGCGGCGAGGTGATCGCCGACGACGCGTTGCGCCACGGCCAGTTCGTCTCCGGAGCGAACCGGGACGGCTGGCACCTTCGCGGTGTCGAGGCGGGCCGCGACTACCAGCCGCGCTTCGCCGACCTGCGGCAGTCGATCGAGGGCGACACCTGCCCGCACTGCGGCGGGAGGCTTCGCTTCGAGACTGCGATCGAGGTCGGCCACATCTTCAAGCTCGAGACGCGGTTCTCGAAGCCGCTCGACGCGACCTTCCTCGACGAGGACGGCCGTGAGCAGCCGCTCATCATGGGCAGCTACGGCATCGGCCCGGCCCGCGTGATGGCCGCCGTCGTCGAGCAGTTCAACGACGAGAACGGGATCATCTGGCCGAGCGCGATCGCGCCCTACGACGTCCATGTTGTCGTTCTGACGGGCGCCGAGGAGATCGGCGAGCAGGCGGCGCAGCAGTTGTCCGATGCCGGGCACGATGTCCTCATGGACGACCGCGACCAGCGGCCCGGTGAGAAGTTCGCCGACGCGGATCTGATCGGGATCCCGGTTCGCGTCACGGCCGGCCGCAAGAGCCTCGAGGACGGAGCAGTCGACGTGCGGCAGCGCGCCACAGGCGACGAGCGGCGCGTGGCCGTCTCCGATGTCGGGAAGGAGGTCTAGCGAGCATGGCGAGGCGAAGGCGATACGCGACCGAGCCGTTCGGCCCTGCGGTCGAGCGTCTGATGAACGAGTCGGGCGTCACGTACCGCGCCCTGGCCGCGAAGACCGGATTGTCGGCCGGCTACCTCAACCACCTCGTGCACGGAAACCGCCCGGTGCCCTCGAACGACGTGGTGCGGACGCTGGCCGAAGCGCTGGACGTGGAGCCGGAGTACTTCCGTGAGTACCGGGTGCGGGTGATCACCGAGCGGCTCGAAACGATGCCCGATCTGGTCGACCGGCTGTTCAAGCGCCTGAACGGCTGAGAGCTTCTAACCCCGGACGGCTGTCGGCGTCTTACCTTCATGCCCGGTGGGGTCCCGGCAAACGACCACTGGGGGGTTGGGGGCCCCACCGAGCGACTACTCGAAAGCGGCGAAGCCTGCCGTCGCCCCCGACTCCCAGAGAATACGCCTTTTTCGCCGCTCGCGGTTCCTTCGCGCTCTCAGTTGAAGTGGGTGAGGCGCGGCCAGAGCGTCGACCAAGGGGCCGCAGGCCGGCAGAACAGCACGGGAAGGCCCTGCTCGTCGTTGTCCAAGCCGACGCCGTCGTTCACCGTGGCCAGCGTGTGGCACCCGGAGAACTCTGGCGCCGCATCGGCAGGGCCGTCGAACCCGATCACGAGCGCGTGATCGGCTCGTGGACGCGGCTGTCCCCACTCGCTGAACCCGTTGTGGCCGCTGTAGGCGCGGGGCAGACCGTGCGACCGGCCGAGCACGTCGATCGCCCCGGCCTCGCCGTAGTTCCCGGTGAAGATGGCCGTCCGCCGCCGTTCGGAGACGGGGATCGCCTTCCAGGCGCGGGACACGGTGTCGATGAACCGCGGCCAGCCGACCGTCTCGCCGAGGTCGGGGTTGACTGCGAACGCGATGCTGCCCTGCAAGGAGCGCTCCGGTAGGAGCGGGAGGGCGATCAGCGCGCTGACGGCCGCGCTCAGGGCGATCGCCGCCGCGAGCAGCGACACCCTTCCCCTGGCCCGCACCGTCCAGTCCGCCGTCGGCAGCGCGCCGACTCCGAGCAGCACCGGATAGAGGCTGGCGAGGTAGTAGGCCTTGCCGTTGCCGATGAGGTAGGCGACGCCCAGCACGGCGTACGTCGCCGGGACGAAACGGACCCCGCGGAGCGCCTGCCGTCGAAAAGGAGCCGCCAGTCCGGCGATCCATATCGGCACGAGTACCGGACTGACCATCACGAGCTGAAACGGGATGAACCCGACTCGCCCGCCCTCGGCGGAGCCGGCGATGTTGCGGGCGACGGTGAGCTGAGGCCACCCGTGCGCCTGCTGCCAGATCACATAAGGGGCCGCGAGCACGGCGGCGGCGGCGATGCCCCCGGCCGTCCACCACGACCGCAGGACGCTGCGGGGGCCGAGTGCGACCAGGGTTGCCGCGGCGACGAGTGCGACGAACGCGACCTGCGGCTTCGCCTCGGCGCCCACGCCGACGACGACACCGGCGGCCAGCATCGACGGGCCGCTCCGTCGAACGACCGCGCGGATGAGGAGCCACAGGAATGCGGTGGTGCTCAGGAGGTCGAAGGTCGTCGTCGTGACGAAGTGCCCAACGGCGAGCGCGAACCCCGAGGACGCCGTGCACGCCGCGGCAATCACCTGCGCGCGCTGCCGGCCGCCGAGTTCACGCGCGACCAGCGCGGCCAGGATCGTCGTCGCGGCCGAGGCGAGCGCCGAGGGAATGCGGAGGAGGAACGGCGATCCCGGCGAGAGCGCGTGCATCGCCCAGGCAAGGAGCGGCACGAGAGGTGGCTGGTCCGGGTACCCGAACGCCGGATGCGATCCGGCGACGATGAAGTACAGCTCGTCGCGGTGGAACCCGTACCGCGTGCTCGTCGCCGCAAGCACGGCGAGCACGACGACGGCGACGACCAAGACCCACCGCGAGAGTCGATCGACCGGGCTGGCGTGTGATGCCGCGGCCGTCACGTTCCGCCGAGATTACGCCCTCGAGGGCGCAGCAGTTCGCTCAGGCCTCGGCGAACCGGTGCAACGCGGTCACGAGGGCGCGGAGCCGTACTCCGCGCTCGGTGAGCCGATACTCGGTGCGGGGCGGGCGGCCCTCGACCGTGACGCGCGTGAGCACTCCGGCCTCCTCGAGCTCGCTCAACCGCGCGGCCAGTGTCGCGGGCGGGATCTGCCCGATCGCCTGCGCAAACTCGCCGAAGCGAGTCGCGCCCTCCGACGAGGCCCAGAGGATCGATACGGCGAAACGCCGCTCGAGGAGGTCCGCCGCACGGCGGACCTCCTCGGGGATCGGCTTGCAGCTACGGCAGCGCACGTGCGGACGGCGCAGGTGCCGGCTCGAGTGCGAGTGCGAGCACCTCGTCGAGCGTCATCACCGGATGGAACCGGAGCTCGGCCTTCACGTCCTCCGGGACGTCGTCGAGATCGGCGCGGTTCCGCTCGGGGATGATCACGTCGGTGAGGCCCGCGGCATGGGCCGCGAGTGCCTTTTGCTTCAGGCCGCCGATCGGGAGCACGCGACCCTGCAGCGTCACCTCGCCGGTCATCCCGACCGTGTGCTTGACCGCACGGCCCGAGAGGAGCGATGCGATCGCGGTGGTCATCGTGATGCCGGCGCTCGGCCCGTCCTTCGGGATCGCGCCGGCCGGCACGTGCACGTGGAACGAGCGGTCCTCGAACGAGTCCTCGTCGAGGCCGAGCTCCTCGGCGTGGGAGCGGACGTAGGTCAGTGCGATCCGCGCCGACTCCTTCATCACGTCGCCGAGCTGTCCCGTGAGCACGAGGCCGTCGGACCCCTTCATCGAGGTGGCCTCGACGAAGAGCACGTCGCCGCCGGTGCCGGTGACGGCGAGCCCGGTAGCCACTCCCGGTACGGCCGTACGATCGGCCGACTCCTGGTAGAAGCGCTGCCGTCCGAGCGCGTCACGGACGAGCTCGAGGCTGACGTGCACCGGTGTCTCGACGTCCGCGGCGACGATGCGCGTCGCCGTCTTGCGCAGCAGCTTTCCGAGCTCGCGCTCGAGCTGCCGCACCCCGGCCTCACGCGTGTACTCGCTGACGATCGTCGCCAGCAACTCGCCGCTGATGTCGACCTCCTCCTCGAGGAGCCCGTTGCGCTCGCGTTGCCGCTTCCACAGGTACCCCTGCGCGATGGCGACCTTCTCGTCGACGGTGTAGCCGTCGAAGCGAATGACCTCCATGCGGTCGAGCAGCGGTCCCGGGATCGTGTCGGCGATGTTGGCCGTGGCGATGAAGACGACCTGTGAAAGGTCGAGCTCGACGTCGAGATAGTGGTCGCGGAACGAGTGGTTCTGCGCCGGGTCGAGGACCTCGAGCAGCGCTGCAGACGGGTCGCCGCGCCAGTCCGCGCCGACCTTGTCCACCTCGTCGAGGAGGATTACCGGGTTCATCGTCCCGGCGTCCCGGAGCGCGCGGACCAGGCGGCCAGGCAGGGCGCCGATGTACGTGCGCCGGTGGCCGCGGATCTCCGCCTCGTCACGAACGCCGCCGAGCGACATCCGCACGAACTCGCGATTCAGAGCGCGTGCGATCGACTCGCCGACCGACGTCTTGCCGGTGCCGGGAGGGCCGATCAGCGTGAGGATCGCGCCGGAGCGCTTGTCCTCCTCGATGCCACGTTCCTCACGGAGCTTGCGGACGGCCAGGTACTCGACGATCCGGTCCTTGACATCCTCGAGACCGGCGTGGTCGGCGTCGAGCACCTCGCGCGCGTGGGCAGGATCGAGCCGTTCCTCGGAGCGCTTGCCCCACGGCACGGCGAGCAGCCAGTCGAGGTAGCTGCGGATCATCTGCGACTCGCCGCTCTGGTCGCCCATGCGCTCGAGCCGGCCGGCCTCGCGCTCGGCCTGCTCACGGACGGCGTCCGGCATGCCGGCCTCGGCGATCCGCGTGCGGTAGTCCTCGGCGGCCGAGCCGTCGTCGTCGCCGAGCTCCTTGCGGATCGACTCGAGCTGGCGGCGCAGGATGTACTCGCGCTGTTGCTTCTGGGCGCCGGACTCGACGTCCTCGCGGATGCGCCGGCGAACCTGTAGCTCGGCGAGCCGCTCGAGCTGGAGCCGCAGCGACAGCTTGAGGCGCTCGACGACGTCGATGGCCTCGAGCAGCTCGACCTTGTCGTTGAAGCTGATGTCGGGCGCGTAGGCGGACGTGTCCGCCAGGGCACCGGTGCTTGTGATCGCCCGCACGAACTCGCGGATGCGCGGATCGGCCTCGCGGAGGTCGAGAATCTCCTCGACGACCGCGCGGTACTCGCGCTCGAGCTCGACGGTCTGGACACGCGGCGGCTCCTCGTCGAGATGCTCCTCGACGTCGACGCGCAGACGGCCGTCGGGGCCGGTCTGGGCGGCTCCGGCGACGCCGCGGTGGAGGCCGTCCAGGGTGACGGCGGCGCCGCCTCCCGGCAGGCGCATCCGTCCGGAAACTTCGGCGACGGTTCCGACGCTCGCGTACTCGCCCTCGTGCACCGGCACGAGAAACACGCGCTCGTCCTCCCCGACGTCGACGGTCAGCGTCACCGACATATTCGGGAAAACGACGCTGTCCTCGAGTGGGATCAGCAGCAGGTTGGGCAAGAGACTCTCCTCATACGCTAGTTCAGTAGTTGTACGTACTTCAACGATTGAAGCACACCACTATTCCGTGCCGCAGGGCGCTTGCCAGGCCATCGTCCGCCGGTGAGACTTCGGCCCACGGCCTCGCCCCGTCCGGGGCCCGGTCGGATCGCAACGTCCACTGAGGGGAGAAACATGCGCGTTCAGCGTTGGCACAAGCGGATCCTCGTCGCAGTGCTGGTGCCGCTCGCGGCAGCGGTAGCGCTGCTGATCGGAGGCGGCGCGTCGCAGGCGGATCCGGGTCATCCATACCTGGCTCTCGGCGACAGCGTCTCGTTCGGCTACATCACCCAGGCCGGCTTCCAGTACCGCAACCCTGACAATTTCGTCGGTTTCCCGGCCTACGTCGGCCTTGCGCTCGGGAAGACCGTCACGAACGCCGCGTGCCCGGGCGAGACGACGGCAGGTTTCATCTCGGCGACCGGTGCCGACAACGGCTGCCGTCCGTACAAGGCGAACTTCCCGCTCCACACGTCGTACACCGGTACGCAGCTCGCCTTCGCGACCTCGTTCCTGAACTCGCACCCGAACACGAAGCTCGTCACGATCCAGCTCGGGGCGAACGACCTCTTTATCCTCGAGAATCAATGCGCCGGCAGCCAGACCTGCATCGCAGCGGGGCTGAAGGCGGCGCTCGCAACGGTCAGCAGCAACATGGACACGATCTTCAAGGCGATCGACGCGGCGCATTTCCACGGTCGCCTCATCGTCGTCAACTACTACTCGCTCGACTACGGCGACGCGGCCGGAACCGCGGTGACCTCGCTGCTGAATCAGGCGATCACGCGGGACGCGAAGGCCGATGGCGCGATCGTCGCCGACGCATTCACGGCCTTCAAGCAGGCTGCCGCGGTCGCCGCCGGAAACACCTGCGAGGCCGGCCTCCTCAACACGACGCCGGGCGACGAGACGACGTGCGATGTGCATCCGAGTCAGTCGGGTGCCCAGCTCCTGGCGCAGGCAGTCCTCACCGCCTACCAGGGCAGCGGCGGCCGCTGACCCACGCCGATGAACCCGGCGCGGCCGAGCGTCGCGCCGGGTTCGGCCGGCGCCGGTGTGAGCAGGAGTAGCCTCCTGGCGTGGCGCGGTCCGTTGTCGTGACGCACGATGGAGACGACGACACGCCGGTGCCGTCGTCGGCGGACGAGCCGGCGACGTTGAAGGCGCTGCTCGAAAACCTCGGCCGCGACGTGATTCAGGTGGCCGCCGCGCCCCGCGGCGTCGACGTGCTGGTCGGCGAGCCGGTGATCTACGACGCCGTCGAGCTCTCGGCGATCTCGCGTGATGCGGTCGTGCTTGCCGTCGGCGTCCGACTCGGGACAGCCCGCGGTGACCAGCTGATCGAGGCTGCGGCCCAGGCGGGCGCCGCCGCCGTCGTGGTGAAGGCGATGCCGGACCTCGCCGACCTGGTTGGCGAGCGCAGCTTCCTCGGCGTTGCCGTCCTGTCGGTGCCGGAGGAGATGACGTGGACGCAGCTGCATGCGCTACTCGACCTGAGCCGCTTCGCCACGGTGACGGGCGCCGCCGCCGCCGGCATCGCCGGCGTGCCGCTCGGCGACCTCTTTGCGCTCGCAAACGCCGTTGCAGGGGTGGTCGGAGGCGCGGTCACGATCGAAGATCCCGCGCGGCGCGTGCTCGCCTATTCGACGCTCGGCGACCAGCCGATCGACGCCGCCCGCCGCGGCTCGATCCTCGGCCGCCAGGTTCCCGATTCGCCGGGCATGCGTTCGCTCTATCGGCAGGTGCTGTCGACACCGGGCGTGATGAGCGCGGACGGCGCGACCCTGCGACGGATCCTCGCGGGCGGCCCCGCCGAGATCGACGACGTGAAGGCGCGGTCGGCCGTCGCGATCCGGGCCGGAAACCAGACGATCGGCTCGATCTGGGTCATCCACGACGGCGACCGGCTCGACGATGAGTCCGAGCACGCTCTGGCCGAGGCCGCGCGCATCGCGGTTCCGCACGTGATCCAGGCACGTGCTGCTCGCGACGTCGAGCGGCGACTGCGCGCCGAGATGCTGCTGACCGTGCTCGAAGGGCGAGGATCCGTCGACGAGGCAGCTGCGCGTCTCGGCTTCGCGTCGTCGGCTCCACTCGCGCTCCTCGCGTTCGAGATAGCAAACGGCGAGCCCGGCATCGACGAATTGCAGCGCGAGCGGCTCGTCGACCTCGTCGTCCTGCACGGCGCAGCGACGTTCCGGCAGACGTCGGCCGTCGCGCTCGGGCAGATCGTGTACGCGCTCCTCCAGGCCGACTCCCCGATCGAGCCGCGTGCCCTGACACGGCTCACGGAGCAGGTCCGGGAGCATGCGGAGGCGCGGCTCGGGCTCCGCTTGCTCGGCGCGGTCGGCCCGGCCGTCGCCGGCTTCCGCGACGTGCCGCGGGCACGGCGCGACGCGGAGCGGGTGCTCGGCGTTCTCCGCTCGGATGTACGCGGGCGCACCGTGGCCGCGACCGACGACGTGCGCAGCGAGGTCGTCCTGCACGAGTTGAAGGAGCTCAGCCTCGAGCATCCGAGCCTCACCCGCGGGAAGCTCGAGCGCATCCTGGCGCACGACGCGAAGCAGAACGCGACCTACGCGTCGACGCTGCGCGCCTATCTCGACTGCTTCGGCGACGTTCCGCGCGCATCCGAGCGGATCTCGGTGCACCCCAACACGTTCCGCTATCGGATGCGTCGCCTCGTCGAGCTCTTCGACCTCGATCTCGACGATCCCGACGAACGCCTGGTGCTCGATCTGCAGTTCCGCCTGCTGGCGGCCGATTCGCTGCCGCGGGAGCGCGCTAGCCGTCCGGACGGCAGATCTCGACCGAGGTCGTGACGCGCTCGAGCACCTCCGGGATCGGCGTGACGCCGAGCCCCGGGCCTGTCGGGACGGCAAGCCGCCCGTCGTGCAGCACGAACGGCTCGCAGATGTCCTCTTCGTAGTAGCGGCCGGATGCCGACGTGTCTCCGGGCAGCGTGAAATTGGGGAGCGCGGCGAGCGCGACGTTCGCGGCGCGCCCGAGCGCGGTCTCGAGCATCCCGCCGCACCAGACGGGAACGTCGTTCGCTTTGCACACGTCGTGCACGCGCCGCGCCTCGAGGTAGCCGCCGACCCGACCCGCCTTGATGTTGACGATCCGGCACGCGCCCATCGCGATCGCGTCTTCTGCTCCGCGCGCGGAGGTGATCGACTCGTCGAGGCAGATCGGCGTCCCGACGACCTTCGCCAGCTCGGCATGCCCGCGGATGTCCTCTTCCGGCAGCGGCTGCTCGATCAGCAGCAGGCCGAACTCGTCGAGCTGCGCGAGCCGGTCGGCGTCGTCGAGGGTGTATGCGGCGTTCGCATCGACCTGGAAGAGAATGTCGCCGAACCGCTCGCGGACCGCGCGCACCGGCTCGAGGTCCTGCCCGGGCTCGATCTTCAGCTTGATCCTGCGGTAGCCCTCTTCGAGGTAGCTCTCGACGGTGCGGAGCAGATCGTCCACGTTCTCGTGGATGCCGACGGACACACCGCAGTCGACCTCTGGTGCGGACGGCACCGAGGTACTCGCCGAACGACACGCCCTGGGCACGCAGCTCGGCGTCGAGGATCGCCATCTCGAGCGTTCCCTTCGCCATCGGGTGGCCGCGCACGCCCCGCAGCGTCGGTGCGACGTCCTCGGCGGTCAACTCGCCGCGCGCGAACAGTCGCGGCAGTAGGTGCTTGCGAATCACGTCATAGGCGCCGTCCGACGTACTCGTACGAGTAGAACGGCTCGCCGAACGCGACGCACTCGCCCCAGCCCTCGGCGTCTGGGCCGACCACACGTACGAGCAGGACTTCGCGCTCGCGCTCGGTGCCGAGTGACGTTCGGAACGGTGCAACGAGCGGCAGGCGGATTCGCCGCAGCTCGACGCTTTCGAGCTTCATCGGCGCAGCACCAGCCAGCCGTCGCGCGTGATCGCGTCGGCGCGAAACTCGTCGGCGAGCGCGCGACCGACGGTGTCGCGCAGCGCGAGACGCCAGGCGCTCGCGCGCTCGGGATCGTGCTCGCGAATCTCGACGATGCTCTCCGGGAGCCAGGCGAGCAGGACGTCGCCCCTCGGGGCGCTCGTCGCAGGTTCGCCGTTCGCGCCCGCGCGCAGGACGACGCGTCCCTCGTCGAGGCGAGGGTCATCGGCGGGCCCCTCGGCCGCGCGTACGGCGCGGTCGGAGGCGAGGTCCCAGCGGAGGACGACGCGGTCGCTGTCGCCCGCGTTCAGCCCGTCCTCCAGCACGCCGTAGAAGTTCTCGTGGTAGGCGGCCATGCGTCGCCCCGAGCTTCACGAGGTTGAAGAATGCGTTGCCGCGCACGAGCGGGTCCGCGGTCCACACGATCGTCCGCGTGTCGCGCTCCAGCGCCCAACTGCGCTGGAACTGCTTCAGGGCGAAGCCGATCGAGCGGCCCTGAAATACCCGATCGACGCCGGTGATGTGCGAGTGGAGGTGCAGCTCCGCCGACTCGAGCCCGAAGAACCCGAACGAGACTCCGACGAGCCGGTCGCCGTCGAAAGCGCCGGCGACGAAGTTCCCCGCGTGGGCGAGTGCTCGCAACAGGCTCGTCGGCGCTTTCGGCTCGCCGTCGTCGTCGTCCCAGATCCGCGAGATCAGGCGCGATCCCTCCTCGAGCTCGGCGAGCGTCTCGAGCGGGCGGACCACGGTCCCTGCCCGTTCAGCGGCCCGGCGTGGCCGCTGCGGCGGCCTGCTCGCGCAGGTCCCGCGTCGTCGGTGCGAGGTCGAGCTCCGTACCCGCCATCGTCAGATCGTTCCACGCGTCGCCCGCCTCGGCATGGTCCCGAGTCACAACCTCTCCTGCGAAAGTTTGGCTTCGGCACCGAATGGCAGGTAGCCGGAGCGGAGAGAATCGACGGCGATGACGGGGACGCAGACAGCTGTTGCGAGACCTTCGCGCGCGCACGCCGGAGATGGTCGAGGCGCTCCGCGCGCTCGTCGAGGCGGAATCGCCGACCGACGACCCCGTCGCGTGCCTCGCGTGTGTCGATGTCGTCGATGCGATCGCGGAAGATCTGCTCGGAATGCGTGGGGAGCGGGTCGAGCTCGGCGGGCGCGTCCACCTCCGCTGGCGCTTCGGCACGACCCAGCGTGTGCTGCTCATCGGCCATCTCGACACCGTCTGGCCCGTCGGGACCCTCGCGCGCTGGCCGTTCGAGCTACGGGACGGGCACGCGACCGGCCCGGGCGTCTTCGACATGAAAGCGGGAGTCGTCCAGCTGCTGTTCGCGCTCGCCGCGCTCGACTCGATCGACGGCGTCGCGGTCTTGCTCACGACCGACGAGGAGACCGGGTCGCCGACCGCCCGGCCGCTGATCGAGGAGACGGCGTCGGGGATCGAGGCGGCGCTCGTGCTCGAGCCGAGCGCCGGCGGGGCGCTGAAGACGGAACGCAAGGGCGTCTCGCTGTACCGGCTAACGGTGCGGGGACGCGCGGCGCACGCGGGCCTCGATCCCGAGAAGGGTGCGAATGCTGCCGTCGAGCTCGCTCACCAGCTGCTCGCAGTCGCGGCGCTCGCGCGGCCGGCGCTCGGGACGACGGTGACGCCGTCGCTCGTCTCCGCGGGAACAGCGGTCAACACGGTTCCTGCGGAGGCAGCCGCGGCAGGTGGACGTGCGCGTCCGAACCGAGCTGGAGGCGGAGCGCATCTCCGCCGCCTTTGCAGCCCTCGAGCCCGTCGACCCCGCCACCTCCGTCGACTGTCGAGCGGAGCGTCTCGATCCCGCCGCTCGAGCGCGGCGCCTCGGCGGCGCTCTTCGCGCGGGCGCAGGAGCTGGCCGGCGAGCTCGGCCTGGCCGCGCTCGCCGAAGCCTCTGTCGGCGGGGGCTCCGACGGCAGCGTGCTCGCAGGGCTCGGTCTGCAGGTGCTCGACGGCCTCGGCGCCGTCGGCGACCATGCGCACGCCGAAGGCGAGTACGTCGAGGTCGACGAGCTTGCCGAGCGCGCGGCGCTGGTGGCCGCGCTCGTGCAGGATCTGCTCGCGATGAGCATCCGACCGGTCGTCGCACACGCCGATCTGCCTGGCTCGTTTTTGGCCTCGGGAACGAAGCGAACCGCTCGCCGTCGCGAGACGGTTGTCGTCTGATGAGCCGCCGCATGCGCATCGACGACTTGACCGACGCTCGCCGTGCCCGAACAGCCCGCCCTCTCGCCCGACGCGACGCGGTGCGTGTACGTCCTGCGCGAGCTCGACGCCGACGAGGACCGTTCCGTTCGCTCGATCTGGTCCGTCGGCGTGACCGCGGGCGAGGCGCGCCGGCTCACGAACGGCCCTGCGGACTCGTCGCCCGCCTGGTCGCCCGACGGCACGACGCTCGCGTTCCTTCGCGCGGCCGACGGCCCGCCGCAGATCTGGCTGATGTCGGCCGAAGGCGGCGAGCCGGAGCAGCTGACGACGTTGCCGCTCGGCGCCGGCGCCCCCGTCTGGAGCCCCGACGGCTCGCGCATCGCGTTCTCGGCGGCGACCGATCTCACGCCCGATCCGGCTCGGCCGATCGTCACCGATCGCCTGGACTACCAGGCCGACGGAGCGGGCTACCTGCGCACCATCCGCAAGCACCTCTTCATCTGCGACCTCGCGACGAAGGAGTCAAGGCAGGTGACCCGCGGCGACTGGCATGCCGGCGATCCGGCATGGTCACCCGACGGCGGAAAGCTCGCGTTTGCCGCCGCGACCGCGGCCGACGCGGACCTGCGCCTCCGCGCGCCGCTCTGGACCGTCGACGCGTCGTCGCCGACCGCCGAGCCGCAACTCGCCGGTCTTCGCCGAAGGGGTCGCCGGCACCGTGTCGTGGACAGCCGACGGCTCCGCACTGCTCGCCGTCGGTTTCACCGGGGCGCCGGTCGGTCACGCTGCGTTGCTGCGCGTCCCGCTCGACGGCGGAGAGCCGACCGACCTCTCGGCGCCGCTCGACCGCAACGTCATGCCGGGTGGCGCGGGCTATCCCGGAGGTCTCCCGCAGTACGCGGGCGACGGCTCGCGTGCTCTTCTGCGTCCGCGACCGCGGCTGCACCCATCTCTACGCGGTCGACGAGGCCGGCGGCGATCCGCGCCTGCTCGTCGGCGGCACGGCACGCATCGTGTCGGCCCTCTCCGTCGCGGGCGGGACCGCCGCCATCGTGCTCGTGACGGCAACGTCGTTCGGCGAGGTCGTCGTCGTCGACCTCGCGTCGGGCGCAGAGACCGTGCGCACCGAGCACGGCAAGAGTGCCGCCGAGCTCGACCTCTTCGTCCGCGAAGATCGCGAGTTCACGATCTCGGACGGCACCGTCGTGCACGGCTGGCTCATCCGCGACCCGGACGCGGCCACGCCGTCGCCGCTCCTGCTCGACATCCACGGCGGGCCGCACAACGCGTGGAACGGCGCAGCCGACGACTGGCACCTCTACCACCAGGAGCTCGCGGCGCGCGGCTGGACGGTGTTGCTCCTCAACCCGCGCGGCAGCGACGGGTACGGCTCCGACTTCTACACGGGCGGCATCGGCGCCTGGGGCGAGGCCGACGCGAAAGACTTCCTCGAGCCGATCGACCAGCTCGTCGCCGAGGGCATCGCCGACCCGAAGCGGCTCGCCGTCACCGGCTACAGCTACGGCGGCTTCATGACCTGCTACCTGACGAGCCGCGACAACCGGTTCGCAGCAGCGGTCGCCGGCGGGGTCGTCAGCGACCTCGTCAGCATGGCCGGCACCTCCGACATCGGGCCACTACCTGAGCCAGCTCGAGCTCGGCGAACTGTGGTGGAACGCTCGCGACCGGTACGAGCAGATGTCGCCGCTCGCGCGTGTCGACGCCGTCGACACGCCGACGCTCGTCTACCACGGCGCCGCCGACGTGCGCTGCCCGGTCGGGCAGGCTCAAGAGTGGCACGCCGCGCTGCGCGGGCGCGGCGTCCCGACCCGCCTCGTCCTCTACCCCGATGCTTCGCATCTGTTCGTGATCGACGGACGCCCGTCGCATCGGGCCGACTTGAGCCGCCGCGTCGTCGACTGGGTCGAGCAGTACGCGGCCGGCGTACGCCCGGCGATCGACGCCGAGCACTGGCAGCAGCGCCTCGACCAGCTGGCTGCGCGCCACGGCGTTCCCGGCGCCGCGCTCGGGATCATGCGCATACGGCCCGGGCGCGACGACGAGCGCGTCGAGCTCGCCGACGGGACTGTTGAACAAGGAGACGGGCGTCGAGGCGACTCCGGACTCGGTCTTCCAGATCGGCTCGATGACGAAGGTATGGACGGCGACCGTCGTCATGCAGCTCGTCGACGAGGGCAAGCTCGATCTCGACGCGCCGGTCAGGGACGTGATGCCCGAGCTGAAGCTCGCGAACGCCGACGTTGCCGAGACGGTGACGATGCGCCACCTGCTCACGCACACGAGCGGCATCGACGGCGACGTCTTCACCGACACCGGTCGAGGCGACGACTGTCTCGAGAAGTACGCGGCGGCGCTCGAGGAGGCCGCGCAGAACCATCCGCTCGGAGCAACGTGGTCGTACTGCAACTCGGGCTTCTCGCTCGCCGGCCGGGTGATCGAGAAGGTCACGGACGGCACCTGGGACGCCGCGATCCAGCAGCGCCTGATCCAGCCGCTCGGGCTCGAGCACACCGGCACGCTGCCGGAGGAGGCGCTCCTGCACCGCGCCGCGGTCGGCCATGTCGGCGAGTCGGGCGCCGAGCCTCAGCGCGCCCCGTCGGCGTGGGGCCTGCCGCGGTCGGCGGGCCCGGCCGGATTGATCAGTGCGACCGTCGGCGACGTCCTCACCTGGGCGCGCGTCCATCTGAACGGCGGGCTCGCGGCCGACGGCACGCGCGTGCTCAGCGCGGAGAGCACCGCCGCGATGACCGAGAGGGAAGCCGAGCTGCCGGACAAGTACATCCTCGGCGACTCGTGGGGGCTCGGCTGGATTCGCTTCGGCTGGGACGGCCGGCGGCTGATCGGCCACGACGGGAATACGCTCGGCCAGGCGGCGTTCCTGCGCGTGCTGCCCGACGAAGGGCTCGCCGTGACACTGCTCACGAACGGCGGGAACACCCGCGACCTCTACGAGGAGCTCTACCGCGAGATCTTCGCCGAGCTCGCCGACGTCGAGATGCCACACCCGCTCGAGCCTCCGGCCGAGCCGGTGGACGTCGACCTCGCGCCCTACCTCGGCAAGTACGAGCGGGCGAGCGTTCGGCTCGATGTGCTCGAGCGCGACGGGCAGGCGATCCTGCGCACCGAGATCACCGGGCCGCTGGCGGCCTTGATTCCCGAAACCGTCCACGAGTACCCGATGACGGCCGTCGACGAAGGGCTCTTCGTCGTCAAGGAGCCCGATGCGCAGACCTGGACCCCGGTGACGTTCTACGACCTGCCTACCGGCGAGACGTACATGCACTTCGGCGCCCGTGCGACGCCGAAGGCCGGCTGAGCGACCATCGTCGCTCGCCACGAAGCCAGTCTCGGTTTCTTGTTCGCCGCCACGATGTGGCCCCGGTGAGCCGCGGCGAAACTTTTCCGACCGGCGAGCGTCACAGTTTCGAAACCCCGTTCTCGAGTTCCCGACAGGAGGTCGGCGATGCGCAAGCACTTGGTTCTGGTGATCGCGGCTGCGGCCGTCCTGCTGTCCGTCACGACCGCCGCGATCGGCTCCTCGTCGCGCCAGGCGGCGGGCCCGTCCGGCTCGATCACAGCCCTCGTCCCGACCGATCCGGGCAACCTCGACCCGCAGCTGACGATCGTCGGGGCGGCGCGCTACGTCGACACGTACGCCTACGACACGCTCGTCAACTGTGGTCGGCCCGGGCAAGGTCGTCTCGGGCTCGCGCAGTCGTGGAAGGTCGTCTCGCCGAAGAAGGTCGAGTTCACGCTCTTCAAGGGCATCACCTGCTCCGACGGCACGCGGATGACTGCGTCCGTGGTGAAGCAGAACCTCGACTTCGTCGGCAATCCGGCGAACAAGTCGCCGCTGCTCGGGCTCTTCATGCCCGTCGGCGCCACCGTGACCGCGAACAACGGCGCGCGCACGGTCACCGTCACGACGACGACGCCGCAGCCCTTCATGATCCAGGGCCTCGCGCTCGTGCAGCTCGTCTGCTCGAAGGGGCTGGCCAACCGCAAGCTGCTCGACCACGGCACCGACGGAACCGGCCCGTACACGCTGACCGGCGCGGTTCCCGGCGACCACTACACCTTCGCCGTCCGGAACGGGCTACAAGTGGGGCCCGAGCGGCGCCACCACCGCCGTCGAGCGGGCTGCCCGCGAAGGTGACGCTCAAGGTCGTCACGAACGAGACGACGGCGGCGAATCTCCTGCTCACCGGCGGAGCGAACCTCGCCTCGATCGGCGGGCCGGACCGCACGCGGCTGAACAAGGCGAAGCTGTTCTCGACCGTCACCGCGGCCCAGCCGAACGAGCTCTTCTTCAACGAGAACCCGGGGCATCCCGGCCGCCAACCCGGCGGTTCGCAAGGCGCTCGTGCAGGCGCTGAACCTCGAGTCAGCTCGGCACGGTCGCGACCAGCGGCCGCGGGCTCAAGATGACCCAGCTCTCGCTGCAGAACTTCACGCCGTGCGTCGGGCAACTCCGTCACCGGCAGCGTCCCCGCTTACAACCCGTCGGCGGCGCGCTCTGCGCTCTCGGGCATCGAGCGTGAAGCTGCTCTACCCGACCGACGCAGGGCCTTCGTACCCACCGACCGCCGAGCTCGCGCAGCAGCAGCTGTCCTCCGCCGGCGTAAAGGTGACGCTCGAGCCGCAGAGCACCGCGGCACTGCAGGGGACGATCTTCGGGAGCGGCGACTGGGACGTCGTGCTCATCGCCATCGGCGTCGCGAACCCGTCCCAGATCTCCGGCTTCGCTCTCCGGCCCGACGCCGCCGAACGGCACCAACTTCGCCGGCATCAACAACCGCGACTACAAGCTCGCGGTCACGCGGGCGACCAGGCGCGTCGGCGCCGCGGGCTGCAAGTACTGGCTCGACGGCGAGCGGGCGCTGTTCAAGGCCGGGGATATCGCGCCGCTGCAGGTGACGACCAGCAGCCACGTACGGCAAGAACGTGCCAGTTCACGCTCGGCATCGCAGGGCCCGCTGCCGACGAGCCTGCGGTTGACGAAGTGAGGTGACAGCCGCTCCCGCCTCGCTCGGGCGCCCGAAGGGAACTGGTGGGCCGGCCATCAACGGTCGGCCTACGCCCTGCGGCGCTCGGCGAGGCTGGCGGTCTCGCTCGTCCTGCTGCTCACCGCGACGTTCTTCATGATCCACCTCGTTCCGGGCGACCCGGTTCGCGCGGCGCTCGGGCCGACGGCTCCGGCGAGTCTCGTCGCCGAGCGCAAGGCGGCGCTCGGGCTCGACAAGCCGCTGGTCACGCAGTACGTCGACTACGTCCGCAACATCCTGCACGGTGACTTCGGAACCTCGCTGACGAGCGGCGAGAGCGTCACCGAGGTGATCAAGGAGCGCGGGCCCGCGACGCTGAAGCTCGGCGGCTTCGCATTTCTCGTCGCGATCTTCGTCGCCGTGCCGCTCGGCGTGCTGATGGCGGCGCTGACGCGGGACAGCCGGCGCCGCGGGGTGGAGCTCGGATTCACCGCGACGACCGGGGCGATCGCCGCGATCCCGTCGTTCCTGATCGCCATCGCGCTCGTCTATCTGTTCGCGGTCACGATCCGCATCTTCCCGGTCGCCGGCAGTGGCGGCTTCTCGTCATACGTGCTGCCGGTCGCCGCGCTCGCGCTCGCGCCGATCGCGTCGCTCTCCCGCATCGTGCGCGTCGAGGGCCTCCGCGTGCTCGATCAGGACTACATCCGGACCGCGCGCGGCAAGCGGCTCCCGGCGCGGCTCGTGTACGTCCGGCACGCGCTGCCCAACACGCTGACGCCGACGCTGACGCTGGCCGGCCTCTTGCTCGGCGGCCTGGTCGCCGGCACGGTGCTCGTCGAGAACATCTTCGCCTGGCCGGGCCTCGGGACGACGCTCGTGCAGTCGGTGGTGCAGAAGGACTATCCGACCGTGCAGGCGGTCGCGGTCGTCTTCGGAGCCGTCGTCCTGCATCGCGAACTTCGCCGTGGACCTCGCGCTCGGCGTTCATCGATCCGCGCTCGACGATCCTCGACTCGTGAGCGAGCCGCGCACGAGCCGCTTCGGCCAGGCGCTGCGGACGCCGGTCGGGATCGCGGCGACGCTCGGCCTCATCGCGATCATCGTGCTGGCGATCGTCGCGCCGATGCTCTGGTCGGACGAGCGCGTCGCGGATCGACATCCTGCACGCGTCGCAGGGCGCGAGCAGCGGCGCACTGGTTCGGCACCGACGCGCTCGGGCGCGACATCTTCTACCGCGTGCTCGTCGCGACGCGGCTGTCGGTCATGCTCGCCGTGCTCGCCGCCGGCCTCGGCGCGCTGATCGGCATCCCGCTCGGGCGCCGTGCCTGCGCTCGTCGGCGGCCGCGTCGGGCGGCTCGTGACCGGGTTCATCAACCTGACCGTCGCGTTCCCTGCGCTGCTCGTCGCGATCTTCGTCGCGGCGGTCGATCGGCGTCGGTGCGAAGGGAGCGGTGATCGGCATCGCGGTCGCCGTCGCGCCGTACTTCGCGCGCCTGAGCCAGACGCTCGCGTCGTCGGTCGCCGGCTCGGACTACCTCGCCGCCGCGCGCATGCTCGGCGTCGGCCGCGTCCGGCTGCTGCGCCGGCACATCCTGCCGAACGTCGCGGAGCCGCTCCTGATCACGACGACGATCGCGGTGGGCGACGCACTGCTCGCGCTCGCCGGCCTCAGCTTCCTCGGCCTCGGCGTGCAGCCGCCGCAGTACGACTGGGGCCGCATGCTGAACGAAGGGCTCGACCGGCTCTTCGTCACGCCGATCGTCGCGCTCGGGCCTGCGATCGCGATCACGCTCGCCGCGCTCACGTTCACGCTCTTCGGCGAGGTGCTCGCGAAGGCGGCGGCCGGCGGGGGCGTCGTGCGATGGACGCGCTCGCGATCTCATGCTCGTGCCGATGCCGTCGGTCGAGCTCCGCGGCGCCCGTCGCCGACGACGTCCCGCCACGCGGTCGCGCCGGCTGCGGCCGAAGCCGTGCTCGCGCTCGACGATCTGACCGTGTCGTTCCCCGGCGGCTCGGTGCCGGTGCGCGAACGTCAGCATCCGCGTGGCGCCGGGCGAGATCGTCGGCATCGTCGGCGAGTCCGGCTCGGGCAAGACGCTGACCGCGATGGCGATCGCCGACCTGCTGCCCGCGAGCGCGCGGCTCACGGCGACGCGCTTCGCGCTCTTCGGCGAGGATCCGCGCCGGCTCGAGCGACGCGCAGCGGCGCCGGCTGCTCGGCCGGTCGCTCGCCGTCGTCTACCAGGATCCGATGTCGGCGCTGAATCCCGCGCTGCGTGTCGGCCGCCAGCTCTCCGAGGTCGCCGAGGTGCACCAGGACATGTCGAAGGGAGCGCGCGCAGGACGCGCGCGGTCGACCGGTTGCGCGCCGTCCGCATCGGGAACGCCGGAGGCGCGTGTCCGGCAGTACCCGCACGAGTTCTCCGGCGGGATGCGCCAGCGCGCGGTGATCGCGATGGGACTGATGGCGGAGCCGAAGCTGATCATCGCCGACGAGCCCACGACCGCGCTCGACGTGACGGTGCAGCAGCAGATCCTGCGGCTGCTGCGCGACGTCAGCGTGTCGGGCGGCTCCGCCGCGATCCTCATCTCGCACGACGTCGCCGTCGTCTCGCAGCTGTGCAGCCGCGTGCTCGTGATGTACGCCGGACGCGTCGTCGAGGAGCTCGACGTCGACACGCTCGTCGCTGGGCCGGCGCATCCGTACACGGCGGCGCTCGTCGCGTCGGTGCCGACGATGGACTCCGATCGCGGACGGCCGCTCGCGAGCATCCCCGGCCGCGCGCCGAGCCCGTTCGACGACTCGCCCGGCTGTCCGTTCGCGCCGCGCTGCCCGCGCGCGTCCGCCCGGTGCCGCGAGGAGATGCCGCCGCTCGAGCCGCGCTCGCCGACGCATCGTGCCGCGTGCTGGCATCCGCTCGAGGGCGACGTCCTCGAGGATGTCGCGGTATGACGACGCTCGCCGCATCCGCCGTGTCACGTCCGGTTCGGGCACGGCGACCGTGGGCTGACCGCGGTCGACCGGGTCGATCTCGAGGTCCCCGCAGGCGCGACGGTCGGCCTCGTCGGCGAGTCCGGGTCGGGCAAGTCGACGCTCGCCCGCGCTCTCTCGGGCTCACGCCGCTCGCCGAGGGCGAGGTGCTGCTCGACGGCGAGCCCGTGCCGCAAGCGACGCGGCGGCCGCGCGGTCGACCGGCGCCGTCGCATCCAGATGATCTTCCAGGACCCGTTCGCGTCGCTCAACCCGCGCATGACGGTCGGCGAGGCGATCGGCGAAGCAGCGGCGGTGCGTGGCGGCGCCCGCCGCGGGGCGCGGAAGGCGGAGGTGCAGCACTACCTCGAGCTCGTGCATCTCGATCCGGAGCTCGCAGGCCGGCTCCCGAGCCGCCTCTCCGGCGGCCAGCGCCAGCGGGTCGCGATCGCCCGCGCGCTCGCCGCGCGCCCGAGGTGTTGATCGCCGACGAGATCACGTCGTCGCTCGACGTCTCGGTGCAGAGCGCCGTCCTGAACCTGATGCGCGAGCTGCGCACGGAGCTCGGCATCTCGATGATGTTCGTCTCGCACAACCTCGCGACCGTTCGCTACGTCAGCGACACGATCGCGGTGATGTACCTCGGGCGGATCGTCGAGGTGGGGCCGACGGAAGCCGTCGTCTCGGCGCCGCAGCATCCCTACACGCGGGCGCTGCTCGCTGCGGTGCCGCGTCTCGGCTCGGCTCGTCCTCGCCGATCTCGAGCTCGGCGACCCGCCGGATCCGCACCATCCCCCGCGCGGTTGCCACTTTCACCCGCGCTGCCCGATCGGGCCTGCGCGTCGCTGCCCGAGCGTCAGATCTGCATCGAGCAGGATCCTCGCGAGGGCGCGGCCGACCGGCCTCATCACTCGTTCTGTCACTTCGCCTCGGCGACGTCGAGTCGCGCCGCGGACACCCCGACCAGAGAGGAGCAGTTCCATGTCGCTCGCGATCGCTAGCACGTCCCTCCAGCAGCGGCTCGACGATCTCGTCGCGAAGCACCGCGTTCCGGGCGCATCGCTCGCGGTGCTGCAGGACGACGAGATCAGCACGGTCGCGTCCGGCGTGCTCAATCTCGACACCGGCGTCGAGTCGACGACCGAGTCGCTGTTCCAGATCGGGTCGATCACGAAGGTCTGGACGACGACCGTCGTCATGCAGCTCGTCGACGAGGGGCTCGTCGAGCTCGACGCGCCGCTTCGCCGCTACATCCCCGACTTCACGGTCGCCGACGAGAGCGTGGCCGAGGCGGTGACGATCCGGCATCTGCTCACGCATTCGAGCGGCATCGACGGCGACAACTTCACCGACACGGGTCGCGGGGACGATGCGCTCGAGAAGTACGTCGCGACGTGCGCGTCGCTCCGGCAGGTGCATCCCGTCGGGGCGACGATGTCGTACTGCAACACCGGCTTCACGTTGCTCGGCCGCGTGATCGAGGTCGCGACCGGCGAGGTCTGGGACACCGCCATCCGCACGCGGCTGTTCGAGCCGATGAAGCTGACCCACACGGCGACGCTCCCCGAGGATGTGCTGCGCTACCGCGCCGCGATCGGTCACATCGAGCCGCCCGGTCACGAGCGCACGACGGCGCCGATGTGGGGGCTCCCGCGGACGGCCGGCCCTCCCGGCGGCATCTGCTCGACGGCCGCCGAGGTCGTTCGCTTCGCGCAGCTGCATCTCGCAGGCGGGACGCTCGGCGATACGCAGATCGTCTCCGCGGAAGGCGTGCAGGCGATGCAGGTGCCTCAGATCGCCGTTCCGAGCGGCGGCGACGGGCTCTCGTCGCGGCACTGGGGTCTCGGCTGGTCGATCTTCGAGTGGGGCGGGCGGACCGTGATCGGTCATGACGGCGGCACGATCGGCCAGGCAGCGTTTCTCCGTGTCGTCCCCGACGCAGGTGTCGCGATCGCGCTGCTCACGAACGGCGGCAATCCGATCGGGCTCTTCCGCGAGCTCTACGGCGCGCTGCTGCGCGAGACCGCCGGCGTGGAGATGCCCGCCGACGCCGTTCCGCCGGAACCGCCGCTGCCGGTCGACCCGTCCGCGTATGCCGGCCTCTACGAGCGCGAGGGAGCGTCGATCCGCGTGCAGGCGAAAGACGGCGGCATCGTCGCGGTGCAGACGACAACCGGGCTCGGCTCCGAGCTGACGCCGGACCCGGTGGCGTTTCCGCTGCGGCGCGTCGCCGAGGACGACGATCTGTTCCTCACTCAGCATCCGGCCGCGCCGGGCCTGTGGCTACCGGTGCGCTTCGTGACGCTGGACGACGGCACCCGGTTGCTGCACATCGCCGGCCGTGCGACCCCGAGGACGGGCGCGTAACGCGCGGTCAGCTCGGACGTCGTTGCGGTCGCAGTGCATCGCTCACGAGTCGCACCAACGATTCGATGTCGATCGGATCCCCGCCGGCCACGCGAAGGGCGAGCCCGTTGAAGACGACGCTCGCGAATGTGGCGAGATCGACCAGCTCGAGGTCGGTGCGCAGCCGCCCTTCCGCCTGTGCGGCGGCGAGGCCTTCGAGCAGGGTGTCCTCCTGTTGGCGGCTGCTCATCCGACGCCCGAACTCGGGGTCGTGCCAGAGCCGTATCTCGGTCTCGATGAGGACGGTCAGCCAGTTCCGGTCGGCGGCAGCGATCGCCCGGAGCGCTGCGTCGAAGCCCTCTTCGGTCGAGAGGGACACGTAGCGAAGGTTGTCCTCGACCGCGAGCTCGACGAACAGGTCGAGCTTCGAGTCGAAGTAATGGAAGATCGCGCCCCGCGACAAGCCGATCTCTGCTTCCAGCCGCGCGACCGTCGCGCCCTCGTACCCGTACCGGGCGAACGCGCGGCGGGCGCCCTCGAGGATCTCCGCCCGGCGCGCGTCGAGGTGCTCCTGGCTGACCTTCGGCACGACGTCACTTTACAATACCGTACAGACGTCTTATTATTTTCCGATGCTCCGGAACCGCTCTCTGGTCGGGATCGTCGCGGCCGAGCTCGTGTCCCTCACGGGCTCGGCGATGACCTTCGTCGCCTTGCCCTGGTTCGTGCTCGAGACGACGGGCTCGACGGCCAAGATGAGCTGGGTCCTCGCCGCGGAGCTGCTGCCGGTCGTGGTGGTCGGGATCCCGGCCGGCTCGGCGATCGTCCGGCTCGGAGCGAAGCGAACGATGCTGATCTCCGACGCGGTCCGCGGGCCCTTGCTCGTCGTGATCCCGATCCTCCATCGGAGCGGTCATCTGACGTTTCCCGCCCTGCTCACGGTCACCTTCGCCATCGGCGTCTTCACGGCGCCGTACTTCGCGTCGGCTCGGATGGTCGTGCCGGAGATCGTGGGTGACGACGAGCGCGTCGTCGCCCAGGTGAACGCGTTGCTCGCGGGCGCGAACCAGATCACGCAGATCGCCGGCCCCGTTCTCGCCGGGCTGCTGATCGCGGCGGTCGGGCCGTCGACGGTGCTCGTCGTCGACGGCTGCTCGTATCTGCTGTCGTTCCTCGTGATCGCAGTCCTCGTGAGCGTCGGGGCGGCTGCCGCACCGTCGGCGGAGTCAGGCGGGTTGCTCGCCGGGCTCCGCTTCCTGATGAGTGACGGCCTGCTCGGTCCGATCATGGTCGTCGCGTGCGCGCTGAACTTCTTCGTGCAGGGACTGATCGTCGGGCTGCAGGCGCTTGCCTATTTCCGCTATGACGCCGACGCGCGCGTGCTCGGCTACCTGTTCGCCGCCTTCGGCGCAGGTGCACTGTGTGGTGCCCTCGCCGCGCAGCGCCTGGTGCGCGACGTGGACTTGCTGAAGCTGGCCGCCTTCGCGATCGTCGCGATGCCGCTGCCTCTCTTCTTGCTCGGCTTCTCGTTGCCATGGACTGCGGCGATCGTGGTCGTCGCGGCCGTCGGTTTCTGCACGCCGCTCGTGAACGCACCGCTCATGGGCGTGCTGACGGTGCGAACGCCGGAGGCGTTGCGCCCGAAGGTGCTGACGGCCGTCCTGACGGTTGCCTCGTTGGCGGGGCCGCTCGGATTCGTCGTCGCCGGGGAGGCGCTCCGCTTCGTTCCGCTTTCGACCTTCTTCTTCGTCCTGCCCGCGCTCCTGCTGCTCGGGAGCCTCGCGTTCGCGGGAGTCGCCCTTCACCGGCGCAACAGCCCGGACACCCCGTCCATGCCGGGCATCGCGCATGGCTGAGGACTGACGCGGATCGGCAGCGGTTCAACCCGCAATCCGTCTTTGCAGGGCCCGCGCCACTGGTACGGTTCGGGCCGTCGCGGGGCGTGGCGCAGCCTGGTTAGCGCGCTAGTCTGGGGGACTAGAGGTCCCGAGTTCGAATCTCGGCGCCCCGACTAGAGAAATCCCCGTAAATACCCGTCGTGACGATGTAGCCGACGGGCCTAACACAGACAACGCGCACCGAACGCGCACAGGCCGTTCGAGTCGGGCAGCAGGTGGCCGTAGGTGCGGTCGATCTGCTCGACGCTGGTGCCCATGAACCGGGCTAGCTCGAACAGCGACAGACCGGCACGAGCGCGAAGGCGTCACCGCGACCTACCGTCTGCAGGTGATTTGGGCCGTTTGGAACTGAGGCGAGTGCGGATCGATCCCGGTGTCTGTGAAGTTGATGCCGATGTTTCCGTCCGAGACGGTCGGGTCGGGAAAGGTTGGGAACCCGTGCGAGCGCATGCAGCGGGCGAACGTGAGCAACTCCCGCCGTTGGTTCGAGCTTCCCGTCCCACCGCTCCCGCTGCTCGGGAGCAGGTGTTGGCAGGAGTGCTGAGCGGATGATGCCGTCTGCCGCGAAACACCCGAAGCCAGCTGAAACGAGGGAAATTCGCCGTGGCTGTCTGGATCGGGGAAGTTCGCCACGCCGTGCGAGCGCATGCAACGCGAGAAGGCGAGCGTCGCTGCAAGCGCCTGCTGCACCGACTGCTGTAACGACGTTGCTCGCGACCTGGAGGAGGAGCTGCTCTGCCTGGTCGTCGGGGTGGAACCGAGCCGCGCAACATGACTCCCGTTGGAGCCGCAGCCGGCAGCCGCGAGCAGCATGAGCGCAACGACCACGACGGGGCAGGCGAGCATGATCGGGCGGTGGCGGCGCATGGTGTTTCCGTCTAGTTGACTCGGACAGTCCCGCTTTTGAAGGACACCTGCCCGTGGCCGCAGACGTTCTGGGCCGTAACGAACTTTGGGTTGTTCGGAGTGAGATCGCTGCCGGCTCCTCCGTTGAGGTCGAAGTGTCCTCCGTTGCTCGGGTCGGGGAAGTCTGGGATCCCGTGCGCACGCATGCACCTCGAGAACGTGAGCAACTGCTGCATCAGCTGAGCCTGCTGCGCGGGGGTGGGTTGGCCACCTTTCGGCGAGAGGTTCTGGCAGGCGGCTTGCGCCGACTTGAATGTCGGCGAGTTCATGTCGACACCGCCGCCGAGGTGGATCACACCCTTGCTACTCGGGTCGGGGAAAGTCGTCACACCGTGCTTGCGCATGCAGGCGGAGTACTCGACCCCCTGCGCGGCGCTTCCGACGACCGTTCCGGCCCGTTGACTGGCCGCGGACCCGCTCGTCGTCGTTGTCCCTGCGACCGTGGTCGCTCCCGATGTCGACTACATGAGGGGCGCCGGATCCGCCGCAGCTGGCAGCGAGCAGACTAAGGCTCGCAAGCCCTGCAGCGAGCGCAACAACGCGGCGGCGAACACGTCGGCCGTGCATTCAGCGAGTGAAGCAGAGCCTTCTAAAGCGACTCTGAAACATGCGATCCGGGCTGCACCGGCACCGCAATCAGGGCAGGATCGAGTTGGACGATTCCCGGGCAGCAGGTGGCAGCTCAGCCCTACAGCGCCAGGAATCCTTGCGTTCATGGGGCGTTCACCAGACAGGCCAACTCGACGCACGGCGCGGGCCCCCGGCGCCGGACGTGTCGTTTGATCGAAGCAGTCCTCGCTTCGGAGAACACGGGTTCTCAGGAGGCCGCCGATGAGATCGTGTTTTAAGCAGCGCTGAATTCGGAAGAACATCGACATGGTCGTCTTGGAGTCGATCGCGAGGCGGAACCTACGGAAGCTGGACCCACCTCGCACCGCACCTCGACCATCTCGGCCGCCGGTTCATCAGCGTTCGTCGGCTGAGACAGGCCGGCGAACCACCATGCGCCGGCCCTAGGGCACTGCTTGACCCGCGGACGCGGGCGTCAAGCCGCGTCGCCTGCGCCGACATCAGTCGAGCTGCAGGATCGTTTCCTCGATCTCCTGACCCCGACCGGGTGCGAAGTCGCGGTTGACGCCAACGCGGCGGAAGCCAGCTTTCTCCAGTACTCGAAGCGAAGCGACGTTGTCCGAGGCCGCTCGAGCGTACAGGGGACGTTCGGGAGTCTCGGCAAGCAGAATCTGTAGAGCTGCGCTCGCGATGCCTTTCCCCCATTGCGCTCGGTCGACCCAGTAGGTCAGCTCAGGCTGATCGTCGATTCGGAAGGACCCGATCGTTCCAGCGACTGCTCCGTCGACATCGATGACTCGGTGGGAGACGTTCGTGTCGGCCCGCAGGCGCGACATCCGGCTGAGAAATGCGCGGCGATCGGTCTGATCCTCGGCTGTGAAGGCGGCCATTCGGATCGACTCCGGATCCGTCACTTGCTGATAGATCGCGTCGAGATCCGAGTCCTCGATCGGCCTCAGCGAGACCTTCATCCTGGCGATTCTAAGGGCGTCGTTGCCTGGGCAGTTCGCGAGCGTCCTCTGTCAGAAGTGATTCGTGTACGAGAGGAAGCGCCACCCGTCCGGAGTGTCGAGCAGGTGGTAGCTCGTCCAGGTGTCTCGCACGACATCGCCGTCGGCGTCGACCGCGTTCCAATGGACGGTCGCGAAGACGGAATACTCGCCGAGTTGGCGAGCGTCGATCTCGATCTGCGTCCACGTCGTGACGCCCATGACGCGGTAGGCGACGATCGCCCCGGCGAAGTGATCTCGCACCGCGGCGCGGTCTGGCATGTGGATCGCCTCTCCCTTTCGGACCGCAAGGAAAGGCCAGAGGCAAAGATCGGTGACGCCCTCGACATCGCGTTCCGAGTAGCGGCGGATGTACTCGTCGATGGTGGACTGGACCGTGGCAGTCACGTCACGACTCTGGCAGTTGCCGGATGTGCGGTCAACGCCGACGACGTCTTCGATATCAGCGTCCCGTCGAGGCGTGGAACAATCGAATGGTGGCGGCCAGCGCCAATTTGGTCTCGCACGATCGGAGTCTCGGAGTCCCGTCCGGATGAGCTCCGGCGACCGGCCCGTGGCCGACATCGGCCATGTTCATCTGAAGGTCGTCGATCTCGATCGATCCGTCAGCTTCTACCGAGACCTGCTCGGCATGGAGGTCAAGAACGTCGTCGACGGCGCCGCCTTCCTTGCCTTCGGGAGCTACCACCATCACTGGCGCTCAACACACCGCGAGTCGCGGCCAAACCCGCTGCGAACCGACGACCGACCGCTCGATCTGAACGAGCTTCTCGCCGAGCTCGACTGAGGCGGGAAGCGCTCGGCGGCCGGTGACGAGCGGCGCTGTGGCGATGATCCCTCGTTCGGGAACCCGGCTTTACGTTGCGATTACGTGGCGCGGTTCTCGCCTTGCGTTTCCGGGAAACAGTGCGGTGCGCAGGTGACCTCAGTTCAGACGAAGAAGTGTTGGCCCTCAAAATGCGCAAGCTCATTCTCTTCGCCGCGACGGCACTGCTTGTTCCGAGCCTCGCGCTCGCCGCGGGCAAGCCGAGCAACCCCGGCAAGTCAAAGACCGCCGGGGCGAATGCGGCACCGAAAGTCATGTACGTCCTGAAAGGAACGCTGACCGCCTACCAGGCAGCGAACGGCACGGCTGACGGCTCGGTCACGATCACCGTCAAGTCGTCCAACCACCATGCCCGCGCGCTCAAGGGCCAGCAGGTCCAGATCCCGGTCTCGGCGACCACCAAGGTCGTCGGGAAGTTCACCATGAACGACAACGGGATCGTGAAAGTGCGCGCACCAAAGAACACGACCGCAGCAGCTCTCCTGGCAGCACTGCAGTCCGCGAAGGCTTGGCAGGTGATCGATCAAGGCTCGACCAAGGACTGACGGCAAAACGGCGGGTCGGCGCGGTACCTCTCTTCCGCGCCGTCCCGCCGTGTCAGTCGGCTCGTATTTGCGTCGAGCTCCCTCACGAGAGGGAAACCGTCACGTCCGCGAAACCGTGCGATGGCGGAGAACACGCAGACAGCGCCGTTCCTCGCGCAAATTCCCGGCTCGCCTTCGTACATCATCGAGCCGAACTGCAGCTTGCAGCACTTCTCCTGCTCGTGATGTAGGCCGAGCGGCGCTCTGGCAAGCGCCGGCCGTCATCTCGAAGCCGTGACTTACGCGCGTCCAAGTCTCCAGGGAGAGGAGATTCAGATTCGTGGATGCGGAGACAACTGAGTGGGCTGGATGCTGGCCAGGTGATCCGAGTAGAGGAGGAGCGATGGAGCTACAAGAGCTCATTGCGGGTGCGCGTGACGTGATCAGCGTCAAGCGCGTGTACGGCGAGCCCTACGAGAAGAACGGGCTGACCGTGATTCCGGCGGCAACGGTCCGCGGGGGTGGCGGCGGTGGAACCGGAGACAACGAGGAGGAATCAGCCGGAGGCGGCGGTGGCGGCGGCGGCTTTGGCGTGATGGCGCGACCTGCAGGCGCGTGGATCGTCGAGGAAGGGAACGCGACGTGGAAGCCCGCAGTCGACGTGAATCGAATCGTCTTGGGTGGCCAGATGATCGCCCTCACGGCGATCCTCATCACCGGTCGGATCCTGCTCGCTCATTCACAGCGACGCCGCTCGCTGACCGAGCGGATTCCGCAGCTGCCGCGCCGCGGTCAGCTCCACTTGCGTCTTCCGAAGGCCGTCCACTAAGTCCGGGGCTCTCCGTTACGAGGAGCCGGGCGGCGAGGCGAGCGCCCTCGAGGCGTCCGCAAGCCGCACCGGCTCCTCACTTGCCGCCGTCAGTCAGTCGAGTGGCTGCCCCTCGGTGACGTCGCCGGGCCGACTCGTGGTTCCGTCCTTCTCAGAAATCTCACACAACACTTAGGTTTCTCGAGCACTCGAGCCGGTAGAACCTCAGCAACGACAGACGCGCAAAGTTCTCCTCGGCCGTGGGGGGTGGGGATCGAGCTTGGCGCCTGAGCACAGAGTCGGAGGGGCGCTTGGTCTCTCCGGCTGCCCGGGTGGGGATCGGCCGTCTCGCGGGCGAACCGTCCACGACCGAGGGCTATGGCGCGCCCCGGTTCCCGTCGATTCGACTTCTGTGCGGATCCTCGCCGAGTTCCTCCTCCAGCTCGTGCTGACCGCATGGGTCTATCTCGACGCACGCAAGCGCGACTGGCACGGCGACCGTTTCGCCGACACACCCTTCAAGTGGGCGCTCGGAGCGTTCTTCCTCTGGATCGTCGCGGTGCCCGTGTATCTGCACCGCCGAGGCAAGCGACCGTTCCTCGACGGCGGCCAACCAACTGCGTGAAAACCGACTGCGACGAGCCGCGGTAGAGAGAGATCGAGGCGACCACTGTCGCGCTCGACTCGCTCCTCGGCCCGTCCTCGAAACCTGAAGTCGGGCCTCGGAACGAGCCTGGGGGTAGAGGGGCCGCCTTGCGCGGCCCCTCTCGCTTGACAGTTCGCGCCCGCGCGACGCAACCGCTGGCACAATGACGTCGTTCAGGGCTACCTCGGGGGTCCGAAAGACGTGCTCGAGATCGGCAGCAGTCTTCGGGAGGCTCGTCGGCGCCGCGGCGTCGGCCTGCCCGAGGCATCCGCCGCGACGATGATCCGGGTGCGCTACCTCGAGGCGCTCGAGGAGGAGCGGGTCGACGCGCTCCCCGAAGGGCCTTATCAGCGCGGCTTCCTCCGTGAGTACGCGGAGTACCTCGGGCTGGACGGCGACATCCTGGTGAACGAGTGGATGATCCGCTTCCAGCCTCCGCCGCCGGAGGTGCCGAGCGCACCGCCGAGGTCGGCGGGGATCGCCTCCGCGCTGTCGGCCCTCGAGCACCGTCGCGCGCTCGCGCTGATCGTCGTACTGGGCGTGGTGGGGATCGCGATCTGGCAGCTCGCAGGCTCCGGCTCATCCAAAGTGCAACCACCGCCGACCATCGCGGCTCGTCACGTCGGCCGGACCGACCCTCAGCAGGTGACGCAGCCGAAGTCGGCCGCCCCGGTGCATCACGCCCGTCCGAGCACGCTCGCCGCGCTGGCCCTGACCGCCGTGCGGGGCCCCTGCTGGTTCATCGCCCGACTCGGCTCGAGCGCCGGGCGTGTCGTGACGGAACAGACCCTGCAACAGGGCGAGACGGCCAAGTTCGGGCTCGGCAAGCCCCTCTGGATCCGGCTCGGCGCGCCGTGGAACCTCGCCGCGGCGATCGGCTCTCGCTCGATCACGGCAGCGCTTCCCACGCTGACCGGCAACGTGCTCGTGACGACCCACGGGCTAACCGCGGCGTAAGCAGTCACCGTCAACCTTCCGATCGCTCGTGCCGATAGAGGCAGGGTGACCGTCACCAGAGCAGTCGGAGCATGCGGTCTTCTCGCCTCGCTCGCGATCGGCGCTTGGCTGTTCGGGCTCCAGAGCAAGAACGAGGGTCCGACCGCGCCGGCCGTCACCCAGGCCGAGTCGCAGGCACTCGTCGCCTCGGCCGGAGAGAACTTCTCCCAGGTCACCGAGGTGCTGCAGGGCCAGCTCGCCCAGACCGGCAGCTATGCCGGGGCGCAGATGCCGGTGGGATCCGGCGTCACGCTCGCGAGCGCGTCGAGCACGTCGTACTGCCTGGAGACGACCCTGAACGGGTCGGTGGTGCACGAGGATGGGCCGGGCGGCTCGCCCTCCACAGGCCCTTGCTGAACGAGCTACGCGTTCGCTGCGAGCCGCTTGCGCAGATCGACCAGGCCGGGCGTGAGCTCGCGGCGTTGATAACCGTCGAGATCGGCAACCACCTGGCGTAGCAGCCGTATGCGCTCGCGGTCGATCTCGACCGGCGGGTCGCCGAGGCGCGTGCCCGACGTCGACAGCATCTCGGCCAGCTCCTCGTATTCGGCGATCGCCTGCTGAGAGATCTCGGCGCGGCTGTCGTTGGCACCCGAGCGCCGAAGAGCGTTGTAGGTCGCGGAAACAAGCTTGTCGATCGACTCGACGAGCGCGTTGACCTCGTCGCCGAGCAGGATCAGCTCCTCGCCTCCGATCGCGACTGCGAGCGGCCGTGTCCGGGCCTCGCGCGGCTCGGTCGGGCGGTCGGGGTCGCCGATCGTCGTCATCGGTTCCCTATCGGCACCGACGGCAGATTCCCTGAGTGCGGGCGATGGGAAGGCGCCCCCGCGACGGCGCTCTGCCAGGTCAACCGTGAATCAGCCTAGAACGCCGACGACAGGGGCAGCCGACTTTATCGCGCCGGGACGGGCGTCGCGGCAGGAGCCTGCCGATCGGGAGAGAACCCTGAAGCCCCCTTTTCGAACCGGAGGTGACGCGCATGTCCAAGGAGAGTCAGAAGTGGGCGGCCGCGGCGCTCGGATTCGCCGCCGCTGTCATGTGGACGACCGTCGGCTTCGAGGCCGCGCTGACCTGCTTGCTGGCAGCCGGCCTCTGCGTCGGCGCGATGATCGCCCGCGAGGGCGGCCTCGTCGGACGGCTGACCGGTGCCGCGGCCGAGACACGCCGCCGCGTGCAGGCTGCCATCCCGGCTCCTGCACCGCGAACCGTGCAGGCGAAGGCGCGCCGAACGCCTGAGCCGGCGCCGCCGCGCCCGAAGGCCACGCCTTCGCCGTCCCCGGTCGCGCCGCCTTACGACCGTGACGTGGCGTCGGGCGAGCACGTCTACGAGGTCGCGAACTACGGCTGGTAGCACCCGAGCGGCACCCGGCAACCACCAGTCCGTTACGAGCGCGCTCGCCCCGGTTGTGGGCGGGCTCGCGTTAGAGGACAATCAGCGTCCGGCATGCGGCGCATCCTCGTCCTGTGCGCGCTCGCCGCGCTTCTGCCCTCCGGCGCGGCACGGGCTGCAGGCGCCCGTGTCGTTGCCTTCTACTACCCCTGGTATGGCACTCCGGCGCTCGACGGCGCGTACGAGCACTGGTCACAGAACGGCCACGTCCCGCCGGAGGACATCGCGTCGGCCTTCTACCCGCAGGGGGGGCCGTACTCGTCGTCCGACCCCGTGGTCGTCGCGCGCCAGATGCAAGAGATCGAGGACGCCGGAATCGACGAGATCGCGGTGTCGTGGTGGGGGCGTGGATCGCCGGAGGACGGACGCCTGGGCGCCGTGGTCGCGGCGGCGCACGCGGCGGGCATCGCAGTTGCCGTTCATCTCGAGCCTTATGCGGGCCGAACCGTGCCGAGCACCGTGGGCGACGTGGCGTACCTCGAGTCGACATACGGCATCAGGACGTTCTATGTCTACCGGCCGTTCGATTTCCCGGTCGCGGACTGGTCGGCGGCCGCGCACGCACTGCACGCCGGCGGTGCGACCTTCTTCGCGCAGACCGCCCTCGTCGGCGCCGCGGCGGCCGCGAAATTCGACGGCGTCTACACGTACGACATCCTCACGTACGGGGGCGACAAGTTCGCGCGACTCTGCAAGGAGGCGCAGCACCGGCACCTGCTGTGCGCACCGTCCGTCGGGCCCGGATACAACGCCCGCCGGGCCGACGGCGATCCGCGGGTGAAGCTGCGACATCAGGGCCGCACGTACGACTCGATGTGGCGCGCGGCGATCGCTGCGAATCCCGACCAGGTCACGATCACCTCGTTCAACGAATGGCACGAGGGGACACAGATCGAGCCGGCGGCGCCTGCAGGCACGCACGGCAGTTACGGACACCGCTACCTCGGCTACGACGGCGCCTACGGCCTGTACGGCGCTGCCGCCGGAACTGCCTACCTGGAGCGGACGCGTTACTGGTCCAGTGTCTTCCGCAGCACGTCTCCCGCGCAGCTGAAGACCAGAGCGGGGTAGACATCGTCCGCGGCCACGCCGCGAAGCTGCCGGTGGTCGAGATCGACGGTCGCATCCGGCCACGACTCGAGCCCGAGCGACGCGGCGCCGTTCGCAGAACCGATGCGCTCGAGCTCGTCGGTCGACAGGACGCCACGGCGACCGGTCTGACGCCGCGCGATCCCCTCCAGCTCGCGGAGCTCTTCGAGTGGGTCGATGCGCACGTTCGAATCAGATCCGATGCAGAGCTCGATCCGGCGGTGCACGACCCGCAGGACCGGCAGGAAGCCGTCTCCAAGGTTGGCCTCGGTCGTCGGGCACGCGCAGATGCGCGCGCCGGACTCGGCGACGAGGTCGAGCTCCGAGCCGTCGGCGTGCGTGGCGTGGACGATCGTCGTTCGCTCGCCGAGGCACCCTTCGCGCGCGAGCAGGGTGATCGGACGGACGCCGTGCTCGGCCAGGCACTCCTCGATCTCGCGCGGCTGCTCGTCGGCGTGGACGTGCAGCGGCAGTCCGTGCGCCGCGGCGTACGCGCCGAGCTCGCGCAGCGCCTCGGCGGGGCAAGCGCGTACGGAGTGGGGGGCGACCGCGACGCGGATCCCGTCGGCGCGCAGCGCTTCTAGCTGAGCCAGGTAGTCGGCGACCGAGCTCTGCCGGAACCGGGGGCTCCCACCGCGCAGGTAGCAGGCATAGACGCAGACGAAGGCGATCCCGGCCGTGGCCGCGGCGGCCGCGGCGGCCCTTGCCTCCTCGAGGCCGAGATAGTGGAACTCCCCGACGGCGGTGAAACCGTTCGCCCGGAGCTCGCGGTAGACCTCGACATACTCGTCCTCGAGCCGCCCAGCTGTGACCGATTCCGCGAGGGCGACCATGCCGTCGCGCCAGGCCCAGAAGTCCCCACCGGCCTCTCGGCCCCGCAGGGCGCGTTGAAAGGCGTGACAGTGGGCATCGACGAAGCCCGGAATGGCGAGGGAGGACACGGCCGTATCCTGTCAGCGTGACCCGCAGCCAGTTGCCGAACGCCCTGACGATCGCCCGGCTGCTGCTGATCCCCGTCTTCATCGTCTTGATCACGACGAGCGACGGCGGCTATTCGTGGCCGGCGGCGATCGTTTTCGCGATCGCGGGCATCACCGACCAGGTGGACGGATTCCTGGCACGCCGCTGGCACGTGGAATCGGCGTTCGGCAAGATCGCCGACCCGCTCGCCGACCGGCTGATGATCGACACGGCAGTACTCCTCTTGCTCTACGCCGGCAGGCTCCCATGGGCCGCGCTCCTGATCCCGCTCCGCGATCTCGTCGTGCTGATCGGAACGCCGGTCGTGCTCGGCCGGGGCTACGAGTTTCAGGTGAATCGCGTCGGTAAGGCCGCCACCTGGCTACTGTTCCTGTCGCTCGGGCTGGTCATGGTCACGCACGAAGGAACGCAGTGGCCGCTGTGGATCTTCTGGACCGGGTTGGCGCTCGCATTCGTGTCGCTGGGCGACTACGTCCTCAAGGCTCGCCGGGAGGTGCGATTTTCGTGAAGGCTGTCGTGATGGCGGGCGGCGAGGGGACGCGCTTGCGCCCTCTCACGTCGATCCAGCCCAAGCCGATGGTCCCGATCGTCGGCAAGCCGTGCATGGAGCACATCCTCGAGCTGCTGAGGGCGCATGGGTTCGAGGAGGTGATCGTGACCGTCGCCTTCCTGCCGCAGGCGATCCGCTCCTATTTCGGCGACGGCTCCGGCCTCGGGCTGGCGCTCGAGTACTCCGTCGAGCCGAGCCCGCTCGGGACGGCCGGCTCGGTGCGCCATGCGGCGGCCAGGCTCGACGACACCTTCCTCGTCATCTCCGGTGATGCGCTCTCGGACATCGACCTGGGCAAGATCGTCGAGTTCCACCGCGAGAAGGGCGCTGCATGCACGATCGGGCTCAAGGCGGTCGAGAACCCGCTCGAGTTCGGAATCGTCGTGACGGACGACGATGGACGCGTCGAGCGGTTTCTCGAGAAGCCGACCTGGGGTCAGGTCTTCTCGGACACGATCAACAGCGGGATCTATGTGCTCGAGCCCGAGGTGCTCGAGCACGTGCCGACCGACCGGCCCTTCGACTTCTCGAAGGAGCTCTTCCCGCTGCTGCTCGAGCTCGGCCATCCGATCTACGGGTGCGTCTGCGACGGCTACTGGCAGGACATCGGCAACATCGACCAGTACCGCCAGGCGAACTTCGACGCGCTCGACGAGACGGTGCGGCTCGAGATCGGCGGCCTCAAGCTTCCCGGGGAGATCTGGCTCGGCGAGGGCGTCGAGATCGACGACATCGAAGGCGTCGAAGGACCGGCCTTCATCGGCAACTACTGCACGATCTCGCCCGACGCCACAGTCGGCCCTTACACCGTGCTCGGGCCGGGGTCGACGCTCCGTGAGCGGAGTCGCGTCTCGCACAGCGTGATCGACGCGAGCTCGTACATCGGGCGGAGCGCCGTGGTCGAGGGCGCGGTCCTCGGACGAGGCTGCGACGTCCGGGCGCACGCGCGCGTGCACGAGGACGTCGTGCTCGGCGACCGGGTGACGCTCGGCGACCAGTCGGTGGTTCACGCCGGCGTTCGCATCTACCCCGACAAGGAGGTCGAGTACGGCGCCCAGATTCACGAGAGCCTGATCTGGGAGTCGCGTGGCACCTCGCGCGTCTTCGGCAAGAACGGCGTGGTCGGCCTCGTGAACGTCAACCTGACGCCCGAGGTCGCGCTCCGGTTCGGCGCGGCGCTCGGCACCGCTCTCAAGCGCGGGTCGCGCGTGGTCGCGAGCCGGGAGAGCGCGCCCGCCTTCCGGATGATCAAGCGCGCGATCATCTCCGGCCTCAACTCGACCGGCGTCCAGGTCGCCGACCTGCGCACGCTGCCGGGCCCGGTGGGGCTGCATCTGCTGAAGACGCAGGGCTACGACGCGGCGTTCCACGTCGGCGCGGCCTCGCACGATCCCGAGGCGGTGCAGATCAGGCTGTTCGAGCGCCCCGGGGTGGCGCTGTCGGCGGGGTTGCAGCAGGAGATCGAGAAGCACTTCTCGCGCCAGGAGCTGCGCCGCGCCTCGTTCTCCGACGTCGGCGCGATCTCGTACCCGGCGCGGGCCCGCGAAGGCTACGCGACGGATCTGCTCGCGCACCTCGACGCTCCCGCAATTCGCGAGCGCGGCTACCGGATCGTCGTCGACTATGGCTACTCGGCCGCGAGCTACGTGCTGCCGCTGCTTCTCGGCCATCTCGGAGTCGAGGCGGTCACGGTGCACCCGTTCCAATCCGACGCCGTCTCGGCGCCCGCAAGGTTGAGCGAATCGATCGCCCACGCTCGCCGGCTCGTGAAGGCGGTCGACGCCGACCTCGGCGTCGTCTCCGACCGGTCGGCGGAGCGCATCTTCCTGATCGACGAGCGCGGGCGCGAACTGCCGGCCCAGATGTCGCTCCTACTCTTCCTGCGCCTGCTGCGGGCAAATGGTCACCGCGGCAAGGTCGCGGTCCCGGTGACGGCCACGAGCCGTGTCGAGGAGCTTGCCGGCACGAGCCTCGAGATCGTCCGCGCACCGGCATCGCTGCAGGAGCTTGCGCGGGCCGCGGCCGACGACGGGGTGATCTTCGCCGGAGCCGTCGGCGGAGGCTTCGTCTTCCCCGACTTCCTCCCGGCCTACGACGCGGTCGCATCGCTCTGCAAGCTCCTCGAGCTCCTGGCACTGCGCCGGGCACGGCCGCTGTCCGAGTTCACAGAGGGGCTCCCGCGCTCGACGCTCGTGCATGAGCAGCTCGCCTGTCCGTGGGGCTACAAGGGAACGGTGATGCGCGTCCTGAACGAGCGCTTCGCCGATCACGACGTCGATCTGCTCGACGGCATCAAGGTCTTCTTCGACGGACGCGGGTGGGCGCTCGCGCTGCCCGACCCCGACGAACCGATGGTTCACCTCTATGCCGAGGGGGACACGAGTGACGTCTCGAGGGAGCTTGCGACCGAGCTCGAGACCGTCGTGAGCGGTGTCCTCGAGCAGGAGGAGATCGCCGCCCGGAGCTGAACCCTCAAGATGAGGTTGACGGTTCAGGAAACCTCTGCTGGAATCAGCGCTTCATCCCGCGATCGAAAGGCGGCACCGTGGAACCCCTCCCCGAGCTCGGCTCGCTCTCAGACGAAGGCCTGAAAGACCTCATCGGCGACCTCGAGCAACAGGAGCGGGAGGTCAGCTACGAGCGGCGCCTGCTGCACGGGAAGATCGACATCCTGCGCGCCGAGCTCGTCGCGCGGCTCCAGCGCTCCGGCGGCAGGAGCGTCCTCGACCAGGTCGACGTCGACCGTCTGACCGACATCCTGACCGGGAAGGCGACGCCACCGGCGTGATCGTCTACTGCCAGGAGTGCGGCTTCCAGAACCCGGAGGCCGCGAACTACTGTGCCCGCTGCGGCGCCTTGCTGCAGAAGGGCGAGGCGTCGGCCGAGACGACACAGTCGCTGTCCCCGGAGGAGGTCGCCGAGCTCGACCACGACCCGGTCGTCGGCCTCGAGGGCCCTGCGCTCGTCGTGCGGCAGGGCGGTGGCCGCGCGGGCGAGAGCTTCCGTCCCACGGGCGAACGGACGCGCATCGGCCGCTCGCCGGAATGCGAGATCTTCCTCGACGACGTCACGGTCTCGCGGAACCACGCCGTGTTGATCGCACGGCCCGGCGGCTACGTGGTGGAGGACCAGGGATCGCTGAACGGCACCTTCGTCAACCGGCGCCGGATCGACACGGCCGTGCTCCAGGGCGGGGACGAGCTGCAGATCGGCAAGTACCGGATGACGTTCATCGCATGAGACGTAGGCTTGACGGAGTCTCCAGGAGCGGAGGCGCCGGCTCGGCCGGCGCCGGAGCGGGAACGAGACGTAGGCTTGACGGAGTCTCCAGGAGCGGAGGCGCCGGCTCGGCCGGCGCCGGGCAGGAATGAGACGTAGGCTTGACGGAGTCTCCAGGAGCGGAGGCGCCGGCTCGGCCGGCGCCGGAGCCGGAATGAGACGGTCGTGATGACGGCGGCTGCGCCGACACCGGGGCGCCGCGACCGCCCGCTTCGCATCGGCGAGGTCGTGCGTCGTCTGAGTGCCGAGTTCCCGGACATCTCGATCTCCAAGGTGCGCTACCTCGAGGACGAAGGGCTGGTGACGCCTCGACGGACGCAGGGCGGCTACCGGTTGTTCAGCGAGGACGACCTGGAACGACTCGAGACCGTGCTGCGCCTGCAGCGCGACGAGTTCCTGCCGCTCCGGGTGATTCGCGAGGAGCTCGAGGCACCGGGACCGAAGGACCGGAAGCGCCGCAAGCCGGCAGCGCTCGGCGGCCCGGTCGAGACGATCACCTTCGACGAGCTCTGCGAGCGCGCGCAGATCACCGCCGAGCTCGGCCGCGAGCTCGACGAGTACGGGCTCCTGCAGCCGCGGGGCTCGGGAGGCGCGAAGCGCTACCCCGAGGACGACGCAGACGTCGCCGCGACGTGCGCGCGCCTTCAGCGATTCGGGGTCTCGCCTCGTCACCTGCGCACGTTCAGGACCGCCGCCGGTCGCCAGGCGGCGCTGCTCGACCAGCTCGTCACGCCGGCACTGCGGGCACGCAGTCTCGAACGCCGCGCGCAGGGACTGCGCGAGCTGCAGCAGCTCGCCGAACTCGTGACCGAGCTGTCGTCGCTCCTCTTCTGGCGCGACCTGCGAGACTTCGCGCAGTGATCGACCTGCGGTCGATGGTTCGCGAGGTTCCGGACTTCCCGACACCGGGGGTCGGCTTCAAGGATGTCACGCCGCTGCTCGCCGACCCGGAGACCCTCCGGAGGACGGTCACGCTGCTCGCGGATTGGGTGAAGACGAAACAGCCCGACTTCGTGCTGGGCGCCGAGGCGCGCGGCTTCTGGCTCGGCGCAGCGGTCGCGTCCGAGGCCGGGGTCGGCTTCGTTCCCGCGCGGCGCCCCGGGAAGCTCCCGCCCGAGACGGTCAGCGCCCGATATGTCCTCGAGTACGGCGAGAACTCGCTCGAGCTGCATCCGGACCTGATCCCGCGCGGCTCCAGGGTCGTGATCCACGACGACGTCCTCGCGACGGGGGGGACGATCGAGGCGATCAAGAACCTCGTCGAGCAGATCGGCAGCGACGTGCTCGGCGCCTGCTTCATCATCGAGCTGTCGTTCCTCGGCGGGCGGGAACGCCTTGCCGGAACCGACCTGTTCTCGCTGATCGAGTACTGAGCGACCCGCGACTGAGGCACCATTCGGGGGATGCCTCCGTCCGCTGCGGCGAGTAACAAGGAGCCATGTACGACGCGTTGACGACGGCGTACACCTTCTCGTGTCCCACGCACGGTGTGACGAGCGTGCGACTGTCGCGTTTCCGGCGACTCGAGGAGCTGCCGGGGGCCCGACATCCGGCGGTCTACCGCGTCGAGTTCGCGTGCGCATGCGGCTGCGATCATCCAGGACTCGTCACTCACGAGGAGCTCGACTGGGCGCCGCTCGGCATCGAGGCCGATACGGCGTTCGTGAACCTGATGACCTCGCGCGTCGAACCGGTCGGCAGCGAGTTCGGCGAGCTCGCTGTCGCGCGCATCGGCGCGGGGGAGTGGCCCTGGAGCTTCTACTGTTGGCCCGAGGAGCGGCCGCGGCCGGTGTTCCCCTCCGCGTTCAAGCTGCTCGCGCCGGCCGAGCGTGGAGATTCCGTCGGCCTTGCGGTTCGGTGTCCCGTGTGCGGCAGGCTGTCGGTGAATCTCGTCTCACGCGCGCACGTCGACACGCCGTTCGTCAACGACCGCGAGGTCGGAGTGGTGGAGCATCTGTTCAGTGGCGATACAGCGGCGGCGATCGACGAGTTCAGCGCCGAGCTCTACTCGACCTCCTTCGACGCGCGACGCCTCTCGCTCTAAGAACTAGAGCGACACGGACCCGTCGTGGTGCAGTGTCCAGAACGGGTTGTGGGCGACTTCCCAGCCGTGACCGTCGGGGTCGACGAAGACCCCCGAATAGCCGCCCCAGAACGTCGCTGCGGGCTCACGGGTGACCGTCGCGCCGGCGTTTCGCGCCTCTGCGAAGACGGCGTCGACAGCCTCAGGCGAGGCGACGTTGTGCGCAAGCGTCACACCACCGAAGCCGCCGTTGTCCTCGACGCCGGTGTCGCGCGCCAGCTCGGAGCGGTCCCAGAGCGCGACGATCACGCCGCCGGCCTGGAAGAAGACGATGTCGGCATCCGGCTCGGCGCCGGTCGTCCAGCCGAGTCGCTCGTAGAACGCGCGGGCGCGCGGCAGGTCCGAGACGCCGAGCGTGACAAGGCTGATCCGTTGTTCCATGCCGGTGATTCTGACAGCAGCGAGCCCTTCCCTCCCGCCAGGGATCGTCGGCGCAGTCCCGTCCGCCGATGCCAGAAGGGCGTGCACAGCTGCTCCGATCCGATGCGAGGCTCGATGCTTCTGCTTGCACACTGTGGCGCATTCGCGGGCGAGCGCGAGAGTGCCTACGAACGCCTCGAGGACGAAGTGGGGGGCGACCTGGCCCGCCTGCTCGTCTTCGCGCTGTCAGGCGATCACGGGCGTCGCGGCTCGTCGTCGCCCTGAACGCGCACGAACAGGAAGATCAGGAACGCAGCGGCGAAGCCGACGATGAACGACATCGCGCTGCCGTACCCCACGGCCGAGCCGCCGATCCAGATGAAGAGCCCGAACAGCAGGGCCCAGAGGAACGAAGTGACTCCGCGATCGAGGGCGGGCATGTCGCAGTGATCGTACCGGCTCGGACCAAAAAAATTCACCGAGCCGGTTGCGCTTTTGTCCACCTTCCCCGTGAACCTTCGGCTTCCGCCTACGGCCCTCGGGAGCGGCTTCGACCTACTCGCGCTCCGTGCTCGGTGCAAAAGGGAAGGTACAGATCCACTCCTTTGGGAGCAAGCACTGCAACGACGAAAAGCGCGCATTTTGCGAACCGAAATCTATCCACATTTCCACAGCGAATTCCGATCCCTGGGGACAAGCCTGTGGATCCTCACCCGGGCGGATCCGGATACGAGCGGCTCGTGTGGGGCGGCCGGCACTCGCCGGCCGTCGAGGTCGGCGTCGTTGTGGGCGATTTCGCGCTACTTGACAGAACACCGGTTATCGTGCACGGGGCGAAACGCCTGGATCGAGGGGTTTCGGCAGGGCCGAGCCGGGCAATTACTGAAAGACGTTGACGGTCGAGCTGGACATTCTCGAGCTGAGCGACGAGTTGCGCCGGCTCGTCGACGCGGCCGAGGAGCGCGGCACGCTGCTGCAGTCGGAGCTCGCCGAGGTGCTCGAGCCGCTCGGGCTCGACCCGATCGACGCCGATGCCGTGCTCCGCGAGCTCGACGAACGCTCGATCGAGGTTGTGGACGACCTCCGTTCCGAACCCGCGCCGGCGCCTACATCTGCGCCGCTCGAGACCACGGACGCGCTCCAGCTCTTCCTGCGGGAGGCGGGCCGTCATCCGCTCCTGACCGCAGCCCAGGAGGTCGAGCTCGCGAAGCTGATCGAGCGTGGCGACCGGCAGGCGAAGCAGCGCATGATCCAGTCGAACCTGCGGCTCGTGGTCTCGATCGCGAAGCACTACCGCAACCAGGGGCTGCCCTTCCTCGATCTGATCCAGGAAGGGACGCTCGGCCTGATCCGCGCGACCGAGAAGTTCGACTGGCGGCGCGGGTTCAAGTTCTCGACGTACGCGACCTGGTGGATCCGGCAGGCCGTGGCCCGTGCGCTCGCCGACAAGGCGCGCACGATTCGCATGCCCGTCCACATCGTCGAGCGGAGCCAGAAGCTCAATCGCGCCGAACGAAGTCTCTGGGGTGCCCTGGGCCGCGAGCCGTCGCTCGAGGAGATCGCGCTCGAGGCGAACCTCCCGCTCCAGCAGGCAGTCGAGGTGCGCGCCGCGGCGCGCGCTTCTGCCTCACTCGATGCACCCGTGTCGGACGGGAACGACGCGTTGCTCGGCGACTTCGTCGCCGGCGACGACCCGACGCCCGACGAGCTCGTCGAGAGCTCACTGCGATCGCAGGTGCTCGCCGATGCGCTGCGCGCGCTCCCGGACCGAAGCCGCACGATCGTCGTGCTCCGTTACGGGCTCGGCGATGCCGACCCGAAGACGCTCGAGGAGATCGGCCGCCGGCTCGGGCTCACGCGCGAGCGCGTCCGGCAGATCGAGGTCGAGGCGCTGCAGCGACTCGCGACGCTCCACGAGATGGAGGCAGTCGCCTACTGATCGCGACGCCGCTTCGGCGGCGACGAGGTCGTTCAGGTCTGGAGGTAGAGCGCGAGCCCTGGCGCGACCGCGCGCAACTCCCGCAATGCACGCGTCTCAAGTTGGCGGACGCGTTCGCGGGTGATGCCGAGGTCGGTGCCGACGTCCTCGAGCGTCTGCGGCGGCTTGCCGTCGAGGCCGAACCGGCGCGTGACGACGTGTCGCATGCGCGGGTTGAGGCGCTCGACCGCCGCTGCGAGCTCGATCCCGCGGGCGCGGTCCGCGCTGGCGCCGTCGGGTGATTCGGCCCGTTCGTCCTCGATCAGGTCGGCGACCATGCTCTCGCCGTCGCCGACAGGCGTCTCGAGCGAGACGGGATCCTCGACGAGGTCGAACAGCTCCCGCACGCGCTCGACCGTGAAGCCGGCGTCCTGCGCGATCTCGTCGACCGTCGGGTCGCGGTTGAGCTTCTGCGCGAGCTGACGGCGCGAGCGCTGCGCTCTGCGCACCTGCTCGGCGACGTGGACGGGAAGGCGAATCGTGCGACCCTGGTCGGCGAGCGCACGCGTGACGGCCTGGCGAATCCACCAGGTCGCGTACGTCGAGAGCTTGAACCCGAGCTTGTAGTCGAACTTCTCGACGGCCCTGATCAGTCCGAGGTTGCCCTCCTGGATCAGGTCGAGGAGCGGAACGCCCGCCTTGGTGTAGTTCCGGGTGATCGACATCACGAGCCGGAGGTTCGACTCGATCAGGCGCCGCTTCGCAGCCTCGTCGCCGAGGTCCTTGCGCCGTGCGAGCTCGCGCTCCTCACCGGGAGTGAGCAGGCGCCCGTCGCCGATCTGACGGACGTAGAGCTTGAGCGGGTCGTCGGTCCGAAGCCGGTCGTTCTCGCTCAGCCCCGCGTTCGCGGGCTCTTCCTCTTCCTCCGGCTCGTCGGGCTCGTCGAGCGCCGGCAGCAGCTCGAGTGTCGGCTCTTGGCCGTCGGGCGGCTCTGGAAGCGGGTGTTCCACACCAGCTCTATCGGCGCGCGGCCAACCAGGCTTGAGGACTGTATGAGTTGTAAAGGATTCCTCAATCCGGCCGCCAAGTTCCCTATCGTCTGAAGGGGACGAACGTCTCAGGGACCAACGACATGTGCGGCATCGCCGGATACAGCTTCCGGGCTCGATCGAGCGTCGAGCGGACACTCGCTGCCCAGGCACTCCTCGCCGGTATCGCCGAGCGCGGCGCCGACGCCGTCGGCTACGCCTACCGGTCCCCGCACGAGCGCTACCCACCGTCGTCAAGCAGCGAACGCCGGCCTCACAGATGCTCGAGCGCATCTCCGTCCCCGACGCAGCGAACCAGCTGCTCGTCCATGTTCGCGACTACACCAAGGGACACCCGTCGATCGCGGCCAACAACCACCCCGTCAGGCACGGATCCGTGGTCGGGATCCACAACGGCATCATCGTCAACGACGACGAGCTGCTCGCTTCGTACGACTGCGCGCGGGCGGAGCCGCGGATGACCGTCGACTCCGAGGCGATCTTCGCCGAGGTCGCGCACTCTCGGAACGACCCTCGCGCGCTCGAGCGTCTGCGCGGCGCGATGGCGACGGCATGGCTCGACGAGCGGGAGCCCGATCTTGCCTTCCTCGCCCGCGGCGTCGGCCGCCCGCTCTGGCTCGGCGAGGGCCGCAACGAGGTCTTCTTCGCCTCCACGAAGCCGGCGCTCGAAGTCGCCGAGCGCTACTGCGGGGTGAAGCTTCGCAAGCACGAGGTGCGCGAAGGGACGTTGCTCGCCTTGAAAGACGGCGCCGTGGTTCGTCGCGAGCGCTTCCGTCCCGACCGCGACTACGTCGAGGCCGATCCGCTGCCCGCGGTGCGCGCACCGTCCGAGCGGGACTTCTGCCTCAGCGCGCTCGCGACGCTCGTCGCGGCAATCTAAAGCGTTCCGTCGGGCTCCACCGCGACGCCCTCGTCGGCGAGCCGCTCACGCACCAGGTACTGGAACGTCGGCCACGCGCCGCGCCGTGCCTCGAACAGCCGGTAGACCTGCCACTCGGTGAGCAGCGTTGGGTCGGCCAGCCGTGCCTCGCGCCAGTCGCCGAACTTCGGCAGCTGTCCGAGACGGCGTGCGAGCACCGCGCCCTCCGTGATCGCACGTTCCAGACGCTCTTCCGCGAGCGTGACGTCGAAGCCTGCCTCGCGAAGTGCCGCTGCGAGCGAGCCGAAGGTGTGCCAGTAGAGCGACGCCGACGGCATCGATCCTCGCCTGCGCTTGATGTCGACGACGGTCGGCGTCCTTCCGAGCTCGCTGCCCAGCGAGCGCAGTGCCGAGAGCAGCTCCTCCCTGGTCACGAAGCGCCGCGGGAGCAGGCCGGCGGCCCGCTTCGCCGCGTTCCAGGTGCCGAAGTGCTCGATCACCGTCTGCGGGTGCACCCCCGCTCCCTGGTCGGCCGCGAACTCCTTCATCGTCGGCGAGCGTCCGAGCCGCTGCGCAGACGAGCGCAGCTCGTCGAGCAACTGCTCGTCGGAGAACCGCCGGCGCAGCCCAGCCTGGAACGCCGCCAGCGCCGCTGGGTCGATTGGTGGGATCTCGGCCTTGCCGGGCACTGCAAGAATGGTAGAGCGTCGTGAGCGTCGTGCAAGTACAGGCGAGTCAGGCCTGGCCACCCGTTACCGTGTCGGCGCGATGCGGCCGCCGCTGACACTCGAGCTCGAGACGGCTGCGTTCCGGGCGGCGGGCGCGCTCTCGCGCCTCGCCGGCCGAGGCGGTGGGACGACGATCCCGGGCAAGCTGCTCTGGAGACTCGACCCGGGCGCGATCGACGCGCTCGCCCGGCGGCTGCCGCGGGGATCCGTGCTCGTGTCCGCGACCAACGGCAAGACGACCACGACCGCGATGGTCGCGGAGATCCTGCGTCCGACCGTACGGGTCGCACACAACGCGTCCGGAGCCAACCTCGTCTCGGGCGTCGCCTCCTCCCTCCTCTCGCGCCGCGACGCCGAGCTCGGCCTGTTCGAGGTCGACGAAGCCGCGCTGCCAGAGGTGGCACGCCGCCTCGAGCCGCGTGCGCTCCTGCTCGCGAACCTCTTCCGCGACCAGCTCGACCGCTACGGTGAGCTCGAGCATGTCGCCGGGCGCTGGCGCGCGGCGGTCGGGGAGCTGCCCGGCGCTGCGCTGGTCGTGAACGGCGACGATCCGGTGGTCGGCCGATCTCGCCCACGACGCCCAAACGGCCCGCGTGTTCGGCATCGACGATCCGCCGCACGCGCGCCCGGCGCTGCAGCACGCGGCCGACTCGAAGTACTGCCTGCGCTGCGGGACGCCGTACGACTACGCGGCGGCGTACGTCGGCCACCTGGGGGACTACCGGTGCCCGAAATGTGGCCACGCACGGCCGCACCTCGACGTCACGGGGACGCGACATCGAGCTGCACGGGCTCGAGGGCGCCGCGTTCACGCTCACCGCTCCGGAAGGTCGCACGAGAGTCGAGGTGAAGCTTCCCGGTCTTTACAACGTCTACAACGCCGTCGCGGCCGCCGCGCTGGCGCTCGAGCTCGGCGCCTCGGTCGCCGACGTAGCGGGCGGTCTCGCCCGCTTCTCCCCCGCCTTCGGCCGCTTCGAGCGCATCCAGGTCGACGACCGACGTGTGTTGATGCTCCTGATCAAGAACCCGGCCGGAGCGAACGAGATCGTCCGGACCCTGGTCGACGCCCAGCCGCCACGCGTCGCGGTGGTCGCGCTGAACGACGACATCGCCGACGGACGTGACGTCTCGTGGATCTGGGACGTCGACTTCGAGCCGCTGCTGCCGAGTCTCGACACGCTCGTTGCAAGCGGGGCCCGCGCCGAGGAGCTGGCGCTCCGTTTCGCCTACGCGGGGCTTCCACGCGACCGGATCGAGGTCGTCGGCTCGCTCGAGGCTGCCCTCGACCGCGGGCTCGAGCTCACGCCGGCGGGCGGCGAGCTCGCCGTGCTGCCGACGTACACGGCGATGCTCGCGCTGCGACGGCTCGTCGCGGGCCGCGGGCACGTCGCCAACTACTGGGAGGCCGCGGCATGAAGGTTCGCGTCGGCCATCTCTATCCGGACTACCTCAACATCTACGCCGACCGCGGCAACATCGCCGTGCTCTCGGACCGAGCACGACGGCGTGGGCACGAGCTCGACGTCACGGCGATCGGACTTCGTGACGTCGTGCGCCCTGGTGGGATCGACCTCTACTACGTCGGGGGCGGCCAGGATCGCGAGCAGGAGCTCGTCGCCCACGATCTTGCGGCGAAGGCGGAGCCGCTGCGCACAGCCGTCGAGGACGGCGCGGCCTTCCTGGCGGTCTGCGGCGGCTACCAGCTGCTCGGACGCTCCTATCGCGACGTCGCTGGGGTCGAGCTGCCTGGAATCGGGCTGCTGCCGCTGCAGACGATCGCAGGCACGAAGCGCATGATCGGCGACGTCCTCCTCGAATGCGCGTGGGCGGGGCGCACGCTCGCCGGGTTCGAGAACCATGCCGGCCGGACGCTCCTCGACGACGGCGCGGAGCCGCTCGGCCGGGTGCTCGCGGGCTTCGGCAACGACGGCGCATCGGGTCAGGAAGGCTGCCGTCACCGTCGGGCGTACGGGACGTACCTGCACGGCCCCCTCCTCCCGCGGAACCCGTGGTTCGCCGATCACCTGCTCGCGGAGGCACTCGCGCACCGCACCGGCGGCGATCCGCCGGTGCTCGAGCCGCTCGATGACGAGCTCGAAACCACAGCACATGCCGTCTCGGCGGCGCGCGCGAGGTCAAGGGGCGGCCGCGCCTAGGACGTCCTTGGGACGTCACTCGAAGCGTGGACGTGTGCCGCCGAAGGCCGGCTTGGCCGGCCGGGAGGCGAAGTGCGGCAGCGCGACACCGCGCGAAAAGGGAGGGATGGGCTCGGGAAGGGAACCGCAGGTTCTCTTCCCGACTACCGTGCCCAGAGGCTGCCGAGGTAGACGGCCGGGTCGCCCGGCTGCCGGCGGGCGAGGAAGCGCTTGATCGGCGGGTGCACGACGATGTCGGCAAGCTCGTCGGGCGAGAAGAGCCGGGCGCCCTTGACCGCCGCGTCCTTCGTCTCGACGTCGTGCAGCGAGCGGTGCGACAGGTCGGCCGCGAAGATGATGTGCACGACGTGCTTGCGCAAGCGCAGCGACTTGGGCGCAATCGAGTCGACGAGCGCGACCGGCCCTTCGAACTGGACGTCCGCCGTGACGCCGAGCTCCTCCCGGAGCTCGCGCCGCAGCGCCTCGACCAGGGTCTCACCCGAGTCGACGCCGCCGCCGGGAAGCAGCCAGTACTCCTTGCCGGGCTTCTCCTGTCGGCAGAGCAGGAGCCGGCCCTGCCACATGAGAATCGCGCTGACGCGGATCCGCGGCTCCACGGTGGCTCTTACGACCCTGTCGAGCCGAAGCCGTCCGCGCCGCGGGCGCTCGCGGGGAGATCGGAGACCTCGAGCGGCTCCACCGCCGGCACCGCGAGGATCACGAGCTGTGCGATCCGCATCCCGGGCTCGACGACGAAGGTCTCGCGCGCATCGGTGTTCAAGAGCGCGATCTTCAGCTCGCCGCGATAGCCGGCGTCGATCAGGCCCGGCGTGTTGACGATCGAGATCCCGTGCCGTGCGGCGAGACCGGAACGCGGCTGCACGAAGCCGGCGTAGCCGTCCGGGATCGCGACCGCGAGGCCGGTCCCGACGAGTGCACGCTCGCCGGGGGCGAGCTCCACCCGCTCGCACGCAGCGAGGTCGAGCCCTGCGTCGCCCGAGTGGGCTCGGGCCGGGACCACCGCGTCGTCCCGTAACCGGTGGACGAGCAGCTCGATCAGGCGCTCTCCAGCTTCGTCCCGTCGGCATCTGCGATCAGAAACGGGGCGAAGCGAACGAGGTCGCGCCGCGGTAGCCGCGCAACCACGAGGACACCCTCCGGGGTGTCCTGCCGGTCCTCGACCGGCGTGCCGAGCGCGTACAGCTCGGACAGCCGCGCTCCCTGCTCGTACGGAACGAGCAGCTTGACGCGCTCGAAACGGTCGTCGAACCGCCGCGCGAGCTCGGCGCGGAGCTCGTCGAGCCCTTCGCCGTCGAGCGCCGAGACCTGGAGCGCTCCTGGAAACCGGTTCCGCAGCCGCCGGCGGCCGAGCGGGTCGACCCGGTCGATCTTGTTCAGCACGAGCTCCTTGGGCAGGTCCTCCGCCCCGATCTCGTGCAGGACGTCGTCGACCGCTTCGCGCTGGCGGTCCTGCTCTTCGTCGGACGTCGACGCGTCGACCACCTGCAGCACCATGTCGGCGACGAGCGTCTCCTCGAGCGTCGATGCGAAGCCTTCGACCAGCTGATGGGGCAGCCGGCGGATGAAACCGACCGTGTCGGTGACCAGGTACCGGTGGCCGTCGTGGTCGAAGCCACGGGTGGTCGGATCGAGCGTCTCGAACAGCCGGTTCTCGACCGACACGTCGGCGCCCGTGAGCGCGTTCAGCAAGGTCGACTTGCCCGCGTTCGTGTAGCCCGCGAGCGCGATCGTCGGCACCCCGGTGCGCTTCCGCTCGCTCCGCCGCGTCTCGCGCTGGCGTTGTAGATCCTTGAGGCGCCGCTTGAGCAACGAGATCCGCCGGCGCGCGAGGCGGCGGTCGGTCTCGAGCTGCGACTCGCCCGGGCCCCGTGTCCCGACGCCGCCGCCGAGACGCTCGAGGTGCTGCCACATGCCGCGCATGCGCGGCAGGTTGTACTCGAGCTGCGCCAGCTCGACCTGGAGCTTGCCCTCCGATGTCACGGCGTGCTGGGCGAAGATGTCGAGGATCAACTGGGTGCGGTCGACGACGCGCGTCTTCAGCTCGTCTTCGAGGAATCGCTGCTGCGCCGGTTCGAGCTCGTCGTCGACGAGCAGGCTCTCGGCAGAGGCCTCGCGAAACCGCTCCTTCAGCTCGTCGATCTTGCCGCGACCGACGTAGGTCACGCGCGCGGGCCTGGGACGACGCTGGACGACCTCTCCGACAGGCTCGACGCCGGCCGTGCGCGCGAGCTCCCGCACCTCGGCGAGCTCGTCGTCCTCGTCCACTCCCTGCGCCAGCACCGCGAGCACGAAGCCGCGCTCGACCTCGCTGCCCGCCAAACGTGGGATCATCGGCTCGATTATGCCCACAGCCGAGGCAGTCACCCCGGTCGCCGCCCGCGCGCTCGAGCTGATCGATATCCCGTCGGTCTCCGGCTCGGAGGCGGAGGTCACCGAGTACGTGCGCCGATCGGTGCCGCTCGAGCCGAGCTTCGACGACGGGGAGTCGCTCGTCTACGCCGTGCGGTCCGGCAGGCCGCTCGTCCTGCTCGCCGGTCACACCGACACCGTCCCGGCCCAGGGCAACCTCCCCGGGAACATCGCCGACGGCTCCGTGGTCGGGCTCGGCGCCAGCGACATGAAGGGCGGGCTCGCGGTCATGATCGAGCTCGCGCGCTGGGCGATGTCAGCCGACCTGGCGTACGACCTCGCGCTGCTTTTCTTCCCGCGCGAGGAGCTCGGCCCCGCTGTGAATCCCCTCCCCGGGGTGTTCGCGGCGGTGCCACTGATCGACGAGGCGACGCTCGTGGTCGTGCTCGAGCCGACGGACAACACCCTGCAGCTGGGCTGTCTCGGAAACCTCAATGCGCGCGTCGTGTTCGAGGGACGGGCTGCACATTCCGCGCGGCCATGGCACGGCGTCAACGCCGTCGCCGTTGCGTTCGAAGGCCTGCGCGGCGTGCTCGATCTCGAGCCGCGCGACGTCCGCATCGAAGGCCTCGTGTTCCGCGAGGTGCTGTCGGTCACGGAGATCCACGGCGGTATCGCGTCGAACGTGATCCCGGCGACCGTCGAGGCGACGCTCAACTTCCGCTACGCGCCGGACCGGACGCCGGAAGCCGCCGTTGCGCGAGTCGCAGAGCTCGTCGGGCGGAACGTGGAGATCCTCGCGAATTCGCCCCCCGCACATGTTCCGTCGCTCGAGAGCCCGGCGCTCGCAGCGCTGCGCGAGGCAGGCGGGTTCACCGTCGAGCCGAAACAGGCGTGGACGAACGTCGCCGACTTCGCGGCGCGTGGGCTCGACGCCGTCAACCTCGGCCCGGGGGCCACGCGGTATGCCCATACGGCCGACGAACGGGTCGAGATCGTCGAGCTGGAACGCACGCTCACGGCGCTCGAACGGTTTCTGACCATCTAGGGGTACCCTGGTCGTCGTGATCTCGAGGATCACGAGCATCTCGATCCGGTCTCGAGGGTTGCTCCTGCTGCCCGTAGGAGCGTTCGTGGTGCACCAGCTGCGGTACCGGATCGCCTACGGGTCGCACGCCTCGGCGCAGCTCACGGCTCAGGGGCACTCCTACCTCGACTCGTTCGCGCCGTGGCTCGTGCTGCTGCTCTGCCTCGCGACCGGCAGCTTCCTCGCCCGCGTCGCCCAGGCGCTCGCGACCGGCCGCCCCGCAGAGAGCCGGCGCTCGTTCGCGGCGGTCTGGCTCGCCACGTCGTGCCTGCTGATGGCGATCTATGCCGTCCAGGAGTTCCTCGAAGGCCTCGTCGCAGCCGGCCACCCGTCCGGGCTCACGGGCATCGTCGGTCACGGGGGCTGGTGGGCCGGTGTCGTCGCCGTCGGGGTCGCTGCGATCATCGCGCTGCTCCTGCACGTGGCGACGGCGGTCGTCGACGCCGCGGCGCGGGTCCGCGTACGACGGAGGCGCGCGCAGCTCGACCTCGTCCGTTCGGTCGGCGATGTGTCTGTCTTCGTCGCCCGGTTGCGGCCGCTGGCCGCGTCGTGCGCAGGGCGTGCCCCTCCTCTGCCGGCGTGACCGGACGTTCGCGACGTCCTCGGACGCCGCAGAAGGATGAAGGAGGAGATCGGCCCTGCCTTGGCTCGTTGCCACGGTCTTACTGGCGTTGCTGCTGCCCGCGAACGCGGCTGCGCACGGCCGCGGCCCCGTGGTCGCACTCGGTGACCGGCTCGTCGTCGCCCGCCCGCCCGCCGGAATCAGCGTCCGCGTGCTCGACGGTGACCGATCGCTCCACGTCAGTGTCGCCTCGGGGCACACGCTGGTCATCCACGGCTATCTCGGCGAGCCGATGATCCGCTTCGCCGCGGGGACGGTCGAGGCGAACCGGGCGTCACCGACCGCGGAGGCAGACAAGATCGTCTCGGCGGGGACCGGCTGGACGCGCGTTGCCGCCGGCCGCTCCTTCGCGTGGCACGACCATCGCCTCGCGCCGCCGCCGGGCGGCACCGGGACGGTCGGTCACTGGTCGGTTCCGGTGACGATCGACGGCCATCCCGAGGCGATCGACGGCACGTTCGTACACGTCCCCGGCCCGAACATCGTTCCCTGGCTCGTCGGTGCGATCGGCGCCACCGCCGCGATCCTCGCCGTTGCCTTCCGGAGGCCGCGCACACGTTCGGCGCTGGTGCTCGTCCTCGGCATCCTCGCCGGTGTCGCCGCGCTGACCGCAATCACCGCCTTCGCGGTTCGGGATGCCCCGACCGGAGGAATCCAGTGGTTCCAGCTCGCCGGCGGCGCAATCGTTGCCGGAGTCGCCGCGGCCGTTCTCGCGTCCACGCACGGAACGCGGCGTACGGCGGCAGCCGGAGTGATCGGTGCGCTCGCTGCTGCAGCCATGCTGAGCTCGCTCTCGATCTTCCGCCATGGGGTCGTCATCTCGGCGCTGCCCGCCGGCTTGGCGCGCCTCGTCTGCGCAGCCGCGGTCGTCGGCGGCGTCTGCGCGGCGGGATTGAGCCTTCTGGCCGACCCGTCCCCCGCAAGGGTTGCGCGGTGATCGCTCTCGCCCTCGCCCTGCTGGCGCTCGGCGGCGACCCGTCTGTACATCCGTGGCCGATCGGGCCGGGGCCCCGGTACCGGCCGCCGGCGCAGCAACTCGACGGCCGGCCGATGGGCTCCCTGCACTGCGCCTCGGGTCGCGGCGTCTTCCGGGCCCATGTCGAGGTGTTCGTGAATCGACGGGTGGTCATCATTCCGTCCGGCATCGGGCGGTCGTCAGCCGGCTGCGAGTATCCGATCCGCACCCGCTCGCCGATCGGCGTGCTCGATGTGACACGCGGTCAGCGCATGACCATCGGCGACCTCTTCCGCCTGTGGGGGCAACCGCTGACGCGCCATCGGATCGCGTCGTTCCGCTCCAGGCTCGCAGTCCGCGCCTACGTCGCCGGCAAGCTCGTTCGCGGCGACGCAGCTCGCGTGCGCCTCACCCCGAAGGCGCAGATCGTCGTCGAGCTCGGGGCCTACGTCCCGCCACACCGTTCCTTCCTCTTCCCGCCGGAGCAACCGTGAAAGCACGCTTGACCATCCTCGCCGTCCTGCCGGCTCTCCTCGTCGCCTGTGGGGGCGGAGGGTCGTCCACGCCGACGATCGTCGCCGCCCGCAACTACACGATCTCCGAGTTCCAGCCCGCAGGTGTCGCGAAGCCGAACACGCCGACGACGGTGTCCTTCGTCATCCGCAACCCGGACGGCACCCCGTTGACGGCCTTCAAGCGAGGCCCCGGCCCCCATACCGGCGTCCATCTGATCCTGGTCCGAACCGACCTCGCGTACATCATCCACCAGCATCCGCCGATTGCACCAAGCGGCAAGATCAGCCAGCGGGTCACGTTCCCGGCTCCCGGTACCTACCGCGCCGTGGTCGACGTCTATCCGCGATACGGAGACCAGGCCAATTTCCAGCTCTTCCGCACGGTCAAGGTCGCGGGCCCGTACCACCGACAGGCGCTCCCTCCGCCGGCGCAGAGCGTCATCGTCGACGGGTACACGTTCACCCTCTCCCAGGTGCCGCGCCTCCACGCGATCCAGGCGGCCTTCCTCAAGCTGACCGTGACCGATCCCCACGGCCGTCCCGCGCACTTCATGCCGTGGTTCGGCGCCCTCGCGCACGCGATCTTCTTCCGCAAGGGAACGCTTGACTACTTCCATACGCATGTCTGTGCGAAGGGAGCATCGGCCTGCACGAGCCTCGTGCCGGGTGGAGCGAAGGTCAGCGGGACCTCGACGACACCCGGGAAGCTCACGGTCGGGGTGCTCGTGCCGGTTCCCGGAACGTGGCGTCTGTTCCTGCAGACGCAGGTGAACCACCGCATCCTCACCGCGCCCTTCACACTGAAGGTTGCCCCATGACGGCGAGCATCGGCATCAAGCTGGCGGCGGCGCTCGGCGCGCTCGCCGCAGGCGTCGCGGCCGTGGTCCTGATCGTCCTCTTGCTGAGGTCGGTCCTTGGCTAGAGCGCTCGTCGTCGCCGTCTCCGCGCTCGTCGCACTCTCCATCGGCGCCTCGGTCGCTCGTGCAGATGCCGATCCGGCGAGTGATTGGCTGATCCAGCAGGACGCCTTCTACCCGTACACCACCAGCGTCTCGACGGCGCAGAAACAGGCGCTCAACGCAGCCCTCGCCTCGGGTCGCAAGGCGGGCGTTCCGATCAAGGTGGCGATCATCGCCGGCCCGAACGACCTGGGCGCGGTGTCGGTGCTCTTCAGGCGCCCGCCGCCGCAGTATGCGAAGTTCCTGGGCACAGAGCTCAGCTACGTCAACAAGGCTCGCGTGCTCGTCGTGATGCCGACGGGCTACGGGCTCTGGTGGCACAAGCCGCTGCCGGCACGCGAGGTCGCCGCTCTGCGCGCCCTGCCGCCGCCCGCTTCAGCGGACGGCGACACGATGGCGGCAGCTGCGAATACCGCGGTGAGACGCCTCCTCGCGTTGCACGGCGTTCAGGTCGCGCCTCCTCCGGCCGTCCAGAGCTCCACGAACTCCGATCGGCTGAAGATCGCAAGCGGTGCACTCGCGCTGGTGGCGATCGGCCTGGCCGCGTCGGTGCTGCTGCGCCGGCGCCGGAGGTTGTCGCGTGCGTAGGTCGTCGCTCGCGCTCGCCGTCCTCTGCCTCCTCGCTGTCGCGGGCTGCGGCTCCGGACAGCCGAAGATCTCGGGCCCCGCCACGACGACGGCGCAGCCCGGCGGCGCGATCATCCAGTCCAAGCCGGTCGCACCTCCGATCGCTCTGCACGACGACGCGGGACGCCCGGTCAGCCTCGCCGAGTTTCGTGGCAAGTGGGTCGCGGTGGCGTTCATCTACACGCACTGCCCGGACGTGTGCCCCCTCATCTCCCAGAACCTCAACACGGCACTCGCGAAGGCTGCTGACCTACGAGTCGTGGCGGTGAGCGTCGACCCGAAGGGCGACACACCGGCCGCTGTTCGGGGGTTCATCCACACGCATCACCTCGCGACGACCTTCCACTACTTGATCGGCTCGAAGTCGCAGCTGCAGCCCGTGTGGCGCGCGTATCACGTCGCCACTGTCCCGGGGCCCGCGAACACCGTCAGCCACTCGTCCTTCGAGGTGTTGGTCGACCCCCAGGGACGGGAGCGCGCGTACTACGACGCGCAGATCCGCGCCGCAGACGTCCTCGCGGATCTGAAGAAGCTTCACGGTACGGTCTGAGGATGGGCATCCCGCTTTCCCCCGTGCTCGCGGAGCTCGAGCAGTACCCGTTCGCGCGCCTTGACGAGTGGCGCGCGGAGCTGCGGGAGCGTGGTGTCGTTCCGCTCGACTTCGGAATGGGCGACCCGCGCGAGGTGACGCCTCCCTTCATCCGCGAGGCGCTCCTCGCATCTGTCGACGAGGTGTCGTCCTATCCACGTGCCTCCGGCCTGCCGGAGCTGCGCACGGCTGTCGCCGGCTGGATCGAAGGGCGGTTCGGAGTGACGGTCGATCCGGCTTCCGAGATCGTGCCGACGCTCGGCTCGAAGGAGGCGATCTTCTCGTTCGCACAGGTTGCGCTGGGTGAGAAGCGTGCGGTTGCGGTTCCCGAGCCGGCATACCCCGTCTATGAACGCGGAGCGCTCTTCGGCGGCGGATCGGTGGTGAGGGTGCCGCTGCGCGAGAGCGCCGGCTGGCTGCCGGACCTCGACGCCTTCGAGGCCTGGGACGAGATCGCGCTCTTCTGGGTCTGCTACCCCAACAACCCGACCGGTGCGATCGCTCCGGCCTCGTTCTACGAGGAGCTCGCAGAGCGCGCCCAACGCCACGGCTTTTTGCTCTGCTCCGACGAGGCGTACTCCGAGCTGTGGTTCGACGAGCCTCCCGTCTCGGCGCTCCAGGTGCCCGACCGGACGAACGTCGTCGTCTTCAACACGCTGTCCAAGCGCTCTTCGATGACCGGGTACCGCTCCGGCTTCGTCTGCGCGCCGCAGGCGATCTGCGACGCGCTTCGCAGCTTCCGGCCGACGGTCGGAACGGCGCCGCAGGAGTTCGTGCAGCGCGCATCGATCGCGGCATGGGCGGACGAGGCACACGTTGGTGACGTCCGCGCGGTGTACCGGCGCAAGCGTGACACGCTGCTTCCCGTCCTCGAAGCCGCGGGCCTTCGACTGGCCGGTTCGACGGCGACCTTCTATCTCTGGCTCGACGTCGGGGGCCCGTCGGAGCCGTTCGCACGCAGCTTGCTCGAGCACGGCATCGTCTGTGCGCCCGGCTCGTTCTTCGGCGCGGCCGGCGACGGCTACGTGCGTTTCGCGCTCGTGCCGACGCAGGAGCAGTGCGAGCGCGCCGCGGCCATCCTCCGGGAGGTCCTGTGACGCTCGATCCACTCGAAACGGTCGCGGCCCTCGACCGCGGAGAGCTACGCGTCGCCGAGCCCGACGGCGACGACTGGAAGGTGAACGCCGACGTCCAAGCGGCGATTCTCGACTACTTCCGCGTGCGCGGGCTCGAGCCGCAGGAGGTGGGACCGTTCGCCTACCACGACAAGATCCCGCTGAAGTCGGGATACGAGTCGCTCGGCGTGCGTGTCGTCCCGCCGGCGGTCGCCCGTTACGGCGCGTTCCTCTCCCGCGGCGTCGTGTTGATGCCGTCGTACGTCAACATCGGCGCGTGGATCGGGCCCGGGACGATGGTCGACACCTGGGCCACAGTTGGCTCAGGCGCGCAGATCGGCGCCGACGTCCATCTCGCCGGCGGCGTCGGCATCGGCGGGGTGCTCGAGCCGCCGGGAGCCGTCCCTGTGATCGTCGAGGACGGCGCGTTCATCGGTTCGCGCTGCGTGATCGTCGAAGGCGTCCGGGTCGGTCGCGAGGCGGTGCTCGCGCCGAACGTCACCCTCACGGCGTCGATTCCGATCATCGACGTGACCGGTGCAGATCCGGTCGAGTACCGCGGCCACGTGCCGCCTTACTCGGTCGTGGTGCCGGGAACGCGGCCCAAGGAGTTCCCTGCGGGCACCTATCACCTCGCCTGCGCGCTCATCATCGGCCGCCGGAACGAATCGACCGACCGCAAGACGTCGCTCAACCAGGCGTTGCGCGACTTCGAGATCTAAGAGGTCGGTCGGTCGGCTCGGCGGGGCCGGTCAGGTACGCGACGCCGTGCTCGAAGCGAACGTCGAGAGGCCCGCCGGGAAACCGCACGGTCACGGGCGATCCGCCGAACGCTGCCGCGACCGCGACCGCGCTCGAGCCCGATGACCCCGTCTCGCCCACCCCACGCTCCCACACACGCGCCTCGATGCTGCGATCGTCGAGACGTCGCGCGACCTGCACGTTCGTGCGCTGCGGGAAGCGCGGGTGCGTCTCGAGCAGCGGGCCGATCGCCGGCAGGTCGGCGGGGTCGCCGGCGACCACGGCGTGCGGATTCCCCACGTCGACCGTGACGAGAGCGATGCCGGCGACCTCCTCCTCGAGGCCGACGACGACGGGACCGAGCTGCTGCTCGACGTACGGCGGCTCGAGCATGCGCGCCCGGACCTGGCGCTCCCCGACCCGGACGAGCACCTCGCCGGCCCCGGTCCGGTCCGACAGCCATCGAGCGGCGATCCGCGTCCCGTTCCCCGACATCTCCGCCACCGAGCCGTCGGCATTCCAGATCGTGATCCCGAGCTCGTCGCGGCCGGCGGACAGCACTTCGATGAACCCGTCCGCGTCGGCAACCGTGGCGCGGACGAGCTCGGCCGTGAGCCGGTCCTCAGTGACCAGGTAGACGTTCCCCTGAGCGTGCCAGCGCACTGATCTCATCGGCGATCTCCTCCGGCGGTCGGGCGCCGTCGAGGGTAACGGCGGCCGGCAGTCGCCGCAGCCACTTCCGCTGATATCGGGCGAGTCGCTTCGTCGCCCGGACGGTCGCCTCGACGGCCTCGGCCTCGGGGAGCGTCGCGAACGCCTCGAGGCCAAGCACCTTGGCGGCGGTCGCGGAGAGCGGTCCGTTCCACGCACGTCGCGCCTCTTCCCCGACGCCGTCGGCGGCGAGCTGCGCCGTTCGGGCCTCGATGCGCCGGTCGAGCTCCTCGAGCGGAACGTCGAGCGCCACGAGCAGCGTCTCTCGGCGGAACTCTCCGCTCCAGAGATCGTCGCGCGCCGGTGCGAGCGACCCTTCGTTCGCGGACAGCTCGAGCGCGCGGACGACACGCTTCCGGTCGTTCGCGTGCACGCGGGCAGCGGCAGCCGGATCGCGCTCCTCGAGCAGGAGGTGAGCACGCTCGGGACCGAGCTCAGCGTACGTCTCGCTCCCAACGCTCGCGCTCTCCGGGCAGCGGCGGCGGAGCAAGCCGCAGCTCGGACAGCGCGGCACGGAGGTAGAGCCCGGTCCCGCCGACCACGAGCGCCCGTCTGCCGGCCGCGAGAGCGTCGTCGACGGCCTTGTGCGCAAGCCGCTGGTAGCTGCCGACGGAGACGTTCTCCGACAGCGGCACGACGCCGACGAGCTCCGTCGGATACCGCGGGGCGGCGGTCAGCACCGGCAGGCCCGCGTAGAGCGCGGCGGAGTCGGCGGAGATCACACGCGCGTCGAGGAGTGGAGCGAGACATGCGGCGACTGCGGTCTTGCCCGAGGCTGTCGGGCCGAACAGCGCGACGACGTCAGGTGCCGAGGCTCGCCGGTTGCTTGAAGCCATGATCGACCTCGTCGCCGGTCTGCGGCCTGACGAACGGACGATCGTCCTCGGGATGGGCGGAACGCCACTCCTTGAACCACGCGACGGCCTTCGGGATCCCATCGTCGAGAGACGTCAAAGGCTGCCAGTCGAGCAGCGCACGAGCCTTGCTGATGTCCGCCACGTAGTGCGTCACCTCGCCGAGGAGCGACGGTGACAACGTCACCTGCGGCTCGACCCCGAGCTGGGCGGCAATGAGCTCCGCCGCGCGCACGAGGGTGTTGCCTTCGCCGAAAGCGAGGTTGATCGTCTGGTTCGACAGCGTGCCCCCCGCGAGCCCGTAGACGCCCTGCGCGATCCCCGCGACGCAGTCGTCGATGTAGGTGAAGTCGAGCAGCTTGTCCTCACCGCCGAAGATCGTGATCGGTTCGCCGCGCGACAGCGAATGCATCCACAGCGGCAACACGCGCTCCATCCGCCACAGGTCGCTGTCGTAGCGGCCGTAGACGTTCGAGAAGCGGAAGACGAGATACCGGAGGCCGTAGCAGCGGGCGTACGAATAGATGAATGCCTCGCTCGTGATCTTCGACGCCGAGTACGGGCTCTCCGTGTAGGCGAAGTCGGCGGCCTCCTCGGCGTACTCCTCGAAGCGATGCACGTCGCCGTAGACCTCGCGCGTCGACGAGAAGATCAGCGGCAGTCCGAGCGCGCGCGCGTACTCGAGCACGTTGAAGGTCATGATCGCGTTCTCGAGCGCACGGTGCGGCTGGCGCACGAGCTGGTGGACCTTCGCATGTGCGGCGAGGTGGACGACGATGTCGACGTCGGGGTACTCGACGCCGCCGATCCCACCGCGAAACGCCGGATAGTGTCCGGCGAGGTCCTGGAGCAGGGTCGGAAAGGCCTTCGGGACCCACGGGTTCAGCCGCTTGTCGACGCCGAAGACGTCGTGGCCGTCGGCCAGCAGCCGCAGCGCCAGGTTGGTGCCGATCTGGCCGGACGAGCCCGTGACGAGAACACGCATGAGGCGCATCCTGCCTTAAGAAACCACGGCCAGCGCGTGCACGACGCCGCGCAGGGTGGTCGAGGTGGCTCCGGTCACGAGCACGTCGACGCACCGTCCGGGCTCCGCCTCCCCCTCGAAGATGACGGTCGTGTTGCGCCTGGTGCGCCCCCGGAGCAGTGTGCCGTCGGTGCGCGACGGGCCCTCGACAAGCACTTCCTCGACCCGTCCGACCCGTTCATCGTTACGGCGCCGAGCCGACCCCTGCGTGACCTCGACGAGGCGTTCGAGCCGCTCGATCTTCACCTCGTGCGGCACCTGGTCGGGCACGGGCGGCTGCCTCGGTCCCGGCGCGCGGCGAGTAGACGAACGTGTACGCGCTCTCGAAGCCCACCTCCGCTGCGACCTCGAGCGTCTCGGAGAAGTCGGCCTCGGTCTCACCCGGGAAGCCGACGATGATGTCGGTCCCGAGCGCGACGTCGGGGATCGCGTCGCGCAGCTTCGCGACGAGCGCGAGGTAGCGGTCGCGCGAGTAGGTGCGGCGCATCGCCTTGAGGATGCGCGTCGAGCCGGACTGGAGCGGCAGATGCACGTGCTCGCAGACGGCGTCGCAGTCGGCGATCGCCGCGATCACCGGGTCCCGGAAGTCCTTCGGATGCGGGCTCGTGAAGCGAATGCGCTCGATGCCGTCGATTCGGTCGACCGCACGCAGAAGCTCGCCGAACTCCGTGCGGATGTCGGGCATCAGATCGCGGCCCCAGGAGTTCACGTTCTGCCCGAGGAGCGTCACCTCTCTCACGCCCTCGCCGGCGAGCCGCGTCACCTCGGCGATGATCTCGCCGGGCCGGCGCGACGTTTCGCGGCCGCGCACGGCCGGGACGATGCAGTACGAGCAGACGGAGTTGCATCCCATCGAGACCTGCACCCAGGCCTGGAAGGTGCGCTCGCGATGCATCGGCAGCGCCGCCGCGAACGACCGGTTGTCGAGCCCGAAGCTGCCACGCGCGACGCCCTCGCCTCCCGCTCCCAGCCAGTCGCCGAGATGCGCGATCGATCCGGGCCCGAAGGCGACGTCGACGAAGGGGTAGAGCTCGAAGATTCGATCGCGCTGCGCCTCCGCGTAGCAGCCTCCGACCGCGATCACGCGTGAGGGGTCGACGCGTTTGCGCGCCGCTTCTGCGCCGAGGTAGGCCGCGAGCTTCGTGTCCGGCTTCTCGCGGATCGTGCACGTGTTGAACACGACGATGTCGGCCTCTTCGGGAGCAGGCGCCTCGCCGAGCCCGAGCTCCTCCAGCAGCCCCTTGATGCGCTCCGAGTCGTGCGCGTTCATCTGGCAGCCGAACGTGTGGACGTGGTAGCGCCGCATCGCCGCCACAGGGTACCCCGCATCGATTGAGGTACCCCGCAAGGGGCGCCGGCGAACAACCGCGGTCGCGCTTCGCGTGGGCGGTGGTGTTCAGGCGGCGTCGAGGCGCTCTCGGCGCTGCTCGACCTTGTTGGCGGCGACGTCCACGGCGCGGCTCTCGCGAATCACGGTCACGCGGATCTGTCCTGGATACTCGAGATGGTCCTCGATCTGGCGGGCGATCTCGTGTGACAGCAGGACGGCTCCGTCGTCGTCGATCTCCTGCGGCTTGACGATCACGCGGATCTCGCGACCCGCCTGCAGCGCATACACCTTCTCGACCCCGGGGTGATTGGCCGCGAGCTGCTCGAGCGACTCGAGCCGCTTCACGTAGTGGTCGAGGCTCTCTCCGCGCGCGCCCGGCCGTGAGGCGGAGATGGCGTCCGCGGCGATCACCAGGACCGCCTCCACCGTCTGCGGCTGCACCTCGTAGTGGTGAGCCTCGATGGCATGGCACACCGCCGCGCTCTCGCCATAACGCCGCGCAAGCTGCGTCGAGATCTGCGCGTGGGAGCCCTCGACCTCGTGGGTCATCGCCTTGCCGAGGTCGTGAAGGAGCGCGGCACGCTTCGCAGTCTTCACGGACGCCTCGACCTCGGCGGCCATGATCCCGGCGAGCTGCACCACCTCGAGCGTGTGCTTGAGCACGTTCTGGCCGTAGCTCGTGCGGAATCGCAGCCGGCCGAGCACCTTCACGAGCTCGTCGTGGAGTTCGCCGCAGTGCGCCTCGAAGACCGCCTGCTCGCCGGCCAGCCGAATATGGTCGTCGAGCTCCGCCTTCGACAGGTAGTACATCTCCTCGATCCGCGTCGGGTGGATCCGTCCGTCCTCGATCAGCTTCAGCAGCGTCATGCGCGCGATCTCGCGACGGATCCCGTCGAACGACGAGAGCACCACGGCGTTCGGCGTGTCGTCGATGATGAAATCGACGCCCGTCAGGTGCTCGAGCGTTCGGATGTTCCGCCCCTCCCGCCCGATGATCCGCCCCTTCATGTCGTCGGATGGAAGCTCGACGAGCGTCACGGTCGTCTCGGCTGCGGCGCTCGCGGCCACCCGCTGAAGCGCATCCGCCACCAGGTTGCGCGCACGGCGCTTCGCCTCGCCGGCGGCCTCCTCCTCGAGCTCGCCGCACCCGTCCGGCGAGCTCGTGACGGACCTCCTCCTCCGACTCCTCGAGGATCCGCTGCCGCGCCTCGGCGCGGGTCATCTTCGCCACGCGCTCGAGCTCTCGACGCTGGCGGTCGTTGGCCTGCTTGAGCGCCTCCTGGAGCTCCTTGAGGTGGATCTCACGGTCGGCGACGCCCTGCTCGCGGCGTGAGAGGTCGTGGAGCCGACGGTCCGACTCCTCTTCCTTCTGGATCACCCGCTCCTGGATCTTGACGGCCTCGTCGCGCCGTTCGCGCAGCTCGGCTTCGAGCTCGGTCCGCAGCTTGACGGCCTGCTCACGCGACTCGATCTGCGCCTCGCGTCGCGTCGCATCCGCCGCGCGCTTGGCCTCGTCGAGCATGAGGTCCCGGTCCGCCGCGCTGCCTCGAGCCGCGACCCGGTCGCGAAGCGCAGTCCGGCCAGGGTGGCGACGGCGCCGACGACAAGTCCGATCACGACTCCCAGGACAACGTGCATGGGCTCTCCTGCAGGCTCTCGCCCGCACGGCGCTCGTCGCCGATCGGCGCGTGCTCCGGCGCGCGGATGCGCGCCGCCTCGTTATCAGCTCAGGTTCGTCGCTCTCGTCGGGCGAAGTGGGCGCGTGAGATTGAGTTGGATACGGGGTTCAAGACGCGTTGGTGATCGGTTGGAACAGGCAACGTGCAGGAAAAATGACAATTTTGGTTTGAGGCCGCAGCCTACAGATCAGGCTCCCTCTGGCGCAACGTCGGGCCCCGCGGCGGCCGCGACGGACTCCTGGTCGAAGCCGCGCCGGACGAGCAGCGCCAACGTCTTGCGCCCCGAGCCGTGCCTCGATACGAGTGCGGCTGCCCGCTCGCCCTCGGGCTCCAGCGCTGCGATTGCAGCCGTCACGTCGTGCGGGCCGACCCCGCGGCCGTCGAGATCGTGTCGGATCGCCTCGTCGCCGTATCCACGCGCCGCCAGCGACCGTGCGCGGGACAGCGCGAAGCGCGCGTCGTCGACGTAGCCGATGCGCTCGAGCGTTGCGATCGTCTCGGACCGCTCCTGCTGGGTGACCCCCGCCCGCTCGAGGCGTACGTCGAGCTCGTGCCGCGAGCGATCCCGGTGCGAGAGCGCGCGCGCCGCCAGCTCGACCGGATCGCGCTCCGTCCGGCTCGTCGCCTACCCCCGCGCCGCGACCGGCTCTTCCTCGTCCTCGGTGACCGGCGCCGCTTCCACCACCGGGTCGACCGTCGGGAGGAGCCGGGCCGAGACCACCTGCCCGGGCGGAGACTCCGCCTGGATTGCCTGCAGGATCCCCTGGACGACGTCGGGATGCTCCCGGAGGAACGCCGTTGCGTTCTGGCGCCCCTGACCGAGCCGCTCGTCTCCGAAGGAGAAGTACGAACCGGATTTCTGGACGGCCTTCCGATCCAGGCCGGCATCGAGCACCGTGCCCTCCCACGAGATCCCGTCGCCGTAGATGATGTCGAACTCGGCCTGCTTGAACGGCGGCGCGACCTTGTTCTTCACCACCTTCACGCGCACGCGGTTGCCGATCGCCTCGACGCCGTCCTTCAGCGTCTCGATCCGGCGGATGTCGAGTCGCACCGACGCATAGAACTTCAGCGCACGCCCGCCGGGCGTGGTCTCCGGGTTCCCGAACATGACGCCGATCTTCTCGCGCAGCTGGTTGGTGAAGATGCAGATCGTGTCGGTGCGGTTCAGGGTGCCCGCCAGCTTGCGCATGGCCTGGCCCATCAGGCGCGCCTGCAGGCCGACGTGCGAGTCGCCCATCTCGCCTTCGATCTCGGCCTTCGGCGTCAACGCGGCCACGGAGTCGATCGCAACGACGGCGAGCGCGCCCGACCGGACGAGGAGCTCGCAGATCTCGAGCCCTTGCTCGCCGGTGTCGGGCTGCGAGACGAGGAGCTCGTCGATATTGACGCCGATGCGCTTCGCGTATGCGGGGTCCATCGAGTGCTCGGCATCGATGAAGGCGCAGATGCCGCCACGCCGCTGCGCCTCGGCGATCACGTGGTAGACGAGCGTCGTCTTCCCCGACGACTCGGGGCCGAACACCTCGACAACGCGGCCGCGAGGAAGGCCGCCGATGCCGAGCGCGAGGTCGAGCGAGAGCGAGCCGGTCGAGACAGCGGCGATCGAGCTCTGGGCCGCGTCGTTCATCTTCATCACCGCGCCCTTGCCGAACTGCCGCTCGATCTGCCCCAGTGCGACGTCGAGTGCCTGTTCGCGATCCACTGTCTACCGACCTCCTAGCGCCACCGATTCCAGAACCGAATACTGGGCCCCGGAAGGCCGCAGCACCGAAGAGTAGACAGCGGCATCGGACGGACTGATCCGGCCGAGGGCGGGCGGCGGCGGGACGAGGCCGGGGCGCTCGCGGAACCGGGCGACCGTGACGTGCGGCAGCCAGGGCCGACGCTCCGAACGGTAGACGCCGAGTCGCTCGAGGCGCGCGGCCAGGTCGACGGCCAGGGCAGCGGCGGCTCCGGACTCGTCGGAGAGCACAACCATGCCGACGCTGCCCGTCTCGCGATAGCGGATCGCCTGAAAGACGATCGGCTTGGCCCCGGAGGCCGCTGCAGCGAGCTCGCGCACGATCCCGGGCACATCGCTCTCGGGACGTGAGCCGAGGAATGCGAGCGTGAGGTGGAGGTTCTCGCGGTTGACCGCCCGGGCCCCGGCGACGTGGGCCGCCTGCCAGGCGACCAGGCGATCGAGGGCGTCGTCGGGGAGGCGGAGGGCGCAGAAGAGGCGGACGCGAGCATCGAGGGCCACGTTAGCCGCCTAGCTGGAACGTGTCTGTGCCGGCTCCGTGACGATTCTGCGCACCTGATGGAGTGCGGCGGCCGTCGCGCGGCCCCGGATCGTGTCGCGGTCGCCCGGGAGCTCGAACTGCGCTCCGTGCTCGCCTTCGGGCGCAACCACGTGGAGACAGACGAGGCCGACCGGCTTCTCCTCGCTCCCACCCCCCGGCCCCGCGATCCCGGTGACCGCGACGGCCACGTCCACGCCCAGCCGCAGGCGCGCCCCGTGTGCCATCGACCGCGCCGTCTCGGGCGAGACGGCCCCGTGCGCCTCGAGCACCTCGTCAGGCACATCGAGCAGCTTGGACTTCACCTCGTTCGAATACGCGACGACCGATCCGAGGAAGACGTCGCTCGAGCCCGGCACGTCGGTCAGGCGCTTCGCGACGAGACCGCCGGTGCACGACTCTGCCGTCGCGAGCGTCAGGCCGCGCCGACGGAGCAGGTCGAGCACGAGCTCGGGAGTCCCCACGTCGTCGCGACTGAAGAGATACCGGTCGAGCGGCTCGGCCGTCAGCTGCGCCTCGATCTCGTCGGCGCGGACGTCGGCTCCCGGCTCGACGAAGAGATCGACGTGAATCTCGAACTCCCGCGCGCAGATCGTGACCTCGACGCCGTCGCCGTCGCCGCCCGCCTCGGCGAGGGCCCGCGCGACGTGCGACTCCGAGGCGCCGTAGAAGCGAAGCGTCCTTCGGCGCGGCGGCTGTGCCCGGTCGAGGATCCTTCTGACGGGCTCGGTCTCGAGCGCGCGGGGCCAGAGCGCCTGGAGCTCCCGGGGCGGCCCCGGCAGCACGACGGCGACGTTCGAGCCGCGCGCCAGCACAAGCGCAGGCGCCGTGCCGGCGAGGCCGACCACGATCGCCCCGGACGGCACGGTCGCCTGCTTGCGCACGCCGGTCTCGAAGTCCGCATACGGCCGCCCGATGCGAGCAGCGACCCGCCGCGACGTCTCCTCGATCCGTGCCACGAGCTGCTCGTCGACGACGAGCTCCGTGCCCATTGCCTCGGCGAGGAGCTCGACGGTACGGTCGTCATGGGTCGGCCCGAGCCCACCCGAGACGCAGAGGAGGTCGTAGGCGAGCCCCTCGACCAGCGCTTCCGAGAGGTCTGCCGGATCGTCGCCGACCACCGTGATCCTCACCGGCGTGATGCCGAGCGTGAGCAGCGACGCCGCGAGGAAGGGCCCGTTGCGGTCGTGGCGGTCGCCGCGGACGAGCTCGGAGCCCGAGGCGACGATCGCCGCGCGTGGACCGTTTAGGCGGGACGCCAACCCGTCGGGGTGACGATGATCACGCGGGGCTGGCTGCCCGGCACGTGCACGAGAACGCCGCGGACGCGGATCTTCAGGTTCTCGGGAGCGGAGATCGCCACCCAGAGCCTGCTGCCGCGGATCGCCCGCGGTGCGTCGCCCTGCTGGATCGTGCCGTCGAACTTGACCGTGCCCTCCGCGCTGCCGGCGTGCACCGTCAGCTGCGTCGAGCCGCTCAGGCCGGTCACTTCCAGCAGCGGCGCCGGCGGCTGGTGCGCCTTCGTCCCGACGGTCCCCGTCGGCGGCGTGGCGTTGTCCGTGCCGCCGCTCCACTTCCAGGCCGAGAAGACGATCACGGTCAACACGACGATCGCGCCGAGCGCGATCAGCACGAGACTCGCCTCGGACCTGCGGTTCTGGCGCTGCGGCCGCGCATTCGACCGCCGCGGCCGCGGGTCGTGCTCGTCGCCGGCGACGAAGCGGGAGTTGAACTCGTCCACGTACAGCTGACCGTCGAGGCCGAGGTACTCCGCGTACGTGCGCAGGAACCCCTTGACGTAGGTCTCGGCGGGAAGCAGCTCGAACTGCTCGTCCTCGAGCGCCCGCAAGTACTTACCGCGGATCTTCGTCGCCACCTCCGCCTGGGCGATGTCGACGTCGCGGCGCAAACGCGCCTCCCGAAGGCTATTCCCGATCTCGAACACGGCCTGGCACAGGGTAGTCGGTGAGGTGCTCCCGCGCCGGAGAAGGCGACGTCTACGAAGCCCAGCGCAGGCCGCCGTAGACGGCGAGCGCGACGCCGCCCGTGATGCCGATCCAAAGACCGGTCCACGCGAGGATCTGTGCGAAACGCACGATGCCCCTCCGCCTGCCGAAGACGCTGCGGGCGACCTGGAGCCGGGCGCCGCGGGCCACGAGCACGCCGAGCACGCCGAGCACGATTGCGATCGGCACGGATACGTAGAGCGCCTGCAGGAGGCCGACGCTCTGGAGCTCCTGCGCGGCGATCGCGCCGCACGGGATCGCAGCAATCGAGAGCAACCCGAGCAGGGCCGCGAAGGCTGCGCGGCTACTGCTTGTCATAGGGGCGGCCTGCGGCCGCCGGGCCGACCGAGCGGCCGATCACGCCCGCCACGGCGATGATGGTGAGCACGTAGGGCAGCGCCTCGAAGAGCGTGCCCCACTGGTCTCCGTACGCGTTCGGCAGCCGGTCGCCGAGCGCGCTCGAGAAGCCGAAGAGCAGTGTCGCCGCGTACGTGAGGAACGGGCGCCACTTCCCGAAGACGAGCGCCGCCAGGCCGATGAACCCGATGCCCTGCGTCATGTTCTCGTTGAACGAGTGGACGAAGCCGATCGAGAGATACGCCCCGCCGAGAGCTGCGATGCCGCCGGACGCAATCACGGCGACGTAGCGAACCTTGTAGACCGAGATGCCGACGGTGTCCGCCGCACGCGGGTGCTCGCCGACCGAGCGCAGCCGCAGGCCGTATGGCGTGCGGAACACGAAGATGTACGTCCCGATCAAGAGCACCCACGACAGCCAGATCATCAGGTTCAGCTGTCCGAAGATCGGGCCGAGGAAGTACCAGTTCTCCATGAAGTTGAGGTGGATGTCCGGGATGCCGTAGTTCGTGATGTTCCCCGGGGTGCCCGAGTTGCCGTACTTGTCGATGAAGATGTAGCCGGTGATGCCGAGCGCGAGGAAGTTGATCGCGGTGCCGGTGATGATCTGGTCGACCTTGAGGCTGATCGACCAGACGGCGAGGACCGCCGCGAGCACCATCCCGGCGACCGACGCACCCACGAGGGCGACCACCCAGGCGAGACCGCCCGCCCAGGTGTGGGCCCAGATGATCGTCCAGATGCCGAAGAACGCCCCGGTCAGCAGCATCCCCTCGAGCCCGACGTTGACGACGCCGCTCCGCTCGCAGTACAGGCCGCCGATCGCCGCGAAGATCAGCGGCGTCGCGTAGCGCAGCGTGGCGGCGATGAGGGCGCTCCACACGACGACGGTGTTCAGGTTCCCGACCGACGAGTAGGTGGAGAGCACGCCGAAGAAGATCCCGGCGATTCCGGCGGCGACGGCGCCGTAGCCGATGCGCTTCACGTCGCGGGCGACGGCCCAGATGCCGGCGAAGATCGCAAGGATCCCGACGAGGATCGCGACGACCGGCGAGCGCACGGTCGCGGGCGGGAGCGCCAGCCAGAAGGCGAACGCCCCGAGCCCGATCCCGGCGATGCCGACGGCCTTCGGCCCGCGCCAGTCGACGTGCCCGAGGCGACCGGTGATCGCGGTCACGTGGTCCTCCTCTTGCGTCGGAAGACGTTGCCCGAGATGAGCGTCGTCAGATTGAGCCCGACGAACAGGATCACGAGGCCCTGGATGATCGTCGTCAGGTTGCCGGCGAGGTCGGGCGAGAAGACGCTCGGGTCGAGCTGGCGGCCCGACGTCCCGTTGATCAGCGCGCCGAAGAGCAGCGATGCGAAGCCGATCCCGACCGCCGTGTTTCGCCCCAGCAGCGCCGCGGCCAGCCCGATGAAGCCGACCTGGCTGACCGGGATGTCGAGCTGGCCGATCTGAAACTCCCAGCCGGTGATGTCGAGCGCGCCGCCGAGCCCGGCGAACAGCCCCGAGATCGCCATCGCGAGGAAGTAGCTGCGCGCGACCGACACGCCGCCGTAGCGCGCCGCTTCCGGGTTGAAGCCGACCGCGCGGACCTCGAAGCCGAGCCTCGTCCGGTTGATCACGACCCAGTACAGAAACAGCATCCCGACGGAGATGAAGATGCCGATCGAGAGGCCCTGCAGCAGCTTGGGCCCCCAGAAGATCGGGAGCTTCGCCCCGGAGGCGATCGTGTTGGAGATCGGGATCGACGGCTGGGACGTGTTCTGCAGCGGGCCTTTCTGGCCGAACAGCCACTCACCGACCCAGATCGCGACCCAGTTGAGCATGATCGTCGTGATCACCTCGTGCGCGCCGACGGTCGCCTTGAGGATGCCGGCGATGCCCGCGTAGAACGCGCCCGCGAGCGCCCCGATGACGAGGCAGAGCGTCACGTGCGCGAACGGGTTGAGGTTCACGAACGAGGTGCCGATCCAGACTGCGAAATAGGAGCCCACGAGGTACTGGCCCTGCCCGCCGATGTTGAACAGGCCGCAGCGGAACGCGAAGCCGAGCGCGACCGCCGTGCAGATGATCGGCGTGGTGATCAGCAGCGTCTGCTGCAGGTTCATCGCTGCGGTCGAGGACGTGTCCCACCAGAACCAGACGTGCTGCGTCGCGAACGGCACCCGGATCGAGTACGAGCCGAAGTGCGTGAAGAAGCTCAGCCCGGTGCCGTCGAAGATCGACTTGTAGACCTTGAGCGGGTTCTTGCCGACGACGGCGACGGCGATGCCGGCCATCAGGAAGGCGAAGATCGTGGTGATGATCGGCCCCAGCGGGCCGCTCAGCTTCGAGCCGTGGCGGGAGACGAAGTTCTGCTGCGGCGTCGTCGCGCCGAGCGCGCCGGTCGCCGACGGCGTCTCCTCGAACTCCTCCGCGTAGAGCTCGTCGCCCCTATCCCCCGTGTGTCCGCCGTCCGGCCTCTCGTCGCTCATACCCGCTCCGGCGCCGGCAGAGCCGGTGCCTCCGCTGCTGGTGAGCCTCCGTCGAGCCTACGGCTCATGCCCGCTCCGGCGCCGGCAGAGCCGGTGCCTCCGCTCTTTGGGAGCTACGGCTCATGCCGCCTCCACGCGTCCGCCGGTCATCGCAAAGCCGAGCTGTTCCTCGGTCGCGGTCGGTGGGAACTCCCCGGCGATGCGGCCTTCGTAGATGACGAGAATGCGGTCCGAGAGCGAGAGGATCTCCTCGAGCTCGAGCGAGACGAGCAACACGGCGCGGCCGGCGTTCCGCTGCTCGACGAGCCGCCGGTGCACGAACTCGATCGCGCCCACGTCGAGCCCGCGCGTCGGCTGAGCGGCGATCAGCACCTTCGGGGCGGCGTCGATCTCGCGTGCCAGGACGACCTTCTGCTGGTTGCCGCCGGAGAGCGCGCCGGCCGGCGTGCCCGGCGAGCCGCCGCGCACGTCGAACTCGACGAGCAGCCGCTTGGCCCGGTCGAGCATCGCGCCCAGCCTCAGGAACCCCAGGCGCGAATTCGGCATGCGGCGGTAGGCATGCAGGGCGAGGTTCTCCGTCAGCGAGAACGGGAGCACCAGCCCGCGGCGGTGCCGGTCCTCGGGGATGTGCCCGATCCCCGAGTCGAGCACCTCGCGGGCGCTCGCCTGCGTTATCTCCTTGCCGTCGATCACGATCCGCCCCGAAGAGGCGTGGCGGAGGCCGGCGATCGCGTCGATCAGCTCGCTCTGCCCGTTGGCGTCGACCCCGGCGAGCCCGAGAATCTCCCCGGCGCGGATCGTGAAGCTGACGTCGCGCACCGCCTCGAGCCCCCGCTCGTCGTAGACGGTCAGGTGATCGACCTCGAGCAACGGGTCTCCGGGATGCGACGCCTCCTTGTCGACGCTCAGCAGGACCTCGCGGCCGACCATCATCCGGGCGAGCCCTTCCTCCGTCGCGCCGGCCGCCGGCACCGTGTCGACCAGCTTGCCGCGCCGGAGCGTCGTCACGCGGTCGGCGATCTCGAGCACCTCGTTCAGCTTGTGTGAGATGAAGATGATCGACTTCCCCTGCGATCTCAGCGATCGGATGATCTCGAACAGCTCCTGCGCCTCCTGCGGCGTCAGCACGGCGGTCGGCTCGTCGAGCACAAGGATCTCGGCGCCGCGGTAGAGCGCCTTCAGGATCTCGACGCGCTGCTGCTGTCCGACGCTGATCCGATCGATGCGCGCGTCCGGATCGACGGCGAGGCCGTAGCGCTCCGACAGCTCGTTCACCCGGCGGTCGGCCGCGCCGTAGTCGAGCAGCACGCCGGCGTGCCGCGGCTCCGACGCAAGCACGATGTTCTCGGCCACTGTCATCACCGGGATGAGCATGAAGTGCTGGTGCACCATCCCGATCCCGTGCTCGATCGCCGCCTTGGTCGAGCCCAGGTCGATCGGCTCGCCGCGGAGCAGGATGCGTCCCTCGTCCGGCGTGTAGAGGCCGTAGAGGATGTTCATCAGCGTCGACTTCCCGGCGCCGTTCTCCCCGAGCAGCGCGTGGACCTCGCCCGGGAGGAGGTCGAAATCGATGTGGTCGTTGGCGAGCACTCCCGGGAATCGCTTCGTGATTCCCTCGAGCGCGAGGATCGGCGCCTCAGCCATGCGGGGCGATCCTATGCAGATCGGCCGCGGCTGTGCGAACGGGACGGGGCGGCCTTAACCGCCCCGTCCCTCACGTGTGCGTGTCGCTACTTGACGGTGCTCGGGATGCCCTTGATCTTCCCCGCCTTCAGCAGCACGTACTGCGCTGCGACGGCGGCACGGATCTTGAGCGGGACCTTCGAGCTCCACTTCCCATAGCCGACACCGTTCACGTCGGCGCCGAACTGCTTGTTGATGCCTGTCTTGAGCGTGCCGGCCTGAGCGGCCTTGATCGCGCTGTAGACGGCAACGTCGACCTTCTTCAGCGCGCTCGTCATCACCCACGGGCCCAGGTACCCCTGGTCCGCGTCGACGCCGATGCCGAAGATGTTCTTGCTGTGCGCCGCGTCGAGGACGCCGAGGCCGCACGAGCCCGCGACCTGGAACTCGACATCGGAGCCGGCGGCGATCTGGTTCAACGCCGCTTCCTTGCACTTCGCCTGGGCGGTGAAGCTGTTCGAGTAGTCGTTCAGGGTCTTGATGCCCGGATCAGCCTTCTTCGCGCCGTACTGGAATCCGGCGATGTAGCGGTCGACCGGCGGAATCTTGATGCCGCCGACGGAACCGACTGCCGCGCCGCCGTGCTGCTTCGCCCACAGCCCGGCCGCATAGCCGACCAGGTACCCGGCCTGCTGCTCGCGGAAGAGCAGGCCTTCGACGTTCTTGGGCTTGTGCTTCAGCGTCGAGACATCCACGTCCACGATCGCGAACTTGCTCTTCGGGAACGACGTGGCGACCGCGTCCATCGCGTCGGTCATCAGGAACCCGACCCCGATCGTGATGCCCGCGCCGCTCTGGGCGCACGCCTGCAGGTTCGGGATGTACTGGTTCGACGACTGCGACTGGATGACGCGACCCTTCACGCCCGTCTTCTCCGCGTTCTGGAGCCCGACGTATGCGAGGTGGTTGAACGACTTGTCGTTCAACCCGCCGATGTCAGTCACGAGACAGGCGCTGAAACTTGCTTTGTGGGCCGCCGACGCCGCCGAGCCGCGAGTGGCCGCGACGACGGACGCCAAGAGCACCGTCACGAGCGCGAGAGCCGCGATCGTGAGCCAACGCTTCCTCACTTGGATGAACCCTCCTCTATATGGGCGTGTTGCGGGGGAGTGCGGGGTTACCCTAACCCCAAGCTCAGACGCGTGAAAGCTCCGCTGGTTAGGCGCGTCAGTGGTCGGCCGGAGCCGCTGCGAGCCGCTCCAACTCGTGCTCGGAGACGAGCACCCGCCGGGGCTTCGACCCCTCGTAGGCGAGATGATCCCACGCCGCTCGAGCATGTCGATCAGCCGTCCGGCCCGGGTGTACCCGACGCGGAGGCGCCGCTGCAGGAGGCTGACGCTGGCGGTCTGGGCGGTCACCACGACCTCGATCGCCCGGTCGAGCAGCGGATCCTCGTCGGGATCGAACTCGCCGTCCGACTCGTCGGCGTCGTCTGCGAAGACCTGTGGAAGCTCGAGGAAGCTCTCGTCGACCTTCTGCTCGCGCTGTGCGCGCGCCTGCTCGACGACCAGCGCGATCTCCTCCTCGGTCACGAAAGCGCCCTGGACGCGCTGCACCCGTGACGTCCCGAGCGGCTTGAAGAGCATGTCGCCCTGGCCGAGCAGGCTCTCGGCGCCGTTCGAGTCGAGGATCACGCGGGAATCCGTCTGCGACGAGACCGCGAACGCGATCCGGGACGGGACGTTCGCCTTGATCATGCCCGTGATCACGTCGACCGACGGCCGCTGCGTCGCGAGCACGAGATGGATTCCGACCGCACGGGACTTCTGCGCCAGCCGGATGATCGAATCCTCGACCTCCTGCGGGCTGACCATCATCAGGTCGGCCAGCTCGTCGATGACGACGAGCAGGTAGGGAAGCTCCTCCTCCCCGCGCTTGCGGAAGGCGCGGTTCGCCTCGTTCAGGTTCCGCGCGCGGACCTGCGCGAGCCGCTCGTAACGGCGCTCCATCTCGGTCACGACGTTCAGCAGGACGGCAGACGCCTCCTTCGGGCTCGATACGACGGGCGTGAGGAGGTGCGGGATCGACTCGTAGTAGTTGAGCTCGATCCGCTTCGGGTCGATCAGGATCAACCGCGCCTCGTCGGGGGTCGAGCGCAGCAGGATCGACGTGAGGATCGTGTTGATACAGCCCGACTTGCCCGATCCCGTCGTCCCCGCGATCAGGATGTGCGGCATGCGAGCGAGGTCGGCCCAAACCGACGCACCCGAGATGTCCTTGCCGAGCCAGACGGAGAGTGGGCTTGCTGCCTGCGGGAGGTCGTCGAAGATGTCGCCGAGCGTGACGAGGTTCGGGCTCAGGTTCGGCACCTCGACGCCCACGGCCTGCTTGCCCGGGATCGGCGCGAGGATGCGGATCTCGGTGGTCGCGAGCGCGTAGGAGAGGTCGTCCTTGAGCTGTGCGACCTTCCCCACCTTTGTCCCCGGGGCGAGCTGCAGCTCGTAGCGGGTCACGCGCGGGCCTGCGATCTGGCCGATCACCGTCGCCTCGACCCCGAAGTGAGCGAGGCACGTGACGAGTGCCTCTGCGACGCGCTGCTCCGCCTCGCCGTTCGGACCGGCACCGGGCTTCGAGACGCGGAGCAGCGACCGCTCCGGCAGCTTGTAGTCGGCGTGAAGCCTCGCCGGCGGGTCGAACAGCGTCTCCTGGCCGTTCTCGGCCGTCGGTAGGTCGGGCTCGTCGGGCTCGTCGCGCAGCAGCATCGGCGGCGGGCCAGAGACGGAGTCGGAGACAAGGTCCGGATAGTCGTGCTTGACGTCGACGGGCGGCGCCGAGGGGCGTTCCACCGGCGGCGGGACATTCGGGAACGCGTCGACGAGTGTCGACTTCGCCGCACGCACCCGCGTGTGCGCGACCGAGACCACGTGGCCGGTTCGCCGGACGATCGCCCCGAGACTCGCGCCCGTGAGGAGCAGCAATCCGGCGATCGTCAGCAGGACGCCGAGGATCGTTGCACCGGTCGTCCCGAGGCCGATCGCGACGACCGACTCGAGCGCGCGCCCGACCGCGCCGCCGTGTCCCGTGCCGAGCGTGAGCAGGAGGCCGGTCAGCGAGACGGCAAGGCCGAGCTGGAACGGGCGCATGTCGATGAGGCGGCTCCGCGCGACGACGAGGGCGCCGAGCGGAACGAGGACGACGGGCGCGAGGTACGCGGCGTCACCGATCGCGTCGCTCACGAGGCCGGCAACCGGGCCGCCGCTGAATCCGAACCAGAGCACCGCGGCGAGAAAGACGCCCACCCCGATGAGGGCGAGACCGACCAGCTCGGGATGGTGGTGCGACCGCGCTCGGCGACGCCGCGTGCGCTTCTTCACGCGGCTGGGCGTCTTCGGGGACGTCTTGTGGACCCGCCTTTTGCGCGCCATCCAGGCGCAGTTCTGGCTCCCGGCGCTCAGTCCTGCAGCGAGTACGAGGCCGTCAGCATGCCGAAGTAGGTCGGCGCCTCATAGCTCAGCAGCTCGGGCTCGAAGCCGTCTCCGATCGCGCCGTGCAGCATCAGCAGTTGCCAGAAGCTGTCGGCGAGCGCGTCGACAGCGATCTGCGGATCCCAGCCGACCAGGTCGCCGAGGCCGTTCTCGCGCACGAGCCGGACGATCGCCTCGTCGTAGGGTGCGGAGTGCTCGGAGAACCCGTACGGGCCGTCCGCCGAGTGGCCGTGACCGTGGTCGGCGCTGGCGACGAACGCGATCCGCCGGGCACCGGTCGCGCGAGCGAGCACGGCGCCGACCCGCACGTGGAGCTCGTTCGGCAAGGCGCGGCACGGCGTGACGACGACCGCCGGGGCGCGCAGGAACGAGAGCGGGATCCCCGCACCCCAGTCGATCGGCATCTCGGAATCGCCGGCGGCCGTCGCCCCGAACGTGACGCCGGCGACGGGCAGACCATCCTGCCGCAGCGCTTCGAGGCACGCATCGGCGAGCCTCGGCTCCCCGGGCCCCTCGTACAGACGCTCGTCTTCGACGAACCGGGAGGCGTGCTCGGACAGCCGGGCGGCACGCACGACGCCGAAGCGGTCGTCGAGCAGCGTCCCGTGCGGCGTCGCGATGATCACGGCCTCCGGCCGCGCGGCAGCGAAGCGCCGAGCGAGCCCGTCCATGCCGCGGCGCGTCTCACCATCCGGGTGATCGAAGACGAGCCCACCGTGCGGCGCGATCGCGGCGAAGACGATCGTCATCCGAGCGAGCCGATGCGCTCGACGAGCAGCTCCGCGAAACGCTCCCCGTCGAGGTCCAGCCCGACCTTGGCGTTCGGAGCGCCGAAGTGCTCGCGCCCGCGCCAGTCGACGTTCGTCCGGCCGGCACTCGGCCCGGTCGAGCAGTCGACGTCGATGAACGCCGGGCGCACGTCGACCAGGCCGGGGTCGACGAGATGCGCGATGCAGACCGGGTCGTGCATCGGCGAGCCGCCGAGCTCGGGGTAGCGGACGCGGTGGAACCGCGAGTAGAAGTCCATCAGCTCGGCGACGAGCGCGCCGACACGGCCGGCGCCACGCAGCCGCTCGGTGTCCGTCTCGGTGACGAGCGCGCGATGTGTCACGTCCAGCCCGATCATGGTCGTGTCGAGGCCCGCGGAAAAGACGCGCTGAGCGGCCTCCGGGTCGGCCCAGACGTTGAACTCGGCTGCCGGTGTGCGATTGCCCTCGCCGACGGAGCCGCCCATCAGCACGATGCGCGCGGGAATCGCGTCCGGATGCAGCGCGAACAGGAGCGCGATGTTGGTCAGCGGCCCGGTCGGGACCAGCGTCACGTTGCCGTCGCGTGCACGAATCTGCTCGGCGAGGAACTCGACCGCGTGCTCGGCGCCCGGCGCGGTCGTCGCCGCAGGAAGCTCGGGACCGTCGAGCCCCGACTCGCCGTGGACGTGGGCAGCGACGTCACGCGGCCGGATGAACGGCCGGTCGGCGCCGGCGTGCACCGGGACATCGGTACGTCCGACGAACTCGAGGATGCGCAGCGCGTTCGCGGTGGTCTTGTCGAGCGTCTGGTTTCCCGAGACGGTCGTCACGCCGAGCAGCTCGAGCTCGGGTGACGCGAGTGTCGAGCAACAGTGCGATTGCGTCGTCGTGACCGGGGTCGCAGTCGAGGATGATCGGGGTTGGTGTCATGACGCGAGTATCGCGTCCAGCTCGGCCCCGGTCGGAAGCGACGGTTGCGCACCGTGCCGCGACGCGGCCAGAGCGCCCGCGGCGCAGGCCCGCGTGAGCGCATCGTCGCGGGATCGTCCCTCGAGCAGCGAGACGACGAGGCAGGCGGCGAAGGCGTCTCCCGCGGCGGTCCCGTCGACGGCGTCGACCGGTGGAGGCTCGGCGCGTGCGACCTCGCGCCCGTCCTCGTACAACGCTGCGCCATCGGCGCCGAAGGTCACCGCCACGAGTGCGCCTGCCGAGACGATCTCGTATTCGAGGCGATTGACGATCAGAAGGTCCGGGACGACGTCGATCGGCCGCGCCGGGGCCGCGTTGAGCGCGAAGAACGTGGCTTCCGCTGCCGCGCCGAGGACGACGTCGTCGGGCACCTCGAGCTGGCACAGCACGGCACCGCCGACGTGCCGAGGCTCGACGTGCTCGTTCGCCCCGGGGACGACGACGATCTGGGTCTCGCCGTCGCCTGCCACCAGGATCAGCGCCACTCCCGTCTCGCCGGTGCGCAACAGGTCGAGGGCGACCCCCGCTTCGACGAGCCCCGCCAGCGCCTCCTCGGCCAACGTGTCTTCGCCGACGGCGCCGACCATCTGCACGCGCGCGCCGAGGCGCGCCGCCGCCACCGCCTGGTTCGCGCCCTTGCCTCCGGGGATGCGGGCGAAGCTCGTAGCGGCGAGTGTCTCTCCGGGCCGCGGCAGCCGCTCGACGCGAGCGACGAGGTCGAGGTTGATCGACCCGACGACGGTGAGCTCGACCACGAGCGCCGGTCAGGCGGCGATGGCGCGCAGATCGTCCAGCGTGCGGCCGAGCAGGTTCTCGCGCAGGTCGAACAGGCCCGCCCACAGCGAGCCGACGCCGACACTCGACTGCCAGCGCACGGTCGAGGCGAGCCCTTCGAGCGCGCGAACGAGGATCGCCAGCTCGAGGTAGGCAGCTGCCACCCTGTGCGGCTCGACGCTCACGCCCGCGCGATCGAGCACCGGCTTCCAGTCGACGAGCTCGGCAGGCCCGGCTTCGCCGAACCACGACTGACCTTCGGCGGTGCCCGCCTCGAGCTCCAGCAGGTAGCGGCCGAGCGGGCGCTCGAGGCCGGTGAGTGCCGTCTCGACCCGGTCGGCTGCCCGCCGCAGCGCGGCCTGGCGGCGGCCGGGCGTCGACGGCTCGGGCTCGCCGCGCGACCACCGCTCGAGCAGCCGGCAGAACGCGAGCGCCGACACCTGGGCGGCGAGCAGCTGCTGGACGAGGCGCCGCGCCGTCTCGCTTTCGACGGCGTGCTCGACGATCACCTCGGCCCATTCCGGCTGCGTCCCGAGCGTGCTCATACCCGCTCCGGCGCCGGCCAAGCCGGCGCCTGCGCTCTTTGGACGGCTCCGTCGAGCCTACGCCTCATACCTCGACCACCACGGGGAGGATCATCGGCCGGCGGCGGGTGCGGTCGTAGACGAGCTGACCGATCCCGTCGTGCAGGTGCTCCTGCAGCAGCTTGATCTCGCTCACATCCTGCTGGAGCAGGCCGCGGACGATCTGGTGTGCCTCTTCTCGCATCTCGGAGAGGAGCTCGTCCGACTCGGCAAAGCCGCGTGAGATCAGCTCGGGCCGCGTCACCTCGCCGTCCGACAGCGTGGCGACGACGATCAGCACACCGTCCTCGGACATGTGCCGGCGGTCGCGAAGCGCGACGTCGGAGACGTCCCCGACCCCGAGCCCGTCGACGAACGTGACGCCGGCCTCGACTTTGCCGGCGATGCGCACGCCTTCCGCCGACAACTCGACGACATCGCCGTTCTCGGCGATCACGATCGACGAGGCCGGCACGCCGGACTCCTGGGCGAGCCGCGCGTGCGCGGCAAGCATCCGGAACTCTCCGTGGATCGGCATCACGGCCTTGGGACGAATGAGGCCGAGGAGCGTACGAAGCTCTTCGGCACGAGCATGCCCCGAGACGTGAACCGGCGCGTTCTCCTCGTGCAGCACTTCCGCTCCGTTTCGCGTGAGGCGGTTGATCGCGTCGTGCACGCGCAGCTCGTTGCCGGGCACCGGGCGCGCCGAGATGATCACGGTGTCCCCGCGCTCGACGTGCACCGACGGATGGTCGTTGTAGGCGATCCGTGTGAGCGCCGACAGGGGCTCGCCCTGCGAGCCCGTGCAGAGCACGAGCTGCTCGTGTGGCGGCACGTCGTCGAGATCGGCCGGCCGGACGAGCAGCTCCTCCGCGACGTCGATGTAGCCGAGGTTGCGCGCGACGTTCATGTTGCGGCGCATCGAACGCCCGACGACGGCCACCCGCCGGCCGCAGTCGACCGCGACGTCGATCGCCTGCTGCATCCGGTGGATGTTCGATGCGAAGCTCGAGACGAGGACGCGACCCTGCCGGACGGGGATGATCTGGCGAAACGCCTCGCCGACGACGCGCTCCGAACGCGTGAACCCGGGTCGCTCGGCATTGGTCGAGTCGCCGCACAGGAGATCGACGCCGCGGTTCCCGAGCTCCGCCAGCTTGCCGACGTCGGTACGGAGCCCGTCGACCGGCGTGTGGTCGAGCTTCCAGTCGCCCGTGTGGAAGACCCGGCCGGCGGGCGTCTCGATCGAGATTCCGACGGTGTCGGGCACCGAGTGCGCCATGCGCACGAACTCGAGCCGGAACGGGCCGATGTCGAGCGGCGGCCCGTCCGGGTCGATCTCGCGCAGCTCGGCGGCGCGAAGCAACCCGTGCTCGTCGAGCTTCGACTTCACGAGGCCGAGCGTGAGTCGGGTCGCCCAGACCTCGCGCACGCCCACCTCGCGCATCAGGTACGGGAGCGAGCCGACGTGGTCCTCGTGCGCGTGAGTAAGGACGACCGCGCGCACCTCGCCGCGCTCGCGGAGATAGCCGAAGTCCGGGAGGATCAGGTCGACTCCGAGGTGCTCGTCGCGCGGGAATGCCATCCCCGCGTCGACGACGATCCGTTCGTCGGCGAACTCGTAGACGGTCATGTTCTTGCCGACCTCACCGAGGCCGCCGAGCGGGATCACACGAAGGACACCCGGCATGCGCTAGACGTGAACGAGCAGGCCGAGCCGCTCGAGGCAGCCTCGGACCTGCTCGACCTCGGCCGGATCGGCTGCGACCAGTGGGAGACGATGACCGCCGACCCGGTGGCCGAGCAGGCTCAACGCCGCCTTGATCGCGATCGGATTGGTCTGGATCCTCAGCAGCTCGTAGACCGGTGAAAGCTCCCGGTCGATCTCGCGCGCCCGGGCGACGTCGCCGTCCCGCATCGCGGTCACCTGCTCGGCGACGCGAGGCCCTACCACGTGAGCGTGCACGCAGATCCCGCCGATCCCGCCGATCTCGAGGAACGACTGGAGGAGGTTGTCGTCGCCGGCGTAGAGATCGAGCCCTGCATCAACGACGTGACGCGCCTGGTCGACGTCGTCGTTCGCCTGCTTCACGGCGGTCACGGTGTCGATCTCGGCGAGGCGCGAGATCGTGTCCGGCTCGATGTTCACGACGACTCGCGAAGGGATGTTGTAGACGACGATCGGCCGGTCGCTGGCGGCCGCGATCGCCTCGAAATGCGCGACGATGCCGCGCTGGGGCGGCTTGCTGTAGTACGGCGTCACGATCAGGAACGCGTCGGCGCCGAGCTCGTGTGCCTCCTCGGTGAGATGCACCGAATGTGCCGTCGAGTAGGTGCCCGTCCCGGCGACGACGGTGGCGCGGTCACCCACCGATTCGACCGCCGCTCGGATCAGGTCGAGCCGCTCGCCGTCGGAGAGCGTCGGGCTCTCTCCCGTTGTCCCGGCGACGACCAATCCGTCGGAGCCGTTGTCGACGAGGTGGCGGGCGAGCTCCTGGAACGCGTCGAAGTCGACCGCACCGTCCTCACGGAACGGCGTGACGATTGCAGTGAGGACACGGCCGAGCACCTCCGGGCAGGATACTCGGAGCCGTGGCGCGGTTCGTGTTCGTCCATGGCGCCTGGCACGGCGGGTGGTGCTTCGAGGCGCTCCAGCGCGAGCTCGAAGCGCGCGGTCATGCCGTGGAGGCGCCTGATCTGCCGTGCGACGAGCCCGGCTTGACGCAGCTCGACTACGCGCGGGCGATCGGCCCGCAGCCGGACGCCGATGGTCGTCGGGCATTCGCTCGGCGGTCTGACGATCCCGTTCGTCGAGGCGCGGGTGCGCGTGTACCTCGCGGCGCTGCTCCCGGTCGAGCACCTCGGCGAGTCGACCTTCGCCGAGGGGTTCGGGGGGTTTCTCCGTGACGAGCTGGGACGGTCGTACTGGCCGGACGCCGACACGGCGTTCGCGAAGCTCTACCCCGACTGCACGCGGGTGCAATCGGATGCGGCCTTCGCACGCCTGCGTCCGCAGGCGCCGATCGATTCGATCGTCCGGCCTGGCTCGCAGCACGACGTCGTGATCGCGACGCTGCGCGACGCCGCGATCGCTCCGGCCTGGCAACTCGAAGCAGGCGCCGCGTACGCCGGCCGCGTGCTGACCCTCGACGCCGGCCACTCGCCCTTCTTCACGCATCCGGTCGAGCTCGCCGATCTCCTCGAATCGGTCGCCTGAGCCATGCCGAGTCGAGACATGGCTTGTCGCCAGGCCAGGGTGACAAAAGTGATACGAACTTTCCACAGCCGTCGCGGGGCCCTCGGTTGCAGGGCTTTTCCTGCTCCTCCTCCCGCGGTCGATCGCCTGGCGAGGGTGTCAAACGCGTGACGTGAGGCGGACCACTCGCTCGGCGACCGGCTCGGCGGCCTCGCCCGCCAGACGGAGGAATTCCTCCTCGTACGGACGCCCCGCCAGGCCGACGAGCGCCTCCGGAGCCGCCTCGCGCAGTCGCGCCAGCACCGGTTCGACGTTCCTCCGCTCGTAGAGGACGTCGGCCGCGAGCGCGAGGTCGAAGGCTCGTCCCAGCGGCCGGCGCCAGTCGTGCACCTCGGCGACGAGCGCCAGCCCGTTTCGCTCTGCGTTCCGGCGCAGGAGCGCGACGGCGTCTTCGGCCCAGTCGACCGCCGTCACGTCCGCCCCACGCGCGGCCGCCACGAGCGACGGCAGGCCGAGCCCGCAGCCAAGCTCGAGCACACGCACATCCTCGAGCTGCTCCGGCAGCACCTCCACGAGCGCCGTCGCGGCCGGCCACAGCTCCGCCCAGTACGGCAGGAACTCGTCCTGCGCGAAGGCCTCCTCGTCGAGCAGGTCCTCGGGTGCCTTCGGGCGGAGCAGCGACAGCGTCACCCCGCCCACGACGACCGCCTCCTCGACGAGCTCGGTCAGAGCAGGGCGTCGAGTCCGACGGTGACACCCGGGGGAAGCGTTCCGACGCGGTCGAGGGCCAGCAGCACCCCGGGGACGTACGCCTCGCGCGAGAGGGCGTCGTGGCGGATCGTCAACAGCTCGCCGCGCCCGCCGAACAGGACCTCCTGGTGCGCGACGAGGCCCGGCAGCCGCACCGAGTGGATCGGAACGTCACCGGCCATCGCCGCAGCCGTCGCCTTCGCCGTGCCAGAAGGCGCGTCGAGCTTCGTCGCGTGGTGCAGCTCGACGATCTCGGCGGCCTCGAGCGCACGCGAAGCCTCCGCCGCGAACCGCATCATCAGCACCGCGCCGATCGCGAAGTTCGGCGCGTAGAAGACGGCCACGCCGGCGGCGCGGGCCGCGTCCTCGACCCCCGCAGCATCCCAACCCGACGTCCCGACGACCACCGGGACGCCGGCCTCGACCGACCGGAGCACATTGGGGACGACGACCTCCGGCGTCGTGAAGTCGATCGTCGCGTCCGCCTCGCCCAACTCGTCGACGAGCTCGTGGCCCGCCTGCTCGAGCGCCGGCGCGAGGACGGAGCCGACCTTCCCGCCCCGCCCGTTGAGGAGGATCCTCATGCGGCGCGTGCGAGCGAGGGCGCGATTCGGTCGAGAGCCGCGACGAAGCGCTCTTCGTCCGGGCCGATGCACGCCGCCGACAGCTTCTCGGGCTCGAGCAACGTCGCCGCCAGCGCACACACCGACCCTGCTTCGACCGCGTCGATCTCGGCGATGATCCGGTCGAGCGACAGAAGCTCCGAATCCGAGATCAGCGACTTCCCGAGGCGGTTCATCCGCGTCGACGTCGACTCCATCGAGATCAGGATCCGCCCTTTGAGGTTCTCCTTCGCCCGCGCGAGCTCACGGTCGGGAAGGTTGCCCGACGCGATGTCGCCGATCTGCTCGGCGGCGATGGCGAGGGCCTCCGCAAGGTTGTCCTCGCGCGTCCCGACGTAGACCCCGATCTGACCGGTGTCGGTGTACTGCGACACGAACGAGTACACGGCGTACGCGAGCCCACGCTTCTCGCGAATCTCCTGAAACAACCGAGACGATGCCGACCCGCCGAGGATCGCGTCGAGGATCGATACGGCGAAACGGCGCCGGTCGGAACGCGAGATCCCCGGCGCGCCCAGGCAGACGTGGTACTGCTCGGTCTCCTTGCGCTGGAACCGCAACCGCGGCGGCGGCGGCTCGACCAGCGGCGTCCGCACCGTCGGTCCCGTCGGCTCCTGAGTCGATCGCCGGCCGAGCCCGGACTCGAGCAGCTCGAGGAGCTGTTCGTGGTCGACGTTGCCGGCAGCCGAGACCACGATGTTCCCCGGGACGTACTTCGCAGCGTGGTAGCGCGCGACCGAGTCCGCACTGATCGACGAGATCACCTCGGCGGTGCCGATCACCGGACGCCCGAGCGCGTGGTCGCCGAAGACCGCCTCGGAGATCAGGTCGTGCACGAGATCCTGCGGTGCGTCCTCGTACATCGCGATCTCCTCGAGCACCACCTCGCGCTCCGCGTCGAGCTCGGCGAACGCCGGAGCGAAGACCATGTCGCTCATCACCTCGACGGCCGTCGCCAGATGATGGTCGGGGATGCGGGCATAGACGAGCGTGTGCTCGCGCGACGTCGCCGCGTTGAGCTCGCCGCCGAGCCCGTCGAAGATCTCCGCGATCTCGAGCGCGCTGTGTCGCTCGGTGCCCTTGAACAGGAGATGCTCGATGAAATGCGTGACGCCGGCCTCTGCCCCGTCCTCGTCACGCGAGCCGGCCCCGATCCAGTAGCCCACTGCGGCCGACCGGACGTGGTCGAGCCGCTCCGAGATCACGCGCTCGCCGGAGTCGAGCTCGCTCAGGACCCAGTTCTGCACAGACCGATCGTATGCCCTCGAGTCAACGCGGATCGTCGGGAAGCAGCGACCAGACGATCGCGTCCTCGCGGCGCCCGTGCAGCCAGATCGACTTGCGCTCGAGCCCTTCGCGCACGAACCCAACACGATCCGCGAGCCGCCTCGACTCCGCGTTCTCCGGATGGGTCCGCACCTCGAGCCGCCCGGCGCCGCTCTCGAACAGCGCTTCGCACAGGAGCCGGATCGCCCGTGACATCAGTCCGCGTCCGCGGCCCAGGTCGTCCGCGAGGTAGGCGAGCTCGTAGTTCTCACGGTGCCGTCTCGAAGCGATCACGGCGCCGATCGCGGGGGCGTCGGGGGCGTCCGTCACCACATAGTCGAATCGGTTGCCCGTCCTCCATCCCTCGGCGACGCGGCGTCTGAGCTCGTCGAAGTCCGCATCATCCGGCTCGCGGGGCATGTTCAGCCATCTGCGGACGAGCGGATCTCGCATCGTCCGAAGCACGTCGGCGCGGTCACCCTCCTCGAGTTGACGGAGGATGACCGCGCCGTCGGTGAGACTTGCCGGCAACTGCACGCTGCCGACCGTAGCTTCGCGCTAGGACTCGCTGTGCGACTCCTCGCGCTCGCGACGCGGGCCGCCACGACTACCGCCGCGGCCGCCTCGACGATCGCGGTCATTGCGCGGCCGCTCCTCACGGGGCTCGCGCGGCGGAGCGTTCTTCGCCCGCTCGACGAGCTCCTCCGGCGAGACCAGGGCTCCGTTCTCGTGCTTCTGAACGAGCTTGAGCCCGATCCGGCCGCGCGCCTTGTCGACCTCCTGGACGAGCACGTCCAGCACGTCGCCACGTGAGATCACGTCCTCGATGTGGTTGACGCGTCCAGGCCCGACGTTCGAGACGTGGAGCAGGCCGTCGGTTCCCTTCTTCAGCTCGACGAACGCGCCGAAGTCGGTCGTCTTGACGACCTTGCCGGTGTACTGGTCGCCGACCTCGGGCTCCTTCGTCAGGGCGGCGATGGCCGCGATCGCGGCGTCGCCCTTCGTGCCCTCGGTGGCGTACACGAGGATCGTTCCGTCCTCCTCGATGTCGATCTGAACCTCGTACTCGGACTCGAGCGAGCGGATCGTCTCGCCGCCCTTCCCGATCACCATGCCGATGTACTCGGGGTTGATCTGGATCGTCGAGATCCGCGGAGCGTGAGACGCGAGCGCCTCGCGCGGCTCCGGAATCGCCTCGAGCATCCGGCCCAGGATGGCGACACGTGCCTCCTTGGCCTGGGTCAACGCCCGCTCCATGATCTCGCGGCTGACGCCGGTGATCTTGATGTCCATCTGGAGCGCTGTGATGCCGTCCCGCGTGCCGGCGACCTTGAAGTCCATGTCGCCGAGGTGGTCCTCGGCACCCTGGATGTCGGTGAGGATGACGTAGTCGTCGCCTTCCTTGACGAGGCCCATCGCAATGCCTGACACCGGAGCCGAGATCGGCACGCCGGCGTCCATGAGCGCGAGCGTCGAACCGCACACGGAGCCCATCGACGACGAGCCGTTCGACTCGAGCGTCTCGGAGACGAGGCGGATCGTGTACGGGAACTCGTCAGCCGTCGGGATGACGGCCTCGAGGGCGCGTTGCGCGAGCGCGCCGTGGCCGATGTCGCGGCGCTTCGGCGAGCCCATGCGCCCGGTCTCCCCGACCGAGTAGGGCGGGAAGTTGTAGTGGTGCATGTAGCGGCGGTCGGTCTCGAGCGACAGATCGTCGATCCGCTGGCCTTCCTTGGCGGTGCCGAGGGTGAGCAGCGTCATGATCTGCGTCTGGCCGCGGGTGAAGAGGCCGGAGCCGTGCGTGCGCGGGCTCACCGACACCTCGACCTCGATCGGGCGGATCTGGGTCTCCGTGCGGCCGTCCGGCCGGCGCTTCTCGACCGCGATCTTCTGGCGGACGAGGCTCTTGTAGATCGAGTCGCACGCCTTGCGGATGTAGCTCTTGGTGAGCGAGTCGTGCTCGCCCTCGTCCCCTCCTCCGGGGAACGGCAGCCGCACCGTCTCGACGATGCGGTCGAAGAGCAGATGGCGCTTGGCCGACTTGAGCTCCTTCGAATCCTGCTCGGCATCCGTCAGTGCGCGCAGCTCGCCTTCGAACTGTTCGCGCACCTGGCTCTCGACGGCCGTCGAGCGCTGCTTCTCGAGGATCATCGCGAGCGACATTCGCGCCTGCAGCTCGCGCAGCACGTCATCGGCGGTCGAGCTCATGGACAGCGCACCCGCCTCTCTCGCGACGATCGCGTCGACGATCAGCCCGGCTTCGCGAATGCCCTGCTCGGAGATGGACGTCCAGATCTCGTGGCCGTAGGTCTCCTCCAGCCGCTCTGTCGTCGCCGGATCGAGCCACTTCGGCTTGCCGGCCTTCGCGCGGAGCTCCTCCTGTGCCCCGCAGAGCTTGACGATCTCGCGGTGCGCGATCTCGAGCGCTTCGAGGAGCTTCTCCTCCGGCACCTGGTTCGCTCCGGCCTCGACCATCGTCAGGCCGTCCTTGGTGCCGACGACGATCAGGTCGAGCTCCGACGAGTGCTCGGTCTCCTCGAGCGTCGGGTTGATCACCAGCTCGCCGTCGAGCAGCCCCATCCGAACGGCCCCGATCGGGCCGAGGAACGGCAGCGGCGAGATCGTCAGCGCGGCCGAGACCGCGTTGATCGCGAGGACGTCGTGTGCGACGACGAGATCGGCCGAGAACACGGTCGCGACGCACTGCACCTCGTTGCGGTAGCCCTTCGGCCAGAGCGGCCGGACCGGGCGGTCGGTCATGCGCGCGGTCAGAATCGCACGCTCGGTCGGACGCCCCTCACGCTTGAAGAAGCCGCCGGGGATCTTCCCTGCGGCATACATGCGCTCCTCGACGTCCACCGTGAGCGGGAAGAAGTCCGCGCCTTCGCGTGCCTCTGTCCGCCCCTGGGCCGTGCCGAGAACGACGGTCTCGCCGCTCCGCACGACCACGGCACCGTCGGCCTGCTTGGCCAACTTGCCGGTCTCGAATGAAATCTCCTTGCCGCCGATGTCGACGGACACGGAAACCGGCACCCCAGCGGGGTGCTCAGCTTCAACAATGCTCATAAGTCCCTATTCCTCCACTGTGCGTTTGCTGTTGCCAGCAGTTGTGAAGGGTGGAGGTTTGGGGCAACTCCTCGTAGAGGAGCTCGCTCAAACTTCCACCCTCCGTGAGCTCAAGTGAGCTAACGGCGCAGGCCGAGCTCCTTGATGAGGGCGCGATAGCCCTCGACGTCCTTTCGTTGCAGGTAGTTCAGGAAGCGCCGGCGGCGCCCGACGAGCTTCAGCAGACCGCGTCGCGAGTAGTGATCGTGCTTGTGCGCGCGGAGATGCTCCGTGAGCTCGTTGATCCGCTGGGTCAGCATCGCGATCTGGACCTCCGGAGAACCCGTGTCCGTCTCGTGCTTGCCGAACTTCCCGATGTGAACCTGCTTCTCTTCCTTGGTGAGGGTCATCTGCCTCCTGACACGTCGAACAGGTCGCCCGGGGCCCAAGCACGCCGCGAAGGAAGACGCGCGCGGCCGAGGCCGGGTCGCGAAGTAGGGTAGCGGATTCGTGTTGGATTCGACGTTTTTGCAGGTATGCGAGGACTCCGCGGCGCGCTACGACGTCCAGGCGCTGGCGGTCGGCACGGCGTCACCGGATGGCACGGTGGAGCTCCATGCGCTCGGCTGCGACCTCGAGACACGCGTTCCGAATCGCATCGGTGACGAAGCCGATGACAGCGTCGCTCGCCGTGCGCCTGCTCGACCTCGAGGCGCACGACTGATATCTGGCCCGACGACGTGCGGGTGCGCCATCTGCTGTCGCACCTCAGCGGGTTCGACTGCGAGCTCGGTGGCGAGATTCGCTTCGGGGACGGAGACGGCGCACTCGCTGCAGCGGTGGCGGAGCTGCCGCAGCGTCACGCGACTCGTCGGCGTCGACACAGCGTGGTCGTACGCGAACACCGGCTACTGGCTTGCCGGCTGGCTCGCGGCCGAGGCAGCCGGGCACGACGTACGAGGATGCCCTCCGCCGTCACGTGCTCGGCCCTGCCGGAATGGCGAACGCCACGTTCGACGATCCCGACGTCGAGGGCCGCGGTCGCGGCGCAAGCTCGCAGCCGTATCCACGGGCCCGTCGACCGTCCGGGGGTGTCGTCACCGATGTCGCCGACGTCGTGCGCTTCGGCCGTTGGCAGCTCGACGGAGCCGTGGGCAGCATCGCTTCGGCAGCCGCTCGGCAAGCCGGTCAGCGGCGTCTACGGGCTCGGGCTCGTCGGCCAGCGCGTCGGCGGTGTCGAGGTGTGGGGCCATCCAGGCTCTGCGTTCGGCTTTCAGTCCAGCCTCTTGTTCGTCCCGGACCGGAGTGCCGTTTTTGCCGGCCTCACGAACTCGGGCGACGGCGCGCGGGCGCTCGTCGAGATCGAGGAACTCTGGCTCGAGCGGGTGGTCGGAGCCCGGCGGCCGCGGCACGAAACGGTCGCCGTCGCGGCAGAGGCGCTTGCAGCGTTCGCCGGCACTACGCGAACGACGAGCTGCGCGCGGCCGTCGCTCCGGACGACGAGGGGCTGACGGTGGAGGTCGCGGACGGCGAGGGCGAGCATCGCTTCGCAGCGCGGCCGATCGGCCCTGCCAGGTTCGAGATCGTCGGCGGCCGCTTCGACGGCGATCGCTTCGACTTCCCGCTCGACGGCTTCGCGCGCTTCGGCAGCCGACTCGCGCCACGGATCGCGTGAGCCCGGCCGTCGCGGCAGGCCATCCGGCGACGGCCGACGCCGGCGCCGAGCTCCTCCGCGCAGGCGGAAGCGCTGCCGACGCCGCTGTGGGCGCGAGTCTCGTCTCGTGCGTCGCCGAGACGATCATGACCGGGCTGCTCGGCGGCGGCCACGCGATCTACTTCGAGGCTGCGACGGGCCTCGTGAGGAACCTCGACGCGTTCGTCGCCGTGCCGACGGGGCGCGCCGAGCCGATGCTGGAGCTCCCGGTGCACTTCGAAGAGGAGACCGTCAGCTACTCGATCGGTGCCTCGTCGTGCGCGGTTCCGGGCGTCCCGGCGGGGCTCGACGAGCTCTGGCGCGCCCACGGGAGACTCTCCTGGGCCGAGGTCGTCGCGCCGGCGCTCCGGCTCGCCGCGAGCGGCGCAGTCGTTCACCCCCGCCCACGCTGCCTGCCTCCGCATGCTCGCGCCGGTGATGACGATGCGCGAGGGCGCGCGCATCTACGCGCCGGGCGGAGCGCTCCTCGACGCCGGCCAGGTCCTCGCGCAGCCGGGCCTGGCGAGAGCCCTCGAGCTCCTGCGAGACGAGGGCCCACGGTCGATCTACGACGGCACGATCGCATCGGTCCTGCTCGAGCTCGTCGAGGAGCGAGGCGGCGGCATCACCGCCTCCGACCTGGCGGGGTACGAGGCCGTGTGGTCGGAGCCGATCTCGGTGGAGTTCGCCGGTCGGCGGATCCTCACGCGGGGCGGGATCGGCGGCGTGCCGGAAGCGCTCGCCGCCCTCCGCCCTCCGTTCGGCCATGACGAGCTGCTCGAGGTGCTGGACCGGCCGGGCCCACCGGAGGCCAGACGACGAACATCTCGGTGATCGACTCGGACGGCAACGCGTGCGTGCTCACGACGAGCCTCGGCCTCGGCTCCGGCGACTGGCTGCCCGGCCTCGACCTCCACCTGAACAGCATGCTCGGCGAGGTCGACCTGATCCGCGAGCCCTTGGTCCCCGGCGCGCGGATGGCCAGCATGATGGCGCCGTCACTCGCGTTCGACGCCGCCGGGCTCGAGCTCGCCGCAGGGTCTGCCGGCGGTACCCGGCTGCGCACCGCGCTCGTGGGGGTGCTCGCCGCCATCCTCGCCGAGGGCGTCGACCCACAGGCGGCGATCGACCGGCCCCGGTTTCACCCGGTCGGCGAGCTGGTCAACGCCGAACCGGGTGTGGACGAGCGGTGGCTCGAGTCAGTCGAGCGGCGCGGCCGGCCGGTGCGGCGCTGGCCGGCTTTCCACCACTTCTTCGGAGGCGTCAGCGTGGTCGGCCGTCGGGGCACGGGCGCCGACCCACGCAGGAGCGGCGCCGTCAGTCGCCCGTGACCGGCCGCGTGGCCGCCGGGTGGCGTCGACGTCGTCGGCGATCTGCGCGATCAGGTCGGCCTCGCTCGCGAAGGAGCGCTCGTCGCGCAGGCGCTCCCAGAGCTCGACCACCAACCGGCGGCCGTAGAGGTCGCCCGACCAGTCGAGCAGGAACGCCTCGATCCGGCGCTCCGAGCCGCCGTAGTGAGGATTGACGCCGATCGAGACCGCGGCCCGCGTCCGTCGGCCGCCCCCGCGTAGATGCCGAAGCGGGGCACGAGCAGGTCGGCGTCGACGCGGAGGTTGGCCGTCGGGAAGCCGAGCGTCCCACCGCGCTGGTCGCCGCTGACCACCGTCCCGTCGACCTCGAGCGGACGCCCGAGCAGCGCCGCGGCCTCGCCCACGAGCCCGGCCGCCGCCAGGCGGCGGATCTCGGTCGACGAGACGCCGTCGACCAGCGGCACATCACGACCGTCGTATCCGAGCGCCCGGAGCGTGTCGAGATCGCCCGCTCGCCGGTGCCCGAAGTGGAACCCGGCGCCGGCGACGATCACCTGCGCGCCGATCGTCTCGAGGTAGCGGACAGCGAACTCCGCCGGCTCGAGAACGGCGAGGTCGGGCGTGAACTCGACGACCAGCGCATCCTCGACACCGCAGCTCGTCGAGGAGCTCGAGTCGACGCTCGATCGTGGCCAGCAGCTCCACACGGTTCCCGAGCACCGTGCGCGGGTGCGGATCGAACGTGACGACCGTCGGGCGCGAGGCCGGCATCCACCGCGGCTTTGATCACTGCGCGGTGACCACGGTGCACACCGTCGAAGGTCCCGAGAGCGACCGCACGCGCGACCGGTTCCAGCTGCTCGGGTATCCGGGCGACGTTCACGCTGCGCCCGCCCCGCTCGACGCCGCCGCTGCGAGGACGCCGGCGCGCACGTTGTCGGAGACACGGGTCGAGCGCGTCGGCGCGGCAGCCGCGCCAGCACGGCGTCGACGTCGAGGAGCTGCGCCGTCGCCGGATCGGGGGACGCCTCGTCCACCGAGAACGGCCCGATCGCCGTGCGCCGGAGGTTCGTGCAGTGGCCGTCGAGCGCCTGTGCGATCGAGCGCACGTAGGTCCCCGAGCCGACGTGCAGAGACAGCCGCGCCGCCCGGCCGTCGAACCCCTCGACGACCAGGGAGTGCACGACCGACCGCCGCATCGGCATCTCGACCTCGACTCCTCGACGGGCGAGACTGTAGGCGCGCTCGCCGTCGATCTTCACCGCCGAGGCGGCCGGGATGCGAAGCTCGATCGCGCCCCGCAGCCGGTCGACGGCCGACTCGAGCTGGACGGCCGTGGGCGCCGGATGACGGTCGACGACATCTCCTTCCGGGTCGCCCGTCGTGGTCGTCGCGGTCAGATCGACGTCGGTCACATATCGCTTGTCCAGACCGACGAAGCACGGCGCCAGGCGCGTCGCCGCCCCCGAGAGGAGCAGGAGCAGCCCGGAGGCGAACGGGTCGAGCGTCCCGGCGTGGCCGGTGCGGGCGCGCGTGCGACGCCGCAGGGCCGCGACGACCGCGAACGAGGACGGCCCGGGCGGCTTGTCGACCAGGGCGATGCCGATCGGACGCAGGCCTCGTGGCGGCACTCTTGGAAGTTCTCAGTCCGCCACGGCCGCGAACTCGCGGCGCAGGAAGGCCACGATCTCCGGAATCTCGAGCTGGGACTCGAATCCGGCGGCCTGGCGATGACCACCGCCGCCCGCTGCCCGCGCGACGGCCGAGACGTCGATCTCGTCCCGGCTCGAGCGCAACGAGATGCGGTGCCTGGGGCCGTCGTCGCGCGGTGGCTCGCGGATGAGTGCGACCATCTCGGATCCTTCCACGCTGCGCAGGTAGTCGATGATGCCCTCGGAGTAGGGCTCTTCGGCGCCGACCTCGGCGAAGTCGCCTTTCAGCAGATACGACACGACGAGACGGCCGTTCTCGTACAGCTCTGCGCGCCCGAGCGCCCGCGCGAGCAACTTGAGCTTCGCGAACTGCACCGTCTCGTACACCAACCGGAAGATCCCGTGGACGTCGGCGCCTGCCTCGACGAGGTCGGCAGCGAGTCTGAGCGCCTTCGGCGTCGTGTTCGAGTACTGGAAACGACCGGTGTCGGTGACGAGCGCGACGTACAACGCCTCGGCGATGTCGGCGGACATTTGCACGTCGATCGACGCCGAGCACGTCGCGGACGACTTCCGCGGTCGACGAGGCGTCGTCCACGATCAGGTTGACGCTCGCCGAATCGCGTGTTGTCGTGATGGTGATCCACGTTCACGACGAGTCGGGGGCGCTCCACCACCGCTGGGTCGGGCCCGATCCGGCGGGCGCTCGCGCAGTCGAGGGCGAGCAGCACGCGGTCCTCGATGTCGTCTGGGAGCACGCGCGTCAGAGCGTCCAGGTCGAGAAACCGGTACTCGCCCGGCGTCGGCGCATCGCCTGACAGGTACATCACGACGTCCTTGCCGAGCTCCCGGAGCGCGATCGACATCGCCAGCATCGACCCGAGCGCGTCGCCGTCGGGATTCTCATGCGTGACCACGAGGAACGCGTCATTCGAGCGAATCGCCTCGGCGACCGCCTCTACGTCGTTCCTGTCGTCGTCGACTGGCTCATCGGGTCTGGCAAGTCGGCCGTGAGATCGTCGATCAGCTTCGTCATCCGGACGCCGCGCTCGACCGCGTCATCGTAAGTGAACGTCAGCTGCGGCGTCCGGCGCAGGCTCAGCTCCCGGTTGATGCGCGCCTGGAGGATGCCGTGCGCCGACGCGAGCCCGTCCAGCGCTGCGCGCCGCTTCCGCTCGCTGCCGAACGCCGACACGTAGACCGTCGCCTCCCGCAGATCCGGCGTGACGCGGACACTGGTGACCGTGACCATGCCGATCCGGGGGTCCTTCAGGTCGCCGATGCCCCCCGCCACCACCTCCCGCACCGACTCGTTCACGCGCCGCATGCGCTCGGTCATGAATCCTCCGGGGAGACGAGAAAGCGGTCGCAGCGGACGAGGACGGGCTCGCCCGACGCGAGCCAGCGTTCGGCGCCGGCGGCGAGGTCGTCCGCTTCACGCGCCGAGCGAGCCGCGCATGCAACGGTGAGCGTCGCGCGCTGCCACAGGTCGTGGTGGTCGGCCTCCGCAACCGAAGCGCCGAAGCGCTGGCGCAGGACGTCCTTCGCGGAGCGAACGTAGTGCCGCTTGCCCTTCAGCGAACCGGCTTCCGGGAAGTGGAGCTCGACGGTGAGGATCGCGACGTAGCCCGAGCTCAAGACTCGTCGGCAGCGCCCTGCGGCACTTTGCCGCCGGACGGCTCGTCGAGCGACGTCCGCTCGACCTCGCGCGTCTCGAACACCTCGAACACGTCGCCCTCGCGCAGGTCGTTGAAGCCCTCGAGCAGGATGCCGCACTCGAATCCCTCGCTGACCTCCCGCGCGTCGTCCTTGAAGCGCCGCAGCTGGGCGACGGTGGTCTCGTGGATCCGTGTCCCCTCGCGGAAGAAGCCGGACGTTCGCGCCGCGCCGGACGACGCCGCTCGTGACCATGCAGCCCGCGATCGTGCCGAGCCGCGAGACGCGGAACAACGCCCGCACCTCGACCTCGCCGAGGATCGCCTCGGTCTCGACGGGCGTCAGCAGCCCGACGAGCGCCTGCTCGATCTCGGCGGTGAGCTGGTAGATCACGCGGTAGAGGCGGATCTCGATTCCCTGCCGGTCGGCGGCGGCGCGGACCTCGGCGGACGGGCGGACGTTGAAGCCGATCACCATCGCGTTGGACGCCGCGGCGAGGTTGACGTCGTTCTCGGTGATCGCGCCGACGCCGGTGTGGATCACGTTCACCTGCACCTCGGAATGGCGGATCTTCTGGAGCTCGCCGACGATCGCCTCGACGGAGCCCTGCACGTCGCCCTTGAGCACGATGTTCAGGTCCTGGATGCCGCCGGCCTGCATCTGCTCGAAGAGCTTGTCGAGCGAGACGCCGCGGCTCGCCTGCTTCGAGCGCGCCTCGCGGCGGAGCCGTTCGCTGCGCTGCTGGGCGAGGTCCCGGGCACGGGCTTCTTTCTCGACGACGCGGCCCAGCTCACCCGCGGGCGGCGGCCGGTCGAAGCCGAGGATCTCGACGGGATCGCCGGGCTTCGCCTCCTGAATGCGCTCGCCGCGGTAGTCGTAGAGCGCGCGCACGCGACCCCACGCGTCTCCGGCGACGATCGCGTCGCCGACCTTCAGCGTCCCGCGCTGGACGAGCATCGTCGCCACCGGGCCGCGACCGACGTCGAGTCGCGATTCGATGATCGGGCCGGAAGCCTCTGCGGCGGGGTTCGCGCGCAGGTCGAGCTCTGCGTCGGCGACGAGCAGGATCTTCTCGAGCAGCTCGTCGAGATTTTCGCCCTGCTTCGCGGAGACGCGCGCGACCTGCACCGTTCCGCCCCACTCCTCCGCCTGCACTTCCTCCTGGGCGAGCTCGCTGAGCACGCGTTCCGGGTTGGCGTCGGGAAGATCGATCTTGTTGACCGCGACGACGATCGGCACGTCGGCGGCCCGCGCGTGCGAGATCGACTCGCGCGTCTGCGGCATCACGCCGTCGTCGGCGGCGACGACGAGCACCGCGATGTCGGTCACCTTCGCGCCGCGGGCGCGCATGGCGGTGAACGCCTCGTGGCCCGGCGTGTCGAGGAAGGTGATCCGCCGCCCCTCGATCTCGGTCTGGTACGCGCCGATGTGCTGGGTGATCCCGCCCGCTTCGGTCTCGACGACCGTGGTCTTGCGGATCGCATCGAGCAGCGTGGTCTTGCCGTGGTCGACGTGACCCATGATCGTCACCACCGGGGGACGCTCACGAAGAACATCGTCGGCGTCGTCGAACGTCTCGGGCTCGACGTCGTCGTCCTCGGCGTGCTTGATCGTCACCTCGCGCTTCAGCTCGGCGGCAATCAACTCGACCTCGTCGTCGGTCAACGACTGCGTCGCCGTCTTCATCGTCCCGAGGTTCATCAGGAGCTTGATGATCTGGGGCATCGCCACTCCGAGCGCCTGCGAGAAGTCGCGGAGCGTGACGCCGGATTCGACGGTGACCGGGCCGGTCGGCTGGACGACCTCGCGCGGCTGCCTGGGCCCGCGGTCGGCCGGGCGGTCGCCGGGCCGCTGGCGCTGTCCCTGACCGGGGCGGTTGCCGCCCTGGTCGATGACCACGCGCCGGCGTCCACGCGGTCCACCGCCGCGCGGCCTGATCGGTCTATTCGGCTTGCCGTTTGCCATCGGGGATCAAGTGTAGAGACGTGACAGCGAAGGGTCGACGCGCACCGAGCGCCGCAGGACACGGTTGAAGGCGCGCCGCGACGCGGCTCGCTCGAAGCACAGGAGGCGCCGGCACGTGTACGAGCCCCGTCCAGGCCCCGCTCCGGGGGTCAACTCGGTGCCCCGCGCGTAGAAGCGGAGCAGCTCGCGTTGCGGCGCCTTGCGGCCGCAACCTACGCACGTGCGGATCGGCGCGGCCGCCGCTATTGCGAGTCCTCGTGGGTCGCAGTCTCGATCGGAATGCCGTCGTTCGGGTCGTCCTCGACATACCGGTGCTGGGCCTGAGCCGCTCCGGTCTCGAGCGTCTCATCCTCGCCGGGCACCGGCGCGTCGCCGGGGCCGGCCGGGAACTCCTCCGCAGGCTCGTCGCCGAACTCGGCTGCGTCCTCGGTCACCGGCTCGGGCTCGGCCGTGTCGGCGAGCGCCTCGAGCTCGGGCTCCGACTCGGTGACGATCGGATTGTCCTCGTCGTTCGGCTCGTGCAGGGCAAGCTCCTGATGCGCCGGCACGCCGCAGTAGCGCGATCCGGGCAACGCCGTGTTCGGGCAGCGCTTGCCGTTCGTGAGCACCGCCGCACAGCGGCCCGAGGAGTCCTCGCCGTCGGCGCCTTCGCCGCCGAATGCCGCATCGGCCTCCTGCTGCGCGAACTCGGTATCCGAGGTGATGTCGATCTTCCAGCCGGTCAGGCGCGCGGCGAGGCGAGCGTTCATGCCCTCCTTGCCGATCGCGAGCGCGAGCTGGTCGTCCGGCACGACGACGGTTGCCTCCTTGCCGGCGTCGTCGAGGTACACCTCGCGGACGCGCGCCGGCGACAGCGCCTTTGCCACGAACCGGGCGGGCTCCGGGTTCCACGGGATGATGTCGATCTTCTCGCCCCTGAGCTCCGACACGACCATGCGCACGCGCGAGCCGCGCGGGCCGACGCATGCGCCGACCGGGTCGACGCCCTGCGTGTGCGACTCACGGCGATCTTCGAGCGGTACCCCGGTTCGCGGGCGACACCCCTGATCTCGACGAGCCCGTCGGCGATCTCGGGGACCTCGAGCTCGAACAGCGTCTTGATCAGCTCGGGGTCGCGGCGCGACAGGATCACCTGCGGGCCCTTCGTGCCCGTGCGCACCTCGCGGATCACGGCCTTGATGCGCGAGCCCTGCTCGTAGCGCTCGCCGTCGACCTGCTCGGGGCCGGGCAGGAGCGCCTCGACCTTGCCGAGGTCGACCAGGATGTTCCGCCGGTCGCCCGTCTGCTGGACGATGCCCGTGACGACCTCGCCGACGCGGTCGATGTACTCGTCGTACATCATCTCGCGCTCAGCCTCGCGGATTCGCTGCAGGATCACCTGCTTCGCGGTCTGTGCTGCGATGCGGCCGAAGTTGTCGGGGGTGACGTCCTCCCGGTCGATCAGGTTCTCGGGGATGTCGGACCAGTCGATCTCGAGGTCGTCGTCGGAGAGGAGCGTGTGGTTCTTCTCGCCGGTCTCCTCTTCCAGCCGCTCGAGCTCCTCGATCGTGCGCTCGCGCGCCTCGTCGAGCAGGCGGGTCTCGATGTCCTCCGGCAGGTCGATCGAGAAGACGCGGAAGTCGCCGCGATCGTCGAGCTCGACCGTTGCGTGCCGCGATGCGCCCGGTGTCTTCTTGTATGCGGCGAGGAGCGCGTCCTCGAGCGCCGCGACCAGCGTGCCGCTCTCGATCCCCTTCTCGCGCTCGATCTCGCGGACCGCCTCAACAATCTCCTGGCTCATCGCACTATCCCTTCGTCGATCAGATTGGCCCGCACGATCTCGTCGTACGGTATGTCCACGGCCTCGTTGCCGTGCCGGATCTGCACCGCGGCTGCCGTTGCACCGATCACCTCGCCGCGAAGGCGACCCGTGTCGGTCTTCACGCGAACCTTGCGGCCGACGGCGCGCTCGAAGTGCGCCTGTGTCCGCAGCGGGCGGTCGAAACCCGGTGACGACACCTCGACGGAGTACTCGTCCAGGTACGAGCGCAGGAGATGCGTGACGCGCTCACACAGCGCGTGGTCGACTCCTCCCGGGTGGTCGACGAAGACGCAAAAGCGCTCCTTCCCGGTCAGTTCGACGGCGACCACCTCGGTGCCGGGCAGGGCAGGCTCAACCAGGCGCGCAACGTCGCGCCGGAGCATCCGTTCCTGTTCCCGCTGAGTAATCACCATGTCGAACCCCCGTCAACGAACCGCGCCTACAAAAAATGGGCGCCGCGCGCCCATCCCGAAAACGCTCGAAATGTGGTGTCGGAAAGGTAGCAGAGCGCAGCGAATTCCTGGTTCGAAAACCGGTGCGCGGCACCGGGCCGGGCGGGGCCGGCCACTAGGCGTCGAGGACGATCGTGACCGGCCCGTCGTTCACGAGCTCGACCTGCATGTGCGTCGCCGAAGACGCCGGTCTCGACCTCGACGCCGAGGGCGCGCAATTCCGCGCAGAACGCGTCGTAGAGCGGCTCGGCCTCGTCCGGACGCGCCGCGCCCGAGAAGCTCGGCCGGTTGCCCTTGGCCGTGTCGGCGACCAGCGTGAACTGGCTCACCACGAGCGCGGCGCCGCCCACGTCGATGAGCGCGCGGTCGAACTTGCCGCCGGCGTCCGGGAACACCCGGAGCCGCGCGATCTTGCCGGCGAGCCGGCGGACGGACGCCTCGTCGTCCCCGGCGGCGATCCCGAGCAGGACCACGAGCCCCGGCCCGATCGACCCGCCCGGCCGCGACCGCGCTTGCGCGACGCGCTGGACGACAGCCTTCAATCCAGTTCGCGGATCCGGGCGGCGTACTGGGCGGAGCCGGGCTTCATCGAGCTCGCGAGCTTGAAGTGCCCATTCGCCTCGGCCGCCTTGCCCTGCTTCTCGAGCGCGCGGCCCAGCGCGTAGTGCGCGTAGTCGTCGGTCGGGGCGAGGTCTTCGACGATCGCGCGGAACTCGCCCTCCGCGTCCTCCCAGCGCTGAAGCCGGAAGTAGGCGATCCCGAGCGCCTCGCGAATCGACGCCTTCTCCGGCTCGAGGCGCCTCGCCTTCTCGAGCGGCACCGTCGCCTGTGCCGGCATGCCGCCTCGGAGCCGCTTCTGTCCCTCGCGAAACAGCTCGTAGGCGTCGCTCATCGCGCGAGTAACTCCTCGACTGCATCGAAGACCGCACGCGCGATCTCGGGCTTCGGCGCCTTCGGTACGGCCCGCTCGCCCGCGCGAGTGACGAGCACGACCTCGTTCTGCGCGTGCGTCGAACCCGATGTCGGAGCGGCCGACGTCGTTGTAGACCACGAGATCGGCGTTCTTCGTCTCCAGCATCCCCCGCTTGCGCTCGAGCCCGGCCTCCCCGTGCTCGGCACCGAACACGACCAGGATCTGGTCGGCGCGCTTGCGTTCGGCCAGCGACCGCGCCACGTCTTCGGTCGGCGAGAGCTCGATCGTCCAGCCCTGTTCGTCCTTGGGCCGCTTGCCGGCCAGCGCCTCGACCGGTTTGTAGTCGGCGACCGCGGCCGCCAGCAGGGCAATGTCGACGTCGGCGAGTGCCAGCGCCGCGTCGAGCATCGCCTCGGCGGTCGGCGTCGGAATCGTCTCGACACCGTGCGGGCGATCGACCTGGAGGTTCGCCGCGAGCAGGATCACCTCCGCCCCCCGGCGGCGCGCCTCCTCTGCCAACGCGACACCCATGCGTCCGGATGAGCGGTTGCCGAGAAAGCGCACGCTGTCGAGCGGCTCCCGCGTGCCCCCTGCGGTGACGAGCACCCGTTTGCCGGCGAGCGTCCCGGGCGCGAGCAGCTGTTCGGCGCGCTCCGCGATCTCCTCGGGCTCCGCGAGCCGGCCGATCCCCCACTCGCCCTCCGCGAGCTCGCCCTCGTCGGGGCCGACCAGCTCGACTCCTCGACGAACGAGCGCCTCGACGTTCGCGCGTGTGGCGGGGTGCGCCCACATGCGGGGGTTCATCGCCGGTGCGACGAGCACGGGCCCTCGGTGCGCGAGCGCCGCCTCGGTCAAGACGTTGTCGGCGAGACCTTGTGCCAGCTTCGCGAGCGTGTTCGCGGTGCACGGCGCGACGACGAGCAGGTCGGCGCGCGTCAGGTGCGGGTACGGATCGTCCGAGGCGGGACGTCGCGCCAGCGCGAGAAAGGTCTCTTCGGCCACGAAGCGCTGCGCGCCGGGCGTCACGAGCGGGATGACCTCGTGTCCGGCTTTCACGAGCAGGCGCGTGAGCTCGCACGCCTTGTAGGCGGCAATGCCACCCGTCACACCGAGCAGGATCTTCGGCACAGGCGAATTGTGCCGGGTACGAGCCGCTACTTGGTGTACTCGTAGACGATCTTGCCCTCGGAGATCTCCTCGAGCGACATCGTCAGGTAGTTCTTCGAGCGCGACTCGATCAGCGGCGGGGCGAACTCGTCGAACGTGCCCTCACCGAGCTGGTGGTGGTAGTTGTTGATCTGCCGAGCGCGCTTGGCGGCGACGATGACCAACGCGTAGCGCGAGTCGACCTCTTTCAGCAGTTCGTCGATGCGGGGATGAATCATGGTCGCGACATCGTAGCGGCACTTGCCAGGAGCGGCGCGATCACCCCGGCCAGCTCCTCTGCGGCCTGGTCGCGGTCGACGTTCGTCACGACGTGATCGAAGAGCGGTTGGAGCTCGAGCTGCCTCCGGGCGGTCGCGATGCGCTCGCCGATCTCACCCGAGCTCTCCGTCGCGCGCTCCCGAAGCCGCCGCTCGAGCTCCTCGACCGGCGCGGTGACGAAGATGGTGACCGCCCCCGGCTCCCGCTCGGCTACCCGGAGCGCGCCGTCCGTCTCGAGCTCCAGCATCGGCGCCTTCCCGCAGGCGCGCAGCCGGTCGATCTCCGACTGGAGCGTCCCGTAGCGGTTCCCGACGTAGTCGACCCACTCGAGGAACTCGCCTATCGCTTCCCGCCGGACGAACTCCGCCCGGTCGAGGAACCAGTAGTCGACGCCGTCCTCCTCGCCGGGCCGGCGAGGCCGCGTAGTGGCGGAGACGGCCAGCGCCAGAGCCGGGAAACGCGGCAGCACGAGCTTGATCAGCGTCCCCTTGCCGGCCCCGGACGGGCCGGTCACGACGAAGACAGGCGGTCCTGTGCTAGCGCCCGTTGAAGAGGGCAATCAGCTCATGCCGCTGGCGGTCGGAGAGCCCGCCGACCGTCTTCGACTGGCTGATGCGGCACTGGTTGAGCAGCCGCGCCGCCTTCACCCTGCCGAACTTCGGCACGGCGACCAGCATGTCGAACACCTTTGCGGTCGACACGAACTCGGGTGGGTTGCCGAGGATCTGTTCGATCGACACAGTGCCCGACTTCAAGTCCTTCTTCAGTTGCGCACGCTTCACGCGAATATCGTTTGCACGCTTGAGTGCTTCCATCCGCTGGTCGAGCGAACGAACGGGAGCTTGGACTTGAGCTTGAGGGGGCGCCATCGAAGGTCAGCATCCTACCAACCTGTGACGCGCCTGCAACAACTGTCGGTTGATCTCAGTTGGCGGGACTGACAACGGCCGCGTGTGCAGCACAAAATGCCGCGGCGATCGTCGCGAAGCCTGCGCCTCGCGCGGCGTCGTCGAGCTCCAGACGCACACGATTCGGTGCAGACGGATCGGAGAACAACACCGTGCCGAGTGCGACGTGCGTCGCACCGCACGCGATCATGTCGAGCGCATCGCGCCCGGTCGAGACACCGCCCATGCCGACGATCGGCAGCGATGTCGCCCGTCGCGCCGCATAGACCGCAGCGAGCGCGACGGGCCGAAGCGCCGGACCCGAGTAGCCGCCGGCACCGCGTGCGAGCGTCGGCGTCAGCCGCGTGTCGAGCGTCAGTCCGCGCAGCGTGTTGACCAGGCTGATCCCGTCGGCACCCGCAGCCTCGACAGCTCGCACGACCTCGCCGACGTCCCACGCATGGGGCGAGAGCTTGGCGTAGAGGGGAAGTGTCGTCGCTGCCCGGCATGCCGCCACGATCTCCGCCGCCGTCTCGGGGGCCTCGTCGACATTGGGGCACGACAGGTTCAGCTCGACAGTAGCCACGGCCCCGGAAGGAAGCTGGGCACACGTCGCGGCGTAGTCGCCGGCCGAAAACCCGCCCACGGAGACCCAGATCGGGGCCTCGATCGCGTCCCTCAGCTCCGGCAGCACCCGGCTGACGAAGGCGTCTCGACCGGGGTTGGCGAGGCCGATTGCGTTGAGCATTCCGGCGTCGGTCTCCGCGATCCGCGGCGGAGCGTTCCCCTCACGCGGCTTCGGCGTCACCGTCTTGGTCACGAACGCGTCGAGCGCGGCGGCGACCTCCGGCGCGAGGAGCGCGTCCAGGCACCCACTGGCGTTCAGGAGCATGGAAGGTGCCTCACGGTGCCGTCCGGTGACTGGCTGTGACGAGCGAGTGCAAGACAAGGACGCAGCGAGCCGGAATAGCGGTTGCTATTTCGGTGACCGAGGACGCAGCATTGCGCCGCGTCAGCGCGGCCAGACGCCGTCTCGCTCATCGTGAGGCACCTTCCAAGACAGGTCCTTCGATACAGAGACGTTTGAGCTCGCCATCGATCTCCACCGCGCAGCCGTAGCACGCGCCGTACCCGCAGGCCATCGGTGCCTCCCAGGCGAGCTGCGCGTCGGGAGCTAGCTCGCGGACGGCCTCGAGCATCGGCGCCGGCCCGCAGGCGAGAACGTCACGGCCGGGCTCGATCAGCTCGGTGACGAGGACCGGGTCGACCACGACATCGGCGGTCGGAAGGAGCGCCGCCGCCTCGGCGTGATGCTCGGTGCGGAACCCGAGCACGGCCGGCGGACGATCGAGTGCCTCGGCAAGGTACGGCAGCGGAGCGATGCCGATGCCGCCGCCGACGAGCAACGGACGAGCGACGTCGAGTCGGAAGCCGTTTCCGAGCGGCCCGAACACGTGCAGTCGATCGTCGGTCTCGAGAGCGGCGAGTGCGCGGGTGCCGGGGCCGATCGGATCGAGCAGGAACCAGAGCTCGCCTTTCGGGGCGAGACACAGCGACATCGGCCGCGGCAGGGGCCGGCCTCGAGCTTCGAGCATGAAGAACTGTCCCGGCACACCGGGGTCTGCGCCGCCCCGCTCGACGCGCAGGAGCGCATACGGCCCGACTGCCTCGACGGCGACGACCCTACGCGGCGCGCGCGTCGGCCTCGACATCGATCCGCTCCTGCAGCGACAGCGTCACGTCCGTCCGCGCGTCTGCGATCGCGCGCGTCGCCGCCGTCGCCGCGGCAATCGTCGTGATGCACGGGACACGCGCTACCAGCGCCGCCTCCCGGATCAGATAGCCGTCCGACCTCGGCTCGGCCCCGCCGCCGGGCGTGTTCACGACGAGGTCGCAACGGCCGCGACGAATCAGGTCGACGACCGTCGGTGCGTCACCCGGCTCGCTCACCTTGCGCACGTCGGCAACCTCGACGCCGGCGTCGCGCAGGGCGGCCGCCGTACCGGCGGTCGCGTGCAGATTGAAACCGAGTACCGCGAACGCGCGGGCGAGATCGGGCAGCGCAGCCTTGTCGTCGTCGCGCACGGACAGGAACACTGATCCCTTGCCCGGCAGCGGCCGGCCGGCCGCGCGCTCGGCCTTGGCAAGTGCCGTCGCGAGGTCAGAGGCGCTCACCATCACCTCGCCGGTCGACCGCATCTCGGGCCCGAGTACCGGGTCGGCGCCCGGGAACCGTGCGAACGGGAGCACTGCGGCCTTCACACTCACCTGACGCGGTGCCTGCTCGGGCGGAAGCTCGAGCTCGGCGAGTCGCGCACCCGCAGCCAGCCGGCAGGCCGCCGCCACCAGGTTGATCCCGATCGCCTTCGACGCGAACGGGACCGTGCGAGACGCGCGGGGATTCACCTCGAGGACGTAGAGGTCGTCACCGACGACCGCCACCTGCACGTTCAGCAGCCCGACGACGCCGAGTGCGGGGCCGAGCCGGCGCACGACATTGCCGATCTCGGCGAGCGTCGCCTCGTCGATCGACTGCGGCGGCAGGACGCACGCGGAGTCGCCGGAGTGGACACCTGCCTCCTCGACGTGCTGCATGACTGCTGCGACGTATGCCTCCGTGCCGTCGCACAATGCATCGACGTCGAGCTCGATCGCGTGGTCGAGGAACCGGTCGACGAGCGTCGGCCCGTGCACGCCCCGGAAAGCCTCGGCTACCGCGTCCGGCCCGTTGCAGACGCGCATGGCGCGCCCGCCGAGCACGTACGACGGCCGCACGAGCACGGGATAGCCGATCCGCTCGGCGGTGGAGATCGCTTCGTCCGGCGACCGGGCGATCCCCCACTCCGGGCACGCGATCTCCATGCCGGCGAGCAGCCGGCCGAACCGCTCGCGGTCCTCGGCGAGATCGACGGCGTCGAACGGCGTCCCGAGGATGCGATGCCCGGCACCTTCGATCGCGCGTGCGAGCTTGAGCGGGGTCTGCCCCCGAACTGGATCACGACGCCTTCGGGCTGCTCGCGCTCGCAGACCGCGAGCACCGCCTCGACGTCGAGCGGCTCGAAGTACAGCCGGTCGGACGTGTCGTAGTCCGTCGACACCGTTTCCGGGTTGCAGTTCACCATCACGGCCTCGTAGCCGAGCTCGCGGAACGTCTGCACGGCGTGCACGCAGCAGTAGTCGAACTCGATGCCCTGCCCGATGCGGTTCGGGCCAGACCCGAGGATCACGACACGCTTGGCCGTTCCGACCGGCGGCGCTTCGTCGCGCTCGCCCCAGGTCGCGTAGTAGTAGTTCGACGCGGCCTCGACCTCGCCCGCGCACGAGTCGATGCGCCGGTACACAGGTCGCTCCCGCCGCTGCCGAGCTTCCTCGGCGTCGACGTCGACGAGCTCGCGCTCGAACCAGGGATGGAGGTTCTCGGGCGCCCACTCGAGCGGGCCCTCCAGACCTCGCTTCGCCTTCACGAACGCCTCGATGAACGTGCGGCCGATGCCCATCGTCTCCCCGACGGCCTTCATCTGTGTCCCGAGCGTGCGGTCGGCACCTGGGAACTTCTCGAACGCGAACCGGGGGATCTTCACGACCACGTAATCGAGTGCCGGCTCGAAGCTGGCGGGAGTCGTACCGGTCAGGTCGTTGGGGATCTCGTCGAGGGTGTAACCGACCGCAAGCTTCGCTGCCACCTTGGCGATCGGATAGCCGGTCGCCTTGGACGCGAGCGCCGACGACCGCGAGACGCGCGGGTTCATCTCGATCACCCGGACATCACCGGTCACCCGGTCGCGGGCGAACTGGATGTTCGAGCCTCCTGTGTCGACACCGACGGCGCGGACGACCGCGATCGCAGCGTCGCGGAGCTCCTGGTAGGCCTCGTCGGAGAGCGTCATCTGCGGAGCAACGGTGACCGAGTCGCCGGTGTGCACCCCCATCGGGTCGAGGTTCTCGATCGAGCAGACGATCACGACGTTGTCGGCGCGGTCGCGGACGACCTCGAGCTCGAACTCGTCCCAGCCGCGGACCGATTCCTCGACGAGCACCTGCGTAATCGGCGATTCACCGAGCCCACGCTCCACCTGTTGCCGCAGCTGGGCCGGCGTCTCCGCGAAACCGCTGCCGTGCCCGCCCAGCGTGAATGCCGGCCGAACGACCGCAGGGGTCGCGAGACCGGCGAGGTCGTCGAGCGACGTGACGATCCGCGACCGTGGAACGCGCAGCCCGGTGCGCTCGACGCACGCCTTGAAGAGCTCGCGGTCCTCGGCCCGCGAGATCACGTCGACGTCGGCGCCGATCAGCTCGATCTCGAGCTCGTCGAGCACGCCCGCCTCGTGCAGGTCGCGCGCGAGGTTCAGCGCGATCTGCCCGCCCATCGTCGGCAGCAGGGCGTCGGGCCGCTCCCGCTCGAGCACGGCGGTCACGCCTTCGACGTCGAGCGGTTCGAGGTAGGTGCGGTCGGCGAACCCGGGGTCGGTCATGATCGTCGCCGGATTCGAGTTGACGACGATCGTGCGGAAGCCCTCCTCGCGGAGCACCTTCAGCGCCTGGCAGCCCGCGTAGTCGAACTCGGCGGCCTGGCCGATCACGATCGGCCCCGAGCCGATCAGGCAGATCGAGTCGAGGTCGGCTCTACGCGGCAAGTCCGGTCACCCACCCTTCGAGGACGAACTGCGCGTCGTGCGGGCCCGGCGAGGCCTCCGGGTGGAATTGGGTCGACCGGGCACGCAGCGCCGGCAGCGACAGGCCCTCGACGGTGCCGTCGTACAGCGACGCGTGCGTGACGCCGTCGTCCTCACCCGCAGCGACCGCGAACCCGTGATTCTGCGAGGTCACCAGCACGCGGCGTGAGCGATGTTCGAGCACCGGATGGTTCGCGCCGCGATGGCCGAATGGCAGCTTGTACGTCGTCCGTCCGAGCGCGCGTGCGATCAGCTGGTGACCGAGGCAGACGCCGAGCACCTCGGTGCGCCCGAGCAGCTGCTCCACCATCGCCGTCTCGTCCCCGAGCGGTGCGGGGTCTCCCGGCCCGGGCGAGAGCAGCACACCGTCGTACCGCGCGACGGTGTCGGCGTCGACATCGTGCGGAAAGACATCGACGGCCGCGCCGGCTGCAGCGAGCCGGCGGATGATCGACCGCTTGCACCCGTAGTCGACGACCGCGACACGTGCGCGTCCGCGACGCGTGTACGTGAACGGCTCACGCGTCGACACGTCACGGGCGAGCGCTGTTCCGGACATCTCCTGCTGAGCGCGAACCTCGCCGAGCAGCGTCTCCTCGACGTAGTCGCACGCGACGATCGCCGCGCGCATCACGCCGCGCTCGCGGAGGTGCAGCACGAGCGACCGCGTGTCGACACCGGTCAGCGCGACGACGCCGTGCTCCCGGAGCCACTCGAGCCAGCCTGGGCCGCGGGCCTCGCGCATGACGACACCGCGTGCATGGACCCGGCGCGACTCGCATCGGCCGGGATCGGTGCCGTAGTTGCCGACCATCGGCGCCGTGAAGCACACGATCTGCGCCTCGAAGCTCGGATCCGTGGCGACCTCCTGATAGCCGCTCATCGAGGTCGTGAAGACCGCCTCGCCGAATGCGCGACCGTCTGCACCCACCGATTCACCGGCGAAGACGCTGCCGTCCTCGAGAACGAGCGCGCCCACGCTCATGCCCGCTCCCGGCGCCGGCAGAGCCGCCGCCTCCGCTCTTTGATGAGCTCCGTCGAGCCTACGCTCATGATTCGTGCACCACGCGGCCGGCCGCGATCGTCATGCGGACGCGACCGGTGAGGCGTTGGTCGAGCAGCCACGAGTTCGCCGATCGCGAGCGGAGCTTTGCTGCATGGACGCGCCAGCTCGAACGGAGGTCGAGCAGCACGAGATTCGCGTGTGCGCCGACCGCGAGGCGCGGGCGTTCGAGGCCGAAGATCGCGGCGGGGCCGGCCGACATTCGCTCGAGCACCGTCTCGAGATCGAGCAGACCCGGCTCGACTAGATAGGTGTTCAGCGCGGCGAAGGCGGTTTCGAGACCGATCACGCCGAACGGCGCCGCTTCGAACGGCACCTCCTTCTCCGCTGCCGCATGCGGGGCGTGATCGGTTGCGACCGCCCCGATCGTCCCGTCGCGCAGCGCGTCGATCAAGGCCGTGCGGTGATCGTCGCTTCGAAGTGGCGGGTTCATCTTGAAGTTCGGATCGAGTGACCTGATCGCGTCGTCGGTCAGGCAAAGATGGTGTGGCGTCACCTCGGCGGTCACGGGCGCTCCGGCCGCGCGTGCGCGGCGAAGGTGCTCGACCGACTCGAGCGCCGAGAGATGCATGAGATGCAACGGCTGCCCCGTCTCCTGGACGAGATCGACGTCGCGGCCGACCATCAGGCTCTCGCCGAGGGCCGGCCAGCCGTTGATGCCGAGCTCCCCGGAGACCTCGCCGGCGTGCGCGTGCGCATCGCGCGTCAGCGTCGGCTCTTCGCAATGAACGGCGATCGGCAGGCCGGTGACGGCGTTGTACTGCAACGCCCGCCGCATCACACCCGCCGCCGCGACGGGATGCCCGTCGTCCGTGAACCCGGCCGCGCCGGCCTCGGCGAGCGCCCCCAGCTCGGCGAGCTCGGCTCCGGCCTGTCCCTTCGTGAGCGCGGCCATGAAGCCGACCGGGACCTGGGCCTCGAGCTCCGCGCGTGTGCGGAGGCCCTGGAGCAGCTCCGGATCGTCGATCGGGGGATCCGTGTTCGGGACCGCGAGGATCGCGCAGTACCCTCCCGCAGCCGCGGCCCCGGTGCCGCTCTCGATCGTCTCCTCGTCCTCGCGCCCGGGCGTCCTCAGGTGGACGTGCGGATCGATGAACGCCGGCGCGAGCACGAGACCGGCGCCGTCGACGACGCGATGCCCGTTCATGTCCAGACCGGTGCCGATCTCCGTGATCACGCCACCGTCGATGCGCACGTCGAGCTCGGCGTCGACGCCCTCGACCGGGTCGAGCACGCGTGCGCCGCGCACGACCAGGTCATCCGCGCCGGTCCGCCCGACGAGAACCGTCATGCCGTCTCCACCGTGGCGGCGACCACGACCGGGCCTGCGGTCAGGAGGTCGTACAGGATCGCCATCCGGACGACGAGCCCGGCCCGCACCTGCTCGAGCACCAGCGAGGCGTCGGAGTCGGCGACGTCCCCGTCGAGCTCGACGCCGCGATTGATCGGCCCGGGATGCATGACGACCTGCCCGGGCCGGACCCTTCGCGGCGGTGATCCCGTAGCGGCGGCTGTACTCCCGCAAGGACGGTACGAAGTTCGCGCCCTCGAGCATCCGCTCGCGTTGCATGCGCAGCACGTAGACGACGTCGGCATCGGCGATCGTCTCGATGTCGTGGGAGACCGGTGCGACGCCCAGCGGCAGCAGCGCCGGCGGGCCGACGAGGACCGCCTGCGAGCCGACGAGATTGAGTGCCTGCACCAGTGAGCGCGCAACCCGCGAATGCAGGACGTCACCGACGATGGCGACCTGAAGCCCGTCGAGCCGGCCGAATGCGTTGCGGAGCGTGTAGAGGTCGAGGAGCGCCTGAGTCGGATGCTGGTGCTTCCCGTCGCCGGCGTTGACGACGCGCGCGGTGGTCAGTCGCGCGACGAGCTCCGCGGCGCCGGCCTCCGGGTGCCGCAGCACGATCACGTCCGGGTCGTACGCCGACAGCGTCAGCGCCGTGTCCTTCAGCGACTCGCCCTTGTCGACCGAAGAGCCCGACGCGCGCAGCGTCACCGTGTCGGCTGACAGCCGCTTGGCCGCCAGCTCGAACGACGACGAGGTGCGGGTCGACGACTCGAAGAAGACGTTGAGCACGACACGCCCTCGCAGGGTCGGCAGCTTCTTTGTCTCGCGCTCCTGCGAGTCCGCAAACGACCGCGCCGCCGAGAGGATGCGCTCGACGTCGTCCCGATCGACATCGGACATCGACAGCAGGTGCCGCCGTTCGTGGGTCGACGGCGGCAGCAGCTGGCCGCCGACCAGACGCAGGTCGGTCATGGCGTTGCCTCCTCTGCGGGGATCAAGAGCACTCGGTCGACCTCGTCCACCTCGACGAGCTCGACCTGGATTCGCTCGCCTGCTCCCGTCGGCAGGTTCTTGCCGACGTAGTCGGGGCGAATCGGGAGCTCGCGGTGGCCACGGTCGGCCAGCACCGCGAGCTGCACCCTCGCGGGGCGCCCGAACTCGAACAGCGCATCGATCGCGGCGCGGATCGTCCGGCCGGTGTAGAGGACGTCGTCGACCAGCACCACCGTCCGCCCTTCGAGATCGAAGTCGAGCTTGGTGTCGCGCACGAGCGGCTGGGCGCGGCGCGGCGCGCGGCCGGCCCTGACGTGCACGTCGTCACGGTGGAACGTCACGTCGAGCCACCCGAGCGGCGCATCGACCCCGGCGCGCTCGGCGATCAGGTGCCGGAGCCGCTGGGCCAGCGGCACGCCCCGCGTCTGGATGCCGACCAGCGCGACGGTCTCGAGATCGTCGTTCCGCTCGATGATCTCGTGCGCGATGCGCGTCAGCGTCCGGCGGATCGCCTCGTCGTCGAGCAGGAGATGTGGTGCCGGTCCGACGGCAGGGTGCGACATTCAACTCCTTTCCGGCCTCGCTGGACCGGGTTAAAGGGGGCGTTGCGAGGAGCACGGTACCTGCTTCGCCGGACGGACGGAATCCGTACCCTCGTCAGCTGTGGACCGCGAGCTCCTGACACGCTACGCCCGCCTGATCGTCGAGGTCGGCGCGAACGTCCAGCCCGGCCAGATCGTCTGGATCGTCGCCGAGCCGTCTGCTGCCCCGCTCGTAGAAGCGGTCGCCGTCGCGGCCTACGACCGCGGCGCTCTGTTCGTCGACCCGTGGTACTTCGATCCCTACGTCAAGCGCGCGCGTCTCGAGCACGCCGACCCGGCCACGCTCGATGTCGTCCCGCCCTGGTACGGCGAGCGGCTGCTGGCGCTCGGCGACAGCCACGGCGTCCGCATCTCGATCACCCCCCAGGTCCCACCTGGGCTGCTCGCAGGGATCGATCCGGCGCTCGCAGGCCGCGATGCGCTTCCGGCGCAACGCGAGAACTTCCAGGTGATCAACGCCCGCACGACCAACTGGACCGTTGTCCCGTGGGCGGCACGCGAGTGGGCGCAGGCGGTCTTCCCGTCGCTCGAGAGCGACAGGGCGGTCGAGCAGCTCTGGGAGAAGCTCGTCTACGTGCTCCGGCTCGACGAGCCCGACCCGTGCGAGGCGTGGCGCCTTCGACTGCAGGAGCTGCACGAGGCGGGGCGCCGGATCGACGAGCACCGCTTCGACTCGCTGCGCTTCGAAGGGCCGGGGACCGACCTGACCGTGGGCTTGCTGCCGACGTCGCGCTTCTCGTCCGAGACCCCGGGCATGCGAGACGGTCGACGGGGTGGTGCACGCGCCGAACATCCCGACCGAGGAGGTCGGTTCGACGCCCGATCCGCTGAGGGTGGACGGGGTCGTCACTGCGACGAAGCCGCTCGACGTGGCAGGGTCGCTCGTTTCCGAGCTCGTCGTCCACTTCGAAGGCGGCCGCGCAGTCGCGATCGACGGCGTCAATGCCGACGCGCTGCGCGCTCGGACCGCCGTGGAGCAGAGTGCGTCGCGGCTAGGCGAGGTCGCGCTCGTCGACGGAGCGGGCCGAATCGCGAAGACGAAGACCGTGTTCTTCAACACGCTGCTCGACGAGAATGCGGCCAGCCATCTTGCGTTCGGCAACGCGTACGCGATCTCCGTCGGGCCCGAGGATCGTCACCGCATCAACACGAGTCAGATCCACATCGACTTCATGATCGGTGCGGACGATGTCACCGTCACGGGTCTCACGGCGGACGGGTCGGCGACGCCCGTCCTACGCAGCGGAATCTGGCAGCTCTGAAGGCTGCCCACGCTCGCCGCGCGGCGGCCGCGCGCCCCTCTTCACGAGCTTCGGCGGCCCACGCTCGGGGAACGGCACTTCGATCACGTCGAAGTCGCGCGGCACGACCGTAGCCGCGAAGACGGCCTGCGCCTCGCGGGCGAGCTCGGGCCCGAAGTAGCGCGTCGAGATGTGGGTGAGCGCGAGCAACTGAACACCGGCGTCGCGCGCGATCTCGGCGGCCTGCACGGCGGTCGAGTGTGACGTCTCGCCGGCCCGTACCCGCTCGTCTTCGCCGAACGTCGCCTCGTGGACCAGCACGTCCGCCCCCTCCGCGAGCAGCCGGACCGTCTCGGCGGGCGCCGTGTCGCCGGGAAGGACGATCCGACGGCCGCGCCGAGCCTCGCCCAGCACCGCATCCGGCGTGAGAACGCGACCATCGTCGAGCGTGATCGACTCGCCGCGTTGGAGCGCCCCTCGCTCCGGCCCGTTCGGCACGCCGAGCGCGTCGGCAGCCTCCAGATCGAAGCGCCCCGGGCGCGGGTCCTCCACTACCGCGTACCCCACCGCCGACACGCCGTGGTGCACCGGATAGACGAGCACGCGGTAGCCGTCGCGCTCGAGCACCTCGCCGGCACGGACCTCGACCGTCTCGACGGGGTACGTGAGGCGCCCGAAGACGCGCCCCAGCGAGCCGTACAGCTCGCGCAGCCCCGGCGGGCCGTAGACGGTGAGTGGCAGCTCGCGCTGGCGGAGCGCGAAGGTCTTCAGCATGCCGGGCAGGCCGAGGTAGTGGTCGGCGTGAAAGTGCGTGATGAAGATCTGCTCGAGGTCGGGCAGCCCGACCACCGACCGCATCAACTGTCGTTGTGTCCCCTCCGCACAGTCGAAGAGCAGACGGTCGCCCCCGCGCCGTACGAGCACCGCGGTTGGTGAGCGCGACGCGGTGGGTGCGCTGCCGGACGTGCCGAGGAAGACGATGTCGAGGTCCACGCGCGGCCCGATTCTGGCGAAGGAGCGGTCGCGGCGTCGCGCGTGCCTACGGCAGCACGAGCTGCTGGCCGGCGTGAACGTCGGCGCCCGGCAGGTGGTTTGCCTGTTCGATGCGCCAGATCGCGCTGCGAACGTCGCCGCCGTAGTGCTGCTCGGCGATCGCCCAGAGCGTGTCGTTCGGCCGGACGGTCACGACCTGCTTCGCGCCGTGGGCCTGCGTCGATCGTGCAACCGCGCTCCAGACGAGGACGGCGACAGCGACGAGGATGAAGATCCGTACGAACATGTGTTCGTCACACTAGCGAACACCTGTTCGGTCGTCAAGTCGGCCTCTTACGGCCCCGTAATCAGGGGAGGAGCCGGCCCGGCGGGGACGAGCCCCGCGACCAGCGCGTCCAGGGCGAACGAGCCGCCGTAGACGTCGAACGGCGCCCAGTAGGACGGACGCCCGGCCGGACACCGGCCCCCATCCTTTGCGATCTCGGCACTCGACGGCGCCGGCAGACAGCTTGGGCACGAACCCGGCGTAGAAGAGACCGCTCTGCCAGCCGGCGCGGGAGGTCTCGTCGACCAGCTTGAAGAGGTTGACCGAGTGAACGTCGGCGTCGCACTCCGAGAAGTCGACGAGCTTCATGTACCACTGCGCCTGGTAGTGCGGCGTGTCGTACGGAGGCCGCAACCCGCCGTTCGGCCCCGTCGAGGTCTCGACACCGGTATACCCCGGGCGACCGGCGGACGAGGTCTGGATCCCCACCTCGTTGAGCTGCACCGGCAGGCGTCCGACCAGGCCGACCGTCGCCTGGCCGGTCCCCGAGAACGCGCGGTAGAAGGCCGCGTACACGCGAGGCAGGTTCGCGACGCTGAAGCTCCGGGGGTTCTGGTAGCCGGTGGCAAACGGCAGCGACTGCGGGATCGGGTACGGGTGGAGGTCGAGGCCGTCCATCAGCGGCTTCGTCCGTTTGCTCCCGCGGTACCACTTCCCGAGGAAGCCGAGCCAGTCGATCGGGTCGGTCGAGGGGTTGTCTCGCTTCGTCGGGGCGTTTCCGCGTGGCGACAGGCCGAGCCCCCAGACGAAGATGTCGGAGGAAACAGCCTTCAGCGCGTCGTACCCGGCGGCGAGGAACGCGCCGCACCGGGCCGCCGAGACGTTACGTCCGCGAGTCGACTGGGGGTTGACGAACAGATCCTGGTTGCACTCGTTCATCACCACGTACTGGTCGACATCCGGGTACGTCTTCGCCAGCGTCGTCAGGAACGCGGCGAAGCGGGCCGGGCCCCGCGGGTTCGAGAGCTCCTTCGCGTGTCGCGGGTAGACGTCGAACTCGATCGTCACGCCGGCCTTCTTCGCCGCAGCGAGCGCGGGCGCGAGGTCGGCTGCGTCGGTCGGGTCGAGGCCGTCGAGAGTCGTCTCGTCCCAGCGCAGCGTGATCGTGTTCGTCGTGAGTCCGAGCCCGGTCATGGTGTCCCAGAACGGGCCCGTGCCGGCCTCGTAGAGGCCGGCGTTGTCGTTCACGCCGAACGCCACGCCGTCCGCGGTCGCACGGGCGGCGCCGAAGGCCAGCGCGGCGAGCAGTGCGCTCAGTGCCGCTGCGAGTCGTCACATGGAAACCCGGGAACGGTACTGGCTCGTCCGCGGTAATTGCGCTAATTCGCGCTCGCCGTCGCCGACCCTCCGCGCGCTCGGCGGACGGGCTCGAGCGCGTCGACCAGTTTTGCTGCCCCGAATCTGACCGGATCGTCGGCCGGGAGGCCGGTCTCGGCTTCGGCTGCGAGGACGGCGGCGTAGGCCTCGCTTTCGTCGAGGTGGCGCGTGTTGAGCGCGATCGCGCGCACCGACGCGGGCCGCGCAAGCAGGCTGATGCGCTCGTGCAGGTCGACGAGGTCGGCGAGCGGCGGCATCGGGAAGTCGTCGTTCTCGTCGACCACCATCTGACCCGCCTGGTGGCAAAGCACATAGGCGTGTGGTGCCGAGCCGTGGATCAGCCCCAGGGTGACGCCCGAGTAGGCCGGATGGAGCAGCGAGCCCTGGCCCTCGACGAAAAGCAGCTCCCCTCCCCGCTCGACCCCTTCGAGGACGAGCCGCTCGGCCGCGCCGGCGACGAAGTCCGACACGACCGCGTCCACCGAGATGCCCCAGCCAGCGATCGCGATACCCGTCTGGCCCGTCGGAACGAACACGCTCGCGATGCCACGGCGACGGGCCTCGCGGTCGAGCTCCAGCGACACGGTCATCTTCCCGATCGCACAGTCCGAGCCCACCGTCAGGACCGTCGTCGCACCGTGAGTCAGGTTCGCGCCGGTGGGAACGTTGAGACCGTCGGGCGGCAGCCGCAGGTCGCGTAGCTCGACCCCACGGTCACGTGCGAGTGCCACGAGCTCGTCGTCGTGGGTGAGGAACTCGTGCAGCCCGTTCTCGACGTCGAGGCCTGCCTCGATCGAATCGCGCAGCAGCTCCCGCCATGCCGGTGGGAAACGTCCGCCCTGTGTCGCCACGCCGACGAGCGCGGCGGTGGGCGAGTAGCGCATCGCCTCGCCGACGGTCGCGACGACCGGAAAGCCGCTCTGCTCTTCGCCGGCGTGGGTCGAGTCGAGGATCGCCACCACTTGCTCCGGTCGGTAGCGCAGAACGCCGTACGCCGTCTTCCCGTAGTGCGGATCGGACGAGCGGCCCTCGGCCAGGATCAGGAGCCTACGCGGGTGCGACACCCAGCCCGGCCCGATCGGACGGCACCTGGACTCCGCCCTCGAAAGCGACGCCCGGCCAGGGATCGCGCGCGAGCAACAGGTTGCCGTCGAGGTCGACGTGATCCATCAGGCTCGCGATGTGCGCACCCGCTGCGATCCCCAGCCCCGACTCAACCATGCACCCGAGCATGAGCCCCAGCCCGAGCGCCCGTGCCGCGTGAACGATCCGCACCGCCTCGCGGATGCCTCCCGACTTCGCGAGCTTGATGTTCACCCCGTGCGCGCGCTCCGCGCACGCCGCAACGTCGGCCAGCACATGACAGTCCTCGTCCACGTAGATCGGCAGCGGCGAGCGCCGCTTCAGCTCCGGGCCGTCGGGGTCTCCGGCCGGCAGCGGCTGCTCGCAGTACTCGAGGTCCATCTGCGGCAGATACTCGAGCGCCTCGTCGAGCGTCCAGTATTCGTTGACGTCGCACTGGAGCGGAAGGGCGGTCGCCGCCCGGACTGCGCGGACGCGCTCGAGGTCGAGCCCGTCGCGCCCACCGAGCTTCAGCTTGAGGCGCACGAACCCTCGTTCCTGGGCTCGCTCTGCGCGTCGCGCCATGTCGTCGGGGTCACCGAGCCAGACCGTCCACGAAGTCGGCGCCCCGAGCCGGCGCAGCCCCAGGAGGCTGTAGACCGGGCGGCCGACGAGCTTTCCCTGGAGATCGTGGAGCGCAGCGTCGATCGCAGCGCGAGCAGCCTGCTCGCCCGGCGCCAACCCTGCGTCGAGCTCGTCGAGCGCGAAGGGATCGTCGCCGAGCACGACCCCGTCGAGCCAGGCCAGCGCCGACTCGGCCGACTCTCCGTAACGGTCGATCGGTGCCGCCTCGCCGAACCCGGACGAACCGCCGTGGCGAATCTCGACCTGAATGACCTCGGCTTGGTCCTCGGCTCCGCGCGAGATCACGAACGTCTCGGCCAGTTGCAAGGTCGCCCTGCGGGCCTTCAGCTCCACGCCGCCAGCCTAATCCGTGCCGGCGTTATGTCGATTCCGTGTCGATCCGGTGTCGATTTCGCGTCTCACCCTCGCGCTGACGCGCGTTGCGCGCGTAACGTCGCGCGTCGTGGGAAACCCCGCCGCGTTCGAGATCTTCCGGACGGTCGACAGTGTCGAGCGGCTGGCGGCCGGTGACGTGATCTTCTCGGCTGGTGACCCCGGCGACTGTATGTACGTCGTTCGTGAGGGGACGGTCACGATCCACGCCGACGGACTTCCGATCGAGGAGGTCGGGCCGGGAGGCATCTTCGGTGAGCTCGCGCTGATCGACTCGGCGCCGCGCAGCGCCACGGCGACTGCAGCGACACCATGCGAGCTCGTCCTGCTCAACGAGCGCGCGTTTCTCTACCACGTCTCGCAGACCCCGTTCTTCGCGCTGAACGTGATGCGGGTGCTGTCCCAGCGCTTGCGCCGCGCCTCTGCGCAGGCCCCGATCAGCGCCGGCGCGCAGGCCTCGGAACCAGCCGTCAGCTAGGGGATCCGAGCAGGCCGATCACCTCGGCCGCATCCGGGAACCGGCCCTCACGCTGCTTCGAGAACACCGTCTCGCCGTCGGCGACGACGTCGAACTGGCTCTTCGCCCCTTCGCTCATCTCGGCCACGTGGCCGACGCCGTTCAACTCGGCCACGAGACTCGCGGCCCGTTCGTCGTACCCGCTTCAGACCGGGCAGTACAGGACTCGGACGTTCGCCACGGTCGGGACTCTATCGAGAGGCCGGTTGGTGTCCGGCGACGGGAGGCGTTGCCGCTGCAGTCGGAAGCGGAAACCAAGGCTGTGCCGTCGAGTCTGCCCGGCGTCCGCGTGGAAAGACGGGAAGCGGGCGCCGCATTGGCCCCTCCCAATGGCAATGGCGCCCGCTTCCCTCGACCGCAGTTCTGATCACAGACGTTACCGGTGCACCCACAGCAGGTCGAGCTCGTGAACGACGACCTGTCACGATCGTGCTCGAGGCCTGACTGCGTCTGGAAGCTCACCCGCCGGCAACGTCGATGTATCACGTGGCGAGTGGTCGTTCTCCTTCTCGATATGGGGTCAAGAGAGAAGGAGTCTGAGGTGAGAATCCATACAGCACTCGTTACGACCGCCGCGATCGTGGCCATCGCCATGCCGGCGGCAGCCGGGGCGGCACCGCCCGCACACCACTACGTCCCGACAGTCGTCGTGACGTCCGTCTACCCGGGCACGAGCGCGGTCCCGGGAAGCTGCACGATGACTTTGATCGCCGGTCACGTCTCGAGCTTCCACTGCCCGGGCGGAACGCAGAGCCACGCGAACGGTGGTCGCTGCACGCTGACCGTCGCAACTGGTTACCTCTGGACGTACAGCTGTCCCTCCGACAAGGCGGGCGGCACGGCTGCACAGGGCGTTTCGAGAGGGGCAATCCCGAGCAGGTGCAAGGCGATCGCGGAGTCCGGGTACCGCTGGATCTACAGCTGCCCGCGCACGGCGTTCGACGGCCGCTGACGGCATAAGGACGGACGGTGCCTGGCACCGCGGTGCGAGGCACCGTTCGGACGCTGAAGCCCGAACTTCCCCCGGGGCCAGGGCGAAATCTGACCCCAGGCGCTTTCGCCTCGAGGGCGAGCCGGCCAGACCCGCGACTCAGACGACGCGGGGTCGGGCGACACTCACCGCGAGCTCTACGATGCATGGCGAAGTCGAGCCGTCGAGCGGTTAAGCCAAACGGCGGTATCCGTCTATGCGGCCATCTCGAGGTCGAGCCGCTCGCCGATTAGAACCGGGCCGCCACGCTGTCTTAAACAACGGAAGAGTCGTAGGGGCTCCTGTGGAGTTTCCGCGGCTCCTGGGCTGCGGCGGACAGGGGGGCTGTCCGTCGCGGCCTTCCGCTTGCCGTCGGCGGGCCGTTGGACGCCTTTGTCAGGCGGCTGATTCGGGTCTTCCAGGTAACCGCCTGGTGAACCAGAAGGAGAGCACCGCGAGGAACGCGACGGTGAGCATCGACGTCTTCAGCGCGTCGAGCTGCGCATTGCCGTAGTCGGCCGTGACAACGTCTGCCTCGGAGAGGGACAGACCGGCGTCGAGCAGCGCCTTGTGTGCCTGGTCGGTCGTGACGATCGGGATGCCTTTCTCCGTTGCCGTCGCGATCTGCGTCTTGACGTCGGCCGGCACCGCCGGGTTCTTCTGGATCCGCGAGTTGAACCCGTTGAGCAACCCGAGCAGCAGCACCGAGCCGATCAGGGCGGTGCCGAGGGACGCACCGAGGTTCTGCGCAGTCCCCTGCAGCCCCCCGGCCTCGTTGGTGTCGTCCGGACGGACGGAGGACATGATCACGTTGCCGAGCTGCGACATCAGAAGCCCGGCGCCGATCCCGAAGAAGACGAGCGACACGGCGAACGCTGTCCCGTTCAGTTTCACGTCGATCGTCCCGACGAGCACGAGCGCAGCAATCGCCATCGCCCCGAGGCCGACCTGGACGACGGCCCGCGGCCCGAACCGCACGGCCACCTTCGGCCCGGTGAGGGCAGCAGCCAGCATCGAGATCGACATCGGGAAAAGCCGCTTGCCAGTCTCGAACGCGTCGAAACCGAGCACGACCTGGAGGTACACCGGCAGGACGAAGAAGGTGCCCATCACGATCAACTGCTGCGCGCAAAGCGACGAAAGCCCTCCGCGCAGCGTCTCGATCTTCAGCATCGCGCGGTTGAGCAACGTGCTCCGGCCGAGCCGTTCGCGGCGCTCCTCCCACATCAGGAAGCAGCCCAGGACGACGAAGCCGCCGATGATCAGGAACGGCACCAGCGAGAACCCGAACGGTGTGATCTCGTGGCCGCTGATCGTCGGCGCGGCGATCGGCTTGATCCAGCCCCAGGTGCTGCTCTTCAGGATCCCGAACACGATCAGCCCGAGCGCGATCGCCGAGAGCGCGGCGCCACCGTAGTCCAGTTTCGGCGGCTGCTCCGGCTTGGGGGCGCGCTTCATCCAGCGGTGGACGGCAAGCACGACGATCACGACCGCAACCTCGCCGACGAAGACGTACCGCCAGCTCCAGGTCGTCGTCACGTAGCCGCCGATCAGCGGCCCGGCAGCGATCGCCGCGCCTGCCGCGCCGCCGATCATCCCGTAGGCGAACGCGCGATCCTTGCCCTCGTAGTTCGCGGCCGTCAGCGCAGCGATCGCTGGAATCACCAGCACCGCGCCAAGCCCCTCGATCCCCGACCAACCGATCAGCAGGACCGTGAGATTCGGACTGAGCGCCGTGATCAACGAGCCCAGCCCGTACACCGCGAGGCCAAGGCCGAACGCGCGATCACGGCCCAGGATGTCGCCGAGCTTCGCGCCGACGAGCATGAACGCCGCCATCACCAGCGTGTACATCGTGATCGCGCTCTGCACGCCCGTGACCGTCGTGTTCAGATCGGCCACGATCTGCGAGATCGAGACGTTCATCACGCTCGAATCCAGCACCATGATGAACTGGGCCGAGGCGAGAATGATCAGCGGAAGCCACTTACGCACCGAGCGACTCTACTTTGGTCGAGCCACGGCCGACCGAGGATCAGTACAACTGTCACCGGCTCGAGCCCCGCCCGGATCACCCGACGCCGCGCTGACGGTTGCGGATCGCTCTGTGCTGGCAGGGAATCGAAGTCCGCTGCTGCCTCGGGTATCGCACCCCCTCACGACCTGCTCGGTCGTAGACTCTGAACATGGGCAGAAGTCTTGTGGCCCGCATCCACAACCCTCGTGATCGCAAGTGCGCCTGCGATCCCGACTGCTGGTGTAACCGGACCGCGCTCGGCGGCGCCATCAAGTGGTGGTTCAACGGTCGGCTGATCGGGCTGCAGCACAAGGCGTCGCAGCACTCTCCCGACTGGAAGCGGCAGCACGACCTGACGACCTGACGTGATGCGTATCGTCGGCGCACCGCTGCGCGGTCAGCAGCAGTCGTCGCCGGTCTGCTTCGGCGGGCAAACCTGATCCGAGTAGGAGCAGAAGACACAGCAGTCGCCCGTGAACGGCTTGACCAGCGTCCCGCACGACGCGCACGTGTAGAAGAACTGGCAGGCGTTCGTCGGCATCGACTCGACCGCCGAGACATCACACGTCGGGCAGGTGATCGTCGCCTCGGTGACTATCGTCGTCACTCGATGTGACTCAAGCGTTAGACGATGCGCGTCGCGAGACGAGACGCTCGAGCGCCACGCCGACGCCAGCGATGCCGGCGAGCGCGACGGTGACGATGTTCGTCGTCGCGCACGTGCGGCAGACCCCGCAACACGCCTGGGTAGCCGGAGTCAGGTCGGCCGCGCGATTCAGCAGCGGCAAGGTTCGCGTCGTCGCTCTTTCGAGCACATCCTCAGTCTAGAACGCCGTTCAACGACGAGGCGTCATCGAGCCGAGCCATCACGGCGGGGCGATCATCGAGGGCAGTAGGCGTTCGTGCCAGAACTCACGGGACGACCCGTACTCACGCGCCTCGTGGACGCTGACACGACATGCAAGCAGCCGATAACTGGTCGGCCCGATTACGGGGTGCGGCTCAAGGAGTCGGCCGCGTCGAGTCAGGACGAAGCAGCCCTCGGCCCTGTCGCTGTACCAGCGCCTCTGCTCCTCATCACGGCGCAAGGGCGCCGAAACGACCACGAACCGTTCGACCGGACGCATCCCAATCCCGACATCGCTTGGCCTGCTCGTCGATGCCTACGGCCGGCAGGCCGAACCGGTTTCGCGCGGGTCATCTGTAGCGGCGTCGCTGAACGTCCCTTGTCGCAGTTCCCGCAAACTGCGACAGGCGTGGCACATTTTCTGCGGAGCGGTCAAGTACAGGTTGTGAGACGCGATTTCGGACGGGTGTCGGACGCGGAACTCCTGCGGGCGGGCACTGCCGATGCCTTCGAGGAGGTCTATGACCGACTCGCTGCTCATGTGCTTGCGTGGGCGCGGGCGCGAGTCGGCGAGCATGCCGCCGATGTGACAGCCGAAGTCTTCGTACGCGCTTGGTTGAGGCGGAGCCGGTTCCGACACGAAAGCGACATGTCCGCGCAGCCGTGGCTGCTCGGGATCGCGCGGAACGTGTTGCGCGAGTCGCTGCGAAAGCGGCGGGTCGAGGACGCTGCTCGCTCATGCGCGTACGTCGCGTGTCGGCCCCTACGAAGGGGCCGACACGGGACAGCTCAGCGTGGGCGATGCCGCCGACGCTGGGCGGCTCGAAGCGGAGGCGAGCTGGCTAGCACCAACCGAACAGGTCGGCAACGGTGACCGTCACAGCCATCGCGTGGACGCTTCCAGGCCGCGACATCCGCCTCCCATAAACCTCGCACGAGGCACGTCGCGGGCGGACCGAGACGAGAGCGTCTCAAGATCTGGCTCCGCCAACTCAGTGCACGCTAGGAGGCCAGCCATGAACGAGACTGCTCGGGAACTCGACCTGATCCGCACCCAGCTACGGGCCGCAATCGAGCGCGACCTGCACGGCCGCACTCCACGCTTGCGCGTCACGCATCGTCGGTCGTTTCGCATCGCGATCCCAACGCTCGCAGTCCTCGCCGTCGCTACTGCTGCCGTCGTGCTCGGCTTTACAGTCAGCGCCGCGTCGCCGTCAGCCGCTTCCGCGGCGGCGCAGAGAGCACTCGCCGCGACCGCCGCAGCTCCCTCCGGGACGATGACGACGACCGTGCTCCACGGAGGCGTCACTCGCACCATCGATGACGACCCGCTGGAACGGCCACGACATCGCGTTCTCGACGGGGTTCGACCAGTTCCCGCAGCTCTTGCTGATCGGAGGCGGCATGTACGTGCAGACGTCAGGTGGATCCTGGCTGCACTACGCCGACGCCTCCGACGTCGGCCCGAAACCGTTCGGCGGGTTGACGCAACTCGGATGCGCCCGGCAGGAATCGAACCTGCGACCTTTCGCTCCGGAGGCGAACGCTCTATCCCCTGAGCTACGGGCGCGCGGAGACGGTGGACAGTCTATCGCCGCTGGTTCTTGCGCCATTCGTCGCGGGTCGGAAGCTTGCCGGCCCGGCGCGCCTCGAGCAAACACTCCATGTGCGCGTGCCGACGCCGCGACAGGTCGCCTTCCGGCGCGATCAGCGCGTGCTCGCTGGTCGCGTGGAGCATGCCGTCGCAGAACGGACAGACATAGCTCGCGGGCTTGAGGTTCTGCGCCGAGCGCATCTCCCACCAGCGCGCTTCGTCCACGGAGCCGACGATACCCTCGGCCGGTGATCTACCGGCTCGTTCGCACGCTCGATCCGCGCCTGCCGGCGCAGGTCTGGCTGCTGCAGGTCGGTGGAGTGATGAACTCCTTCGGGAACGGCATCGTCCTTCCGTTCCTCGTCATCTACCTGCACAACGTCCGGGGGTTCTCGCTGGGCATATCCGGGCTGGTCGTTGCGACGTCAGCGGCGGCGCAGCTCACGGCCGGGATCGCGGCCGGCCCACTCGTCGACCGCTTCGGCGCGCGGTATGTGCTCGGCGCCGGGCTCGTGATGCAGGCAATCGGCATGGGGTTGTTCCCACTCGTTCGAAGCCCGTGGGAGGCGTTTCTCCTGATCGCGATCGAGGGCGCCGGCAGCGCGGGGTTCTGGCCGAGCCAGTCGACCCTGATCGCCCACCTCACGCCTGCGGACCGCAGGCATGCGGCGTATGCGCAGCAGCGCGTGACGATGAACCTCGGGATCGGGCTCGGCGGGCTAGCCGGCGGCCTGATCGCGTCGGGATCGAGCGCAGCTTCTTTCACCGTGCTCTTCGTCGTGGACGCGGCGACGTTCCTCGCCTACGTCGTCGTGCTCGCATTCATCCACGACGACGCACCGCACGAGCGCCATGCGGACGCACCTGTCAGCTCGTACCGGCCCGTGCTTCGCGATCACCTCTTCATCAGGCTCTGGACGCTCAACTTCCTGTTCGTGGCGGCGGGCTATTCGCTGTTCAACCTCTTGCCTGCCTTCGCCCGCGACCAGGCGGGCCTCAGCGAACACGAGATCGGCGCGCTGTTCTTCGTCAACACGATCGTCATCGTGATCGCCCAGCTCCCGATCTCACGGGCGATCGAGGGCCGACGGCGGATGCGCGCGCTCGCAATCATGCCGATGCTGTGGATCGTCAGCTGGCTGCTGGTCGACCTGGCCGGATGGCGCCTCGAGGGCACGGCGGCGTTCGCGTTGATGGCGGTGGCGCTCGCGATCTTCGGCGTCGGCGAGTGCTTCCACGGTCCGGCTCACCAGGCGCTCGTCGCAGAAGTCGGTCCGCCGTACCTCCGCGGCCGCTACTTCGCGGTGCACTCGCTTTCGTGGGGCCTCGCCGGAACGGTCGGGCCTGCGATCGGAGGCTTCGTGCTCGCCGCTGCGCCCTTCGCACTCTGGCCGATCGCCGCGTGCGTGTGCGCGATCGCGGCGGTTGGAGCGCTCCGACTCGAGCCGCGCATCCCTGGTGAGCTCAGTCGCATCCCCCATGCCGAGCCGGAGCCGCCGGTGCTCGCGCTCGCTGGAACGGGATGATCAATGGAAAGCCGAGTAGAATCACCAACGTGCCACTGTTGCCGGTGATCGAGGATCCACTCAGTACCGATGCCGAGCTTGCCTCGCATCCGGCGGTCGCGTGCCCGCGAAACGGTCGTCACGCTTCCCGTGGCGCCGTCGCCGCCGGCTGAGCTCAGCGCGGCCGATCTCAGCTGGATTCATCTCGACGGGCCGACGGTCACGCAGGCGCAGGAGCTCGCCGAGCGTTTCGGCTGGCATCCGCTCGACGTCGAGGACGTCCTCTCCAAGCGCCAGCGGCCGAAGGTCGACGACTATGCCGAGGAGGGCTACCTGTTCGGCGTCCTCCACTTCCCTGTCTACGACCGCACGATCCAGCGCCTGAACGCAGCGGAGCTCGACGTCTTCGTCGGGCCCGACTACCTCGTCACGCTGCCGGCGGTCGAGCTCCTGCCGGTCACGCGGCTCTTCCGCCGCTGCGAGGAGGACGAGGACTTTCGGGTGCAGCTCTTCTCGAAGGGCTCGGGCCGCCTGCTCTACGAGGTGCTCGACGACCTCCTCGACTACTGCTTTCCGATCCTGGACAAGATCGGCCACAAACTCGATGCGCTCGAGGACGACGTCTTCGAGGGCCGTTCGGAGGAGGTCGTCCGCGACATCTCCAACGTCAAGCAGGAGATCATCAGCTACCGGAAGATCATCAAGCCCGAGCGGTCGACACTTCGCCTGCTCGAGCGCCACATCGAGCGTTTCCTGCCCGAGGAGCTCGAGCTCTACTTCGACGACATCGTCGACAGCACCGAGCGCATCTGGGACATCCTCGACAATTACAAGGAGGTCGTCGAAGCGCTCGAAGCGACGAACGAGTCGGTGATCTCCCACCGCCAGAACGATGTGCTGCGGATCCTGACCGTCTTCTCGGTCGTGCTGCTCCCGCTCACCCTGATCACCGGCTTCTTCGGGATGAACGTCAACTTCCCCGGCTTCGGCACCACCTGGGCGTTCTGGACGATCGTCGGATTGATGGTCGTCTCGTTCGGCGCGCTGATCGGTTTTTTCCGCTTCAAGCGCTGGATCTGAGCATTCATGCGGGTTTGCGGCCCCGATGTGGCCGCCGAGACCACACCGGGACCACACCGGACTACGAATCATGAGCAGGGGGAGGAGCTCGCTCGGCGCCGACTTCGTCGGGCGGCATCACGTGCGTGTAGACGTCGAGGCTCATCGACGCCTTCGTGTGGCCCATCCGTTCGGCGAGCTCGCGTGCGGGCATCCCGCCCGCGTGCCACAGGCTGCCGCGGCGGTGGCGGAGGTCGTGCGGCGAGTAGAGCGGGACTCCGGCGGCGCGGGAGGCGCGGCCGATCGCGTCGCGCATCGTCCCTTCGTTCAGCCCGGGGAACAGCTGCCGCTCGGGGATGCGGTCGTCGGGCGGCACGGTCGTCGAGCAGCACCTCGAGCAGCCACGGCGGCACCTGACGCCAGAGCACGCGGCGGGTGCCGCGGCGGCCCTTCACGCCGCGCGAACGGATCCGTGAGCCCTGCACGTCGACGTCCTGCCACTCCCACGCGCGCAGCTCCGCGACCCGTGCGGCGGTCTGCTCGAGGAACACGGCGGGCAGCCGCAGCCGCGGCGAGAGGTGCTCGAGGATCGCGAGGAAGTTCTCCGTCGACGGCGGCGTCGCGTCTTCCTTGTCCGCATGCGGCAGCCGAACGTGCCGGGGTTCCTTGCCGCGACCGGTGAAATCGCGCTTCAGGCACTAGCACGCTGAGCGGCGTGCAAGTCGGCTACTCGGGGTCGTCGGGTTTTGGGTTCGGCTCCCACTCGCCCCAGGTCGCGCCGCCATCGCTGCTGAACCGCCGAGCGCGCGCTCGACAGTCCCTCGCCCCGCAGGCTCCACGATCAACCATCGAATCATCGACGATCACCAACTCGGGCGAATCGACCAGAAGCCCTGCCTGCCGGGGCCTTGTGGTGCGGCAATGGAGAACAGCGTGTCTTTCCCACACGTGGGGCAGGTGTACGGCACCGCGCGAGGCTAACAACCTCGAACGCCGCGTGCCCAACGCTTCTTTGCGCGGTTGACGATCGACACTCGTTGTGGTGCCCACTACAACGGGTGGGGGCCGGCGACGCCTTCGCAGCAGCTCGCCGACCCCTTTTATTACGCGCTAGCTCGATCCTTCGAGCCCTCCATAGGCGAGGAGAACTTGGCGCCCCGCGCCGTCTGTCGAGTTCGTCCTTTCACCACAGATAACGGATAAACACACACGAATAGACCCCCGGTCGATAGTCGCGGGGCGGCTAGTGTCAGGTCGTCAAGGCCCCAATGAACTGATTGGAGGCCAGATGTCTTTCAAGTTCCGGATGCACCTCGCCGACGGCATGGACCTCGACGACTACGTCGCCGCACGCTCTCATTGGTCACCCGGCGCCTGCTGTTCCGACGGCCGCGCCGAGTACCGCGTCTCAGCGGTGGTCCCGACGAACGACCTAGATAACGAGCTGTACGCGGCCATCCTCGAGGTCGAGCCGGTCTAGGATTTGGAGCCCATCGGGGCGCGGCGCTCTGTCCCTCGTTGGACATTTTGCCGGGCGCCGCGCCTCCGATCTCCACCGGTTCGCCTCATCGGGGTGTCGGAGCCCGTCAGCTAGAGGCTTGATGTGAAAGTCGGACGGTCTCGTACGCGACTTACGCGCAAGCTGCGCGGATCGCTACGGGCCGACGGACGGCGGAGCGCCGACCTAACGGGTCGGATCCTTCGGTGGACCAGGGGAGATTCCCTGCGCACGCTCTTCGAGTCTTCGTCACGGGCCCGCCCCGCTTCCCGGTCGCCCGCCTTATGCAGCGCACGGTCAAGCGCGTACTGCCGCCTGCCTTCGCGCCACTTCCCCCATGCGCTACGCAACGCCTGCCACATAGCCGGTCAGAGAGTAGCACTGGGCTAAGCCGCTATTCTATGTCGGTCTTATTCGGGTGACCGCGGACGTTGGCGTTGGCCGCCCGCGGTCACCCCTCGACACCCGAACCTGTCAGAGAAAGGTTCGGTATCGATCCATCGAAAGTAGAAGGTGTCGCGGGTGTCGCGGGTGTCGCGGTATGACCTCGTAGGATAGCTCACCGGCTAACGTCGATCGTGCCAGCCGAAGAACCGGAGCCGGACGGGGATCCACGTCTAGGTCGCGAGCGGCGGTGAGGCACTCGCTCGCCTTGAACAGCCTCCGGCGATCGGCCGCCCGCCCCAGGACGAGGGAGGGGCATGGACTGCACCCTTCAGATACGCGTCGACGGCGACGACCTCGACGTCGCACGGCCCGACTGAGGCGACGTCCTCGTTGAATGTGCGCGGTCGCGGGCGTATGGTCAATCACGCGGGGGGTCCCAGAAGTCGGGAGGGGGCACTCGTGGAACGTCGTGCAGTGTGCGCTCTCGCGACCGGGGTGACTTGCCTTGTCGTGCCCGCTGACGTCGGCACAGCGCAAGCGCCACCGACTCACCACGTCCGCATCACCGTCACACCTCGAACCGTCGTTCCCTACGGCTGGGCGCAGATCGAAGTACAAGGCGTGCCCGAGGCAACAGCAGTTGCGGTGCAACTAGAGGGTGCTTCGGGCGTCCTCGGCACACCCATCCCCTGGATCGCACTTCGGCGCTATCGCGACGGAAACTGGTTCGCGCGGCTCCCGCAACCAGTGCTCCCCGGCATCTATCCGATCAAGCTACGCACGCGGCCAAACCTGGCGATCTCGCTCGCGGAAGTCGCATACCTCCGCGTGTACTGGGACGGGACAGAAACCCGTCCACTCTTCCCGACACCCGAACAAGTCGCGGCCTGGTGGGTGCATACCGTGGCTGGTGGAACGCTCGTCGCGATCCGGCGGTGGCCCAGCCAGCCGATCGACCATCGCCTCGCAAGTCTGCACCGGCTGTTCGTCGTCGCCTACAGCCCTCACGGCAGCCCAGCACCACAACAACGCCTCGGCGCCTGGATCACAGCGGTACGAGAAGGCTATCGCGGCCCATGGCGACTGCTCGAAGCGACTGTGACGCCTCCCTAGGCGGAGCGTCGGCCCCCGGGCGGCAGATGTCAGATCAGGCGGTGCCCCACGAAAGCATCGAGCGGCAGAGTCAGTCTCGGTGCCCGAACACTTCGGACACCGACGCGGCAAGGGCTCGAACACTGCGACGAACCTCGGACTCGAAGTCACGCAGCCGAGTCCGTCGCACGCTCTGCAGAAAGGTCACAAGACGATCGACCTCTGACTGGCTTGAGCGAGATCGCGGCCTTCGCTTCGTCCCCTTGCCAGGAATGTTGAACCGGACGTGTTGGGGGGTTTCAAATACACGGAGGCACGGAGCCCACCATCGCCAAGTTCAGCCTCCCTTTGGAAGTACTCAACGACCTTCGAACGGAGAGGTTCTCCGCAGCCCGGGCAGTAGCGGAAATCATCCTCAACCCCACGACCGCATCCAGCACACCAACGCATCACGAATCACTCGTAGAGTCCACCCCGGGCTCGACGCCAGATCGCCCAGGTCTTGTCCTCTGTTGGCTCGTTAAGCCTGCATGTCGTGGTCTAATGAAAAAAAACACGGGCCTTTTGGTACGCGACGGTTGGCGCTTGGATGATTTGGGGCACCGATTTATGGGCTGTCGTGGACCACGGTTCGAAAATCGAAGGACGGGGAGGGACTACATGCAAAAAGGATTGTCTGTGGCTGCGGCCTGCTTCTTTGCAGTGGTCGCATGAGTTGGCCGGCGCGGCGTCGGCGGATGGGCAGAGTTGTTTGCGTCGCCGAGTGGTGCCGGTACGGCCTGCAAGGCGAGCGCGCCGTGCTCGCTGACGACGGCGGTCGCGCTCGCGCCTGCGGGGTCGACGGTGAAGGCGCTGCCTGGTGTCTTCAGGGAGGCGTGTCGTTTTCGAAGCAGCTCGACCTGAGGGCCAGGCGGCTGTGCTCGACGCGACGACCTCGCCGGATGGGTACGGGATCGAGGTGTCCGGGCCGGCGGCTCGGGATCGGTGATCGAGGGCTGGACGGTGATGAACGCGCAGTTCGCGGGCATCCTCGTCGGAAGCCATATCGTCGATCGGCCGGCACCCCGCTCCCAAACGGGTCGCCGATCAGCAACGTGACCGTCGACCACGTCATCGTCGAAAACAACGACACGGGATTCTCGGGAGCAGTCGGGGCGGGGGCCGGCGAGTGCTTCACGACGCCGTTTGCGCCTGGCGACTGCGGCGAGGGCATCCACCTCGTCTCGGTGAGCAACTCGACCGTCGAGCACTCTGTCGTCCAGGACAACGCCGGCGGCATCCTAATGACAGACGAGTTCGGTCCCGCAACCGGTAACACGATTGCGTTCGACTCGGCGCTGAACAACAGTGACGACTGCGGTATCACGATCGCGAGCCACACGATGAGCCAGATCTATAACAACGTGATCGACCACAACGTGGCAGACGGCAACGGCGTAGCCGGTCAGGGCGCAGGGATCCTGATGGCCGGAGCCGCTCCCGGTACCGGAGTCCACGACAACGTCGTCAGCGACAACGAGGCGTCGGGAAACGGCCTCTCGGGGATCTTGATCCACGATCACTTCCCCGGCAACTTCACCAACAACGTGATCACGAACAACCACCTGGGCACCAACAATCTCGACGGCGACTTTGACTTCCTGACGCCCGATCCGAAGACGACCGGGATCCTCGTCGCCTCGGGTCCGCCCTTCCCGGGTCTTGTGGTGCCGCCGCTCACGGGCACGGTGATCACCAACAACCAGATCAGCGACAACGACGTCGGGATCTGGACGCTGAACGTCGACCCAGCAAGCACGACTATCCCGGTAACCATTTCCACAATGTCGGGACCCAGACCTCGACGAACTAGTAAAAGCCTGGCGGTACGGGCGAACCGCCCGCCCGTACCGCCGCTCGACTTCCGCGTTTCATGCGCGGCTCCAGATGAACCACAATCAATCCTTCGCGGGCAGGAAGCGTCGTGGTAGATCCAGCAGAAGAACTTGGCCTCCGGTCGTCGAGATGAACTTCCCCGACGGCAGCCGATCTGCGCGTAGCCGTCAGGGGCGCGCTTCCCGTCAATGAACCCGATCCGAAAAGGTTGCAGCTGAGGGCGAGGTGGTGACCTCGGAAGGCTCCGGCCTTCGCCCCAGCTGCATCCTCGCGAAGTTGCGCGAGCCGAAGCCCAAAACGCTCATGGTGAGCGTTTTGCGGTGACGGACTCGAGTTCGTCGAGCTGCCGAAGGCGGCGTGATTCACCGCGACCGCCCCCACGCGTCGAACGCCATCTTGAGGGTCACGAGGCTAGCTGCTCCGATCAGGACGTAGTCGAGCGGCGGCGCCGCGACGTGGTAGCCGGGCTCGACATGCATGTCGTCCGAAAGCGGACGCGTGACCGATGAGACGGCCGAGGCGCTGAACGAGAACATGCGGAAGGGAAGCTGCTGGGCGCGTTCCATGGCACTTGCGCATCAAGGGTACGAGGGGGTCCTGGTGGGGATCCAACCCAGAGCTCTGAGCCTTCGTTCGCCCGATTCTGAGACCTCGCCGAGACCTCACCTGCAACGCATTTGGCGGCAATTACGGCACATACGGCACAAGCGATTTCGCTCAACCATCGCGTTCTGGCCGATCCGTGTCGGTGAGCGGTTTTTTCCGCTTCAAGCGCTGGATCTAGCCCGAACACCGTCAAGCCCGGCCCGCCTCCTGCCGACTACGACAGTGAGCGCCGTGGGTCGGTGTTCTCTCTTCCCTCTGCCGCAGGAGGGAGGGACAGGGTTCACCCCTGGCCCGCGGCGCTCATTCGCGCCAGCATCTACGCTCGGCGCCATGAGCCCGAAGCCGCTCTGGGCGCCGTGGCGCCTCGAGTACGTCCAGCACGCAGACGAGCTCGATCGCTGCATCTTCTGCGAGCCGGACGCCGAGCTCCTCCTCCACTCCGGGCCGCACGCGCTTGTCGTGCTGAACCGATTCCCGTACGCGTCGGGCCACCTGCTCGTCGCGCCTCACCGGCACATCGGCGACCTCACCAGTCTCTCGGACGACGAGGCGCTCGAGATCCACCGGCTCACCGCACGTGGGATCGATGCCTTGCGTGCGGCCTACGCTCCGCAGGGCTTCAACCTCGGCTGGAATCTCGGCCTGGTCGCTGGAGCTGGGATCCAGGACCACGTCCACATGCACGTGGTGCCTCGCTGGGGAGGCGACACGAGCTTCATGCCGGTCCTCGGCGACGTGAAGGTGATCCCCGACGCGCTTGTGGCGACACACCGCAAGCTCGCCGAGGTCTTCTAGTCGACGAGGCGCGAGGTGCCGGCCAGGATGTCGGCGGCGACGTTCGCGTAGATCGTGTTCAGCTGCGCCGCGTCGGGCTGGTTGTAGTAGTTGCCGGAGCTGGCGATTCCGGTCAGCGCCTGGAGCGCAGTGATCGCCGGCTGCTCGGCGCCCTGAACGAAGTTGCCCTGTGCGTTCTTGTTCAGCCCCTGACAGATGTCATGGCCGACGTCGTAGCCGATCGAGTACACGATCGTCCCGGCCGACTGGATCGTCTGCGACGACGTGATGCCCTGGTGGCACGGCGTCGCACGATACGTCGACGACTGCGGGTAGGACGTCGGGCCGGTGTTCGCAGCGCCGTCGGACATGAACACGATGATCTTCTGGACGCCCGGCCTGCCGTCCTTGACGAGCTCGGCCTGGGCTGCCTCGAGGGCGTTCGCGTACGAGGTCGTGCCGGCGGCCTGGACACACCCGATCGCCGAAAGCAACGGCGTATTCATGTCGAGCGCTCCCTGCGGCGTCTTGTAGGCGCTCGTGAGCGGCACGAGCACGTAGTTGTCGTTCGGCGAGGTGTACGGACCGGCTGTGTAGGGGCAGGCGTCCGTCTGGCTCGCGGCCGGCGGCAGCACTGCGAAGCCGACGTGGTCGAGCGACGGGTCCATGTAGGTGAGGAATGTCTGCAGGCCGCCGCGCGCATTCTGCATGTCGGTGCACTCCGGATGGTCGTCCGCGCCGGTGTCGGTCGTGCACATCGAGCCGGTGCGGTCGAGCACGAGCATCACGTCGAGCGGCTTGGCCGAGCAGGGCGAGCACGCCGTGGCCGTCGCGTGCACCTTGAAGGAGTCGATCCCGAGCACCTTCGCGAACACCGTCGGGACCGTGGCCGTCTCCGTCACGGAGACCGCGTTCGCAGGCGCGCAGCCGGGAGCGCTGGCAAGGCAGGACGTCGACACCGACATCTGCACGTTGTCGACATTGAGCGGCGAGTTGTTCCCCCCAGCGCCGTAGGTATCCGCGAGCGCGGTCGCCGCCGACACCGTGGGCAGGCCGTCGGCGCCGGCCAGCGCCGCTGCGTCGACCGATGCCTGTAGACGCCGCTGCGCCAGGTACGCGTGACCGACGTCGAGGACCAGTGCCGCGAAGCCGAGCAGCACGACCAGGAACAGGACGACGATGACGAGCGACTGCCCGCGCTCGTCGCGCAGCTTGAGGGGCGTCGGGCTCACAGGAACCTGGACAGCTCCAGCACCGCGGGGCCGAGGATGACGAGGAAGAGCGTCGGGAAGATGAAGAGCGCCGCAGGAAAGAGCATCTTCACCGGCGCCTTGGCCGCGCGTTCCTCCGCGACCGCACGGCGCCGCTTGCGGGCATCGTCGGCGAGGTTGCGCAGCGTCCGCGCCAACGAGAGGCCGAGCTGCTCGCCCTGGATGATCGCGCGGACGAACGACGCGACCTCGGGCGAGTTCACTCGCTTGGCCATCCGCTTCAATGCACGCTCACTGCTCTCTCCCACGCGCAGCTCCGTCAGCACCAGAGCGAACTCGTCGGCCAGCGGGCCCGCGTCTGTCTCGACCAGCCGCTGGATCGCCCCGAAGAGGCCGAGCCCGGCCTCGACGCACACCGCAAGAAGATCGAGTGCCTCCGGCAGCGCGATGCTGATCGCCTCGCGTCGCGAGCGGGCGCGGCGGTCGAGGTAGTAGCCGGGGAAGACCCAGGCCAGCACGCAGCCTGCGCCGACGACGAGAAGGATCAATCCGCCGCTCAGACCGGCGACAGTGCCGAACGCGATCACCGAGAGCGCCGCGAGACCGACGAGACCGATGCGGAGCGCCGCGAACGACTCCGGCGTCACCTTCCCCGCCAGTCCGGCCGCGGCGATCCGGTCCGGAAGCCGCTGCCGCATCTGTTCGGACGTGAACCTCCGGCCGACGTGCTCGAGCGTGTCGGTGGACACGATCGGCTGGTTGCGGCGACGCCGCGGAAGGGCGGCGCCCGAGAAACGGTGAACCATCGCGACCGACGCGGTCCGCCGTCGTCCCTGCGGCGTCAGAGAGTCGGCGACAACGAACACGGCGCCTGCGAGTGACAGGCCGGCGAGCAAGAGCAGCAGCATGGGTTACCCCTTTACCGTCCCGATCCGCCGCAGCGTGATCGTCCCGAAGGTCATCATCACGAGCCCGACCGCGACCATCACGTGGCCGGCCGTCGTCGTCCAGAGCGGCCGCATGTAGCTCGGATTGATCAGCGTCAGCCCGATCGCGGCCACGAACGGCAGCGCCGTGAGCACGTTCGCCGAGGCCCGCACCATTCCGGTGAGCGCCCGCACCTTGCGGCGGAACTGCTCGCGTGAACGCACGGTCTCAGAGACGAGCTCGAACAGCTCGGCGAGGCTGCCGCCGACCTGGCGCTGGATCACGATCGCGTCGAGCACGAACTTGAGATCCTCCGAGCGGATCCGCTGACCAAGATCCGACAGAGCGTCCTCGAGCGAGCGCCCGAGGTGCACTTCGGTGAGCACGCGACGAAACTCGCGCGCGGCCGGCTCGGCCAGGTCGTTGGCGACGGTCTGCAGGGCGGCGTCGAAGCCGTGACCCGCGCGCAGCGACGCCGACAGCGTGTCGAGCACCTCGGGCAGCTGGTTCTCGAACGCCCGGGAGCGGTGCATGCCCTTCACGACGAGCAGAACCCACGGGAGCGCGCCGACCCCGACGGCGACCAGAAGCGCCGCGAGGAACCCGCTGCGCATCGCCATGAAGGCGTATGCGACCAGGGCCGCCAGCAGGTCGAGCATGACGACTGCTCCGGCGCCGGCGTTGATCCCGGCCCGCTCGAGGACGGCAACGACCTTCCGCTGTACCCCCACCCGCTCGAGCTGGCGCTCGACTCCGGCCACAAACGTCCGGCGATCGATGCTCGGCCGGACCGTCCGCCTCATCGACGGCGCATACGTGTTCATCCGCCTTCGCATGACGATGCGGCGATACGCCGTCATCACCATGAGGGCGGCGGTGAAGATCAGAACGCCGACCGCGATCGCGACGACAACGCTCACGCGGTCCGCCCCCTCCGACCGTTGCCAGTCTGTACGCGCCGGGGGCCGGGTCGAATGCCTCCGGTGGGATCGTGACTCCGGAGTCGGCGAGCTTGCTCGTGAACTGAGGGCGGATGCCCGTGGGCACCGGGCGGTCGTAGAGCGCACCCGCCGCACCCCCGAGCGGCTTGCACGAGAAGATCTCCTGCAGCGTCACCATGTCCGACTCCATCCGGAGCACTTCGGTCACGTGCGTGACGCGCCGGCTGCCGTCGACGAGACGCGAGATCTGGATCACGACGTCGAACGCGCTCGCGATCTGCTCGCGGATCGCCCGCAGCGGAAGCTCGACGCCGGCGGTGAGCACCAGCGTCTCGAGACGCGAGAGCGCATCGCGCGGCGAGTTGGCGTGGATCGTGGTCAGCGAGCCCTCGTGGCCCGTGTTCATCGCCTGGAGCATGTCGACCGTCTCCGCGCCGCGAACCTCGCCGACGATGATGCGATCGGGCCGCATGCGCAGTGCGTTGCGGACGAGCTCGCGGATCCGCACCTCGCCCTGGCCCTCGATGTTCGCTGGCCGCGACTCGAGCGAGACGACGTGCCTCTGCTGCAGCTGCAGCTCGGCCGCATCCTCGATCGTGATGATGCGCTCGTTGTCCGGGATGAAGCTCGACAGGATGTTCAGGAGCGTCGTCTTGCCGACGCCCGTGCCACCCGAGATCAGCACGTTCAGCTTGCCGCGCACGCACGCGCTGAGGACGTCGACGAGCTCAGGTGTCAGCGAGCCGAGGCTGATCAGGTTCTCCGCCGTGAGCGCATCCACCGAGAACTTGCGGATCGTCAGCACGGGCCCCTGCAGCGCGATCGGCGGGACGATCACGTTCACGCGCGAGCCGTCGGGGAGCCGTGCGTCCACCATCGGCGAGGCCTCGTCAACGCGCCGGCCTACACCGCTGACGATGCGGTCGATCACGCGCAGGAGGTGATCCTCGCTCGCGAAGCAAACGTCGGTCTCGGAGACGAGGCCGGCACGCTCGACGAACACGTGCTCGTGGCCGTTCACCATGATCTCGGTGATCGAGGCGTCACGTAGGAACGGATCGATCGGCCCGTAGCCGAGCACGTCGTCCACCACCGCCTCGACCAGTCGTGCGCGCTCGTCCGTCGTGAGCCGCTCGGATCGCCGGTCGAGCTCTGCCTCGACGATCGACTCCACGCGCTTACGGAGCTCGTCCGGTGCGTCGTCGAACGACCCGAGCTCCGGCCCGACCTTCGTCACGCAGACGGCGTGCAGCGAGGTGCGCAGGTCTGCGAAGCGGTCGAGCAGCCGGTCGGAGGTCGGCGTGCCGATCCGTGCCTGCAGGACGACGTCCTCGTCGTTTCCGTCGTTGCCGTGGATGCGCTGCTGCAGCGACATGTCAGTTCCTCCCAAAGCTCAGAATGCGCGCCGCACGCGGCGCCTGGCGGGCGACGGGCCAGCGGTCGCCGCCCACGATCGACCGGGCAAGGTCGAGCATCGCGGCCGAGAACGGCGTCTCGGCCTCCGCGAGCACGGCCGGCGAGGCCTGATTGACGGCCTGCGGCACGGCGGGATCGAGCGGCAGAACGAAGTCGACCTTGCGGTCGAGTGCCGCCTCGACGTCGCCGCGGTCCATGATCGCCGGGTTCGCTCGGTTGAGGACGATTCGCAGCCGCTCGGAGCCGAACGACAGCAGCTCGAGCGTCTTGAGCGTCAACCGGACGTTCTTGAGCGTCGGCACGTCGGGGTTGCAGAGCAGGAGCAGCTCGTCGGTCTGGTCGAGCGTCGCGAGCATCGGGCCGTAGAAGAACGGCGCCGTGTCGACAACGACGAGGTCGTAGGCCGACCGGGCGACGGTGAGGAGCGAACGGATCGCGTCCTCACGGACAAGCTCAGCCTCCTCCGGGTTCATCGGCGCCGGCAGGACGGAGACGCCCGACGAGTGACGCTCGGTGTAGACGCTGAGCTTCTCCGCGTCGAGCTCCGTCGGCGTGCCGATCAACTCGCGAACCGTGCTGTTGGGCGAGACGCCGAGCATGATCGCCGCGTCTCCGAACTGCAGATCGAGATCGACGAGCAACGTGCGCTTCTTCCCGAGCGCCGAGGCCGCAACTGCGAGGTTCGTCGCGACGACCGACTTGCCCGAGCCACCCTTGGGCGAGAACACCGTGACGACGCGCCCGCTCCCACCCTGATCATCGCTGCGCCGCGCAGCGTGCACCGCCTTCTCGATCGCGAAGATCGCACTCTGCTGCGTGATGGGCAGTGAGAGAACGTCCGCGATCCCGGCGTCGAGTGCCCAGCGCACGAGGTCGGTCGTCGGTCGCTCGGCAGCGAACACGATGGGTACCGACGTGTGCTCCCGGACTGCCGCGAGCTGCACCCGCGGCTTCGTCGCCGGGTCGTGCACGAGCACGATCACGTCGGCCCTGCAGTCGGCGCTACGCGCGCCGGCGGGCAGGAGCTCGAAGGTTTCGATGCCCGCCAGCTCCGCCTCGAGCGCCGCGGCCGCCGGGCCGCCGACGACCGCGACCTTGAGTGACTCGTCAGCGAGCACTCGAGCCCTCGACGATCGTGTTGGAGGTCACCGGCGCGCTGTCGGCGTTCGACGGATGCACCGACGGACGCAAGAGCAGCGACCAGTCTGCGTTCTTCTCCATCCAGAACAGCTTCTGGGCCTGGGCCGAGGTGAGCTGCAGGTCGATCGAGGTGGTGTTCGACGATGAGCTCGAAGGTGCCTTGACGACGAGCACGTCGCGCACCGCGATCACCCCGTAGTGGGTCGGCGAGCCCTCCGGCCGCGCGACCGAGCCGACGACGTCCACACGGTTGCCCTGGCGCACGATCCCGGCAAGCAACTGGTTCGAGTCACCCGGCAGCTGGAAGATGCGCAGCGGACCATGAATCGTCGAGACGAGGCCCTCCTGCTGGCTCGTGCCGAAGCGCTGGGCCACGATCTGCTCGCCGTGGTAGGTCGGCTGGATCGCGACCAGCGTCGCCAGGGCCGTCCTGTTCGGCACGGTCCCCGACGCGACTGCGTCGGACGGGATGCGTCTCGTCGTCAGCCAGCCGGCGTGCGCGAGCTGGGTGCCCGTCGTGCCGACGGGAATGTCCCGGGCCGCAACGAGCACAGTCCTGTACGCCGCCGGGCTTGTCGCCGACTGGTTCGACTTCGAGTTCGAGACGTAGATCAGCGTCAACGCGACCGCCGCGATTGCGAGCACGGCCGCGATCAGGATGTTCTTCAGGTTGGTTGTCAGTTCTGGCATCGCTTCTCTCCCCTCAGGTGTGCCGCTACTCCACCCGCTCGGTCGTCGAGCTGTGCAAGCTGCCCGAGGCGACGACGATGCCGAGGAGGTTGATCTGGTACGGATAGGTGGCGTTGACGGTGACGGTGTTGCCCGAAACCCAGCTGGATGTGACGTTGACTGAAAGCTTCGATGGATCGAGATCGGTCGCCGCGCCGAGCACCGCCGTCGTGGCGGCCTGCGTCGGGTCGGCCGCTGTGCGGCTCACCGCCGCCTTGCGCGCACCGGCGCGAACGGCGTCGGTCAGCGCCACGTTGTTCATGAACGCGATCCCGAACTGGATGATCCCGAACAGGATCAGGAAGAGGATCGGCGCGACGAGCGCGAACTCGACCATCGCCTGACCGTTCTCTGATCTCTTGAGACGCCGCATGTGTTCCGCCGTTTCGTTCGAGAGGACGGCGGCAGGCGCGGGCTGCGCCTGCCGCCGCGTACCTCGCACGTGCTTAGAGCTTGGCTCCGATGTTGCCGAGCGCAGTGCCGAGCTGGCCCTCGAACGTGACGAGCACGCCGGCCAGCACCACGGCAATCAGCACGCCGATGAGCGAGTACTCGACGAACGTCTGCCCGTCCTCGTTCTTCAGCGCCGTGTAGAGGCGCAGGATCGCGCCGTTGATCGCGTCCGCAATCACGATTGGTGCCCTCCCTTTATTCGTTTGCAAGAGCGAATTCGCTCCACTCCACCTGCGACTTCCAGGCGGAGGCCGCTCGGTCACCGTAGGAGGCGCCTCCGAGGGGGAATCCCCCCTCGCGGATAGCCCTGCTGACCCGGAGGTCCAGCTTTGCCCGGTCTTCATCCCTCGTCCGAGGGAGTCGCAGCGAGTCACTAGAGTCGGCTCGTGCGCACGGCACCCGTCCTGCGCGGCGGGCGGCTGCTCACGGCGGTGTGGCTCGTCGTCGGCCTCTTCCTCTTTGCCTGCGGCATCGTCTGCTTCCTCGAGTCGCGGCTCGGATTGCCGCCATGGGACGTCCTCCATCAGGGAATCGCGAAACACACCCCCCTCTCCTTTGGCGTCGCGAACGAGGTCGTCGGCGTGATCGTCCTCGGCATCGCCTGGATGCTCGGCTCCCCGCCGGGAATCGGCACCGTCGCGAACGCGGTGTTGATCGGTGCGTTCGTCGTCGTGCTCCAGCCGTTGCACTTCGTGCACGCACTGGGCGACGGCCCGCTTGCAGGGCGCATCGGCGTGCTCGCGGCCGGCCTCGTCCTCTTCGGGGTCGGCTCCGCGCTCTACATCGGCGCCGGAGTCGGCGCCGGACCGCGCGACTCGCTGATGCTCGTCGGCTCGAAGCGAACCGGGCTTCGTGTCGGCGCAGTGCGTGCCGCGATCGAGTCGACCGTGCTCCTGGTCGGCTTTGCGCTCGGGGGCAAGATCGGTGTCGGCACCGTGCTCTTCGCGCTGCTGATCGGGCCGGCCGTCGAGGGCTCGTTCGCCCTCGCCTCGCGCTCCCCGCTCGCTCGGGCTAATCGCTGAGCGCCGGCGACGATCAGCTGATCCAGGCGAGGCCGTTCCAGTAGGCGCGCACCGAGTGCCGGAACATCCCGCCGACGTCGAGCTCGAGCCGTTCCGGAAGCGTGCGCAGGTCGACGTAGAGCTCGACGCCGTCGGCTTCGACCCGCCTGAACGACCGGCCCTCGTCCGGCTCGGTCGACGCTTCGAGCATGGCGGTCGACCCGCGGCAGCATCGAGTCGTCCTCGACCAGACGTACAACCTCCCGCCTCCATCGGCGACCAGTGCGGCGGCTTCCGGTGAGACGCTGACCTCGATCCTCGAACGATAGCTCGGCCGATGTGTGAAGCTCCCGACCGAAGCGGATGAGCGACGCTCACGACCAGGACCGGGCCATGCGAGTGGCGCGTCGCAACGACCAACGCAGGCTGCGCCGGCGTCGGAGGGGAATCGTGCTGGCGGCGGTCGCGACCGTCGGTCGTCGCGGCAGCGGGTGTCGTCATCGTCATCCGGACGACCGGCAGCGGTCATGTTGCAATCACGCCGCCCCCGGCTCTGGCTCACCCGCAGCCTCGGCGCACGACCATCCAGGCCCGCACCCCGGTCCGCGCCGGCCGCGTGAAGCCCACTCCCCTCGTCGCGACACGAGCGAGCCGCACCGCGGCCGTGCCCATCCTCATGTACCACGTGATCGCGCCGCCGCCGGCGAATGCTCCGTACCCGGGTCTCTACATCTCGCCGCACGACTTCACCGCCCAGATCGACCAGCTCGTCCGCTCGGGGTTCCACGCCGTCACGCTCGACCAGGTTCGAGCGGCGTGGCTCGGACAACGGGGCTTCCGTCGAAGCCGATCGTGTTGAGCTTCGACAACGGCTATCGGTCGCAGTACGCGGAGGCGTTGCCGATCCTCAGGCGTGTCGGCTGGGTCGCCGACGAGAACCTTCAGCTGACCGGCCTTCCGCCGAAGCAAGGTGGGCTGACTCGGCGGCAGGTGCGAGCGCTCGTGGCCGCCGGCTGGGAGCTCGACACGCAGGGCTACGACCACGCGGATCTCACCGAGCTCGACGCGGCGCAACTCCGGTTCCAGATCGGCGAGACCCGCACCCGGCTACGGCGTTTGTACGGTGCTTCGGTGGCGTGGTTCTGTTACCCGTCAGGGCGCTACAACGGCTCGGTCGTCGCCGCCGTTCGTGCCGCCGGATTCGTCGGGGCGACCACGGTTGCGGTGGGCTGGGCCCGACCCGGCGACGATCCGTTCGCACTGCCGCGGCTGCGCGTCCTCGCCGGCACGAGCCCGGCCCGGCTCCTCACGCAGATCGCCGACGCGCGCAACGCCCCACCGCCTCCGACGTGACGGAACCGCGAGACCTGGGGTGCAACGGCGGCCACAGGGGGGAATCGCGGCCGCCGTTGCGTAGTGACTAGCCCCAGGCTGGCTTCGGCTGCGTCGTCGTGGGCGGAGGCATGCCCGCCGTCGTCGTGACGGCCTTCTTCACGAGGGCGCCTTTCGTGTTGACGACGTACCACTTTCCTTCGAACCCTTGTCCGTTGACCTGGCTCGCCTTCTTGTCCTGGGCGAAGAGATAGAGCGGGAAGCCGGCGTAGGTGACCTGACGCTTACCGGCCGCTGCCTTGATCGTCCCGAGCAGGCTTGCGGTCGCGCCTGCGCCGACGGTCGGCTTCGCCCCTGTCTTGACGAGCAGCGGCGGCCAGAACTTCGCGCATGCGCCCGTGCAGACGCTCACGCCCTTCTTGTCGAGGGTGTAGCGATACAAGGTACGCCCGTTGGAGCTGACGAGGATCGTTCCGTACTTGCTGCTCTTGACGGCGTTCACGGTGCCGCCGTTCGAGCGCATCGACCCGGTCGCCGCCATGGCCACACCAGCACCCACGGCTCCGATCACCACGAGTGGTACCAGCCACTTGATCACGCGGCTTCGCATCCGGTTGCTCCTTTCCGAAGACGCCTGACACTGATACGGCGCTGATGCGCAACCGGATTCCAATCGATTCGTGCACCAGGCGAGCCGTCTCTTCGCGCACCGGCGAGCGCAGCCGAGCACTCGGACAAGATCGCCCCGCCGCGGGCTAGCGCGACGGGGCGAGTCACTCAGCGTATCGCTCAGGTGCCGAGAACTTCGACGATCTTGCCGGCGCCGACTTCGTGCGGGCCGACTTCCCAGATCTCGACGGGCGACAGATCAGGAGGCGCTTTGTCGTCGCCGGTGCGGCGCAGCGCAACGTCGCGTGCTTTGTCCAGCGACTCTGCGACCTCCCCCTCGCCATTGGCGTACCTGACGTGGTACTGGGTTGCCTGCATGGACCCGGTGTGCCCGCCTGTGACCAAATTTCAAACGTCCCCGCGCGGGTCACATTCGTCTTCGTCGAGAGGAGTCGGTGCGGTCCGCGCGGTCGCGCAGCGGCGAGTCAGCGACACTCCTCGCAATGACGCGCCTGATCGCTGAGAATCACGCCTCTGTCGAGGAGGAGGGCCGAGACGGATGAGCGACCTGCCGACGGTGCCGGCCGGCGGGCGCCTGGCGCGCCTGCTCCCGGTCGTCTCGTGGTTGCCGTCGTACGACCGTCGGTGGCTTCGCGGCGACTTGGCGGCGGGCATCGCCGTCACCGCGCTGATCGTCCCGAAGAACCTCGGTTACGCCGGTATTGCCGGCGTGCCACTCGAGAACGGGCTGTATGCGGCGGCGGCCGGCGCGATCATCTACGCGCTCTTCTGCACGTCGCGGCAGATCTCGACGGGGCCGAGCTCGTCACTCGCCGCGGTAGCCGGCGGCGCGGTGTTGGCAACCAAGCTGGGAGGGCAGGACGCGGCGCAACTCGTCGCAGCGATCACCCTGGCCACGGGCGCCCTGTTCCTCCTGCTCGCGCTGTTTCGGATGGGGTGGGTCGCGCAGTTCCTGTCGAAGGCGGTGATCACCGGGTTTCTCGCCGGCGCAGCGATCGACGTGACGATCGGCGAGCTTCCCAAGCTGACGGGAACGTCGTCGAGCGGCGACAGCGCGTGGCGGGAGCTGGCGACCTGGATCCAGGGCCTCGGCGAGACGCACTGGACGACGCTCGTGGTGGGGCTCGTGTCGCTCGGCGTGATTCTCGGGCTGCGATTTGCCGCGCCCGCGGTTCCGGGCGCGCTCGTGCTGGTGGTCGGCGGGTTGGTCGCCTCGGGGCTCTTCGACCTCGGCGCCCACGGCGTTGCGCTCGTCGGCCACGTTCCCCGCGGCTTGCCCAGCCCGGCGCTCCCCGACTGGGAGCTCGTCCGGACGCACCTCTCGACGATCGGCCTCGCGTCGGTGGCGCTCTTGCTGATCGGGTTCTCCCAGACCGCCGGCGACGCCAGAGCGTTCGCAACGCGGCACCGCTACCGCATCGACGTGAACCAGGAGTCGGTGGCGCAGGGGATGGCGAACGTCGGGGCCGGAGTGTTTCAGGGGATGCCTGTGTCGACGAGCCTGTCCGCGAGCTCGCTGAACGAGTCGGCGGGTGCACGAACGCCGGTCGCTTCGCTCATCACCGGCGGTCTCGTGCTGCTGACGCTTGATCGTGCTCGCACCACTTTTCTCTGCGCTCCCGAAGGCCGTGCTCGCGGCGGTGATCATCGACGCGGTCGTGTTCGGGATGATCGACGTCGCCGAGCTCCGACGTCTGCACCGTGTCGCCAGGGTCGACTTCTGGATCGCGGTCGCTGCAATCCTCGGCGTGCTCTCTGCCGGAGTCCTCGCAGGCGTCGCGATCGGCGTCGTCCTCTCGCTCGGCTGGCTGATCTACGTCGCAACCTCACCGCGGATGCCGGTGCTCGCACGTCAGCCCGGCACACAGGCGTACCGCGAGCTCGACGAGAATCCCGGCGACCAGACGTTCCCGGGGATCGCGGTGCTGCGTCTGGACAGCGGCCTCTTCTTCGCCACCGCCGAGGCGCTCGACGATCGTGTCCGTGCGGTGATCCGGGAGAGCGATCCGCAACTGCATGCCCTCGTCATCGACCTCGAAGGCGTCGATTTCGTCGACTCTCAGGGAGCGGCGAAGCTGGTCGAGCTTAACGACGTCGTGAACGCGGACGGCGTCACGCTGCGACTCGCCCGCGTCAAGCCGCACGTTCTGGCCGTCCTCGACGCCGACGGCATGGTCGCAATGCTCGGCACAGACAGAATCCACGGAAATGTTGATCAGGCGGTCGAGGCACAGCTCGCCGAGGACGCGAACATGCCGCCCGTGCCCGATCGTGCGTGACGGGTCGATTCGCAGCGGCGCGATCGGTCAGACCGAATACGATCAGCTCGATCGACGACGCTCGTATTGCAACCGCAACGAAAGGGAGCAAATGGCTGAATCCGCGACTGTGCCGGCGACCTTCTCAGCCGAGGAGCTCGATGCAGCTGCTGGCGCTGATCAAGGAGGCCGACAGCGTCGAGCTGAAGTTGACCGTGCCGGAGTCGGACCAACGTTCTGCCGTGGTCGGGCTCGGCCTCGATCCGCTGGAGGCTCAAATCCGCCAAGTCTTCTTCTTCGACACACCCGAGCTGGCGCTCGACAAGCAGGGCGTCGTCGTCCGGGCCCGCCGGATCCAGGGCAAGGGCGCGGACTCCGCCGTCAAGCTGCGTCCGGTCGTACCTGCAGAGCTACCGGACGAGCTCAGGAGGTCGGCGAGCTTTCGTGTCGAGGTCGACGCTCTGCCAGGTGGCTATGTGTGCTCGGCTGCCCTGAAGGGTGCGCTGCGCCCGACCGACGTCACGAGGGCCGTCGCAGGCGAGATCCCGCTGCCAAAGCTCTTCTCCAAGGAGCAGCGGGCGTTCTTCGCCGCTCATGTGCAGGAGGGAATCGGCCTCGACGACCTGTCGATCCTCGGGCCGATCTTCGTGCTCAAGCTCCGGTTCACACCGAAGGAGCTCGAACGCCGGCTCGTCGCCGAGATGTGGCTCTATCCAGACGGCTCACGCATCCTCGAGCTCTCGACCCGCTGCGAGACGAACGAGGCATTCCAGGTTGCGGCCGAGCTCCGCTCGTTCCTCGACACCCGCGGCATCGACCTCTCGGGCGAGCAGGAGACGAAGACGCGCAAGGCGCTCGACTATTTCGCGCACCTCGAGAACCGAGCTACGTGACGGCCGGCCCGGGCCGCGGCAGCAGCAGCCTCTCGAGTCAAACCATCGTTCCCCGCTGGGAGTGGCGCACCTTCGGTCAGGGCTTCGGCGAGGCCGACGCGCGGTTCGCGGGCCAGCGGCCGGAGCGGGTCGAGGAGAGCGACGAGGTCTACCTGCTCTCGCTGGGCAGCGACGCCTCCGTCAAGGTTCGCGACGGTCTCATGGATGTGAAGCAGCTCCAAACCGTGAACGAGGATGGTCTCGAGCAGTGGAAGCCCGTCATGAAAGCGTCCTACCCGCTTTCCGCAGAGGAGGTGCTCGCGGTGCTCGTGGCGCTCGGGGTCGAGGGTACGGCGCTCGCCCGCTCCGCATACACGTTCGACCAACTCGTCGACGAGGTCGTCGGGCCGAGCCCGGACTTGCTCGCGGTCGGAGTGCACAAGCAGCGCGAGCACTACACCGTCGGCGGCTGCATGGCAGAGCGCTCCGAGGTACGAACAGAGCAAGGAGCGAGGCGAACGATCGCCGTGGAATCGGAGGACCCCGCTCGCGTGATCGAGGCCGTTCGCCAGCTCGGCCTGAGCTCGCGTCGGAACGTCTGCCTCGCGCGCGGCCTGAAGGCGCTCGTCGGATTCGGGTCGAGGCGCTATGCGGCCATCGACGTCGGCACGAACTCCGTCAAGTTCCACATCGGCGAGCGTGAGGCGGACGGTAACTGGACGACGATCGCCGACCGCGCCGAGATCACCCGCCTTGGCGAAGGCCTCGACGAGTCCGGAGAGCTCGGGGAGGGGCCGATCGAGCGGACGGTCGAGGCGATCGTGGCCATGGCAGAAGAGGCAAAGCAGAGTGGAGTCGACGAGATCGCGGCGGTCGGAACGGCAGGGCTGCGAATCGCACCCAACAGCACGGCGCTCGTCGACGCCGTCCGCGAGCGCACGGGCATCGAGGTCGAGGTCATACCCGGCGAGGAGGAAGGCCGACTGGCCTACGTCGCCGTCAAGTCCGGGCTGGGGCTCGGCCACGGCTCACTCGTCGTGTTCGACACCGGCGGCGGCAGCTCCCAGTTCACGTTCGGCCGAGGGGAGCAGGTCGACGAACGCTTCAGCGTGAACGTCGGAGCGTCGCGGTTCACCGAGCGCTACGGCCTCGACGGGTCGGTCTCCCGGGACGCGCTCGCCTCGGCGATGGACGCGATCGCCGCCGACCTGGCGCGGCTCGACGGCCGACCCACCCCCGACGCGCCTCGTCGGGATGGGCGGCGCGATCACGAACCTCACCGCGGTCAAGCACGGCCTTGCCGAATACGACCCCACCGTCGTGCAGGGCACTGTCCTCGACCTCGCCGAGATCGACCGGCAGATCGAGCTGTACCGCACCCGCACCGCAGACGAGCGTCGCCTGATCGTCGGCCTGCAGCCCAAGCGCGCCGAGGTCATCCTCGCCGGCGCCTGCATCGTGCGCATCGTCGTCACGAAGCTCGGCCGGGAGTCGCTTACGGTGAGCGACCACGGCCTCCGCCACGGCCTGCTGCTCGAGCGGTTCGGCGATCGCTGAACTTCGAGCGACTCATCGATCGCAACGCGAGGGCGGAGCCGGAGCCCCGCCCTCACCCTGACGCCCATCCTGATCAGCGATCAGCGAAGTGACTGAATCGCTTCCCGGACGGACCCGCACCTGCCGACCCTCCCGGCAAGTGTGACCGTGATGGCTACAACGCACCCGCCGACGCGGCCACCACCTCCTACGCCGAGAGAATCGCCGCAGACGGAGCCTCGCCGTACAAACTCTTCCCGCCCGAACTGCTCGACTTCGCCGAAAAGACGATCGCCGACTACAACAAGCTGGTGACGGACTGGGGCGACGAAACACTCAGCGACGAAAACGTCCCACACCCGACAGCCGTGCTCCGGCTCACCCCACCGGTGTAAGAACGCCGCGGGGGACGCGCGAGCCCAGCATCGCCGGCCCGAGTGTGACGCGCGCGACACTCGCTGTGTCAAGCACACACAGATGCGCAAGACGCAGTCAATCGCCTCCGTCTCGTGGTCATGACGGCACAAACCACCGGGCAGACACAGGAGGACGAGAGATGAACCGCGACCACCGCAGAATCAGCACCTGGCTGGCAACCGCAGTCGCGATCGCGAGCCCGCTCGCGTTGGCCTCGGGCGCCTCGGCAACGAGGGTCATCGAGCCGACCCTCCCCCGCCCCGCCCCGATCCATCACGTCCACGTCCATATCCTGCGTGTCAGCGGGGCGACCAGGACCAGCCTGCTCACGGGTGTTGCGCTGAACCCGATCAGTGGCCTCGGCCCGGGCGCGGTCGACGTCGGCTGACCGGCTCGGCAGCACTCTCGCCCCGAAGCTCAAGGTGACCGTGCACTCCCGGCCCGGCCCGTCGGATCGGACGACCGTCACAACGTGCGTGAGCTCGCCGGCGGGCTGAACCGCCGGCGAGCTCACTTGAGTCGCTTATTTCCTGGTCGCCTACTTCTTGCAGCTGCCCCCGAGCTCGGGATTCGAGATCACAGGGCTCGTCAGCGTGCCGGCGAAGCGCGCGACGTTCGGGACGCCGTACTCGGCGGTCTTCCCGAAGTCGTCGGTCGTGACTCCGGCGATGTCGTTGCCGAAGTTCCACAGACACACGTTCTGCTTGTTGCTGTTACCCGACGAGTTGCCCGAGTTCGGCGATGCCGGGAAGCCCTGCGGCAGCGACTGCTTGCCGATGCTCCAGAACGGATAGAACGCCGCCCCGTCGGGCAGCGCCTTGCAGCCGTCGCCCGAAACGACATCACAGTTGATCTCGGACGCAGCGACGTTCGTCTCGAACTGGATCTGCGGGTAGGGCTTACCCGCAGCGTTGTAAGGGCCTTCGTATCGGAACGGGGTCGGGTGATTCGTCGTCCCGTCCGGAAAGTCGGGTTGATACGACGTTCCGTCGAAGTCGAGGTCTCCGTTCTGCGTCACGTTGTCCTCGCAGCCTGCGATCGGCCAGCTGATCGTCGAGACGCCTCCCGTCGTCACGTCCGGCGAGACGGGCCGCGGCCCGGCCGGTACGCAGTCGCCGTCCTCGAACTCGCACGCGGCGCCCGAGAAGAAGTTGTTCGTCGGGCACGCGCCCCCGCCTTCGGTGGTGGGGTTCGCGCAGACTCCCGTCGAGAAGTCGCATGGACCTTCACCTGCGGTGTCAGTGCCTCCCTCACCGCCCCCGTGACACGTCTGGAACGTCTCCGGGTCGAACGGCAGCAACGGATTGCCGCCGATCGCGAGCGGGTCGGACACGCTTGCGCACGTCTCGAAGTGGCCGAGCTCGTCTTCCATCAGGACGCCACCCTCGAGCGCCGCCCACGGCACCTGGTTCTGCGGTGACGCGGTGCTGTACTCCGGGTGGAACGAGAACGGTGTCCCGTTGCACGAGCTGGGATCGGTATTCATGAAGCCGTTCGCGGCGCTCGCGACCATGAATCCCGATTGCCCGGTCGTTAGGTCGTCGATGACGATCTTCAGACCGTCCGACGTATCTTCGATCGTCAACCGGAGCGAATCGCCCTGATTCATCATCAGCGTCTCCGCGTTCGGAGTCTGCGTCCGATGATTCGTCAGCTGCGGACTCGGTGGTCCGGCCGGCACCCCGTCGCGCTGGATCCACGCGAAGTTGACCGGCTCTTCGCAGTTTCCGTTGCAGAACGAGAAGCCGAACGTGCACGCGAGGCTGTCGATGTTCAGCGCCGCGCAGTAGTGCGTCGCGTCGCAGCTCGGAGCGGAGATCCATGGCTGGTATCCCGGCGGGTAGAGCTGCATCTCCATGAAGGCCGAGCCTGCATCGGTCGACGCTCCCAAGCCCGTGTTCGAGTCACTGTCCGGGGTGCATGGGTTCTGCGGATACGACTGCGGATCGCAGATCGGCAGCCCGAACCACGGCGCGGGGCTCAGCTCCGCGTAGTCCGAGACGGAGCCGTCCAGCGTCGGCGCGGCTTTCGGGTCGACCGGCAGCTGCATGTAGTACGTCATGTGGTTTCCCGTTCCGGGAGTCGAGGAGATGAACTTCACGGAAGGCTCGTCGTGGCCGATATACCGTCCGTTGTCCTCGAACCTCGCCGGCTTGCCGTCCTCCTTCGAGATCGCATCTGTGCAGAGGCCGGCCATTGTCAGCTTCACCGGCCGATAGCTCGGGCTCAAGCCATTGCAATCGACTTCGTTCGTCGTGTTCGGGGCGACGCTCGACGCTGCGCTCGGGCTGCTACCCGAGCTTCCGCCGACGAATAAGAGTGCGCCCGCCGCAAGCACGACGATGAGCGACGCGAGACGCGCGGTACCACGTTTCATCGATTCCTCCCCGCCTGCCTTGGCGAATTGGGTACGAACCGCAGCCGCGCAAGTATCACGAATTTCTCATCAATTGCAAGCAGTATGCAGGCCAGTTTCCGGTTGCTATGGTCCCAGAGGCTGGTCGCTGCCTCGAACGAAAGGAGCAGCCATTGATGACCCGCTTCGCGAAGCTCCTCCTGGCGCTCTCCGTCTTTGGATGCGTCTTCGCAGCGCCGGGAAGCGCCAAGGTCGCCGCCTTCAGCGGCAAGGTTTGTGGCCTCGTGACCCCGGCCGCGGAACGCGCGGCGCAGGTGATAGCACCGTGCGTGCAGTTGAAGGTCAGAACCGGCCAGACACCGGTCTACGTTGCACAGTGGGGCACGCCCACGGCGAGTGACCACTTCATGACGGTGCAGGTCGGAAGAGCCGGCGCTGCCGTGACGAAACCGGCCCCGATCCTGCCGCGTCAACCGCACTGGCTCGGGCCGATCGCCGTCGCGCCGGGCGTCTCCGGGTACTACACGGAGTCTCCTTATCACGGCGTCGCGAACGGTCAGGGGGCGATCAAGTTCGTCGAGCACGGCTATCAAAGTCAGATCACGCTGGGCAACACGGCGCCTGCACTCCCTGGCCTGATGGCCGTGGCCAAGTCAGTCGCGACGCGAATCTGAACGAAGTCGATCCGCGGACTAGGGCTGCGAACGCAGCTGTGGCGCCAGCCGCCTGAAGTCTCGCCGCAGGTAGCCCGCGACCGTCGGGAGGATCGCTCGCTACGAGATGAGCGTGATCGGTTGACGAGCGCGATCGAGGTCTTCGCAAATTGGCACACAGCGGACGCGCAACCGGTTGACAGACGCGCGCGCGGGCGTAAGGGTGCCGACCTGCAAGACACGGCATCCGCGACCCCCGTCCTGCGGATCGCGGGACAGGAGAGCCGCCAGCGGGCCGCCGCCGACGACTCTCTTGTCAGGCGCGAGCAGGCGCCAAGCCCTCCCGTTTGGCGCCTCGCGCCGCCCAGACGACCACCGTCTGTTTTGCCTGCCGTCCTCAGTTCTGCTTCGGCTCAGAAACTGCCGTGGCGCGAACATATACCGCTGGGGTGAGTGTCCGGTGTCCGGTGTCCGGCGCCCGGCTGTCCGCTAGGACCCGGCGCCGAACCCCTGTTTGCGCGCACCCCAAAGGGGACGGCTGCGCACCACTTCATGATCTGGGGTGCGGTGGCAGCGCGTGACTTTGAGTTTCGAACTTGGTCTTATTCGGGTGACCGCGGACGTGGCGTTGACCGGCCGCGGTCACCCTCGACGCCAGAACCTGTCAGAGAAAAGTTGGGCACCGATCCATCGAAAGTAGAAGACGTATCGGTGTCGCGGTGTGACCTCGCTAGGTCAGCCTTCACCGCCGCGTAGGCCGATCGTGGCCGCCGAAGGACCGGATCATCCGGGCGGTGATCCCCGACGAGCAACCTCGACAACGAGCGTATGTGGACATCCTCGGGGTCGAGCCGCTTTAGCGAGGTCGAGCCGCTTTAGCGCGGAAGGATCGCCCCGGACTACCAACGAGAGAATGTCCGGGGCCGTCGTAGCGGAGGCCGCCGCTTAGACTCCTTGAGCTCGTCGGGCAACCGGCGGCTGACATCGACCTTCAACCCAAGAGACACAAGTGAAACTCACAGAGTCAGCCACGCTCCATCACACCTGCTACGTCGTGCACGACGTCGAGAAGACGGCGGCGGCGCTTGCAGCATCGGGAATCGGACCGTGGAGTGTCTTGACGGTCGAGCCGGCGGCCACCACGGTTCGGGGGCGAGATGTCCCGTTCTCGTTCCGCGTCGCGTTCGCGTCCGTGGGAGGCTCTGACTTCGAGTTGCTCGCACCCCTCGAGGGGGAGAGCATCTACGTGGGTCACCTGGAGACGAACGGCGAAGGCTTTCATCACACCTGTGTCGCGTACCCAACCCGCGAGGCGATGCAGAAGGCCAAGGCGGAACTGGTAAGCCAGGGCCGAGAGATCGTCCAGAGCGCGGACATGGGCGAGCTTGGCGAGTTCTGTTACTTCCAAATCGATGAGATCGGCTCACTTCTCGAGCTCCTCTATCTGATCGAGCTACCACCACCAGAGAAGACGATCGGCTAAGTGTTCGCAAGCAAGGGCAATCGTTGTAGCTCCTACAACAAAGAACGCAAGTGGGCGCGAATTTGGCGCCTCGACCAGTGAGCCGAAGATCCCGACGAACGACCGACCTCGATAGCAGCTGTACGCGGCCATCGTCGCCGTCGAGCCGCTCGCCGATTAGCGAGATGGACGCGGCACGCAGGCGAAGGTCGGATCGTCCGACGAAGCTTCGTCGCGGGCGTGTTTTGGGTGAGGTTCAGCCACTCGCATCTGCGGGAGGTCCGCTTGGGTCTGGCTCGGCGCCGATCCTGCTGACGAGTACTGCTACGACAGTGACGAGGTAAAGCTGCCCGATCAGCGCTTCGCTGATGGCGAGGGTATGGCCGAGGTTCGTCGCCGGCGTGTAGTCGCCGTAGCCGACCGTCGTGAGTGTGACGAAGCTGAAGTACATGCGGAGCGACGTCGTCCCATCGGTTCCTTGCACGAAGAATGGCCCTGACCCGAGCTTGGCGACGACGCTGTAGATGAACACGAACAGCATTCCGAGGAGCAGGTAGATGCAGATCGCACCGATCACCGACTGCTGGTTGACGATGCCCTGGTTGATGACTCCGCGACCGACGACGAACGCGACGGCAAGCACGAGCAGACCGCTGATAACACCCGCGGTCACCTCCAGCGATCTCCCGCCTGCTGCGAGTTCCACGACCGCGACAGCGACAGCGATCGCTGCGAGCCCGTAACGAAGCTCGATCCGCCCCTCACGCGATGTCCAGAGTGCGACGACCAGCGTGGCAGCTTCGATAATCGCGAGGACGCCGGGCACCCAGTACTTGTTCGGAGCGATCGCGACGAACAGGAACGTGGCGATCACCAGCGCCAGGACGTACCCGTAGCTGTGACCCCCTCGCAGCTCGCTCCAGCGGCGGCGGCGCGCTCCCGCCGTCTCGTTCATCTTGGAGTTCCGGCGCGCTGCTCCGGTTCCATGGCAGATCAGTACGACGTGCGTGAGCTCCACCCTCCCTCCGCCCCGCTGAAGCGGCCGCTCCGATCAGAGACTGAGACCTGATCGCCGCCACGAAGCGGTCTGACGGTGATGCGCGCCAAGCTCTCGTCGCCGTAGAGCTCCGAGGACGGAATGCGCTGCCAACCGACCGCGGCGCGCACCCCGACGGCTCACGACATCAGCATCTGGCCCGAACCAAGCAACCGAGCACTCGGTGCCGGTGGTCTACCCGCTCTCAGCGGTCGCACGGCGCAGGAGTCGGGGTTGGCCTTACGAAAGCGACTCAAGCGTGATCGCGCCGAGCGGCAGTGTGACGAACGAGTAGAAGACGCGCCAGAGGAGCGCGGCGGCGATGAGCGCCTCATCGGGGGCGCTGCTCAACTCGATGAGCGCGGCGATGAGAACACTGTCGACGACTCCGAGACCGCTGCCGGTGATCGGGAACACGGCCCCGGCCCAGAACGCGATCGCGAACGCGGCGAATGTGTCGACAGCGGAGAGCTCGGAGGGAGATACGCCGACAAAACGGAGCGCGGCGAGCAGGATCAGGTATGTCAGGAAGAGATTGGCTGCGACCCCGATCGATCCCAGCGTCCATCCCGCGCGAAGGACCACGAGCGTCTTGGCTCGAAGCTCGACGGCCGCACCTGGGCCGTCGTCGATCGGGCTCCGCCCGAGCTTCCGCAGCACCCAGGAGAGCGGACGCTGCAGCTTCGCTCCGAGCCAGCGCGCCGAGCGCTCTGTGTGCAGTAGGCAGTAGCTTCCCACGCCGAAGACGGCGACGACGAGCGAGCGCGAGCGCGCTCACCAGCAAGATCAGGCTGTCGACCTCACCGACGGCCAGCAGCGCCAGGAGCGCCGCAAACGGAAGGAGGAGCCGACCCAACGTCGGGAACAGAAACGAGCCGAGCGCCGCGAGGCCTGCGACGTCCACCGAGTATCCGCCGCCGCGGAAATAGCCGTACTGAACGACGCTCGCACCCGGAGGCGGAAGCACCTGCGCTGCCAGATTCGACGAAAGGTACGCCTCGCTCCCGCGCCACACACCGAGGCCCGGCAGAAACGCCCGATACATCAGAGCCTCACTGGGAACACGCGCAAACGCCAACCCGAAGAGGACGATCACCTCCCAAGTGTCGAGTTCCTTCAACGCCGCCCAGACCGTCTCGTAGTCGATGACGCTCGGCAGCAGCCACCCGAAGACGAACACGAGCACTGCGATCACGACGAGCCGGCTTCAGCAAGCGCCTCCACAGGGGCCGGCGCGTAGATGCGAGAGATCGATCGTTCACAGGATGCCTGTGTGTCATTCTGAAGCCGCGATCGGCGCTCGCCCGGTGGTGCCGGAGCCTACGGATGCAAGGCGGCAGGGTTAGCGACGAACTAGACGCCTCGGGCCGCGCACGCCGCAGATCGCGACGGTGGGCGAGCGCGGGCGACAGCGCAGCCGCAAGCACCATCACCGTCGAGTAGATGACGAGCCAGAAGAAGATCGCCATCACGATCCCGAGCGCGCCGTAGGTCTTCGAGTACCAGTTCAGCCAGTTCTTGAGCACTAGCGCGGAGACGATCCGCAGTCCGACGAAGCAGACGATCGTGAAGACCGCGCCGGGCAGGACGTCCTGCCACTCCACCTGCCGGTGCAGGAGCAGCCACGGCGCCCAGGTGAAGAACCCGATCAGCAGAGCCAGCCAGCCGATGTCGAGCACCCAGCCGACCCACGTCGGCGAGTTCCGCAACGCCCGCGTCTCGCACGACGTAGACGGCCGACATCACCACGAGCGCAACGAGGATGCCGTAGTACGTGCCCTGGTCGACCAGCGCGTTCTTACGCAGGTCGAGGCCCCAGGAGCGGGCATGTGCGAGTTGCAGGACCCGGCCGAAACCAACGCCGAAGAACAACAGGTTGATCACCGCGATGATCGCCGCCGAGAACTTGTGGCCGCTGGTGCCCGCCAACACCGTCTCGAGCAGGTGGCTGGTCGATCCGCTCAGGTGCAATCGATGCCCGAGGTGCCTACCGAGCGCCTCTGGATCCTTGTAGACGTAGCTCGTCTCGATGATCAGCAACGGAGCGAGCGTGAGGAAGAAGTACGCCGTGAGCAGAACGGCGTAGAGCTGACCGTCCGCCGCGCGGTACCGCTTGAACCATCCAATCGTCGTACCCGGCATCGACGCCGGATCCTGGCTCTCGACCCAGAACCGGCCGCGCTCGTAGTAACGAGTCCCGCGAGCCTGCGCGGAGCCGTAGAGGCGCTTCGGCCGTTCGAGGCGCTGCGGCTTCCCGGGTCGACGTCGCTGTTCTGCGTTGTGGCCGCCTCATGCACAACGATATGGCGATGAATCCGATGGCCGTGATGCTCGGCAGGAAGCAAGTACGCGGCAGCTCTGGTCGTAACAAAGCTCGAGAGACCCGTGAGCTCGATCGGCGAGCCGCCATCCGCCTGCGCTATGACGAAGTTGCTCTCCCCCGGGTCGTGGGGCGCGATCAGAGGATCCTTCGACTTCGGGTCGAGCCTCACAGCTCCAGCGAATTCGCTGTCACCGACCCATCGCCGCAGCACGAACTCGTATTGGTTCTCGATGTTCGCGTTGATGAACTGAAAGAGCATCCCGCGCTCGACGCCGTCGTGAGGTTCGGTTGGGTCATAGGCCGGCCCGTATGGCAGGCCGCGACGGATAAGCCGGTGAGAATTGTTGCTGCCGCCCGGTATGCCTTGACCCGCGATTGGCTGCCCTCGCGGATTGACGCGGCGTATGTGCGCGCCGACGGGACAATGGATCCCCTTCGGATCTCCCGAACCATCGGCGTTCACATACTCGAAATCGTTCAACCGTTCGACAGAGATGCCTTCCGCAGGACTATCCGTGTCTGGTGACAAGGTGAGAGGAACGCCGTTGCGCCATCTCCCGCACATCTTTGCGGCCAGCAGTTCAGGATCGATCTTGTCGCTGTTCGACTGCAAGAAGTCTTCGAACCCGACGACGTCGGTCTCGACCTTCTTGAAGACCGCGAAGCTGCCGTTCAGGCCAAGTTGCGCCGGTTCGGGAACAACGTAGCTCTCAGCGTCTTCCCGCAAGACGAAGAGCCATGGCTCGCAGGGCTCTTGGTGATCGGGAGGATATTCTTCTGGGCCGCCGCGAATCGTCGGCGTGCTGATTCCATCGGTGTAACCGAAGTGAACCTTGCCAGTGGGCACGGGTTGGCCGTTCTGGATCTCCATCAACGCCATCCCGTCCTGACGCCAGATCTCTCGAAAGGCATCGCCCTCGGCAAACACGGCGCGCAACCTGTCGCTGTAGCCAGTCATCGCCTCCGGGCTGGTGGCGTGCAGCGTTACGAGGACGTGATCCCCCCCGCTCCCAAAACCGCCGATCCAGTTCTCGGGCGCACTTGCTCCCGTGTCGCCGACGAGCTCCGCACGGTGCGCGGCTCCTTCGGTGAACGCACCAAATGACTCGAAGGACAACGTCGGGACGCGTGCGTCTAGCTCGAGCGCCAGCAGTCCGGGCCACGTGATCCCGACGTTGAGGCAATAGTCGGGCTTGCGATGCGGGGCATCGGCGAGATTGTCCCCAGGTCCCGGCCCAAACCCCACATGCCAGTCCTCGGCAGTGGTGATCTGCGGGACGTCGGATTCGTCGCCGTTCACGAGCCGTCCGAGTTGTCGGCGCGCGTGTGCTGGATCTCCTACCGTCAGCAAGAAATGCCGCACCATCGGCATCCGGTAACCGCGAAGAACGAACCCCTGAATGTCGCCGAGGTCGGGCACGGGTCCTTCGAGGGCGGCGCGATCGCCCTGATTCTCCGGGCGTTCACGCCGCAGTCGAGCAAACAGCCCGCGGAGCGGCCCCGGGGCCTTCATCGCCGGCGCTGCTTGTCGGTTCGACTTCTCCTCCAACGCCTGACCGCTGGTTGATCATGGTTCGCGACCACGTCACTCCTAGTGCCTTCACGCCGTGGCCAACTGTGACTCGTGATCTGCAAGCAGGGCTCGGACGTCTTGAACCGAGAGGCCGGGATAGGCGCTGTAAAACCCGATTGGCGGATAGTTGTTGTTCAGGCCCCATTGGTAGAACGCCTTGACGTTCTTCGCGACCGGCGTTGGCGGCGCGCCCACGACATGTGGAAAGAGAGCGTCGAAGACGAACGAGGTCTTATCTGCAAAGTCCTGGAAGTACTTCTCCATGTCCCCGTCGTAGACCGTGAAGAAGCCTATGTGGTTGTTCTCGAAGGGCACGAAATGGGCGACATGCAGCGTTCCGAGAGAATCCGACGCCTTGTGTCCCTTCTCTCCCACCAGGGCCCCCGCGACGAGCTTCACGGCAAAGGCTTGCAGGCGTGACTTGAAGGACATGTATGTCAGCAAGGGGCTCTGCGAGGTATTGCCCGTGAAGCCCGCCGCGCGCACGCACGCCTTGATGTCCTGAACCGACGCGTCCCCGTAAGCGAAGTACGTGTCGAGAGGCTCGCGGACATTGCGCCTCAGCCATTTGACGACCTTCTGCTGGTTGGCAGCAACAGGCGTAGCTGGAGGGTCGTCAATGTGTTCGAAGATGGCGTCGAACACCGAGCCGGAACTCTCCACGAGCCGCTCGATATGTTCGTCGATCTCGCCGTCGATGTCCGACAGGAAGAGAAGCTTCTCGTCACCCTCCACCATGAACCGGGAGAAATGCACGGTGCCGAGATCGTCCTGCGCTCTTGCGAGGTCGGGCATCAACGGGGGCAGCTCTTCGGCTAATGCCTTGGCGTTGGCTGGACCGTTGATCGGGAAGTCGATGACGAGATGACTCTGGCTCATGGAGTTCTCCTTGTCGTGGCGACGATCACTGACGCCTCCGCCTAGGCGCTGATCCCATGGGCGGTGGCGACGTGCGCGCCGGCCTCGTGCAGCGCCTTCTCGTCGTCGTGGCTGCCTGGCTTGAGGTCGAAGACGACCTTGTTGACCGTTCCAGTGAAGGCATAGGGAGCCTTGTCGGCATAGGCGCGGTCGACGACGAGACCGTTGTCGCGGCCGATGTCCATGCCGCTGTAGCCGGAGAAGCGGACAGCGACCGTCTTCTCGATCCGTCCCTCGCCGATCTTCTCGTCGTTCGCGTACAGGGAGACCGTTCCGCCCGCCGATCGTTCTTGCCGGTCGGCGTCGAACTGCATGCGAACCGTGACATCGCCGGTCGGGATCGGCTCGGTCGAGACTTGCTCGTACCGCTCGACACCCATCATCGAGTAGCTGTGGTGCAGCAGTCTGTTCTCGTCGACCCAGAGCGAGAAGCCGCCCATCTCGTCCGCCTCGGCGACGATCACGCCCTCGGCACCTTGTTCGGGAACCGCGAGCTCGGCCTCGATCGCGTATGAGCGGCCGTAGATGCGCGGGATCATCCCGGAGGCGATGTTCTGGACGTCGCCGTAGAACGTCTGGGTCGTGATCGTCGGCATCGGCGGCAGGATCCCGAAGAAGACCGAGAACGCCGCCAGCAGCGGCAACACGTTGTGCTTCTCGGCCTCATCCCAGAAGAGCTCCTTCAACTCGGCGAGCTTCTCCGGCTCTTCCGCGGCGAGGTCCTTCGCCTGGCTGAAGTCGTCGGGCAGGTAGTACAGCTCCCAGGTGTCCTGCTCCGGGTCGTAGGTTCCGGGTGCGAACCTTGCCAGCGTCGGTGGCGAGAGGTCCCAGGGGATGCGGTCGAGCTTGCAGGCCGCCCACCAGCCGTCCTTGTAGATCGCCCGGTTGCCGACCGTCTCGAAGTACTGCACCGTGTGCCGCTCGGCGGCGTCTCGCCTCGGCGAAGCTGTAGAGGAAGCTCGTGCCTTCCATCGGCTTCTGCTTGATCCCGTCGACGACCTCGGGCTCGGGAAGGCCGGCCGCCTCGAGGATCGTCGGGCCGATGTCGATGCAGTGCGTGAACTGCGATCGCAGCCCGCCCGTGTCGGTGATCCGCTCGTGGCCACGCGACGACCATGCCGTTGCGGGTGCCGCCGAGGTGCGAGGCGACCTGCTTGCCCCACTGGAACGGCGCATTCCCGCCCAGGCCCACGCGGCCGCGTAGTGCGGCGCATACGCGTCGGTGCCCCAGGCGTCGAGCCCTCCGTACTGCTCGATCAGCGACAGCTGCTGCTCCGCGGTGAGCGCAATGCCGTTCTGCATCGTCAGCTCGTTGAACGAGCCGGTGATCGTCCCCTCCATGCTCGCGCCGTTGTCGCCGAAGATGTAGATGACGAGCGTGTTGTCGAGCTCGCCCATCTCCTCGACCGCGTCGAGCAGGCGGCCGATGTTCCAGTCGGCGTTCTCCTGGAAGCCGGCGTAGACCTCCATCTGGCGCGCATAGAGCTTCTTCTCGTCGTCGGAGAGCGAGTCCCATGCGGGGAGCGTCGTCCGGCCTCGGCGTGAGCACCGCATCCGGCGGGATCACGCCCAGCGCCTTCTGCCGTTCGAAGGTCTCCTCGCGGAGCACATCCCAGCCCTGGTCGAACTTGCCGCGGTACTTCTCGCTCCACTCGACCGCGACCTGGTGCGGCGCGTGCGCGCACCCGGTCGAGTAGTAGACGAACCACGGCTTCTCCTGGTCCTGGGCGCGCACCGCGTGCAGCCAGCTCACCGCCTGATCGGTGAGGTCGTCCGGCCAGTAGTACTGCTTGCCGTCCTCGCCCTCCGGGACGCCGATCGTCGTGTTGTCCTGCGTGATCAGCGGGTCGTACTGGCCCGCCTCGCCGCCGAGGATGCCCCAGAAGCGGTCGAATCCCCACGCGTTCGGCCAGCGGTCGAACGGCCCCGCCGCGCCCTGGACGTGATCGGGGGTCAGGTGCCACTTGCCGAATCCTGCGGTCGAGTAGCCGTTGCCCTGCAGCGCCCGGACGAACGGAGCGCAGTCCTTCGGCACGCTCGCGCAGTAGCCGGGGAACGGTCCCGGCAGCTCCCCGATCGACCCGAACCCGACCGTGTGGTGGTTGCGACCGGTCAGCAGCGCTGCACGGGTGGGCGAGCAGATCGCCGTGACATGGAAGCGGTTGTATCTGAGGCCCTGCTCCGCGATCCGCGTCATCGCCGGCGTTTCAACAGGCCCACCGAACGTCGACGGGTTCCCGAAGCCCGCGTCGTCGATCAGCACCAGCAGCACGTTCGGCGCGCCGTCGGGCGGCTTCGGCGTCATGTTGATCGTCCAGTCGGCAACAGAGGTGTCGAGCGTCCGCCCGATGGTTCCGCCGAAGTTCGGGTCCGGGATCGGCAACGACGTCCGGTCCGGGTTGAACTTCCCCATCGCCTCGGCGAGCGACTCCTTCAACGCGTCGAGGCCGCTCTTGTCGCCCTGCACAACAGAGCGGAGCAGCGCGCCATCGAGCGCCTGCTCGACGCCGAGCCGCTGAGCGTCGTCGAAGATCGCGATGATCCCGGCCGACCCGGGCGGCAGGTTCTCGCCGATCTTGTCGTGGATGTCGTTCTCGACTCGATGGTCGACGAACCTCCGATAAGCCCGCCCGCGACGGCGCCCACTGCCACGGAGGCAAGCAACGGCGGCGCGAACAGGCCAACGGCCAGTCCGACCCCCCGCCCCATCCCATGCCCTTGCGACCACGCTTGTCACCGGTCTGGCGCACAGCGACGGTGCCGTCCAGCGCCATGCGTAACCAGAATCACGCCCTCGATCTCGATACGCCGCTCCTTGACGAGCCCGACCAGCGCCTCGAAGTCAAGCGTCGCTTCATCGATTGCCTGATATCCGGCAACGAGAACATCGGTGGGCATGTCGGCCATCCTCTCCTCCTCTGCTACCTATCGGATGACGGCGTGGGCATTTTCTGGGAGCCTAGAGGTTTCGTGCGCTCGCGCATCGTCCCGTCGGGGTGATGCCGCTCGGCGGGTCGCGGCGAGGCGTTAGCCTCTGTAAAGAGGTGGGGATTCGGGTGGTGCTCGGCGAGGACAGCTATCTCGCACGCGAGGGAATCGTCAGCGCACTCGCGGCGATGGACGGTGTCGACCTCATCGCTACATGCGGCGACCTCGACGAGCTGCGTGCGGCGATCGAGCGTGAGCCCCCCGACATCGTTCTCACCGATATCCGCATGCCACCGACCAACACCGACGAAGGTGTCCGACTCGCGGCTGAGCTCCGATCTTCGCATCCGGCTGTCGGCGTCGTCGTGCTCAGCCAGCATGCGGAGCCGCTGTACGCGACGACCTTGTTCGACCAGGGGGCCGCACGTCGCGCGTACCTGCTCAAGGAGCGAGTCAAGGACCGCGACGAGTTGCAGCGGGCGTTGCAGGAGGTCGCGGACGGCGGGTCTGTCGTCGACTCACGGATCGTCGAGGAGCTCGTCGCGTTCCAGCGCCGTCGCGACGACACGAAGCTCGACGAGCTGACTGCCCGAGAGCTCGAGATTCTCGGCCTGATTGCAGAGGGCCGAAGCAACACCGCGATCGCCGCGAAGCTGGTCGTCACCAAGCGCGCGGTCGAGCGCCACATCAACCAGATTTCTGGAAGCTCGACCTCGGGGACTCCGAGGATGTCAGCAGGCGCGTGAAGGCCGTGCTGCTGTACCTCGACGGCTCATTCGTCACGCCGGACGGGCGCGGGCCGTGATGGGAGCCGTGGCACCCTACGGCTAGCACCCCGGCGAATGCACGTGGGCACACGGTGGCGAACGCCGTGATCGGCTGGAAACATGTCACCGGTCCGAAACATGCCGCCATCCGGGGACACCAAGCCTCGTCCGCCTTCGCCCGCGGATGTGCTCACGGTCGACGATCAGGAGATCTTCCGCGAGATCCTTCGACGAATCGTGGAAATCGCTTCGGGACTGAGGCTGTGGGCGAGGTCGACTCGGGCGAGCGCGCGGTCGTCGCGGCGAAGGAGCTCGAGCCGGACATGGTCGTCATGGACGTCGTGATGCCGGGAATCGGGGGCATCGCCGCGGCGCGGCAGATAAAAGCCGAGCGACCGGCAACGGTCGTCGTGCTCGTCTCCACCACCCACCCGGACGACCTCCCGATCGAGGCCTCGGAAAGCCGGGCAGACGAAATCGTCTGGAAAGCGGAGCTCCGACCCGGGGTTCTCGAGTCGATCTGGCACACACACGAAACCTGCTCCGAGCAGCTGTGACCGGATGCACCCGTCAGGGCGCCCGCTCGGCCTCGGACCAACCGAGAGCGCGCCGTCGGGAACCACTCCTGTACGCGCGTACCCTGGCCCGGCCGGGAGGTGACCTCGAGCCGCCGCCGACCGCGCCGATTCGGTCGCGCATGCTGGTCAAGCCCACGCCGTCGGCTGACGATCGCGTCCCCATTCCCACCCCGTCGTCGGCGATCGTGAAGTGAATGTCGCCTTCCCGGCGTCCCAAGTCCACCGTGACACGGGCGCCCGGGCCTGCATGCTTGATCGCGTTCTGGATCGCTTCGACGGAGCAGAAATAGATCGCTCCCTCGATCGGCGTGGAGCAGCGCCCGAGGCCGCCGTCGATCACCTGGATCGGAATGGGAGCGGTCATCGCGAGAGAACGGAGAGCGTCGGCAACGCCGCGCTCGCGCAGAACACTGGGGTAGATGCCGCGTGCAAGAGTTCGGAGCTCTTCGACTGCCGCGGCCGCATCCGCCTGGACCTCCTGGAGTTGCTCGGCGAGACCGTCACCTGCGGGAAGGTCCTGCGCGAGAGCGAGCTTGATTTGAATCGCCATGAGTCGCTGCTGGGCCCCGTCGTGGAGATCGCGTTCGAGACGAAGTCGCTCGCGTTCTGCGGTTTCGACGATCCGCGCCCGCGAGGATTGCAGTTCGGCGGTCCTCGACCGGAGCTCGGATTCGAGCCGTCCGCTTTCGAGCGCGAGCACGACTGCTTGACCTGCGGCTTGAACGAGCTCGGGGTCGGTGTCGAGCGCCGGGTCGTGCACGATGTAGGCGACCGTCTCGTCGTGGCGCCGAAGGGCGGTGACCGCGCGTCCGGGGACGCGGTGCCGCCCGATCGACTGCATGACCTCGCGAGTCGACGAAGAGCCCGCTTCCCGGTGAGACCTCGAGCTCGAGCTCGAGCGGCGGGTCGTCGAGCGCCTCGGCGACGAGCTCTCGCAGGTGGGCGGCGTCCTCGCTCCTGCCCGAGCCGTCGCATGATCGTCTTCAGGGCCACGCCGGCGAAGAGCATCGCCAGCCAAATCGACACGAGGAAGCCGAGCGACAGCGAGATCCGGCCTGCGGTCACGACCCAGCCGAGGGTGTTGAACGATTTCGAGCCGAGCGTGATGCAGCCCCACCGTCTCGGCCCGGAAGACGGCCAGGGGAATCGTCAGCAGCAACGCAGGCACGTACACGGGAACCAGCGACCGCCTCCGAGGACGCGACGATCGTGCGAGCTGATAGAGCAAGCCTGCAGCGATCGCCGTTTCGACGACCAGGGCGAAGAAGTCCTCCGACCTACCGAAGCCGCTCGCGATCGCCGGCTTGTCGGCGATCATCAATGCGTTGCTCGGACAGCTCGGTGCAGCCGGCCTGTGGGGAACCGCCGGAGACCACCGGCGAGAAGAAGAACCACGGCAGGAACGAGGCGAGCCCGGTCCATGCCAGGGCGACGAAAAGGACCCGCTCCAGAGTGCCGACAAGCCGCCCCTCCGGGAAGGCGAGGATGAGGTAGTACGAGAGGAGGAACGCCGGCATCTCGAAGAGCACACCGATGCTGTGCAGCAGCGGATTGCCGAATCCTTCCAACGAGATCACTGCCGTGGTGGCCGCATACGCCAGCAAGACGAGAGCGATGCGATTGCCTGGCCGGTGAATGACCCAGTAGAGCCCGGCCGCAACCGTCAACACGACGAGGACTGCGACCTCCAGGCCGTACGCGATCGGGTGCAGCCAGGTGGTCGCTCGTCGCGAGGAGCAGCCCCCCGCCCACCGCTACGAGCAGGGCCGAAACGCCCACGGAAGCCATCACACGAGGCCGCTCCAGGGACGCCGCAAGAGCGAACGTGTTCCGGCGTACCTCCGGATTCACCGCGATCGTCGACATGAGCCGACCCCCTCTCTGCTGGCACAGAATCTACTACCAACTTCGGGGCCAGGGCCATGCGCGGTTTTCTCCGGGTCCCGCCTTCCGGGGCTCGCGAGGTTCCGCGGGATCATCTCGTTTCGGTGATGCCTTCGCCCGCGAAGAATCCTGTGGGGATCGGTAGCCGGTTCCCCGTCCGCTCCGCTCGCCTCGCGCTGATCGGCGTCGCAGCGGTGCTCCTCGTCATCTCCCTGGCGCAACTTCTCGGCCTTCCCGGGCCTCCGTCCTAAGCCTCACGATCAGCGAGACCCGAGATCATCGACTCGAGCCGGTTGAGTTGATGCGCGAGGTCGTCCAGACGAGCGTCGATTCGGCTTTCGTCCGCGACATGGGTTTCCTCGGCGTACGCGAGGCGCTCGCGCGCGGCACGAGCCACGAACGTGGAGGTGATCGCGGCCGTGACGATCGCGAGGAAGGCGATGCCATCGAGCATGACGAGCGCGGCGACCAGCCTTCCCGCCGGATCTTTCGGCGTGAGGTCGCCGTACCCCACGGTGGTTACGGTCTCGAGCGCAAACCACATCCCCGTCCAGACGTTCGGGTATTCCTTGTGATCGAGAAGGCGGAACAGGACGCCTGCACCGACGACGATCACGAGCGTTGCAACGACGATGACGCTTGCCGCCGTTCGCAGCTTCGGTGGTTCGCGTAGGAACTTCGTCAAGCGCCGCTCAACCGGGTTCGGCCGAGAACCTTCCGGACCTTCTTTCCAGCGTCCGACAGACGACGCGGCGTGTTCAACGGCTATCGCGGCTCTCTTGGCTCCGCGCTGTGCAGGTCGCGGCGGTGCGCGGGATGGCTTATCCAACCAGGTCAGGTGGGGAGCGTCGTCATCCTGATTGCATGAACCGGCGGACGCGCACGGTCGCGATCAGGTGGTCGTAGAGACGTTGGCCGAGGGGCTCAGGCTTCCTTCAGGTGCAGCGCCGACTCGACTGTCGACAAATGCGGTCAGTGCCTCGCTCGCGAGGTAGGCGACGACGACGGCGACGACAATCAGCGGTGCTACCGCGAGCCCGGCCTTGATGCAGAGTAGCGAGGCGATCATCACCGAGGAGAGCGGCAGCCGGAGGACGGAGACGCACCCCGCGCCGACCAGTGCGGCCACCGCCTGGGTCTCGGCGTAGCCGGGGAGGTGCGCCGCCATAAGGCCGGCGGCCACGCCGAGGAAGATCGCCGGGAAGGTCGGGCCGCCACGAAAGTTGCCCAGCGAGATCGACCAGGCAAGCCCTTTGAACAGGAGCAGCAACGCGAGCGTCGACAGGGAGACGGTCGCCGCCTGCGCCGAAGAGCGATCCGAAGGCGTCCTCGCCCGAGAAGAGCACCGCGTCCGGCGACTGGCCGGTCGTCGTCTCGGCGAAGGCGATCGCGAGACCACCGACCGCAAGACCGGCGGCGATCGTGAGCGGAAATGGGTGCAGGTCCACGACTCGCTTCGCCCAGCGGGCGAGCTCCATGATCGCGAACACCGTGACGGCGGCGGCGACCGCCAGCACGATCGTCCAGCCGAAGTCGCCCCAGCCCGGGCCTCCGAAACTTGGCAGCGGGAACGGGCTCAACGACCAGGCGGCCGTACTCAAGCCCGACAGTGACCCGAGCCCGATGAAGACGAGCGAGCCGACCCCGGCAGCCAGGAGGCCGGGCAGGAGAACCAACGGCAAGGTGGCTCCGCCGAGCCCCGACGCCTCGATCACCAGCACCGCGCCGACGACGGGCGAGCCGAAGATCGACGAGACGGCCGCGAAGCTCCCCGCGGCCGCCATCAGGCCCACCGCCTGCTCGGGCGCGTCACGCTTGACCAGACGCATCGCGATCGTCCCCAACCCGAGGCCGACCGCGATCAGCGGCCCCTCCGGGCCGAGCACCAGTCCCAGACCGAGCGTCGCAAAGGCCGCGAGAAGTACCCCCGGCAGGTCGATCGGACGAGTGGGCGGCGCCGCCCGTCTTGAGCCCCTCCGCGGGGACATGACCTCCATGCCCTGGCAGCCGCCGAACCGCGAACGCGGTCAGCAACCCCGCCAACGCGACCCAGGGAAGCGGCCACCAGACCGGGACGGCGTGATAGCCGAGCTCCCTCGGCAGGTTCTCGTACACCCACACCTGCACCTCGTGCACGCCCTCGAGAAAGCACCACGACGCGGCCGATACGAGCAGACCCACGAGTGCGGCGAGCACCAGCAGCACGCGGTAGTCCCGGCTGCGCATCAAGGCAGCAGGATCAAGAGGCGCAGACGCAGTACTCACCGGCCGAGCTACCCTAAAGCCTTCGCGCTACCTGCCCGGGGCTTGCACCCGAGGGCCGGCTGGGACGACGCATGAGGACAGCTGAGGTGCAATGCGCCCGGCAAGGAGACCGATCTCGTTCGCCCGCTCGATCGCCTCGCTGCGGCTCGACACTCCAAGTTTCCGGTAGACAGAGATCGCCTGTGTCTTGATCGTGTTCCGGGACACGTAGAGACGGGCGCCGATCTCTCGGAAGGAGAGGTGCGTGGCAAGCAGCGGGAGGAGTCGGAGCTCGGCTCTCGTGAGCCCGCCTTGCCTCTCATCGTCCGATGACACGAGCGCTCTCACCTCGGCAGCGCGAGCGCGGAGCGTCGACAGTTGCGGATACCGGTCGAGGATTCTGTCGGCGTCGTCGAGTGCCTTGCCGGCGGCTGCGAGGTCGTGAAGCGCTATCCGTACCCGCGCGATCTCCAGCGCCGCCTGCACGGCGAGCCAGCCGGGCGCAGGAGCGGCTTCCAGGAAGGCGGCCTCGGCCGTCTCGAGCTCGGCGACGGCCTGCTGCCATGAGCTCCGGCGCAGGAGCTCACGGGCGGACACGGCCAGCTCGAGGACGCCGTTGCCGATCCCCACGCCGCCGAGACGCGCGGCGCCGCCCGCCTCGGTCGTCAGCGCCGAGGCCGTCGCATCGTCCCCCCGGTCCGCGGCGATCAACGCGCGCTGGGCGATCGCGGTCACGAGGGCCCCGGAAGCACCGGCCGCGATCGCTTCCTGCGCGGCGCGCCTCAGGGTCGCGTCGGCAAGGTCGAAGTCGCCGGCGAGAGCCTGCGCAACGCCCTCGAGCATCCGCGCGACGGCAGCGAGCCGCGAGCCCGGCGGGAGTCGATCGGTTGCATTGCGCGCGTCGACGAGCATCTGCCCGACGGTTTCGAGGCAGAGCGCCGCCCGGACGAGGGCGATGACCCCGTCTGCGCCAGAGGTCCTCGCCAAGGACGCCCAGGCGATTGCGTCCCGCGCGGCGATCGCGACCAGCCGCGCAGCTTCCGTTTCGCGTCCACGAAGGAGGTGCAGCCAGGCGTCGAGGGCCGTCACCTCTGGATCGCGCATGTGCCGAACGCCGTCGAACGCTGCGATCACGCCTTCGGCTTCGGCCAGGCGGTCGGCGTCACATGCCTCGGGCACGAGCATGCAGGCGATCTGCGCGGCTCGCTCCGGGCTGTTCGCATCGATCAGATGCGAGACGGCCGCCGCGAGGTCGCCACGCTCTTCGTACCAGGCTGCAGCGCGCGCGTTGAGCCCTGCGAGCTCACCGGGATCATGTTGTTCGAGATCGTGAAGAAGGAATTCGCGGAAGAGGTGCCGGTAGCGGAACCAGTCGCGGCGCCGGTCGAGCGGGACGAGGAAGAAGTCCTCACGCTCGATCGCCTCGAGCACGTACGCAGAGTCGTTGCGCTCGAGCAGGGCATCGCACAGCGGGCCGCACAGGGAGTCGAGGATCGACGTCCGCCGCAGAAACTCGAGCCGCTCGCCGGAGAGCCTCTGCCCGTACTCCGCCCGCAGATAGTCGGCGACGGTGCGATCCGCGCCCGAGAATTGCGTCTCTTCTCCGGCCGCTCGATCCTTGATCGCGCGTGCGGCGAGATAGAGACCGGCGGGCCAGCCTTCCGCTCGATCGAGCAGCATCGTTAGCTCAGGCTCCGGAAGATCGACGCCGCTCGCCTCGAGGAGAAGCCTTCCCTCGCGCCGGTTCATCGAGAGGAGGTCTGCTCCGATCTCGAGCACGAGACCGTCCGCTCGAAGCGTGCTGACCCGCACGCCGGCCTCTGTTCGCCCGGCCAGCGCAAGCGTGGACTCACCGGGGAGTTGGTGCGCGAGCGCCGAGACGATCTCGAGCGTTGGGTACGAGGAGATGCGGTCGATGTCGTCGAGGACGATGATCGTGGGCTCGGCCATCGAGATGAGGGCGTCGCTAAACCTCGGGACGAGCGTCTTCCAGATCGAGGCCGCGCTCGTATGCAGCGCGTCGAGGACCGCTTCGCCGAGCGGTGCGATCGCGTCGATCGCCGCCGCCAGATGGAGCAGGAAGCGTTTCGGATCGTCGTCGCGGCGGTCGAGCGAGACCCACGCACACGGACGCTCGTCCCGTTCGACCCACTGTGCGAGCAGGGTTGTCTTGCCGTAACCGGCCGGAGCGACGATCGACACGACCGGAAACGTGCGGGCGCCGCGCAGCCGGTTGACCAGCGCCGTTCGCCGGACGCTTCCCGTCCGCAAGTGAGGCACCCGAAGCTTTCCCTGGACGACGTCCAGCGCAGCCGGTCGGCGCGGTGGGAGCTCGAGCAGTTGTCCGTATGGGTGCGTGGACATGGCGGGGGGCCTGCACGCGAGTATCCAATCGCATCCGCGGTCGCCTCAAGCGTGCCGCCATGACATCGCGCGTGTAAAAACACCATGCATCGTGGTCGGCCACCACGAGCGGACCGTTGCAGGTGTTCGGCCGGTGACCGCAGATCGACAGTCTGCTGCTACGCGGTCTGGGCGTCGACCGGCGGGATCAGGGCGCCGATCAGCCAGAAGAGCGGGAACACGATCCCGAAGACGAACATCACCCAGTGGCCCTTCCTGAGCGTCATTAGCCCGAGCGTGAACATGAGGACGAAGTAAAGAAGCGCCGCGCCGATCCCGATTCCCCACCACATGATCTCCTCCTGACGTCGACGGTTTAGCGGGCTGCCGGGGCAGCGTCGCGCTGAGGCTAGAAGCGGCGCCGATTGATGTGCCCGACGTCGCATTGAGGCCGGTCGGCGGAGTAGAGAGCGTCGAGGGCGACACGGACTTGAGCGTGATGGTGTCAGCCGTTGCCGAAAGGCCGCGGGCCATCTGGACGAACAGCGACTCGATCTCGAGGTGCTGTTCGGCGGCTTCCTCGGAAGTCCCAACCTGGCTCATCGTTCCTCTCCTCGAGCGGATTGCTGAGGGTCAATCGTGCGTCACCGGATCCGTGAATCCATCGTCCGATCAGGATGAACTGCGCGAAGGGCAACCGGAGCAGCCGATTCATCCGATCTGGACGATGGCTCCACGAGCGCCTGACTGCAAGATCTCGCGAGCGAGATGACCGACGAAGCCAGAGGTGATCGATGAGCACCACTCAAGCCGAGCCGGCGAGCCGTTCGGGTCAGGTTCGCAAGGTCGAGCACTTCACACCCGCCGAACGCGCGGCCCGGGGGAAAGCAGCTCGCGCCGAGGTGCCCAGACGTGCTCATGCGGACTGGGAGCCGGCACCGAATCGCCCCGACCCGGTGGATCTGCTCGAAGAACAGGCAGCGACGCGCGTCCCAGACCTCGTCCCGATCCGCTACGGACGCATGCTCGTCTCTCCGTTCACGTTCTATCGCGGCGCGGCGTACCTGATGGCCTCCGACCTGTCCGTCGGACCGAGGACCGGTTTGCACGCGCAACTGTGCGGCGACGCTCATCTCTCGAACTTCGGGGCCTTCGCGGCGCCCGACCGCCGGCTCGTTTTTAGCGTCAACGACTTCGACGAGACGCTTCCCCGGTCCATTCGAATGGGACGTCAAGCGTCTCGTCGCGAGCTTCGCGGTCGCGGGACGGGACAGGGGCTTCGACGACAAGACGCGCGCTCGAATCAACGGAGTCGTGGCGGCGGCCTACAAGCATGCGATCCATGAGTACGCCGCGATGCGGAACATGGACTTCTGGTACGCGCGCATCGACATCGAGGAGATCGTGAAGCAGTTCAGGGCGCAGGGGTCGGCGGAGCAGAGGAAGCGACTGGACAAGAATCTGGCGAAAACGCGGGCGAAGGACAGTCTCGCGGCGTTCGGTAAGCTCACCGCGCCTATCGACGGCGAGCCGCGGATCGTGAGCAACCCGCCGCTGGTCGTCCCGATCGCAGAGCTTGCGCCGCCGGGACAAGAGGAAGCGGCGCTGGAGGCGCTCCGTGAGCTGGTCCGGAAGTACCGGCGCACCCTTCAGGGCGACCGGCGCAAGCTCATCGAGCGGTTCCGGCTCGTCGACGCAGCACGCAAGGTCGTCGGCGTGGGCAGCGTCGGCACGCGGGCGTGGATCGTGTTGATGCTCGGCCGCGACGACCAGGACCCCCTGTTCTTGCAGGCGAAGGAGGCGGAGCCGTCGGTTCTCGAGCCTTTCCTCGGAAAGAGCGAGTTCGCAAACCACGGCCAGCGGGTGGTCGAGGGGCAGCGGCTGATGCAAGCAGCAAGCGACATCATGCTCGGCTGGATCCACACGACCGGGCTCGACGGAGTCGAGCGCGACTTCTACATCCGCCAGCTCTGGGATGCGAAGGGATCGGCGATCGTGGACGTCATGCAGCCGGACGCGATGGCGGCTTACGGGCAGCTCTGCGGCGGCACGCTCGCGAAGGCTCATGCCCGATCGGGCGATGCGATCGCAATCGCGAGCTACATCGGCAAGAGCGACGTGTTCGACGAGGCGCTCGCCGCCTTCGCGGAGACGTACGCCGACCAGAACGAGCGTGACTACGCCGCACTGAAGCGGGCGGTCGAGTCGGGCCGAGTCAAGGCGGAGACCGGTCTGTGAGCGCCGGCGCAGCTCGACGCGAGTAGGCAAATCAACATGAACGGAGGAGACATGTCGATGCAGGTGGCCGAAGACCGGCCGTCCGGGTGGATCGAATTCGCCGCCGTCGTGCTCTTCGCGATCGGGTTCTTTCGGATCATCTCGGCGATCGCGTACTTCGCGAACAGCTACAAGATCAACAACCTGACGAACGGCCTCTTCAGCTCGCACAACTGGGCGTGGGGCGTCTGGGATCTCGTCGTCGCGGCACTCGCGATCATCGCGGGCCTCTCGGTGCTCGCCGGAGGCGGCTTCGGACGGGTCTTCGGTTACATCGCCGGGGTGCTGGTGATCGTTCAGGGCTTCGCGGTGATCAACCTCGCGCCGTGGTACGGGGCGACCGCGATCGTCGTCGGCGTACTGGTCGTGTACGGCCTTGCAGCGAGTCCCGTCAGGGGCGACACATGAGCAGGACCTGGTGGATCGTCGTCATTCTCGTCGCCGCTGGTGTCGCGCTCGCAGTCCTGATCGGAGTGCTCGGAACGCGCAACCAGCCGTCGAAGACCGAGGCGGTTTCGAGCCTGTGCGCGAGTCTCTCGACGCTCGAAGGCTCGGTGAAGAGCCTGACGAGCCTCGATCCGCAGACCGCAACGACAAGCGAATATCAGTCGGCCGTCAGCGCCGTCCAGAACGACTGGACCACCGTCCAGAACGACGCGGGGGCCGTGCAGAATGCACCGACCGGATCGTTGGACAGCGCCTGGAACGACTTCGAGTCGGCCGTCAAGAACGTGCCGAGCGCGTCGTCGGCGTCCGACGCGGTCTCGAGCGTCTCGTCGTCGGCTCAGGCGCTCGCGTCTGCCGCGCAGTCGACGGCGTCGTCCGTGAACTGCTCACCGTCGTCGTCGAGTTGACTTGCAGCGAGGCGGGTCCGGCCGGAACCTCCCATCTCGGAGCGCCTCGACATGGGTGACCTGCTCGAGATTCTCCTGCTGGCGCTGGTGGCGATGTTCTTCCCAGCGCTGCTGGCAGTCGTCCTGGTCGCGCTTCGAGCCCCCCACCCACAGCTCTTGCTGGGGAGCTTCCTCGCGGGTGGCCTGCTGTCGGCGATCACCGTCGGCCTCGTCATCGTCTTCTCGCTCCAGGGTGCGTCGGTCGACTCGACGTCGAGCTCCTCCCTCGATCCGGTCGTCTATCTCGTCTTCGGCGCTCTCTCGCTGCTTGCCGCGGCGGTTGTCCGCCGGAAGCAGCTCCTCGTCAAGAGTGAGGAGGTTCCGGACGACGGAGGCCCCGAGAAGCAAAAGCCGAACCGGCTGAACCGCGCACTCGACCGAGGCGCACCGTATGCATTCGTCGCCGGCATCTTGCTGTGCGCGATCCCGGGGTTTTCCGCTCTGGTGGCGATGAAGGACATCGCCCAGCTCGGATACTCAGCGGCGGCGACCGTCGCCGTCGTCATCGGGTTCTACCTGATCATGTTCTCGTTCATCGAGCTCCCGTTGATCGGGTTTTCCGTCGCGCCGGAACAGGCCGCTGAACGGACCGTTGCGTTCAACACGTGGCTCGATCGCAACGCGAACCGGCTCGCAACCGGCTTCCTCGTCGGCCTGGGCGTGTTTCTGATCGTCCGCGGTCTCGTCGGGCTCTTCTGAGCCTCGCTCGCTCAACGTTGCTCGAGTGCGGCGGAAACGTCGTAACCGAGTGCGAGGCCGAGCTTGGGGGACGCCGAGACCACCCGCGTCACGCCGACGGCCGGCAGCACGGCGATCAACACTCCCACGATCTCTTCGTCGGAGGCGCCACACCTGCGGGCGGAGTCGGTCGCTTGGAGGTACGAGGGAAGGGAAGCGTCGAGGGCGACCAGGGCCGCGACGCCGACGAGCGCGTGCGTCTTTGCGTCGAGCGTCGAGGCTCGGAGATTCATTCTTCCGTCACCCAGCAAACCGTCGAGGTATGCGTCGTCTCGAATCGCAAGCCTGCGCAGGGTCCGCTCGTAGCGTTGCACCGTCCCGGGAGAGTGGACCGCAGCCTCGAGAGTCGCGCATCGTCCCGTCGGGGTGATGATCGGCGCTCGGCCGGTCGCGGCGAGGCGTTAGCCTCTGTCGGCAGAGGCGGGAACTCGGGTGGTGCTCGGCGAGGACAGCCTCGCGTCGGACTCGTAGAGCTGGGTACGGTCGAGCGTCTCGGGTCGGAGGTCCAGAAGCGTGACAGGCGCTGACACACCGGAGCACGACCTGTCCACCACGATCCCCGACCGGTGGTCGCTGAATCGGGTCGCGCCGGGACTGGCGACATTGCTGCATTACCCGCGTTCGTTCCTACGCTCGGACCTCGTAGCGGGAGTGACGGTCGGGGCTGTTGCCGTCCCTTCGTCGCTGGCGATGGCGGAGCTGGCCGGACTGCCCGTCGTCTACGGGCTTTACGGAACGTTTCTCCCACTTGCGGTGTACGGGTTGCTCTGCACTTCGCGGCAGCACGTGATCGGGCCAGACTCGACCCTCGCCGCCCTGACGGCGGTAACGGTAGGGCCGATGGCGATGGTCGGGGGGAAGGTTGACCCAGCGCGTTATGTCGCGCTGGCGTCGGCGTTGGCGCTGGCGATGGGCGCCTTGCTCTTCGTCGCGGGCTTGCTTCGGTTGGGGTTTGTCGCCGACTTCTTCGGCAAGCCGGTGCTGCTGGGGTACATCAACGGGGTCGCGCTGATCGTGATCGCCTCCCAGCTCGGCAAGCTCCTGGGGATCAAGGTCGGCGCACGCGACTTCTTCGCCATTCTCGGGGAAGTCGTTCCGAAGCTTGGCGAAGCGAACGGGCCGACCGTGGTGCTGAGCGCGGGCCTCCTGGCCACTGCCGTCGTGGTCAAACGGTTCCTTCCCGCGATACCCCCCTCCCTCGTCGTGCTCGTCGTCGCGCTTGTGGTCGCGGCCGTCGTCGATCTCGATGCCAAGGGGATCAGCGACGTCGGGCACGTAAACGGCGGCCTGCCGCCTTTCGCGCTGCCGCACGTCGGAGCAGACGACGTCGTCGATCTGTTGCTTCCGGCGGGGGCGTTTGCACTCGTCGCCTTCGCCGACCTGGTCGCGACGGTGCGCACATTCGCGAGCAAGAACGGGTACGAAATCGACGCCAACCGCGAACTGAACGCGCTCGGCGCCGCGAACCTCATGGGCGGGCTCACCAGCGCGTTCCCGGTCTCCTCCTCCAACTCCCGCTCGGCGGTCAACGACTCGAGCGGAGCCAAATCGCAGGCTGCGGTCGTCGTCGCGGCCGCCGTGGTCGGTCTCTTTCTCGTCTTCGCGATGCCGCTGATCGAGCCGTTGCCCACGGCAGCGCTCGGAGTGATCATCGTTGTCGCGGCTGCGGGGTTGATCAATGTTCGCTCGATCTGGCGCCTCCGACACGTACGTCCCGCGGAAGTCGGGCTCGCGCTCGTCGCGTTCGGCGGTGTGCTCGTCTTCGGCGTGCTCGGCGGCGTCGTCGTCGCGATCTCGCTCTCGATCGGCGTCTTCCTCTACCGCTCGGCGCGCCCACACGACGCCGTGCTCGGTCGTGTGGAGGACGTCGACGGCTACCACGACATCGAACAGTTCCAGAACGCGCAAACCGTTCCCGGGCTGCTCGTCTACCGCTTCGACGCCCCACCGTTCTTCGTCAACGCCGACTATCTGCGCCGGCGCGTGCTGACACTCGCCGATGCCACCGAAGACGTGAGCTGGTTGTTGTTGAACGCGGAGGCCTGGACGTTCCTCGATGCGACTGCGATCGACGCACTCGCGCAGCTACACGCCGAACTCGAGGTACGCGGCGTAACCCTTTGCATCGCCCGCCTGAAGGGACGGGAGCGCGAGATCTTCGATGAAACCGGCCTCACCAAGCGTATCGGCGCGGGCCGGTTCTTCACCACCGTCCGGGCGGCCGTAGCTGCGTTCGAGTCGTCGCGCGCGAGCGAAACTTAGTGAGTCGCCGCCCGTACGTTGAGGTGGGCATCGGCGACGCCAGAGCGCTGCTCTGACCAGCCCGGAAAGGCTGAAGCGGTCGGCGTCGGGCGTCTCGTCCGCGCGCTCTCTTGATCGCCGCGCGCGGACGAGACGTGGAGCGCCGAACGACGTCTATTCAACGACGACGTGCGGTGCGACGGGCGGTTCGCCGTGCAACCCTACGAGCCCCGAACATCGGATCTCCTTTAGATCGTAGTTTGAGTTGGTCGGTCAACCGGCCGATGCCACGGCGGCCTGCTTTTCAGCTGTGTGCTTCTCGACGTCCTCTGAGGACAACAATCCGATCGCGACCAGATCGATCGGGCTGATGAAGCCGTCTGAGATCCTGAAACCGCCGGCGCGCAAGACGGCGTCGCGAAGCGGCACCGCCCAGTGGTGCTCGATGAGAACGAGCGCAGCCGCGCTGTCGTTCGGGATCTCTTCAAGGACATCCCAGGCTTCTTCCTCGTCGAAGACGTGGATGCCCTCTTTGGAGGCCGACTGTGCACCTGCCTCGGCTCCGATCTCCATTCCCTCCTCGCCTTCGATGCCGAGGCCGATCAATGCGCCGATTTTCGTTCCGAGCTCTATCGCCTCGTCACGCGAGAGGTTGCTCAGATGCTGGACCTCGAGCTCTCCATCGGCGTCTTTGTACACAACGAGCGAGTCGATCACGCGAACAGCGCCACTCTCGTGAAGCCGTTCGAGTTCCGCGATGATCTCGCCGTGGAAGTTAGGCTCGGTGAAGCCCAGGACGATTAGCTGTACGGGTCCTATGGCCATCGTGCTCCTTTCCTTTGGTTCCTGCGCAGACCGAGCGCGGCGCTGCACTAGAGCCCGGCCCGAGCGTGTGTGCGAGTCGTGTGTGCCTGCAGCATCCCCTCGCGACTCATCCTCACAAGGATACTCGTGGATTCGATTCGCGTCAGGCACAGTCGACCTCGCTTGACTCCGCGCAATCGCCGCAGACCGCACCCGGATGTGTTCATCGTGGGCGTCACAAAAACGCTTTCAGTCGGTCCCAACTGTAATCCGGCCGGCGCGCTGATGTGTGAGCCCGGCACCGGCCCAGTCGACGACGGCTTGTGCGCGGTCCTCGTTCGTCGGTAGGAGCGCGAGGTGGACGGTCCCCCACGCCAGTTGCGCAGCCTTCCCCTTTCTCGTCCTGCCGCCGAGCATCTGCACGACAGCTGCGCCCCGACCGATGGTCGCCATCGTGCCCTTGTCGCGGTACTTGAACGGCTTGAACTCCTTGCCCTCGAGCCGACGCGCAATCGTCTTGCCGGCGTGCTCGCCAGACTGCAGCGCGACCGAGCCGAGCTGCGGCAGAACCTGCTTCGTCTTCTCGTCGGTGATCGCGGCAATGTCCCCGAGCACGTAGACCTCTGGGTGCCCCGAGATCGTCAGATCCGGCCCGACCACGATCCGGTTACCGCGCTCCAGCTCGAGCCCGAGCGACTTGACGAGCCGGTTGCCCTGCAGGCCCGCGCCCCAGACGAGCGTGTGCGCGTCGAGCCCGGCGCCCGACTTCAGCGTCACGCGCGTCGGCGAGACTGTCGTGACGATCTCGCCGGTCAACACCTCGACGGTGCGCTCCGCGAGCGCCTTCTTTGTGTAGGCGCGGATATCGGGCTTGAACATCGAGAAGACCTCCGGGCCCGCCTCGACCAGCACGATGCGCGCCTTGTCCTGCGGGATGTTGGGATAGTCCTTGGCGAACACAGCGCGATAGAGCTCTGCCAGCGCGCCTGCGCACTCGACGCCCGTCGGTCCGCCTCCGACGACGACGATGTTGAGCGCACCCTCGTCGATCAGGCCCGGATCCTTGTCCGCCGCTTCCCAGCGTGCGAGCAGATGATCCTTGAGGCGGACAGCGTCCGGGAGGGTGTACATCGGGAAGGCGTACTCGGCCGCGCCTTCGGCGCCGAAGAAGTTCACCTCGGCGCCGAGACCGATGACGAGATAGTCGTAGCCGAGCGGTGCCATCTCCGCGAACTGCACCTCACGCGCATCGAGGTCGATCGCGGTCACGCTTGTCTGGTGCACGGCGGCGTTGTCCTGGTCGTTGACGAGGTCGCGCAGCGAGTGTCCGACGCCGGTCGTCTCCAGCACACCGGTGGCAAGCTGGTAGAGCAGCGGCTGGAACGTGTGATAGTCGTGCTTGTCGACCAGCACGACCTCCGCGTCGGCCTTCCCGAGGTTCTGAGCAGCCCCCACACCGGCGAAACCGCCGCCCAAGATCAGGACGCGCAGCCGCCCACCCGCCGTCATCACACGGCCTCGTTGGTGCAGCAGCCGGAGCTAAGCTCGGAGACAGGCGCCGGTCGGCGCGACCTGGTGCGTACCAATAAGAGAAAGCCGCTCAACATTGAGCTAGCGCAACCCCCCACAACCCATCGCCCGACATCCAAGTCCGGATGCCGGGTCGGCACGTCCCACCACGCGGCAGCAGAAGCAATGGTGCTTCTGGCGCGTGTGGCGGCTTCGCCGTCTTCGCACGAGTTCCTCGATCAGTCTCTGCGATCTTCGCGCCGATCCCGACGATCATCGCGGCGATCATCTCGTCTGTCGTGACCGTGCTTGACAACCGCAGCGGTGCCGACAACCGCCGCCGTTCGCGTCACCGGTCCGCCGATCACACCACGCCGGCCCGCTCGTCCAGGTCCTAGCGGCATCTCAGACTCCTTCCACGACGGCTTCGGACTCAATCGCAGCGAGCAGCGCCTGCGTCGGGATCCGACCGTTGGCGACGAGCTGACCGCCTGACCGACGCACGGAGGACGCAAACGGTGCAGCCCAGCGATTCTCGTAGACGAGCACGGCGGCTATTGAGCCTGGCTCAATGATCTCAGCGAACTTGTCGACGTCTTCTGCGGCGAGCAGCATCGCCAGATCACCCTCGAGCGATAGCAACTTGCCTACGGTGGCCTCGTCGGCATGCGACAGCTCGGCGGCTTCCACCGACCCATCCTCGTTCTTCACGAGCAGCACCAGATCGAGTACGCGAACAAGACCGCGCTCAACCAGAGACTCCAGCTCGGCCGCCATCTCGCCGGAGAAGTTGGCTTTATCGGCCGCGAACTCGACGACAAGATAGTCGACCGGCCCGAGCATTTCCTCACTGCTCACAGCTGTTGCTCCCTTCTCGTTACGAAACGATGCTCAACGTGCGCAAGAGTGCGAGCTTCTAGTACGTCGATGCTGTCGGTTCCGGCGGCCGCATGAATGCGCCGAAGATCCAGAGAATAGGAAAGAAGATCCCGAAGAAGAACATCCAGCCATGCCCGTTTCTAAGCGTCATGAGGCCAAGCGTGAACGCCACGACGAGGTACAGCAAGACACCGCCGATTCCGATCCCCCACCACATGAGGCCTCCCTCTTTTTCGAGTGGCGGCAAGTTACCCGCACAGCCGAGTCTGGCCTCGGGAATGAGCTTGCGCCTCACCCCGACGGGATGAGCTTAGAATTCCGTGCCAATCGGCCGCACCCACACGCCCGGCGAGCGCCCGATGGGACCCGACAACGCGACCGGGGGTGGCCTCCGCTGGCCCGCCCCGCCCTTTCTGCCTTCCCTAAACCCGGAGCCTCGCACTGGCGGTGACAACCGGTTCATTCCCGTCAGGCCGATCGTCTGGAGCTTCGGCGCCTTCATGAGGCTGGCGACGGCTCAGACTGCTTTGAGCCACCAACGCCAAGCTAGGACTTAGTGCGGCACTTGCTCGATGACTCCGACCGAGGCCAGGCCATCGAGGATTAGCTGCACGGCAATCGCAGCGATTAGGAAGCCGAAGACCTTTTCGGTGACCAGCATCCGGTTTTGATCAAGCTTCTCGCTCACCCGGTTCGCCCAGCGGAAGACGACCACATCCAGCAGCAGGACGAACGCCAAGATGCCGAACTCCACGGCGAAAACGCTGAGCGACTTTGCCTCGGCGGAGATCGTGATCAGGCCGACGATGCCGACGGGGTTGAGTAGATACGGCACAGCCAGCGGGAACTGCGCAAGCTGCATCGGGTCTTCCCCGGCTGTTCGGTGGCTGCTCCCATCCGGAGGCGCAAGGACCATCCACACCGCGAGCACGAGCAAGATCACGCCTCCGGCGATGGACAGGGATCCGATCGTGAAGTGCAGCAAGATGCGCAGCAGCTCACCCAGCACCATGAGGATCACGGCTACCGTCGCCGCGGTGGTGAGCATCTTTCGCTGTACTTGCTCCTTAACGGCTGGGTCTAACGAAGCGGTGATTTCCAAAAACGGGACCAGTGCGAGCTTCGGCCCGATACCGATCAGCAGTACCAAGAACGTGTCGATCGCACCGGCGGCGGTGATCGATGTCTGATCCATTTTCGAAGTTTCTCGAAGCTCGGCCTTCTGCGCCTGGCGCGTCTGGTTGGTCACCGTTTCCCGTGCGGCCTGGCAGCCCCTGATCGCCCCTTACGCTAGCCCTGGTGCTCGCCGCGCGCCTCGTCGTTCGCCCTCGGCGCGCCGCTGACGTAAGGCGGCTCGGCTTCAACAGCTGGCGAAGCGGCCGTCCGTGGCGGGGCGGCCTCCCGAGTTGCCACACAACCGGCACGCACGCTCGATCACTGGCAAAACGGACCTATCCTCGGTTCGGAAGGCTAGGCGCTTTCTTTGAAGCGGGCGATGGGGCTCGAACCCACGACCCTCAGCTTGGGAAGCTGATGCTCTACCAACTGAGCTACGCCCGCGTAGAGCCAAATCTAGCCGCTCCCAAGATCGGTTGGCGGATGAGTTGACCGTCTTCGCGGAGCGGTGTCGGAAGGTCGAAACAGGCGCTCGAGACCGGTCACGGCGCGAACCACGGCCGGCGCCTGCTGCATCGCTGCGCTTCACGCAGTCCTCACGCAACTTGAATAGCGTTTTTTCCCGTCCTGGACTCGATCGCCTCCCAAGACGGTCCGGCACGACTGGAGCGGCGCCGCAGGAAGCGGAGGCGCCGTCGCATTCGCCGGGTGGCCGGCCTAGGCGTCCTGATCCTCTTGACACCCGTCGTCTACTCGTATGTGACGACGATGACGAAGCCGTCGAGCCTGCCGCTCTGGCCGCGGACGGTCGAATGGATGCGAGCCAATCACGGCAACTGGCTCGTCGACGAGGCCGAGCACTACTACTACACGTGGGAGGCACCGTCGAAGGGCGGTCCGGAGCTGACGAAGCTGCCGACGATCGGCTTCACCGCCCCGCCCGCACCGAGGTCGACGGCGACGCGTCGAGGAGTCGCCTTCTGGCCGCCGCGGATCAGGACGGTCTTCCCGCATCGGCTGCCCGGCGAGGGAGTCTGGCGCGGCACGGGACCGCTCGTGCGCGGGCGGCCGCCGGTCCTGGTGACGACGTTCCGAACCGAGACCGACTACCCGCGCATCGTCGCCTACGTCGCGTGGTTCGACCACTCGCGCACCTCGGTGGCGTTCTACCCCGGGCGGTACGAGCCGCCGAGCGCGCCGGTCCGAGGGCCGATGGAGGTTCCGTACGGACGAGCGCTGGCGACTGCTTGCCACGTTCAACGGCGGGTTCATCTACACCGACGGCAACAACGGGTCGTCGATCGACGGACAGATGTACGAGCCGCTGAAGGACGGGCTGGCGACGATGCTCGCCTACCGCGACGGCCGCGTCGACATTCGACATGGACCGGCGGGCCCGTCGCGGGCCGCCAGATCGCCTTCGCCCGCCAAAGCCTGCCGCTGATCGTCGACCACGGCCGCCTCAACCCTGCGCTCAATGACAGCTCGCAGTGGGGCTACACGCTCGGGAACGCCGTGCGCGTGTGGCGCACCGGCGCGGGCATCGATCGGCACGGCAACCTGATCTACGCCGCTGCCGACTATCAGACAGTGACCACGCTCGCGCAGATCCTGCAGCGCGCCGGCGCCGTCCGCGCGATGCAGCTCGACATCAACCCCGAGTGGCCGACGCTGATCACGTATACACACCGGGACGGGCTCGATCCGACCAAGATCGTCCCGAACTACCAACAGCCGTCGACGCGCTACCTGGTCGCCGACGACCGCGACTTCTTCGCCGTTTATCGCCGCCTCGCCGGCCCGGTGACGGTCCCGTTCAAATGAGGAGGCCGTCGGCGGCGGCGATCCTCCTCGCCGCCACCGCCGCATTCACGCTCGCCGCACATGCCCAGAGCACGAGGCCGCCCTCCGTCGTCCGTCTTCGTGTGCTGCGACTGGTCGACCACTCGCGCGTCGCGCACTTCGAGAACGGAGTCACCGCGCCACGCACGTTGCCGACGTCCGTCCGGTACCCGATCGGGGCCTCGCATCCGCTTCCGTTGATCGTCTTCGCGCACGGATTCGCTCTGGCGCCCGACGCCTACACGAGACTTCTCGATGCGTGGGCCCGCGCGGGCTACATCGTCGCCGCGCCGACCTTTCCCGTCGAGGGCGCCAATGCTCCCGGCGGCCCGAGCGAGTCCGACCTCGTCCACGAGCCGGGCGACCTGCGCTACGTCGTCTCAAGGCTCATCGGGCACTCGAGCCCGTTCCGGAGCCTGATCGATCCGCGAAAGATCGCCGTCGCCGGCCAGTCCGACGGCGCCGAGGCCGCGCTCGCAGCGGCGTACGATCCGCGATTCCGCGACCACAGGATCGACGCCGCGATCATCCTGTCAGGCGCACCCTTTCCGGGCTTCACCGGGGCTCCCCGTGGTTCGCCGCCGCTGCTCGCGGTGCAGGGAACGAGCGATCCGCTGAATCAACCTGCTGTCACTGCCTTCTACTTTCGCCTCATGCGGAGGCCGAAATTCCTGCTCTGGTTGCTCGGCGCAGGGCATCTCCCGCCGTACACAACCGACGACCGGTGGTCGGACGTGGTCGACCGCGTGACAATCGCATTCCTCGACCGCTATCTGCGCAAGGGCAAGATCAAGCCGTTGATCGCAGACGGCACAAGACCAAACGTCGCACGAATCATCAGCCGGCCGTGACCGCTCCACGCCGGATCGCCGGGGGACGAGCGACGATTCAGAACGGGTCGGGACTTCGACCGGCTCCCAGCGAGCCGAACCCGCCCACTGGCGATGAACCGGAGACGAAGCGCGACGGTGGGACGGCCGACGCGGTCGCGAAGATGGGTGTTGCTGATGGAGGCAGTCCTGTCGTCCACCCGCGCAGGGGTCGTTGTTGTGCTGGCGGTCGTCATGGCTGCAGCGATGGGCGGCGCTGCCGGGGCCGCTCCCCGAGCCCGCGTCTGGCCGGAGACGACGATCGGCTACCGCGACCTGACGGGCACCCACGGCTACCACGCAGCGGTGCAGGCGGCGGTGGCCGCGTGGAACAAGCTCGCCCTCGGCATTCGCTTCGTTCCCCTCCACGTGCTCGGTCGTCGGTCCAGATCGTCTTCGCCGACGGCCGCTGTCTCTCCGGCATCGCAGGCAGTGCCCCGATCGGGTTCCAGCGCTCCGGCGCGCGCGTCGTCGTCCGGTCATGCCCGCCCGTCGTCCGCGCGCTGCTCCTGGCACACGAGCTCGGACGCGTTCTCGGGCTCACGAACGACGATCGTGGCTGCTCGTTGATGAACAGCACGGGCTCGAGCGATGGACGCACATACGCAACCCCCGCCCGCTGCTCTCGCGACCAGCCTCCCGCGTGGCTGCCGCTGCTCGTCGACCCGGTGTCGGCATCACGCGCACGGGCGTTGTACGCAGCGCCGCCGGCGGCCGTCGACGTTCGGTTCACGGCCGGGCCGCAGCCACGCCTCGACTGGCGCGAGCCGCCGGGATCGGCTCGCCAGACGCTGGTGCTGCGGACGGTCGATCGTTGCCCCGTCGCCGCCGACACCGCCGGGAACACCGGCGCGACCTTCCTCTATTCGAAAGCCGCCTATGCCGGGCTGCACTACGCGGTCGACACGAGTCTCGGCACGGCACCCGGGAGCTACTGCTACCGGCTGTTCAACCTCAGCGCGTCCGGTCGCCCGACTTCGTCGCGGACGTTCACGACTGTTGTCACGCCGGGCCCGGTCGCCCGCGCCGCCGTCATCACGACCTCCGTCGTTGCGGGCATGCCGGTCACGTTCGCCGACCGGTCGACCGACCACGGCGGGTCGATCGTCCACTGGCACTGGGACTTCGGCGACCCGGCTGCTGGAACGGCCGACGTCGTCGACACGTCCGACCCGGCGCTAGGCCAGGCGCCGGCCCACACCTACACGGCCGCGGGCACGTACACGGTCACGCTCACCGTGACCGACAACCTCGGAGCGCGGCGCGACGACCGCCGTCAGCGTCACCGTCCAGCCATGAACGCCGTGCTGCTCCCCGCATATCTCACGGCCGCTGGTCTCCTGGTCGTGTCGTCGCTGGCAAAGCTCCGCGACCCGGGGCCGGCGGCTGACGCGCTCGCCGAGCTGCATGTTCCCGCGGCCAGATCGAGCGTCCGCGCGGTGTCACTGGTGGAGCTCGCCGCCGCCGTGCTGATGGTCGCTCGACCGGAGGTCGGCGCACTCCTTGCCTGCGTTCTCTTCCTGGGGTTCGCGGCACTCGTGGTCGTGCAACTCGCCCGCGGAAGCACGCGCTCGTGCGGTTGCTTGGGCTCGGCGGCAATGTCTCCGACGTACCTGCATGCAGCGCTGAACGTCGCGCTGGCGGCGTGTTGCGCCTTCGTACGCCCCGACGCGCTCGACGCATTCCGCCATCCGTTCGTCGGGACGGCGGTCTTCATCGGCGCGGCGACGACAGCCTACGCGCTTGCGGCCGGGCTCGAGCTCCTCGCGCCGGCCCTCCGCGCCTACCGGAGACCCGTCGCGTGAACCGCGTCGTCGACAGCCTCTCGACTCGCCTCGCAGAGCGATCGTCGCGGCGCGGGTTTCTGGTCCGCACCGCGACCGTCGGATCCGCGCTCGTCGTCGCCCCGCTCCGCTTCCTGATGCGGCCGCAGACCGCGCTCGCGGCGATCGTCCGGCCGTCGCAATGCCTTGGCGGCCTGTGCTCGGACGGCTGGACCGAGTTCTGCTGCACGATCAACGACGGGGTCAACATGTGCCCCTCCTACACCTTCGTCGGCGGCTGGTGGAAGTGCACCGACTACCGGGGAAGGCAGCTCTGCGCCGACGCCGGCGTTCGCTACTACATCGACTGCAACCGACTGCCGGGCCACACGATTCCGGGCGGATGCCGCTGCGCGACCGGTGACTGCGACAGGTTCCGCGTCGGCTGCAACGTGTTCCGTTACGGTCAGTGCAACACGCAGATCCCCGACGTCACCGAAGTGGTCTGCCGCGTCATCGTCTGCGAGCACCCGGCGTCGGTCGCATCGTTCAACTGCAACTCCACGTTCAAGCAGGACAACCGCACGTGCCGGCATGAGGCGCCGTGCCTCGGTGGGCCGGCACAGGAGTTCACCTGGTGACCGCGATCGTCGCGACGGAGACGCTGCTGCTCGCCGTGCTCACGCTGTTCGTGGTTGCGCTGCTGCGTAGCCACGCCGAGATCCTGCGCAGGCTCGAGAACGTCGATCCCGCGCATGCCGTCCCGCGGCCCGAGTCGGCGACGGGCTCGCGGCGCGCCCCTGACCTCGCCGGTGCGACCCCGTCCGGCGGGGCCCGTCAGGTCGCAGCGTCCGGCAACCTCCTGCTCGCGTTCCTCTTAGCGGCTGCTCGTCGTGTGGGCGGCTCATCGATTCGGTACCGGAAGGACTCGCGGAGCTCCCGGGCTCGACCCGACTGGTGATCGTGACCAAGAGCCCCGAGGTGGAGCGCGTGCGCCTCTTCCGGCCGCTCGAGGGAGATCGTCGACGTCGTCATGTCGTCCCGAGCGTGGGACGACTACTCCGTTCCCGGCAGCCCGTACTTCGTCCACGTCGAGAACGGCGCAGTCGTCGGCGAGGGCTCGGGCACGACGTGGCCGCGGGTCGCGAGCCTCCTGGTCGACGCGCTGGCCGAGGGGGCGAACCAGCCGAGAACGGGCATCGCGTCGAAGATGCGCTGGAGGCGGCCGGGATCGGTCCCGGCCATCCGAGCCTGCACCCCGTGCGGAGCGCCGATGGCTGAGCTCGTGGTCGGGCTGGCCGTCGCGATCGATCGCGGCGCTCCGCTCGACCTGGTCCCCCTGAGGGGAGTCGATGCTCGCGAGCATCACTCCGCTCGGCGAGCGGAGCAGGCGACAGCGATGGCCGATCACCGTCTCGGCTCTGATGATCGGGGGGGCGGCCGCGGGAGGAGGCGGTGGGCGCCGCGCTGGCCGCAGCCGGACGGAGCTCCCGCCGGTCGGTGGCCGCCTACGGCTCGACCTCCTGCTCGCACTCGCCGGGACCGCGGCGGTATCTCGAGCTCCCTCCGTTCGGGCTCAGGTCTGCCGACGCATCGGCGTCAGGTCGACGAGCGCTGGCTGCACCGGTATCGCGGCTGGGTGTACGGAGCCGGGTTCGGCGGGCAGCTCGGTGTCGGGTCTGGGACGATTGTCGCCACCCCGGCGGTCTACGTCACTCTGGCTGCGGAGTCGCTCGCGCCCAGCGTCGCAGCCGGGCTCGCTGTCGGCGGGACGTTCGGGCTCGTTCGCGGCGCCACCGTCCTCTCCACTGCGCGAATCGACACGGCGCAGTCGCTGACGTCGTTCCATCGCCGCTTGCGCGCGGGGCGAGCGGGGGGCGGCGCTCGTCGCGTCGCCGCCCAGGCGTCGTCGTCGTGTCTGCCGCCGCACTCGCGTTGTGAGCAGCCTGGCGGCATACGGGATCTCGCTGCAGCTACCTCCTGCCTGGGAGGGCTATGCCTTCCAACACGACGGCGGTGAGCCGACGGTGCACCTCGCGAGCTTCCGTCTGCCCCACGCCGACGGAGAGTTCGGTTCGCGCACAACCGCGGAGATGCCGGGCGACGGGCTCTTCCTGGCGCTGACGGAGTACCGCGTGACGGGACCGCTCGACACCGGGATCTTCTCCGGGCCGCCGCCGCGCAGGCTGCGACCCGACCAGCTCAGCCCGCACACCCTGCTGCGCCCAGTCGCTGGGCAGCGAGGCGTGCAGCGCTTCTTCTCGTGGAGCGGCCGGGCGTTCTGCCTGTACGTGGTGACCGCGCGCGAGGGCGGCCACCGGCTCGACGCCGCAAACGGCGTGCTCGCCAGCATCGAGATCGAGCGACGTGGGTAGTGCCTACCGCGCGGCCCTGGCCGCGGCGAGCACGGCGCGCACATAGCGCGACAGCGCCGCCGGCGGCGCGGCGCCGATCGGCAATTCGGCGGCGAACGCCGTCGTGCCGGGGAGCGCGCGGTTCTGCCAGTCGATCGCCGACCCGCCGAGCGCCGGCAGCGGGTGGTAGGGCAGGCCCGACACGCGCGCGAACACCTTCTCGACCCGCCGGTTCCCGCCCGAAGCCGACACGAGATCGAGGTGCTGGTGGAACCAGACCGTCACCCTGGGACGAAGACGCCGGATGAGGCGATATGCAATGCGTGCCTCTCGCTCCGATAGTGGATGCGGTCCGGATGCATAGACACCGGTCCTCGGCCGCCAACGAAACGGGAAGTTGCGGTTCAGGTCGACACCGTGGGCGTTGCCCCGTGTGTCGGCCGCGGCACCGTCCGGGTTGAGGTCGGGGACGATCCAGAGATCGACGCCCTTCGGCGACAGCTGCTCGAGCGCGTCGGCGATTGCGATGCCCGCCGGCTCGTTTCCGTGGACGCATCCGACGACGAGCACGCGGGTCCCGTTCGGCGAGCCCACCTCGACGGCCCGGATCGGCCGTGCCTGCACCGAGCGGCCGAGCAGCTCGACGCGGCGCACCGCAGCCGGGGAGCTCGAGCTCCCGATCGATGCGAAGGCCGCGAGAGCTGCGAAGGCAAAAAGCTGGGGGCGCCTGGGCACGACCGTCAGGCTACTCGCGCGTCCCGCCTGTGCGTCACTGGTAGAACGCGAGCCTCGCACAAATCGTTCGCGCGAACGATGTGGGATTGGCCC